>NZ_JBVHKB010000013.1:0-172635 GCF_055559735.1 Streptomyces sp. NPDC023573
CCGCGAGCTGACGGGAGAATCCGCACCAACCTGGCGAATCGAAACGGACATGCCCGTCACACCAGCATGAACGTTGATCAGATGCCCTCTAAGAGGTCCTAACAAAGGCGTTGGACGTGGCGGTGAGTGATGAGGCAGGTGGCGAGGCCGAGAAAGGCTTCGTGAATGTCATCACGTCTCTCCCAGCGGATGCGGAGACGTCGGAAGCCGTGGAACCAGGCGATCGTGCGCTCGACAACCCAGCGGTGAACTCCGAGGCCAGAACCGTGCAGAACACCGCGTCGGGCGATGACCGGTTTGATGCCCCGAGCCCAGACCAGGCGGCGGTACTTGTCGTGGTCGTAGCCGCGGTCACCGAGCAGTACATCGGGCCGTCGACGTGGCCGCCCGACGAGCCCCGGGACCGACGGAATCTTGGCGAGCAACGGCATCAGCTGGGTGACGTCGTTGCGGTTTCCGCCGGTCAGGGACACCGCGAGCGGGATGCCCTGGCCGTCGACGAGGATGTGGTGCTTGCTGCCCGGCCGCGCGCGGTCGACCGGGCTGGGGCCGCTTTTGGGCCGCGCCGAGCGGCCCGGACGTGGGATGAGTCGATCACCGCCCGCGACCAGTCGAGCTGTTTCGGCGACGAGGTGGATCTTGGTGGTGAATCCGCCGCGGGAACGTCCCAGACGCTCGCCGATCTGACCACCTCCTCCAGACGGGCGGCCAGTTTCCGTAGTACCGGATCGACCTGGTTCGTCCCGTGTCCGGCCCCCTTTTGAGGAAGGGTGGCCGGGACCGCTTTCCTCGCGCCGGCGGCGTGCTGGTGGGCTCGAACCGCTGTCGAGTCCACCGCCACGTCCCAGTCGATCCCGCCCGCTGCGTCCTCGGCTGTCTGGATGCGAGACAGCAGCATCTGCCAGGTCCCATCCGCTGACCAGCGGCGATGTCGTTTGTAGACCGTCTCCCACGGCCCGAACCGCTCCGGCAGATCCCGCCACTGCACACCGGTCCGCACCCGGTAGAGCACCCCGTTGATGACCCGGCGGTGGTCGCTCCACCGACCACCACGCGCACCACCAGGAGGCAAGAACGACTCCAGCCGATCCCACTCCGCATTCGTCAGATCACCACGACCCATACAACCAGCCTGGCCCCGACACCCCAGCCCCGTCAGGAGATCCGAGAAACAGTGCCTAGACCATGTCAGTTGGTCAATCTCCGGTAGCAGATGAGGGTGGCGGCGGTGCAGACGACGGCACCCGTTTAGCCAGGCCACCGTCCGCTCCGCGGTCCAGCGGTGACGGCCGAGACGCTGGGAGGATTCGATGCCTCTGCGCGCGATGCGCGGCGTGATGTTCCGCGAAAGGAGCCGTTTCCGCAGGTGGTCGTAGTCGTAGCCCTTGGCTCCGTGCAGTTTGGCCGGACGGCGGCGGGACAGATGGGTGGTATGCCTCGGACGAGGGGTCGAGACCTCGGCTGTCGTGGGTGTTGGCGGCGGAGATGCCGATGGAGAGGGGCAGACCCGTCCGTTCTGTGATCAAGTGGCCTCGAGCCTTCTTGCCACGATCGACAGGATTCGGGCCTGTCAGCTCCCCCCTTTGAGAGCTCGCATGTTCACGGAGTCGATCGCGCACCTCGACCAGTCCAGCTCCCCGCGGGCGCCGAGCTCGTCCAGCACCAGGCGGTGGAGCTTCGCCCACACCCGCGCCGCGGTCCACTCGGAGAACCTCCGGTGGACCGTCTACCATGAGGCACCGAAGACGGGCGGCAGCTGCCGCCAAGTGCACCCTGACGTGGCGACGAAGATGATTGCGGCGAGCACAGCACGATCGTCGACCCGGCGACGGCCTCCGCCTCGCGGCCTCGTGGGGATTCGCGGTCTCACAGCCGGGAACAAGTCCCACAGCCCCTCCGGCACCAGCCCCTCAACGAAGGCCATCGAGTACAGCCCTCTCCATCGGTGCCGGAGCCACCGATCTGTCCGCAGCCTTCCAGGGGGGCCCCGAATCGCGCCAGGTAGTGCCACACTCTCTTGACCGCCTGGGGATCATAGAGGCCGGCACGCGCGGAGTCTCCGATGATCCGAGGATCGAGCATGCCGTCGACCGCGATCTGCGTGCCCAAGTCGATGTATTCCTGACCGCGGTAGTCAGAATGACATCGGAGTTCTTCAACCCCGAGGCGGAAGCCGGGGTGCCACTCCACCGGGCAGCCAAGACGCAGAGCCGCGACCTCGACCGTCGTGCCTCGGTAACAGGGATCCAGCACCAGCGCCTCCACATCGCATTGCAACTGAACCGAGCCGTGAACCTGCGCCTCGATGTAGTCGTCAAGCTCGTCCTGACGATCGGCGCAGGCAAGCTCGATAAGCCCCATGCGGGCTGCGACACCGAAATTCGACGGTTCGAGGTAACTGTCCGGGTAGCAGAACGTGCTCCGCGTCAGCGTCTGGGCCGTCAGCCGGAAGTGGGCCGAGCCGAACCGCAGTGCCCCGCCGACCGGCTTGCGGCGGAAGTTCAACGCCCCGTAAACAGGCCGCTCATGAGCGGTCGCTTCGTCGTACGCCCCGTCGAAGATCCGGCTCTCCCAGCGCCACCGGTCGCCGCCTGGATGCGCGGTCAGACCGCCGTTGCTGGTCCCCGTGACGAACTGCGGGTGGTAGACGCCGGCCTCGCCCATAGCGTCCAGGATCGGCTTGCCGTGCAGCAGACGGTCCGGGTGGAAGTTGAGGGTCACCCGCAATGCCGGGTCCATCGGAGGGCCCGACGCCAGTTCCGCGACATGCCGAAGGGCCCGTTCCTGTGCTGTCTGGGAGGCTGCAGAGCTCATCAGCACAGTGTTCCCCACCCTGATCAACCGGTGCACGCGGATTGTTCACCGACAGCCCGTTCCAGCGTGACGGAGCGTTGATTGATCACCAATCGAGACGATCTCATTTGGCGAGTCTGCGGTAGCAGATGAGGGTGCAGGCGATGGCAGTGAAGGCCAGGAAGCGGTCGCCGTCGGCGGAGCAGGTGGGCACGTCAGCGGCGCGCCCGGTTCCGGCCGCGCCGCTGACGAGCTGTGGTCAGCCCTCGGGTCAGTGGAGCTTGTCGACGGCGGTCTTCGTCGTGGTGCGGAAGGCGGTCAGCGGGGCGTCCTCGAGGTCGCCCATGTGGCCCCAACGGACGAGGGTGACGGTGCGGCCGTCGCGGCCGACGGAGAACAGGTGGATGTCGGAGATGCCGATCTGCGGGTCGGTGGTGTCCAGGCTGTAGACCCAGGCGCCCTCCTCGACGGCGAGCTTGCCGTGGGAGGCGCTGACGGCCTGCAGGCCCGGGTTCTGCTGCTCCAGCAGGGGGCCGCAGCCGGCGAGGGCCCCGCGGAGGGTGTCAACCAGCTTCACGGCGTCGGCCTCGGTGCGGGCGACGGTGGTGACCTGGACACCGTTGGTGTCGAGCTCGGTGCTGAACTCGCGGTAGCGGGTGTTCTGCGCCGGGATCTTGTACGGGGCGCAGAGGACGCCGCCGTTCTCCGGGACGCCGGTGAAGACCTGGGTGGCGGTCCACGACGTCGACGACGGCGGCATCTGGGAAGCGGCGAGGAAGGCGGGCTGGGCAGCGGCCTGCGCTGGGGCTGTGGCGAGGGCCGCGAGGCCCAGCGTGGCAGCGGCTGCGGTGGCAAGAGCGGTTCGGAGCTTGTTCATGGTGGTGGATCCCCGTCGGGTCGTTCGTTCGGTCAGTGCTCAACCAGCGTGGGGCCGGCGCCCGCCGGCTGCAACGATCACGCGCCCACCAGCCGTCCCGGAACCATTCCACCCCCGCTGACGTGCAAGGACGTGAAGGATGAAATGCAGGGTCGAGGGGGATGGAATGCCGAAGGACGCTGCCGTCGAGGAGTTCGCGGGGCTCGTGCGCGCGCTGAAGGCGCGGGACGGGAGAAGTTACGAGGCGCTGGGCCGGCGGCTGAGCGTCAGCGCGTCCACCCTCCACCGCTACTGCTCGGGCGCGACCGTCCCGGAGGAGTTCGCCGTGGTCGACCGCCTCGCCCTGCTGTGCGGGGCGGACGAGGAGGAACGGCGGGCCCTGGAGGCGGCCTGGACGAAGGCGGGCCGCGCCCGCCGTTCCTCCTCGTCCGCGCCCACGCCTGTGCCGGCCGTGTCGGCCGCGCCGGAATCGAACCCGGACCCGTCCGCGCCGGAACCGGGTCCCGGGCCCGCCCCGGACCCGACCGCCCCGGACCCGACCGCCCCGGACCCGACCGCGCCGGACCCGTCCGCCGCGGATCTGTCCGCGCCGGAGGCGCCCCGCGCCCGCCCCCGTCGTGGTGCCCCCGCTCCCCTCCTCCTCGCTGCCGCCGTCGCCCTCGTCGTGTTCGCCCTCGCCGCCGCCCTGCTCGGCCACCCCACCCGTACGGCTTCCGCCCCCGCTCCCGCTTCCACCGCTCCGGGGCAGACCGCGGCCCCCCTCCCCTTCATCTGGAGCATCGGTTCCCAGCTCTGGGAGGGCGGCTGCGGGCACACCTACCTCGTGGACCGGGCCCCCCGTGCGGTCGCCCCGCCGCCGGTCGCGGCCGACTCCGGGGCATGGGCCGGGACGCACGGTGCCGTGCACGGAAGGGAGGCGCTGGTGCGGATCACGGTCCAGGGCCGGTCGCCGTCCGACGCCGTCGTCCTCCATGCCCTGCACGTGCGCGTGGTCGACCGCGCCGCGCCGCTGCCGTGGAACGCGTACCGGATGGACAACGGCTGTGGCGGCGCCGTCACCCCGCGCCACTTCGCCGTGGACCTCGACCGGCCGCGCCCGCTCGCGAGGCCCGTCGACGGCCTTGACGCCTCCGGCGCCGAGGTCCGGAAGATCCCGGCCGTCTCGTTCCCGTACAAGGTCACCTCCGCCGACCCCGAGGAGCTGCTGGTCTCCGCGCGGACGGCGGGTTGCGACTGCCACTGGTACCTGGAGCTGGAGTGGAGCGCCGGGGGCCGTACGGGAACGGTGCGGATCACGGACAGCGGGAAGCCGTTCCGCACGAGCGGGACCAAGGGGAGGCCGGCGTACGTGCACAACTCCGCCGAAGGGCGCTGGATCACAGACTCGGACTCAGGACAGACCGGGTGACCGATGAGTAACTTCGACTGACATAGGCCGAGGCAAGCGAGGCCATCTCATTCGGCGAGTCTGCGGTAGCAGATGAGGGTGCAGGCGATGCTGGTGAAGGCCAGGAAGCCCACCGGTGCGGCCCTGGTCATCTGGCTGCGGTTATGACTCACCGTGCTGGTCATCCGTCCCGAACGCAACCGGCTCGGCGCCGAGCGGCCAGCGATAGCCGGCGTCATGCAGCTTCCTCAACGCCGAGTGATCATTGGACACCATCACCTGGGCCAACCGGGCTGCCGCGGCCACTACGGCAGACCAGCCTGGTGAGTCCAGATAGACCTCGTCGCAGGCAGCGGAGCCGATCGAGTCCTGCACCGCGTTGTAGGCGGTACCAAGACCTGCCATCAAGTTCAACCTCCGTCTCGCTGCGGAGACACTGCCCCAGCCAGGGCGACGGATTGTCCGCATCGCAGAAGTCGTCGAAAAGCACATGCACCGTGTAGTTGAGGTCTTCGAACTGACCCGGATCGAGCCACACCTCTCGCTGCCATGTCGGGCTCGCCAGCGCCACGACGGCAGGCACCACATGGAGACGGTAGTACGGCAGAGCAATACCGCGATCAATCACGAGCCAAGAATCGCATGATCGGCCGGACAGCTCCAAGCGGCAGATAGCTAGCCCACGGCATCGGTCACCGGAGCGCGCAGGCGCCGCCAGCAGATGAGTGCGCATCCGAGGGCGAGGAAGGCTTCGTGGATGTCGTCGCGGGTCTCCCAGCGGATCCGCAGGCGGCGGAACCAGTGCAGGTGTGCGAATGCGCGCTTCTCTACCCAGCGTTGGGTGCCCAGTCCCGAGCCTCATTCGATCCCGCGCCGGGCGATCACCGGCTTCACGCCAAGGTCCCAGACCAGGCGGCGCCACTTGTCGTGGTCGTTGCCGCGGTCACCCAGCACCACGTCCGGGCGGCGCCAGGGCCGGCCATGTTTGCCCCGCACAGACGGCACGGCCTGGAGGAGTGGGATCAGCTGGGTGACGTCGTTGCGGTTGCCGCCGGTCAGGGTGGAGGCGAGCGGAATGCCGGTGGCGTCAGAGATCACGTGATGCTGGAAGCGCTACTGGTCCTGTCGGGGACTGCCGAGGAGTTCCGCCCCTTCTACCGTCGCAGGGGCGGTCCCGCTGTGTGGCTTCTTGTACATGAAGTAGTAACGATTGGTCAACACTTTGGGCAGCAGTTGACGGTCTTGAGTGCCATGAATGTTCACGAGAGATGACGTCCTCCAGCAGTGGGTCTGACCGCAGTTCCGTGCAGGATCTTGGAGCGGCCTGACCCGGCAGTAGGGGCGAGCGGAAAACCTCGGCTTCCACATCTCCCCACGACTACTGTGCTGCTGGTAGATCGTTCCGCCCGACGAAGGGAACTGGGTTGTGCTGAGCCCTACGCACCCGCCGTAGGTACCTCTGGAAAGCCCAGAGGGCCTCACGGAGGCTCCTGATGTCCCGAACTGTCCGCACGACTCCCAGTCGGCTCCGCCGCCGTGAGGGCACGTCGGAGTCCACGTTTCTGTATGACCTGCGCTACGCGAACGCTGAACTGGCCCAAGCCGCCCGTGAAGGCCGTCGCCCTGCCCCGGCGAAGAAGCTGCGCCGGATCACCTCTTGGCAATGGATGGTGCTGTACTGCAGGAGGGGCTCGTTCTCCGGCGAGATCGCTTCAGTTGAGGGCCGCGCCCGGCTCCAGAGGCGTCTCGAGGCCCAGCGGATCCGCGGGCTGCACCGCGCTGGCCACGACCTTGACGACGCAGATATACCGCTGGTCCGCCACCGTCATGGTGTGCTCTGGCATGCCTGGTAGAGGCAAAGCACCCAGGGCTGACCGGTACTCACGAGCGCAGGAAGTGCCTACCGGCGACGGCCCTCTGCGCCGGAGGCGATGAGCGTGACGGCGGGTCAGTCCCGGGGTCTGCTCAACGAAGGTCTGCCGTCCACAGGAGGTGTCCGCGCAGATGAACCGGCGGACCTGCAGGCGCAACCACACGCCTTCCCGCGCTAGGCCGTGTGTCGAAAGTGGATCTTGAGGTGTGAATGATCACAGGTCATGGGTCGGGGAGATCTCACAGACGTGCAGTGGGCAGTGCTGGAGCCGCTGTTGCCGAAGGGTGCCAGGGCAGGGCGGCCGCCTGTCTGGCCTCGGCGGCAGCTGATCGGCGGCATACGGTTCCGGGTCCGAACCGGAATCCCATGGCGGGACATCCCTGCCGAATACGGACCTTGGAACCGGGTCTACGACCTGTTCCGTCGATGGCAGCGGAACGGCACCTGGCAGCAGATTCTCACCCGGCTCCAGTCCCTGGCCGATGTGAAGGGTGCGATCACGTGGGATCCGAGCGTCGACTCCACGGTCTGTCGCGCTCATCAGCAGGCAGTCGGGGCCCGCAAGCAGGGCGTCCCCTTGAAGGAGAAGCCTCCATGACGCGCATGACGCGTCTGACCGCCCGGCTTACTGCCCCCGCGCTCTCTCTGGGAAGTTGGGCGAGCGTTGGTGTACTGGCGCCTTCCGCGGCCTTCGCCGAGGCCGCCTGCGGTGGTTCCATCGATGACTGTAGGGACCTCGATGGGGCGAGCAGCCACAGCGGCACCATAACTCCCAGCGACGGGGGCAGCGGAGCGGCGGAGCGCACCGTTTCGCTGGAGGGTGATACTGCGTGGGTGCCCGGTCAGACCGACAAGGTCGCGTACAAGTTCACGGCCGGCGAGTTGACCTGGTACGTGGGCCACGACAACTACGGCGAGAACTACAGCCTCCGTTCGCCGGAGTGCGGGCAGGGAAACACGCGCGTCACCAGCGCACTGTATGAAGAGGGTGTGGGTGGCGCGGAGGGCGGCAGCAACGGGGAAGGCCGTCTCACCCGGGCATAGGCCCCGACGCCGCACGAGCGCGGTGCCTGTCCGTTCGGGCCCCGCACTGATGATCAGTGCGGGGCCCGAACGCGTCGCCATGACAACAACGCTGCTCCTCCCGAACAGGTCGGCATCGCCGTTCCTGTAACCGGGCGCCTGCTCGCCGGGCAATGTCAGAACGGCGGGACATCAGCTTCGGATGCGTCCAGGCGTAGAGCTGGTACCAGGTACGTATTCCAAGGCTGCGGTATTCGTACGTCAGCGGGGACGAATCACGAACGTAGACGTGTATGCGACGCGAGGCGGACCAAGCTGGCGCCCGGGGGCTGTCCCGCCGATGACGGTCCTGGGTAGGCCGGGAGATGCCGGGGTGTGGACGGCGGCCCGGGGTGGGCGTGCCGAATGTCGTTTGCGCGGCGGCAGGGTCGTGTCCAGCGTTACCGGCATGCGCCAGTAAGCCTGAAGTCCCTCATGCCACCAGCCGTTCGACGGCCCCTTCGCGATGTCCGACACCGGCGTCTGCAGGCCCGGACTGCATGGATCGGCATGTCTGGTGCCAGGCAGGTGCGCTCTCATCGTTCTTGATGACGAACTCCTTTCAGCGAACGTTCTCGACCCTTCCGAACCGGTACGGGCGTCGTCGCTGCCGTGCGCTTGAGATGCCGGTCTCCCATCACTTCGAGAGAACTGTGGAAGTACACCCATGTTCGACGAGCTGTCGTCACTCAACGCCCGTCCCGCCGTCTACTCGCAGGTCACGACCCCGGACCTGTGGACCGACACCCACATGTCCGCGCGCCTGCTCGCAGCGCACCTGGACCCGCACGTCGGCCTCTCCTCCTACCGGGAAAAGTACCTCGAAAGGTCGTCGCCTGGATCATCAGCCGCTTCGAAGTCCGGGCAGGTCTGCGCGTCGCCGATTTCGGGTGCGGCCCCGGCCTCTACACCACCCGCCTCGCCCGCACCGGGGCGGACGTCACCGGGCTGGATCTGTCCTCGCGCTCACTCGATCACGCCAGGTCACTCGCCCGCGTGGACGGACTGTCCGTCCGCCACCTGAAGCAGGACTACCTCTCCTATCAGGACGACGCACGGTACGACCTGATCATCATGGTGATGCGCGACTACTGCGCGCTGACCCCGGACGGGCGACGTCCCCTCCTGCGCACGGTCCGCGCACATCTCGACAGTGGTGGCTCCTTCGTCTTCGACGTCGACTCGAAGTCCGCGCTGCCGACGTGCGCGAGCAGGCGACCTACGCACCGTCCCTCATGGACGGATTCTGGTCCGACCAGCCCTACTTCGACTTCCACAACACCTACCGTTACGAGAGCGATGGGGTGTCACTGGACAAGTTCGAGATCTTCGAGGCCGAGCGGACGAGGGCCTACTTCAACTGGGTACGCTATTTCACCCCGGACGAACTGACCGGTGAACTGCGCGGCGCCGGCTTCGCCGACATCGAGATCCTCGGCGATCTCACCGGAGCCCCCTACAGCAACGAGGCACCACAGTTCGCCGCCATCGCGATCAACCGCTGATGGACGCTGTGGCACAGTCCGTGCCACAGCCGTAGGCCGACCCGTATCCCGCTCTCCAGCTGCCTGTCACGACGGGTGTCGGCGGCTGCGGACCCGTCTGCCAGCATCGATGACAGGGCCCCGCCCGGCTACGAGACGGGCGGGGCGGGTGCGAGCAGTCCGAAGGTGCGTGCACGATCGCCGAACGCGGCCGACGTGTCCGTAGTCGATTTGCGTCTCGCCTCCGCTCGAGCGGAGGCGAGAGGCAAGGTACTGGTTGCCCCGGCCGAGGCGTCTGCTCCTCTTCCGGGGAGTGGTGTCGAACAGCATGAGGACGTAGCGCGCTTCCGCTGTCGCCCGGCGGATGCCGTCGGTGATCTACGTCTCGAACGTGCCGCCCGAGTGGCGGCGATGTCCACGGAGGGTGCTACCGTGGGTGCCAGAGCGATGATCAGTTCGCTCACGGAGATCTAAGGAGGTGTGTTGATGACTGTCGTGGAGACCATCGCTGTGTGCGGTGCCCGGATCATCCTCACCTCCCGGGCCTCGTCCTGACCCTCGCCTGCCTTCCTCCTTCGTAGGGGTGTTTTCGGCATGCCTGTCGTCCGGCGGGGCCCCTGATCAAGGGTCTCCACCTTGTTTCATCAACCCACTTCATACCCACTTGCTCTCACGTCTCGTGAGCGCGTCCTGACTACTCTGGTCGACTACGGCTGGGACACCGAACGCGAGCGCTCCTTCGCCCCGTCGCGGGCCGATGGGCTGGTTCCGGGCCGCGTCGTGCGGGCCGAGCGCGGCCTGTGCGACGTCGTCGCCGAGACCGGACTCATCCGCGCGGTGCTCCTTCCCTCGTCGGGCACCGGTGACCGGCTGACGCCGTGCACCGGCGACTGGTTGGCCGTCCGGCCAGCCGGCGCGGCGACCTCCGCCACCGTGGTGGAGGTGCTGGAGCGCCGGACCACCGTGGTCCGCTCCACCGCCTCGCGCGCCTCCCGAGCCCAGGTCCTGGCCGCGAACGTCGACACCGTCGCGGTGGCCGTCTCCCTCGCCGACCCGCTCAAACTCGGGCGGGTCGAGCGGATGCTCACCCTGGCCTGGGACAGCGGAGCCACACCCGTGGTGGTGCTCACCAAGGCCGACCGGTCCACCGACCCCACCTCGGCGGCCGCCGAGGTGGCCGAGGCGGCCCCGGGGGTGGAGGTGCTGGTCACCAGCGCCGCCACCGGCGAGGGCTTGGACGTCCTGGCTGCCGTCCTGTCGGGCACGGTCGTCCTGCTCGGGCCCTCGGGCGCCGGTAAGTCCACCCTCGGCAACCGCCTGCTCGGCGAGGACCTACTGGCCACCGGCGCGGTGCGCGACAGCGACGGCAAGGGCCGGCACACCACCGCCTGGCGCGAACTGCTGCCGCTGCCCCACGGAGGAGTCCTGCTCGACACCCCGGGCCTGCGCGGCGTCGGCCTGCACGACGCCGACGACGGCCTGGAGCAGACCTTCGCCGAAATCACTGAGCTCGCGCTGGACTGCCGCTTCGCGGACTGCGCCAACACCACCGAGCCGGGCTGCGCGGTGCTGGCCGCCGTCGAGGACGGCCGTCTCACCCGGCGGCGCCTCGACAGCTACCACCGGCTGCAGCGCGAGAACGCCTATGCCGCCTCCCGCACCGACGCGCGACTGCGCGCCGAGCTGGAACGGCCGATGAAGCAGATCGCCCGCCAGGTGCGCGCCCTCAAGCAGTCCCCCCACTTCAAGGCATGACGAAAAGGACTAAGGTCATGGACCTTCCCCGCATGTACACCATCCGCGAGAGCGGCCACCGCATCCACAACCCGCTGACCGCCAACGAGTTCGCCACCCTTGGCGAGTCTCTCCGCCTCCCCGCCGGGACAAGGGTGCTCGACCTGGCCAGCGGCTCGGGCGAGATGCTGTGCACCTGGGCGCGCGACCTGGGCTTCACCGGCACCGGCGTCGACCTCAGCACGCTCTTCACCGAGCAGGCCAAGGCCCGCGCCGCCGAACTCGGCGTCGCCGACCAGGTCGACTTCATCCACGACGATGCCGCCGGCCATGTCGCCGACCAGCCGGTCGATCTGGCCGCCTGCGTCGGGGCCACCTGGATCGGCAACGGCGTCGCTGGAACGGCCGAGCTGCTGCAGCGCAGCCTTCGCCCGGGAGGAATGATGCTGATCGGCGAACCGTTCTGGCGGCGGACCCCTCCGGACGAGGAGACGGCCAAGGCATGTCTCGCCACCTCCATCGCCGACTTCCTGCTCCTCCCCGCTCTGATCGAGCAGTTTCAGGGACTCGGTTACGACGTCGTGGAAATGACGGTGGCCGAGCAGAACGGGTGGGACCGCTACTTCGCGGCCCAGTGGCTCACCATGCGCCGCTGGCTCGATGAGCATCCGGATGACGAATTCGCCCCCCAAGTCCGGGACGAGCTCACTACTGAGCCTGCCCGCTATGCCTGCTATGGGCGTGAATACCTGAACTGGGGCGTCTTTGCCCTCATGAAGCGCTGACACCCCGTCCCGTGCGGGTCCAGACGATATGACGTCTGGGCCCGCACGGGACACGTCGTCATCGCTTCGCTCAAGCCGACGGGATGTGCGGAACGCCAAGGACGGCCGCTGGGGACATCGGTCCATTCGTGCAGCCACATCTCTGCCACAGCCAGGTCCGTGGTCGACGGGCACAGCGTCCAGGGGGTTCCGAGCCGGGGGTCGGCGAACAGCACTTCCAAAACCTCGCGGCCGCCCCACGAACGGGTCGGCCAGCAGTTCCTGGCCATCGATCTGGAAAACGTCGAACGCGATGAAGTGCGCGGGCATCGCCGTGGCCAGAGGCTGAGCATTGCGGCCGGCTGTCGCGCGACGCTGCAGGGCGGTGAAGCTGAGCTGATGGCGCACTCGACCGCGTGCCCTGGCCTTGTAGTCCGCGCGGTCGAAGGCCGGAGGCCGCCCGCCAGCTATTCCCCGGCGCTTGCGGTGGCCGACCTGATCGGGTAGCTGTCCATCAGCTGTCGCAGCTCTGGGCTCACCTGCTCGGTGGCGTGGGCGGTGGGCCGGTCGTTAGGCGTGGCCCCGGCCAGCCGGTACAAGTGCACGCGGGCGTCCGTGTCGAATTGCAGTGCGCGGCTGAGTGCGTCGATCACCTGGGGTGAGGGGTTGCGCTCGCGGCCTTGTTCCAGGCGGGTGTAGTAGTCGGCGTTGACTCCGGCCAGGACGGCGACCTCCTCACGGCGCAGCCGGCGACCCGGCGGGGCCCGTAACTCGCCATGCCGACGGCCTCCGGCCGCAGGTGGCGCGGCGTGCGCGCAGGAAGTCTCCAAGGCGGTTGTCGTCCATGAGGCTAGGCGAAGGCTCGGTGTGCTGCCTGGGTGTGCCATGCCCAGACAGCACACGTCCTGGTTGACGGCCGGTGGCCTGCCCAGACTCGGTGGAGCGGAAGGGACCACATCGTTCGAGGAGAGGAGTCCGCCATGGCCGGGATCGTTGAAGGCGACCAGGTCGAGCTGGCCGGGGTGTGGGTTACCGCGGACGGTCACCTCCGGCAGAAGCTGCACCCGGACTGCCGGCACGGCGAAGCCCGCGGCGAGCAGTCCAGCGCGTACACCGGCCGGTACACGGTGGCCGGCTGCCACCTGGACTACGTCGACGACACCGGCTTCACCACCACGGGCGACATCCGGCAGGGAGTGCTCCATCACGAGCACCTCGTGCTCTACCGGGAGCAGAAGCAGCCATAGAGAAGGTCGGGCCGTAATCGGCCTGCTCCCGGGGTACGACTCCGCCGCCGGCGGACCAGGAAGTCCCGACACCCCAGTCGGTCAACATCAACAGGAGTTAAGGACCACATCCATGCCAGGACAACGGCTCGACGGCAAGGTCGCACTGATCACGGGCGCGAATGGCGGACTCGGCGCAGCGACTGCCGAGCTCTTCGCCGGCGAAGGCGCCCGGCTGGTGATCACCGATATCGCCGAACGCCCCCTGCAGGAGCTCTCCCACCGGATGAAGGCCCGCGGTGCGGAGGTCGTCGCTGCCCGCCTCGATGTCTCCTCCGCCCGGGAGTGGGACGAAGTGATCACCCTTGTACGCGACCGGTTCGGAACGCTGGACGTGCTCGTGAACCTCGCCGGCATCCTGGACTGGCCAGGTATCGAGGACACACGGGAAGAGGCGTGGGACCGCGTCATTGACGTGAACCAGAAAGGCACATGGCTCGGCATGCGGGCGGCGATGCCGCTCCTGCGTGCGAACGGCGACGCGTCGGTGATCAATACGTCGTCAGTCCTCGGCCTGGTGGGAAGCGGTGCGGCTGCGGCCTACCAGGCGTCCAAGGGGGCCGTGCGCCTGTTGAGCAAAACCGCCGCTGTCGAGTACGCCCGGCAGGGAATAAGGATCAACTCGGTGCATCCTGGGGTGATCGCCACGCCGATGATCCAGGACCTCCTGGACGAACAGGGCGACCATCAGCCGGACATCCAGCGCACCCCCATGCGCCGAGCCGGCCGGGCCGACGAAGTCGCTCGCGCGATCCTCTTCCTGGCCTGCGACGACTCCTCGTTCGTCACCGGCTCGGAGCTGGTGGTCGACGGCGGACTCACCGCACACTGAACAGCCCGGGTGTAGACGTCCACGGGGCCTGCCGTGAAAGCGTCAACGGCGCGGCCCACGGGGGCCGCGCATCGCACCACTGCACAGGCACTTCAGGTGCCCTCACCAGGGCCTTCACTCACACTCACCGTCTCCAGGGACCGCACCATGACACCTGCAACCCCATCCAACACAACGTCCGAATCCATCGAGTTCCCTGGGAAGATCGCTCTCGTCACCGGAGCCGCACGAGGAGTGGGCCGGGAGACCGTGGCGCTCCTCCACGCCCACGGCGCCCAGGTCGTCGCCCTCGACCTCCGCCCCGACGTTTCGAATCTGGAGCAGGAGTTTCCTGGTGTCGTCACCACAAACGGTGACATCACCCAGGAGGAGACCACCCACCGCGCGGTGGAAACGGCCTTGGACGCCTTCGGTGGACTGGACGTCCTCGTGAACAATGCCGGGCGCACCCAGAACAGTCCGTCACGGAAACCACGGCCGAGGACTGGGACGAAGTGATGGCGGTCAACGCCCGCGGCTCCTTCTTCCGCGCCCGCGAGGCATTCCGGGCCATGAAGAGCCGCCGCGGCGGCGCCATCGTCAGCACCGGCTCATACGTCCATCGCATCCGCCCCCTGCCTGAATCGAACAGCCAGCAGGCTGTACCGGCCTCCTACGGCCCCCGGCTAGACCGCTTGGCACCGTGAGGTGTCTACCGCCCGGCCACAACCCGCGCACGCGCCGAACAACAGTCCCTGGCCTGGCTCCAACCTGAGCGACTCGGCCGACCGAAGCCTCGGATGTGGTCAGCGATAGGCGTTGAGCCAGTCGCCCGGGATCATGTCTCTAACGCGGTCGAGGTCTTCTGCCGTCCGGCCGCGGGCCAGAATGGCCATGCCGTCGTCCCGCAGAAGGACGTCCTGCCCCAGGAACCACCGGATCGCGTGATCCTCCTCGCGGATCGGATACGCGGGGAACGGCAGCCGGACGGCGTTCTCCTCGAGCAGCTCGATGCTGTCGTCATCCGGGTCGAGGAAGTCGCAGAGCTCCTGATCCGCCTGCAGGGACTCGGAGAGCACGATCTCAACGAAGCAGAGGGAAAGACGCCCCAGCCAGTCCTCCCACCGCTCGGCGTTCTTGTCGGCAAGGTCAGGCCGTATGAACACCGCAGGGTCGTCATCCTGCAGACCGTCGAGGAGGATTCCCCAGGATGCCGCCCCCTGGTTCTCGTGACGGAAGACCAGGGCCTCCTTGACGTCATCCACATACAGCTCGGCCGGGCCCAGCAGCACATCGTGGTTGCTGGTGAGGTCTCGACGGCGCCCGAATAGCAGATACGCCTCACGCAACGCCGTCGGCAGCCGGACGCCCAGCCTTTCCTCGGCAGCGGCCAGATCAGCCTCCTCCCACCCGTCACCGGCCTCCAGGGCACCAGCCCAGTGGGCAGCGAAGCCCTGGATGAAGCTCCATGCACCACGACGGCCTTCGACGCCTCCGGCAAGAGACGCAGCAAGTTCGAACTCTTGTGTCACGTCAGGACGATATCCGTCCCGCTCATCGGGCCCCTCCACACCCAGACACGCCGACGAAGTGTTCTCGGAACTCGACAAGACTCTTGCCCCGCCTGATCAATATCTGTGGGCCGAACTCCGCATCAATCGTTCCCGCAGTAGCAGCGGGCAGCCACGTCCAGCTGCGCGACTTGCAGGACAGGGAGAGACGGCAGCGATGTCATGCTTTGGCATCGGGCATGCCGCTGGTGACGACGATCGCCGCCACGTCGCCGGTCTTCGTGCGGCCCAACCAGACGACGCCGCCCGACTCGGCCCCGAACGTGACGAGATCGGCCTGCTGCGAATCATCGCGTACCCGTTCGCACCCGTCGGCCAGCTGCTCGGTACCGCGCGGTGCAGGGACCCCGTCTACGAACGTGCGAAACGGTGCGGACAAGTCGTCCACGCGCTTGCGTCGGCGAAGCAGCCGACATTGGCATCGGAGAAGAAACAGGGCTCCTCGCCCGGCTGAAGCCGGGCGATGTCGCCCTCGACACTCAGGCCCATCTCCCGTCCGACGACAGGGTCGTCGCTGATACACAGGCGCGTCGCGGCGCACTCAACACCGTCGACGTGCTGGCCCATGAACTGGTACGGGCCCGCCGTCCACGCGATCTTCACCCCGTAGACGCCCGGGGGAATGCGCACCGTCAGTTCCCGCGGGGGCCTGGCCGGCAGCCCCCTCCTGTACTCCCAGACCTGGTCGTCGTGGCATGGCGCATCGACGACGAGGCGGCCGCTCGGTACGCGGATCGTCGTCAGCTCCTCGATGCCCGTCACGACTACCGGCATTGTCGGATCGTCGTACACCGTCCCCAGGTGAGCACCAGGCGAGAAAGCCGTCTCCAAGTACCAGGTGGCCTCGGGCCCGGCTGCCAGCCGCGCGTCCCCGACCCACCCCATGCCTCACTCCCTCCTCGCCGCCCGGCCGCGGTCAACCGAAAGCTACGTGGTCCCGCTTACATCGGCACTCCTTGCATTGTCGCGATCCGTGATCGCTCCCCAAGATCTGTGCCAGAACCCGAAAGTCGTGAACAGAGCCAGACGCCCCGGGGCGGGGCGCGACTCCGGTCACCCGGCGTGGAGTGACCGGCGTGGAGTCGCACCCTGGACAGATGAGCGCGCCGCCAGGGCGGGGTATTAATCTTCCTGACGTGGGTGGAACGGCAGACAGTTCCGCGAAAGCCTGATCCCTGTCGGGGATGACTTCTTCGAAGCTTCTAGACTCTGCGCTGTGGCCCAATGGCGGTGGATATTTGACATTGGCAGGGGACGGATCCATGCAAAACGGGAACCATCGAGCCGCTGAACTAATCCGCCGCGCGGACTACGGTAAAAGTACAGGGCTTGGAGGGATATCGTGAGACACGCCAATCCATATTAGGGGTCGCCAGGTGAATCGATGTACGGCGCAGCGAGTGATCGCGGATCTTTTGACGCAGGGATTCATTGACATTCGCGCAATTGCTCGAATCGATGCTATTCCAACTGCACGCGAAGATGGCGATACGGATCCTGAGGGTCGAATCTACATGATCGCTGACATCTGTCATGGATTCGCAAGTACGCTCGGCGGAAGTGTTTTTACTCGCCAGCGCCGTTCACGGCAGGCGCTGGCTTGGCGTTGGGGTGCACTGGGGGAACCCGGACGTCAGTGGGTCAGCTCAACGCTGGAGGAGCTGGGCCCCGACTATGTTCAGGTCCTGAAGAAGTGCACGACTGGGAGGTGAGAATTGGCCGGTCATTCGATTCACGATCGAATGACGGCGGTTTCTAGGGATCGCCGCAACACGTGGTCGGTTTGATCAGGCTGCTGGGAGTTCATGCAGGCGCTCGGCTGGAGTTTCACAGCCGAGCGATTCGCGTGGGTGGCCGTTGAGCTGGGCGGCGACGGCATCGAGGTGTTCGCGGGTGTGGACTGCGAGGTCGGTGCCCTCGGGGAAGTGTGGCCGGTCAGGCGGCTGCGGACGGCCATGGGGGTGTCGGCGACTGCCTAGCGGCTGGGCAGTTCACCGTACCCACCCACCTAACGGACGCGATCCGCTTCATCGGCAGGGGTGTCAGCCCATGTCCTTCCAGCCGAGCAGGTCCTCCCGCACGGTGTGTTCGCGCTGTCCGTCCGGATCCACTCCACTGGCACCCCTTCTGGTCCACCCCGCGCGGCCGCACGCCTGCGGCCCGGGTGGATCTGCGGCGGCGGACCGGTGGCGGCCGCCGGACGGAGGGCGTGGCGTGATGTGGCGGGCGCGCGCCGGCCCGGAAGACGGCTCCGGCGGCCGCGGGGCAGCCGGTCCGGAGCAGGAAGTCGGGGTCCACGCCCCACGGTGAGGCAGATGGAACCTCAGCGACCGCGCAAACCTCCCGAAATGCGCCACACATCAGTAGAGGATGTCTTGCATCGATCTTCAACCACCCAAAGCAATCACGTTACTATCGCAACACTACAATACCCCGCTTGAGGTCGGCTTATATGTGGGGAACGGGGGTGACTTTTGTGGCATGTTGACTGACAGGCGATTCAATTCCTGCCGGTTGAGGGGAGGCGCATCCGAACAGGGATCGCCGATATCTATGTTCTTGGAGGAAAAGCAATGGACCCGGTCGCGGGATTCGCTTTCGGCACGGGATTAGTGACACTGGGCGCGGTAATTCATTACATGAAGAACCAAGTTGCGAGCGGCAGCATCCAACGTAACTCTGCGATTGGAATTCGGACCAAGGCGACGATGTCCTCCGACCGCGCATGGCAATCAGGGCACGCCTCCGCGGCTCCGATGCTGACGGCAACCTTCCTGACCGCCTATGCCACAGGTGTCATTTCGTTGACACTCGGCCTGGCTTTCACGCTGAGTGATACCGTGAACGCGACTGTCATCATCGTTCCGTCGGCCGGGCTCGTAGGAGTTCTCGCACTCCTCACCGCAGCAGCGATCAAGGCGAATTCGGCTGCACATGCAGTCGGTCATTCAGACAGATAGCTCGGCTCAGGCGCCGGGGTGCCGTTGCTTCGCTTCTCCCTTCCCCCCGATCCCAGGGACACACGGCCGCGGATCTACGGGGCCGACCACGACGCCACCGCCGCCTACACCACCCACCCCGACCACGAACATGTCGAACTGGACGGCGGACCGCTGGACGGGCAACTGCTGGACGTCACCGGCCTCACCGCCGACGAACGCACAGTCGGCGCATACCTGATCACCTTGTACAGCGCATACGACCCCGGCGGACGAGCCTCTTACGCACCCACGTTCAGCCGCCCCGACGGCCCATGGGTCTGGGAAGGCGACGTGCCCTGACGATCGCAGCGCCCGTAACCGCTCCCTGGCACCACCCGTCACCAAGATTCAGGCGATGCTGATCCGCCTCCGCGCGCCGCTCGCCTTCCGAACGCCCCGCCGGTCTTCACGCGCGGGGCGTTCGACGTCCCTCACATGCGGGCTCATCGTCGTGAGGCGGCCCATTCGATGACGTCGCGGGTACGGCGCGGGTGATCGTGGAGGAGCGCGAGGATCGGGGCGGCGAATTCGAGGGCGGTCTCCGGGTCGTCATCACGCAGCCGGTGCCAGACGCTGTGCGCGTTGCGGATGATGCGCAGGGTGTCGATGGTTGGTCTCACGTCGACGGTGAGACGGAGCTCCGCCGTCTGGACCAGGAGTTCCAGGGTCTCGGCGGTGTAGGTGGTGCTGGGGTCGCTGACGGCTTGCCAGGCGCGCACAGTGAGCGCGGGGACGCCGCCTCCCCCACGGAGGTTGTTCTGCACGTCCACGACGTCCCGGCTTCGGCCCATGCCACACGCCTCTCAGGTAGAACTGAGCCAGGGAGCCTTCCGTTTCGGGTGCCGGCACTGTCGGCACCGGCATCCGGAACGGGGACGGCTACGGGGCGGAGTTATAGGAAACGATGCTGTCCTCGCAAGGCCCCTCGGCGAACATCTTCAGCGCCTCGAGCTCTGCAGCATCCGCGGCCAGCTGCCAGCACAGCTTGGTGGACACCCACTCCCCCGCATACCGGCACTGCGCCTCCGAAGCCGGCGGCAGCCACTCCGCCGGGTCCTGGTCTGACTTCTGACGGTACGTACGAGCGGTCACCGCGACCAGCGAGGTCGCCGCGCACGGTTCGTTCGCATAGGCCTCACGCCGGGCTGCCGTCCAGGCCCGAGGCACCGGAATCCCAGGCTTCAGCGAGGGGCACCACGTGGTCGATGTTCTGAGCGCCGGGGTCGGCAACCTCCGGACCGTCGTAGTACGAAAGCCAACTGCCCCCGGTCAGCTTGCACCCGGACGCCACCGCCGGCGCTGTGGTCGCCTCGGCGAGCAGGACCTCGTTGCGGGTGTTGCACCCATCGGCCAGATCGCCGGAGTTCCAGTGCTTGAAGGACGAGCGGGTGTATCCGGTGCGGTTCTCGTCCTTTACCGTGATCAGGCCGACGGTGTCGGCGAGCGTGGTCACCTCAGCAGCCCGCAGCCCCTTGGGAGCCTGGGCGGTTTGGGCGGGGGTGGAAGCGATGAGCGGGCTATCGCGATAGAAAGCGCGCCGAAGCCGCGCACAAGGTTCTTGATCACCCCCGCGTTCTACCGGCCATCCCCTTCCTGGTGGAGCCTCGGTAGCGATCTCTCACCCGCACGGGCGTCGACATTCACCGCAGGAACGATTCGCCGGCGTAACCGCCATGAACAGCAGAACCTCGGAAGGCTAACCGGCGGAGCCACGCACCAAGTCACCCTCTTCGTTTGTCATCCGGGGATGCACTGGGGCCAGACATCGGGTTGGTGAACGACGAGGGGCTACTGCCACGGTGCGCGACCCGACGACGACACCTCCAGCCAGCGGCGGCAATGAGCGCGCCGGCGCCTGCCACTCCAGGCCGGTCCCGGCCCAGGGCCCGGCGGTACTGGCACCGGGCGGGCCGGCTTCGCCGGTGTGGGTACAGGCCTCGCCGCCGGAAGTACTCCGCGACGGACAGGGCCGGCCAACCCGTGACCGCCCCCGGAATCGATCGTTGCCCACCCGTACTGGCGGCCGGAGCCGCGGAAGCCGACGAACGTGAACAGGACAGCGAAGCTGATGAGTGTGGACAGGACAGCATGCCCCGGACAACCGCCCGTGCCGCCCGACCCGGGAGTACTCGCCCACTCCCGCGCCCTGCGGTTCTGGCTGGACCCGGCCAACCTCGACCAAGCGGGCCCGGTCGTCCGGACCAGGACCGGCCCGACGACCGCCTACCAGGTCAACGACCCGGCGCTGCTGCGCAAGGTCGGCAGTGACGAGGACACCTTCCGGTTCTGGGGCCCGGACCCGAGCCTGCGCGACTTCGCAGAGAACGGGGTGGTCGGCCTCGAGGGAGCCGCCCACCGGGAGCGGCGCGCCGTGATGAGGCCCGCGTTCACCGCGTCCCGACTCAGCGCTCTCGGGCCCAGCGTCCAGGCCCGTACCCGGCGGCTTCTTGCTGACCTGCCCGCGGACCGACCGCTCGACATGCGGGTGGAGATGAGCCGGCTCGCCTGCGGCCTCCTCGTCAGCTGTGTCCTCAACAGCGAGCTCACTCCCGACACCCTGTCCAAGATCGCGGCCGCCCGCTCCACCGTGTCCGGCGGCATGTTCTGGCGCTACGCCCTCGCACCCTGGCCCTGGGTGCCCGTGCCACGGCGCCGCGCCTGCCGCCGCGCGCTCGCCGAACTGGACGAGGCCGTCTGCCAGGTGCGCGCCCGCCACCGGCCCGACCCGGACGGAAAAGACCTGCTTTCCTTGCTCGACGCTGCCGCTCCCGGGAATCCCCACGTGGTGCGGCGCGACATTCGCGCTCTGCTGATCGCGGGCATGGAGACCAGCGCCTCGACCCTCGCCTGGGCCTGCTACCGACTCGGCCGCCACCCGCACTACCAGCAGGCGCTCCGGGAAGAAGCCGACGCCGCGCCCGATGCGAGCCGCCTCCAAGCACACCAGCTCCCGCTCGCGACCGCCTTCGTGCAAGAAGTCACCCGCCTCCACGGCATCCCGTTCCTGGTCCGCCGTACCCGCCACCAGACCTGCCAAGGCGGTGTACGGATCCCGGCCGGAGCCGTGGTCACCCTGCCCCTGGGGGCACTGCGCCGCGACAGAAACCGCTATCCCGACCCGGATGTGTTCGACCCGCAGCGCTGGCTCCCCCACGCCGAGCCGCCACCGGCCCCCGCCGCGCTGCTCGCCTACGGCCTGGGCCCCCGGTACTGCCCCGGCGCAGCCGCGGCCGATGCCATGCTGCCCGTCGCTCTGGCGACCCTGGCCAGCTCGCGCACGCTGCGCCAGGCGCGGCCGGGCCGCAAGATCGGCGTGAGCCTGGAACTCACACCGTCGCCCAAGGGCCTGACCATGTACGCCCCACCATGGGAACCTCGACTCGCCGACACCAGGCCGACGCCCGGCACGAACATCCTTTCCGGTCCCGAGGTGACTTCCACCGAAAGTGGACACGCGTGACGCGCCCTCCTGCGCCCCGCCGCTCGTATATGCCGACTTCAGGAAGTGGCGCAGCGATTCCGGCGCGTTGTCGTCCGGAGCAGCGCCGGCTGCCGCGCGCAAGGCCGGACTGATGGACGGGTCGGCGAGGGCGCGTGTGAGGGCGACGCGGTCGTCCTCGGCCTGGGCGAGCCGCTGGAACCAGTCGGCGTGATCGCCCAGGCGGACGTAGCGCGCGCCCGCCGGCCGGTGGATCTGCTGCCTGACCGGGAGGCGTCCAGCCTGGCCGCATGGCTCGCGAAGCGACCCGGTATCGAGATCGCCTGCCGGGACCGCGCACCGTTCTTCGCGAAAGGAGCGACTACCGGGGCACCCCAGGCGACGCAGGTCGCCAACCGCTGGAATCTGTGGCACGACCTCGGGGAGGCCGCTGAGCAGGCTGTAGCCCGACACCGCCAGTGCCTTCGCGTCCTTGTCCCCGATCCCGAGGGGAAGGCCGACGAACCGGCGCCGCCCGAGGAGAAGGCGGACTCCCGGGCAGAGCGAGCGGTGCGCCAACCGCGTCCGAGCCAGACACGTTACGGTCCATGCCCTGCTGGAAGCCGGCCACAGCCGCCTTCCAGCGGGCGTCAGCTCCAGATGACCCACCGCACCGTCAAAAGCCTCGCCGACGCTGCGAAGCCAGAAGACCTTTCGAGGCCAGTGGCAGCACAACAGGACCTCAGTCCTCGACGAGTACAAGCCTTCCCTGGACGAACACTGGGACGAGGGCTGCACCAACGCCTGGAAGCTCTGGGAAGAGATCGCCCCCTTGGGCTATCGAGGCAGCTACGGCCGGGTCAGCGCCTACCTGCGACAGAAGCGCACCTCGCCACGGCCGGTCACCGCGCAACCGCCGGCACCCCGCGTGGTGACGAGATGGATCCTCAGCCGACCCGAGACGCTGACTCAGATCGAACAGCTCCGGCTCAAGGCCGTCCTGGCCAACTGCCCCGAACTCGACGCCCTGACCGGTCACGTCCGGTCCTTCGCCCAGATGCTCACCGAGCGCCAGGGCGAACGGCTGGCGCAGTGGCTCGACGCCATCCGTCAGGACGACCTGCCCAGCCTCCACACTCTCGCGGCCGGCATCGATCGAGACCGCGACGCGCTCATCGCCGGACTCACCCTGCCCTGGAGCTCCGGCATCGTTGAGGGACACCTCGACCGGATCAAGATGTCAAACGCCAGATGTTCGGATCGAGCCAGACAGTGCCATCGCCGAGTGGGACATGTACTTCGAGGAGCCCACGGCCGAGGCCCCGCCGCCTGAACAGGTCTACGCGTGGCGGCCGTGGCGGAGTGGGTCACCGCCCCGTTGAACGACGGCGCTGAGGTCTTCGCATTCCCGCAACGACTGACCCGGGCGTTGGCCAACGCGAGCTCCGCCGAACTGGAAGAGCTTGCAGGTCGCTGGACCACGCGGCTCTGGCCCGAGGACGGGTGAGCTTGTTCAGGCTGAGAGGACACCGTCCGCGACGTGATCCACCGGTTCAACGAGAGACCGGCCTGGCCTGCCTGGACTCTCGCTGGGCGGGGGCCGTTCCCGCCTGCTCATTCCTGATGACGAGGGCTTCGTCGTCCAGACGGCCACCACCCGCCCGACCAAGCTCGGCCAGCCCTTCAGCCGCTGGTCCATCCGTAGACTCGCAGCCTAGCTGTGGAAGGTGCACGGCCGTGTGATCCGGATCGGCCGCGAGGCGTTACGGTGCCTGCTCGCCCGCCGCGGCACACCTTCCAGCGCACCAAAAGCTGGAAGGAGTCGCCCGACCCCGAGCGCGACGCCAAGCTGGACCGCATCGAGGAGGTGCTGGAACGCTTCCCGCACCGCGTGTTCGCGTTCCACGAGTTCGGGCCGCTCGGCATCCGTCCCACCGCCGGGGCCGGGTGGGCTCCCGCCGGCCACCCCGAGCGTCACCCCGCGACCTACCACCGCACCCACGGGTGCGGTACTTCCACGGCTGCTAATCCGCCGGCGACGACCGCCTGTGGGGCGTCAACCGCCGCAAGAAGGGTGCGGTGAACACCCTGGCCGCACTGAGGTCGATCAGGGCCGCGCGCGTGGACGGCGCCCCGATCTACGCGTCATCCTGGACAACCTGTCCGCCCACAAAGGCGACAAGATCCGCCGCTGGGCGAAGAAGAACCGCGTCGAGCTGGGCTTCACCCTGGCCTACGCCTCCTGGGCCAGCCCGGTCGAAGCCCCTTCTCGGGCCACTGCGGCAGTTCACGATCGCCAGCTCCAACCACCGCAACCACAGCGTGCAGACTCGGGCCCTGCACGCCTACCTGCGCTGGCGAAACACCAACACCCGCCACGCCGACATCATCGCGGCGCAGCGTCGCGAACGTGCCCGCGCCCGAAGCGAGAAGGGCATCCGCTGGGGCGGAGGTCCCCTTGCCGTCGCAACCTGAACGATCTGACGAACCCCTGCGGTCGCGGCCCGAACGTGCAGCAGAGCACCGGACAGACGAATCACTCGCGCATAGGGCCTGACGCGGGCGAGGCAAGCATCGCTTCGAGGATGCGTTGCAGCTCGACACGGTCCTGGGGGGTGACCCTCGCCAACCTGCGGTCGTACTCCGCCGCGAGAGCTGCAAGTGCTCGATCGCGTGCTTGTGTGCCCTCAGCGGTCAGGACGAGCCGATGACGCCGCAAGTCCGCCTCGTCGATCTCGCGGCGGACAAAGCCCTTGGCCACAAGGTTGCGAACGTAGACCGTCACGCTCGCCTTGGGCAGCAGCAGCGCAGTCGCGATCTCAGCCGGGTACGGCGATGCCTCCACCTCGGCCAGGACGAAAAACTCCTTCGTCTCCAACCCGAGCTCGGCCAGCTGCCCCGTGCAGGCATCCATCACAACACCCAGTAGCCGCTGGTTCAGCGTCCACAGCTGCGCCCCGTCGACTGACATCGATCCTCCATTTCATGTAGTACAGTTTCGTATTAGTTCAAGAACGTACAAGATATTGTTTTGTACTGGATTTCTATGGAACAACAATCTCACGAGGAAGCCAGGCATGCTTCAGCACCTCACGATCCCGCGCGGTCCCATCAAGCTCGCCGCGGACCTCCACCTGCCCGACAACGCCGACAGAAGCGCACCGCTGCGCGGCGTGGTGCTCTCCACCCCAGGCAGCAGCGTGAAGGAGCAGATCGGCGCCAACTACGCCTCCCGCCTCGCCGCCCGCGGCATCGCGGCGCTCGTTTTCGATCCCGCCCATCAGGGCCGGAGCGGAGGCGAGCCCCGCGACCTCGAAGACCCCTACCGCCGAGGTGAGGACCTCTCCTACGCCATCGACGTGCTCACCACGACCCCCGGCATCGACCCGCAGCGCATCGGCGTCCTCGGCATCTGCGCCGGTGGAGGCTACGCCGTGCACACCGCCCGCACGGACCACCGCATCAAAGCGGTCGGCACGGTCGTCCCCGTCAACATCGGCGCCTCGTTCCGCAGCTTCCAGCCCGGTGGCCCGGCCGCAGCACTCGACGCCCTCGCGGACGCACGTACCGAAGAGGCCCGCTCGGGCGAGACGACCCGCGTAAACTGGCTGCCCGACACCCTCGAGGACGCCACGGCAGCGGGCCTGACCGACATCGACACCACTCAGGCCGTCACCTACTATCGCACCGAGCGCGGCGGTAACGAACACTCCACGAACCGGCGCCTCTTGCGCAGCGACCCCCTCCTGCTGGGCTACGACGCGTTCCACCTGGCCGATCAGCTCATGACCCAGCCACTCCAGGTCATCCTCGCCGGCCGCATCGGCAACACCGGCTCCTACGACACCGGCATGCAGCTGTGGAAGCTGGCCCCCAACCCCGTCGACCTCATGGTGATCGACGGCGCCGGCCACTACGAGATGTACGACGAACCCGAATACGTCGGCGCTGCCGTCGAACGACTCACCAGCTTCTACGCGAACACCCTGTAAGGCATCCGAACGGTGAACCTAGGCGGTCACAGCACTAGGCGGTGAGAGCGGCTGTCACGGCGTCTGGTAGGGGCGCGGTGCCGGTGCCCAGGTATCGGGTGCCGTTGCCGGGCCGGGGCCAGGCTGCGCCCCGAGGAAGGATACAGCGCCGGGTCCGTGTCGCTCGGTGGCTGCAGCCCCGTCAACAAGGGCGTCGGCCGATTCGGACCTGCCCCAGGGTTCGTGGGCCGCCTCAGTCCTTCCGGTGGGTGGCGACGGCGTCATCACCGAAGGATGCGGCGAGCGCCCGTGTGATCAGGTCGGGCAGCTTGGTGTGTCCGTCGTCTTCGGTCCAACGCGTCAGCGCCGTGTGCATCGCAGCCATGCAGGCGCTGGTCGCCGCCTGGGCGCGAAACGCGGCGTCGGGATCGGTCGCGTCATCCCCGAGGGCGTCGACGATGGCCTGTTGCAGCGCGTACTGGCTGTCCAGGTGCCGAGCCCGCAGCGCAGGCGTCGAGACCATGAGCCGGAGGCAGTCCAGCAGGAACCGCTCGTTCGCCCCTGATTCGTCCCCGTTGCCGCCGGTCAAGGCCGTGGCCGCGTCGATGAGCGCGCCGCCGACGCGGCGTACCAGAGGATGCGTCGCGGACGACGCGGCGACCTGCTCGGCGATGAGCTGGGCGGGCTGGTCAATAAGGACGAGGTCCTCCTTGGTGGGAAAGTGCCTGTACACGGTCATTGCCGAGACGCCGGCGGCCTCGGCGACGTCGGCCACCGTCACCGCGTCGTAGCCGTGATCGGTGAACAGCCGCACCGCGTGCGCTTGGACCAGGCGCCGCGTCTCGGATCGCCGTCGTTCCCGCAGGGTTGGTTGCCGCTCACTCATATGCTAGACACTACCATCATGTTAGTGACTAACACTTGGATGGGGTGAAGACATGGGCGATCTGACGGGCAGGACGGCTTTGGTGACGGGCGCGTCGCGCGGCATCGGGCAGACAATCGCCGCTCGGCTCGCAGCCGAAGGCGCCACGGTCATCGTGCACTTCGGCACGGATGAGAGCGGGGCGGCTGCGACTGTCGACGCGATGGAACGCGCCGGTGGGACCGCCTTCCCCGTCCGAGCCGAACTGGGCGTGGACGGCGACGTCGAGACACTTTTCGCCGGCGTGGAGGCCGGCTTGGCCGGTCGGCCGCTCGACATCCTGGTCAACAACGCGGCAGCCGCACCGGCCGGCCCGCTCGGCGTGACGACCCGGGCAGAGTTCGACCACTTGTTCGCGGTGAACGTGCGAGCGCCATACTTCATCATCGAGCGAGCGCTGTCTCTGTTGAGCGAGGGCGGCCGGATCGTCTCGGTCTCCTCGGTGGCGACCCGGATGGCCAACTCGGCCCAGACATCCTTCGCCATGACGAAGGGCGCGATCGAGACGATGACCAAAACCATCGCCGTCCAACTCGGCCCCCGAAGGATCACGGTGAACGCGGTCGCTCCTGGGGCCACCAGGACGGCGACCAACGGAGCTGTCTTCGACACGCCGGGCCTCACCGAACAGATATCCGGTATGACGGCACTCAACCGGCTGGGCGGGCCCGACGACGTAGCCGATGTGGTCGCCTTCCTCGCCTCCCACGCCGCCCGCTGGGTCACTGGTCAGATCATCGACGCGAGCGGTGGCCTGTTCCTCGGCCCACGCGTCTGACCAACGAGCGCTGAGCGACGGCGGCGCGTCGTGTAGCTCCACCTCCACGTGATGTTCCGGCTGTGCGGCATCCGGCCACGAAGCCGGCACAGGAAACCGTTCGGCGGGGCACCTCGGCCGGGGGCCGTGCTGCCCGAAGTCGTGAACTGCTCGATTTCTGCAGCGCTTCGAGTGCCGACCGATCCCGTGTACAGGTGCTGTCGCTTCTCAGGTTCTGGCTCAACTTCTGTGGTCTGTAACTCTGGGGCACCGATTGGTTCTCGAAGAAGGCTTCTTCCAGTGGCGGGATCAGGGGGTCAAGGAGGTTGCGGAGGCGAGTGATCTCCTGACGCCACTTCGACCAATTCGCAGCGTAGGCCCACTGTCCGGCAAGTTCAGACCGGTCGGAGGCCACTTGGTCCAAGGCGTCGACGGCGAGCATTCGAAGTACCGCGGGCAACTCCGGCACCGGCCCTGATGGGCCATAGTTCAACGACGACCAGGGCAGCGGCGGTCGGTATCGGAGAAGATGCGGGTCCCCCGCCTTGGGGCGGGCAGGCCCCGCAAGAAGCCGGAAAGGCTTGCTGCGGATAAGGCTTACAGCAACGGCCTCGTCCGCGACTACCTGCGGCGCCGCGGCGTCAGGCACACGATCCAGGAGAAGACTGACAGCCAGGACGCCCGACTCCGCAAAGGCTTAGGAGGCGGGCGGCCGCCCGCGTTCAACGAAGATCGTTACACGAAACGCAAGACCGTCGAGCGGGCCATCAACAAGCTCAAGCACGCAAGAGCCGTCGCCACTCGATACGACAAGCGCGGCTACCGTCTTCCTCGGCACCGTCACCGCCGCAGCCCTGGTCATCTGGCTCCGCACGTGATCGCCCGAACAAGTCCTGACCGCTGTCACATAGCGGCGCGCTTCCCGCAAAGGGGGCGCGCCGTTCCAGTCGCCTCAAGGAGCTCAGTTGCGGCGATCTGATGGCTGGAGGGCTGGTCAAGGTCAAGGCAGCAGGGGTCGGGTTGCGGCCCAGGTGACGAGTCGCTCGCGGACCGGGCCGGGCGCCAGGTAGCCGACCAGGCTTTCCATATGGGTCGTCAGGTTCTTGTATTGCCGCAGCTCGCGGATCTGCTCGGTGGGAAGGCCGCGCCAGCCCTCGGCGAGAACTGCAGCCTGTGGGGGTGTGGAGGGCAGTGCGTCGAGCGTGTCGGACGCAAGCGCCTCGGGACTCCAGTCGGGGTCCGCGTCCGCGGGGCCCAGCCGATCGATCACCCACATCCGGAGCATGAAGTCCTGCTGAGCCACGCGGGTAGGATGTCCCTCGGCGTGGTCGAGCATGCGTCGGTTCGCGAGCAGCGACAGTTTCGCCCACTGGCGACGGGTTTCCTGGGGATGGATGGAGTTGTAGGCCTGTCCCTGCGAGGCGACGCGTGCCGTCTCAAGTTGCTGGCCGCGAGCACCATGGATGAACGTCTGGAGCTGGTCGAGCGTCCACGTGCTCAGATCGTGGCCTGGTTCTTCTCGTAGTGCGTCGCTGCTCAGGATAACTGCTCCTGGTCGTAGGCATGGCATGCCGAGGCTGATGGTGGTTTTGGGGGACTGCCTGTCGATCTGGACGCGCTTGTCCTCGGCGCTGGCGAGGCGGACTGCCGGACGGGCGCGAGGGCAAGTTCACGGCTACGTCCGGTGACGCCGGCCCGGACGCGTAGAGATCCAGGGGAGCGGCCCTGCGCCATTCAGAGAGAAGAAGTGGGTGGCGGAGCCCAACCCCTGTGCGGGGTGGGCTCCGCCACCACCCTGGCGTACTTCACTCTGAGGGTCCGCTCCGGTCGGAACCCGGCATTGCCGGAGAACTGTGTGGCGAGATGACGAAGCGCGGCATAGGAGTCGTCGCGGTCCTCGTCGGGGCTGTCGCCCGACAGGAGGTACTCACACGGGTCGACGATCCACTGCTCACACAGGGCCGGCCCGTCATGGCCGACCTGAGCTTCCCAGCCGTCGAGCCCCGCGCGGACAAGGGTCAACAGCTCTGGCCAGTCGTCGCACGCGTGCTCTCCAGCGTCGCGGGCCTGCGCCATGGCGTAGCCCGACAGCTTCAACTGCTGTGCCAGAGCACGTACTCCTGCGACCATGCTGCGCTCCTCCACTGGAAGCTTGGCGAGGTCGACGTCTTCGAGGGCCTGGTGCACGACTTGGACTGCCCCGGAGAAGGCTCCGTCGTCGAGGTACAGGCGCTGGCCCTGATGGAAGCAGTCGGCAGCTTTGAGGGCCTGCTCGAACTCGTTCCGGATGCGCTGGTCACCGAAGAGATCAGCAACCCGGTCGGGGATCTTAAACATGCCTGTTCCGTTCGTTTGGCCCCACGCCGCTTACATGGTGAGCACATTGGGCGAGGGGCGCCCCACTCTGCCGTAGGCCCGTGAGCTCACCGACTCGCCGGACAACCTCGCGGGCCTGAGGCGCGAACATGTCCATACCCTAGAACAACACTCGGTCCGTCTGGGACGACGGTCTTCCCAGCTCGATGGCTTCGAGCCTGTCGCGCCGCGCAGTGGATACCGATCATCAGCCCGCTGGGACGGAACATGTGCTGTCCCGAGCGGTCGGACTCCGAGATCGCAGAAGGATCGCGGCGCGAGTCCATCGCGGTGTTGGCCGCGTGCCGAGTCATACCGAGCCGCAACGGGCCAACGCCGTTTGATGGGGCGAGGTCGAAGTCCATGCGGGCGTGATCCCGAACGGATCTGTCCGCGAGTGACGAAGGGGCATCCAGTCCCGGCGGGTCACAGAGTGTGAGGGCCCTACAGAAGTGGGACCAGAACCGAAAGCAGTGAACATAACCCGACCGTGGATCTGACTGCCTCCCACACCCGTGAACAACCGCCGGCACCATTCGTGAGTAAAAGCCGACGGTGGTGACGACGGCCGGCAGGAGGTCTTTGCCTGGTCCACTCTTACCTGCTCCGGCACTCCCCCGGCCTGGCCGTAGGGCTCGTCCCGCACCACGGCGGCGCGGAACACGGCCAGGACGGCGTGTGGCAGGGGTGACGGTGGTAGAAGGAGCGCCGGCGGGCCACTTGGGACGGAGAGCTCGCGGGCCGCGGTCGGCCTGTGCTCCGGGCGGGTGACGCGTCCGGAGCAAGGTTGCAGGCGAGCCCCGGGCAGGGCTGCTGGCCGCAGGTCTCAGGCGGGGCCGGGCGGTAGGTGGACGGTCATGATCAGGTGGCAGGTCTCGGTGCCCGCGCCACGGTAGGTGTGGGCGGTGTCGCCGTCGAAGGCGGCTGTCTGGCCGGCCTCGACAGGATGCTCGGTGCCGTCGACGACGAGCACCATCTGTCCGGCGGTGACGCTGACGCTCTCCGCGACGCCGGCCTGGTGGGGGTGGCTGGGGTATTCCTCGCCGGGCTCCAGTTTCCAGCGCCAGATCTCGACCGGGGCTGGTGTCGAGGTGGTCAGCATGAGCCGGGCTTCGCTGCCGTGTTCGCCCTTCCACAGCGGCATGACGGCGTCGGCCGTCACAACCCGGACGCGGCCTTCCGGCGGCCCTTCCATCAGTGCGGAAACCGAGATGCCCAGGGTGTCGGCAAGGCGGACCAGGGTGGCGAAGTTCGGGTTGCCCTGGGCCTTCTCCAGCCCGGCCAGGGCGCCCTTGCTGACCTTGGCGCGTCGGCAGAGTTCGTCCAGGGAGAGCCCGGCGCGGGTACGGGCTGTGCGGACGTTGTGCGCGAGCGTTCGCAGTGCTGCCTCAGTCTCGGCCATCTCGTCACCCTCCAGGGATGGGTCAGTGCAATGCACCGTACGGTCGTTTGGTTGACACCAGCCGGTCGATCCGTTGTACGGTGTAGTCGTTCCACTAATCGTAAGGGATGTCCCACCTGTGATCGCTCTGCTGCTGGCCCTGGGCAGCTCCCTGGCCTACGGATGCGCCGACTTCCTCGGCGGTCTCGGTGCCCGCAAGGCCCACGTCCTGCGCACCGTGATGATCGCCGCACCGGCCTCACTCACCGTCGAACTGCTCCTGTGGCCCTTCCTCGGAGCCTCCTTCGCCCCGGCCACCCTCGCCTGGGGCGCGGCGTCCGGCGTCGCGTCAGCCGCCGCGTTCGCTCTGCTCTACCGCACGCTCGCGATCGGCCCGATGAACGTCCTGTCGCCGGTGACCGCGCTGATCTCGGCGATGCTGCCGGTCGGTGTGGGGCTGGTACAGGGCGACCATCTGGGAGTGGCCGGGCTGACCGGCCTGCCGCTGGCACTGGCAGCCGTGGTGCTGGTCAGCGCCGGGCGCGGTGCGAAGTCGGCCCGCCCGTCTCGCCCCGCACTGATGGCGGCTCTCGGCGCGGGAGCCGCCATCGCCCTGCAGCTGATCTTCCTGCACCAGGCTCCCTCCGACAGCGGAGTCGGCCCGCTGGTCATCGGCCGCGCCGTGTCCTCCGCCGTCACCTTGGCCGCCGCCGCGGCGATGTACCGGCGACTGGGCCCGGAGAAGCCCGCGTACGCGATCTCGGCGGCGGCCGGCGTGCTGGACTCGGTGGCGAACCTGCTGTTCCTGCTCGCCGCCCGCAGCGGCGACCTGGCCGTCGTCGCCGTGATCACCGCCCTCTACCCCGCCGGCACCGTTCTGCTCGCCCGCTACGTCCTTGCCGAACGCATCCACCGCGGGCAGCTGCTCGGCCTGGGCACGGCTGCGGTTGCCGTCACCCTCCTCACTCTCACCTGAGCCCCCGCATCTCGCCAGGAAACGCCGACCGCATCACCCGCCCCAGCCCCTCGTTACCGTCCTGAGTGGCTCGCAATGGGGGCCTCCGGCCTTCGGGCCCGGCATGACTCCCCGTTCGGAGGGGCCTGCACGCGAGTGGCATCGACCTCTTCCCCGGCCTGGACTTCGGCAAGGGCGAGCACCACACCACCGCCGTCACCCCGGACGGCTAGAAAGCCTTCGACAAGCGGTTACCCAACACCGAGCCCAGGCTCCACGAGCTGTTCGCCAAGCTGCAGGCCAGGCGCGGAACGGTACTGATCGTGGTCGACCCGCCGGCCTCGATCGGCGTCCTGCCGCCGGCCGTTGCCCCGGGTTGCCGGTTCGCCTATCCGCCAGAGCTGACGATGCGGGGGATCGCCGACCTCTACCCGGGCGACGTCAGGACGGGCGCGAAGGACGCGTTCATCAGCGCCGACGCGGTCTGCGTGATGCCGCACACGCTGCGGGCAATCGACGGCGAGGACGAGACGATCGCTGAACTGGAGGCGGTCGCGGGGCTCGACGGCAAGGCCGGTCGTCGCGCACGGTGTCCTCGCGATGGGCGTCGACGCACGTCCCGTCGGCCGCCACCACTTCCTCCGCCGTGTCACAGGGCCGTGGTCACCTCACCGGCGGCGAACTTCCTTCGCCAGGCGAGCGCGACGTAGACCAGGCCGATCAGGACGGGCACCTCGATGAGCGGCCCGACCACACCGGACAGGGCCTGGCCCGAGGTGACGCCGAAGGTGGCGATGGCAACCGCGATGGCCAGCTCGAAGTTGTTGCCCGCCGCGGTGAACGCCAGGGTCGTGGTGCGGTCGTACGCAAGGCCGAGCCCCTTACCGAGAAGGAACGTGCCGAAGAACATGACCGCGAAGTAGACCAGCAGCGGCAGCGCGATCCGCACGACGTCCAACGGCTGCGAGGTGATCGTCTTCCCTTGCAGCGCGAACAGGACGACGATCGTGAACAGCAGTCCGTACAGCGCCCACGGCCCGATTCTCGGCAGGAACTTCGCCTCGTAATCACCGCGGCCCATCTTCTGCTCGCCGATGCGGCGGGTGAGGAACCCCGCGAGCAGGGGGATGCCGAGGAAGATGACGACGTTCAGCGCGATGTGCCAGACGGACACGTCCAGGCCCTGGCCGTCTCCGAGGTTCATCCAGCGGGGCAGCAGATCGAGGTAGAACCAGCCCAGCAGGCCGAACGCGAGGACCTGGAAGACAGAGTTCAGGGCGACGAGGACGGCTGCGGCTTCGCGGTCGCCGCAGGCGAGGTCGTTCCAGATGATGACCATGGCGATGCAACGGGCAAGGCCCACGATGATCAGGCCGGTGCGGTACTCGGGCAGATCGGGCAGGAAGATCCACGCCAGGGCGAACATCACCGCAGGGCCTACAGCCCAGTTGATGACCAGCGAGGAGATGAGCAGCTTGCGGTCGCTGGTCACGCGGTCGAGCCGGTCGTAGCGAACCTTGGCCAGGACCGGGTACATCATGATCAGCAGGCCCAGCGCGATCGGCAGGGAGATCCCGCCGATCTCGATCCTCGCCAGCGCGTCGTTCATCCCCGGGACCAGGCGGCCCAAGGCCAGACCGCCGGCCATGGCGAGCAGGATCCACACCGCGAGGTAACGGTCGAGGGTGGAAAGCTTCCTGACGATCGAGTCGTCCCCACCGTCGGCCGGAGCGGGAGAGGTGGCGGGCTCGGCGGAGGTCACGGGCAGGCCCTCTTGTTCCCGGAAGCGGCACGGGCGGAGTCGGCCAGTACGGCGAACTGCTCCGAGAGCCCGGCCAGGATTTCGGGCCTGAGCTTGTAGTAGGTGAAGCGGCCGCAGGGCTCGGTCTCCACCACGCCTGCTTCGCGCAGGACCTTCATGTGGTTGGACAGGTTGGTCTGCTTCGCGCCGGTCTCCTCGACCAGGTGCGTCGTGCAGAGCGTCTCGCGCGCCAGCAGGGTCACGATCTGGAGGCGAAGCGGATCGCCCAGCACCCGGAGCAAATCAGGATCGACTGAAGTCAGCATGCACTGATATTCTCACATCACCGCTCGCTGATACCAGCGGGGGCTGTAGTCATCGGCGGTGGAGTTCCGCCGCGAGACCAGAGAGAACGATCATCATGGCCGAGTCTTCCGGCAAGCCGTCCGTCCTGTTCGTCTGCGTCCACAACGCCGGCCGCTCCCAGATGGCCGCCGCCTGGCTCACCCACCTGGCCGGCGACCGTGTCGAGGTCCGCTCCGCCGGAACCGACCCCGGTGCCGCCGTCAACCCGGCCGCCGTCGAAGCCATGGCCGAGGTCGGCATCGACATCACCGCCGAGACTCCGAAGGTCCTCACCACCGACGCCGTCCGCGAGTCCGACATCTGTATCACCATGGGCTGCGGCGACACCTGCCCCGTCTTCCCCGGCAAGCGTTACCTCGACTGGCAACTGGACGACCCCGCCCACCAAGACATCGAAACCGTCCGCTCCATCCGCGCCGAGATCAAGGCCCTCGTCGAAAGCCTGATCGCCGAAGTCATCCCGTCGTAAGCGGCACGAGCGCCACGCCGGCACCGTCACTTTCAGCTCCGCCCCGGCACACCCGCACCGTCCGGCCACCACCACACACCGTGCGAACGGCGCGCGCCGGCGGCGCCGACGCCGGTCGGATCGTAGGCTGTCCGCATGACCAGCACGATGCAGCCGTCGAGTCGCCGCCCCGCCGGGCGCGGCTTCCTGCTGCTCGTACTGACGGTGCTTGCCGGCCTGCTGGCGATGCACGGACTTGGGCCGGGATCCGTCCCCGCGAACGCGTCGGCGGCCGCCGGCCACCGCGCCGTGGTGCCGGCACACGAGAAGGCCCGTCACCAGGTGGTCGAGGACTGCTCGCACAGCGACGGCGGAGCGAATCATCACGCCGACGCCACGTGCGCGGCGACCGGCGTCGGTGCACCGTACACACCTCCCGCCCCGGCCGCGGGACTCGCCGCAGGGCCCGGGGCCGTGGCACTGCCCGGCAGCGTGGCGGGCACGCCCGGCAGCGGCCGGGCACCGCCCGACCTCGCCGAACTGCAACTCCTCCGGATCTAGGCCGCCCACACGGCACCTCCTCGCCTGGCTCGGCCGGCAAGGAGGTGCCGCGCGTCGGCAAGCCCTCATTCCGTATCCGCGCCCCCCAGTTCAGGGCGGCGCACCAAGGAGTCGCACCACCATGCAGAAGAACCTCATCCGCCATATCGCCCTCGCCGCCGCGGGCGCCGCTCTACTCGCACTCACCGCGTGCGGGTCGAACCACGGCACCTCCGGCGGGCACGACGTGCACGGCTCGGCCTCCGCGTCCGCTGCCGCTTCCTCCGCCTCCCCGGGCCGGCACAATGCCGCCGATGTGGCGTTCGCCCAGGGGATGATCCCCCACCACCGTCAGGCCGTGGAGATGGCCGACCTCGCGCCTGGCAGGGCCCGGGCCGAGGTCAAGAAGCTCGCCGAGGAGATCAAGAAGGCGCAGGAACCGGAGATCAAGACGCTGTCGGGCTGGCTCACCTCCTGGGGTGAGCAGGTTCCCGCCGGGGGCGCCATGAGCCACTCGATGCACGGCACCGACGGCGGCATGATGACCGCCGAGGAGATGGACAGTCTGAAGCAGATGTCCGGCACGGCCTTCGACACCGCCTTCATGGAGATGATGATCAAGCACCATGAAGGTGCGGTGGCGATGGCGAAGACACAGAAAGCCGACGGCGCCTTCCCGGAGGCCACGGCAATGGCGAATGCCGTCATCACCTCACAGACCACCGAGATCGGCACGATGAACAGCCTGCTCGGCAAGAGCTGACCCGCCCCGAGAGGGGGTGTTCACAGGCCACACAGCTCGACACCCCCTCTCCCCCTCACGACGTACATACCCCCCTGGGGTATATACTTCTTCTGTGAGTCGGCGGGGGGGCGGGCCACACCGGACGAACGGGAACGGGGTTGACGCTCATGGACCACAGCACACACCACACCGGTACCGCTCACGACCATGCCACGCATCGGGCACCCGGAGGCCATGGGCACGAAAGCGCGTCCTGGGGGACGGCGGCGAAGGCAACGCTGCACTGCCTGACCGGCTGTGCCATCGGCGAGATCCTCGGCATGGTCATCGGTACCGCCCTGATATGGGGCAACATCCAGACGATGATTCTGGCGATCGCCCTGGCGTTCGTCTTCGGCTACTCCTTCACCCTCTTCGCGGTCCGGCGGGCCGGCCTGGGCTGGAAGAGTGCGGTCAAAGTCGCCCTGGCCGCGGACACCGTCTCGATCGCAGTGATGGAACTCGTCGACAACGGCATCATCGCCCTGGTCCCCGGAGCGATGGACGCCCACCTGTCGGACACGCTCTTCTGGACGGCCCTGCTGGGCGGCTTCGCCGTCGCCTTCGTGATCACGACGCCGGTCAACAAATGGATGATCGGCCGCGGCAAAGGCCACGCCGTAGTCCACACCTACCACGTCAACGCGAAGGCGGGCTCCGAGTAGCCCAGCCGGAGTCGAGGACCCTGGCGGACCTCTCACCGACCAGGAGTGAACGGGGCGGATCATAGGAGTGAGGACTCACTCATTGACGGAGTGAGTCCTCACTCCGTATGCTCGCGGTTATGACAGCACCTGAGAAGAACCAGACCACCCGCCGTCGCGCCCCTGGTATGTCGCCGGAGCGGCGCCGCGAAATGATCATTCAGACAGCGATCCCGCTGATCTCGGAGTACGGCGCCGCAGTGACAACCGCGAAGGTCGCCCGCGCCGCGGGCATCGGCGAGGGCACGATCTTCCGGGTCTTCGCCGACAAGGACGAACTGCTGCAGGCTTGCGTGGCCGAGGCGCTCTCCCCCGAGCACGCGGTCCGGGAGCTCGACGCGATCGACGTGTCCCAGCCGCTGTCCGGCAGGCTCGCGGAGGCGGCCGAGGCGCTGCAGGCACACATGTCCAGGATGGGCGCGATCCTCGGCTCACTCGGGCATCGCGGCGGTAAGCACCCCGGCACGGTACGCGGCGCGGGCCGTGACGAGTCGACGACCCGCATCCGCGCGGCCCTCGTGGATCTGCTGGAACCCGACCAGGCCGCCTTGCGCCGGCCGCCGGAGCAGATCGCGGCCCTCTTCTTCGGGCTGCTCTTCACCCAGCCGCGTACGGACGACGAACCCGACCTGACGCCGCAGGAGCTGGTGGAGGTCTTCCTGCACGGGGCGCTCTCGGGGGAGGCCAAGTGAGCGTGCGTAGAGGGCGTCTGGGGGTCACGGCCCTGGCCGTTCTGGCCCCCGTCCTGGTGTGGCTGGTCGCGGATCCACTGCTGGGGCACCGACTGCGGATCACCGACGGCGAAGAGACGCTGGACATCGGCACAGTGCCCGTGGCGGTCGCCGCACTTCTCGCGTCGCTCTCCGGCTGGGCTCTACTGGCCTCCCTTGAGCGGTTCGGGGTGCGGCGCGCTCGCGCCATCTGGACCGGGGCTGCCGGCGTCGTACTGGCCATGTCCTTCCTGCCGTTCACCGGCGGCGGCATGGACGACGGCACCCGGGTCTCCCTCGCTCTGATGCACCTGGTGGTGGCGGTGGTGCTGATCCCGGGGCTGGTCGGCAGGCCCCCCGGGGCGGTGCCCGGCACCGCCAGGACCTCGTAGCGCCTGCTCCTTGAGCCGATGGATTTCAGTCGCCCATCACTGCCGTGACTGCGTGTCCGTGCCGAAGGCGTAAGCCGCCGGATCCTTCTGGGTCCACGCGTGGACTTCTCCTCGGTCCCGGACCGGAATGCAGCCCGGACAGGGTTCGGCGACGGCTCAGAGGTATGCCGACAGCGCGGTGAGTTCGACAGACAACCCGAGAGTCCCCCAGAGGAGGATGTCACCAACTGGCCGGACCGGACGTCCTGCGTCTGCGCGCAGTACGGTCACGTGGACGGCGAAGGAGGCCGGCGCCGAAGCGGCCCACAGAGCACCAGCACCCGCAAACAGCAGCCCGTCCATGACAAGTCGCCGCCACTCGTGGATCCCGCTCTGCGACATGCGGACCAGGGTGAGCAGGCCGGTTGCGGGCAGAAGCCCCAGCGCGCTGCTGACCGCCACCCACCGCCACCTTCTCCCCTGCCCCGAGCGCCGTCCGAACCAATGCCCCAGGGCCACAGTCGGCAGGATGTACGCGGCGGTCAGCAGCGCGCTCACAGCCAAGAGCACCGGCAGCCCGACCGTTAGCGTGAGAGGCAGCAGCGCACCTCCCGCCGGGAGAGCGGCGAACCTGCCGGTCCACGCCGGTGCCAACGCGGTAATGACCACACAGCACAGCCATCGATACCGACGACGGCGCTGCCCCCGCCCGGTCGGCTTCACGTCCGCCTGACAACTGCGCCATCTCGGCCTCCGAACTGGCCCCGCCCACGCAAGTCGCGCCGCGAGCATCGCCGGGCACTCAGCCGCCACCCCAGGGCCGATACTGAACGCGTTCAATGGCAAATCGGACCGCCGGTGTGAGGCCCGGCCCGAGGACCTCGGACGTGCGGCTGGGCGGCTACATCTCCTGGCATCCCCGCGTCTCGGCGTTCTGAGGGAACGCTTCGTCGCCCGGAGGTGAGCGTACTGGTTGTCGCCTCACCCACTCCCCCACCGTGCTGACGCTCGTGAGGACGTAGCTGGGGCCGGCAGCTGGTCGCCACGCTGGTGCTTGCGCCGCCCTACGACGTCGACACCACCAAGTGGTGGGACCTGCCCTCCTCACTCCTCGCCCTCGTGGTTCTGGTGGGCCTCGTGATCGCTGTCAAGGAAACCGCGAAGACGGAATCCGCGCCCTTACCCGTCATTTGCGCCGTCCTCGCCGCTGTTGTCGGCGGGTGGGCCTTCGCCCGGAGGCAGCGCCGCCTGCCCTACCCCCTACGGCCGACGAGGTCTGACCGTCGAGCAGGGAAGCGGGGGCCACGGAGACGGCGGCCGTGCACAAGGTTCTGCTCCACCGGGGGTGTTACTCCGGGGCGGACTCCCGGTGGCGGGTGGCGTGCAGGCTTCCGAGCAGGGAGAGCGCCTGGGCACTCGGGCTTGCCGGTGCGGCGTGGTAGATCACCAGCTGCTGGCCAGGCGCTCCGCGGACGTCGAAGGTCTGGTAGGTGAGGTCGAGGTGCCCGACGTCGGGGTGGAGCAACTCCTTGCCGGCACGGGACTTCCCGTGCACGGTGTGCGAGGACCACAGGGCGGCGAACTCCTCACTTTCCTCGGTCAGGGTGCCCACGAGGTCGTGCAGGCGTGCATAGTGCGGGTCAAGACCCGTGGCGTGGCGCAGTCCGGCGACGACCGCCTTCGCTGCCCGTTCCCACTGGGTGAAGAAGCTCCGGGCAGCGGGGTCGAGGAAGGTCATTCGGGCCATGTTGTCCACGTTCTCGAACGGTGAGAACAGGGCGTCTGCCAGCGCGTTCGAGGCGAGGAAATCGTTGGCCGGGTTCAGGACGAACGCCGCGGCGTCGGGGTATCCGTCCAGCAGCTGCCGCAGCGCGGTACTCACCGCTTCTCGCGGCTGCGGCCGCTCCCCCTCCGGAGCGGTCCCCGCCAGTCGGAACATGTGCTCCCGCTCTGCGTCGCCCATCAGCAGCGCGCTGCCGATCGCTTCGAGGATCTGCGGGGACGGGCTGCGCTCGCGGCCTTGTTCGAGGCGGGCGTAGTAGTCGCTGTTCATGCCGGCGAGAACAGCGACCTCCTCCCGCCGCAGCCCCGCGACCCGGCGGGCGCCGTAGGAGGCGAGCCCGACGTCATCGGGGCTCAGGCGGGCGCGGTGAGCGCGCAGAAAATCTCCGAGATCGTTACTGGTCACCCCTTCAGCCTAAGCAGCAGCTTCTCGGCCTGCCTGGGTGCGCCGCACCCAGGCACGACTCGTCCTGGCTCTCTCCTCCGGAACCGACCAGGGTCGGTGGTCCACCCGCGAACAGCAAGGAACGCAACGTGAGCAACCACTCGAGCCCGCCACAGGAAGCCGGCGGGCGACGGACAATCGACATGGACGTGGTCGGGATGTGGGTGACCGCGGATGGACATATCCGCCAGGAACTGCGCGCGGACGGCCGGTACGACGAAGCGCGCGGCACCCACCGCAGCGCCTACACCGGCCGCTACACGGTCACCGGCAACCACCTCGACTACGTCGACGACACCGGCTTCTCCGCCACCGGCGACATCCGCGACGGCGTTCTCTTCCATGAACACCTCGTCCTCTACAAGGAGGACCAGGCATGACGCCCACCGCCCAGACCTTTCTGATCACCGGTGTCAGCAGCGGCCTCGGCCGCGCCTTCGCCACGGGCGCCCTGGACGCCGGCCACACCGTCGTCGGCACCGTCCGCAAGAGCGCCGACGCGTCCGCCTTCGCCGCCCTTCACTCCGAGCGCGCCCACGCCCGCGTCCTCGACGTCACCGACGACGAAGCCGTGCCCGCCGTCGTCGGTGAGATCGAGAGGGCCGTCGGCCCCGTCGACGTGCTGATCGCGAACGCCGGCTACGGCCTGGAAGGAACCTTCGAGGAGACGCCCCTGGCCGACCTGCGCGCCCAGTTCGACGTCAACGTCTTCGGCGCCGCAGCAACCGTCCAGGCCGTCCTGCCTTTCATGCGCGAGCGCCGCCGCGGACACATCCTGGCCGTCACCTCCATGGGCGGCCTGGCCGGCTTCCCCGGCGTCTCCGCCTACTGCGGCAGCAAGTACGCCCTCGAAGGCATCCTCGAAGCCGTCGGCAAGGAAGTCGCCCCTTTCGGCATCCATGTCACCGCCGTCGAGCCCGGCTCCTTCCGCACCGACTGGGCGGGGCGCTCGATGATCCGCGCACCACGCAGTATCTCCGACTACGACGCCCTCTTCGAACCCATTCGCGCGGCCCGCCAACAGGCAAGCGGCCGGCAACTCGGCGACCCGGCCCGAGCGGCCGCCGCCGTCCTGCACATCCTCGGCACACCGGATCCGCCCGCTCACCTCGTCCTCGGCTCCGACGCACTGCGCCTGGTCCGCGCCGGACGCGACGCCGTCGACAACGACCTCAAGACATGGGAAGACCTCGCCCGCTCGACCGACTTCCCTCAGGAGACGAAGACGGACGAGTAGACGCCCCGCCCGGTGCGGAAACAGTCCGCCGCCCGACGACGGCCTCGCACCGGCAACAGCCGCGGCGCCGGGCGGGACCTGTTCGAAGTGCCAGGGAGCACGGCCGGGCTCCTCGAGACCCCGGCGTCGGCACCGGTCGGGGGCCGGACCTACCTCGTAAGGGGCTCCACACCGAGGAGGGCTGCGGTTCTGGCGTAGACGGTGCGGGCGAGAGCGTCGTTCAGGGCCAGGCGCGAAGGGGTGTCCGGCTGGGACCGGCTGAAGAAGCCACCACTGGGGCGCGGTGCGGGCGAGGCGCCGGCGAGCCAGACCGGGGTCTGCACCCCTTCGTCCGGGTCGATGGCGAACGGACGGAACAGCGGGGCGGTCAGCCGCATGAGGCCGCCGGCGTTCCTGTTCATCGCGGTGCCCTTGACCATGCCGGGATTGGCGTTGTAGAGGCTCATGCCGTCAGGCAGGCGGCGTGCGAGTTCCCGGGCGGCCAGGAGGCTGACGAGCTTGCTCGTCGCGTAGACGTTGATCTGGTTGTAGAAACGTCTTCTCCACGATGTTCCCGCGACATCCGGGTCGGTGGCATCGAGCCTGCCGCGCTTTTCCACGAACGAGGACAGGTTGATGATCCGGGCTTCGCGCGTGAGTACTCCTTCGTCAAGGAGGGCGTGGGTGAGCAGGAAGGGTGCGTGGTGATTGAGCGCATGGGTGCGTTCCACGCCGTCCGGTGTCTGCTCGTACCGGGGGAACGCCGCTCCCGCGTTGTTGATGAGGACGTCCACCGCGTGTCTGTCGGCGGCCAACTCCTCCGCAAGTGCCCGTACCTGCGACCACTGTTCCAGATCAGCGGTGTACGTCCTCGGCGACGCCGCGCCACCGCCCGCCGGGGCCAGACCGCGCAGGCTGTCGGCGGCGGCTCGGGTGCGCGTCGCGTCCCGGCCGACGAGGACGACGCTCCGACCGGCCTCGACCAGACGGCGTGCTGCCACCAGACCCAGGCCCGAGGCTCCGCCGGTGATGACCGCGGTCCCGCTGCTCATTGCTGCTCCTCATTCACGGTGTCCTTGACGCCCGCAGCCTCACCGGTCCTGCGGGGGCCGTCGATCACTTCGCGGAGAAGCGTGTGCAGGCTCAGCCTGCTCTCGCGGTCCAGGCGGGCGAAGGGTGAGTGCTCGGTGGTGTGCCGGATGACGCGATCGCGCAGCGCGCATCCCTCGGGGGTGAGCTGGATGACCTTCGCACGGCGGTCGGTGGGGTGGGGCACACGGCGGACCAGGCCGCGCTTCTCCAGCCGGTCAATCATCGCTGTGGCAGTTGAGGCGTCGCACTGCAAGAGGTCTGCCAGACGGCGCGCGGTCATCTCCCGCCCGCGACTCAGTCTCCACAGCGCATCGGCCTGAGTGTCTGTCAGCCCCACTTCCCGGGACAGCTCCTTGAGCTCGGCATGCACCTGGATGCGGATCGCGAACAGGTAGTCGTAAAGCTCTTCGGTCAGCTGCCGGTCATCCATGACCACACAGTACATGGATATCCCAATCATTGGAAAGTCCATGTATACGCGGAGCCCGGCGCGAGACCGGTACGCCCGCTGGATGACGGGCGGCTACCTGGCGGCGCAGCCGCCGTCGACAGGCAGGGCGATGCCGGTTGCGCAGCTCGCACCCGAGCTGCACAACCGCAGGACCACCTGAGCGATCTCGTCGGCCTGGCCGGGACACACGGCGTCGATCCGCACGCTGCGGGCGCCGCGTTCAAGGGCGGTGCTCTCGGCCAGGCGGATCACACCGTGTTCGGTCGCGTGGCAGGCGGCACGGCCCGAGTTGCCCACGAGGCCGCCGAGGGAGGAGTAGTTGACGTTCCCGCCGCTGCCCTGATCACGCATGTGGCGCAGTTGGCGCTTCGCACTCGCCCGGATTCCGCGCAGGCTGGCGGCCTGGACGCGGTCGAACCGGCATCATGCCCCTGCTCATGGACGCCGCTGACGAGAGCGCCGAGCCGGCGACCTGCCCCTCATCGAACGCGTCGCAGACCAGGGCGAGGGCCCGGTGGCCGGAGTCGGTGATGCTCCTCCGCGGCTGCACTGACGGCCGTCCCGTCGATGCGGGCAAGGCCGACGGCCGCACCGTCGGCGAATGCGCCCTCTGCGCCGGCCACCCCGAGCCGGAGACGCGATGCCTGCGGCCCGCCTTACGGCATGTCCACATTTGCACATCTATGATCACTTAGAAGGCGTAAGAGAGTTTTTTCCATTCTGGGGGCTTTGCGTGAGCAGTGAGCATCTGCACGCCGTGCGGCCGACGGCGGTGGGGGGCCGAGTGTCCGGTCATCCGATGCCGGAGAACCACCGGACGACGTCCGTCCAGGCGGGGGACCCTGCCGACCACCGGTATGTGGGCGGGTTCGGTACGTTCCGGCACTCGGTCATCATCCACACCTGCGGGCCGGACGTGTCAGAGCTGAACGGCACCTGGCGGCTGCCGGGCCCGAACGTGGGAGGCTGATCGTGGGAGATGCAATCGGACAGATGCTCGCCCCGGCCGTCGGGATCGCCATCAGCCCGGTGCCGATCATCGCGGTCGTACTGATGCTGGCGACACCGCGCGGGCGTGCGAACGGCGTCGCCTTCACCGCCGCCTGGGTGGTGACTCTGGCAGCGCTGAGCACAGTCGTCGTCCTGCTCGGCTCCGGCGCCGGTGCGCACGAGGACGGCGGGACGGCTTCCTGGGTGTACTGGGTGAAGCTGCTGGCCGGTGTGCTCTTCGTACTGCTGGGCCTGAAGCAGTGGAAGGGTCGGCCGCGCGAGGGGCAGGAGGCCGAACTCCCCGGGTGGATGAAGGCCGTCGACACCATCTCCCCGGGTAAGGCGGCGGGTCTGGCCGCCGTACTGTCCGGACTGAACCCGAAGAACCTGGTACTGGCCGTGGGCGGCGCTGTATCCATCGCGAGCAGCTCCGCCTCAGGGGGCGGCAAGACCGTCGCCATCACGCTGTTCGTACTGATCGCCTCGCTGTGCGCGCTGCTGCCGCTCGGTGTCTACCTGACCGGCGGGAAGAAGGCGGCACGGATCCTGGAGTCGTGGAAGGGGTGGATGGCCGCGCACAACAGCGCCATCATGACCGTCCTGCTGATGGTGCTGGGAGCCAAGTTCGTCGGCGACGCGGTCAGCGGCCTCGCCGCATGACCACTTCCGTGCCGTCGGGGGGACTGCCCCTACCGGAAAGTCTGGCTGCGCGTCGGCCGACCGTCCCGGGGTGCGCCGCGGCCCCTGATCACCTCGGTCACCGGAACACATCGGTCTCGGCCGTCTGGTAGTTGCCCGGATCGAGATCGGCGGTACTGATCCCCTGGCCGGGCAGCTGCTGGGTATCGCCGCGGGCTCGCAGAGTGTCGAGCATGAGAACCAGAGAGCGATCCGCGCTGCGCTGGGCGAGTTCGGCGCTCAGGCCGGGGATCGGCCGCAGCAACAGGGCGATCAACAGCGCCAGGTCACCGGTGTCCACGTCCGGACGCATGTCGCCGTCCGACTGGGCGCGACGGACGAGTCGGTCGAGGATCTTCAGAAGGATCTGGCGCAGTCGGCGGTTCTCGGGGTCCTCCTGGAGGTCGGCCCAGGCGCTGGCGAACCAGACCGACAGCCAGGTCGCCAACCGCAGTTCGGCGCCGGCCTGATGAACGAACCGCGTCAGCGCTCGCCAGGCATCGGGCTCTTCGTCCTCTGACGTGCGAGCGATGGCGACCACGCGGTGAAGGCCGTCCGACGCCACCGCGCTGATCAGCGCCTGCCGGTCCGGGAAGCGACGGTAGAGGGTGCCGGTCCCGACGCAGGCGCGACGGGCCACCTCTTCCGCCGGCACGTCGGGCCCCTTCTCGGCGAAGAGCACCCGGGCCGCCTCGATGATCTGTTCACGGTTGAGCCGGGCATCGGCACGCAGCTCTCGCCCGGAAGTCGAAGATGTCACGCCAGCACTATATGTGAGCGGGCATCCTCCATATACTATACCTAAGTGGCGGATCATCTATCAGATAAGGGTCTGGAATGACTCTCCATGCGATGTTGCACCGGATCGGGCACCGAGGCCGCGTGACGCCCGACCGAGAGACACTCTTTGCCTTGCACCGGTCCTGGCGGCGCATGGTGCCGTACGAGAACATCGACATCCAGCTCGGCCGGCCGGTCAGCCTCGATCCCGACGCATTGACCGACAAGCTCGTACGGCGGCGGCGCGGCGGCTATTGCTATGAACAGAACGCGGGCCTCGCCATGTTGCTGCGCCTGGTCGGGTTCGAGGTGTCGATGGTTGAGAGCGGCGTCATGCTCCAGGCTCGCGGGGATGCGATGTGGGGCAACCACAATGCGCTGATCATCGACCTCGACGGCAGGCGATGGGTTGCTGACGCCGGCATCGGAGACGGGTTCACAGAACCGCTGCAACTGCGTGAAGGCGCCCACAGACAAGGGCAGTTCACCTACCGGCTGGAGCGACTGACCTCGGACACCTGGCGCTTCCACCACCACCCGGGCGCGACGATCGCCTCCTACGACTTCCGCCTCCAGCCCCGCGAGCCTGCCGATTTCGCCGCCCGCTCGCACGAGCTCTCCACGGCTGCGGGATCGCCCTACGTCACCACGTTGATCGCCGCACGGCCCGTCGACGGGTGCACGTCACTGCTGCTGTCGCGTACGGTGCGGCAGTACAGCGCCGATGGCAGGAGTTCACGGGTCATCAGGGACGTGGACGAGTTCGCCACAACGCTCTCCGAGAACTTCCTCATACCGCTCGACGACATCGGGCCGGAGGGCGTCGCCCGACTGTGGGAGAAGGCAGTCGCCCAGGACGACCTCCGGCAGACACGCGCCCGGGAGGCCGGCTGACGGCGTTCAGCCCGTCCGAGGCGGCGCGTCGGGCACCGGCGTCACGACTTGCGCCCGCCATCGCACGCTTCTGCCGGGCCCCGCTGCAGGGCCGCCGCCTGTCCCCTCAGCCCTCTTCGCCCACCACGCCCGGACCGGTGGTGGCCATCACCGGGGTGGCGCCGGCCGTGATCACCCTCCTGGTGCGCGTAGCCGCCGTACGGTTCGTCATGGCCGGGTGAACCGTGGGCCGTACGGGAGGACCGGTCCTCGACGAGTCGGCGAATCCAGTCGTCGACCTCGGTGTTCCACCCCAGCGACCAGTTCCGGAGCGATCTGCTCGATGGAAGCCCACACCCCCGCCCGGCAGCACCGGTCCCGGATCCGGGACCGTGTCCACCGACGGGCCCCCGACCCCGAGCGACCCGCACGGTCGTGCGCAGTCATCGCGGCGCCGACTTCGTCATTCTCCGTATGAGGTGTGGGACCTTTCCGGGTCTCCTCGTATGCTCTACAGGCATGTAGAGCACAGAGGTGGGGCAGCCCGCACAGACCGCACTCCTGAAGCCTTGACGGGGGTTGACCAAAAGGAGTCCCACCGGGGGGCCCCAGGTCGCCCGACAAGACAACTTTGCGAATCCTTTACCATTGGGTCGGACAAGCTGACCTCCCTGCAGCCGCACCGGACCCCTGATCCACCGAGCCAAGAAGGAGCAACAGAACCGCAATGGGTGAACCTCCCAGTAGCAGCCGTGCCCCTGACCGCCTGCCGCTTTCGAGCCAGGAGCCGAGGCGGGCACGGTGACCGAAGTACTCCTGCTTCTCCTGGCCCTCGCCCTCACGCTGGCCTGCGCCGTGTTCGTCGCGGCCGAGTTCTCCCTGACCACCGTCGAGCGCGGCGAGCTGGAACAGGCCGCCGGGGCCGGTGAGCGCGGTGCGGCGAGCGCGTTGAAGGCTGCCAAGCGGCTGACCTTCCAGCTTTCCGGCGCACAGCTGGGTATCACGGTCACCTCGCTGGTCATCGGCATGCTCGCCGAACCATCGCTCGCCGCCCTTCTGCGCGGACCGCTCGAAGCCGCCGGCCTGCCGGACGGGGCGGTCTCCACCGTCGCGACGCTGCTCGGCGTGACCCTGGCGACCGTCGTCCTGATGGTCGTCGGTGAACTGGTCCCGAAGAACTGGGCGATCTCCAGCCCGCTCGCCGTGGCGAAGGTCGTAGCGGGCCCGCAGCAGGGCTTCACCGCCGTCTTCGCTCCTTTGATCCGGCATCTGAACAACACCGCGAACCGTGCGGTACGGCGCTTCGGCCTGGAGCCCCAGGAAGAACTGGCCTCCGCTCGCAGCCCGGAAGAGCTGGTCGCCCTCGCCCAGCATTCCGCACGGGAAGGCGCGATGGAGAAGGACTCCGTCGAACTGTTCGTACGGACCCTGCACCTGGGTGAACTGATCGCCGAGAACGTCATGACCCCCCGCGTGGACGTCCAGGCCCTCGAAGCCCACTCCACCGCGACGGACGCCGCGAACCTCGCCCTGACCACCGGCCTGTCCAGGTTCCCCGTCTACCGCGACAGCCTGGACGAGGTCGTCGGCACTGTCCACATCCGCGACGTGCTCGCCCTGGACGAGGCCGAGCGGGACCACACGTCCGTGACGGATCTGGCGACGGAGCCGCTGCTGGTGCCCGCCTCTCTGCCCGTGGACCGTCTACTGCGGCGTCTGCGGGCGAGCCGGACCATGGCCGTGGTGATCGACGAGTACGGAGGTACCGCGGGTGTCGCCACGGTGGAAGACATCGTCGAGGAGGTCGTCGGCGAAGTACGCGACGAGCACGACCCACTCGAACGGCCCGATCTGATTCCCCTGGATCCGTCCCCCGACGGCCGCCCTGCGTGGGAGGCCGACGGCAGCATCCGCGTGGACCAGCTCGAAGAGATCGGTCTCGGCGTCCCCGAGGGCCCCTACGAGACCCTGGCCGGGCTGATCGCGACCCAGCTGGAGCGCCTCCCGCTGCCCACGGATCATGTCGAGACCGACGGGTGGCGGTTCGACGTGCTCCATGTCGAGCACCACCGCGCCGACCGCGTCCGCGTCACCGGCCCCGCCCAGCAGAGCACGGAGGAAGCCCGATGACCGCCATCCAGTTGCTGATCGGCGCGCTGACGCTCCTGACCAACGCGTTCTTCGTCGGAGCCGAATTCGCCCTGATCTCCGTACGGCGCAGCCAGATCGAGCCCGCGGCCCTCAAGGGCAACTCTCGTGCCGATTCCACCCTGTGGGGCCTACAGCACCTCTCCGCCGTCATGGCCACAGCGCAGCTCGGCATCACCATCTCCTCGCTGGTCCTCGGCGCGGTCGCCGAGCCGGCCATCGCCCACCTGCTGGAGCCGCCGTTCGAAGCGGCCGGTGTACCCGAGGCGCTCATCCACCCCATCGCCTTCGTGATCGCGCTCACGGCGGCGACGTACCTGCACATGCTGATCGGCGAGATGATCCCCAAGAACATCGCGCTCGCAGCCCCGGCCCCGACAGCCCTGCTGCTGGGTCCCCCGCTGGTGGCCCTCACACGCGCGCTGCGGCCGGTCATCTTCGGCATCAACGCGTTCGCCAACGGCATCCTCCGCCTGCTGAAGGTGGAGCCCAAGGGTGAGGTCACCTCCGTCTTCACCGACGACGAACTCGTCCGACTCGTCAAGGACTCCAGCGAGGCAGGACTCCTGGCTCCCGCAGACGGCGAACGCCTGCAGGACGCACTGGAGTTGGGCACCCGCCCGGTAGGGAAGGTGCTGGTACCCCTGAGGAGCGCCGTCACCGTGGATCACCAGGTCACCCCCAGGCAGCTGGAGCGCACTGCCGCGGCCAGCGGCTACTCCCGCCTCCCTGTGACCGGCCCCGACGACGAGGTACTCGGCTATCTGCACATCAAGGATGCTCTCGGCCTCGCCGAGCGCTCGCGGCCCTTCCCACGCAGCTCCTTCCACCCGATCGTCCGGGTCGAGATCGACACGCCGCTCGACGACACCATGACGGCGATGCGAGCCGCAGGCACGCATCTGGCGGCCGTCACCGGCGACGAGGGCACCGTCCTCGGGTTCGTGACCATGGAAGACGTCCTCGAAGAACTCGTCGGCCGCGCTCCCCTCTCGTGAGGACGTGAAAGAAGGGCACAGCACTCGCCTCATCAGGAGATCGTCGCGGACGCCGAAGCTCCGTGATGCCCGCCTCCGAGACCGGTCTCAGCTACCACTCTTCGCCAACTGAGCATATTTCAGACGTAGTTGCCGCTCCGTGGCCTTGACTCCCTGCTTCTGGTGCTGTCAGCTCATGTCGTACGAGCGGACGGCGGTGACAGGGGGGCGCGAGCGATGGCCGAGGTGACGGTGCAGGTCCCGACGGGACGGCCGGGCGAGGAGCCGATCCTGGTACGGATCAGGGAGCCCGAGGAAGCGGTCACCCGGGTCGGACGCGGGGCACGGGCCGCGGTTCAGGCGTCGCGCACACTCGACCAGATGCTGGACGCGGTGCGGCCCGTGGCGGAGAGCTTCGTGTCCCGTTTCACCCAGATGGACAACCCGCCGGACGACATCGGCCTGGAGTTCGGCATCTCTCTCACCGCGGGTGCCGATGTCGTCATCGCGACAACAGGGACCGAGGCGAACTTCACGGTCACCCTGAGCTGGTCGGGTGCCTCGCGTCGGGTCGGCTGAAAGAGAGCACCGAGCCATGACCGAGCGGTCCCCCTCCCATGACGAGATCGCCGAGGAGTCGCTCACCGCCGCCACGGTGAGGATCACCGGTCCGGCCGGCGTCACAGGTGTCGGTGTACTGATCGCCCCGCAACTGGTGCTGACCTGCGCCCATGTCGTGACCGACGCAGCCGGGCTGGCGCGCGGGCATTCCGAGCAGCCACAGACCACGCTGGACGTCCGGCTGCTGCACACCCCCGGTGGCACGGAGGCCGTCACAGCGCGGATACGGAACTGGGTGCCTGAACACCCGGACGGCCGCGGAGACCTCGCGGTGCTCCTGCTCGACGCTGCCCTGACCGGTGCGCGGCCGGTCGTCATGGCCGATCCTCCCTCGGCCTTCGGTCACCGGGCCGTCGTCTTCGGGCTGCCGGACGACGTGGCGGAAGGCGGCTGGCACACTGCCGTGCTGCGCGGCCGCACCGGCGTCGGCTGGCTGCAGATGTCCCCGGACGGCGCATCGGACCCGATCCGTCCGGGCTTCAGCGGCGCGGCCGTGTGGGACAAGGTGACGGGCAGCGTGGTGGGCATCGTCACCGCGACCGCCTCCAAGGCACGTGGGCAGAACTTCTGCATCCCGACACGCACCGTCACCGAGCAGATCCCCGCGCTCGCCGGGCTGCTGGCCCCGCGGTGTCCGTTCCCCGGCCTGCACGCGTTCACCGAGCACGACAGGCGGCACTTCTTCGGCAGGGACGCCGATGTCGCAGCGGTGCTCGGGCTGCTGGGGGGCCACGACGGGCCGACGGGCTGCGTCACCCTGACCGGTCCCTCGGGATCCGGCAAGTCCTCCGTGCTCATGGCCGGTGTCGTGCCGCGCCTCAGGGAACAGGGCGTCGAGGTCGTCCTGCTGCGCGCCGCGTCCGGGCAACGGCTCCCCGTCCGCACTCCGCCTGCGGACGCCGGGCAGCGGCGTGTGGTCGTGGCCGTCGACCAGGCCGAAGCGCTGCTGACCCTGCCGGACGACGAGCTGCGCCAGACCGTCGGCCTTCTCCTGGAGGCGGCGGCGCGCCCTGGCACGGGCGTCCTCACGGTGGTTCGCTCCGATTTCCAGGACGCGATGCTCAGCCATCCGGAGCTGGGCCGACTCGTCGGCGGGGCGCCCGCCCACCAACTGGGGCCGATGCCCGCACAGGAGCTCGCCAACGCGGTCGTGCGGCCGCTGGAGGGGATACCTGGCGTCGAATACAGCGCCGGTCTGGCGGCGCGGATCGTCCAGGACGCGGTGGGGCGGCCAGGGGCTCTGCCGCTGCTCGGGTTCCTTCTGGAGTCGCTCTGGGAGCAGCGTCGTGGCGGACGTCTCCGGTTCGACGCCTACGAGCGCCTCGGCGGCGTCGGCCGCGCACTCGGCGAGCGGGCGGACATGGCCTGGCATGAGGTGCAGGGGGCACACCCCGCACCGGCCGCGGGGAGTCTGCTGCGTGCGCTGGTGCGGATCCCGCCCGGGACGAGGACGCCACTGCGGGCGCGGCTGCTCCGCCGCGATGCGGGCGAGGAACGGTGGACGATCGCCCGCGCGCTTGCCGAGTCACGCATCCTCGTGCTGGGCGTGGACGAGACGGGGCACGAGACGGTGGAGCTGGCGCACGAGGCGCTGATCGAACAGTGGCGGCCCCTGGCCGAGGTGCTCGCCGACGACCGTGCCTTCCTGGAGTGGCTCGGCACGTTGCGCTTCGACGGGCAGCGCTGGCGGGAGGAGGGCAGGCCCGATGGCCATCTGCTGGAGGATCCGGCCCTGGCCCTGGCCGAGCAGCGGCTCGCGGAACGCGGGGACGAACTCACGACGGACGACCGCACCTTCATCCGGTGCAGTGCGGAACTGCGCGATCGCAGACGCCAGGAGACCGAGCGGAGCGCGGCCCGTGCCCGTCGGGTGCGGCTCCTCACCGCGATGGTCGCCGTCGTCTCCTCCCTGGCGCTGATCGTGGGGTCGTTCCTGTATCGGGGCATGGTGGCGGAGCAGCGGCGCCTCACCTCCGACCGGCTGGCGCAGCAGGCTGCCGCGCTGGACAGCGTGTCTCTCACGGCCTCGTCGCTGTTCGCCGTCGCGGCCTTCGACACCGAGGACCGCCAGACGGCCCGCTCGACGCTGATGGCCCAGTACCTGCGGCTGAAGGACGTGGAGAACGTCGTCATGGAAGGCCGGTCCGACGTCGAGGACATCTCCTCGACCGGGTCCGGTGAGCAGTTGTACTCCCTGCTGGACAGCGGCGACGTCGTCCAGCTTGACCTGCGCAAGGCGGATGCCGAGCGGCCCGAGCCGCGGCAGCGGACGCGTACGGGCGACAACGCGCGCTTCGCCGTCTCACCGAACGGCCTTGTCATGGCACGTTCGAGTGGGTGGGGTGTCATCTCCCTGGGGATACGCGCCTCCGAGGAGGCCGCATTCGATCCCGAGGCGAAGGTGCGGTTTGTCTCGCTACGAGGGACCGAGGACGCGCGGCGGAATCCGCGCCCGGCGAGCGACCTCCGCTTCGACGCCGGCGGGGACCGCGTCCTCGCGACGATTCGCCGGGAGGGGGTGCTGGTGTGGGATACCGGCGACGGCAGTCGCGTCGGCCGGACGCTCACCCCGCCGAAGGGCTGGGACGCGGTCGAGGCGTGGTTCGGGGCGGGCGACACGGTGGTTGCCCGTATCGTGCCCGCCGGAGCGGACCGGGACGACGCGTCGGGCCGCCTGCTGGCCTGGGACAGAGCGACGGGTGAGCCGAGTCGCCCCTGGGGCGAGCGGGCGGCCGCTTCAGCGACCGTCAGCGGTGACGGCCGGACCTTGGTGACCTGCACCGCGGAGGGAGCTCTCGAAGTATGGCGACTAGGCCGCCAACCGCGCCGGGCAAAGACCTACCACACCAGCACGGCGGTGCAGCTCTGCCCGCTCCACGTCCCCCGGCTCGACGCGACGGGCCGCTATCTCGTCAAGCCGGTGGGACGGATGGGCGGCGATCTCGGCCGCATGCGGTTCCTCGTCGTCGACCTGGAGAAAGGATGGCCGGGCACCTTCGACGTGCCGTCCACCGCACCGGAAGACATCAACCTCACCCGTGGGAGGGCCTTTCCGGCGGTGGCCCTCGCCGGTCCTCCGAACGATCTGCGGGCCGCCGTCGCGGTCGGCGGCAGTATCGTCACCGTACGCGTCCGCCCCCCGGACTCCTTCGACGTCAACGTTCTGCTCGGCGGTTTCCGCACCGCGGACGGGGAACACCAACGCCTCGCGGTGGTCGACGCCAGGGGCGACGCTCTGCAGATGTGGGATCTCAAGACCCGCAAGCTGATGGGCTACGCCAAGTCACCTGAGCCTCTGGCCCGCTTCTACACCGCTTTCAGTCCTGGCGGGTCCCGCATGCTCACCGTGACGGCGGACCAGCGCAGCGTACTCGTCTGGCGGCTCACCGAAGCCCCGTCCGGGGGCGACGCCACACACACTCTGGCCGTGGAACACGTGCTGGAGCTGCCGTCCCCACCTGACCTCACGGCCCAGGGACCCGATCCACTGACCGGGCTCACCCCATCCTGGATCAACACCACATTCGCCGACGACAAGCACGCCGTGATCTCGGGGCTGTCCTACATGTCGCGCTGGAACCTCGACACGGGTGAGCAGGACGGCAAAACGTACCGGCCCTCGCAGCAGGAGAAGCCGGCGCTGGCCATGGCGGCGGCGGGCACCTGGGGCGGCGTCCTGCCGGGCACCCGCAAGGCGGTCGTGCGGACCGTCGACGGAGTCGGCACGTGGGACTTCGAAACCGGCGAGTACACCCGGTGGATCGAGCGGAAGGAGCAGGACGAGTCGATCCGCGGTCTTCTCGTCTCTCCTGACGGCAAGCGGCTCACGGTGCACTACGCCGGCGGATCCGTCCGGCTCTGGGACATCGAGCGCAAGGAGTGGGACGACAGGCTCACCGATGACGGTGTCCACGCGCTGGGCCGCAACCTCGACGAGAAGGGCGATGTACTGCACACCACCACCCGGGCCGGCGAGCAGGTGGTCCGGGACACCCGGGACAAGACCGTGCTGTACCGCTACTGGGCGCATTACGACACCACACTCTCGCCGAACTCCACAGGAGAGCGGATCACCATGGTCGAGGGGTCCCGCTCCTTCACGGTTCCCCTCGATGCCGACAAGTCGATCAAGCGGCTCTGCGCACTCGCCCAGCGGGGACCCACCAAGGGGGAAAGGGACCGGGCCGGCGACAGCGACGAGTTCGACCACGCCTGCCGGCCCGGGTCGTGAATGCCCCGGCTGTCGCGGCCCACGGCGTTGCGCCGACCGCCGCGGCTGCCACTCGGCCGGATCCCGCCTTCCGCTCCATGAACCGGAAGGTGGGTGCCGGCTCGGACGTGTGGTCCGTCGCGGCGGCGCCGTGCGACTCAGCGGTGGGAGCGGGGCGGCGGGTGGTCGGCGCCTGTTCCGTACCCTGGGGGCATGCGTATGCGCCCCACTCTGAGCTGGACCCCTGACCAGGACCTGCCGCCGGGCACCACGGATCTGGGTCCGGTCACGGACATGGTGGACCGGGGCGGCGTCCTGGTGCTCAGCGGGGCGGGCATCTCCACGGAGTCGGGCATCCCCGACTACCGGGGCGAGGGCGGAAGCCTGAGCCGGCACACCCCGATGACCTACCAGGACTTCACCGCCGGCACCCAGGCCCGGCGCCGGTACTGGGCGCGCAGCCACCTCGGCTGGCAGACGTTCCGCCGCGCCCGCCCCAACGCAGGGCACCGGGCCGTGGCCGCTTTCGGGAGGCACGGCCGGCTCTCGGGGCTGATCACCCAGAACGTCGACAGCCTGCACCAGGCCGCCGGCAGCGAGGGTGTCGTGGATCTCCACGGAAGCCTGGACCGGGTGGTCTGCCTTTCCTGCGGCACCTACAGTCCGCGCGGTGAGCTCGCCCAGCGGCTCGAGGCGGCCAATGCCGGGTTCAGGCCGGTTGCCTCGACGATCAACCCGGACGGTGACGCCGACCTCACCGACGAACAGGTCGGCGACTTCCGTGTGGTGCCCTGCGCGGTCTGCGGCGGCATCCTCAAGCCGGACGTGGTGTTCTTCGGCGAGTCCGTGCCCCCGCAGCGGGTTGAGCACTGCCGGGAAATGGTCCATGAGGCGGGCTCGCTGCTGGTCCTCGGCTCCTCGTTGACCGTGATGTCCGGGCTTCGGTTCGTCCGCCAGGCGGCTCGGACCGGGAAGCCGGTGCTGATCGTCAACCAGGACGCCACCCGGGGCGACTCCCTCGCCGTCACCCGCATCGCCCTCCCGCTGGGAACGGCACTCACCACCGTGGCCGCCCGGCTCGGCATCTCCGTCGACGAGGAGACAACGGGGCTTGTGTGAAGCGGGGGCGGCCCGTGCGGGGCTCAGGCCCCCTCACTCCCCCACGGTTGAGGCTCGCTTACTTTACTGGGCCGAAACCTCTGGAATACCTCAGATTTGTTTTCGTCAGGTACTGCACACTGCCAGAATCACAGGGTTCCTGATCATGCGCCTTCGAGCCATCGCCGGGCGCCTCCCCCACGGGCCCGGCCGGGACCGGCCATCTCCCCCTCACAAAGGCGAACCCCTTCCATGAGTGACGGCAGCATCGCAGCAGCCGGTCAGCCCGCCGCCGGGACACCGGCGAGCTCCCCCCACGTGGACGCCGGCGACGCCGGTTACAGCAAGGACCTCAAATCCCGCCACATCAACATGATCGCCATCGGCGGAGCGATCGGCACCGGGCTCTTCCTGGGCGCGGGAGGGCGTCTCGCGGACGCGGGCCCCTCGCTCGCCATCGCCTACGCCGTCTGCGGTGTCTTCGCGTTCTTCGTCGTACGGGCGCTGGGTGAGCTGATCCTCTACCGCCCGTCGTCCGGCGCCTTCGTCTCCTACGCCCGTGAGTTCATGGGCGAGAAGGGCGCCTTCGCGGCCGGCTGGCTGTACTTCCTCAACTGGTCCACCACCGCGATCGCGGACATCACCGCGGCGGCGACGTACGCCCACTTCTGGGGCATGTTCAGTGACGTGCCTCAGTGGGTCCTCGCGTTGACCGCCCTCGCCGTGGTGCTCGCGGCCAACCTCATCTCGGTGAAGTACTTCGGCGAGATGGAGTTCTGGTTCGCGATCATCAAGGTGGCGGCCCTGGTCGCCTTCATGCTGGTCGGCATCTTCCTGGTCGTCACCCGGCATCCGGTGGACGGCCACACCCCGGGCCTGTCCACCGTCTCGGACACCGGCGTCTTCCCCGTCGGCATGCTGCCGATGCTTCTCGTGATCCAGGGTGTCGTCTTCGCCTACGCGTCCGTCGAGCTGTGCGGTGTCGCAGCCGGTGAGACCGAGAATCCCGAGAAGATCATGCCTCGTGCGATCAACTCCATCATGTGGCGAGTCGGACTGTTCTACGTCGGCTCGGTGGTGCTGCTCGCGCTGCTGCTGCCCTACACCGCCTACTCCGGGGACCAGAGCCCGTTCGTCACCGTGATGGACAAGCTCGGCGTTCCCGGTGCGGCCGGTGTGATGAACCTGGTGGTGCTGACCGCCGCACTGTCCAGCCTGAACTCCGGCCTCTACTCCACCGGCCGCATCCTGCGCTCCATGGCGCTGTCGGGTTCCGCCCCCCGCTTCACCGGTCTGATGAACAAGGGGCAGGTCCCCTACGGAGGCATTCTGCTGACGGCGGGCTTCGGGGTGCTGGGCGTCGGGCTGAACTACGTGGTGCCCGGCCAGGCTTTCGAGATCGTGCTCAACTTCGCGTCCATCGGGATTCTCGGGACGTGGGGCATGATCATGCTCTGTTCCCTGGTCTTCTGGCACCGCTCGCAGGACGGCCGGGTCACGAGGCCCGCCTACCGCCTGCCGTGGGCTCCGTACACCCAGATCGTCACCCTGTTGTTCCTCGGCTGTGTGGCCTTCCTGATGTGGTGGGGCGGCGGGGTCGGCCGGACGACCGTGATGTTCCTGCCGCTGATCGCGGCGGCGCTGGTCGGCGGCTGGTTCGTCGTCCGCGGCCGGGTGCGCGAGATGGCACGAGCCGGACAGGAAGCCTGAGCTCCTCACGCCGGCCGGAGACTTCCCTTCCGCCCGGTGAAACGGTTGTGGCCCCTGCCTCCGGGTGGGGGCCACACGCCGTTCTGTCGCTTTCCACCGCTCTCCGTGCGCCGGCCGAAGTCCTCGTTCCGCATGTGCTCGGACATCCGGCCGATGCGGCGAAGGGGTGTGCGGACGCGTGTCGGGCCGCTAGCGCGTGGCGAGCCGCTCCAGCAAGGCCGCACTCCGCGCCAGCAACTCTCGCTCCTCTTCCGTGAGTTCGGCCTCGATGGCCTGTGCGAGCCATCCGGCCCTGCGGCCGCGCTCCGCGTCGAGTGCGGCGCGGCCCGCGTCCGACAGCTCGACCAGCGACTTACGGCCGTCCGTGGGATGCGCGCGACGCGTGATCAGGTTCTGTTCCATGAGCAGCCCCACCGCCCGGGCCATCGACTGGGGGCGTACGCGCTGGTCGGCGGCGAGGTCACTGGTGGTCATGGCACCGTCACGGTCGAGTACGCCGAGCACGGCGACCTGGCCCAGCGGGATGCGGTCCTCGTGTTTGACGCGTCGGGTGAGCTTGCCCATCGCCGTGCGCAGTTCGGCGGCGATGGCGGCGGCTTCCGAGGTGGGCATAGGGCACTTTACCCCGCTGGTCAGCGCAGTTGTGCGCGCTGACCTGCACAGCAGTGCTGTACAGCCAAACTGAGCAGCATAGCTGTAGGGTTTGGCCTTGTCGGGCTCAGCGCCAGCGCTGTCGCAGCCAGGGCCACGGCACATGACAACGGGGAGGAACTCCCATGTCCGCGAAAGCAGTCGCCGACACCACCATCGAGACCGTCACCGCCCGCCGGATCATCGACAGCCGGGGCAATCCCACGGTCGAGGTCGATGTCGTCCTGGCGGGTGGTTCCCTGGGGCGCGCGGCCGTCCCCTCCGGCGCCTCCACCGGCACCCGGGAGGCCGTGGAACTGCGCGACGGGGACGCCACGCGCTGGCACGGCAAGGGGGTCGACCGAGCGGTGGCCCACGTCAACGGGGAGATCGCGGCGTCGGTCTGCGGCCGGGACGGCGCGGACCAGTCGGGTCTGGACGCCGCCCTGGTCGCCCTCGACGGCACCACCACGAAGTCCAGGCTCGGCGCCAACGCGATCCTCGGCGTCTCCCTCGCCGCCGCGAAGGCTGCTGCGGCGGCCCACCGCCTACCCCTCTACCGTTACCTCGGTGGCGCCGACGCCACCCTCCTGCCTCTGCCGATGATGAACATCGTCAACGGCGGCGCCCACGCCGACAACCCGCTGGATTTCCAGGAGTTCATGATCGCCCCCGTGGGCGCGGAGACCTTCGCCGAGGCCGTCCGCATGGGCAGCGAGGTCTTCCACACCCTGCGTCGCGATCTGCTGGCCGCCGGGCACTCCACGGCCGTGGGCGACGAGGGCGGCTTCGCGCCCGCGCTGCGCACCGCCGAGGAAGCGCTCGACTTCGTGATGAGCGCCATCGAGCGCACCGGTTACCGCCCAGGCGCGGACATCGGCCTGCTCATGGACCCGGCGTCGTCGGAGTTCTTCCGCGACGGCGTGTACGACTACGCGGGCGAGGGGGCGCGTCGCACTCCCTCCGAGAACGCCGACTACCTGGCCGAGCTCATCGACGCCTACCCGGTCGTCTCCATCGAGGACCCGATGGCGGAGAACGATCTGGACGGCTGGCGCGAGCTGACCGCCCGCGTGGGCGACCGTTGCCAGCTCGTCGGCGACGACGTGTTCTGCACCGACGAGAGGCTGCTGCGCGAGGGCATCCGCACCGGTGTCGGCAACTCGGTCCTGGTCAAGGTCAATCAGATCGGGACGCTGAGCGAGGCGCTGGCCACGGTGGGCGCGGCCCACCAGGCGGGCTGGACAGCCGTCATGTCGCACCGATCGGGCGAGACGGAGGACACCACCATCGCGGATCTGGCGGTGGCGACCGGATGCGGTCAGATCAAGACCGGCTCGCTCTCCCGCTCGGACCGCACGGCGAAGTACAACCAGCTCATCCGGATCGAAGAGGAACTGGGAGATTCGGCGCGTTACGCGGGCCGCTCCGCGCTGCGGCAGGCGTGAACAGCAGACAGAGGTGAGCAAGCGCGGCCCCCGATCACGATCGGGGGCCGCTCGCGTGCAGCGGACCGGCCGACGCCTGCGCACAGGCGGCCATGCGACGGCTCCGCCTTCCGCTGTCCGACGGACCCGGCAAGACGCCGACTTTACGTGCGTGGCCCGCAATATTGCGCGGCACGCAGTTTTTGCTACCCTGGTTGACGTGAGTGGTCTTCGAGAGCGAAAGAAGGAAGCCACGCGGGCAGCCCTGAGCTGGGCCGCGATCAGGCTGACCGTCGAGCGCGGGTTGAACGCGGTCAAGGTCGAGGACATCGCCGGGGCGGTGGGCGTCTCTCCACGTACGTTCAACAACTACTTCTCCAGCAAGGCAGAAGCGATCGCGTTCCGCTACCTCGAGCGCTCCTTGCGGGTCGCTGCCGATCTGCGCGAGGGCCCGCCCGATGAGCCTTTGTGGGAGGCGATCACCCGTGCCGCGCTGCGGCAGCTGGAGCCGGGCCCGGAAGTGCGGCAGATGCCGCCGCAGGAGCCCGCCGACTGGGTCGCCGGCCTGCGGGTGATGCTGGCCGAGCCGGTGCTGCAGGCCGAGATGCTGCGGGCGGGCAAGATCGCGGAGAAGGAGCTCGCCGCGGCGATCGCCGACCGCACGGGCACCGATCCCGTGTCCGATCTCTATCCCCGCCTGGCAGCCGCGAGCGTGATGGCGGCCAACGGCGTCGCGACCGAACTGTTCGTACAGGGCGGTGCGCAGGAGCCGATGGAGGTCCTGCTGCCCAGGGCTCTCGACATGCTGGCCGCAGGGCTCCCCACCCCGTAGCCCTTCGCCTTCCCCCCGCAGCCGGGCGTGCCCCTACCGCCCCGTGCCCTTTTCTGCCCTCGTCTGCCCTGAAACGGAAGATTCCCATGTTTGACGTAGTCATCGTCGGCGGTGGTCCGAACGGCCTGATGCTCGCCTGCGAGCTGGCGTTGGCCGGAGTGCGTCCGGTCGTGCTCGAGCGTCTCGACGGGCCGAAGACCGAGCCCCGGGCGAACGGCCTGGTCGGTCAGATAGTCCGCATGCTCGATCGCCGTGGTCTGTATGCACGCATCAGCGGTTCAGGCGAGCCGCCCCGGCCGGCGCCCCGCTACATGTTCGGCGCCTTCGCGCTGGAGCTCGCGGGCCTCGGGAACAACCCCGTGAGCGTGCTCCCGGCCCCCCAGGAACAGATCGAGAAGGTCCTCTCCGAACGCGCTGTGGAGCTCGGCGTTATCCTCCGCAGGGGGCAGGAGGTGGCCGGTCTGCTCCAGACCGACGACCAGGTCGAGGTCACGCTGACGGGCGGTGAGACTCTCAGCGCCCGTTACCTGGTGGGAGCTGACGGAGGGCACAGCCTCGTACGGCGTCTGTCGGGAATCGGCTTCCCCGGTGTGACCGACGACGACTTCGTCAACCGGTCCGCGCACGTGTCCGTGGCGGACACGCACGTGGACGCGGACGGCGGCCTGGTCGTCCCCGGCTACGGCACCCTGCCGCCCCTGCTGTACGTGCGCACGGAGCGCGGCACGATCGTGTGGGGGCGACTGCCCGGCCGTGCGCCCGTACTTCACACCACGGAAACCGGCTCACCGGTCGAGCACAGCACACCCATGTACTTCGAGGAGATACTGGCGAGCGCCGAGCGGGTGCTGGGCGTCCCTGTGCCGGTAGGGCCGCCCGAGGGTGACGGGCCGCGCCTGCTCCGCCGTCTCGTCGGCGGTAACACCCGGCTGGCCGAGCGTTACCGGGACGGCCGGGTACTGCTGCTGGGTGACGCGGCACACGTGCACTCGGCGATCGGTGGCCCGGGCCTCAACCTCGGACTCCAGGACGCGGTCAACCTCGGTTGGAAGCTGGCCGCCACGGTGCGGGGGTGGGCCCCCGGGGATCTCCTCGACACGTATGACCAGGAACGTCGTCCCGTCGCAGAACGCGTCGTGTCCTCGACCCTGGCACAGTCGGCGCTGATGCGTCCGGGCCCCGAGGTCACCGCCCTGCGGTCCGTCTTCGGTGAGCTGCTCGCCTCACCCGGAGGCACCGAACGCATCGCCCACCTGCTCGCCGGGACCACCGAGGGTTTCGCGCCCGACCTCGAGGTGCACACCGGTGCGGGCACCCGTCGGCTGGCGGAGCTGACGGCCACCGGCCGTCCGTTGCTGCTGGACCTCGGCGGGGGCTTCGCCGAGGCCGCGAGACTGTGGCGCGACCGGGTGGATATCGTGAGCGGCAGGGCGGAGGGGACGGATGCGACCGGGCTGCTGTTGCGGCCCGACTGCCACATCGCGTGGACCGGTCACGACGCGGACGACGTCAGCGCTTTGCGTGCCGCGCTCAACCGGTGGTTCGGCGCACCACTGCGTGATGTGCGCGAGTCGGTGTGCTGACGTCTGAGACCGCAAGGGCCCGACCTCCACCGGACGGAGGGGACGAGGACCGCACGCCGAACCACTGTTCGGCCCCGTACTCCTCGAAGCACTCCACCTCGGTGAACCCCAGTCTGGCCGCGAGGCGCATCGAGCGGTCGTTGGCGGTCTGGGTGCAGAGCACCACCGGCTCGCCGGGGAGTATGCCGGCGAACCAGTCGAGCGCCGCTGCGCACGCCTCGACGGCGTACCCATGGCCCCACGCTTCCGGCAGAAAGGTGTAACCGAGCTCGGCTTCCCCGGCGTCGGGAAGGACATGCCCGGGACGTTCGGCCTCGCGCCTGTCGAGCGCGACCATCCCGATCATCGCTCCGTCGAGGTCGACCACGAAAAGGCCGGGGCGCCGGCCGGGCACCTCGGGCACCGCGCGTTCGAGCTCTTCGCGCGGACGTGGGCCACCGAGGTAGAGGCGCACCTCCGGCGAGGAGAACAGCTCGATGAACGCCGCTCGGTCGCGGGCCTCGGACTCGCGGAGCACAAGCCGTGCGGTCCTTATGGGGGTGGGTGGCCAGGCGACGGGTCCGAGTCCGGTCATGGCGGGCAACCTATCTCACGCCTCGGGGTCGTGGCCGGGGTCCGAGTCCGCCGCAGGCGCGGAGGCAAGCGATGTGCCGCACCCGTCGCGTGTCCTGGTCAGTGGTCGAATCGAGGTAGGCGGTCTTGAGGCGGTCGTGCCACGGGTCGAGGTACGCACCCGTCTCGCGGCGCAGGAAGGACCTGCTCGCCCACGGGATGGCCCTCCGGCAGGCGCAGGGAGCTGCGCTGCTCGAAGCCCTCCAGGCGTTCGGTCAGGCCGAGCTTCACGGCCGCGGATCCGTCGCCGTCCAGGACCACGAGCGGGCCGTGCTGAAACCGCGGGTCCGGTGCGGGCTCGGCCGTCCGGGCCGACGGGCGGGGCGCTGCCGCCACGGGGCGGGATGGGATGGGCGTTCGGACGGCGCCGGCCCAGGCCGGGGCGGTTCAACCCCTTCGAAGGTGGCGGCCAGGGGGGCCGGCGGGCGTGGTGGTCCTTCCTACGGCTACCCGGGGCTCTGCGAACGAGCTGCGCGGTAGCGGAGGTAGACGACCTTCGAGCTGAAGGTGCGGGTCTCCATGAGCTCGAGATCGACCCGTTTCTCGCTACGGGGAAAGAACGGAATGCCACCCCCGACCAGGACCGGGTAGACCATGATCCGGTACTCGTCGATCAGACCCGAGGCGGCAGCCTCGGCGGCCAGGGTCGCGCCGCCGATCGCGATGTCGCCCTTCCCCGGCTCGGCCCGCAGCCGTTCGATCTCCTGCGCCAGGCCGCCGGAGGCGAGGCGGGCATGACCCTGCACCGTCGACAGCGTGGTGGAGAACACCACCTTGGGGAGCGGATTCCAGAGGGCGGCCCATTCGAGCATCGAGTCGTCGAGCGACGGGTCCTCGTCGGCGGTCTCCCAGTACAGCATCGTCTCGTACAGCCGTCGCCCCATCAGATGGACGCCGACCTCCCGGATGTCGTCGATCCAGAAGCGGAAGACCTCCTCGTCGGGTCCCGTCCAGTCGAAGTCGCCGTCCGGCCCGACGATGTAGCCGTCAAGTGAGACGTTCATCGAATACGTCACGCTTCGCATCAGCAGTCCTCCTCGGTAGCGGTTCGACAGTACGACCGCCGGATGCCGTAGGGCGTTCGCGGCTCGCGGAATCTCCTGGGCCGGGGTCACCGGACGAGAACACCGGGCGTCGTTTCGTGCCGGCGGCCCGGCCGCCCGTCCCCGGCGAAGGTGTTCGCGGGGGTGTGCCGCCGGGCCAGGGAGGACCGTTCGTCCTCGGGTTCCCTGCCGTGCAATGCTGAAGGCACGTGGGACCACGACGGGCAGCGGAGAAAGTGCAGGGTGAGGGCAGTGCGGCGGGGCGGGGCCAGGTTGTGGGATCGGTTCGCGGCGTCCGATCCGGGGCTGCTGCGACTCACGGCGGGGCTGCGGACCGTCTCTGCGATCGCCCTCACCCTGGTGGTTCTGGCCCTGCTGGGCACCGGCGTCAACCACTTGGTCGCCGGTGCGATGACGGCGATGACCGCCACCTTCGCCGTCAAGGACAAGCTGGTGCGCGACCAGGCGGTCACGCTCGCTCTCGGTCTGCCGGTGTCACTCGGCGCCATGTCGCTGGGCGCGCTGCTGACTTCGCGGGTCGTCGCAGGCGACCTGTTCTTCATCGCCCTCATCTTCGGTGCCGTCTACTGCCGCCGGTTCGGCGAGCGTGCCACGGCACTTGGTCTCATCGGCTTCCAGGTCTACTTCCTCTCGCTGTTCGTCGGTGCATCGACGACTGCTCTGCCGGAGCTCTGTCTGGCTCTTGCCATCGGATTCGGCTGCAGCGCGGTGGTGCGGTTCGGTGTCGTCCCGGAAACGCCCCAACGCGTCCTGGCCCGGCTGCGCGACGCGTTCCGGACGCGGCTGGCCCAGCTCGTCTCCGTGCAGATCGAGCTCCTCGACGCCGGTCCGGAGCAGCTGGAGAAGGTGCTAGACGACTTGCGGCGGCGCACCGCGCGGCTGCATGAAACCGCTCTGCTGATCCAGGGACGCCTGGAGGAGGGAACTTCGGACGCGGACAAGGCGGCGTTGCTGCAACGCCGGGTGGCGGACGCCGAGATCGCCACGGAACGGCTGGGGATGCTGCTGTTGAACGCCCGCAGCGTCGAGCGCGCCGACACCCTGACCCTGCATCTGCCGCACGCGCCCGTGCCGCTCACCGGGGACTGGAGGCCGGCTGAGGACGACGCGACCATCGCCCTGCGCCGGGACCTCAAGGCGCTTCACCTCCTGGTGAGCCGTCCGTCGGCGCGCGACAGCGGCACGGCGGTGGCCCACATCCGTAACAGGCTGCTCGGCTACCGCGACGAGGAGAGGCTTCCCTCGGCTCCGTCGGGCATCCAGGACGCCTTCCGGGGTATCGGTGAGGCCGCCCGGTCCGTCCTGGGTCTGCGACTCGCGCTCGACGGGCCTCAGGACGAGTCGGACGACTCTCCGGCCACCACCCGATCGCGTGAGGAGTTCGACGCGGAGGACATCGCGCTGGCCTCCTCCGAGACGCCGGAGAAGGAGGACCGTACCGGGTTGCAGCGTCCTACCACGAGGGCGGCCTTCCAGGTGTCGGTGGGCTCGGTGCTGGCCATGGTCGGCGGTGAGTTCCTGTCCTCCCAGCGTTGGTACTGGGCCGTGCTCACGTGCTGGGTGGTCTTTCTCAACACCGCTTCCACCGGTGAGATCCTGGTCAAGGGATACCGGCGGCTCCTGGGCACCCTGCTGGGCGCGGTCGCGGGTGTCGCCCTGGCGGGGCTGGTCGGGGGCCACACGTGGGTCTCGTTCGCGCTGGTCCTCGCCTTCATCTTCGCGATGTTCTTCACGGCTCCGCTGTCGTACGCGGTCATGTCCTTCTTCGTCACGGCCATGCTGGGCCTGTTGTACACCTTGCTGAACTCGTACAGCTTCGACGTGTTGGTGCTCCGCATCGAGGAGACCGCGATCGGCGCGGCGTGCGGCGTCATCGCCGCTGTCCTGGTGCTGCCGGTGCGCACCGACCGCCGTACCGACGAACTGCTGGGCACAGTCCTGGAACGGCTGGGTGATGTCGCGTCCGCAGCGGTGGAGCAGCTCAGCGGTGGCCCTGCGTCCGATCTGCTCGGCAAGGCGCGCAGCCTGGACACGGCACTGGACGAACTGCGCGATTCGACCAACCCGTTGACCTACCCGATCACTCCGCTGCGTGGCCGCCGCCGGACCGTCCGCTATCTGGTGGCGCTCCTGGAGACGTGTGCGTATCACGCCCGTTCGCTGGCGGCGACGGCGGAACTCGTGCCGCACAGCAAGACTGTCGCGGCCGATCCGCGGCTCCACCGGGCGGGGCAGCGGATCGCCCATAACATCGAGGTACTCGGCGCCTACGTCGAGGACGAGGGCGCCAGGGGCGAGATCGAGTCCGGTGCCAGCATCGCCTCCACGCTGCGGGACGACGGGTCCGGCACGCAGCCGTCGGGGACGGTGACCTTCCGGGTGCTGCGTCACCTGCAGCGTCTTGACGAGGGTGTGGTGGGGCTCGCCCGCCCCCTGGACGTTCCGGTGGCCGACCGTGCCGAGTCGAAGGCCGTACGCGGCTGAGGGTTCCACCGGTCTCTTCACGTCGTGGCGAGGCCGTTGCCCTTGAGGCGCGACGGCTGGGCGATCAATTGGCCGACAGGCCCTGGCACGGGCTGGTCCTGTGGGGGGTGTACTCGGTGACCGTCCACCGCTCCCCGTTCGTCCGCTCCAACTTCGCCGTGACGGCGTACCTGACCCGCAGGCCGGGCGGCGACGGGATCCGCCAGCCGGTCGTCGTGTCGAGGGTCTGCCAGTCCGACGCGTCCGCGCAGTCCTTCACCGTCACCGTTGGCGGCTGGGCGCCGGCGAGCACGGTGGCGCGCGGCTCGTGACGGAGGTCGCCACGCATAGCCGTGTGCTCCTTCTTCATGCGGGCCAGGTCCGCCTCGAACGCGGCCCACACGTCGGGCGAGGTGTACCGCTTCAGGTCCGTCCCGGCGGCCGAGGCAGCCCGGTACGCCGTGATCTGCTCCGTCCACATCAGGCCGTAGGCCTCCAGCGCGTCGGTCTCGGTCACCCCGTCAGCCGTGGCGCTCGGCGAGAAGGAGTGCGCGGCTTCGGGCGCCGGTGCGGCGGACATGGCCGTCGTGGGCGTGTCCGCGGGCGGTTTCGCGTCGCTCCCGTCATCACCGCCGCCTCCGCAGCCGGTCAGGACGAGAACGAACGTCGCGGCGCCGCACCGGCGCGCGATACCCGCCCGGGAGTACCTCTGCCGAGCCGTCACCATCTGCGCTCCTGGTTCGCCGTGCGATGTCGATCAGCGGCTCAACGACGTACCGCCTCCAGGGGTCACCACCGCCGGGCCTCGCGTCACCGAACGGCGTACCGCGGATCGGTGGCGGGTGCGTCGTCCACATGAACGAGGGCCCGGGCCGGAGCCCGGCCGACCGGATGCTGTACGAAGAACCGTGTGAACGAACAGACCCAGCCGACGACCGTGCGCGTGTTCATCGCCCTCGCCCCGCCCGACCACGCGAAGGAGGAACTGGCCCAGGAACTGCGCCCGGCGTACGACACGCACCCTCACATGCGATGGAATCGCGTCGAGGACTGGCACATCACACTGGCCTTCCTGGGAGAGCTTCCGGTCGAGACCGTTCCGCTCCTGCGCCGGCCGCTGGCTCTCCTCGCGGCGGACCGCCGGCCGCCCCGGCTGGCCCTGCGCGGCAGCGGTACGTTCGACGACCGGGTGCTGTGGAGCGGAATCGACGGAGACCTCGACACACTGCGGTTGCTTGCCGCCGATGTGCGTACGGCGGTGAAGGGGGCGGGAGTCGCTTTCGAGGACCGGCCTCTTCGCCCCCATCTGACTTTGGCCCGTGCCCGCCGGGGAGACCGGACCTCGGCGGCAGAGATCGCTGAAGCCGTCGCCGGTTTCACCGGCAGTGACTGGCCTGCCGAACGTCTGCATCTGGTCGGCAGCAACGCCGGCCGAAGCCGTGGGCCGATCCACTACCGGGACATCGAGGCCTGGGCTCTCGGCGGCGGGAACCGAACTGGAGCCACCGGATTTCGGTAGGCGCACGCCGGACGGCCCCTGAAAGCGGTGTCGCCCGGGGCCGGGAACGGGGGCGCAACCGCTCTCCGAACGGCTGTACCGATCACCGGTGACAACTCCGCTTACCGGCCCGTACTCCATTGCCGTGACATATCTGGAAGCCGGTGTCAGCCTCCGGCCGGCAGGCTACGCATCCGTCCATGACCGTGAACCCCATCGAACTGCAGAAGTGCCTCGGCGGCGTGAACTACCCGGCCCCGAAGCAGGAAATCATCGACCAGGCACAGCGGCACGGGGCCGACCAGAACATCATGGACGCGCTCGGCGGCATCCCCGACAAGGAGTACGACTCTCCGGCCGCGGTGAACAAGGAGGTCGGCAGCGGCTCCTGACCTCAAGGGCCTCATTCGCCTGAGATGCCCGCGTGCTGTGAAGCTGGTGCTGCGCCCCGGACGGCCACAAGAGGCCGTCCGGGGCGCAGCCGTTGCGGAGGAACGTCGCGGGCGGGGCCGGCGTGAGGAGCCCGCCGAAGGGGCTGGGGCGGCGTGCGGACCTGGCCCGCCGAGTTGTATGTCAGGTGCGCGGCGGGAGGCGGTGGAGGCGTACCTCGGCGAGCTCGCCCCCCGACACCCGGGCCGTCATGTAGGTGCACGAGGGCTGCCGACGCCTGTCGGTCGGTGAACCAGGGTTGAGGAGTCGCAGTCCGCCGGGTGCGACGGTGTCCCACGGGATATGGCTGTGACCGAACACCAGGACGTCGAGGTCGGGGAAGCGGGCCGCGCAGCGTCGTTCGCGGCCCTGCGACGCTCCTGTCTCATGGACGACACCGAGGCGGAGCCCGTCGAGCTCCGCGCGCGCCACCTCGTCCAGCCGGGTTCTCAGCTCCGGCCCGTCGTTGTTGCCGAACACTCCCACGAGGCGCCGCGCGTGGGACTCGAAAAGGTCCAGAGTCGCCGCGTCCACCCAGTCCCCCGCGTGAACGACGACATCGGCCGCGTCCAGCGCCGCGAGAAGGGGACCGGGCAGTTCCCTGGCCCGCTTGGGCACGTGTGTGTCCGATGTCAGCAACAGGCGCACATCCAGACCTTCCGTACGTCGGCTCAGCGGCTGACGACGTGCCGCTCGTCGGGCACACAGTGTGTCATCGTCAGGCCTTCCACCTCGCGCGGTGGATTCTTGCCGAGGTTGGCGAGGCGCTCGCGCTCGTCGTCCGAGAGGTCCTGGCTCGCCAGCGGCTGCAGCCCCGCGACGTCCTCGGGACCGATTCCGAGCCCTTCCCCGACCCGCAGCCCCAAGTCGTTCTCGACGAGGAGGAAGTGCCAGACCATCCGTTCCTGCACCGGCCGGGCGCACTGCGAGAGCATGTCGATGAAGTTCGCCACCAGGTCGTCCCGCTCCCAGTCCTCCAGGAGCCGGTACCGCTGGCCCGCCTGCAGGTAGTCGTTCGTCCGGGAAATCCGCTTGCGGGTGAGCCGGCCCCGGATCTCGGGTCCCTGCTCGTCGTGCGTCGGGTACTGCCCTTCGCGCAGGCCGCCGGTGATGGAGGGCTCGTAGTTCACTTCGGGGTTCTTGCCCTGGTGGCCGTTGTCGTACGCCATCAGCCCGTCGCGCTGGTTGGTGGCCACGTGCGCGTTCTTGGCCTGGTTGACCGGCAGCTGCAGATAGTTCGGTCCCACCCTGTAGCGCTGGGTGTCGCTGTAGGAAAAGGTCCGTCCGACGAGCATCTTGTCGTCGGAGAAGTCCAGTCCGTCGACGAGCACTCCCGTGCCGAACGAGGCCTGCTCGTTGTCGGCGAAGTAGTTGTCCGGCGTCCGGTTCAGGACCATCCGGCCGACCGGCTTCGGCGGGAAGTCCTGCTCGGGCCAGGTCTTGGTGTCGTCCAGAGGGTCGAAGTCCAGCTCGGGGTGCTCGTCGTCCGACATCATCTGGACCACCAGTTCCCACTCGGGGTAGTCCCCGCGCGCGATGGCCTCGTACAGATCCTTCGTCGCGTGCCCCAACTCCTGGGCCTGTACGTTCGCCGCGTCCTGGGCGGTCATGCTGCGTACACCCTGCTTGGGAAGCCAGTGGTATTTGACCAGCACGGACTTCCCCTCGGCGTTCACCCACTTGTACGTGTTGACGCCGAAACCCTGCATGTGGCGGTAGTCGGCGGGGATGCCGCGCGGACTGAAGAGGTTGACGAGCATGTGCATGCTCTCGGGGGTCTGCGACATGAAGTCGAAGATCCGGCCCGGCTTCTGCTCGTGGGAGACAGGGTCGGGCTTGAGCGCGTGGATGACGTCCGGGAACTTGATCGCGTCCCGGATGAAGAAGACCCCGAGGTTGTTGCCCACGAGGTCCCAGTTGCCGTCCTCGGTGTAGAACTTCACCGCGAAACCGCGTGGGTCCCGGGCCGCCTCGGAGGAGTCACGCCCGCCGATGACCGTCGAGAAGCGGACCGCCACATCGGTGCGCTTGCCCTCCGTCTGGAAGAGCTTGGCCCGCGTGTGGCGGGAGATGGGCTCGTCGCCCCACTTGCCGTACGCCTCGAAGTATCCGTACGTCGTCACGCCCCGAGCGTGTACGACGCGCTCGGGGATGCGCTCCCGGTCGAAGTGGCTGATCTTCTCCAGGAACTGGTAGTTCTCCAGGGTGGCCGGACCCCTGGCGCCCACCGTCCGCTGGTTCTGGTTGTCGTAGACGGAGTGGCCTTGCCGGTTGGTGAGTACCGGGCGGTCGTCCTCGTGGCCGGCACCTGAGTTCGCTACGTCTGTCACAGCCAACACCTCCTCTTCGCTGTCCCTGGTACGCCGCGGCGCCGAGCGCACGCTCTTCCGCAGGCGGATCTCCGAGCTCATGCTCCTGCCACCTCCCCACCCTCACCACCGCAGCGGGGCGAATGGATCAGCTCACAGCCACTCCTTGTCAATATCCAGAATCCTGTTTACTGTTTCACTTGTGAACGACCTGGACGCCCGCTTCCTCACCCGTAACGGCCTCGCCGCCAGGCAGCTCGCCGCCGTGCTCCTGCATCACGAGCCGGACACCCGCCTGCCCCGGGTGAGGGACTTCGCGGAGCAGCTGGGCTGCGGCAACGGCACGGTCCAGGCGGCCCTCCAGCTGCTGGAGCAGTCGGGAGCCATCTCCACCACCGCGCGCGGCCACCTCGGCACGTTCCTCGTCCGGTCCGATCGCACCATCCTGTGGCGGCTGTCGGGCCTCGGCACCCTGCTCGCCGCCATGCCGCTCCCCTACTCGCGGCGGTACGAAGGTCTGGCGACCGGGCTGCGCGGCGCCTTCGAGCAGGCGGGCGCCCCGTTCGCGGTCACGTTCATGCGGGGCGCCGGCGCCCGGACCGCGGCGTTGCTGGAAGGCAAGGTCGATCTGGTCGTGCTGTCGCGTTTCGCCGCCGACCGGCTGACCGCGGAGCACCCGGTGGAGCTGGTGGCCGACCTCGGACCGGCCACCTACGTCGGGGCGCACGGCATGCTCGTGCGGCGGGGCACCGATCTGGAGGCGTCAGGCCTGCGGGTCGCCATCGACCACACCTCGGAGGATCTGCGGATGCTCGTGGAGCGCGTCTTCGCCGGCCGGGAGGACATCGTGTGGCGGGAGACCTCGTACATGCAGCTGCCCGACCTGTTCTCCCGCGACGAGGTGGACGCGACCGTATGGAATCTCGACGAGGCCCAGGACCGGATCGGCCCCGGCGTCGAAGTGCTTCCGCTCGGGGACGAGGTCACGCGTGAGCTGGCGCTGCGCAACTCCAGTGCCGCGGTGATCTGCCGGACGGACGGGGCGCAGGCGCTGGCCGCGGTCCGCGCGTCGCTCGATCTGCCTCTGGTGAAGCGACTGCAGGGCGAGGTCCTGAGGGGGGAGCGCGTGCCCTCGTACTGACCGGTGGAGGGAGGGGTGACCGGTGTCTCATTTCTCCGGGGCGTCGGCCGTCCTCAAAATACAAAATCCTGGTTACTGTTGATTTTAGGAGGATCACCATGGACGACCAGCTCGCACTGCGGCTCCAGCTCTTCCGCGAAGGCGGTCAGGTCAGGCCTGAGGTGGCTGATTTCGTCACCGCCGAGCTGACTTCCCTGGAGTCCGAGGGCCTGACCGTCACCGAAGCGACAGCCGGGATGCTCACCAGCCATCTGATGATGGCCCTCGGCCGGCTCCTGGACGGTGAGCCGGTCGAGCAGTTCCTCACCGACGACCAGGTCGCCGCAGAGCTCGCCGGGCATCCCGGCGCGGTGGCCCGCGCCCGCGCCGTCTCGGTCCGTGCCGAGAGGCAGCTGGGGGCGGCGCTCCCCGACTCCGAGGTCAACTTCCTCGGCATGCACCTGGCCGTCCTGGCCCAGCAGCCCCCGTCCGGGCCGGCCGCGGCCGGCTGACCGGGCCTCTCGTTCCGCAACCAACCGCTACAGAGAGAAGAGCAGTGATGACGAAGATCCTCACGGGTGGAGTCGGCAAGGTCGAGGTCACCCAGGCCATCGGCGGGCTCGGCATCGACGGCCTCGACATCGTCCCCTCCAGCGACATGGACGCAGCGATGAAACTCCGGATGGGGCAGGCCGACTACTACCTGGGCACCTGTCACACGGGAGCGGGCGCCTCGTTGGGCGTGCTCGTCGGTCTCATGGGCAGCGCGGCATGCCACACCTTCGGTCGGAGCGTACCCACCGAGGAGGAGATCGCCGCTCTGCTCGACGACGGCAAGAAGGTCTTCGGCTTCTCGATGGACCAGATCGACGCCATCGCCCCCCTCATGGCACGCGCCATCGCCGCCCGCGGCTGACATCAGCCTCTTCGCATCATCCCGGGCACCAAGGAGTGACTCGTGAGCACCACACTCGCCGCCGGTACCAGCCTCGACTTCACACTGGCCCAGCAACTGACCGTGATCGCCCTCTGCGCGCTGACGGCCTACATCTCGCACATGGCCCTGGCCGTCTTCAACGACGGGGTACGTCCCTTCCTTCTCGACTTCATCCAGGGACGCACCACCCGCAGCGCGACGACCGCCGTCTCCTTCGGTCTCTCCGCGGGGTTCATCTTCGGGCTCGGTGCCCCGATGGCGTTGTCCACCGGTGTCCTGAATCCGTGGCTGGTCTTCCTGCCCACCGACATCCTCGGAATGCTGGCGCCCAGGAAATGGCTCGCCCCGATCCTGGGTGCCGCCTGGGGAGCCGTCGTCGTGTTCGGGCTGAACGGCGCCAACAACGTGGCTCACGATCTCCCCGTCGACTTCCTGACCGCGATGCAGCAGATGTCGACGCCGATCCTGTTCCTCTTCACCCTGTTTCCGGTGCTCGCCATCACCAAGCAGTTCGGCCGCAGGTGGGGAGGTGTCGCCGGAGTCCTCGAACTGGTCCTCGTCGTCATGACCATGAAGCTGTGGCCGAACATGTTCGCCGGTGCGCTGGCCATGGCGGCCGGTGTGCTGATGCTCATCGGGCTGGCGGTCTCCAAGGACGTCAGGCAGCGCCGGGCCGACCGGACGTCGGGCGTCGTGGAGGACATCCCCCAGGACGACCCGATGGCGTCGCTCTTCAGCGCCAGCGCCGCACGTCTGCGCAGGTATCTGCCGCTGTTCATGGTGCTCGGGGCCGGGGTCTGTGTGCTCGCACAGATGCACATATTCGGCGGTGGCGAGGCGACCAGCTTCCTGATCGCGAAGGGGCAGTACTCCGAGGCCGCGCAGGTCGACTTCTACCGGGTGTTCGGCTTCATCCCGCTGATCGCGACGACCGCGCTGGCCTCCGGCGCCTACGGGATCGCCGGATTCACGCTGGTGTATCCGATCGGCTATCTCATGCCGAACCCGTTCGTGGCGGCAGTGGTCGGTGCACTCGTGTTCGCCGTCGAGGTGCTGGCGCTCTCCTGGATCGGCAGGCTCCTCGGCAAGCTGCCCAGCGTCCGGGACTCCTCCGAACATCTGCGCAGCGCCATCGGGGACGCCCTCCAGCTCGCAATCCTGTTCGGTTCACTGATGGCTGCGAACGCCATGGGGGGCGGGCTCGGCATCCTCGTCGTCGGCGGTCTCTACCTGCTCAACGAGGCGATGGGCCGGCCGGTGGTGAGGATGGCCGCCGCTCCGGCGGCCGTGATCGTCGGCGGGATCCTCCTCAACGTCCTGTACTGGCTCGACCTGTTCACGCCGCTGCAGGGCTGACCACTTCACGGACAGGACCGGCCCGTACGCGAAAGAAGGCTCCACGATGAACCGCCCCGCACCCCGCACCCTGCGCACCGTCACCGGAGAGCTGTCCGCCACCTCCGTGCGCGGTCCCGTTCTGGCCCACGAGCACCTGGCACTCGACCTGGACCGCCAGGGTGACGGCGCGGCCGTCCTTCGTCCGGAGCGGCACGCGAGGGCCGTGACCGCTGAACTCGCCGCCCTGCGGAAGGAGTGCGGGCTCTCCCTCGTCATCGAGCTGACCTGCCGGGGCATGGGCCGCGACGTCGGTGCCCTGAGCAGGATCTCGCGGGACTCCCAGGTCGCCGTCGTCGCCTCGACCGGCTGGTACTACGAGCCGTTCCACACGCCGGAGATCGAGGCCGGCACCGTGGAACAGCTGACCGGCGTCCTCGTCCGCGAGATCGAGGACGGCATCGGGACGACCGGTGTCCGGCCCGGTGTCCTCGGTGAGATCGGCAGCCATGGCGACGTACCGACCGCTCCCGAGGCCAAGGTCCTCCGGGCGGGCGCGCGGGCCGCGCTCGCCACGGGCCTCTCCCTCGCCACGCACGCGCAGCTCGGCCGGGGCGGACTCGCCCAGGTGGAGATCCTCACCGGTGAGGGCCTGCCCGCAGACCGGATCAGTGTCGGTCATCAGGATCTTCTCGATGACCCTGGTGTCCACCGGGAGCTCGCGGCGCGAGGGGCGTACGTCGCCTTCGACACCGTGGGCAAGTCGTCGTACCGGAGTGACCGGGACCGGCTCGCTCTGCTGCTCGGCCTGTTGGAGGCCGGGCACGCCGACCGCGTCCTGCTCAGCTGTGACATCTCCCGCCACGGCTACCTCGTGGAGGAGGGAGGCCAGGGCTACGGCCACCTCTTCGCGAGTTTTCTGCCCCGGCTCCGGGCGGCGGGGGCCGACGACGCCCTGGTCGACCTGCTGACCCGCCGCAATCCGCTGCGCTTCCTGACCGGCGCGAGCGAGGAGGACAACTGACATGAGCCCCGTACTCCCCCCGACCTTCCCGCTTGCGACCGTCGCCCTGGACGACGCCGTGGCGATGCAGTTCCGGCTGCTGGAGGCCACCGCCGCCCACTTCGAAGGCGATCAGCTCTTCTCGTCGGACGCCGGAGTCGTCCCCGGACTCGGGCGTCCCCGCGCCACCGCACGTGTCGAGGCGGTGCTCGCGGACTTCTTCGGGGCCGAGGACGCCGCCTTCGTACAGGGCGCGGGCACCGGCGCGATCCGGGCCGCCCTCAATGCCGCCGTCCGGGCCGGAGACCCGCTGCTCATCCACCGGGCGCCGGTCTACCGCACCACCGAGGTCACCCTTCGGGGCATCGGGGTGCGGACGGTCGAGGTGGACTACAACGACCCGTCCGCCCTCCACGAGGCCCTCGCGTCCGGACGGGTCCGGTGGGCGTACGTCCAGCACACCAGGCAGCGGCTCGCCGATTCCTACGATCCCGCCGAGGTCCTCGCGGCGTGCCGGGCGGGCGGGGTCCGCACGATCGTCGACGACAACTACGCCGTCATGCGCGCCCCGGCGGCCGGGGTGGAACTGGGCGCCGACGCCTCCTGCTTCTCGCTCTTCAAGCTGCACGGGCCCGAGGGTGTCGGCCTGGTCGTCGGCGCCCGGGACCTCGTCGCGCACATCCGCCGTGACAACTACTCCGGCGGCGGGCAGGTCCAGGGCCACCAGGCACTCGACGCGCTGCGTGCCCTCACCCACGTACCCGTCATGTGGTCCGTGCAGTCGCGCGTCGGCGCCGAGGTCGCGGAACGTCTGGCGGCCGGAGAGGTGGACGGTGTGGCCGAGGTGCGCATCGCCAACGCCCAGGACCGATGCCTGCTCGTCCGTCTCGACCGGCCCGTCGCCCGGGAGCTGCCCTCGGTGGCCGCCCGCTTCGGAGCCGCCCCGTATCCCGTGGGCTCCAACTCCCGATACGAGATCGCCCCCCTCTTCTACCGCATGTCCAGCTCATCGCTGGACGACTCCCCCGGGCTGGCCGACTGGACCGTACGCATCAACCCGATGCGGGCGGGCGCGGACCTCGTCGTCGGCATCCTGCGGAGTGCGCTCGCCGCCCTGGACGACCCGAAGGACGACTGACCGTGTTTCTCGACACCCTGCTCACACGTAACCCCGGGCTCGTCGACGCCGCGGCCGCGCTGCACCGGGAGGGCGTGATCCCCCCGGACACGTACGTCATGGACCTGGACGCCGTCGAGGCGAACGCCGCTCTGCTGGCAGCCGAGGCCGGACGCCTCGGCGTCGGGCTCTGGTTCGTCGTCAAGCAGCTCGGCCGCAACCCCGAACTCATCCGGGCCGTCGCCCGCCACATCCCCCGCTCCGCCGCCATCGACCCGGCCGAGGCCCGTACGCTGCTGGCTGCCGGAGCACGCCCCGGCAACGTCGGGCACCTCGTCCAGATTCCCCGGCGTACCTTGCCCGAGGTGCTGGCCCGGCGCCCCGAGACGGTCACCGTCTTCGACCTGGCCAACGCCCGTGCCGTTTCCGAAGCGGCGCGCGAACTGGGCTTCGTCCAGGACGTCCTGGTCCGGATCGAGGGCGCCGACGGCCACGTCTACCCCGGCCAGGAGGGCGGCGTCCCGCTCGCCCGGCTGGATGACTTCGCGAAGGCCGCCGAGGCCCTGGACGGCATCCGGATCGGGGGCGTCACCGCCTTCCCCTGTGTCCTGTGTGATCCGTCGACGGGCCGGCCGGCCCCCACGCCCAACTTCGGCCTGGCCCTCGAGGCCCGCGAACTCCTCGCCGCACGGGGACACCATGACCTCAGGCTCAGCGCGCCCAGCGCCACCTCGATGGCCTCGCTCCCGCTGCTCGCCGAACTGGGCGCCACCCACGGCGAACCGGGCCACGCCCTCACCGGCACCACCCCGCTGCACGCCCTCGATCCGGACCAGCCCGAGAAGCCCGCGTACGTGTACGTCAGCGAGGTCGCCCACACGCTCGACGACGGGCGCCCGGCGGTGTTCGGAGGCGGCTTCTACGCCCGCTCCCAGGTCCGCGGCGCTCTCCTGCCCCGTACCGGCACACGGCTGGGCGTGCAGACCGCTCCCACCGAGAACATCGACTACTACAGGCTGCTCGACGCACCCGCCGACGGGGCCGAGGTCCGCCTCGGTGACACCGTGCTCTTCGCCTTCCGCACCCAGATCTTCGTCACCCGTTCGACCGTCGCCGTCGTCTCGGGAGTCGCCTCAGGCTCCCCTCGGCTGAACGGCCTGTACGACGCCCAGGGCCGCGCCCTGCAGTAAGGAGCAACCCATGGCCAAGACCGTCATCGTCGTCATCGACGGGTTCGGGGTCGGCGCCATGCCCGACGCGGGTACCCTGCGTCCGGGCGATCTCACCGCCGACACCTGCGGGCACGTCCTCGACCACGCCCGCACCGCCTTCGGCCGGCCGCTGCGTCTGCCGGTGCTCGGGGCCCTGGGCCTCGGGCTGGTCCATCCCCATCCCGGCCTGGCACGCCGTACCCATCTGCCGGTCGCCGCGGGCAGGGCGGCACTCGGCTACCCGGGCGCGGACACCTTCGCGGGTCACCAGACCATGATGGGGGCCGACTTCAGCCGGGTGACGGTGGCACGACTCGCCGATCATCTCGACGAGGTGACCCGTGCACTCCGGGCCGCCGGCCACCGGGCGGAACCCGTCGAGGGGAAACCCCTGCTCCTTGTCGACGGCGCCGTTCTGGTCCATGACAACCTCGAGGCCGATCCCGGGATCAACTGGAACGCGTCCGGCAGCCTCGACGACCTCTCCTTCGACGGGCCCGGCGGGATCCTCGCCATCGCCCGTGCGGTGCGCTCCGTCGCTCCGGTGGCACGCGTCATCGCGGTCGGGGGGCGTGCGGACGGCCCTCTCCCCTCCTTCGTCCGCCCCGGCGGCGGGGGGACGGTCGGGCTCGACACCCCGGCCACCGGCTTCTACCGCAACGGCGGCCTTCAGGTGCAGCACCTGGGCGCCCCGCTCGATCACACCCGCCAGCTTCCCGACCTCGCGGCCCGGTCCGGCATCCCGGTCACGCTCGTGGGGAAGGCCGCCGACATCCTGGTGTGCGAGACGGCCGGACGTCATCCGGCCGTGGCCACCGACGAGGTCCTGTCCCACACCCTGGAAGCGGTACGCGCGGGAGGCGACGCGCTCGTGGTGGCCAATGTGCAGGAGACGGATCTGGCAGGGCATCAGCAGGACGCCGGACGGTACGGGCGTCTGCTGGAGCAGGTGGACGCCGGGCTCGCCGCTCTGACCGCACTGCTCGCGGAGCCCGGCGACCGGCTGATCGTCACCGGTGACCACGGCAACGACCCCACGATCGGCCATGCGCACCACACCCGGGAGTACGTGCCGGTCCTGATCCACCGGCCCGGCACGGAAGGGGTCGAACTGCTGCCGGACGCGCACAGCCTGGCGGACGTCGGCGCCACCGCGGCGGCGTCGCTGGCGCTGGACCCGGAGGAACTGGCCGGCGGCACGCCTCTGCACGCCGGCCGCTGTGCGGCCTGAAGGGACCTGTCTCACATGCGTGGGCGGGCCCGGCAGATGCTCCCTGCCGGGCCCGCCGCCGCTCGGGGCACGGACCTGCGCCCCGTCCTCACGAGGCGGGGTCAGCGGATCTCGGTGACCCGCTGCTCCTTACGTGCGGCGCAGTTGGAGTTCTCCACCGACACGTACACGTTGTTGATGTGACCACCCCAGCTCACGCAGTAGCCCTTGCCGTACACGTAGCCCGGCCCCGCGTACGACGTGAAGTTGCCGTCGTCCCCGGCCCACGCGTCGGTGGCGGGGACGTAGATGTACGCGGACATGGCCGTGGCCGTCCCGGGGTTGGCCCGGATGGTCGCGACGCAGTTCTGGCCGTTGGAGGAGTTGTACGTCAGGTAGACGGTGCCCAGTGAGCCGACGGGCACGGAGTTCACGGTCTTGTAGGCCTTGCCGCAGACCCCCTGCGGCGTGACGTTCGGTGCGGCGGAGGCCGTCGTGCTCAGCGCGACCGTGCCGCCCACCGCCAGCGCGGTGACGGCTCCGACAGCCGCGACATTGCGTACGATTCTCATATTTCCCCCTTGTGTCCCCGAGAGCGTTTTACTCCCACTTGATGTGACTCTCGAGCGGTACAGATGGTTGCACCGAATCCGCGAGGATGCAGGTGTCCGCAGCCCTCTCGGACGGGGCGCGCTTCATCACCGCCCCCTCGGGGGCGGTCGCGCCCCGATCGATTCGCCATTTTGCGGAACCTTTACCCGTGACCGGCCGTTTGACCGAGTGAGCGCACGGGCTCGTGACCGACAACTCAGATCGAAGACCGAGGTGACCTCGATGGCAGTGTGGGACCAACTCAAGAATCAGGCCAAGAATCTGCAGCAGTCCCAGGGAGCGCGCGGGTCGACGCCAGGAAGAAGCGGCGGGCAGGGGTCCGGTGGTGGTTCACGCGCCCAGTTGGTCGGCACGCTGAAGTCGCAGTTGGCTTCCCTCAAGACGGAGCTCAAGAGCGGTGGCTTCCGGGACGCGAGCATGGCGATGTGCGCACTCGTCGCGGCCGCCGACGGGCATGTGGATCCTGCGGAGCGTCAGCACGTGGAGTCGATGATCCTCGGCAACGACGTCCTGCAGAACTTCCCGCCGGAGCAGTTGCGCCAGCGCTTCAACAAGCATGTGGACCAGCTCACGCTCAACTTCCAGCAGGGCAAGGCCGACGCCATGCAGGAGATCGTGAAGACCTCCAAGAAGCCGACCGAGGCAAGGGCCGTGCTCCAGACGGGCATCGTCATCGCCGGTTCCGACGGCAACTTCTCGCAGGCCGAGCACATGATTCTCCGAGAGGCCTGCACGGCGTTGGGACTGTCCCCGGCAGAGTTCCAGCTCTGAACCTGCCGGGCGGCGGACCTGCCCGCCCGGACAGCGCCACAGCCTGATCCGTCCGGCAGCAGGCAAGCGCCGCCGGACGGACAGGCCGGACGTCGGGCAGGCGCGCCGGCGGATTCCTCTGTGCGGGCGCGGAGCGGGCGTCAACCCGCCCTCCGGACAGGTCCGCCACGTTTCGTCGGGCGCTCAGCGCCCGGAGCCCGAAGCTCAGCGCCCCGGGTCCGACGCGCCTGGGGTCCCGTTGCGCGGCCGACGGTCTGCGGGGAGGGCGCAGGCCGGCGTCCCGCCCGGCATCCGCTCGCGGTTGTTCGCGACGAGCCGGTAGACACCGTGCGCGATCCAGCGGACGGGGGGCAGGGTCAGCAGCGCCCCCATCACAGCCCAGCCGCTCCCCGCGTTCAGCAGCATCTTGGCGACCGCCTGCGCGCCACCGTGGATCACTCCGGAGGGCGTGAGCCACAACAGTTCGTACTCTGCCCGCTCTCGGGTCGAGCCCAGGGAGTCAAGATCCGCGAACTGCCAGGGAGTGATCTCACAACTGGGCCGGATGTGCCGTTCGGCGAACATCACGGAAGAGGTACAGAAAGCGCAGTCTCCGTCGTAGATGAGCACAGGTCGCGTTCGCATGGCCTCATCATGCCCCACATGATCCTCGGCGGAGCACTCGCCCGGTCGCGCTGCCTGCCCGCGAGAACGCGGAGACGGCCGCCCGCGAGATGCTACGGCTCCTGGCGCCGGCGCGCGAGGTGGACGGTGATGTCTGCGGCGACCTCGACCGTCTCCGGCAGGACGCGCATGACCCTGCTGAACACCTGCTGCTGCTCCGCGGCCGGCAGGACGAGATAGGCCGAGACGGTCGAGAGCTGGCCCACGTAGTCGGAAGCGCTCATGGTCAAGCGTCGTTCGATCACGGACTGTTGGACGTCGGTGAACCATCGGGACCGTTGGAGCTCGGTGCCTGGCCACTGCATGGCATGACCTGCCGGGGTTCCGTCCGGTGACGGAACCGCGTCACTCTCCAGGAACGGCGCCCGTGCCGCTCGCACGGCTTCCTCCACAGCCTGATCGGCCGGCTGGATCGGCCCGCCGAACGAGGCGAACACCGCCCCCGGCTCCAACAGCCCCGCCACACGCGGCCACCGGCCCTCCGGATCCGTCCAGTGCAGCGCGGCCGCAGCATAGACAAGCTCGTACGTCCTGCCCGGTCGCAGGTCCTCGAACGCGGATCGCACCGTCCTGACGCTCGCCGGCACGTGCTTGCGCAACTCGGCGAGCATGGCGGCGTCCGGCTCGGTCGCGGTGACCTCGACCCCGTGGCTAGCGAACAGGCGCGTCGCTTTTCCCGTCCCGGCACCGATTTCGAGAGCGGTACGCACCGGCTGCCCCGCATATGCCATCACCCTCTCGAACAGGTCTCGTGAGTATCCCGGCCTGAACCGTTCGTACGCTTGTGCCGTTGCTCCGAAGCTCAGTGCGCGACCAGACATGCAGCGCACCCTGCCACGGTTGCTCCTCGGGCAGAACTCCCGTCACGACACGGCTGCGGCGTGCCCCCGCCTGCCGATCAGGTCCGGCCGGAACACGACACGGACGGCATACCGGTGGCGAACGCAAGCGCCCGCCCTACTCTGGAACGCCAGAACGCTGTCGGCTGCGACCTTGCGCCCCGGACCGCCCGCATCGTCCGGGGCGGCCCGCGGACGGTTGCCCGCCAGCTCCCTCGGAGTCAGGAAGTCGCCACCCTCGTGCCCACCCCCCTCCCCCGCCGCGCCGCGCTCTCCGCCCTGACCGGCCTTGCAGCCCTTCCCCTCTCCGGGTGTGGCGCATCACCGCCGACTGCCGCTCCACCGGCGCCCTCCGCGACAGTGCCCTCGCGATCCGACGGGGCAGCACACAGAGCAGAGCCCGCGCTCCAGAAACTGGAACGGAAGTTCGATGCCCGGGTGGGTGTGTACGCGATCGACACCGGTAGTGGTCTGTCCGTCACACACCGGCCGGACGAGCGTTTCGCCTACGCCTCGACCTGCAAGGCGCTGCTCGCGGGAGCGTTGCTGGACAAGTACACCCTCGAGCGGCTCGAACGGCGCGTGCGGTACGGCCCTGGCGATCTCGTCGCCAACTCCCCGGTCACCGAGCGGCACGTGGACACGGGGCTGACCTTGCGCGAACTGTGCGACGCAGCCGTCCGCTACAGCGACAACGCCGCGGCCAATCTCCTCTTCCACGAGCTCGGTGGCCCCCGTGGGCTGCGGGACGCCCTCGTCGCTCTCGGCGACCGCACCACCCGGTGCGACCGCTACGAACCCGATCTCAGCGAGGCCGCGCCCGGTGATCCCCGTGACACCAGCACTCCTCGTGCCCTTGCCGCCGATCTGCGGGCTTATGTGCTCGGGGGCGCTCTGGGCTCGGAAAAGCGGGCCGTACTGACCGACTGGCTCAAGCGGAACACCACCGGCGACGCACTCATCCGCGCCGGCGCCCCGGACGGCTGGGTGGTGGCCGACAAGACCGGCACGGGCGGCTACGGCACCCGTAACGACATCGCCGTCCTCTGGCCGCCGGAATCCGCTCCGGTCGTCCTGGCCGTGCTGACCCGTGGCGACGCCCGCGGCGCCGAACCGCAGGACACACTCGTCGCGCAGGCGGCCCGTGTCGCCCTCGCTGCCTTCGCCTGAGGACAGCCTCGTCAGGGGCAGCCGCCCTCGCGGCGGTCAGGGACGGTAGCGGAGGGGGTGATCGGCGGGTACCTCGGTCAGCACGATGCGGTGGCCGTCCGGGTCGGCGATCCACATCTCGATCAGCCCCCAGGGTTCATGGAGAGGCGGGCGCAGGACGACCGCCCCGCGGGCCGCCACTTCCTCGTGTGCCGCCGCGCAGTCAGCGACCTGCATCCAGAGCCGCACCGACTCGGTCGGGGGTGTCTCGGAACGGCCCGACACCTCGAGGAAGCCCCCGCCGAGGAAATACACCGTTCCACGGTCCGGTCCGGTGCCGAACTCTCTGTAGACGGGGAGCCCGAGGGTCCGCCCGTAGAAATCGCGGGAGGCCTCCGGGTCGCCGGGCCTCAGCAATACCCTGCTGCTCAGTACATGCACCATGGTCACGACCCTACGCGGACTGTGCGGGGGGAGCAGCCTCTCGCCCCCCTGCCGGGCCGTGCCCAGACGCGAGTTCAGTGGGCGATGGTGTCGATCAGCTCGCGTGCTCCTTGGCGCAGCAGGGCGACGGCCACGGAGGTGCCGAGGGTGGCGGGGTCGAGAGGACCAGCCCATTCGTGTGCGTTGAGAACCGTCTTGCCGTCGGGGGTGAACACGCAGGCGCGCAGCGAGAGATCTCCGTTGCGGTGAGCCGTGGCGTACCCCGCGATCGGGGAGTTGCAGTGCCCTTGCAGGACATGGAGGAACATGCGCTCGGCTGTGATCTCCCGGTAGGTACCCGGGTGGTTGAGCCCGCTGACGGCATCGATCGCCGCCGTGTCGTCCTCGCGGCACTGCAGGGCCAGGACGCCCGCGCCGATGGGCGGGCACATCGTCTCCGGTGCGAGGATGTCGCTGATCACGTCGGGGCGGCCGATGCGGTGGAGACCCGCGACGGCCAGGAGCAGGGCGTCGGCCTCTCCGGCGGCGAGTTTCGCGAGCCGCCGGTTGGCGTTGCCTCGGAACGGAACGCAATTCAAGTGGGGGTGGGAAGCCGCGAGTTGCGCGGTCCGGCGGACGGATGAGGTACCGACACGAGCGCCGTCCGGAAGTTGGTCGAGCGTGAGCCCGTCCGGGTGTACGAGGGCGTCGCGGATGTCGTCGCGCTCGAGGAACGCGGCGAAGGTCGTGCCCGCGGGCAGCGGCCGGTCGGCCGGGATGTCCTTGACACAGTGGACGGCCAGGTCAGCCTCCCCGGCGAGCAGGGCGGCGTCCACCTCTTTGGTGAAGGCTCCCTTCCCCTCGACCATCGAGAGATCGCCCATCCATTTGTCACCCGTCGTCCTGACGGGGACGACCTCGGTGACGATGCCGGGATTACGGGCCGCGAGTTCGGCCCGGACGCGCTCGACCTGGGCCAGGGCCATGGGGGAGTCGCGCGAGACGATGCGGATCAGCTCAGGGGCGGACATGGCTCTCACGATAGACCGCCGGGCGCGGGCGGCGGCCCCTCGACGCGGTCCCGGCACCTGTTCCGGACGACCCCGGCGGAGACAGGCGAACCGGGTCGGCGTCGATTTCCGGCCGCATTGGAATGGCCTCCCGTGCAACTCGCGCACGGTTTCCACACATCGACCGAATGCGGCAATAGGCCATCCAGCAGCAAGACTTGACAGACAGCCGCTCCGAAGGGGCCGTACCCGCGGGTCCGCATCCGGGAATGCCTCCCTCTCCCCCAGGCCTCATCTGGCTGATTCGAAACCCTGCGGCCTTGCCTCACTCCCCCGAGGACTGTCAGCTATCCGGCGAGATCCTTAGCATGACCCCTCACAGACACCGAATTCTCTCTCCGAGAACCGCGAGGGCTGGATGAGCAACGGGGACACCTCCATTCCGAAGAACATCGACGTGAACGTGCCGAGCGTCGCACGGATGTACGACTACTACCTGGGTGGCAAGGACAACTACCCTGCGGACCGGGTGGCATCCGAACAACTGCTGGTGCAAGTTCCGAGCACCAAGGTCTTGGCGGTGAACAACCGGAGGTTCCTGAGGCGTGTCGTGCACCACCTCGCCTCCGAGTACGGAATTCGCCAGTTCATCGACCACGGATCCGGCCTGCCGACCCAGGACAACGTCCATCAGGTCGCCCAGCTCGTGGACCCCGATGCCAGGATCGTCTACATCGACAACGACCCCATCGTCCTCGCGCACGGCAAGGCGATACTCGAGGAGAACGACAGGACCGCGGTCATCCAGGCGGACATGCGGGACACCGAGGGGATCTTCGCCCACCCGGAGGTGAACCGGCTCATCGACCTCGACGAACCGGTGGCCGCGCTGTTCGTGTCAGTGATGCACTGCATTCCCGACCAGGACGATCCCGCGGGTCTCGTACGCCGGGTGGCGGACCGTCTCGCTCCAGGAAGTTTCCTGGTGGTGTGTCAGCTCGTGAGTGAGGACAAGGCCATCCGTGACTTCGTCACGGACTTCATGGCGAAGAGCACGGGCAACCAGTGGGGGCGGGTGCGCCGCGAGGCCGATGTGCACACGTTCCTGGAGGGCCTGGACGTGCTGGACCCCGGGCTGGTGGAGGTGTCGACGTGGCGTCCCGATTCGGATCTGGCGCCGAAGCAGGAGACCCAGGAGTGGATCGAGTTCGGGGGCGTCGGCCGCAAGTGGTGAGGGATCGGTGCTGACGAGTCCGGCGCTCGGCGTCTTCCCGCTGCGGTGGGACCGGCCTCGGCATCACGGCCGGTCCGCGGCGCGCTGTCATGCCCGTCTGCCCGGCCGGACGGCCGGGGCCGGCCTCAAGCGCCGGCCGCGGTGACCGGGCAGGCCTCGGGCGCCCGCCCGCCGATCGACGCCACGCTCGCCAGGCGACTGGTCGACACGCAGTTCCCGCAGTGGACGCGCCTGCCTCTCGAGGTGCTCGACCCGGCCGGGTCGGACCATGTGATCTACCGGCTGGGCGAAGAGCTGTCCGTTCGGCTGCCCCGCCACGCCGGAGCGATCGGGCAGGCAAGGAAGGAAGCGGAGTGGCTGCCGGCTCGCTCCGCATCTGCCCCTGGCCGTCCCCGTTCCGGTAGCGGTGGGCGAACCCGGCTCGGGTTATCCATGGCCGTGGGCGGTGTCCCGCTGGCTGGACGGCGAGGTCGCGACGGTGGAGGCGCTGGCCGGCTCCTCCGGGACCGCCGTCCGGCTCGCGGGGTTCCTGACCGCCCTCCAGCGGTTCGCCCCCGAGGACCTGCCGGTCGGGCACGCCCGCGGGGACCTGACCGCCGAGTCCCTGCGCGACCGGGACCGCTCGACCCGGGAGGCGATCGCGGAGGTCGGTGACGCGTTCGATGGCGTGGCCATGACCGGCCTGTGGGACGCCGCGCTGAACGCCCCGGGGTGGAACCGGCCTCCGGTCTGGTTCCACGGCGACTTCCACACCGGCAACCTGCTGACCGTCGGCGGCCGCCTGAGCGCGGTCATCGACTTCGGCGGGCTCGGCATCGGCGACCCTGCCTGCGACCTGACCATCGCGTTCACCCTGATGTCGGCCGGGAGCAGGGCTGCCTTCCGGGCGGCGCTCGGCGTGGACGACGACACCTGGGCACGGGGACGCGGATGGGCCCTGACCACCGCCCTGAACGCCTACACCTCCTACGCCGCGTCCGATCCACGGGTTGCCGCGCAGACGACCCGGCAGATCAACGAGGCCCTGACCGGCTGAGCCCCCGTGGGAGGGCGGTCACCCAGCAGGACCGCCGCCCGAGGGCCGGCCGCCGGAGCTGTAGCGCTCGAGCGCCAGCCTCAGAAGGCCCTTGCTCTCGGCCGGGCTCGGCGACTGGGCGCTGAGCGAGTCCAGGATCCAGCGGTACTCGTCCGTGCTCTCCGGCTTGTTCACGGACGTGGCGTTGGTCAGGTGTTCGATGTACGCCACGTCGGGGAGCCCGTCCACCGCGAACCGCAGATAGGTGATGCCGTTGCCGGGAGACGTATGGGCGGTCACGTCGAACGGGGCGACCTGCACGATGACGTGAGGAAGCTCAGTCATCTCCAGCAGATGGGCGAGCTGTTCGCGCATCACCCGGGTGCCGCCCGTCGGACGCATCAGCACGGCCTCGTCCAGCAGCACCCAGAGCTTCGGCGCATCCCGCCGCTGCAGCAACTGCTGCCGTCTGAGCCTCAGCTCGACTCTGCGGCGGGTGATCTCCTCCGATTCGAGAGCGTGGCCGGAACGCACCACGGCATAGGCGTAGTCGGCGGTCTGGAGCAGCCCCGGGATGTAATGCCCCTCGTACGTACGGATCGACGCGGCGGCCTCCTCCAGACCGACCAGGGGCTCGAACCAGTCCGGCAGCACGTCGGCGTAGTTGCGCCACCATCCGCGCTGTCCGGCCCTTCGGACCAGGTCGATGAACTCGGCCGTCATGGCTGGGTCGGTCACACCGTAGAGCGTGAGGAGGTCGGCGGCGTCGCGTTCCTTGCACGGGGAGTGCCCGGTCTCCATCCGGCTGATCTTCGCGGTCGAGCACCGGATCCGCTCCGCGGCGACTTCAGGGGTGATGCCCGCCTCGCCGCGCATCCGCCGCAACTGCGCGCCCAGTACCAGGCGCAGGGCCGTGGGACTCGCCCCCGTCGCCGGGGTGAGCGTCGGCCTCCGTGACGGCTGAAGCTGTTCGATGCCGGGCATGGGGACTCCTGAGGACGGGCGTCGTGATGCCAGTCTGCCATCAGGAGCCCCGCCATGGCCCGGCCGATTGCGAGAGTGCCGTAATTCTTCAGCCCGCGCTGACGCGGATTCAGCCCGTCATGGTGTCGAAGTCGCCGTCCCTGACGCCCGCGAGGAACGCTCGTACCTCGTCTCCCGTGTACACGAGGGCGGGCCCTTCGGGGTGCCGGGAGTTGCGTACGGCCACCGCTCCGCCGGGCAGCAGCGCCATCTCGACACAGTTCCCGCTGGGATTGCTGTGATGGCTCTTCTTCCACTCCACGCCGGTCAGGGAGTTGGCGGGAACGCCGTTGTCGATGTGCTGCATGCGGTCCGTCCTTTTCGTTGCGCTGACACGTCCTGGTGTGTCACCAGGGCCCGCGCCGGGTGAACAGGTGTCCCTGGCTCACACCCCCGGGTGCAATTCCGGATGCAATTGCACAGCGGGTGCGGACGGCGAGGATACTAGTGGTCATCCGGCCCCGACGGCACCATTGCGCCGGGCTTCGACGGAGGGTTGTCAGCGCTCATGCACGCGGAGAACACACGACGTCACCGCGCGGCAGCGCCCGTGCCCGGGCCCGCGGCGAGCGGCGCGGACCCGCACGAGGAGCTGGCGCGGGACCTCGGTATCGGGGACCCGGGATTCGCCACACGTGGCCTGGGGGCGGGCGCGGAGAGCCTGCGGCTGGCGCGTGCGTTCGTCCGCGACGCTCTCGAACAATGGGGCCTGGGCTCCTGCGCCGACGAGGTCACCCTCGTCGCGGGCGAGTTGGCGAGCAACGCCGTCTGTCACGGACTGCTGCCCGACGAGCGGTCGACGGCCCGGCTCGGCCTCGCGTGCCAGGACGGGACGCTGGTCTGCGCGGTCAACGACCCCAGCCCCGAGGTGCCCGTACTGCGCCCGGAGGACGAGTCCTTCGAGCGTGGCCGGGGTCTGCGCATCATCGACGCGTTGAGCACTTCCTGGGGCTGGTCACGGTGCGCCGGGGCCGGCAAGACCGTCTGGGCCAGGGTTCCGTTACTCCGGCCCCCGGCGGGCTACATCCCTGCCAGTGACGTCCAGGCCGCCGCCAGGACCGAATGCCCGAGCGGGGTCGGGTGGACTCCGTCGCCCGCGATGCACTCGGCGCCGCCGGCGGTGCGCGCCGCCTGGTTGAGCAGGCCGTCCGCCGCCAGCAGCGCGGCGTCGAACTCCTCGGACAGCCTGCGGACCGTCTGAATCCTCGGGTCGAGGTCCTCTCGCCAGGCCCACTGCTCCTCCTGCACCGGCACGAGGAAGGGCTCGATGAGGATCAGCTGGGCGTCCGACTCCTCCCGGGCCTGGGTGAGGATGGCGCGGTAGTCGCGCTCGAACACGCTCACCGGGGTGACGGTGCCGTAGAAGTAGCGGCGGTAGGTCTCGTTCACGCCGATCAGGACCGACACCACGTCCGGCTCGAGGTCCAGGGCGTCCTCACGCCAGCGGGCGCGCAGATCCGAGACGCAGTCGCCCGCGACGCCCCGGTTGACGAACGTGATGTCACTGCCCGGAAGCGCGGACCGCACATGTTCGGCGGCCGTCCGGACGTAGCCGTTACCCAGGGGACAGTCCCGTTCCACCAGCCGTCCCGCGTCGGTGATGCTGTCACCCTGGAACAGGACGGTTGCCGCGCGGTGCAGGCTGATGGTCACGCGGGCTCCGGGGGGTGAGGATGCGGCGGTCGACGGAGATGATCCTGCCCACGGAGATCCCGCTTGATCCGGACCCGGCCAGCCGTTACCCGGCGTGGCCCGGACCGGACTCAGCGGGCTGCGGCCGGAGCACGCACCGCGCTGAAGTCGAGCGCGCTCTCGACCTCGAGCAGCGTCTCCTCGGCCACCCGCCGCACCTCGGCCGGAACGTCGCCCTGTTCCTCCACCAGACCGGCGTAGATCGGTGCGTCGGATGCCTCTGCGAAACTCACGTGAACTGCCTATCGCTCGGTTATGCCCGCCAATCAGCGGAAACGGGAGCCGAGTGTACGCGTTCACCTCCGGGTGCCGGGGGGCGGACCCCGGGAACGGGCCTGGGCCACCGTAAAACCGGTTGTCTGCTGCGGGGAGCGGCTGCGACGCTGATCACGCCGAGGGGGTGTGGCTCAGAGGCCAGAGCGCCGGTCTCCAAAACCGGATGCCGCAGGTTCGACTCCTGTCTCCCCTGCTCGAGAAAGTCTCCCCGCCCGATGACGGACGGGGAGACGTTTTCCACTATTCGATGACGAGTTCGACGTCGATGTTGCCGCGCGTGGCCTTGGAGTAGGGGCAGTACGCGTGCGTCGCCTCGACCAGGCGCCGGCCGGTCTCGCCCTCGAGTGACTCAGGCAGTTCGACGCGCATGACGACCGCGAGCCCGAAGCCTGAATCGTCCTTGCCGATCGATACCTCGGCCGTCACGGAGACGTCCTGGGTGTCGACCTTCATCTCGCGGGCGACCGAGCTCATCGCGCTGGCGAAGCATGCGGCGTATCCGGCGGCGAAGAGCTGCTCAGGGTTGGTTCCCGCTCCGTTGCCCCCGAGGGCCGGAGGCAGGGCGAGCGCGAGGTCGATCTGTCCGTCGGAGCTCACCGCCCGGCCTTCACGGCCGTTGGCGGTGGCGGCAGCGGTGTACAGCGCGTCCATGGGGTGACCTTCTCTCGTGCGACGGTGGCCGAGGTCCGGCCACCCCGTAAGAATGACACGCAATTCAATTGCGCACAACTTAATGACGGACGGCAAGCTACTCTGGACTCATGACGCCACCACCGACCCCCGCACCCCGACTGGCCGATCTGCCGGACACGGAACTCCTCAAGCTGGACCACCAGGTCTGCTTCTCGCTGCAGGCGGCCTCCCGCGCCTTCGGTGGCGTCTACCGGGAAGCACTCAAGGACCTCGGCCTCACCTACCCGCAGTACCTGGCCCTGATGGTTCTCTGGGAGCACGGCCCGCTCCCGGTCAAGACCATCGGTGAGCGGCTGCACCTTGACTCCGGCACGCTGTCGCCGCTGTTGAAGAGGCTGGAATCAGCCGGTCTCGTCAGGCGGGAGCGCAGCCCGGAGGACGAGCGGTCGGTCACGGTCCACCTCACCGGCGCCGGGACGGATCTGCGCGAGCGCGCACTGCCCGTCCCCCGTTCGATCCTCAAGGCCACGGGCATGTCGGTCCAGGAGGTGCTGGCCCTGCAGGAGACCCTGGGGCGGCTTACCGCCTCCCTCGGCCGGGCAGGCTGACCGGGGGCCCCGGGCGCCCGGCGGCGAAGCCGCACCAGCGCTCGCAGGAGTTCCGACGCCGAAATAGGATGCAGGAACGATCGCAACGCGGAGCGGCCCATGAACCGGCGTCGAACTCCCCGGTCGGCGAGCGCCGAGGACCTGCTCAGCACATTGCAGCACCTGACCGCCCGTGCCCGGGAAGAGGTGGAGCTGCATCAGGCCCGCGTCGAGCTGGCCCAGGCCCTGCAGCGCAAGATGCTGCCCGCGACGCTGCCCGTCTTCCCCGGACTGCAGACGGCGGCTCGGTATGCCCCCGCCCGGGACGGGCTGGACATCGGCGGCGACTGGTACGACGGCTTCGTCCTGCCGGACGGGTCGCTCGGGCTCGCCATCGGCGATGTCCAGGGACACGACGTGGAAGCCGCGGCCTTCATGGGGCAGATCCGCATAGCCATGCGCGCCATCGCCAGTTCGGCGGCCGATCCCGGTGAGGTGATGCGCCGCACCAACGATCTGATCCTGTCGATGGATTCGGCGCTCTTCGCCACCTGCTCGTTCCTCCGGCTGGACCCGGAGACGCGGGAACTACGCAGTGCACGCGCGGGCCACGTCGCATCCGTGTGGGCGACGTCCGACGGACGTTCGGGCATCACAGCCGACGCCGGCGGGCTCCCGCTCGGCATCGCCCTGCGCCAGCACTACCCCGTCACCCGGCGCGATCTGGATGCCGACGGGGTCTTCGTCCTGCTCACCGACGGAGTCATCGAAGGCCCCTCCCTGTCGATCGACGACGGCCTCGACAGGATCAGGCGCCTGGTCAGCGCCCACGTCGGCGCCGACGCCGAGGAACTGGCGGACCGGGTGCTCCAGGCCGCGGTGTTCACGGGCCATGAGGACGACGCGGCCGTGCTCGTGCTGCGTCACGATCGCCCCTCCCCGGGCCCCGGGTGAGCAGGTCCCACACCCGTGCGTGTCACAACGGCCCGCCGTCACGGGCGGTGTCTTATGAGATGCGTGATCCCCAGCGAGAAGACCCGACGCCGAGCCGTGATCGTTCTGCAGATGCTGGGCATCGCCGCCGCTTACTACGCGTCCGGGCAGCTCGGTCTCCTCAGAGAGATCGAGGTGGAGGGCTCGGTCGTCACCCCCCTGTGGCCGCCCTCCGGAATCGCCCTCGCCGCCCTGCTGTACCTGGGGCCACGGATCTGGCCCGGGATCGCCCTCGGGGCTCTGCTCACCGTCATCTCCATGAGCGACGGGTTCACCTTCTGGGGCCTGGCCGTCACCGCGGGCAGCGCCCTGGCCCCGCTGTGCTCCTATCTGGCCCTGCGCGTGGTGGGGTTCCGTACGGAGCTGGACCGCCTGCGCGACGGCCTCGCCCTCGTCTTTCTGGGAGCACTGGGCGGCATGCTCATCAGCGCCACCGTGGGCAGCGGGGTCCAGTTGCTGAGCGGGGGGCTGTCCGCGTCTCGGTTCTGGCCGGTCTGGTCAGCCTGGTGGGCGGGAGACGCGATGGGCGTACTCATGGTCACGCCTCTGCTGCTCGTCCTGCGCAAGGTACGCCTGCCCAGGACGGACGACCGGTGGGCGGAGGCCGTGGCGCTCGCCGTGATCACGGTGGTGGCGACGACCGTGGCGACCAGAAGCTCGCTGTCCATGATCTATCTCCTCTTCCCGGTACTCGTCTGGGCGGCGCTCCGCTTCCAGCTGGCCGGCAGCGCCCCATGTGCCTTCCTGATGTCCGTCATGGCGGTCATCGCCGGAACCGGGGGGATCGGACCGTTCACCGGCCACTCGGTGCTCGAGGTCATGCTCAACCTCTGCGTCCTCAACGGCTGTGTGGCGCTCACAGGATTGCTGCTCGCGGCGATCGTGACCGAGCACAACAACATCCGCCACGAGACGGAGCTCGCCTGCGAGGAGCTGGCCGCTCTCGTGGAGGAGCTCGCACCGGGTCCGTCACCCGGGCGTCGGGCCGGCGGTCCGCCGCCCGACCGGAGTTAGGTTCCCGCGCCCGGATCAGGCCGGACCTATGGACGGGCCTGACCGGGCGTGACCCGGACGCGCGGAGTCCCGGGCCTCAGGCGGTACGGGGGAAATGGTCAGCCAGGAAGCCGTTGCGGAACGTGCCGGCGGGGTCGAGCCGCTCGGTCAGCCGCTCGAAGTCGGCGTAGTGGCCGTACAGCTCGCGGAGCGCCGCCGGCGGGGTGGTGAAGACCTTGCCCCAGTGCGGCCTGGCCCCGAAGGGGGCGAGGGCCTCCTCGATGACCCCGAGGACGGGCGTGACAGCGGCGGTGTCGGGCACCCAGGTGAAGTGGAACGCCACGGAGTCCCTCCCCTGTGCGGGGCTCAGCCACAGGTCGTCGGCCGCCACCGTGCGGATCTCACCGATCTGGAGGAGCGGCGCGAACTGCTGCCGGACCCGGTCGAGGGCCTCGTAGGCCGCCACCGCGTCGTGCCGGGCGACGAAGTACTCCGACTGGAGTTCCTCCCCGTTGCTCGGCGTGAATTCCAGCCGGAAGTGAGGGAGCCTGGCGTGCCAGGGGCCCGGGACGCCCTGCTGCTGCGTGCAGTGTTCCGCCGCCACACCGGGGACCGGGTGCCTCGCCCCCTCCGCGAGCGTCGCGCCGAGCCACCGGGGCGGGGCGGTGCGGGGGCCGTCGTCGCCGACACGCCGCTTGAGCCACACCTGGTCGACCGGGCCGCCGTGCCAGCCGGTGAAGAGGCTCACGCTGTACGCCTCGGACATCACCTCGTCGAACCCGCCGAGCAACTGCTCCTGCGGAAGTCCTTCGTACACCCACTGCTGGATGTCGAACGCGGGCACGAGGTCCAGGGTCAGCCGGGTCACCACTCCGAGTGCGCCGAGGGAGACCACGGCGCCGTCGAAGTCCGCGTCACCCCGCTCCAGTGACAGGATGCCGCCGCCGTCGGTGACGAGCTCGAGCGCCCTGACGGCGCCCGGCAGGGAACGGTTTCCCACGCCTGAGCCGTGGGTGCCTGTGGCACACGCTCCCGCCACGGAGATATGGGGCAGCGAGCCCAGATTGTGCAGGGCGAACCCGCTGCGGTGCAGGGTTCCGGTCAGCTCCCCGAATCGCAGGCCGGCGCTCACCGTCGCGGTACGGGCCTCCCGGTCGATCTCGATGGAGCGGGGCAGGCCCGCGACGGATATCAGGGTGCCGTCGGTGTCGGCGACAGCATTGAAGGAGTGCCCGGTGCCCAGCGCCCGGACGGCCGTCCCCGCGGACACGAGGTCCTGGAGTCCGGCCACGGAGGTGGGTGTGTGCAGTCGCTCCGCACCGAAGGTGATGTTGCCCGCCCAGTTCGTCCGGCGGGCGGACGGGGCGTACGCCGAATGGTCGATCATGTCTCCGGAGCTTACGCTCCGCCCGCCCCGGGCTCAGGGCTTGCGTCCCGCACCGCTGGCGGCGGGGCCCGGGGGTGCGGCCGGCCCGTCCGGACCGGCGGTTCATCGTCCTGCTGGTGTTCGGTGCCGTCCGCGAGGGCCGCGCAGCCTCCGGCGTGGACTCCTCGATCAGAGGGAGGGCCAGAGCCCACTGGTCCTCCTCGTCGGACAGCCGCCCCACGGATCATCTCCCCCACCTCGGCGTCCGTGGGTAGTTGTCCTCGCCTCCGAGCAGGTAGTTCCAGACGCCGAGTGCGGCACATCGGTCCTGAGCCGGTCGGCCGGTGGCTGTCGGTCAAGGCTCATGTCGAAGCCTCACACACCGCGATGGCGACGGACGCACGTCCGGGCACGCCTCCGGGCTCAGTACGGCAGGGGCCGTCCGGACGGTGTTCGCAGGTCGAGCGGGGGCGGCCCCGTGGGGGGCTGCGGACGGCGGACGATCTGGATGCGGCCCACGGCCACCACCTCCTCCTGGTAACCCGGTATCTGCCCACCCAGCCGCCCTTCACACGTCGGTGGGCCCTCGGGCCCCGTCCGGCGGCGTTCGCGGATGCGGACCCGGCGATGTGCGGCGACCCTTGACGAGTGGGGGAAGCCGACACGAGGAGGATCCGCCATGTCCGCGCTGGACAAGATCAAGAAGATGCTGAAGGGCCACGAGGACCAGGCCGGAAAGGGCGTCGACAAGGCCGGAGACATGATCGACGACCGGACGCAGGGCAAGTACGGCAAGCATGTCGACACCGGCCAGGACAAGCTGAAGCAGCAGTTCGGCGCTGACCGCGACCAGGACAACCCGCCCCGCTCCTGACGGCAACGCGCCGGGCTCGCCGTCCGGCCCGCATCCCGGTGCCCGCCCGGTGACGGCTCACTCCGTCCCCGGGCCGGGCACGCGGCGTGTGCGGTTTCCGGGGCGGATATCGAGCACCTGACCGGATTCCTGTTATCGTCCCCGCCGCACGGCGTCTCCCGAGTGTGGGAAGTGACGGAACAGGATCCCGGAAGAGTGAGCACAGCATGGGCGAGGCAGGCGAGACGGCGCTGATCAAGGCCGCGCAGAAGGGCGACCCCGAGGCGCAGGATCGGCTCGTCGCGTCCTACCTGCCGTTGGTCTACAACATCGTCGGCCGGGCGCTGAACGGGCACGCGGACGTCGACGACGTGGTCCAGGACAGCGTGCTGCGTATGCTGCGCGGCCTGCCCTCACTGCGTACCCCGAAGAGTTTCCGGTCCTGGTTCGTGGCCATCATCATGAACGAGATACGCGGGCACCGGCGTGCGCGCGGGACCGGGGAGATATCCGCGGACCGGATGGACGGCGCGTACGACGTCGTCGATCCCGCCGCCGACTTCGTCGAGCTGACGATCGTCCGGCTCGGTCTCACGGGCCAGCGCCGGGAGGCCGCCGAGGCCACCAGGTGGCTCGACGACGACGACCGCGAGCTGGTGTCGCTGTGGTGGCTGGAGACGGCCGGGGAGCTGTCCAGGGCGGAGGTCGCGAGCGCCCTCGACCTGTCTCCCCAGCACACCGCGGTGCGTGTCCAGCGGATGAAGGAGCGGCTGGAGGCCTCCCGCGTGGTGGTACGCGCGCTGGCGGCGGACCCTCGCTGTGTGCTGCTCGAAGACCTGACGGCCCACTGGGACGGGGTGCCGTCCGCGCTGTGGCGCAAGCGCCTGGCGCGCCACGCGCGGGAGTGCACGGTGTGCGCCGGGCACCGGTCGGGGCTGGTCCCGGCGGAGGGTCTGCTGGTGGGCCTGGCTCTCGTCCCCGTGGCGGCGTCCGCAGGCGGCCGGGCGGCGGAATTCGCGCCGACGGCGTTCCTGTCCGCGGCAGCCGCCGCGTCAGGGCCGGGACGTGCCGAGCGCCGGCGGGACGGCGTGAGACGGCGCCGGCGCACCACGGCCCTCGCCGGTCTGGCCGCGGTCGCGGTACTGGGAGGCGGAGGGGCCGTCGTCCAGCTCCACACGGACGACGAGGGCGAGGAACCTGCGACCGCCATGACTCCGCTCATCGGTCCCTCGGCATCCGTGACCACGCCGTCGTCGTCGCCCTCCTCCCCCGCGCCCTCGCCCTCCTCCGCGTCGCCGTCACCTTCGGCGACCGCGTCTCCGTCCGCGTCGAGGAGCCGGAGCGCCACCCCCACTCCTGAGAAGACGCAGAAGCCGCGCACTCCCTCATCCGAGCCGGCTCCGGCCTCTACGCCGAAGGTCTCGTCGGCCCCGTCGGTGGCCGATGAGGTCATCGCCCTGGTCAACAGCGAGCGGGCGAAGGAGGGGTGTGCCCCGGTGGGCGGCAACAGCCTGCTGGCGAAAGCCGCTTCTCGTCACTCGGCGGACATGGTGGCACGGGACTACTTCTCCCACACCTCTCCGGACGGCACGGACCCCGGCGCGCGCATCACCGCCGCCGGGTACCGGTGGAGCACGTACGGCGAGAACATAGCGAAGGGCCAGCCGACCGCCGCGGCGGTGATGGACTCCTGGATGAACAGTTCCGGCCACCGGGCGAACATCCTCAACTGCGCCTTCAAGGAGATCGGAATCGGCAGGGAGGAGTCGTCCGGCGGCCCCGTGTGGACCCAGAACTTCGGCGCCGCCCTCTGACACCCCCGGTCCCGAACACCGTCATGTCACGGAAACGGGCAGGTAGCACGCTCTCCACGTAAGGGATCTACGCTGGGCACGAGCCCAGGCCGAAGGCGTCCGCAGGCGATCTCGTCCTCCCACGCGGACAGGAGCACGGTGCCCACGCCTTCTCTTCTTGCCGGCCGGCTTCCCCCTTGGCTCGCCCATGTGCTGCGCGCCCAGCGCGGACCGGTGCCGTGGAGCGCGGTACTGCGCGGAGCGCTGGCCGTCCTGCCGTTGCTCGTGTCGGTCCTCGCGGAACGGCCGACCGCCGGAATTCCCGCCGCTCTCGGCGCGATGCTGGCCGGCATCAACGACCGGCCCGGCAGCCGCCGCTCCTCCGTCGCCCGGCTCGGATTCCCCGCCCTTGCCGGGGCAGCGGGTCTGCTGCTCGGCTCGGTGATCACGGCGGCAGTCGGCGACGGCCGGTCCCTGGTCGTTCTGCCGCTTCTGTTCGGGCTGCTGGGTCTGGTCGCGGGAGCGGTCAGCTCCACGGGGCCCGTCGCTTCCGCGTGCGGCACGCAGGTGCTGGTCGCGGTCGTGATCGGGGCCGGCATGCCGTCGCCCGAGCCCGGCCCGGTGCGCGCTCTGCTGTTCCTCGCCGGTGCGGGGTGGCTCCTCCTGCTCCGGCTGGTCCTTCCGTCGCCGGGCAGCATCGGCAGGGGGCCGTACCGGCTCGACGGGGAGCGGGAGGCGGTCGCCGCGGTGTACGAGGCGGTGGCCGGACTCCTGCGGGCCGCGGGCGGCCCGCAGGCCCGCGCGGGGCGCGCAGCGTTGAGTGCCGCGCTCGACCGGGCCCAGGACGCGTTGTCCGGGCCACGGCTGCGGCGTTATGCGAGCTCCGCGGCGGAGCGCCGGCTGCACGCCCGGTACGCGGCGGTGTTTCCGCTGGCCGAGGCGGCGACCGCGCTGGCGTGGGCCGGGGCCCCGGTGCCGGAGAGGATCGTGGAGGGCCCCCTCAGGCTGGCGGCCGCGGTGCGGATCGGCGGCCCGTGCGGACCGTTGGCGGCTCCGGCCCGTACGGATGCCGGGCTGCGGGCCCTGGACGACGCCCTGCTGCGGGCCGCGGCGGCCTTCGACCGCCCCGTCGGCGCGCCGCCGGGGCGGCGGGGAGCACGCTCTCATGTGTCCGTCCTGCGCGGCGCGTGGAGTGCGGCGGGCCGTGAGTACGGTCTGCGGGTCGCCGTGTGCTGCGCGACGAGCACGGTCGTCGCGCAGTGGCTGCACCACGACCACTGGTACTGGCTGCCCGCCACCACGGTGTTCCTCGTCAAGCCCGATCTCGGACCGCTGGTCTCGCGCGTGGTGTGCCGGGCCGTGGGTACGGTCGTGGGCGCCGTGGTCTTCGGTGGCGCGGTCCTGCCGGCGTCGGGTCCGTACCCTCTAGTCGTGGCGGTCGCGCTCTGTGGTGCGCTGCTTCCTGTGGCCACCCGGCACTTCGCCGTGCAGACGGCGGTGGTCACCGTTCTCGTGCTGTCCCTCGTCGTGCTGGGAGGTGAACCGCCCGCCTCGTGGGGGCGGGTGGTGGAGTCGCTCCTCGCCTGCGCGACGGTGCTGCTCGTCGGGCACCTCCCGCTGCCGGGCCGGCGTGGCCACGCCGTACGGGCCGCTCTCGACACGGCGGTGGACGCGGCGCACCGCTATCTGGGGCATGTCATGGCCCGGGAGGACCGCGCCGGCAGGGCGGCACTGCGCCGGGACGCCTATCGGTCGCTGGCGGCGGCCCGTGCGGCGATCGAGCTGTCGGCAGCCGAACTCCCACCGGCGGCCCGGTACTCGGCCGGGTCCGAGGGTGTGGCCGGCGCCCTGGAAAGGCTTATCGACACCACGACGGCGTGTGCGGTGCAGTTTGAGCACCCGGCCGACGAACTGCCCTCGCCCCATTCCGAACTGCTCGCCGAGCACCTCTCCGAGCTCGACCGGGCATGGGCGGTCCCGGCCCGGTGAGCACGGCTTCCTAGGATGCTGCGCATGATCGCTGTATTGCAGTGTGTGGTGCTGGACTGTCCCGATCCGGCGCGCCTGGCCCGGTTCTACGCGGCCGTGTCCGGCGGGGAGGCCGACCGGCCCGACGAGCGGTGGGCCTTGGGCGAGGACTGGGCGACGGTACACACTCCGGCCGGGCTCGTGTTCTGCTTCCAGCGGGTCGATGAGTACCTGCCTCCGAGGTGGCCGGACCCCGCTCACCCACAGCAGTCCCATCTGGACTTCGGTGTCCCGGATCTGGACCGTGCGCAGCAGCAGGTGCTCGCGCTGGGTGCGACCCTGCTGGATCGAGGGGGCGACGCACGTGGCTGGCGTGTGTTCGCGGATCCGGCCGGGCACCCCTTCTGCCTGGTGCGCCACTGACCCGGGGCGCCTGAAGCGTGGGCACAGGCGCCCCGGGGCCAGGGTCAGCGGCCGATCAGTGTCAGGGCGCCGCAGGTGCCGCCCACCGTGCCGACGGCCAGGACGGTCAACGCGACGCAGCGAGCCCTGAGCCGGTCGTAGCGCGCGGAGTACTCACCCCGGAGTTCGTGGGCACGGCCCGCGATCCGTGTGAGCGTCTCCCGGCATGCCTCGATCCTGTCCGCCACGTAGACGCGCTCGACGTCCTCCCGCTGGGCGGTGGTGAGCCAGGGCAGGGCGTCGGTGAAGCGTCGGGCCTGTCGGCGGGCCTCCTCGACCTCGGCGTTCAAGAGCAGGTAGCCCTCCACCTGAGCCAGGCCCCGGGCGCTCTCCTTGTCCGGCTTCACGCGGTCCTCCTCTCCTCGGCCCGTCGCTCCGGAGGCTAGGCCTGCTTGTCTCCGGGAGCCACGGTGACGGATTCGTGGGGACGGTTGGCGGTGTCCTCGAGCGCACGGACCGCGGGATAGTGCAGGTCGAACGCCGGCGACTCGGAGCGGATCCGCGGGAGCGTCAGGAAGTTGTGCCGCGGGGGCGGGCACGACGTCGCCCATTCGAGCGAACGGCCGTAACCCCAGGGGTCGTCGACCTCGATCTTCTTGCCGTACTTCGCGGTCTTCCAGACGTTGTACAGGAACGGAAGCATCGACAGTCCGAGCACGAACGAGGAGATCGTCGAGACCGCGTTGAGTGCGGTGAAGCCGTCGGCCGCGAGGTAGTCCGCGTAGCGGCGCGGCATGCCCTCGGCACCGAGCCAGTGCTGCACCAGGAAGGTGCCGTGGAAGCCGATGAACAGCGTCCAGAAGGTCATCTTCCCGAGCCGCTCGTCCAGCATCTTGCCGGTGAACTTCGGCCACCAGAAGTGGAAGCCGGCGAACATCGCGAAGACCACGGTGCCGAAGACGACGTAGTGGAAGTGCGCGACGACGAAGTACGAGTCGGAGACATGGAAGTCCAGCGGCGGCGATGCCAGGATCACGCCGGTCAGACCACCGAAGAGGAAGGTGACCAGAAAGCCGACCGACCAGAGCATCGGTGTCTCGAACGACAACGACCCCTTCCACATCGTGCCGATCCAGTTGAAGAACTTCACACCGGTCGGCACCGCGATGAGGAACGTCATGAAGGAGAAGAACGGCAACAGCACGCCGCCCGTCACATACATGTGGTGCGCCCACACCGTCACCGAAAGACCGGCGATGGCGATCGTCGCAGCGATCAGGCCGACGTAACCGAAGATCGGCTTGCGGCTGAACACCGGAATGATCTCGGAGACGATCCCGAAGAACGGCAGGGCGATGATGTACACCTCTGGATGGCCGAAGAACCAGAAGAGGTGTTGCCAGAGCAGTGCCCCGCCGTTGGCCGCATCGAAGATGTGTGCGCCGAATTTACGGTCGGCCTCCAGCGCGAGCAGGGCGGCGGCCAGGACCGGGAAGGCCAGCAGGACCAGGACACCGGTCAGCAGGACGTTCCAGGTGAAGATCGGCATGCGGAACATCGTCATGCCGGGGGCGCGCATGCAGATGATCGTGGTGATGAAGTTGACCGAACCGAGGATCGTGCCGAAGCCGGAGAAGGCCAGACCCATGATCCACAGGTCCGCGCCGATACCTGGTGTACGCACCGAATCGGTGAGCGGGGTGTAGGCGAACCAGCCGAAGTCGGCCGCACCCTGCGGGGTGAGGAAGCCGGCCACGGCGATCAGCGAGCCGAAGAGGTACAGCCAGTACGCCAGCATGTTCAGCCGCGGGAACGCCACGTCGGGCGCGCCGATCTGCAGCGGCATGATCCAGTTCGCGAAGCCTGCGAACAGCGGCGTCGCGAACATCAGCAGCATGATCGTGCCGTGCATCGTGAACGCCTGGTTGTACTGCTCGTTGGACACGATCTGCGTGCCGGGGTGGGCCAGCTCGGCGCGCATGACGAGCGCCAGGACGCCTCCGAGGAGGAAGAACAGGAACGACGTGCTCAGGTAGAGCGTGCCGATGGTCTTGTGGTCGGTGGTGGTCAGCCATCTGATGACCACGTTCCCCGGCTGCCGACGGCGGACAGGCAGCTCGTCCTGGTAGGCGGGATCGGCTTCCGCCGATACTGCGGGGCCCCTCGTCGTCACTGCGGCACTCCTTCGGTCGACGGCCGGTTGCGGACTCGGCGACCAGGATGGACTCCCCGCGGGAGTACCGCAGGTCATCTCCGTGCGCACTGCACCAGCGGCTGGCAAAGGACACTCCACTGGCCGACAGCCACGAACCGTATGTTGACGAGCGCGCCGTCGTTCCCAGGGGCGCGGTTCCGCTCAGGCCGTGGCCCAGTCGCGCATCGCCTTCCGCGAGGGGAAGTCGGCGACGTTCTTGTCGAGCGGGTCGTCGGTGTACTGGTGGATGCGCCACTCCGCTTCGATCCGTGGTGCGGCCGCCTTGCCGTAGTCGGCGATCCAGAGTCCGTCGCCGGCGTACGAGCTCGTGTCGTGGTTGATCCAGAAGGAGCGGTTGCAGTACAGGAGCACACGGTGGCGGGGCCTCAGCCTCTTCACCTCCCGGATGAAACGGTCCTTGTCCGCGCTGCTCGCGCGTGTGCCCTCCCCTGTCTGCTCCCAGTCGACGGCGAGGAGGTCGCCTTCCTTCTCCGGCGTCCTGTCGAGGAAGTAGTCAGCCTGCTCCTTCGCGTTTCCGGGCCAGAGGAAGTGGTAGAAGCCGACGACACAATCGGCGTCCCGGGCGCGTTTCACCTGGCTCTTCAGTCTCGGATTGACATAGGAGCGGCCTTCGGTCGACTTGACGAAGACGAAGTCCGAGCCGTCCGTGTCGTAGTCCGTCTGAAAGGCGCTGACATCTACGCCGTGCAGCACGGGCACCACCTCCAAGTGGGGCATTGTGGTTCCGTTTCTCTCTCCCATACGTGCCCATCCGGAGCGCTCTCATCCGTCACCCGGGTGCTGAACCGATTCGGCACGCCCGGAATAGCGTCGGTGCCCCCGGGGTTGGTGAACCGGCGAGACCCTCGCACTCCAGGCACTCGGCATCGGAAGGTCGGATTTCCATGAAGATCGGCATCATCGGGGCGGGCAACATCGGCGGCAACCTCACCCGGCGTCTCACCGCACTCGGACACGACGTGTCCGTCGCGAATTCCCGGGGGCCCGAGACGCTCAAGGACCTCGCCGAGGAAACAGGTGCCACAGCGGTCACGGCGGCCGAGGCGGCGCGGGGAGCACGGATCGTCGTGGTGACCGTTCCGCTCAAGTCGGTTCCGGACCTGCCGGCGGGCATCCTCGACGGAGCGACCGACGATGTCGCCGTCATCGACACGGGCAACTACTACCCGCAGCAGCGTGACGGACGTATCGCGGCCATCGAGGACGGGCTCACGGAGAGCCGGTGGACCGAGAAGCAGATCGGCCACCCGGTCATCAAGGCGTTCAACGGCACATACGCCCAGGACATCCTCGACAGGGGACGGCCCCAGGGCACGCCCGGCCGGAAGGCCCTGCCCGTGGCCGGCGACGACCCGGCGGCCAAGCAGGCGGTCCGGGACCTGATCGACCAGCTGGGCTTCGACACCGTGGACGCGGGCGGCCTGGACGAGTCGTGGCGCCAGCAGCCGGGAACACCCGTCTACGGCAATCGGGGAGACGCCGACGCCATCACGACGGCGCTGGCGGACGCCTCTCCGGAACGCACCGCGGAGTGGCGGGCCTGACCACCGCGAGCCCGTCCTCGCCACGTCGCCCGCCTGCCGGTGCGGGGCGCGGCGCGGATGTCGGGTCTCGGGCGTCGGATCAATTCCCGGAAGGCAGACTGTCCATGAACGAGCTGACCGAGAACACGGCCCGACCGGCGCCCGCGGGACCGTATCCGGGCGGCGAGGACAGGCCGTACTCCTCCATGGTCGAGCGGTAGGCGTCGAGCAGCCTGATGTGGTACTCGAGCGGCGCGCCGTCCGGGTTGGTCTTTCCCAGGGGTGTGGTGGGCTCCGGGCACCAGGTGGTGAAGCGCGGGGTGATGCCGTGCGACATGAAGAAGCGGAGACCCTCGGTGGTCGAGGCGATGGCCTCGTCCACGGTCGTGAAACCGAAGGGCTCGGCCATCTCCACGCCTGCGACGAAGTTGGGGATCACGTTGCGCGCGCCGAAGACATCCGCGGAGTCGAGGATGCGCCGGTGCCATTCGTCCCGGCCCACGTAGCGTTCCTTGCCCGGGCAGTACAGCTCGAAGAGACGCCGGTCCCACACCTCGTAGTTGGGGTGGTAGATCTGCACGCCGTAGTCGTGGAAACGCTGGACGTCGGCCTTGGGCAGGGCCTGGGCGACGACTTTGCCGGTCCACCGGCCGGGGAAGCGCTCCTCGATCGCCTTGGCGTACTGTCCGTAGAAGTCGGCCTCGTCGCGGCCCTGGATGTGGGAGGTGATCGCCCCACCGGTGAGCGTGTAGGCGGTGGTCGTCCGCGCGGTGTCGTGGCGGTCGATGATCGCCAGGGCCTCCAGCACCTCCTCGACGTCCTTCACCCCGGTGTAGGGGCGGCCCGCCGCTTTGTGCTGGCGCCAGTTGTGGTTGATGTCGCAGTACTGGCACTCCTCCTTGGCGCCGAAGTACTGGCAGACCCGGAAGACCGTGAGGTAGACCAGATAGCCCCACTGGATGGTGGGCGCCACCTCCATCACGGACTTTCCGTTGGCGAGGGTGTGGCGGTAGTAGTCCGGCATCGGGGGCAGGCCCACGTCGGAGATGCGGACCCCGTCCAGATAGAGCCCCAGGACCCCGTCGGGTCCGGCTGCCACGCGGTACGGAGAGGCGGGGTTGACCCGCACCGACACCACCGTTCGGCGGAGGTCGTAGGGGCCGCCGGTGAGCACGATCTCCTCGGGCGGGCGGCGCAGTGCGGCGGCTCCCAGCTCGGGCAGGGTGCTGTGGTCGAAGGAGAAGATGAAGTACGACTTGGGTTTGATGTCCCCGTGCTCGTTGTCGCTGAGCGCGGATTCGTCGAACGCCACGCCGCCGCGCAGCAGATCCTCCTTGAGGACAGCTTCTCTCGGCACATGGGGGAACCGCTCCATGAGCTGCTCCACCAGACGCGTCCGGTCGCCGGTGACGGCCGTGCGGATGGTGCCGGGTTCGCTCGGGCTTGGCATGTGCGGGCTCCTCGGGTCCGGTGTCCTGGACGCTGTTGCGTGTACGCCACACTGTCCAACGAACCAGCGTCTCCAAGCGTTCGCTGATGATCCGTCCGGTTCGGGTGCGACGACCCGGCCGCCGAGGACCAGGAGTACCTCTCATGCCCCGCACCATGTCCGTGTCGGACAGCATCCTGATCCGGGCGTCACCGTCGGCCGTGTACGAACAACTGAGCGATCCCACGGCGATGGGACGGTGGAGTCCGGAGAACCGTGGCGCCCGGGTGCTCGGGAGCCGCCGGGGAGCACATGTCGGCATGGTCTTCGAGGGCCGCAACAAGCGCGGGTCCTTCCGCTGGACGACCAGGTGCACGGTGACGGCCGCCGATCCGGGCGAGCGGTTCGCCTTCCGTGTGCACGCGATCGGGCTGCGGCGTCCGCGGCTGCCGGGTGCGATCGCGCTGTGGGAATACCGCTTCGAAGCGGTCGACGGCTCCACCCGGGTCACCGAGACCTGGACCGACAACCGGCGGGCGTGGCCCGACTTCCTCGCCGACGCCTTCGACCGGGTGGCGACGCGGGGGCACACGTTCGCCGAGTTCCAGCGGGGAAACATTCGTACGACGCTGGAGCGCCTCAAAGCGGTGATGGAGCAGGGGGACGCGGTGCGGCCCGGCCTCGTGGAGGACGGTCCGCGCCAGGGGTGAGACGCCGGCGCCGTCCGGGGGGGGAGCGCACCGGACGGACGTGCCGGCGGGGCTCGGCGGCCCTCAGGGTGTTTCGCCGGGCATCACGATGCGGGTCAGCGCCTCGGCCGTGGTGGGGGCCGTCGGTATGAGAACACCGACGCCCGTGAGGTCCAGCAGCCTCACGAGGTGTGACGGCGCGGCGGCCAGGCACAGTGAGCCGTGCCGGTCCTTCGCATACCGGAGGATGCCGATCATCGTGTTGAGGCCGGAGGAGTCGCAGAACTCCACGGGCTCCAGATCGAGCACCACATGAGGTGTCCCCTGTCTGATCAGCTCCATGGCCCTGGTCCGCAGGGCCGGAGCACTGTCCACGTCGATCTCCCCGGCGACGGTGAGGACTGCCACGCTCCCCGCCGGATACCGGACGGTGAGCTCGAGGGTCTGGCTGTGCGTCATGGGTGTCAGTACTCCAGGCCGTGAGCGGGCCGCCACCGTAGGCGGGAGCGGCGAGGACCCGCTGAAGATCGCAGAGATCGGATGTCAACCACAGAACCGTACCCCATGACAACTGTTGTCGCGAGGAAACTGTTTCCGTGAGGAAATCGATCGTGCTGCCGGTGGCGACCTCGGAGGCCTGCGGCAGACAGGGGTACGATATTCAGGGCCACGCGCGTGTCCCTGAACCTTTTTCTCCTGGCTTTCCCATACGAGCGCATCGAATGCCCGGCTCGTTTGCTCGGTCCGGTGGCCAGACGGACGAGTGAGGCGATGCCGGATCGGAGTGTCATCAATATGGGCCTGAACCCCGAAGCCGACCAGCGGTCCCGGGATGCGGCCCGTGAGGGTTCCGAGTTCGTCGAACTCCTCGAGGTCCTCTGGGAGCACGGACGTGAGGCCGCGCCGACGGGCCCGGTCTCTCCTTCCCAGCTTCGCGTGCTGTACACGCTGGACCGCGAGGAGGGCATCAATCTGCGGATGCTCGCCGAAGCCCTGGGATCGGCCTCCCCCTCGGTCAGCAGGCTGTGCGACCGACTGCAGGCCACGGGATTCGTGGAGCGCGCCCCCAGCCCGGTGAGCCGCCGGGAGCTGGAGCTCCGGCTGACCAGCCACGGCAAGGCGTACCTCGTCGAATTGCGTACGCGCAGGGAGGAGGTGTTGATGTCCACGATCGACGCCATGCCGGCCAAGGCGCGGCGTTCGCTCCTCGAAGGGCTCAGGGCCTTCCGCAACGCGGCCTCGGGGCAGGACAGCGGCAGTGCGAGACCCCTGCGGTCGACCGGGTAGGAACCGGCCGACCGCTCTTCGGCCCGAAGGCGTCGGTCACGCGGGCGTTTCACCCGCGGCGGACTGCCGGCCGAACCAGTCCAGGCAGACCACGAGGGCGTCGTCGTCGAGCGGTGTGGCCCCTCGGTAGTCCCGCAGATCGCGGAGCACCGCCAGCGGCACCTGCTCGGACGGCAGGAAGCGGTGCGCGGACAGCGAGCGGGCGAGGGCACGCTGCCCGTAGCGCTCCCCCGCCGCCGACGCGGTCTCGTAGACACCGTCGCTGCCGATCAGCAGCCGGTCGCCGGGTTCCACGCGCAGGTGCTCCGCGACGTACTCCGTCTCCTCGAACATGCCCAGGGGGAGCTGCGCGTCGAAGTCGAGGGACTCGACGGCGCGACCCCTGAGCCGCCACATCCGGGGGGACCCCGCGTCCACGGCCTCCACCTCCCCCGTCGCCAGGTCGAAGCGGAGCAGCAGGACCGACGCGTGCAGCGCGCCGCGATGCTGGGCGTAGACGGCCTGATCGGCGAGGCTGGCCTGGCCCGGGAGGTCGAGGCCGGCGCGCCGGGCGTTGCGCAGCGCGTTGACGACGAGGTTGGTCAGCAGGGCCGCCTCCATCCCCTTGCCCATGCCGTTGGTGACGGTGAGCGTGAGGTGATGGGCGGAGACCGACCAGTCGAAGTTGTCGCCGAAGATCGCGTACGCGGGTTCAAGATGAGCGCCCAGCGCGAATTCGGGGCGGGAGACGGAGCGGCCGGGCAGCAGTTGCCACTGCATCTCGGCCGCCAGGGTCAGCCGGGTGGCACGGCGGGCCAGCAGGTAGAGATCGGTGTCCCGTTCGGCGACCAGGATCTCGTGGCCGAGCGCTTCGCAGATCTGCTGCATCCCCGCCAGGCCCGTCTGCGTGCAGCTGCTCTCCGGTGCCGTGACGGTGAGGACGCCGAGCCGGTCGCCCCGGACGGTCACAGGCAGGTGTGCGGTCGTCGCTCCAGGCGTGGTCAGGGGCTCCACGAACGGTTCCTGGGCCCCGAAGGCGCGCCCCTGCGGACTGTCATGGATGGGCACCGGCTCGGCGAGCGGCGCCTCCGACACCACCTGGAGCGTGGTCATGCCGTAGTCGGCGAGCCGCAGTTCCACACTCTGTACGTCGCACTGCTCCCGCAGAGCCGCCGTGACGACGTCGAGGAGCAGATGGGGTGCGGCCTTGCGCAGCTCCCGCTCGACGGCAGCGAATCTGTCCACGTGATCCTGTTTCTCATCGTGCTGCGCCGAGACCCGGACCGTCTGTGGGCCCCGGCCGTCGGCCTCCAGCGTACGGGTCCTGTACCCGATCCAGCGCGGCGCGCCCTGCAGGTCGCACCGGTGGCCGGCATGCTCATCTTACGATGTCCAGGGACAACAGTTTCCACACAGCAAGAAAATTCGTGTTCCTCGGGCATAGGCCCATCGGGGCGGGGCAGGGGCTGGTCAGAAAGTGCGTCAGAACCAGGGAGGGTGGGAACGCAGTGATTCCTGAAAAGACTGCCGGAACCGTATCGGCTGACGAGACGTCGGCTACGGAGGCTTCGCGGGGGCGCGTCGGTGAGCTGCCCTGGATCGAGGACGCGGGCAAGGTGGCCCCCAAGGACGCCCGTGCCCTGTCGACCCTGTTCTTCGAGCAGTTGCGGGTCCTCGAGGAGGGCACGCACGAGTACCAGTACGCGCGCAACACCCTCATCGAGATGAACATCTCCCTGGTCCGGTTCGCCGCGCGGCGCTTCCGCAACCGGGGCAGTGGCGACATGGAGGACATCACCCAGGTCGGCACGATCGGCCTCATCAAGGCCATCGACCGGTTCGAGCTCTCCCGGGAGGTCGAGTTCGCCACCTTCGCCGTCCCCTACATCGTCGGCGAGATCAAGCGTTTCTTCCGCGACACCACCTGGGCCGTCCATGTCCCCCGGCGTCTGCAGGAACTCCGCGTCGATCTGGCGAAGGCGAAGGACGAACTCTCCACACACCTGGACCGTGACCCCACGGCCAGGGAACTGGCCGACTTCATGGACCTCACGGAGGACGAGGTCATCGAGGGCATCATCGCCTCGAACGGCTACACCGCGGGCTCCCTGGACCTGCCGACCGACGGCGGTGAGACCACGGGCAAGGCGTCGCGTACGTTCGCCGACATCCTGGGCGAGCCGGACTCGGCCATGGAGACGGTGGAGAACCTGCATGCCCTGGCCCCGCTCCTGGGTGAACTCGACGAGCGCGAGCGCCGCATCATCGAGATGCGCTTCGGTCAGGAGATGACGCAGTCGCAGATAGGCGCCGAACTGGACGTCTCCCAGATGCACGTCTCCCGTCTCCTCACGCGCACACTGAGCAAGCTCCGCGCCGGAATGCTTGCCTGACCGCCTGACCGCCTGTCTCGCCGGGCGGTCTCGGTGACGAGAACGCCGCGCCTGCCGTCCGGGGTCGAATATCCGGTGCCGTTCCGGGCGGGGGACGTGCAGACTCGCTCCATGACGGACATGCGCGCATTCCGCGACGCGGTGAGCGACTGGGCGGCCGGAGGGTCCGGTGAACCGGCGAGCGGCCTGGCGGCCCGACTGGGGCTGCGGACGGCGGTGCTGCTGGAAGGACCGAGCGACCTCGCGGCAGTCGAAGCACTGGCCGCACGGCGTGGCCGGGATCTCGCCGCCGAAGGGGTGTGCGTCGTACCGATGGGCGGGGCCATGAGCATCGGCCGCTACGCGGGGCTCCTCGGGCCGCCCGGTCTCGGTCTGCGCCTGCGAGGGCTGTGCGACGAGCGGGAGCAGCGCTTCTACGACCGTGGGCTGCGGCGGGCTAGGGCTCCGCACGGGGGCTTCTACGTGTGCGTGGCGGACCTGGAGGACGAGCTCATCCGCGCGCTGGGCACGGCGCGGGTCGAGGAGGTCATCCGGGCCGAGGGCGATCTGCGGGCCTGGCAGACCTTCTTGCGGCAGCCCGCACAGCACGGCCGGTCCCGGCAGCAGCAGTTGCGGCGTTTCCTGGGCACGAAGAAGGGCCGCAAGATCCGGTACGGCCGCCTCCTGGTGGAGCCGCTCGGCCCCGAAGAGGTACCGGCGCCGCTCGACGACCTCGTCAGAAGTCTGTGACCCTCTCCCGCCCGCGTGAACCCGCGCTCGCGCACCGGGACCGGGACCCCCCTCACGTAGGGCGACGAGTCCGCCGGCCGGCCCGGGGGGCCGGGGCGCTCCCGGCACTGCCCGCCGGCCAGTGGGAAGGCCTGGCCAGGGAGCCCGGGATCTTCGTGGCGGCGTTGCCCCGCGCCGCGTTCAGCTGTGCCTGGGTGAGGAAGAGGGCGCCGCTGAGGTCGGCGTCGGAGAGGTCGGCGTCCCGGAAGTCGGCGCCGATGACCTCCGCTCGGCGGAGGTCGGCTCCACGCAGGTCGGCCGCGATGAGGTACGCCCCTCTCAGTTCGGCGCCACGCAGATCGGCGCCCCTGAGCCGGGCGCCGATGAGGTCGGCACCTCGCCGGCTGCGCTTCTCGCGCCCGGGGACCGTGGCGCGTTCGAGCTCTCCGGCGCGCACGAGCAGGGCCGCCACCCCCTCCCGGTGTGCGGAGACGTCGAGTTCCGCGAGCTCTTCGGCGGGCAGCCGGGTGAGGCGGTCGGTCGTGGCGAGGGCCTCACGGAGGTCCCCGTACAGCTTCGCGGCGGCGGGCAGGGTGAGCGCTTCGGTGAGATACCAGAGCAGTTCGTGGAGCTGCCTCATCACCGGGAAGACCTGGAACATCTGCCCGGCGGTGTCCGCGGCCGTCCGCCAGTCCCGGCCGGCATAGGTCTCCTGGGACACCTTCTGGCCCGCACCGAAGCAGTCGTACACGGTGCAGCCGGAAAAGCCTTCGGGCCGCAGCCGGGTGTGTATGCCGCAGCGGAAGTCGTCCGCCAGGTTGGGGCAGGGGGTCCCCGCCTCCTTGTTGATCGCGAAGTCCGCCGATGCGGTGAGCGTCAGCGCGACGCAGCAGAGGCCGAAGCAGTTCGCGCAGTCCGCGCGCAGGGCGGCGCGTTCGGTGACGGGTGCGGCTGTCGGATCGTCGTCGGGCACGTGCCTGCTTCCTCCGGTGAGCGGTTTCCGCCAAGCTTACGGGCGTACGGGATTCCGGCGGCGCGTGCTCTGTCGGTGCAGCGGCGCACACTTGGCGACACGGCTCGGCACCGGCGAGGGGACAGGACATGAGCGCGTCGCAGGGACAGGAGAGAGGGTTCGAGCCCGCCACGGGCGACGGCCCCGAGGCCGGCGGGACCCCGGGCGGGCGCGCCAGGGAGGTGCGGACCGCCTTCGAGGGACTGCTCCAGATCAGGCGGCTGACCGGTGCCGGGGCAGCGGACCCCGAAAATGTGCCGGCCCCCTGGGAGCTGCACCGGCCCCTGCGGGCCGTGGCGTTGGCGCTGGAGGCCGCAGGCATACCCGCGTCGGCGGTCGGCCCGTCCGGTGAGCGGTCGGCCGTGGGCTACCGCGTGAGCGAGGGCGAGACGTCCGGCTCGGTGCGCGTCGAATGGGCCGGCCCCCCGGGAAGCGGCGCTGCGCACGACGAGGAGGAGGCGCTGGCCGGGTGCGCCACCGTGCTGCGACGGCTGGGATGGACGGCCCTGCTCTACCGCGGGCCGCGCAGACGGCGCTTCCTGGAGGTCGAACCACCGACCGCGGCCCGGTCCTGATGCCTCTCCACAGCGGGCGCGAGGGCGTTGTCAGACCCATGAGGGATGCTTGACGGTCCGACACCTTCTGACCGGGAGATGCTGAGATGCACGAAGCCGAAATCGCCGCGGCCCAGGCGTATGTCCGTTTACTGGCCGCCACGCGCGCCGCGCTCGCCGACCCGGCCGACGCCCCTCTGTACATGCCGCTGCTCGCCTCCCCGATCGAGGAGGCCGACGAAGCCCTGCGCAGCGCGGGCCTCGCGGGGAACGAAGACCGGCTTTTCGCTCTCGTGCGGAAGCTCCAGCCGAGCTTGACGGGTTCCGGCCGCTGACGGTGTCCAGGCCGCGGTAGGTGTGCCCCGAGCGGAGGGCCGGCCGAACACGGGGCCGGGCGTCCTCCGGGGCCCCGCCGCGGCGGGCCGTCCGCGGCCGGCCGCTTCGGAGAAGACACTCCCCGCCGGTCGTCCGGGCGAGCGCTCGCGCTCCCGACGGGCGTCGGGCAGGCCCCGCCGCGTCGGCTCCGCCCACGCTTCGAGCGACGCGCCCCCGCCGCGATGAATTGATTCAAACTCCGAAGAATCTGGACTGGCCGCTTGACTACTTCCCTGCTCAAACCTAGCGTACGTTCCGGATGAAACGATTCACATCCCGATCTGACCGGTCGCCGGATGACTCTGCTTACGAGGTGTTCATGTCTGATGTGTCGGCCGTCAAGGCAGCTCTGAAGTCTCAGGTCATCGAGACGCCCTCCTGGGGTTACGGCAACTCCGGAACCCGTTTCAAGGTCTTCGCGCAGCCCGGCGTCCCGCGCGACCCGTTCGAGAAGCTTGCGGACGCGGCCCAGGTGAACAGCTACACCGGGGTCGCCCCGAAGGTGTCGCTGCACATCCCGTGGGACCGGGTCGAGGACTACTCGGCGCTGACGCGGCACGCCGAGGAGCTCGGGCTGCGGATCGGTGCGATCAACTCCAACGTGTTCCAGGACGACGACTTCAAGCTGGGCTCGGTCACGCACCCGGACCCGAAGGTCCGCCGCAAGGCCACCGACCACCTGCTCGAATGCGTCGACATCATGGACTCCACCGGATCCCCCGACCTCAAACTGTGGTTCTCGGACGGCACCAACTACCCCGGCCAGGACGACATCGCGGGTCGCCAGGACCGCCTGGCCGAAGCCCTCGCCGAGGTGTACGACCGGCTCGGCGACGACCAGCGGATGCTGCTGGAGTACAAGCTCTTCGAGCCCGCGTTCTACACCACCGACGTCCCGGACTGGGGCACCTCGTACGCCCACTGCCTCAAGCTCGGTCCGAAGGCCCAGGTCGTCGTCGACACGGGCCATCACGCGCCGGGCACGAACATCGAGTTCATCGTCGCGTTCCTGCTCCGCGAGGGAAAGCTCGGTGCCTTCGACTTCAACTCCCGCTTCTACGCGGACGACGACCTGATGGCCGGCGCCGCCGACCCGTTCCAGCTGTTCAGAATCATGCACGAGGTCGTCAAGAACGGCGGTCTCCGGACGGCGACGAACGTCAACTTCATGCTCGACCAGTGCCACAACATCGAGGCCAAGATCCCGGCTGTGATCCGCTCGGTCACCAATGTCCAGGAGGCGACCGCGAAGGCACTGCTGATCGACGCGGAGGCGCTGACGGAGGCGCAGCGTTCCGGTGATGTCCTGGCCGCCAACGGAGTGCTGATGGACGCGTTCAACACGGACGTACGGCCGCTGCTCGCCGAGGTCCGGGAAGAGCTCGGTCTGGCGCGCGACCCGTTCGCGGCCTACCTCGCCTCCGGCAACCAGGAACGCATCGCCACCGACCGCGTCGGCGGTGAGCAGGCGGGCTGGGGCGCCTGACGCCCCGCTCCCCCGCTGACCACGTCCGGCCCCGCCCGCCTCTTCGCGAAGGAACCCTCATGATGTCCGCGACGCACGCCGAAGTCGCCGCGCTCCTGGAGCGCGCCCACCGGATCGGATCCGATCCCCGCAACACCAATTACGCCGGTGGCAACGCCTCGGCCAAGGCGACGGAGACCGACCCGGTCACCGGTGGTGAGGCCGAGCTGCTCTGGGTCAAGGGATCGGGCGGCGACCTCGGCACGCTGACCGAGGCAGGTCTCGCGGTGCTCCGGCTGGACCGGGTGCGGGCACTCAGGGCGGTGTACCCAGGGGTGGAGCGCGAGGACGAGATGGTCTCGGCGTTCGACTACTGCCTCCACGGCAAGGGCGGCGCCGCCCCGTCGATCGACACCGCGATGCACGCGCTCGTCGAGGCCGCGCACGTGGACCATCTGCACCCGGACTCCGGCATCGCTCTGGCGTGCGCCGCCGACGGCGAGAAGCTGACCGCCGAGTGCTTCGGTGACAAGGTCGCATGGGTCGGCTGGCGACGGCCCGGCTTCCAGCTGGGCCTCGACATCGCGGCCGTCAAGGAGAACAACCCGCAGGCGGTCGGTGTCATCCTGGGTGGCCACGGCATCACGGCCTGGGGTGAGACCTCCGAGGAGTGCGAGCGCAACGCCCTCTGGATGATCCGGACCGCCGAGGTCTTCCTCGATGAGCACGGCAGGGCAGAGCCGTTCGGCCCCGTACTTCCCGGCCGGGAGGCACTGGAGGAGGAGGCACGCCGGGAACGGGCCGCGGCCCTCGCTCCGGTGATCCGCGGGCTGGCGTCCAGGGACCGGCCGCAGGTCGGGCACTTCACCGACGCGCCGCCGGTGCTGGACTTCCTTTCGCGGGCCGAGCACCCCCGTCTCGCCGCTCTCGGCACCTCCTGCCCGGACCACTTCCTCCGTACGAAGGTCAGCCCGCTGGTCCTCGATCTGCCTGCCGACGCTCCGCTGGAGGAGGCGGTGGCCCGGTTGGAGGTGCTCCACGGGGAGTACCGGGAGGCGTACCGGGCGTACTACGAGCGCCATGCGGTTCCCGGCTCGCCCGCCATGCGTGGAGCGGACCCGGCGATCGTGCTGGTGCCCGGTGTCGGCATGTTCTCGTTCGGCAAGGACAAGCAGACCGCCCGGGTCGCCGGGGAGTTCTACCTCAACGCCATCAACGTGATGCGGGGCGCCGAGGCCGTCTCCGCGTACGCACCGATCGAGGAGTCCGAGAAGTTCCGGATCGAGTACTGGGAGCTGGAGGAGGCCAAGCTCCGCCGGATGCCGAAGCCCAAGGCACTGGCCACGCGGGTCGCCCTGGTCACCGGAGCGGGATCGGGCATCGGCAAGGCCATCGCGCACCGCCTCGTCGCGGAGGGCGCGTGTGTCGTCGTCGCGGATCTGAACACCGTGAACGCGGCGGCTGTCGCCGAGGAGCTCGGCGGTGCGGACAAGGCCGTCGCGGTGACCGTGGACGTCACGTCCGAGGAGCAGATCGCCGACGCTTTCAAAGCTGCCGCACTGGCCTTCGGCGGTGTCGACCTGGTGGTGAACAACGCGGGGATCTCCATCTCCAAGCCCCTGCTGGAGACCACGGCCCGGGACTGGGACCTGCAGCACGCCATCATGGCGCGCGGTTCGTTCCTGGTGTCCCGCGAGGCGGCGAGGGTGATGCGGGCCCAGGATCTCGGCGGCGACATCATCTACATCGCGTCCAAGAACGCCGTGTTCGCGGGCCCGAACAACATCGCGTACTCGGCCACCAAGGCCGACCAGGCACATCAGGTACGCCTGCTGGCGGCCGAACTCGGCGAGCACGGCATCCGCGTCAACGGGGTCAACCCGGACGGGGTGGTACGGGGTTCCGGGATCTTCGCGGCCGGCTGGGGTGCCCAGCGCGCGGCGACCTACGGCATCGAGGAGGAGAAGCTGGGCGAGTTCTACGCCCAGCGCACGATCCTCAAGCGCGAGGTGCTCCCCGAGCATGTGGCCAACGCCGTCTTCGCCCTCACCGGTGGGGACCTCACCCACACCACCGGCCTCCACATCCCCGTCGACGCCGGTGTGGCGGCGGCGTTCCTGCGCTGACCATGTGCCACCCCGCCGCGCCCCGGGTGCTGTTCCGTGCACACCCGGGGCGCGGCTCCGCCCGGATCGGATGAAATCTTCCATGTCTGCGACTTCACGGCACGACCCGGTGTTCGCCGCGGTGGACCTGGGCGCCACCAGCGGCCGGGTGATCACCGGCAGGGTGGGCCCCGACACGCTGGAGCTGACCGAGGCACACCGCTTCGCCAACACGCCGGTCCGGCTCCCCGACGGGCTGCACTGGGATGTGCTCGCCCTGTACCAGGGCATGCTGGACGGGCTGCGCGTGGCTGCGCTCGGCGGCCCCGTGGCCTCGGTGGGCGTGGACACCTGGGCCGTGGACTACGGTCTGCTGGATGCGGACGGATCACTCCTCGGCCTGCCGTTCCACTACCGCGACGCGCGCAACACGAAGGCTGCCGAGGAGGTCATGGCGCGTTTCGACGCGCAGGAGCTGTACGGCATCGGCGGGCTGCAGCACCTGCCGTTCAACACGGTCTTCCAGCTGGCCGCCCATCGTTCGACGGCCCAGTGGCCGGCGGCCAGGACGCTGCTGCTGATGCCTGATCTCCTGGTGTACTGGCTGACGGGGGCGGTGGGTGCGGAAGTGACGAACGCGTCGACGACCGCTCTGTTCGACGCGCGGACCGGCGACTGGTCCGATGCGCTGATCGGGCGGCTGGGGCTGGAGCGTTCGCTGTTTCCCGCCCTGCGCGAGCCGGGCGAGCGGGCGGGCACCCTGCTTCCGCACGTGGCCGGGTTCACCGGTCTGCCGGAGGACACCCCGGTGACGGCCGTCGCCTCGCACGACACGGCGTCAGCTGTGGCCGCCGTCCCCGCCACCGAACCGGGGTTCGCGTACGTGTCGTGCGGTACCTGGTCGTTGGCCGGGCTCGAACTGGACGCGCCGGTGCTGACCGAGGAGTCGAGGGCCGCGAATTTCACCAACGAACGCGGGGTGGACGGCACGGTGCGCTACCTCCGCAACATCATGGGCATGTGGCTGCTGGAGGAGTGCCGCCGGACGTGGGAGCGCGACGGTACGCCGACGGGGCTCGCCGGTCTCCTCGCGGACGCGGCGCGAGCACGGCCGTTCGCGGCGGTGATCGATCCGGATGATCCGGTGTTCCTGGCGCCGGGCGACATGCCGTCGCGGATCGACGAGGCTCTCACCCGGACCGGGCAGGCGACGCCGGGCAGCCCCGGCGGGTACGTGCGGTGCGTGCTGGAGAGTCTGGCGCTGGCTCATCGCAGGACGCTGCGCGAGGCGGCCGCGCTGGCGGGGCGAGAGCTGACACGGATCCACCTGGTGGGCGGAGGTTCGCGCAACGAGCTGCTGTGCCAGTGGACCGCGGACGCCACCGGGCTGCCGGTCACCGCGGGTCCCGCCGAGGCCACCGCGCTCGGCAATGTACTGCTCCAGGCGCGGGCGCACGGGCTGATGGGCGGGCTCCCGGACATGCGCGGGCTGGTCGCGCGCACTCAGGAACTGCGCCGTTACACCCCGGAGGGGGACCCGCGGGCCTGGGACCGCGCGGCGGACCGGCTGACGGTACGCGTATGAGCGGGTCCCCCGGCGGGGCAGCCAGGGGACCCGGTGCACGGGAGGCCGGGTCTCCGCGCGAAGCGGAGGCGGATCCCCCGATCGAAGCGGGTCAGATCGAGGCCAGGCCCAGTTCCTGGTCGCCGAGCGGCTCGAAGTGGCGGGCGACCTCGGCGTCGGTGACCTCGCGGGGCTGTGCGGGGCTCCATCGCGGGGCGCGGTCCTTGTCGATGATCCGGGCGCGTACGCCCTCCATCAGGTCATGCCCGGTGAAGGCCCGGCAGGAGACGCGGAACTCCTGGTCGAGGGCGGCTTCGAGACCGCTGAGCCGCCCGGCGCGCCGCACGGCGGCGAGCGTGACCTTGAGCGCGGTGGGTGAGGCGGCGAGGAGGGCGTCCGCGGTCTCCTTCGCGGCGGGGAGTCCGCTGTCGGCCAGCCGGTCGATGATCTCCTCGACGGTGTCGGCCGCATAGCAGTCGTCGATCCACACGCGGTGAGCGGTCAGCTCCCCTTCCGGCGCGTCGGCTGCGAACCGCAGCACTGTCTCCGTCACCTCGTCGGGTGTCGTGCTCGCGGCGAGCGCGGTGGTGAGGTCGGTGAGGCGGTGCGACGGGACGAAGTGGTCGGCCAGCCCGCACAGGATGGCGTCGGCGGCGCCAACTGCCCGGCCGGTGAGTGCGAGGTGGGTACCGAGTTCGCCCGGTGCGCCGGCCAGCAGGTAGGTGCCCCCGACATCGGGGACGAAACCGATCCCGGTCTCGGGCATGGCGACGCGTGACCGCTCGGTGACGACACGCACGTCGCCATGGGCCGATACGCCCACCCCTCCGCCCATCACGATGCCGTCCATGAGCGCCACGTACGGTTTGGGGAACCCGGCGATCCGGGCGTTGAGCCGGTACTCGTCACGCCAGAAGTCCACGGACGCGCGTCGGCCCGCGCGGGCGTCCTCGTAGATCGACCGGATGTCGCCGCCTGCGCAGAGGCCCCTCCCGCCGGCTCCGCCGATCACGACGGCGGTGACCGCGTCGTCGTCCGCGGCCAGGATCAGCGCCTCGTCGACGATGCGCACCATGGTGTGGGTGAGCGCGTTCAGCGCCCGGGGGCGGTTGAGGGTGATGTGCAGGACATGGCCCTCGGTGTGCAGCAGGACGGGCTCGTCGTCGTTCATGTGTGCGCTCCGGTCAGCCGTGGACGATCTCTGCGTGCCATTCTGCGACGCACGGCGCGGGGTCCCGGCGCCGGGTCTCCCGGGCGACCGCTGTGGCATTCCGGCATCGCGGGCTCGACAATTGAGATCTACGGGCCGCGACGTCCAGCAGCCCCGCCGGACGACCTCCGGAGCAGGCATGACCGACTCTTCACGGCGAGCAGACGACGACGCGGCGTCGCGGCTCCGGATCGACCGGCGCAGCGCCGGTGAGACCGGGACGGCGGAGCGCCTCGCCATGAACCGGACGGGCAGCTTCGAATGGGATCTTGACGCCAGGACCTTGGACATCGACGATGCGGGGCTGTTGGTCTTCGGCCTGGATCCCGCGACCTTCGAGGCGCGGCCGGGGGCGGTGCTCGAGCAGCTGGACGCGACGGAGAGCGCGCGCCTGGACGCGGCGATCCATGAGGCGATCTCCGGCGGGAGCAGCTCCTACAGCGTCCACTTCCAGGTGCCCCTCAAGGACGGGTCGCGCCAGTGGACGCATGTCCAGGCGCGGATCCTGCGGACCGAGGACGGCCGGGCACACCGGGTCATCGGTGTGGTGCGCGACGCGACGGCCGAGGTCACCCATTCGGCCTTCGTGCTGGATCTGGAAAAGCGGCGCCGTCGCCAGACGAGCATCGTCGAGCGCACCACCGCCGCGATGTCGCGTGCGGTGACCGTGGACGATGTCACCGCCGCGCTCACGGGCCCGGGCGGCCTGGTCGGGATCGGGGCGGACGGGCTGGCGCTCGGGCTGGTGGAGAACTCCGCGCTCAAGATCATCGCGCTGAGCGGCGACTCGGTGGAGGTTCTCGAAGGGCTGGGATCCGGACAGCTCGACGCCGCGCTTCCGCTCGGGGACACGATCCTCAGCGGGCGCCCCCGGTTCATCACCTCGCTCGGATCACTGATCCGGCGCTACCCGGCGCTCGAACCGCACATCGGGGAGCTGAATTTCCAGGCCGTCGCCTACCTCCCGCTGATTGCTCAGGCCCGCTCGCTGGGCGGGCTGGCCCTCTTCTACCGGGAACGCACGGTCTTCAACGCAGACGAGCGGATCCTGTGCCTGGGGCTGGCCGCCATCGTGGCCCAGTCCCTGCAGCGGGCGATCCTCTTCGACGAGGAGCGCGAATTCGCCACCGGGCTTCAGTCGGCGATGCTTCCGCGTCGGATCCAGGAGATCGAGGGGGGCGAGATCGCGGTCCGCTACCACGCGGCATGGAGCGGACGCGAGGTCGGCGGCGACTGGTACGACGTGATCACGCTGCCCAGAGGCCGCATCGGCGTCGTGGTGGGCGATGTCCAGGGACACGACACGCACGCGGCGGCGATCATGGGCCAGCTGCGTATCGCCCTGCGCGCGTACGCCGCGGAGGGGCATCCCCCGGCGACCGTACTCGCGCGGGCCTCCCGCTTCCTCGCCGAGCTGGACACCGACCGGTTCGCCACATCGACGTATGCCCAGGCCGATCTCGCCACGGGCGCGGTGCGCGTGGCGCGCGCCGGGCACTTCGGGCCGCTGATCAGACATACCGACGGGCGGGTCGGCGTCCCCCAGGTGCGCGGGGGTCTTCCGCTGGGGATCTCCACGGATTTCCGGGACGAGGAGTATCCGGAGACACGCCTCGACCTGGTTCCGGGCGAGACCCTCGTCCTGTACACGGATGGTCTGGTCGAGGAACCGGGCGCCGATGTCGACACGGGGGTCGCGGCGCTGATCCACGAGGTGAGCGACGGGCCCGACGGAGCCGAGGCGCTGGCCGACCATCTGTCGGACCGGCTGTGGGAGCGATGGGGTTCGGGGGACGACGTGGCACTGCTCGTCCTGCGGCGCAGCCCGGATCTCGGTTCTCCGCGTGCTCCCCGGCTGCACCAGTACATCCATCAGGCGGATCCCCAGGGGCTGTCGGAGGCCCGGTCCATCGTCCGTCAGGCGCTCACGGACTGGGAGCTCGCCGCGCTGGCCGACGACGCGGAGCTGGTCACCGGGGAACTGCTGGTCAATGTGCTGCTGCACACGGAGGGCGGGGCGGTCCTGACGCTGGAGGTCCTGCCGGAACCCGTACGGCGCATCAGGCTGTCGGTCCAGGACCGCTCCAGTGTCTGGCCGCGGCGGCGTACTCCGGGCGAGACCTCGACCTCGGGACGCGGTCTGCTGCTGCTCGACGCGGTCGCCGAACGCTGGGGCATCGAGCCCCGGGGGGAGGGCAAAGCCGTCTGGTGCGAGATCGGTCCCCCCTCCTGATTCTCCGGCTGCGCAGGCGTTGGTGCGGCCACGGAGCGGCGAGCGGCACTGCGGTGGGACGCCCGGTGGAATGCCGCGAGGGCGCACCGCGACGGAGTGTCGTGGTACGCCCCCAACCGGTCCGCCGGTGTCCCTCCACCGCCGTGCCGGGATGCCCAGGGCGCGTCAGTGCTACGCGCTGCGGCGCTTACGGACGGACCACAGGATGCCGCCCCCGGCGAGCAGGACCGCGACGGCGGCTCCGCCGATGACGGGCGTGGTGGAGGACGAACCGGTCTCGGCCAGGTCGGGCGCGCTGGGGCTCGGCTCGGCGGGGGCAGGTGCGGCCTCCGTGGCGGTCTCGCTCGGCGTCGCACTCGGCTCGGAAGTCTCAGAGGCCGACGGCTCCGTGCTCGGAGTCTCCGAAGGCGTCGCCTCGGTCGGGGTGGGCGACGGGGTGTCGTTCTCACACACCGGAGCGGTCTTCGTGTCGGTCACGGAGTACTGGGCGTCGTCGCCGGCCTTGACGACGAGGCGGACAGTCAGCGCCTCGTCGTGTTCCGGGAGCTGGAGCGGCGTCTTCGTGCTGAAGTCGCGGCCGAACCGGGTCGTGGCAAGCAGCTCGTCCCCGCCCACGACGGAAACGGTCACCTCGTTGGTGGCCTCGGCCGAGTAGGCCGTCAGGTTGAGCGTCACTTCGGAGCAGGTCACGGCCCAGGTGGGGGTGTGAGCTGCGGCCGGGCCTGCGGAGAGGACTCCGCCGGCCAGGCCGACTACCGCGGCGGCCGCGAATGCTCCCGCGCCGCGCCACGATCTCCTGGGTATGGTCATGGATTCTTCCTCCATCTGAGTTCACCGCTGGGATGGCGGTGGGGCGCACAGTAGTGCTCCCCGTCCCAGCGGGCGCACCCGCCCCATGCCTCAGCAGTGAGCCAACCGCGCCCAGACCACCGCCACTTGTGACATGCCGGACACCGCAGGATGGCCGGAAGCCGCTGCGCTCAACTCCGTCCCGGCGGCCCGTGCCGGTGATTTCAGAGGGACTTGTGCATGATGTGCAGCCCCACATAGCCCTGCGTGGGGTGGTTGAACCCCTCGGGCAGAGTCCCGGTGACCTCGAACCCGAGCGAGCGGTAGAGGCGGACGGCGTGGACGTTCGTCTCCACCACGGCGTTGAACTGCATGGCGCGGTACCCCGCCGCCCGCGCCCAGTCCAGCGTGTACTCGCAGAGGGCCCTGCCCACGCCCAGGCCGGAGTGCTCGGGGGCGACCATGTAGCTGGCACTGGCGATGTGCGAGCCGTTGCCCATGTGGTTCCTGTTCATCTTGGCCGTGCCGAGGACGGTCCCGGCCTCGTCGACCGCGACAACCGTGCGGCCCGGCTCCGGGAGAAACCACCATCCCTGGGCTACGTCCTCGACGAGGTCCGCAGGGTAGGTGAAAGTCTCGCCCGCGACGACGATGGTATGGAAGAACGGCCAGATGGCGGGCCAGTCCTTGTCGGTGGCTTCCCTGATCAACATGGAGGCCAAGATGCCTGAGCGGACGGCCCCGCACAATCCCTTTTATCGATCAACGCCCCCCGGCCTGCGCAGCCCCAGCCTGTCGAGCAGCCTCCGCCCGGCGCCGGGGCTCCCGCCAGGGTGGCGGGTCGCCGGGCCGCGATGCCCGAATGCCGGTGCTGGGCGGTCCGGGCCCGGCCGTGCGGTCACCGGCCGCCCCGCCGGGCGCATCGGTGCGGGGCCGATCGGAGCGGGGCGGATCGCGGGGTCGTATCCGGGTCGCGGCGCGGGGCGCGAAGCACGCGCCTGTTCCAGCTCCAGCGTCAGATTCACCCGACGCCAGAGGATTTCGTCCGGGTCATCCGCCGGCATCAGCTTCGTCATGGCCTCCCTCCCGGACACGGACCCCGGGCGTCCGAAGGCGGATTCCGGCTTCATACGCGCCAGGTAGGCCCGCTCGTAGGGGTCCTCGACCACCTCTGCCAGCTGGACGGGGTCCAGGGCGCAGGCCTGCAGGGCCGCGCGCGTCCAGGGGTCCTCGGCGCGGCTCAGGAGGCGGTCGATCCTGCGTGAACGCCAGTTGCGCGCACGCCAGTCGGTGCCGCCCTCCAGCATGGCCCGCATCCCCGCCGGGCTCTTCCCGCCGATCAGACCGGGCTCTCTCGCGGCGAAGGCGAGGAGCTCGTCCACCAGATAGAGCCAGACCACCGCGCGGTAGCGGTTCAGGTAGAACGCGACCGGTGAGACGCACCCGATGCGGGCCAGGCCGGTGAAGCGCGCGGGACTGACTCCGAGGAGTGTGGCGCCCTCCGCCGTGCCCGCCGTACGCACCCGGTCCCGGAGCGAGCCGGGAAATCCCGCCAGCCCGCGCAGCCGGTCGATCTCCTGCTGACGGATCCGGGGCCTCGCCCCGGTCGTCGCCGGCTCCGCACGGATCAGTCCCAGATGGACGGCGAGATCGAACTCTCCCCGCTTCAAGGCCAGTTCCTGAGCCGCGCGTCCGGCGGACAGGCTCCTGGCCTCCGCCGCCGCCGCGTCGGCGGCGGGCGTGCGGGTGGCTTCCGTAACGGTCATGGCCGTCCTCCCCCGTGAGGTCGAATACTCTCTGTGACCACGGTAGCGCGGGGAGGAAATACCCGCAGAGCCTGTGGACAACTCCTGGAGGTCCATAGAAAGCGCAGGTCAGAGGTGGTCCGGGGGTCTCGATTCCTGTCGGGCCTGCCTACCGGGCCGTCACACCGAGGTGCTCACCCACTCGATTGACCAACAGGGTCATCTCATAGGCGACCTGGCCGACATCGGCCTCGGCGGCCGTCAGTACGCACAGGCAGCTGCCGTCCCCGGCCGCCGTCACGAACAGCAGCGCCTCGTCGAACTCCACCATGGTCTGGCGTGCTCTTCCCGCACCGAAGTGACGCCCCGATCCGCGGGCCAGGCTCTGCAGCCCGGACGAGACGGCCGCGAGGTGCTCCGCGTCCTCCCGGGCCAGGCTTGTGCTGGCCCCGGTCACCAGCCCGTCGTTCGACAGCACCAGCGCGTGCCGGATGTGCTCCACCCGGCTGGTGAGATCGTCAAGGAGCCAGTCAAGTCCCCGGTCCAGCGCCATGTGCTCGTCCTCCCCGTTCATCCGTTCCCCCGCCTGTCGCACAAGCCTTGCGTACGGGCCTCCTGCGGGCAAGCGCCTCCCGGCCGCGGGGGCGTTGCTTCGCGCCACCGTCAGCCCGGCCCCCGGGGTGGGCGGTGGGGCTGCGGCGTGGACACCGATGACCTTGCCGGGGCGCCCGTCTCAAGCCGGGCCGACAGCCTGGCCGACCGAGTCGAGGAGCCGCGCGGTGTGCATCCGCCCCGCGTACTCGACCATGCGGATCAGGACTTCCTTCCCGGAGGCACGGTCACGCGCGTCGCACAGGACGACGGGGGTGCCCCGGTCCAGATCCAGTGCGCGCGAGACGTCGTCCTCCGCGTAGGTCCTCGCGCCCGAGAAGCAGTTGACAGCGACGACAAACGGAATGCGCCGGTGCTCGAAGTAGTCGACGGCCGGGAAGCAGTCCTCGAGCCGCCGGGTGTCGGCCAGGACGACGGCTCCGAGCGCACCCTGGGACAGTTCGTCCCAGAGGAACCAGAAGCGGTCCTGCCCGGGCGTGCCGAACAGGTAGAGCGACAGTCCGGACCGGATGGTGATCCGCCCGAAGTCCATGGCGACCGTGGTGGTGGTCTTCTGATCCACCCCACCGGTGTCGTCGACGGACTGTCCGGCCTCGCTCAGCAGTTCCTCGGTCCGCAACGGACGGATTTCGCTCACCGCGCCGACGAGGGTCGTCTTGCCGACTCCGAAGCCGCCGGCGACCAATATCTTCAGGGCGAGGGCCGTGGAGTCCCCGGCCTCTTCCTGGTCTGTGCTGTCCACATGCTCGGAGGACATCGATCACTTCTCCCGCGAGTGCCGTCGGTAGGGGCGACAGCATGACAATCAGAGGCGGTCGCCGAAGACAATGAACGGATTTTGACTTATGTGTCCGGACCGGTTCGCGCAATGCCCGGATGCGGTCGCTATCCGTCCCGAGTAGGTGGTACGCGCGACAACTACCGAAGCCTTCAGAGCGCCCGTAGACCGTCGATCACCTCGCGCAGGATGCGCTCGTCGGGGAGTTGGGCGGGCGGGACGGGTCTGCTGACCCGGATACAGCCGGCCTCGAGCAGATCCCCGAGGAGCACCCGCACCACCCCTACGGGCAGATCGGCGTCGGCGGCCAGTTCGGCGACGGACTGGACCTCGTCGCGGCACAGGACGAGCAGCGCCCGGTGTTCCGGGCCCAGCAGCGCCTCACCCTGATGGCCGGCCGCCGCTCCGTCGGCGGCCGCCACGAGTGCGATCAGGTCGAATCGGACCCCGCTGGGCCCCGGCTGCGTCCGGCCTCCGGTGACGGCGTAGGGGCGGACCAGCGGGCCCGCCTCGGCGTCGTACCACTGACTGCCCGGCGGTACGGATCCGTCGTCCGGCGGCGCCGCGCCCGTGCGTCCCGGCGGCATCCCGCCCACGGCGCCCGGCAGCGCTCCGCCCATGTCTGCCGGCGGCAGTCCGCCCTCGTTCATCCGCACGAGCCGTCCTCAGCCCGTCGCCGGTGGCCCGGCGAGCCTCACGGGGGCGGCGAGGTGTTCGCCCACCCGCTTCACCAGACGCGCCATCTCGTAGGCCACGAGGCCGATGTCCGCGAACGCCGTGCTCAGGACGGTGAGGCAGGAGCCCTCCCCGGCGGCGGCGACGAACAGGAAGCCGTCGTCCATCTCGACCATGGTCTGACGCACACCCCCGACGCCGAAGTGCCGTCCCGTGCCCTTGGCCAGGCTGTTGAAGCCCGAGGCCACGGCCGCGAGGTGTTCCGCGTCCTCACGGCTCAGCGCCAGGGAGGCGCCCACCGCCAGGCCGTCGTTGCTGAGGACGACAGCGTGCCGGATCTCGGCCACCCGCGCGACGAGGTCGTCAAGCAGCCAGTCGAGTTCACCGGAACCGCGGGAGGCCCGTCCGGGTCTCTCGTTCACCATCATGTCTGCTCTCCTTCGGTGTGCCGACGGAACGGGAACACGGGTGTGGAGCGGCCCGAAGGACCGCGCCCCGGCGCTCCGCCACCCCCGCGGGCCCACCCCTCCCGGTAGGCGGTCATGCGGTCACGGGCCTGTTCGGGGGTGCGCCCCACCGTGGGCCCTCCCTCGGGGTGCGGCTCGCACTCCTCCGGCTTCGGCTGCTCACGCAGTTGGGGTACGAGACTGGCCTGGCGGACGCGCCGGGGCAGCTCGCCGTCCTCCTCGGTGGAGCGAGGGCGGCGGTGCAAGGTGGTCACCGGGGCCGGTCCGGTCCCCGCACGCACCCCCGAATCCCGCTCCAGGGCGGGCACTGCGGCAGGTGCGGAAAACGCGGTGGGGCAGGACCGGGCGGCGGGCTGCGGGGCGAGCCTCTCGGGCCCGGGCCCGTCGTCGTCCCTGGCCACCGTCGTCGTCCGGGCCGCGTCGTCCGCCGGGCCGGCCGGGAGTCCGCTCCTGAGCAGGGCGGTCGGCAGCAGGACCACGGCGGTCGTGCCCCCGTACGGAGAGGTGCGCAGCTGGACCTTGACCCCCTGACGGGCGGAGAGCCTGCTCACCACGAAGAGGCCGAGCCGGTCGCTGTCGAAGAGGTCGAGCGCCTCGGACCGTTCGATGCGGCGGTTCGCCTCGTCGAGCAGTTCCTTGCCCATGCCGAGCCCGCGGTCCTCGATCTCCAGGGCGTAACCGTTGCCCACGGGTTCTCCGCTGATCCGCACCTTGGTGTGCGGTGGTGAGAACTGGGCCGCGTTCTCCACGAGTTCGGCCAGCAGATGGGTGAGGTCGGCCACCGCCGTGCCGTGCACGCCTGCGTCGGGCAGCGCCCGGACCTCCACACGTGCGTAGTCCTCGATCTCCGAGACCGCCGCGCGGACGACGTCGGTCAGCGGCACGGGCGTCCGCCAGGCGCGCCCCGGTGCGGCACCGGAGAGGATGATCAGGCTTTCGGCGTGCCGTCTCATGCGGGTGGTGAGGTGGTCGAGGCGGAACAGGTCACCGAGTTCACCCGGGTCGTCGGTACGGCGTTCCATGCCGTCGAGGAGTGCGAGCTGACGGTGGACGAGGATCTGGCTGCGGCGGGCCAGGTTGACGAAGACCCCGGAGATGCCGCCGGCGAGCTCGGCACGTTCGACCGCGGCGTCGAGGGCCGCACGGTGCACGATACCCAGTGCCTCCCCCACCTGCCCGATCTCGTCGTGGGACGTCCGTCCGGGCGGCGCCTCGGCCCGTACGTCGATCTCCTCACCGGCGCGCAGTCGCCGCATGGCGTGGGGAAGCTTGTGCCGGGCGATCTCCAGCGCGCCGTCCCGGAGGCCGACGAGTTCGACGACGAGCGCGCGGCCGATCCGTACGGAGATCACCAACGAGGCGGCGACTGCGAGGAATCCGAGCAGGACCGCTGCCCCCGCCGGGCTGGACAACGCACGCGTGAAGGGGCCCGCGCGGTCGGGGGCGTGGCCGCCGGCCGGTGTACCGATGGCGCGCAGTTCCGTGCGTACCGTCGCCACGTCCCGCTCCCAGACCGCGGCGGGCACCGCCTCTGCCGCGCGGCGGCCGGGGGGTGCGGTCAGCACGGTGTCCTCTGCCGCCGTGAGCCGTCGGTAGGCGGTGCGGTCGGTGAGTGCACGCCAGGCTGCCCGTCCGGTGGTCGGCAGATCGGTTCCCGCCGACCCCGCCAGAGCCCGGCGGGTCGCCACGGCGCCGGTGAACAGGCGCAGTTGTTCCCCGTCGAGCGTGCCGGTCAGCAGAGCCGACGCCAGCAGGGCCTCCTCGCGGGCCAGCATCTCCCCGCTCCGGTCCAGTTCGTGAAGAACACGTGCCTCGGAGCCCGTTTCGGCGTCCTGTGCGCCGGTCAGGGCTCCGGTGACGCCGAGGGCCGCGGTGATGGTGTCGGTGTACCGCGCGTACACGGTCCCCGTCACGTCGTCGGTGGCCCGGGAGGCGCCGGAATCGCTCTCGGAAGGGTCCAGGATTCCGGTGCGGAGGGTGCTCAGGCGTTGCGCCCGCTCCAGGAACGTACTCAGCCGGCCGGCGGCTCCCGTGGAGAGGATGCCTGCGTCGGCGACGGTGTGCGCGTCACCCAGGCGAAGTGCGCCAAGTGCCTTGTCCGTGTGCTCGGCCCGCTCTTTTAAGGCCCCGGCGTGCCCGGTGCCCGGGGCGGCCAGCTGACGCAGTGCCGCCGTGCGTTCGCTCTGCAGCGCGCCGACGGCGGCCGCCACCGGGGCCCGCACGGTGCTGTGCACGCGCTGGACCTCACGCAGGCGTGCCACGTCCTGTGCCGTGGTGACGGTGGCGAGTCCCCAGAGGGCCAGCAGTGAGACGACAGGCACCATGAGGAGGGAGATGATCTTCGCCCGTACGGTCCGGGGGCGCAGGGACCCGCGTCCCGCCCCGGGACCGGCGGGAGAAGGCGGCTTCGCCTCGGGCTCGGGACGTTCGTCCGCGGGCGGTCCGGCGTGTGCGCGCCGTCCGCGCGGCGGTGTCACGGACCGGCCCGCTTGCGTGCCGGGGTCCGGGGTCGTCCTACGGGGTGTGCGCATGGCCTCCTCGTTCCGGGTGGGGAGCTACGTGTCCCGAATCGCCGTGTACGGCAGGTGAGCTGAGGATCCGGTGGCCGTCAGGTGGCGGCCGCCCCGGCGGGCCGTTCGGCGGAGGCGTCCTCGGGGGCCGCGACCGGCTCCTCGGCCGCGTGGTTCCGGGCGGGCGGGGAGAGTGCGACGAACGCCGAGGTCAGGAAGAGGTAGGAGCCGAGACCGACGGCGAGCGGGAAGATGAACTGCATCACCGTGGCTCCGGGGAGTTCGGCTCCCGACGGTGCGACCCGTACGCCGACCGCCAGCATTCCGGTGTAGTGCATGCTGCTCACCGCCGCGCCCATGACGAGCGACGCGAGGGCCACCGCCCCGGGTGACCTGATGTGGAGCGCGGCCCACAGGGCCGCGGTGGCGGCGACGACGGCGATGACGACGGAGACGGTCACCAGCAGCGGGTCGTAGGTGACGGTGCCGTGGAGGCGCAGCGCGGCCATGCCCAGGTAGTGCATGCTCGCGACGCCGAGGCCCGTCGTGAGGCCGCCGACGAACAGGGCCCGGGTGCGGTCGCGGCCGTAGCCGACGGTGAAGACTCCCGCCCCGACCACCAGCATGGCGACCAGCAGGCTGAGGAGGGTGAGCGGCACGTCGTAGCGGATGTCGGTGCCGGTGACGCCGAACCCGAGCATGGCGACGAAGTGCATCGTCCAGATGCCGGTGCCGAGGGCGGACGCCGCTGTGAGGAGCCAGTTCCGGCGCGCACGGCCGCCGGTGCCGAGCGCGCGCACGGTGCAGCGGAGTCCGAGTGCGGCGCCGACCGCTGCCATCGCGTACGACAGCACGGGGGTAAGCCAGCCGAAGGTGGCGTGGTCCAGGTGTCCCATGGATCCGGGACGCTAGCCCGCACCGGGGCGCACACCAGGGGCGCATTTCGAAAGGTGCTGGAATATGACAGAGAGATGTTCCCGAACGATCAGGCAACGTTCGAACGTGTGCACCGCTTCAGGCCGTTCCGCCCGGATGCAGGCTGCGCGATCATGTCCGTATGGGCGACGACCGGACACACGTACAGGACTTCTTCTCCGCGCGGGCAGCGGACTGGGACAGCCGTTTCCCCCACGACGGGCCGGCTTTCGCCGTCGCCGTCGGGGAGCTCGGTCTGCGTCCCGGCGACGCCGTGCTCGACGCGGGGTGCGGTACCGGGCGCGCGTTGGCGGCGCTGCGCGCGGCCGTCGGGACCGGTGGGACGGTCCTCGCCGCCGACCTGACGCCCTCGATGCTGGATGCGGCCCGGCGGGCGGGAAGGGCCGCGAGCGGCGCCTTGCTGCTGGCCGACGCCGCGCGGCTCCCGCTGCGCGCCGGGTCCCTCGACGCCGTCTTCGCCGCCGGGCTGATCTCGCATCTCCCGCACCCCGCCCAAGGGCTCTCGGAGCTGGCGCGGGTCGTGCGTCCGGGTGGCCGGCTCGCGCTGTTCCACCCCATAGGCCGTGCCGCGCTGGCCGCGCGGCACGGCCGGACCCTTTCGGACGACGATCTCAGGGCTGAGCGCCGCCTTACGCCCCTGCTGGCGGACGCGGGCTGGCGGCTGGACGCCTACACCGACGAGGAGAGCCGATTCCTGGCACTGGCCGTTCGGGCCGGCTGAGCGATCCCCTCCGGGCGCTGACGGCCCCGCCCTCGCGTCAGCCGTGCTCCCGGTTACTCGGCGGATTCGTCCGAGGGTCGTCCGTGCGGCACGGGGCAGCCGCGCACGCCCGGTGTGGGGAACGTGCCCAGCCCCGCCACCTCGTAGCCGTCCGGGTAACCCTTGATCTCCGGGTTCTGGCGGGCGTAATGAGGAGCCGACCGCGGCGGCATGAGCCGTACGGCGCGGGCCCTCAGACGCAGGGCCCCTCGGGTCAGCCCCCGGGCGAGGGGGCCCGGCCGCTCGTACCGGAACGCCCGGAGCAGCGAGTCGTCCAGCAGAGCCAGGCTGGCTCCGCGGACCACGGGGGCGAGCGGGCGCGGGTACCAGGAGCCCATCAGGGCGAGGGTGGCGTCGGAGACCGCGCGTGCGCCCTCGTCCCAGCCGAAGTGCGCCTCCTCGTACGAGTCCAGCACGCTCTCGAAGTCCTCGTACGTCTGTGGCACGTCCTGGATGCCCATCCGGGCGCCGAGTGTGCGGTAGTACGCGGCGAAGGCCCGCAGTTCGTGGCCGGACAGCCTGCGCCAGCCGTACGTGTCGAGCCAGCGTTTGGGGGTGACGACGAAGGTGCAGAGCACATAGCGCATGTCGTCGTTGCTGATGTCGTAACTGCGGTGCATCCGGTTGATCCGGCGGACGGCTGTCCGGCCCTCCTCGCTGTCGAAACCGTGCTCGACGACGGCGTCGAGAAGAAGTGCGGTGTCGTCGTACCTCTTCTGTGAACGTTCCGTCAGTTCCCCTGTCTCCGACAGCAGTCGGCCGATGCTGGGGACGGCGTACGTGCGGTACAGGGCGAGTTCGAGAGCGCGGGTGATGTCCCAGGGGAACTCGTACGACACGGTGAGCCGGTAGATCTCCAGGAAGTCCCGTTCCGGGTCCAGCCGTTGGATTTCCTTCAGGCGTTCGAACCGCTCCACCACGCTGTCCCCCTCGTCGGCCGGAGCCATAACCCTACGTGCGTCGGCCGGGCCGGCACCACGGCACGAGGGGCGTTTCGGCGTGCCCCGGTGGCCGGAGGTGTGCTCCGGGTACGTGGCCGCTATCGCTTGTCAGGGCCTCGACGACAGGGTTACCGAGTAGTAAGGTGCGCCGACGGACCAAGCGATCAGGATGAGGGTGGGTGCTGTGGCTGCGACGGACGACACGGTCGCCGACGACGACGCGCTGTTTGTGCTGACCGCGGTGCTGCTGACCCCGGCGCAGTTCCCCAGCGCGCTCGGAGACGACTACGTGGCCGCGTGCGCCGCACTCGGGCTCGTGCCGTACGCCGAGGGGTACGGCCTCGTGCTCGGCCAGGACAGCGCCGGCGCCCGGTGGACGGTGGTCGTGGAGGACGTCTCGCTGGTGGCTGTCGCCATCGCCTCGTGGGACTGCGGGATGGAGTACGACCTCTCCCCCGACGACCGCTCGGTGGTCTGCGCGCTCCCGGGTTGGCCACTCGCACTGGCGGTCGCCGCGCCCGGCGTCCCCGAGCCTCATGATCCGCTGCCCGGCCCGGACGAGAAGGGGCCGGCGCCCCTGACGCCGCCGGACACCGAGGTCTGGGGGGCTCCGCAGAGGCGTCTCGGCGCGGACGAGATCGCCCTGCAGTGGGCCGCGTGGCGCGAGCAGGTCGACGACGAGACCGCGTTCGGCCGGTCCGAGGAGCCCACTCCGGACGGTGAGGCCCCTGCCGGGCAAGCTCCGGGCACCGAGGCCCCCGCCGGGAAAGCTCCGGAGACCGAGGGCCCCTCCCGGGGGCCCCTGGCCGGGGAAACGAGGAGCACGGCGGAGCCCGTGGCTTCAGGTCAGCACCCCGGCGTACGCAGGGCACTCGAAGCGGCCCGGGCCTATGTCGAGTCCCCGCCTCCGCCCGGCCGGATCCGCTCCGCGTTCGCCCCTGGCGGGGCCCGGACGCTGCGCGCCGACGGCCCCGGCTGGTCCCTGGTGGCCAGGACCGACGACATCGCGTTCGTCCTGCTGGACGAGGAGCCGGGCGAGATCATTCCGGTCGGCCGCGGCCCGGAGCTGCCGGGCCTGCTGGAGTCGCTCGACGAACTGGCCGTCCGGCCGTCCTGATCCGTACCGCGCACACGGGCCTCGCCGGGCTCGCCCGGCGAGGCCCGTGTGTACTACACACGCTCCAGGGGACGGTGCGGCCCGACGGGCAGTTCGGCCTCGACCGCGTCGCCGGGCCGCACGACTCCGCCCGTCGTGACGACGCCCATGATTCCGGCCTTGCGGACGACGGTGCCGTCGTCCGCGCGGCCCACGACCTGCTTGAGGAGTCCGTCCTGGAAGTTGTCGATCTGCAGGCAGGGATTGCGCAGGCCGGTCACCTCGACGACGGCTTCGCCGCCGAGGTGGAGCAGCGTGCCCACGGGGAGCGAGAGGAGGTCGATCCCGCTGGTGGTGATGTTCTCCCCGAGGTCGCCCGGGCCGACGACGAATCCCGCGTCCCTCAGCTCGGTGAAGAGCTCCTGGTGGATGAGGTGCACCTGACGCAGATTGGGCTGCGTCGGGTCCTGGGCGACCCGCGAGCGGTGTTTCACCGTGACCCCGGCGTGGACGTCGCCCTCCACACCGAGTCCGGCGAGAAGCGTGACGCCGGCCCTGTTCGGCTTGGTGAAGGAGTACTCGCCGTTGCTGCTGACGGCGGTGACTGTGCTGTTCAGCGTCCGATCTCCTTACGGCTGATCCTGCGGAGTCTGCGCCGCTGCGACGGGTCGAGCATCAGGTATCCGATCGTGGGTACGCCGACGAGGACCAGCAGCGACCACCAGAATCCGATGAACGGAATCAGGACGACTGCTGCGACAACTCCCCCGATGGCGATCTTTGCGCCGTTCGACATGATCTGTGCCTCCTCCGCGGCCCGGGCCGCTCCTGATGAGAGAACGCCTGCGAGGCTCCGTCGGTTCCGGTCTCGCGGCACGAGCACCGCGACGGTCTACCGGAGCGGCTCGCCGACCTCGTGCATGTGCTCCAGCGCCTGCCGGTAGGACTCGATGATGCCGGTCTCCGCGTACGGCATCCCGATCGAGGCACAGTGTGCCTTCACCAGCGGCTGGGCGAGGCGGAGATGGGGGCGGGGCATGCTCGGGAAGAGGTGGTGCTCGATCTGGTAGTTCAGGCCGCCGAGGAACCAGTCGGTGAGGACGGCGCCCTTCACGTTCCGCGAGGTGAGGACCTGGCGCTGAAGGTGCCCCCAGCGGTCACCGTCGGGGTCCGGCATCTCCATGCCCTTGTGGTTCGGAGCGAAGGCCATACCCAGGTGGAGACCGAAGAGAGCATGGTGCACCAGGGCGAAGACGACGGCCTTGCCCGGGGACATGACGGTCAGGAGCAGCGTGGCGTACAACGCGAGGTGACCGGTCAGCAGGAGGCCGGACAGTGCGCGCTCACGGGCGGGCTGCCGCCGCAGGAACTGGAAGCCGTAGATCTTGAGGGCGATGCCTTCGAGGAGCAGCATCGGGAAGAAGAGCCGCGCCTGGTTGCGGGTGAGCCAGCGGGCGAAGCCCTCGCGCTGGGCGGCCTGCTTCTGGGTCCACACCAGGGCGCCCACCCCGACGTCGGGGTCCTTGTCTATGTGGTTGGGGTTGGCGTGGTGGCGTACGTGCTTGTCGTTCCACCAGGCCTCGTTCATTCCGAGGAGCAGATTGGCGTGGACGAGACCGACGATCCGGCCGGCCTTGCGGTCGCCGGTTATCTGGGCATGGCCCGCGTCGTGCCCGAAGAACGCCGTGCGGGTCCACAGGACGGCCAGCGGCAGGGCGAGGAACAGGCTCCACCAGGTGTCGCCGAGGAGCACCATGCCGGTGATCACGGCTCCGAGCGCGACGAGGTTGGCGGCGATCCCCGCCGCGTACCAGCCCGTGCGCCGTTCCAGGAGCCCCTGCCCCCTGACGGTCTTCAGGAGCGGTGCGAAATCACTTCCGGTGGCCGGCGGGGCCGCCGGACCCTCCGATCCGTCGCCTATGTGTTGCGCAACGGTGGCTGCTACCGCCTGGGGCATGACGTCTCCGGTTTCTGGGCATCTGCGCTGACCTCGTCAAACGTACGGAGAACGGGCCTGCGGCAGCCATGGCGCCATCACCCCGGTCATGCGGGGGGAAACCCCCTGTCCGGTGGTGACGCGGGCTGTACCCCAAGCTTCAGAAGGCAGAAATGAGTGAGGTGGATCACTGGGCATTCCTCCCGGAACGGGCCGTGGGTGGAGTACCCTCGGCGAACCCCGGGCTCACTAGTCAAATTTGAGGAATCTGACATCGCTGTGCACAGGCTCCCTGCGGCAACGCTCAACGAGATCTCCGAACTGTCCCGCTGCTCCGCAGTCTTCCTCCCCGCGGATCCGGCCCGTACCGGCCTGATCGCGTTCTGGAATGCGGACGGTAGCACCCCTCCCGGTGAAGCAGGGAGTCCGGCGGAGCTGACGGTCGTCGGAGGCGACCTCCGCCCTTGTACGGTCCCGGCGTTGACGATGCCCGTGCGGGACGCGCTGCCGCTCCTGACACGGGCGCGGGCCGGCTCCCTCTCCTCCCCTTCCGCGGCGTTCTGGGGCGCTGCCGGAGTCCTCGCGCTCCAACTCGCGGCGCGCGGGCTGCTGCTGCCCGGCCTGAGCCGCACCGATCGCGATGCCTGGCGGGCCGGCCCGCTGACTGCCGACGATCTGGAGCGGATCCGGGTGCTGGCGGCCTCCATGCCGCCCGCGGCTCATGCCGTGCCTCTCGACCCCGCGGCCGAACCCGTGATGCTCGCCGAACCGGAGTCGCTGCTGCGGTCGTTCCTCGACGCGGTGGTGGACGGACTCCCACGCACCCCGGCGGCCGGACTGGCCACGGGCGCACCGGCGTTCGCCGCACGGGAGGCGCAGCATCTGCCGGCGCTCCGGCCGTGGGCGGCCGACGTCGCGGCCGGTCACGACGCGGGCGTGCGGCTCTCGCTCCGCGTCGAGGTCTCGGGACTCGGCGACGAGGTCGACGCGGAGGGCGTGAAGGGCACCGGCAGCGTCCCCTCGTTCCGCGCGGTCCTGCAGATCCACAGCGTCCAGGACCCCGCCCGCGTCGCCGACGCGGCGGACGTGTGGGCGGATCGGTCCCCCGCCGCCGCACTGTTCGGTCCGCGCGCCCGCATGGACGCCCTGCTCGCCCTGCGGCGCGCCGCCCGTGCCTGGCCCCCGCTGGCGCCCCTTCTGTCGGCTGCGGTTCCGGACGCGGTCGAGCCTGCCGACGAGGAGATCGCCGAATTGCTGGGCCCGGCGGCCAGGGCGCTCGCCGCGACGGGTGTCCAGGTGCACTGGCCCAGAGAGCTGTCGAGGAAGCTCACCGCGCGTGCGGTGATCGGGCCGCAGGACGACGCCGGGGCAGCCGCGCGGACGGGAGGAGCCAATCCGTCCTTCCTGTCGGCCGACGCACTGCTGGCGTTCGACTGGCGGTTCGCACTGGGCGGCAGCAACCTGAGCCGCGCGGAACTCGACCAGCTGGCGGAGGCGGGCAGGCCCCTGGTCAGACTGCGTGACCAGTGGGTGCTGATCGACCCTGAGGACGCCCGCAGGGCCCGCGGGACCCAGGACCGCAAGGTCACCCCCATCGACGCGCTGGGGGCCGTGCTGACGGGAACCACCGATGTCGACGGGCACCGGGTGGAGGTGGCGGCCACGGGCTGGCTCGAGCAGCTCCGTGCGAGGATCGCCCACCCCGAGTCGGAGGACCGCCGGGCGGTCGGACAGCCGGAGGGACTCGACGCGAGTCTGCGCGACTACCAGCTGCGCGGCCTCAACTGGCTGCACACCATGACCTCACTCGGCCTCGGCTGCTGCCTCGCCGACGACATGGGACTCGGCAAGACGATCACACTGATCGCCCTGCATCTGCACCGTCAGGGCGTCGAATCCGCTGCCGGGCCCACGCTCGTGGTGTGCCCCACCTCCCTGATGGGCAACTGGCAGCGGGAGATCGAGAAGTTCGCCCCGGGGACACCGGTGCGTCGCTTCCACGGCGGGTCGCGCTCGCTGGAAGACCTGGTGGACGGCGAGTTCGTGCTCACCACCTATGGCACCATGCGCCTCGACGCCGCCCGCCTGGCGCAGACGCCCTGGGGCATCGTCGTCGCCGACGAGGCGCAGCACGTCAAGAACCCGCACTCCGCGACGGCGAGGCAGCTGCGCGCCGTCGGCGGGCGGGCCCGTGTCGCCCTCACCGGCACGCCGGTGGAGAACAACCTGTCCGAGCTGTGGGCCATCCTCGACTGGACGACTCCCGGGCTGCTCGGGCGGCTCGGCACCTTCCGCACGCGATACGCGAGCGCGGTGGAGGGGGGCAACGACCCCGCCGCGGCCGAGCGGCTCGCCTCGCTGGTCCGCCCGTTCCTCCTGCGGCGCCGCAAGTCCGACCCGGGAATCGCTCCGGAGCTTCCGCCGAAGACGGAGACCGACCGCGCCGTGTCGCTCACGGCGGAACAGGCCGGCCTGTACGAGGCGGTGGTACGCGAGACGCTCCAGGAGATCTCCGGCGCGGACGGCTTCGCCCGGCGCGGGCTGGTCATGAAGCTGTTGACGGCGCTCAAGCAGATCTGCAACCACCCGGCGCAGTACCTCAAGGAGCAACAGCCGCGGATCGTGGACCGTTCGGGGAAGGTGGAGCTGCTGGACGAGCTGCTCGACACGATCCTGGCCGAAGGCGCCGGGGTGCTGGTGTTCACCCAGTACGTACAGATGGCCCGGCTCCTGGAACAGCATCTGGCGGCGCGCGGGATCCCCACCCAGTTCCTGCACGGCGGCACGCCGGTCGCCGAGCGGGAGGCCATGGTCAACCGGTTCCAGGCAGGCGAGGTTCCGGTCTTCCTGCTGTCGCTCAAGGCAGCCGGTACGGGGCTCAACCTCACCCGGGCCGGTCATGTGGTGCACTTCGACCGCTGGTGGAATCCGGCGGTGGAGGCACAGGCCACCGACCGTGCGTACCGGATCGGGCAGACCCAGCCGGTGCAGGTGCACCGGCTGATCGCCGAGGGCACCGTCGAGGACCGGATCGCCGCCATGCTGGCACGGAAGCAGGGGCTCGCGGACGCGGTACTCGGCAGCGGCGAGGCCGCGTTGACGGAACTGAGCGATGCGGAGCTGGCCGAGCTGGTCGGCCTGCGAGGGGGCGCACGATGAACGAGGGTTACGAGCCGGAGCGCACATTCGCCGCGCTGCCGGCCGCGCAGGGCCGGGGATTCGCCTCTTCCTGGTGGGGGCGGGCGTGGCTGAAGGCCCTGGAGGACACCGCACTCGACGGTCAGCAGCTCAAGAAGGGCCGGAGGCTGGCCCGGGAGGGCGGGGTCGGCGCGGTCTCCGTCCGGCCCGGCAGGATCACTGCGGTCGTGCAGGACCGCGACGCGACTGCGTACCGCAGTGATGTGCTGCTCCAGGAGCTGACCGGGGAGGAGTGGGACAGGTTCCTGGACATGGCGTCCGAACGGTCGGGACACATCGCCGCCCTGCTCGACCGTGAGATGCCGCCGCACCTGGTGGAGGACGCGGCCGCCGCCGGTCTCGACCTGCTGCCGGGCATCGGTGACCTGGAGCCGGAGTGCAGCTGTGAGGCCTGGGACCACTGTCCGCATACGGGTGCCCTGTGTTACCAGGTGGCGCGGCTGCTCGACCAGGACCCTTTCGTGCTGCTGCTGTTGCGGGGGCGCGACGAGCGGCGGCTGCTCGACGAGTTGCAGGTGCGCAGCGCGGCCCGTGCGGTTCCCTGGGCGGCTGACGAGCCGTCGGCCGTGAGTCCGGCGAGCGGTCCCGCGTCGCGCGGGGTGCGGGCCGACGAGGCGTACGCGGCGCGGGACATCCTGCCGCCGCTGCCCCCTCCCCCGCCCCTGCCGGCGGAGCCGGGTGTGCCGCCGTCGCTGGACACGGAGACGGATCCGGCGGAAGGCGTCGACCCCTCGGCTCTGGAGTTCCTGGCTGCGGACAGCGCCGTGCGGGCTTTCGCGATGCTCGCGGAGGCGCTGGCGGCGGGGCACGGACAGCAGCCCCTGGCGGCCGTGCTGACGCCGGAGCAGGACGCCGTACGGCTGGCTGCCGACGGCCGGCCCGACGCCCGCCTCGCGGTCCGCCTCGGCGCGGCGGCCGGGCGCGGACCGGCCGGCCTCGACGCCGCGGTACGGGCCTGGCGGTACGGCGGGACGGCCGCGCTGGCGGTGTACGACGGGGAGTGGCTGCCGGGCCCCGAAGAACTCGCGCGTGCCCGGGCGCAGCTCGCCGCCGCGTGGGAGGAGGGTGAGGGCCCGCGGCTCCGTGCCGCCGACAACCGCTGGACGGTGGTCGGTTCCGGTGCGCAGCTGCGGTACGGTCCCGACGGGCGCTGGTGGCCGTACGCCGAGGAGCGCGGCAGGTGGGTCCCCGCAGGCCCGGCGGAGGACGATCCCGCGGCCGCCCTCGCCGGGGTGCGGTCCGGCTCCTGAGGGCCAGGACGCGCGGGTCGCCGTTGTGCCCCTTCGCGTACGGTCCTTCCCCGGGGCGGAACCGTACGGGTGGGGCAGGGCGTGTTGTGCCGTAGACCGGACACACGTCCATCGCACAGGAGCACCGATGCAGCGCAGACGGATTCTTCAGAGCGCCGCGGTGACGGCCACCGCGGCGCTCCTACCGGCTTCGGCCCGCGCCACGGCCGTGCCGACGGCGGACACCGACCACCCCGGCGCCCAGTGGGCTCCGGCGTCCACTTCCAACTACACGGCGGCGAGCCGCCCTTCGGAGTATTCCGTCGACCGCGTCATCATCCATGTCGCCCAGCAGACGTTCACCGAGACGATCGGCATCTTCCAGAACCCGCGCAGCGAGGTCTCCGCCCATTTCGTGGTGCGCTCGGGGGACGGGCTCGTGGCCCAGTGCGTGCGGGAGCGGGACGTCGCCTGGCACGCGGGGAACTGGGACTACAACACGCGCAGTATCGGCATCGAGCACGAGGGCTGGGTCGACCAGCCGTCGTACTTCACCCACACGATGTACGAGCGGTCGGCGAGTCTCACCGCCGGCATCTGCGACCGCTACGGCCTGCCCAAGGACCGCGCGCACATCATCGGACATCACGAGGTACCCGGCAGCGACCACACGGATCCCGGGGACCACTGGGACTGGGTGCGTTACATCCGTCTCGTGAATCTGGCCTGACGTCCGCTTCGGTCGCAGAGGGGCGGTGGGGCCCCGGCACCCCGCCGCCCGCCGGTGCGGCCCGTCAGACGCCCGCGTTGCGCCAGACCGTCAGGTCCAGAGTCATGTACTTGCTCGGTGAGTCCTCTGCCGAGAAGCCCTGCACCGTCACGAGACCGATGTGGCCGCTGCCCGTGAACACACAGACCTGACGGCCCTTCGACAGTTTCTCGGTGTCGATGTTCTCGGTGAACCTGGTGTCCGCCCGGCACGCCTCGAGCGAACCCTCCTGGGACGGGTCGAGCAGCACCAGCTTTCCGTCGGTGCTCTCCGCGTCGAGGTATCCGCCCGTGTCGTAGGAGAGTTCGTACCCGGCGTCCTCGCCTTCCTGGGGCCGTACGTCCTCGTCAGCGAGGGTCAGGTGGTAGCCGGCGGTGAGGTCGATGCCGTTGTACTCGGCGGGCTCGGGGGCCGGCTTCTCCTCCGCGTCGTCGTCCGGGGTGTCCGCGGGCTTCGCGTCCGGTGCCGGCGCCCCGCTCGCGGTCTCCTTCTGCCCACCCTGGGGCGAACTCCCGCCCTGCGTCCGCTTCTCGTCGTCCTTGCTCAGCAGGTAGGCCGTGCCACCGCCCGCGATGCCGAAGACCAGCGCGGCCGCGAAAGCGATGAGCAGGGCGCGCCTGCCCGTGCCCTTCTTCGGCGCGGCGGCCTGGTTCACAGGGGCGGGCACGGGATGCCCGGCCGCGGGATACGACTGCGAAGGCGAGGGGTGCTGGGTGGGTGCGTAGGCGTGGCCCTGCGCACCGGACGGCTGCGTGGGGTGCTGCGGCTGATGGGGCGGGTAGGGCTGCGGCGGCCCGAATCCCGGGGGCGGCGTGGCCGGGACCCGCGTGACCGGTGCCGGGGAGGCGGGCGCGGTGGGAGAGTACGCCGCTCCCGGGGCGGTGGCCGGGGGCGGTGGGGTCTGGACCGGAGCGGGAGCGGCCGCGCGCACGGTGATGTCGGCGGCCACCGGCGCGGGAAGCCAGTCCTCGGGCCGGCGCAGGACCGTCTCCGCGTTCGCGGTGCGGCACAGTTCGATGATCTCGGCGATCGACGGCCTGCCCGCGGGGTCCTTGGTGAGGCAACGGGTGACGAGCTCCGTGAGCCGCTCCGGGACCGCGGTGAGGTCCGGTTCCTCGTGCACGATCCGGTAGAGCACTCCGTGCGAGGTCCCCTCGCCGAAGGCCGGGGCGCCCGTCGCCGCGTACGCCGCCACCTGGCCGAGGGCGAAGATGTCGGTGGCCGGGGTCACCTTGCGCCCGGCGGCCTGTTCGGGTGCCATGAACGACGGCGTGCCGATGGTCACCCCGCTGCCGGTGAGGGAGGTCGCGTCGGCCGCGTAGGCGATGCCGAAGTCGATGACCCGGGGACCGTCGGCGGCGAGCAGCACGTTGGAGGGTTTCAGGTCGCGGTGGACGATGCCCGCGCCGTGGATGACATGGAGGGCCTCCGCCATGCCCGCGATCAGCAGGAGCACCGCCTGTACGGGCAGTGCGCCGTGCGCGGCGACCGCGTCGGCGAGGGAGGGGCCGGGCACGTACGCGGTCGCGAGCCACGGCTGCGTGCCCTCGGTGTCGGCGTCGATCACGGGCGCGGTGAAGAGTCCCTGCACCCGCTGCGCGGACTGCACTTCCTGGGCGAAGCGGCGCCTGAATTCCGCGTCCTCGCCGAATTCCGGGCGGATCACCTTGATCGCCACGGGCCGCCCGCCGGGCGTGTACGACAGGTAGACCTTGCCCATCCCGCCCGCGCCGAGCTTGGCCGCGATCCGGTATCCGGCGATCGTGGCCGGGTCGTCCCCCGCCAGTGGCTGGAAGATCTGGGAGCCGTTGCCCCGGTCCTGCTGCTGACCACTCATCTACTTGTATCTCCCCCGAAGGACACTGATGGCGAACGGCACCCTATCCAAGTGGAGGGGAACCTTCGCCTCCGTCTCGTTTCCGTGTCGGAACTCCGGCGTCGCGTGCGTCGCCGGCGCGGCCCGGATCCGCGTCCACTCCGCCCCCGGCCGGCTCCGGAGCGTCCTGCTCGGCCACGGGCGGGCCCATGGCCCCGCCGCCCCGCAGGCGTTCAAGGTCGGAGGACCGGACCTGGATGACCAGCAGAGCCACCAGAGCCGCGACGACGGAGAAGACGGCGGCGGCGATGAACGCGCTGGAGACACCGGAGGCCAGGACCTGGTCACCCCACGGCGCCGGGAGCTCACCCGTTCTGCGGAACTCGAGCTGCTGCGCGGGAGTCGCCTCGGCCAGGAAACGAGGTATCTGATCCGTCGCCTCGTCGCGGCTGGCCGTGCCGAAGACCGTGACCAGGATGGACAGCCCCAGGGAACCGCCGACCTGCTGGGTGGCGTTGAGGACTCCGGACGCGGCCCCCGCTTCTCTCGGCGCCACACCCGAGACCGCCATCAGCGTCAGTGACACGAACTGCATGCCCATACCGAACCCGAAGACCAGGATGGGGCCGAGGATGCTGCCCAGGTAGGTGCTGTGGACATCGGTCTGCGTGAGCCAGGCGAGTCCCACAGCGGCCAGGATCGCGCCCGCCACCATGAAGGGCTTGGGGCCCCACCGGGGCAGCAGCCGTGAGGCGAGACCGGCGCTGATGGCGATGATCGCGCTCACGGGCAGGAAGGCAAGACCGGCGCGCAGCGGGCTGAAGTCGAGGATGTTCTGGACGAAGAGGGTCAGGAAGAAGAACATGCCGAACATGGCGGCGGCCAGGCTCAGCATCATCGCGTAGGCACCGGAGCGGTTTCGGTCGCTGAACATGCGCAGGGGCGTGATGGGCTGCCTCGACCGGCGCTCGACGGCCAGGAAGGCCAGGAGGAAGACCACGGCGGCGCCGAAGGAGGCGATGGTCAGGCTGTCGCTCCAGCCGTCCTCGGAGGCCCGGATGAAGCCGTAGACGAGCAGCACCATGCCCAGGGTCGAGGTGAGGGCCCCGAGGAGGTCGAAGTGACCGGGGTGCCGCTCGGACTCCTTGATGTGGCGGGGCGTTCCGAGAGCGATCAGCAGGCCGATGGGTATGTTGACGAAGAGCACCCAGCGCCAGTCGAGCCACTCGACCAGCAGACCGCCGGCGAGCAGACCGATCGCGCTGCCGCCCGCCGACACCGCGGCGAACACGCCGAACGCCCGGTTCCGCTCGGGTCCTTCGCGAAAGGTCGTGGTGATGAGGGAGAGCGCGGTCGGTGAGGCGATCGCCCCGCCGACCCCCTGCAGGGCACGCGCCGCGAGCAGTTGCCAGGAATCCTGCGAGAGGCCGCCCAGCAGCGATGCCACCACGAAGAGCAGCACACCGAAGATGAAGACTCTGCGGCGCCCGAGTATGTCGCCCAGCCGCCCACCGAGCAGAAGCAGCCCGCCGAAGGTCAGGGTGTAGGCGTTGATCACCCACGACAGGCTCTCGGTCGAGAAACCGAGGGAGGACTGGATGTGCGGCAGGGCGATGTTCACGATGGTGACGTCAAGGACCACCATCAGCTGGCAGGAGGCGATGACGAGCAGGGCGATCCCGTTGCCGCGGCCCCGCTCGGGGGATCCGGCGACAGGCGCAGACTTCGCTTGCGATCCGGTCATAGCACTAGACGCCAAACAAGTCAGGGGAGAACGGAAACGTTCACTCATCGACGTTAGGACGGCACCGACCGGACCGCCAATCGATCACCTGACGGACGTACACACGCTCGACGCGCGGTGCCCGATGACCCCGCCGGCCAGGAACGGCCGACGAGGTCCGGGTCGGGAACGCGGTGGTTCAGGGTCAGGTGAAGTTCACGTCGCTGCAGAGGAAGTACGTCTGGTCCATGTGCGACGCCTGCCAGATCGTGTAGACCACATGACGGCCGCTGAGCCCCGAGGTGCTCACGGGAATCTCGTAGTTCTGACTGGGGGCGTAGCTGCCCGTCTCCGCGACCAGCTGCAGGTCAGCCCAGCCCAGCGCCTCCGTCGCGGGGTCGAATCCCTGCCGGGTCACGTACACCTGGAAGTAGTCGGCCCCGTGACTGGCCTGGTCGTACAGCTTCACGGTGAAGTCACCGGTGATGTCGGTGGTCTTCCACGCCCCCACGGTGTCGAGGGAGTTGTACCGACCGCTCTCCGCCCGGCCGCCACTGCACAGCTGGCCGTCGGGCACGGCAGCCGGGAAGTTGCCGCCGGATCCGTTGCGGTACAGCCCGTTCCAGTTCCACATGGCGTTCGGGTCGGCCTGCCACGCCTGCCAGCACATGGGATCTTCCTGCTCCATGGCCGGATTCTGGAAGTCGTCACCCCAGCGCAGCCAGCAGCCGTAGTTGCGGGAGGCCGGGTCGACGACGGAGCCGTGGGCGCTCGCGGTGCCTGTCCACGGGATGAGACAGAGAAGAGCGGCGACGAATACACCACCCAGACGCAGCACCCAGCCGCCTAAGTTGACGCGATCATGACAGATCATGATGTGATCTCCATTTCGACGGAACGCTCGAGGGGAGGTGGGGGGATCTCCACCGGCGTGGGAGCGCTCCCGCGCCACTTGGGCTTTGCCCCGCCACCTTCACCTCAAACATGCCGAGGTGACATCACCAGTAATGCCGGCGGCCTCCGACCGCGTGTCCCACGGCACCCAGGAGCCACAGGGCGAGCCCGATCACGAGCAGGATGATCCCGATGGTCCACAGGACGCCGACACCCGTCACCAGGCCGAGTATCAGAAGGATGGCTCCGATGATGATCATTGCTGCCTCCGGAACGAACACCTCGTGCAGACATTGTGCGCATATATGAGCATATGCCTTCGGGGCGGCAACGCCCAGACACAAGGTCATCCCAGTTGCTTCCGTGAACGCCCCGGGTTCCGCCTGCCTGGGTGGCGGGAGCACGTCAGTCGCGGGGCAGCAGGGTTCCCAGCGGGCCCAGGTCCAGGTTGAGGTCCTCGGGACGAACCCCGTGCTGTTCGCAGAGCTCAGCCATCCGCTGGTCGAGCAGCATGAGGGTGGTGCCGATCTCGTCCACCTGGCTGTCGGTGAGGTCCCCCTGATCGATACGCCGGATGGCCTGCCGCTCCATCAGCTGACGCAGCAGTTCCACCACCGTCAGCACCAAGGCGACGAGATCGCGCCCCAACTGGTCCGAGTCGACGTCGAGTCGTGAAGTGGTCACAGCGGGCCTCCGTCCGCCCAGGGAGCCGGAACGCGTTCGTTGACGGACGAGAGCAGGGCGTGAAGCGACAGCCGTACGAGCGGAACGTCCGCGATCGCGATCACCAGGTCACCGCTGATCACCACGCCCGTCGCCAGGACCCTGTCCAGCAGATCGACGAGCGGCACCCCGATGGGCCCACTCAATGGCTCGGGGTTGTCCCAGGGCACCACCTCGCGGTCCATCCCTACACCTCACCGACGAAGGAATACGGCACCCAGGGGCCGGAGATGTCGATCCCGGCGCCGGTCGCGTCCCTCAACGTCCGGGCGAGCTCCCGGAGTTCGGCTCCGCGGTGCTCCGCCACGAGGTACGTGGCGTTGAGCACCTGGACGCGTCCCTTCCCCGCGAGTTCGGGAGCGTGCAGCCTCAGACGGCGCCCGGCGGCGGCAAGGTTCCCGAAGGCCGCATCCACCGTTTCGGCGAGCCGGAGCGCGTCCTCATGCCGCTGTTCGCGCCGTGCCTGCACTCCACGCTTGCGTTCCAGATAGGCCAGACCGGCTCCGGGCGCCGGGCGGGCACGCGTCGCCGGCGTCTCCGGCCGGAGCGGAACGGGGCTCGGGCCGGACGCCGGGGAATCGGCCGCGTAGACCTTCACCCCCCATTCGGAGTGGCCCGCCGTCCGCTCCAGAGCGGTGCTGAACCGGACGGTCTCGTCGAGAAGGGCCTGCCGGGCCCGGTCCTCACCGTGGTAGAGAGTGGCGAGCGGGAGTGGGACGGTGGGGGACGTCGCGGCGGCTGCGGACACCACGTCGTGGTGCGCGCGGGCGTATCGCTCCAGCTCCTCCCGGTCCGACATACGGGCCTGCCACACCTCGTCCGTGAAATCGGCCGCGCGGACGGTCTGGACAACCGCCGTCAGCTCGCCGAAACGCAGCAGGCGCAGTGGTTCGCCGGCCGCGACACCCGGCAGGTCCGCGAACACCGCCGGATCCGGTGTGTCGCACACCGCGAATACGTAGAGGGCGCTTCTGTCCGAAGCCTGTCCGGGACCCCGCTCCGTCATGTGGTTCGATTCTCCCTGCTCATCAGTTGTCCGACGTCTCTTCCGTCTTGGACTCGAGCGCTTCCAGACGCTCACGCAGTTCACGGTTCTCGTCCAGGAGGGAGTCGCGGGCGGCGCGCGAACTCAGCGCGGGATCCGTCTCCCACCAGTCGATACCGGCCTTCTTCGCGGTATCGACGGAGGCCACGAAGAGGCGAAGCCTGATGGTGAGCAGCTCGATGTCGAGAAGGTCGATCTTGATGTCACCCGCGATGACGATGCCCTTGTCGAGGACGCGTTCGAGGATGTCCGCGAGGTTGGTGTTCGGCGGCCCCGGAATGGGATACGCCTCCGGCCCGACGTCGAGCTCGGTCACCTCGACGCCCTCCGTCCGCGTCGCCTGGGGGCGGGCTCCTCTTCTTCCTCTTCCTCTTCCTGTTCCTCTTCCTCGTCGTCTTCGGGCTCTTCGTCTTCGTCTTCTTCGTCTTCTTCGTCCTCGTCCTCGGGTTCCTCCTCGTCCTCGTACTCGTCCTCAGGCTCCTCCTCGTCCTCCTCGTCCTCCTCGTCCTCCTCGTGCTCCTCGTCCTCCTCGTCTTCCCCTTCTCCTTCCCCGTCCTCCTCGGGGCCCTCCTCGTCCTCGTCTTCCGAGTCCTCGGACTCCCCCTTCTCGGCTTCCTCCTTCTCCTCGGCCTCCTCGTGCGTCATGACGACTTCCCCGTCGCGGATCTCGCCGCGCCAGCCCTCGGGCTCCTCATCGGTGAGCGTCACGAATCGCTGGAAGTGTTTGAAATCGAGACGCATGCGCCGGCCCTGCACCCGCCACAGGTTGCCGGTCTTCTCGAAGAATCCCGAGGGGTAGTACTCGATCACGAGGACGATCCGGGTCAGGCTCGGCGCCAGTTCATGGAAACTGACACAACCGCGCGTGGAACCCTTGGCTCCCTCCGAGGTCCACACGATGCGGTCGTCCGGGATCTGCTCCTGGACCGTTGCCTTGAAACCGCGCGAGGAAGGGCCGATCTTCACCTTCCAGTCGCTCGACATCTCCTCATCCATCGAGACGCTCTGAACGCCCTTGGTGAAGCTGCCGAACTTGTCATAACGCGTCCAGTAGTCGTAGGCGTCCCTCAGTGGCACCCCCACGTCGAGGACCTCGATGATGTTCATCGATTTCCCCCCGCCGGACTGGCTCTTTCCCTTCCCGCCTCCGAACGTGTCCTTGGCCTTGTCCACGACTTTGTCCTTGACATTTCCTGCCTTCTCCGAGACGAAGGCCTTCACCGGGGAATCGCCCTGCATGACGCGAGAGGCGATCGACGGCAGCGAGCCGCCGTTCTCGGCGACATCGGTGAGCTGCCCCGTGAGACCCGTCAGCTTGTCACCGGCCTTCTGCGCGAGCTTCCCGGTCTGCGCGCCCACGAAGTTCGTGAGCTCCTCGCGAAGGCGGTCCATGCCCGAGGTTTCCGACTCGGGCTCGTCCTTGTCCGTCCTGGCCATAGCTGCCTACCTCCGCCGTGCGCCGCGCTGGGACGCGGTTCGCTTCGATGACGTCGCCTTCTTGCCTGAAGCGCTCTTCTTGGCCGACGACTTCTTGGCCGGAGCCGACTTCTTGGCAGGCGCTTTTCCGGCTGCGGACTTCTTCGCCGGTGCCGACTTCTTGGCCGCCGCCTTCTTCTGGGCCGGTGCCGCCTTCTTCGCTGCGGGCTTCTTCGCAGCAGTCTTCTTCGCAGCGGTCTTCTTGGCCGGTGCGGACTTCTTGGCCGGTTCGGCCTTTTTCGCCGGTGTCTTCTCGGCGGCAGCCTTCTTCGCAGCGGGCTGCTTCTTCGCCGCCTTCTTGTCGGCAGCCTCGTCGGAGGACCTGCCCCTGCGAGGGCTCGGCTTCGGCTCCTCCGGCTCCTCCTCGTCCTCCTCCGGTTCTTCTTCGTCGTCCTCTTCTTCTTCCTCGTCCTCTTCTTCGTCGTCCTGTTCCGGTTCTTCTTCCTCTTCGTCCTCCTCCGGCTGCTCTTCCTCGTCGTCGTACTCCTCGTCCTCAGGCTCGTCCTCGTCGTACTCGCCCTCGTACGCGTCCTCGTCCTCGTCCTCCTCGCCGGACTTCCCCAGCCGCGCCGTCCGGTCGCTGAGTGCATCGGCCAGTGAGTTCATGCCCCTGTCGGCCGCCGCTGTCAGTGCCTTTCTGCCGGAGTCGAGGACTTCGCCCTTCAACTGGTCCTGCAAATCGGCGAACTGCGGCATCTCGCCCAGCCGGCGCATGCCTTCGGCGGCGAGCTGGCGCGGCTCCAGGCCGAAGCGCCTGCCTGCCAGATAGGTCGCGACGGAGAGCGCCACGCGCCCCTTCTTCGTGCGACCGAGTACGTATCCGCCCACAACTGCTGCGGCGAGCGTCACCTTTGTCTGATCTTCCATGAGTAAGTCACCTTCGATGGTTCGGCGCGGGGCGGGCTTGTCCGGCATACAGCCGGTCGAGCAGCTCCGCCTCTTCCCGTTCGAACTCCTCCAGGCCGACGTTGCCGTCCTCCAGCTCCTGATTCAGCGCGGCGAGCTGTGCCCGGATCACACCCGGGTCGTGCAGCTCCCGGTCGGCCGCGTCGTTCACTTTCTCGGCGACCCAGATCACGCCGCGGACCGGCGCGAGGGGCAACAGGAGCAGGCCGGTGAACAGTCCCATCTCAGATCCTCGAGACCGTCGGCCGCGGAGCACGGGAGGGGACGAAGCTGTAGCAGGGCAGCGGACCCGCGACGCGAAGCTCGACGCGCTCCCTGTGCGCGTCGGCGAACCGCTGCGCCGTTGCCCGGAAGGCGTCGCTCTCCTCACGATCGACGAGAAACGACACGTTGAGCGCGCATCCGTGGACCTCTGGCCCCGGAGCCACCTCGCGGGCCATGGGCGTGAGCTGGTGGAGGAGCTTCTTCCCGGCCTCGGCCGCTCTGCGGGACAGCGCTGTCGCCACGGCCTCACCGAGACGGACGTTGGCCTCGTAGCCGGGGCGGCGGCGGACCTCGTCGCGCAGACGCCGTACGGTCTTCTCCTCGGCGACGACAGCCGCGAGGGCGTCCTGGGCGGGGAGCGCCTTCACGTTGATCTCCACGCCCCGGTCGAGGTGGTGGAGGGTCGCCAGGTGCTCGCGCTCCGATCCGGCCAGCTGGGCACGGACGGATGCCTCGTCCGCGGCGATCACGCCGAACCGCATGGGCAGCACGGGGCCACCGGCCGACAGGCGCAGCAGCAGTTCCTGGTGCGCCATCAGGTCCCGGCGGCGCGCCCGGAGTTGCCCCGGGGCGCCGCTCACAACCGCGGTGACACGCCCGTCACCGACCAGCCGCAGCCCGGCGGGAGGGCTGCCCACGCCGACCGCGTCGGCCGGGAGCTCCGCTCCCGCCGGGATGATCGCGTACACGTACACGCGGCTCTCGGTCACGGCTCACGCCTCCGCACGTTGGCGTCGGCTCGACCCCTCGCGGGCGGGCGCACGGCGCTTCCTCGGCCGCTCTTCCTTGTCGTCGTCGTCATCGTCACCGCTCCCCACCGCCTTGCGGACGGAGTCGCCGACGGACTCCGCCGCCTTGCGGACCTTGCGCTTGCCCACGGACTTGGCGGCACGTCCGCCGAGCAGCTCGGGGATGGTGGTACTGCCGGAGTCGCGCTCCAGGTCGAGCCTGTTGCACGCCTCGGCGAAGCGCAGGTAGGTGTCCACACTCGCGACGACGATGCGCGCGTCTATCTTGAGGATCTCGATGCCGACCAGCGACACCCGGATGAACACGTCGATGACCATGCCGCGGTCGAGGATGAGTTCCAGAACGTCGTAGAGCGTGCCGGCCCTGGGCGGGCACGGGGCGACTTCGTCGGCGTACATGGTCGTGGTCATGGAGCGTCCTTCCGGGTGAGAGGCGAAACGGGTCATTCGTCGGCGGAGCCACGCCGGTAGCGGCGGACTCTGCTGTACTCCACGAGTTCGCCCCGCTCATCGATCTGCACCTCGTAGGAGGCGAGCAGGCTCGTGGTGTCCGGGATGCGGGGTACTTCGAGCACGTCGACGACGACACACCAGCCGTCGTCGTTGCGCCGCACCGCCGAGACCCCCTCCGCGGGGTGGCAGATAAGTCTTTCCAGGCTCTCGCAGGCAGCACGGGCAGCGTGCTCGGGGCCGCGTCGGGACGAGGAGCGTGGGGCTGCCGTTTTCGTGGTGGGCCCGGATCGGGCGCGACGGTTCTCTGCCATGAGATCCAGTCTGATCAGAATCGGTCGCGCCGCACCTCGGCGGACGGGGGCGGCCGGGGAAGCTCTCACCCTTTCGCCGTTCCGGCGGGACGCATCGCCCGGGACGCGTGCACAGTCGTATGCATGAGTGAGAGCCCTGGCCCCGACGGGCCCGAGGAAGAGCACGTTCGGCCGTCCGGGGCCGACGACACGACCGTCGAGGCGCTCGGAGCGCTGACGGAGGCGTTGGAACGGGTGGAGCGCGCACGGGGGCAGCTCTACGGATTCCACCAGCTCACGGGCGGTGCGGACCTGACGCTGGACCGGGCGGTCGAACTGCTCCGGATGGGTGGTCACCCGGAGCAGGCCGACCTGGTGGAGCGGGAGATCCTGGGCCGCAACGTCATCCCCGGCTGCTGGACCTTTCAGATCGTGGAGGCGTACGACGACACGTACTACCGGCCGTTCGTCGCGGTCGAGGAGCGGGTGCGCCGGGAGCTCGTGGGTGGGCGGCGCCATCTCTACGAGGCCGAGATGAAGGAAGCCCGCCGTACGCACGGGCATCCTCACCACACCGCGCGGCCCTGACGATGGATCCGGCAGACGCGCTGCGGCGGATCGCGTTCCTCCTGGAGCGGTCCCAGGCGGCCACGTACAGGGTGAAGGCCTTCCGCACGGCGGCGGAGGCGATCAGCTCCATGGACGGCGAGGAGGTCGCCCAACGGGTGGCGCACGGTTCCCTGGGGACGGTTCGCGGCATCGGGCCGAAGACGGCCAAGGTGATCCGTGAAGCGGTGGAGGGGGCGACGCCCGGGTATCTCGACGTGCTGGAGGAAGAGGCGTCCGTACCGTTGGCCTCCGGCGGCGAGGCGCTCCTCGCGGCCCTTCGCGGGGACTGCCATCTGCACTCGGACTGGTCCGACGGGGGGAGCCCGATCGAGGAGATGGGCCGGACGGCGGCCGGGCTGGGCCATGAGTGGGCGGTGCTCACGGACCACTCCCCCAGGCTGACCGTGGCCAACGGGCTCTCGACCGAGCGCCTCCTCGACCAGCTGTCCGTCGTGGCGGAGCTCAACGAGCGGTGGGCGCCCTTCCGTCTGCTCACCGGGATCGAGTGCGACATCCTCGACGACGGCTCGCTGGACCAGGACCCCGACGTGCTGGAGCGGCTCGACGTGGTGGTGGTGTCGGTCCATTCGAAGCTGCGCATGGACGCGGGCGCGATGACGGAGCGGATGCTGGCCGCCGTACGCAATCCGCACGCGGACATCCTGGGGCACTGCACAGGCCGGCTCCTCGGCGGGAAGAAGCGTCCGCAATCGGAGTTCGACGCGGACCGGGTATTCGCGGCGTGTGCCGAGGCCGGGACGGCTGTGGAGATCAACTGCCGGCCGGAGCGGCTCGATCCCCCGCGCGACCTGCTCCGGCAGGCGGTCGCGTCGGGTGCCCTCCTCTCGATCGACACCGACGCGCACGCCCCTGGGCAGCTGGACTGGCAGGTCTACGGGTGTGCGCGGGCGGAGGAGTGCGGAGTACCCGTGGACCGCGTGATCACCACCTGGCCCGTGGAACGGCTCCTGGACTGGGCAGCGCGGACATAGGGCACCTCTGAGGGCCGCATCCCTGCGGACAGGCCGGTCGGGGGCGTTCGGCGTACAGTCGATCACGGTTGTCCGTGTGACTCCGGGGCATGCCGGGGCAGGAGGAAAACCATGTCACGTCAACGCACAGGACCTTCACTTCCACGAGGACGCGGCGCGCTGTCCGCAGGGGTCATCGGCTACCTGCGGGACGGCGGCGTTCTGCCGGACCCGGATGCCGCCAGGACTGCCGAGCCCTACGGCGACGACCTGCAGCTCGCTCTGTACGTCTGCTACGAGCTGCATTACCGCGGGTTCAGCGGCGTCCGCCCCGAAGCGGAGTGGGACCCGCCCCTGCTCGCCGTACGCGCAGCTCTGGAGGACCGCTTCCTGACGGCTCTCCGGCGCGACGCCCCGGTGGACGCGAGCCTGGACGAGGTCCTGGACGGCCTGCTCGTCGAGCCGGTCCGCGGATCCGGTGTCTCGTGGTTCCTCCAGGACCGGGGCGAGCTGCGCCATCTGCGCGACTACGCGGTGCAGCGTTCGCTGTACCACCTCAAGGAGGCCGACCCGCACGCCTGGGTGCTGCCCCGGCTCAGTGGACGGGCGAAGGCGGGCATGGCGGCGATCGAGTACGACGAGTTCGGCGCCGGGCGCGCCGACCGCGTCCACGCATCGCTGTTCGCCGGTCTCATGACGGATCTGGGCCTCGACACGGCGTACGGCCGCTATCTGGACGAGGGCTGCGCACCCATGCTGGCCCTGGTGAACGTCATGTCGCTCTTCGGCCTGCACCGCCGGCTGCGCGGTGCCCTGGTGGGTCACTTCGCGGCTGTCGAGATCACCTCGTCCCCCGCGTCCCGGCGCCTCGCCGACGCGATGAAGCGCACGGGCGCGGGCCCCGCGGCGGAGTTCTTCTACACCGAGCACGTCGAAGCGGACGCGGTGCACGAGCAGGTGGTGCGCCGCGAGGTGATCGGCGGTCTGCTCGAGGACGAACCCGGACTGGCGGCCGACATCGCGTTCGGCATCACCGCCACCTCATTTCTCGAGGACCGGCTCGGCGACCGGCTGCTCGCGGACTGGCAGGCCTGAACCACCGCCCTGGTCCGCACCCCGCCGGCGAAGCACCGAATGGAGTCGCAGATGTCAGCAGACATGGCCGAGGACACCCGTAACACCCGTTTGATGACCCTTCCCGGGGTGTACGCGCCCCAGCACGACACTCTCCTGCTCATGGCGGCACTGAACCGGGAGGACATCGGCCCGGGCACCGAGGTCCTGGATGTCGGCACGGGCAGCGGCGCCCTCGCCCTGCACGCCGCCCGGCGCGGAGCGCTGGTGACGGCCGTGGACGTCGCGTGGCGGGCCGTGGCGACGGCCCGGCTGAACGCGCTGTTGCACCGCCGGCGCATCACCGTGCGGCGGAGCGATCTCCTCTCGGCCGTGCCCGGCCGGTCCTACGACCTGGTGATCTGTAATCCCCCCTATGTGCCGTCCCCCCTGGGCCGGCTTCCCGGGCGCGGTGCGGCGCGGGCCTGGGAAGCCGGGCGCGACGGCCGGGCCGTCCTGGACAGGATCTGTGAGACCGCGCCGGCGGCGCTGCGCCCCGGCGGGCGCCTCCTCCTCGTGCACTCCGGCCTGTGCGACAGCGAAGTGACTCTTCAGCGCCTTTCGGATGCCGGGATGCGGGCTCATGTCAGCGACCGCGCCCTGGTGCCCCTCGGGCCCGTGCTGCGCTCCAGACTGCGGTGGCTCCGGGCGACGGGGCTGATGGACGAGGCGGAGACGGCGGAGGAACTGGTGGTCATCCGTGCCGAACGAGTCTGAACGCCCGTGCCGGATCACTCTCGGCGACGAGGGCCCTCTTCTGGTCGAGGGGCCGGTGGAGATCACCTGCGCGGACGGGAGTGTGGCAGTGTCGGACCGGTTCGTCGTGGCCGTCTGCATGTGCCGTCGCAGCCGGATGTATCCGTGGTGCGACACCAGCCACCGGCGCCGGACGCGTCCCGGCGGGGAGGGACGCCGTCCGGCGGACTGAGCCCCCTCACTCGCCCGCCGGCGGACGCGTCCGCCTGACCCCGCGCAGTCGGCGTGAGACCTCGCGCAGGCGGGGGTGGCGCTCGTGGGCCTCGGCGGAGCGGCGGTCCAGTTCCTCGGCCAGACGCTCCGTGCGCTTGTCGATGTCGAGTTCGTCGAGGATGCGGTCGACCTCGGCGAGCAGTGCCCCGTGCAACTGCCACTGCCTCGGGTGTTCCTGGACGTCTTCGAGCAGCAGATCCGCCACGCGGTCGCGTGTCGTGCGGCTCCGGGCGAGAGCGTCGGCCAGGCGCTCCTCGGCCTCCTCGCCGCTCTCGGCCATCGGTGTGGTGATCATCAGCGCGAACCCCTCGATGGCGTCGGACATGTGTCCGAAGAGCTCCCTGAGGTCCGTGGCCACGTCCTCGGGGAAGAGCGCCTCGTCGGTCCGCGCCTTGGCGAGGTCGGTCAGCGTGCGTGTCAGGACGCGCAGCACCACGGCGCAGATCTCCAGTGTGTCGAGCCCGGTCCGCAGGACGACGCGGTAGAGCAGTCCCTGCTTGACGCGGGGGTTGAGCATCAGGCTCTCCTCGGCCTGCCGCAGGGATGCGTCGACCTCCACGATGTCGTGGTCCAGACGGCGGGCCTCGTGGAGCCGGGCGGCGGCCTCCCGTACGGGGTGGTTGCCGCCGATCTCGTCGCCGAGTGCCTTGAACATCTTGCCCATCCGCTCCCCCAGGCCGCCGATGGAGGAGCCCGCCGACTCGACCCATACGGGCGGTGCCAGCAGGAGGTTGAAGAGGAGGCCGACGCCGGCGCCGATCAGCGTCTCCAGCACGCGCTCCCATGCCGTGTCCGCGACCTGCGCGACGCCGAGGACCAGCATCGCGCTGATGGCCACCTCGGGCACGAACTCGTTGACCCGTACCAGCCGCCCGATCAGCAGGGAGGTGAAGATGGTCAGGCCCAGGGTCCACCAGCTGAGGCCCACCAGGGAGCTGAACCCGCTGGCGATCAGGACCCCGACGACGACGGCGTTCACACGCCGGATCCCGGTGGTGAGTGTGGCGTAGAGCGTCACCTGCACCACGAGAAGGGCGGTCAGAGGGGCTGTGAGTGGTGCGGGGTGCGGTTCGGGCAGCACGGTCTGGGCCACGGCGAAGGCGATGACGGCCGCCGCCGTCGACCGCAGTGTCTGGGCCGCGGCCGGTTCGGTGGTGCGCTGGACGAGTTTGACTACGGGCTCGGGCGTGGAAACTGCAGGCATTCCTTGACGGTGCCCCGTTCCACGCCACCGCAGCGCTTCGGGGGCCGGTCGGACTCCGTACGGACGTACGCGTGACCCCTTCGGCACCGGCCTCGCGGGGACGGGCGCCCGGGGGGAAGGTGGATACATGGCTATCTCACTCACGCCCCCCACGGAGACACCTCCGGCCGAGGGCTGCATAAGCGAAGCGCACGTCGAACGCGCCGACGGAGGCATCTGGGAACACCCGGTCTTCTGGGCCGCCGTGGTGCTGCTCGGCTCACTCGTCGTCGCCGGTTACTTCATCGCGCGGATCTTCGGGTTCACGTGAGTGCCCGCCGGACCCTGGAGGAGCTGCTGGAACGGCACGGCACCACATACGCCACCGAGGCGGGCATCCGGCTGCGTGACACTCCCCAGCCCTTGTACCAGCTGCTCGTCCTGAGCCATCTGCTGAGCGCGCGGATCCGCGCGCAGGTGGCGGTGGCCGCGGCGCGGGCGCTCTTCTCGCACCGGCTGCGGACTCCGCGCCGTATGGCCGACGCCACGTGGCAGGAGCGCGTCGACGCACTCGGCGAGGGCGGCTACCGCCGGTACGACGAACGGACGGCGACCCAGCTGGGGGACGGTGCCCAGCTCCTGCTCGACGAGTACGGCGGTGACCTACGGCGGCTGCGCCGGAAGACCGACGGCGACGTGGACGCCCTGCGGTCCGGGCTCCGCCGCTTTCCCGGCATAGGGCCTGCGGGCGCCGACATCTTCCTGCGCGAGGTGCAGACGGTGTGGCCCGAGGCGTCGCCCTACCTGGACGCGAAGGCGCTTCAGGGGGCGGAACGGCTGGGCCTGCCCACCACGCCGGACAAGATCGCCCGGCTGGCGAAGGACCAGGACCCGGCCGTGGTCGCCGCGGCACTGGTGCGGGGCGCGCTGGACAAGGGCTGAGCGGACTCAGCCGGCCGGCCGCCGCTGGCCCGGCTTGGTGGAGCGGCCTTCCACGAGCGCGCGCCGGATCTGCGCGGCGGTCGCACGGGCGTGTTCCGAGGTGGCCGTCCGGTCGGCGACCGACGTGACGAAGCGGTGGGTGGGGCGGAGGCACTGGCCGCACGGCGTGTCGGTGGTGATCAGGTAACCGTCCTCGCACTGCGGATTCGCGCAGCGGCCCGGGCTCACGAGCGCCTCGGCGATCTCCTGCGGTGCCCAGCGGCGGCGGCCGTCCTCGTCCTTCTCGTGGAGGGCGTGGGACCAGCGGACGTTCCACCTGCGTTCGAGCCGCTCCAGGAGCTGGTCCGGGGTGCGGCGGGCGAGTTCCTGATGGATCAGGTCGTGCACCGTACGGGGGTGGCGGTGGCCGAGCGCCTGGACCAGCGGTTGCGGGAGGGCCTGAAGGATGTAGGTGACCGGATCGCCTGCCGCACGTTCGCGCCACTTGCGGCAGGCACAGATGCCTTCGGCGGGCAGAGCGCGCTGGCAGCGGCCGCAGCGGCCCCTGCACTCGGCGCAGAGTCCGTCGTCGAGCCCGTCCAGATGGGGCGCGGGGGCGCGGCCGCAGTCGCGGCAGCAGGCGGCGCACGGTCCGCAGAGACGCTCGTCGCCGAGTTTCGTCGTCCATTGGCGCTGCTGGCAGCGGCAGCACAGAGCGTTGTTGCAGTACTCGTGGTGGGCTGCGCCCGAGTGCCGGCCGGGGGGCGGGAATGACATGGATGCGTTCTCCAGGTACGTGGCGAGGATCGGTCAGGTCCAAGCCATGTCGACGAAGCGCGCGCAGGGGCCCTCGGACGACGGTACCGCCCCGGTCGGGTCCCGTGCGGCGCTGTGCCGCGATCGGGCCGACATTCTCCCGCACCCGGACGGTGCGTGTGGAATCAGGGCTTCAGGCCGCTGACCACGTTCGCGGTGGCGGTGATGCCTTCATGGATCGTGGGGGCCATGCTCGTACTGGCCAGCAGGAAGCCGAGCAGTGCGCAGACGATCGCGTGCGACAGCTTGAGTCCGCCGTTGCGCAGGAAGAGCGCTGCGAGGACCAGCAGAAGCAGCACCACTGAGATCGAAATGGCCATGGCCAACCTCCTCCGCCGCGCCGGAATTGCGGCATTCGGCCGCCAGTGTGGCGCAGCGGAGAGGCCGTTCGGTCAACTGGCGTGTCCGCCGAACGGGTGTTGACGCACGGTGACCGGATATGCCTGTCGGCGACGGTCAGCCGGTTCGGCGGCCGCCGGCCCCGGGCCGGCGGAGGAAGGCTTCCAGCCCTGCGAGATCGTCGGTGTTGAGGTGGTCGACGCCCGCCGCGAGGAGCTCGGCCCAGACCGTGTCGCGTGCCGGGCCCGCGAGGTCGGGCGTGCCCCAGAAGCGGACCCGCTGCCCGTTCGCGTGGGCCGACGCGACGAAGGCGGACAGCCTGGCACGCTCGGCGGCGGGGAAGGGACCGGTCCCCTGCCAGCTGAAGTTCGTTGTCCAGTTGCCGCTGATGAGCGGGATGAAGGAGGCGGGAGCGGCGGTTCCGAGGTCCTCCGGGCGGCCGTCGTAGAAGGCGTACCGGGTGGTCTGCCGCTCCATCGGGACGCGGGCGGCCCGGTCTCCCGAGATGACGGGCGTGACGGCGCCGGTGCGGACCCGGCCATGGACGGAGCGGGTGAGGATCGGGCGGTAGCGGCGGAGCACCCGGTCGAGTTCGAGGTAGGCGGCCGCGCCGTCGGTCTTGATGTCGATCAGCAGCTGCAGCGGGGCGGGGTGTCCGGCGTGGACGGCGCCGTGGTTGGCGCGGACCCGGGCGAGCAGGGGGTCGAGGTAGAGCGAGACGAGGGTGCGTGCGGGGTCGAGGCTCTCGGCCTCGTGTGCGACGAGCAGTTCACCGTCGACGAGGAAGATGTCCGCCTCGACGCTCGTGAAGCCGTGCGCGAGGGCGTCGTGGAGAGGGCGCGGGTGCAGGTAGTCGTTGTGGGCGTGGGCCCGGGCCAGCGGGCGGGGCCCACGGGGGCGGGCGGTCTCGGCGGCCGCCGCCTGGGCGGGGACGAACGCGCCCGCGGCTGCGGTGGCGAGGGCGGTGGTGACGACTCTGCGACGGGTCAGGTGTGCCATGGGGTCTCCCTGAAGCGGTCGGAGGGGGCAGAGCGGGCGGGGTGGACGCGACGATTATGGAGGCGTGGAGCAACCGATAGCAGGTACCTGCCAAGAGTTGGAACGCCCTTCGTCCGCACGTCGGTTGCGCTGCGCCCGCTGTTCCCCTTCGCACCGCTCCGGTAGATCCGCAGGGCACGACAGGGCGGGGGGCGGGGGCACGTGTGTGCACCGCGCCCCCGCCCGTCGTCCGCTGAGGTGCTCAGGGAGCCGGCAGCTCCACCAGACCGGCTACGGCCTCACGGTGGCGTCCCGCGGTTCCGTACGCGATCGAGTCGGCCTTGGCCCGCTTCAGATAGAGATGCGCGGGGTGCTCCCAGGTCATCCCGATGCCGCCGTGCAGTTGTACACATTCCTCCGCGGCGTGCACCGCGACCTTGGAGCAGTAGGCCTGCGCCACGGCCACCGCGAGCGGCGCGTCGGGGCTGCCGGTCGCCAGCGCGTCCGCTGCGTTGCGGGCTGCCGCGCGCGCGGAGACGACCTCCAGCCAGAGCTGGGCCATCCGGTGCTTGAGTGACTGGAACGAGCCCACCGGCCTGTTGAACTGGTGACGTTCGCGGGTGTGCCGGACCGTCTCGGTCAGGCACCATTCGGCCAGTCCGAGCTGCTCGGACGCGAGCAGCCCCGCGCCGGCGAGCAGGCCCTTGCCCACGGCGGCGGCCGCAGGGCCCGCCTCCGCGAGCAGGGTCCCGGTGGCCCCGGTCAGGGTGACCGTGGCGAGCGGGCGGGTCAGGTCGAGCGGGACGAGCGGCTGGACGGCGACACCGTCCGCGCCGGTCTCCACCGCGTACAGGCCCTCCGCGGTGGGGACCAGCAGCACGTCGGCCGCCGCCGCCTCCGCGACGCCGGTCACGGTCCGCTCCAGGGCGCCGGTCATCGCGGCGGCCCCGTCGGCGGGGGGCGTCGCGAAGGGCAGGGCGAGCACGGCGATCCTGCTCCCCGCCGCCAGCTCGCCGAGGAGCGCGGCGGCCGGCCCGTCCTCGGCGCCCAGCGCGAGGAGGATCTCGGTCGCGACGACGGCGCTCGTCAGGTACGGCGCCGGGGCGGCGCTGCGACCGAGCTCCTCCAGGACGACGGCGGCCTCGCGATGGGTGGCGCCCTGGCCGCCGAGCTTCTCCGGTACCAGCAGCCCCGCTGCCCCGATCCCCGCGGCGAGCGATTCCCACAGCCGCAGGTCGTACGGCGTGTCGGACTCGATCCCGGCGATCACCGTCGGCGCGTCGGCACGGTCGGCGAGCAGCGAGCGCACGGCCGACCGCAGGTCCTCCTCGGCTTGCGAGTAGAGCAGGTCGGGTGCCTGGGCGGCTTCGGTCTGTGCGGTCATCGGGCAAGATCCTTCCAGGCGACGTCCTTGTCGTTACGCGGTTCGACGGGCAGCCCGAGGACACGCTCGGCGACGATGTTGAGGAGGACCTCGCTCGTGCCGCCCTCGATGGAGTTGCCCTTGGACCGCAGATAGCGGTAGCCGGCGTCGCGTCCGGTGAAGTCGACCAGATCCGGGCGGCGCATGGTCCAGTCGCTGTACAACAGACCCTCGTCACCAAGGAGTTCGACCTCGAGTCCGCTGATCTCCTGGTTGAGGCGGGCGAAGGCGAGCTTCATGCCGGAGCCTTCCGGCCCGGGCTGTCCTGCGACGAGCTGCTGACGCAGCCGTTCACCGGTGAGCCGGGCGACCTCGGCCTCGACCCACAGGGTGAGCAGCCGCTGGTGGAGGTCGTGGGTGCGCAGGGCGGGCTGCTCGCGCCAGGTCTTCGCGACGGTCCCGATCATGCCGCCCTCGCGGGGGATACGGGCTCCGCCGATGGACACACGCTCGTTCATCAGGGTGGTCTGGGCGACCTTCCAGCCGGCACCGACCGGGCCGAGACGCCTGCTGTCCGGGATGCGCACCCCGGTGAGGAAGACCTCGTTGAACTCGGCCTCGCCGGTGATCTGGCGCAGTGGCCGCACCTCGACACCGGGGTCGGTCATGTCGCAGATGAAGTAGCTGATACCGCGGTGCTTCGGTACATCCGGGTCGGTGCGGGCGATCAGGATCGCCCAGCGGGCGACATGGGCGCTGGACGTCCAGACCTTCTGCCCGTCGACCACCCAGTCCTCGCCGTCACGGACCGCGCGGGTGCCGAGCGCCGCGAGGTCGGATCCGGCTCCTGGCTCGCTGAAGAGCTGGCACCACACCTCCTCCCCGACCCACAGCGGGCGCAGGAAGCGCTGCTTCTGCTCCTCGGTGCCGTATTCGAGGACCGTCGGCGCGGCCATGCCGAGGCCGATGCCGATGCGGCGGGGATCGTTGTCGGGGGCGGCCGCGGCGGCGAGCTCGGCGTCGACGACGGGCTGCAGGGAGCGTGGCGCGTCGAGGCCCCCGAGCCCGGCGGGGTAGTGCACCCAGGCCAGGCCGGCGTCGAAGCGCGCCTTGAGGAAGTCGGTGCGGTCGGTGGTGGCCGGCGGGTGGGCCGCCAGCAGTTCCCGGGTGAGGCGGCGGATCTGTGCCGCGTCGATGGCGGTGCTCATCGGGTTCCTCCTGACGGCAGGACGACGATGCGGCCGGTGCTGGTGCCGTCGGCGACCCGCTGGACGGCCTGTGCCGCGGCGGCCATGGGGACGCGCTCGCTGATCAGCGGCTTGATGACACCCTGCGCCGCGAGCTCGGTGAGCTCGTCGTGGCAGGCACGGACGGCTGCGGGGTCCTTGGTGTTGTACAGGCCCCAGTGGAGGCCGGTGATCGAGTAGTTCTTCACCAGTGCGTGGTTGAGGCCGGGCGTGGGGATGGTGCCGCTCGCGAAGCCGACGACGACGACACGGCCCTCGAAGGCGATGCACTTGACGGACTTGGCGTAGGCGTCCCCGCCGACCGGGTCGTAGACGACGTCCGCGCCGCGCCCGCCCGTGGCCTCCTTCACCGCCGAGACGATGTCCTCGCTCCGGCGGTCGATGACCAGGTCACAGCCCAGCTCGCGGGCGATCCGGGCCTTCTCGGGCCCGCCGGCGACCCCGATGACGGTGGCGCCGGCGGCCTTGCCGAGCTGGACGGCGGCGCTTCCGACCCCGCCTGCGGCCGCGTGCACCAGCAGCGTCTCACCGGCCTGCAGATGTGCGCGGCGGTGCAGCCCGAACCAGCCGGTCTGGTAGCCGATGTGCAGGGCGGCGGCCTCCGCGTCGTCCAGGGCGTCGGGAGCCGGCAGCAGGGACGTCTCGTCCGCGACGACGTACTCGGCGAAACCGCCCCGGGGAAGCGCGGGGGTGGCGAGCACGCGCCGTCCGTCCTCCGTCACGCCGCAGATCTCCACTCCGGGGGTGAAGGGCAGCGGGGGCCTGACCTGGTACTGGCCGCGGCAGAGCAGCGCGTCGGGGAAGTTGATGTTCGCCGCTCGCACCTCGAGCAGCACCTGCCCGTCCCCGGGGGTCGGCCGGTCCGTCTCCTCGAGCTCCATCACCTCGCTCGGCTCGCCGTTCCGGTGCACTCGCCATGCCTGCATGAGGGGCCTCCACAACACTGTCGGCATTACCACTGCTCCGCCGCATACTAAGCGGTCGCTTGCCTGTCTGGGAACACCTCGCTGCCACCCGGCCCGGACCCGCTCACGACCGCTTCGGCTTGGCCCTCACATGCATCCGCTCCCCCTGCGGCCCGAACAGGCTGAGGAATTCGACCGGCTCGTCGCCGGCCGGGCCGAACCAGTGCGGGAGCCTCGTGTCGAACTCGGCGGCCTCACCGGGGGCCAGGACCAGGTCGTGCTCGGCGAGCTTGAGCCGCAGCCTGCCGTTGAGCACGTACAGCCACTCGTACCCCTCGTGCGTACGCTGCTCGGGCGCCTCCGTGCACGCCGTCTCCTGGATGACCTTGTACGCCTGGAGGCCTCCCGGCCGGGCGGTGAGCGGCAGGGAGGTCTTCCCACCGTGCACGATCGGCTTCGCCTTGACTCTCGGATCACCGACCGGTGGCGCCCCGACGAGATCATCGAGCGGCACCTCGTGGGCCCGTGCGATGGGGAGCAGCAGTTCCAGACTGGGGCGCCTGCCGCCGGATTCGAGCCTGGACAGGGTGGAGACGGAGATGCCGGTGACCTCGGAGAGCCCCGTGAGCGTGACACCACGGTCCTTGCGCAGCCGCCTCAGCCGGGGACCCACCCCGGTGAGTACGGCGTCGAGCTCGGGGTCACCCTCGTTCTGTTCATTCATGAGTCCATTGCAGAATCAGCAACCTCGTTTGTCAATCAGGCACCCGTAGTCGGGCCTGCGGGGCGGGTCAGCGTCCGAAGAGTTCGAAGGCGACGGCCGGCCGGCCGCCGAATCGCTCGGCGGCCGCTTCGGTGGTGCCCGTGAGGAACGTACGGCAGTACGCCTCCGGGTCCTCGTCCGTCAGCACCTCGATGTAGGTGCGATGGGCCAGCAGCGACCGGACGGAGCGCTCGAACCCCGGCGTGGCGTCCACCGCATGGGTGGGCCGGTCGGTGCCCGCGACGGCGACCCAGCGCACCCCGTCCCACGGCTCCAGCCCCCGCTCGCCCAGCTCGGGGAAGATCCAGCGGTTTCCCGCGTCGCCCGCGGCGTCCAGGACGGCCCGGCCGACCGCACGGTGGTCCGGGGTGTTCCAGGCGACGCCGCCCCAGGTGTCCCTGTGGTTGAGGGTGATGAGCAGCTCGGGCCGGTGACGGCGGATGGCCGCGGCGATGTCCCGTCGCAGCGCGGCGCCGTACTCGATGACGCCGTCCCGGTGGTCGAGGAACTCCACGGCGGCGACACCGACGGCGGCGGCGCTCTCGCGCTGTTCCCGCTCGCGCAGCGGACCGCACTCAGCGGGAGCGATCGTGTCGATCCCGGCCTCTCCGCGGGTCGCCAGGAGGTAGGTGACCTCCCGCCCCTCGTCGGTCCAGCCGGCCACGGCGGCGGCGCAGCCGTACTCCAGGTCGTCCGGGTGGGCCACCACGGCCAGGGCACGGTGCCAGTCCGCGGGCATGGGTTCCAGCTGCTCCGTCATACCCGGCAGGTTATCCAGCGGAAGGTGACGGATGCGTGCATTGCGGAAACGGTTCGGGGCAGGGAGCAAGGAGCCGCTCCGGCCGGACGCCCGGTACGACCAGCCGCGGAGAGCCGGAGGGGAAATACCCGTGGGGGTATTATTGGCGTTCGGGCGACGGGATCAGCAGGTTCCCGCACCGCCCACGCTCCGGCGATCGAAAGGAACCCCGCTCGTGATCAGCCCCGCCTCCCTCTCCCCCTCCGAGGCCGCAGCCCGGCTGGAGGAGTTCACCGTCATCGACGTCCGGGCCCCCGGTGAGTACGCCTCCGGCCACGTGCCCGGTGCTCTGAACATCCCGCTCGACCGGCTCACCGAGGCGGTTCCCGCCCTGAAGTCGGCCTCCGCCCGTGGCTCCCTGCTGGTGGTGTGCGCTTCCGGAGTGCGGTCCACCAGGGCGTGCGAGATCCTCGCCGACGCGGACATCGACGCGGCCACCCTGACCGGCGGGACGTCCGCCTGGGAGGGCGACGGGCATGGGCTCGATCGTCCGGTGGGCGCCCGGACGACCTGGCCGATGGAGCGCCAGGTGCGCCTCGCCGCCGGTTCGCTGGTCGTGGCCGGCCTGGTCGCGGGGCGCCGTTTCCCGGCTGCGCGGTGGCTGTCGGCGGGCATCGGCGCCGGACTCGTCTACTCCGCGGTGAGCAACACCTGCGGCATGGCCGCCGCCCTCTCGAAGCTCCCGTACAACCGCGCGCCGCACTCGGCGGCCGGCCTGGACGCCACGCTGGACGCCCTGCAGGGGTGACCGAGGGGTTCTAGCGGTCGGCCTCGCCCCGGACGAGGGCGAGCAGCCGGTCCAGCACACGGGGGCCGCCCGCGCGCACGCCGTCGTGCTCGTACTCGCTGGTCACCCACGTACGCAGGCCTCGGATCGAGGACGCGGTGCGCAGCGCGTGGCCGGTGTCCACGTACATGTCGTCGTGGTAGACGGCCGCGGCCACCGGGACCTCGTTGGCCGCGAGCCGCTCCGAGTCGTACAGCACGGGCCAGTCGGCGCGGGCGGCGAGGAGCTCCGCGGTCTCACGCAGGGGGCGCAGCGCGGGATCGACGTCGAAGTGCCAGGGGTGGATGCTCTCGCCGGTGAAGAGCACGGGGCCGTCGCCCGCCAGTGCCGCGGCGGCGTCGAACTGGGGGAACTCGGCGCGGACGCGTTCGGCGGCCCAGTCGGTGGGCCGTGCGCCCTGGCCGTAGATCGCCTCGTGCATGAGGGCGTACAGCGGGTGGCCGGCGAAGGAGGTGGCGGTGCGCACGGCCTCCTGGAAGGCGTCGGACAGCTCGGTGCCGTGCGGTCCTTCGACGAAGGCGTTCTCCAGGAGGTAGTGGAGCTGGTGGCTGCCGTTGCCGCCGCCCAGCATGATGCCGAGGGACTGGAATCCTTCGGGTGTCAGCGTGTGCCCGGCGCTGTCCGGGCGGTGCTCGGCGAGGTACGCGGCGATCGCGCGGGCACGGGCGACGTCCTGCGGGTAGCGGGCGTAGTGCGCCGCCACCTTGCGCTCGATCCGCGGGTAGCCGGCCCGGTAGACGTCGTCGGCGTGTGCGTCCAGCGAAGGAAGGCCGCCGGTGATGAGGACGGCCTCGAGTCCCTCCGGGGCGGCCGACAGGTATTGGACGGCGCAGAAGCCTCCGAAGGACTGCCCCAGGACGGTCCAGGGCGCGCCGCCCGTGAGCCTCGGCCGGATCAGTTCGCAGTCGCGGACGATGCTGTCGGCGCGGAAGTGGGCGAGGTAGTCGGCCTGCTCGCGGGCGCCGCCGCGCTTCGGCAGGGTCTGTCGGTTGGCCGGGGTGGAGAGACCGGTCCCGCGCTGGTCCAGGAGCAGCACACGGAACTCACGCACGGCCCGGCCCAGCCAGGCCTCCGTGCCCACGAAGCGGCGGGCACCGAAGCCGGGACCGCCTTCCAGATAGACCAGCCACGGCAGATGGTCGGCGGCCTTCCCGCTCGCCACGGCTTCACGGGCGAAGATCTCGATGGTCTCGCCGCCGGGATCGTCGTGGTCGAGCGGGACCGTGAAGCGCCGGTCGGTGAGGACGATGCCGGGCTGGCGGTAGCTGTTCAAGGGAACTCCTGTATCCGGTGTTTCCCGGACAGTTCAGCACACCGCCGTGACCCGGTCGGTCGCGGCCCGTGTGCGGCCCGCCCCGGTGGCTCCTACCGTGCACTCATGATCCGGTTCGAGCAGGTCAGCAAGGTCTACCCGGACGGCACGACCGCTGTGGACGGCCTGTCCTTCGAGGTGGGCGAGGGGGAGCTGGTCACGCTCGTCGGGCCTTCCGGCTGCGGGAAGACGACCACGATGATGATGGTGAACCGGCTGATCGAGCCGACCTCCGGCCGGATCCTGGTGGGCGGTGAGGACATCTCGACGATCGACCCGGTGCGGCTGCGCCGCCGGATCGGCTACGTGATCCAGCAGGTGGGCCTCTTCCCGCACCGGACCGTGCTGGACAACACGGCGACGGTCCCGGCCCTGGTCGGCTGGAAGCGCGCCAGGGCGCGGGAGCGGGCCGCCGAGCTGCTGGATCTGGTGGGGCTCGACCCGAAGACCTACGGCCCGCGCTATCCGGCCCAGCTCTCCGGTGGCCAGCGCCAGCGGGTGGGGGTGGCGCGGGCCCTGGCCGCGGACCCACCGGTACTGCTGATGGACGAGCCCTTCGGAGCCGTCGACCCGGTGGTGCGCGAGCGCCTCCAGAGCGAATTCCTCAACCTCCAGTCGAGGGTGAGGAAGACCGTGCTGCTCGTGACGCACGACATCGAGGAGGCGGTGCGTATGGGCGACAGGATCGCGGTGTACGGCGAGGGGCGCATCGAGCAGTACGACAGCCCGGGTGCGGTGCTCGGGACCCCGGCGTCGCCGTACGTGGCGAGGTTCGTGGGATCCGACCGCGGTCTGAAGCGGCTGTCGGTCACCGCGGTCGAGCCCGACGACCTGGAGGAGCCTCCGGTCGCCCGCACGGACGAACCCGCGCATACGGCCGCCGAGCGCCTGGACGCTCTGGGCGCCCGCTGGGCAGTCGTCCTGAACGGCGGCGGGGAGCTGCACGGCTGGGTGGCGGCTGACGCCCTGCGGGGTGCGGGCGGGGACGGCACCGTGGGCGGTCTGGCACGGCGCATGGACGCGTGGGTGCCTGTCGGGTCCCCGCTCAAGCAGGCGTTCAGCGAGATGCTGCAGCACGACGCCGGATGGATCGCGGTGCTGGACGGGGCGAGGTTCCTCGGCGTCCTGACCCCGGCGAAGCTCCACGAGGCGCTACGCCGGTCGGTGGACGCGGACGCGCAGGGGGTGGGGCGCGGCCAGGTGCGGTTCGACTCGGTCGCGGATGCCTGAGCTCCCGCCGTGGACGACCGGCGGACAGTTCCCGCCTTGATGCCTGGCCGACCTCGCCAGCTTTACCGGCGCTTGCAATTTACCCGCGTGTGCAATTATTGTCTACGCCAGTAACCATCGTACGCAGGTCGGCTCGGTCCGACATCACGAGAGGCCCCACCATGACCACGGTCCCCACCGTCACGCTCAACAACGGCGTCCCGATTCCCCAGCTGGGCTTCGGCGTCTTCCAGGTCCCCGACGACGAGACCACCGCCGCCGTCACCGCGGCACTGGAGGCCGGTTACCGCTCCATCGACACCGCGGCCGTCTACGGCAACGAGGCCGGCGTGGGCCGCGCCCTGGCCGACTCCGGGCTCGCCCGCGAGGAGCTGTTCGTGACGACGAAGCTCTGGAACGCGGACCAGGGATACGACGCCGCGCTCGCCGCTTTCGACACGAGCCTGGCCGAGCTCGGTCTCGATCATGTGGACCTCTACCTCATCCACTGGCCGACCCCGGCGCGCGGCCTCTACGTCGAGACGTGGCGCGCGCTGGAGAAGCTGCTTGCCGAGGGCCGGATCCGCGCGGCCGGCGTCTCCAACTTCCAGCCCGCGCACCTGCGCCGCCTGCGCGAGGAGAGCTCGCTGATCCCCGCGGTCAACCAGATCGAACTGCACCCCGGGCTCCAGCAGAGCGAACTGCGTGCCGTGCACGCGGAGTACGGGATCGCCACCGAGGCATGGAGCCCGCTGGCCCAGGGTGCGCTGCTGAAGGACGAGGCGATCGTCTCCCTCGCCGAACGCCATGGGAAGACACCGGCCCAGGTGGTTCTGCGCTGGCACCTCCAGCTCGGCAACGTCGTGATCCCCAAGTCGGTCACGCCCGCCCGCATCCGGCAGAACATCGACATCTTCGACTTCGAGCTGTCGGCCGCGGACATGGACGCGATCGCGGGCCTCGACCGTGGCATGCGCACGGGCCCGGACCCCGACACACTCAACTGACCCGCGCCAGGCCTGCCCAGGCGGGCCCGGGCCGCGGAACGATCGGACCGGGCCGGCGTCGTGCGCCCGCCCGGCCACGTTCCACACCCGCGGAGCAGGGCCCGTCGGCTACCGGCCCCGGCGGTAGCTGCTGCCGTCGCGGGGCCGCTCCAGCAGGCCGGCGACCACGAGGTAGCGACGCAGGGCCGAGCAGTCCTCGTGCACCGTGAGCAGCGCGTCATTGACCTCGCGTTCGGTGTAGACGCGGTCCCGCTCGAAGAGCGTGTGCGCGAGGTGCACCAGCAACTGCTCGCGGCGGGCGGGCTTCCTGGGGATCGCCGTCAGGCGTCCGCCCGAGAAGAGTGCGGTCACCTGGTGCGAACCGCGCGGTTCCGTATCGGACATGCCGGAAGCCTCGCAGGAGCCCGCAGGACGGGCAACGCCTTTTTCCCACCGTTCTGAATCATGTTGACGTTCGGGCCGACCGTCGTACGGTGTGACCATTCATTCACCCTCACGACATGAGGCGGTCCTCCATGGCCCTGTTCGATCTTCCTCTCGATGAACTGCACGCCTACCGCAGCCGGTCGGTGGAGCCCGAGGACTTCGACGCGTTCTGGTCGGCCACGCTCGACGAGGCGAGAACCCACGACCTGGACGCACGCTTCGACCTGCGGGCCGATCTCGGCCTCGTCACCGTCGAGGTGTACGACGTCACGTTCGCCGGTTTCGGCGGCCACCCCGTCAAGGGATGGTTCGTCATACCGGCCGGGAACACCGAACCTCTGCCCGTGGTCGTGGAGTACATCGGGTACGGCGGGGGCCGGAGCCTGCCCCACACCCATCTGCTGTGGGCCTCGGCCGGGATGGCCCACTTCGTGATGGACACCCGGGGCCAGGGCAGCGGCTGGGCCCCGGGCGACACCGCCGACCCGGTGGGCTCCGGCCCGTCCCTGCCCGGGTTCATGACCCAGGGCATCGAGGACCCGGCCACGTACTACTACCGCAGGGTGATCACGGACGCCGTACGCGCGGTGGAGGCGGCCCGCTCGCATCCGCTGGCCGACGCGTCACGCACCGCGGTGGTCGGCGCGAGCCAGGGCGGCGGCCTCGCCCTCGCCGTCGGCGGGCTGGTGGCGGACCTGGCGGCCGTCGCCCCGGACGTTCCGTTCCTCTGCGACTTCCCCCGGGCGACCCGGATGACCGACCGCAAGCCCTACCGCGAGATCGGCGACTACCTCAAGACGCACCGGGGCCGGGCCGAGCGGACCGCCAGGACCCTCGCCTACTTCGACGGGGTCCACTTCGCCGCACGCGGGCGGGCACCCGCCTTGTTCTCCGTGGCCATGGAGGACCTGACCTGCCCGCCGTCCACGGTGTTCGCCGCGTTCAACGCGTACGCGCACGCCACGAAGGAGATCGAGGTGTACGACTTCAACGACCACGAGGGTGGCGGCCCGTTCCAGCACGCCGTACAGCTCACGCGGCTCCCGGGACTGCTGAAGGCCTGACGGAAGGACGCGGCCCGCGCCTCTTGACCCGCCCCTCGGGCGGAGCCTAGGTTCCCGGGTGGAAAGCGCTTACTGCCGAAGTGAGCGCCTCTCTCCGCCTGAAGGGGTGTTTGTCACGACCAGCAATCCCGCGCACCGCGAGCCGGTGCGGGTCGCGATCGTCGGCACGGGCGCGATCGCGCGGGGCAGCCATCTGCCCGCGCTGACCGCGCTCGCCGCCGGTCAGCCGTTGGAGATCGTCGCCGCGGTCGATGTCGACGCGGCCGCGGTCGAGGCGTTCTGCGGTGACGCGGGGATCGCCCACCCGTACACCGACCTCGACCGGATGCTGGCCGAGCAGCGCCCGGACCTGGTCACGCTCGCCACCCCGCCCCGGTTCCACCGCGACCAGACGGTGGCGGCGCTGCGCGCCGGGTCGTGGGTGTGGTGCGAGAAGCCGCCGTGTCCGTCGTTGCAGGACTTCGACGCCATGCAGGCGGCGGAGGGCGCCGGTGGTGACGGCCCCTACGCGGCGATCGTGTTCCAGCACCGCTTCGGCTCGGGCGCCCGGCACGTGCGGGAGCTGCTCGCCGGTCAGGCCATGGGACGGCCGCTGGTGGCTCACTGCCAGACGACCTGGTACAGGGACGAGGCGTACTACGCCGTTCCCTGGCGGGGCAGCTGGAGCAGCGAGGGCGGCGGGCCCACGATGGGCCACGGCATCCATCAGATGGATCTGCTGCTCGATCTGCTGGGCCCGTGGGCGGAGATCCGCGCGATGGCGGGGCGGCTCGTGCACGACGTGGAGACGGAGGACGTCTCCACCGCGCTCGTCCGCTTCGAGAACGGTGCGGTGGCCACCGTCGTGAACAGCGTGCTCAGCCCGGACGAGGTCAGCAGGATCCGGATCGACTGCGAGCGCGCGACGGTCGAACTCACTCATCTGTACGGGCACCGGAACGCGGACTGGCGGATCACACCCGCTCCTGGAGTGACCTCCGAAGCGGCGGACGCCTGGCGGGACTTCGGGCCCGATGTGCCGAGCTCGCACGAGGCACAGCTCAAGGGGCTCCTGGAGGACCTGCGGGCCGGGCGCAGACCTCGGAGCAGTGGCGCGGACGGGCGGAAGAGCCTGGAGCTGGTCGCCGCGCTCTACAAGGCGGCGTTCACCGGGGGCACCGTACGGGCGGGTGAGATCGGTCCGGGCGATCCGTACTACGGCGCGCTGCACGGTGGTGCGCCCGGGTGGGCGCCCGAGTTCCCGCGACAGCCCGCGGTGCCGGCCTGACTCCGGCCGCCCGACGTGCTCCTCCGCGTCCGGAAGTCGCCGCCCGGCACTCAGCTCGCCGGGATCAGCTTCCGGGACTCCAGGTAGGTCCGGGCGACGTCCTCGGGAAGCCGGCGCCAGCTGTCGACCTGTTCGTTCATCCGGGCCAGGTCGGCAGTCGTCAGCGCGGTGCTGAGCCCTTCCAGGGCGTCACGCACCCCGGCGCTCCCCGCCCGGGCGCGGTTCACGACGGGGACGAGGTAGTCGGCGTTCTGCAGGTGCTTGTCGTCGGCCAGCAGGACGAGGCCGAAGTCGTCGAGGGTGGCGTCGGTCGTGGTGGTCAGCACCATCTGGTCCTGGCCGCGCTGGACCGCCTGTTTCGCCTGGGTGGTGCCGACGCCCTTGGGGTCGACGGCGGTGATGTCGATGCCGTACGTCTTTCTCAGGCCGGGGGCGCAGTAGGGGCGCTGCACGCATTCGTCCCCGGCCGCCAGACGGACGGGCAGACCGGATCTGCCGAGGTCGCCGAGCGTTCTCAGACGGTGCTTCTGGGCATAGGGCGCGGCGACCGCGAAGGCGTTCTGGTCGACCGCGCGGCCGGGTTCGAGGACGGTGAGACCGCGGGGCCCGGCCAGGCGGCGCAGGGCCTTCATGGTCGTGTCCAGGTCGGGCGAGCCGACCGGCGCCGCGTCGGCTCCGTGTGCTTTGGCGTTGAGCCAGTCGGCGAACGTCGCGGCGTATTCGGGTACGACGTCGATCTGGCCGCTCTCCAGGGCCGGTTCGTAGATCTCCCGGTTGGTGACGGAGATGATGCGCGTGGAGTAGCCGGCCCGGTCCAGCAGCAGCGCGTACATCTGGGCGAGCAGGTCGCTCTCGGTGAAGCCCGCGGAGCCGATGGTCAGGTGCTTGCTGTCCCCTGGCGGCGCGGTGACGTCGCCCCGGCTCTCCAGGCTGGGCCCCGTGGTGCAGGCGGCGGTGAGGAGGAGCACCGGCAGCAGGCGGGCGGCTGCCCGCGGCCCCCTCACGCCGCCTCCCGTCCACGGTCGGGCGCCAGCCTCAGTCCCGCCTCGAAGAGCCCCTCGACGAGTAGTGCGAAGACGGCGACGAGCACGGCTCCGGCGACGACCTGCGGTGTGGACGCCAGGTTGAACCCGGCCGTGATGATCCGGCCGAGTCCGCCGCCGCCGACGAGTGCCGCGAGGGTGGCGGTGGCGACGAGCTGCACGGCGGCGACGCGCACACCGGTGAGGACGAGCGGCAGGGCGAGCGGCAGCTCCACCTGCCGCAGCATCTGCCGGCCGGTCATCCCCATGCCGCGCGCCGCCCGTACGACGTCGGGATCGACCTCGCGCACGCCCACATAGGCGTTGGTGAGGAGCGGGGGGACCGAGAACAGGACGAGGGCGATGACGGTCGGCCCCTGGTCCCACCGGCCGACCGGGGTGAGCAGCAGGAGGACGAGAACGGCGAAGGTGGGGACCGCGCGCCCGATGTTGGACAGGTTGACGGCCAGGGCGCCGCCCTTGCCGATGTGGCCGAGCCAGAGGGCGAGTGGCAGGGCGAGGGCACAGCTGATCAGCAGGCAGACGACGGTGAGGAAGAGGTGTTCGCCCAGCCGGTTCCAGATGCCGTCGGGGCCGGACCAGTGGGCGGAGGTGGTGAGCCAGGACCAGGCGTCCGCGAGGGTGTTCACGAGGTCCTCCTGGTCCAGGGCGTCAGCAGCCTCTGCGCCCCGAGGAGCAGCAGGTCCGCGGCGACGGCGATGACGACGCAGAGGACCGAGGCGGTGAGCACCTGGGCCTTGAAGTAGGTGTTCATGCCGGAGTAGATGAGGTTGCCCAGTCCGCCGAATCCGACGATGGCGCCGACCGTGACGAGCGAGACGGCGGAGACGGCTGCGATCCGTAGCCCGGCCATCGCCGCGGGCAGGGCGAGCGGGAGCTCGACGGTGAGGAGGAGCCTCAGAGGGCCGTAACCCATGCCGCGCGCCGCCTGCCGCGCCTCTTCGGGGACGGCGCGCAGTCCGGCGAGGATGTTCCGCACGAGGAGGGTCAGCGAGTACAGGACGAGGCCGGCGACGACCAGCGCGGCGGACAGTCCGTACACGGGGAGCAGCAGCGAGAACATCGCGAGCGAGGGAATCGTGTACAGGACGGTGGTCACGCCGAGTACGGGCCCGGCCGCCCAGCGGCGGTGGCGGGCGGCCAGGGCGAGCGGGAGTGCGATCACGAGTCCGAGCAGCACGGACACCGCGGTCAGCTGGAGGTGCTGGAGGGTCGCGTCCATGAGAATCTCGCGACGGCTGGTGAGGTAGGCGCCGCAGATCCACTCGTTGCGCGCGAGGCAGTCGTCGGGGGGCGCGGTCACCTGTCCATTGGATCCGGGGCGGCGCAGCGGTCGCGCGGCGTGCTCGGCCGTTCGGTGGAAGGTGGGCGGGGGGCCGGGCCCGACCGCGGCCCCGGGTGAAGGGTTCCCTGCGCCGGCCGCGGGCCGGACCGCGGCCTCGCGGCCCGCCCGGGTCCGGATCATCCCGCCCCGGCGAGCGGGCCCGCCGGCCCGCTCGCCGTCCGGCGTCTCAGCTCCTGTCCGCCGGGGAGAGCACGAAGACCGGGATCTCACGGTCGGTCTTGGTCTGGTAGTCGGCGTAGTCGGGGAACGCCTCGACGGCACGACCCCACCAAAGGGCCTTCTCCTCCCCTGTGACCTCGCGGGCGACCATGTCCTGCTTCACCGTCCCGTCCCGCAGCTCCACCTCGGGGTGCGCCCGCACGTTGTAGTACCAGACGGGATGCTTGGGGGCGCCGCCCAGGGAGGCGACGACGGCGTACTCCCCGTCGTGCTCGACCCGCATGAGCGGGGTCTTGCGGAGCTTGCCGCTCTGGGCGCCGAGCGTGGTCAGGAGGATGACGGGCCTGCCGCGCAAGGTGGTCCCCTGGGTTCCGCCGGAGCTCTCGATGAGCTCGACCTGCTCACGGACCCACGTCGTCGGGCTCGGCTCGTACTCGCCCTCGATCGGCATGACACGTGTCCTCTCGTCGGAGTGCTGCGGTCGTGTGCCCATCATGGCTCCGCCATGGACCGGCGGCGCGCAGGGACACCGGCGTACAGCCTGCCCGCCGACCGCTGTCTCATTCTCTGGAACCCCGTGAGACGGCGGAGGAGGAATCCGCTCACAGAATCCGCGCCCCTTGATGTTGATACGTCCCCTTATTTCCGAAATATGCACTCGCCCCGAGCCCGGGGCTCGCGAGGGCAGGCCGTACCGTGGGGGCAGCGGAGTAAGCCAAGCCTTACCCCGCTGCACTCTGCCCGCGCTCGCCCGCCCTAAGGAACATCACTCCATGACACGCCCCGTCCGCGTCGCCATCGTCGGAGCCGGTCCTGCCGGAATCTACGCAGCGGACGCGCTTCTCAAGTCCGAGGCCGCCCAGGAGCCGGGCGTATCGATCGACCTGTTCGAGCGCATGCCCGCCCCCTTCGGCCTGATCCGGTACGGAGTGGCTCCGGACCACCCGCGGATCAAGGGCATCGTCAAGGCGCTGCACCAGGTCCTGGACAAGCCGCAGCTGCGCCTGTTCGGCAACGTCGACTACCCGGGCGACATCGGCCTGGACGATCTGCGCTCGTTCTACGACGCCGTGATCTTCTCCACCGGGGCCGACGCCGACCGCGCACTCGACATACCCGGGATCGAGCTCGAAGGTTCCTACGGTGCCGCCGACTTCGTCGCCTGGTACGACGGGCACCCCGAGGTCCCGCGCACCTGGCCGCTGGAGGCCGAGAAGGTCGCCGTCCTCGGTGTCGGCAACGTGGCTCTGGACGTCGCGCGCATCCTCGCGAAGACGGCGGACGAGCTGCTCCCGACCGAGATCCCCGCGAACGTCTACGACGGGCTCAAGGCGAACAAGGCGCTCGAGGTGCACGTCTTCGGACGGCGCGGGCCCGCTCAGGCGAAGTTCAGCCCGATGGAGCTGCGCGAGCTGGACCACTCGCCGAACATCGAGGTCATCGTCAACCCCGAGGACATCGACTACGACGAGGGCTCGATCGCCACCCGGCGGGAGAACAAGCAGGCCAACATGGTCGCCTCCACGCTGGAGAACTGGGCGATCCGCGACGTGGGCGACCGGCCCCACAAGCTGTTCCTGCACTTCTTCGAGTCCCCGGTGGAGGTCGTCGGCGAGGACGGCCGCGTCGTCGCCCTGCGCACCGAGCGCACGGAGCTGGACGGCACGGGCAATGTGAAGGGCACGGGCCGCCAGACGGACTGGGACGTACAGAGCGTCTACCGCGCGGTCGGCTACTACTCGGAGGAGCTGCCGAAGCTGCCCTTCGACGTGGCCTCCGGCACCGTCCCGCACGCGGCCGGACGCGTACTGGCGGGCGAGGAGCCGATGCCCTCCGTGTACGTCACCGGATGGATCAAGCGCGGTCCCATCGGCCTGATCGGGCACACCAAGGGTGACGCCAACGAGACCGTGGCCTGCCTGCTGGAGGACCACGCCGCCGGGCGGCTGCCCGCCCCCGCGCAGCCGGGGCCCGACGCGATCGTCGACTTCCTGGAGCAGCGCGGCGTCCGGTACACCACCAAGGAGGGCTGGCACCGCCTGGACGCCCACGAGCAGGCGCTCGGCGCCGAACAGGGCCGTGAGCGCATCAAGGTCGTCGAGCGCGCCGCCATGCTGGACGCTTCCGGAGCCTGACAGCCGGCGAGCCTCTCCGCGCCCCTGGCGTCCCTCCGACGGGCGCCGGGGGCGCGGCCGTTCGCCCCTGCCCCCCCCCCCACACGGACACCGCGCCCGCGACCCGCCCCTCGGGAGGCCGTAGAGGTACCGGTGTGGCACTGTGATGGAGGTGGACCCCGTCAAAACGCAGGCACGCGCGGACGACAA
>NZ_JBVHKB010000014.1:0-4656 GCF_055559735.1 Streptomyces sp. NPDC023573
GATGATCGTCGGCTTCGACGACGACCTGGCCGGCGAGGCCACCCGGATCAGCAACCGGCTTCGCGGCCTGATGACACAGATCCACCCGCATCTGGAACGAGTCCTCGGTCCGCGGATCCAGCACCCGGCCGTTCTGATGCTGCTGGAACGGTTCGGGTCCCCGGCCCAGATCCGCAAGGCCGGACGCCGACGGCTGATCACGCTGATACGTCCGAAGGCGCCCAGGATGGCCGAGCGGCTGGTCGAAGAGATCTTCACCGCGCTGGACGAACAGACCGTCGTAGTCCCGGGCACGGACGCGGCCGCGCTGATCGTCCCGAGCCTGGCCGACTCCCTCACCGCCATCCTTGACCAGCGCAAACTCTTGGCCGCGCGGATTGAGGAAGTGTTGGAGAACCACCCTCTTTCCAGGGTCCTGACGTCCATGCCGGGGATCGGCGTCAGGACCGGAGCCCGGATCCTCATCGACGTCGGCGATGGCAGTTCGTTCCCCTCTGCCGCCCACCTTGCCGCCTACGCCGGCCTCGCTCCAGCAACCCGAAGTTCGGGCTCCTCGATCCGCGGCGAGCAACCATCCCGGCGAGGAAACAAGCAGCTCAAGCGGGCCTTCTTCCTCTCCGCGTTCGCCGCCCTGGCCGACCCGGCCTCCCGCACCTACTACGACAAGAAGATCAGCCAGGGCAAGCACCACACCCAAGCCCTCCTCTGCCTCGCGAGACGACGAGCCGACGTGCTCTTCGCGATGCTCCGCGACGGCACCTTCTACGACCCTCAACCCGCCCCATCAGCTTGACCAAACCCATAGGGGCACCCCCCCGCACACGCGTTGACCCGCTTGTCCACGTAGGCCCGAGCCGCGGTGGGAGCGGACACCGCGGGGGCAGCGGCCAGGGGGACGAGGACAGCGGCCAGTGCAGCAGAAATGATCATTCGTCGCATGGGCGGCTCAACGCACCTGGTCACCCCCGCCGTCACGGGCAAAGGGATCGGTTCACCCGAACTCGTTGCCCCCGCCGGACGTCGTCAGATGCGGTCTCAGCGGGTGTTTCGTTTCTTCAGGTGAACCGGTGTCGCGATCGGGTGACGTAGCGTCGATGCCCCGCTGCCCGGCAGGGGGCGGCTGCTACATCACGTCTCGTGATGATCTCCCTGATGCGGCGCGGCCTGCCCGCGCTCGCCCTCGCCGCCCTCCCCCTGCTCGCCACGCCTGCCTCCGCCGGCACTCCCCTGCCGGCAGAAGAGCAGCCCTTCACCTCCTACGCCCCGGCGCAAGCTCCCGATGGTGTCCCAGGTGCCCGGCGGTCGCTGGGGCTGTTCGAGGCGATCGACCGGCTCCCGGTCGCCGAGGAACACCGGGCGGGCTACCAGCGGACCCTGTACAAGCACTGGAACCGCGGCCTGAACGCCACGGACGGCTGCGACACCCGCCGAGAGGTCATCCTCTCCGAAGCCGTCAACGCACCCCAGGTCGCGGCCGGCTGCAAACTCACCGGCGGCTCCTGGCGCAGCGCGTACGACGGTCTGGTGGTGAGCGACGCCGGGCGGCTTGACGTTGACCATTTCGTGCCGTTGGCGGAGGTGTTCGACTCCGAGCAGACACCGTGGAGCGCCGAGCGGCGCGAGGCGTACGCCAACGACCAGGGGTCCGCGGACACGCTGATCGCGGTCTCCGCCGCCTCCAACCGATCCAAGAGCGACAAGGATCCCGCGCAGTGGATGCCCACGGACGGGGCCTACCACTGCACCTACGCCGCAACCTGGGTCGCAACGAAACTCCGCTGGGACCTGGCCGTCGACGACGCCGAGCGCCAGGCCCTGCTCGGCACCGCCGAGGACTGCTCCGGCACCACCGTCACCTACGAGCCCGCCCCGTAACCCCTGTTCGGCTTCGAGCCAGCCGGAGGTACTGATACGGCTGAGCCCCGCCCCCAGCAGCAGACCGCGCCTGGGGGCGGGCGGTTCCCCGCAGGGACGGCGCTGCACCCCGGTGGGCGGCTGGCAGCCTGAACTGATGACCAAGGACACACGGCCGCGGATCTACGGGTCCGCTCATGACGACACCGGCCCTCACGTCACCCGCCCCGACCATGAGTACGTCCAGCTGGACGGCGGACCGCTCGACGGGCAGCTCCTGGACGTCACCGACCTCACCGCCGACGAACGCACCGTCGGCGCTTACCTGATCACCCCGCACAGCGCATACGACCCCGGCGGGCGAGCCTCGTACGCACCCACCTTCAGCCGTCCTGACGGCCCGTGGGTCTGGGAAGGCGACGTGCCCTGAACACGCCCCCACCGCGTCGACCCTTTCAGCGGACGGTGGCTGCCGGTGCCTATGGGAGGTCTCGTTGACCAACGTGGTGGTCGGGCAGTCCCCGCCAGGGTCAGCAGTGCTTCGTGCGCGGCGTCATCGGCGGGCAGACCGCAGCGCTGCAGCCCGGCATGCACCCGGGCGGGCTTCGGGGCCTATCGTCTCCGGCCGACTGCGCGGAGAAGCAGGACTTAGGCGCCGTCTGGCCCGACTACGAAATCTGCTCCTGGACACCGTGTTCGCCGACCTCGGACTCGACTGGGCAGCGTAGGACGCATGGGCTCGCTCCGACCGCAGAGCTCCAGAACGGCGAGAATTCTTTTGCATGGCTGACAGACGGAAGGCTGAATCGGAAAACTGATGACCTGCGTCTGATACGGCAGGCGTGGGCGGACGTGATGCCGTCCGCCAGGTGAGATAGGCGAGTAGCGGGGGTGGCGGGGATGTCGGGTGCGGGTGCGGGGGGTCTGTCGCGGGGGGCGTTGATCCGGCAGCGTGCGAAGGCGCGTTTTGTGGGTCGGCGTGCACAGTTGGCGCTGTTCACGGAGAACTTGTCGAAGGACCCAGTTTCCGAGGAGGCTCCGGCGGACTTTTTGTTCCATGTGCGCGGGGTGGGCGGGGTGGGGAAGTCGACGCTGCTACGACAGTGGCAGGAGGCGGCCAGGCGTGCGGATGCGGTGACCGCTGTGGTGGACGAGAACGACGTCCATGGGGTGCAGCAGGCTTTGGTCGAGCTGGCCCGGCAGCTGGCGGAGCAGGCGGGGCCGTGTAAGGAGTTCGACAAGGCAGTCGGGCAATTTCGGCGGGAGCAAGTAGCGCAGGTGGAGCCGGCGCCTGTGGAGGGTGATGCGTCGGTGTCGAGCCGGTTGGTGACGCAGGCCACACTGGGAGCGGTGTCATTGATCCCGGGAGCTGGTGTCGTAACGGCGATGGCGAGTCCGGATGCCGCGGCTCAGGGGTTGGACCGGCTTCGGTCGGCGTCTCGGTCGCATGCTCAGCGACGCAGTGGGCGAGGTGACGAGGCGGGGTTGAGCCGTGCTTTCGTCGGCGAGCTGGAGCGGTTGTGTCGTCGGCAGCGGTGGGTAGTGCTGTTCTTCGACACGTGGGAGCAGACCGCGCAGTACTTGGACGGGTGGTTGCTAAGTCTGCTGGATGAAGAGTTCGGCCCGGTGCCAGCGAACGTCATCGTCGTGCTGGCCGGCCGGGACGAACTGTCGGAGCGGGAATGGGCGCCGCTGCGGGATCAGGTCGCGGACGTGCCGTTGGAGATCTTCACCGAGGCAGAGACACGCTCGCTGCTAACCTCGCGGGGCGTGACCGATCCGGAAGTGGTGGAAGCAGTACTGCAGCTTTCGATGGGACTTCCGCTGCTGGTCGAACTCCTCGCTCTGGCCCGCCCGCACACGGTCGAGGAAGTCGACGCGGGCGGGGACCTCGCCGATGTGGCCGTCGAGCGCTTCATCCAATGGATCACGGCCCCAGACAAGCGTGAGGCGGTGCGGGCATGTGCGTTGCCGCTGCAGCTGAACGAGGACGTCTTCGCTGCTGCCGCGGGCCCTGCCGCAGAAGGGCTGTGGGCGTGGCTGTGCGGGCAGCCGTTCGTCAGCGGCCGCGGCGACTACAAGCACTACCACGCCGTGGTGCGCGCCAGCATGATCCGCCAGCAGCGGGCTTACTCCCCGCAAGGCTGGGCTTCGGCGCATCTGCGGCTCGTTGACACCCATGCCGCCTGGCGTGCTGCAGTCGAGGAACGGCTCCCCGAAGCCAAGCGCTGGGAAGATGCGGAATGGCGTCGGCACCGCCTGGACGAGACGTATCACCGGCTGTGCGCGCGTCCGGGAACGTATCTGACGGCCGCTCTGGAAAACCTCGTGCATGCTGCGGGTCAGGATGCCGCCGTGCTGCGGCAGTGGATCGAGACGCTGGAACAAGCCGCGCAGGAGACTACCGACACGGCCCTGCTCACCTGGGCGGGACGTCTTCGGGCTGCTCTTGTCGGCGATGAGCCCGGTCTCCTCTGTCTCGGTGTTCTGATGTCACACGGTCGGCTGAGTGCTGAGAGCAGAAGCTGGGCCTGCACCTACCGGGGCATTCACCTCTACCTCTGTGACCGGGAAGAGGAAGCGCTCACCGAGTTCGACCGCGCCATCGCCCACAACGCCCGCAACGCCCGCGCCTGGGCCCGGCGCGGAGAAACCCATCGCTGGCTCGGTCGCCACGACCAGGCCATCACCGACCTCACCGCCGCACTCGAACTCAACCCCACCGATGCCTGGGCGCTCGGCACCCGCGGCCAAGCACACTCGCAGGCCGGTCGCTACGACCAGGCCATCACCGACCTCACC
>NZ_JBVHKB010000014.1:4756-5031 GCF_055559735.1 Streptomyces sp. NPDC023573
GCCGCACTCGAACTCAACCCCACACTCGACTGGGTACTCGGGTCTCGCGGGGAGGTACACCGTGAGGCCGGTCGCTACGACCAGGCCATCACCGACCTCACCGCCGCACTCGAACTCAACCCCACCGGTGTGTGGGCACTGGGCCGGCGCGGCCAAACACACCGTGAGGCCGGTCGCTACGACCAGGCCATCACCGACCTCACCGCCGCACTCGAACTCAACCCCACACTCGACTGGGTACTCGGGTCTCGCGGGGAGGTACACCGTGAGGCCGG
>NZ_JBVHKB010000014.1:5129-160382 GCF_055559735.1 Streptomyces sp. NPDC023573
GGTCGCTACGACCAGGCCATCACCGATTTCACCGCCGCACTCGAACTCAACCCCACCTACGCCTGGGCACTGAGCCAGCGCGGCGAAGCACACCGTGAGGCCGGTCGCTACGACCAGGCCATCACCGACCTCACCGCCGCACTCGAACTGGACCCCGCCTATGCCTGGGCACTCGGGTCTCGCGGGGAGGTACACCGGCAGGCCGGTCGCTACGACCAGGCCATCACCGATTTCACCGCCGCACTCGAACTCAACCCCACCTACGCCTGGGCACTGAGCCAGCGCGGCGAAGCACACCGGCAGGCCGGTCGCTACGACCAGGCCATCACCGACCTCACCGCCGCACTCGAACTCGATCCCACCTATGCCTGGGCACTGAGCCAGCGCGGCGAAGCACACCGGCAGGCCGGTCGCTACGACCAGGCCATCACCGACCTCACCGCCGCACTCGAACTCAACCCCACCTACGCCTGGGCACTCGGCACCCGCGGGCAAGCACACATGCAGGCGGGTCGCTACGACCAGGCCATCACCGACCTCACCGCCGCACTCGAACTCAACCCCACACTCGCCTGGGCCCTCGCCATCCGCAGCCAAGCACACCGGCAAGCCGGCCACCGCGAGATGGCGCAAATGGACGTGGAGCAGGCTGCCGAGGCGCACCCCGAAAATCTCTCCTGCATGTTTGAAAAGCTCATGCTCGAGACCGTGGAGGGGCGGCTTGAAGCATGTACGGAACAGTGGAGTCGGCTGTTCGCGTCCCCTGTCAGCCCACCAGACGAAGCTCACACCAGCTTCTTGTACCTCTTCCGGGTTCTGCTCATCGATCCGGAAAACCGGGTTGCAGAGGCAACTGAGGCGGTGCTCGCTACACACCCGGGACAAGGTGACATCGCAGATGTGCTCAGCTACCTGGATGAGCTCTCCGCGGTGGCAGACGGGGTGGGCAATCGTGCCCGGCAGTGCCACGACCTGATCGTTGGGTGCATCTCCGAATGAGCCACCATGCTTGAGCGGCTTCCACTGCTCGTACGACGGTGTTTCCGGCTGCGTCTCGGCGGGCCCGGGCCACACCCCGGCGCCAACGCGCGCAAGTTGTCCCCCGTTGGCCAGATAGGCCCTCTCTGGCTAGATCCAGCGGGAGACGGGCTGTGGTAGCAACGGACTGACAAACTCACCGAGCCCTGCCGCTTGCTGACCACGGATGCAGTCGACCTAGTAATGTTCGGCCCCATGGGCATCCCTACCCCAAGAGGGGAGCGAGAGAAGCTAATTACTGCTCTCACCCCTCAGCTGCGGCGACACCTGAAGATCCGCGCATTCGAGCACGGAATGGACATCCAGGACGCAACCGAGCACGCGATCAATACCTGGTACTCGACAGATGGCTTGCCGGAGATCAGGACCGAGGGCGCGAAGACGTGGGGGACGTTCCTCCCTGTCGGCGGGCCGGACAAGTTCAAGACTGCGTGCTCGGAGCGCGGTGTCACCTACGTGCAGGGCCTGGCGCAGGCCTTGACCCTGTGGCTCGACAACCACCCCTCTCCCAGCAGCCCGTTGGTGGCTCAGCCCGTGGTGCGGGTGATAGTGGCCAACCAGAAGGGCGGCGTCGGCAAGACGTTCATCTCCAGCGGCATGGCGCAGGCTCTGGCGGAAGCCGGGCATCGGGTTCTGATCGTCGACTACGACCCGCAGGGGCACCTCACCGCGGAGCTGGGCTTCGAGGAGGTGATGTACGAGGACGACGTCGAGACGCTCCTCATGCACATGGACGGGACAGCGAAGGGGCACATCGGTGACCTTCTCGTCGCTCTGGACCAGGAGCGCTTCGGTGAGCGTCTTCATCTTCTGCCGGCTTCCGATGACGCGTTCCTGCGTGACGTCGCGCTCTCCAAGGTCTCGTTCAGCGAAGCAGCGCTGGAGCGGGCGTTGGAGCCACTGGAGGCCGACTACGACGTCATCATCATCGACGGTCCGCCCAGTCTCGGTCTGAACATGGACACCGCCCTGTACTACGTGCGGCGGCGCGATGGAGAACTCGCCGACCGGTCCGGGGTGATCACGCCAGTGTGTGCCAACAAGGCGAGCCATCGTGCGTTCCGGCTGCTCAAGTCGCAGAAGGATGACCTGTGCCGTAAGGGCAGGATCCAGGTCGACTACCTCGGGCTGGTCGTCAACGCCTACGACAGCCGGCGCGGGAAGCTGGTCAAGGAGAACAAAGACCAGTGGGAGCTCAGCACGTCCCCCGCGGTCCTGGCCGTGATCGGCGACTTGAAGGAAGGACGCGAGGCTGCGGACGGCGAGATCCCGCTGCTGGAGTACGCCCCGAACAGCGAGCACGCTCAGGCGATGCGTGATCTGGCGAAGGAGCTGGCGGTATGAGCGACAGGCAGAAGAGGGTCACTCGCGGCTTCAGCATGGACGAGGACGGCCAGGACACGGGAAAGCCGGCTCCTCGCCGGGTCCGGACTCGCCAGCAGATCATCAACGGCGAGGGCAAGCGACCACCGGCGGCTGTCGCACTCGCGCAGCTCGCACACAATCCGTTCAACCCCCGCGACGAGCTCACCGAGCTCGAAGAGACGGCCGAGTCGCTCACCGCTCGGGGGCAGATCCAGCCCGTCGCCGTGGTGCGGCGAGCAGCGTTCCTGGCTACGCACGCTGGTCTTGAGGATCAGCTCGGGGAGGCGGAGTACGTCGTCATCGACGGCAACCGGCGTCTCGCGGCCGCTGGGATGGCTGGCCTGGCCGAGCTGCGGATCGATGTGAACGACGACCTCGCCGCGAGCGCTGCCGACATGCTGGAGGGAGCGCTGATCGCGAACATCCACCGGGTGGATGTGCCGCCGCTCGATCAAGCGAAGGCGATTCAGGAGCTGGTGGGCGTTCACGGCTCGCAAGGCAAGGTGGCCAAGCGCCTGGGGAAGACTCCCGCGTGGGTGTCGCAGCGCCTCGCGCTTCTGGAGCTCACACCCGAGCTCCAGGAGAAGGTGGAGGCAGGGGAGCTGAAGGTAGAGCCCGCTCGCCGTATCGGCCGACTGCCGAAGGCGCAGCAGGCCGCAGCAGCGGAGACCGTTAACGCCGTTAATACCCCGCGCCAGCGGACACCGCGACGGGCGCTGTCCGCGCGAGGCGGAGACGAAACCGTTAACGCCGTTAATACCTCCGAGGCGCAGGCCGCTGCGGCGGGTGCACCCGCGCCGACCGTTAACGCCGTTAATACCTCCCAGGCGCAGGCGCCCGCGGCGGGTGCGGCAGCGTCGACCGTTAACGCCGTTAATAGCGGGGGCCCGGAGCTCGCTCGGCCGCAGCTGGTGCTGGACGCGTCGGCGTCGCCCGCTGACGTGGTGGAGGCGCTCGCTGCCCATCTCTCCGCGACTGAGCTGGCGGCAGTCGCCGAGCTGCTCGTCGACCGAGTCGGTCACGAACAGAGTCGAGTGCCGCAAGCCTCAGGTGTGTGACGCGCCCTAACGCAAAAAAGCGGCCCCGTGCCCGGACTGAGGTCCGGGCAGCGGGGCCGCTTTTGTGGTCTGTCGGGCTTTCGTGGTGTGGCAGGGTGGCGGGCGGCCCGGGGTGGCCAGCTGGTTCGTGTGCCCGGAATCGGCGACGGAACGGACGCCCCGGGCACAGGTCTCTCAGGTGGTCTGCCTTGACACGGTGGCAGCCAGGAGCGTGACGGCGTCGGTCTCGTACGGGTCGGTGAACTGCTGGTGGTCGCTGACGTTGAACGGTCCCGGCCGCGCGCAGACCCTGAATCCGGGGCGGACGGTGGTCGCCCGTCCTTCCAGTGCGGCGTCGATCCGGTCCGCGTCCCAGGAAGCATCCTGCGCCTGGGTGTACGGGCCGAACCGGAGCAGGGTGAAGCCCTGCCGGGGGTCGGCTCGCCGGGCTTCGACGTACACGGCGTAGTGCGCGGGCTCCATACCGACGTCGTCGGGAAGGTCCAGGCCGGCCGCGGCGTGGGTGAGCAGCGCGTAGGACGGGTGCCACAGACCGAGGATCTTCGTCGTTTCGCAGCGCAGCCAGCCGAGTTGCCGGGAGCGGGGGCCGTAGGGGGTGTACTGGCGGCCGGGGTGCTGGAGGGCGACAGCGATGATGTCGCCGTGGTCGTCGCCAGGCCGGGTGTGCGCGCGCTCGATGAACGGGCCGACCCGGACGGCGATGTCGTGGGCATAGCCGGGCTTCCAGGGGTCGGGGTGGCGCAGGGCGGCGAGCATCGCGCGGAACGCGTCGACGGCGGCCTGGTCCTCGTCGGCGAGGGACCCGGGTGCGGTGGCGCAGCGGCGGAACAGGTTGCGGATCATCGGGCGGTCTCCTGGTTTCGGGTGGCGGTGCGGGGGCGGGGGGTGTGCTGGGCGCGCAGCAGCAGCTGGCGGTTGCGGCGCTGCTGGGCGGGTGTGAGCGAGCGGGGGCGGGGGCCGGTGCGGTGCCAGAGCGGCGAGGCCGGCGGCTCGGGGTAGGCACGGGCGGGCGTGGGCATACTGGAAGCCCCTTCTCGGCTCTGACACGGGATGGAACAGCCCGGGAGCGCCATGTCCGTGGCGGTCCCGGGAGCCTTTGCGCGGGGTGGGTCAGGCGGCCAGGCGGTGACCGCTCAGAGGCGCGGGCGCGGTGTAGCTCCACGCGGAATCCGCGGCTGAGTGCCCCGGGTGCGGTGTGGGCGCTTCCGCATCACCGGCTCCACGGGTGGGGGAGCCGGGCGGGCGAGTGCGGGTAGCGGGGGCCGGGGCGCTGCGGGCGGGGCCGACCGATCCGGCGACGAGGGCATGACGAAAGCACAGGAGTCCTCCAGCAGGGGTGATGGTGGGCAGTGCTGCGCCCCGTCACGGTGTCCGTGACGGGGCGCGGGGTGTGTCAGATGGCCAGGCAGCCAGGCCGGTCCTCGACAGCTGTGTCAGCGGTCGAGGACCGGGCAGGCCAACAGGTCAGTCGCCGAACTTGAATTCCTTGCCGGTCTTGGCGTCGTAGGCCGTGCCGGTGACGGGGGAGAGGCGGATCTCACGGGAGTCGGCCCGGGCGCCCTTCTTCCATGTCGCGCCACCGATCGCCACCCGGACCGTCACATCGGCACGAGGATCCTTGACCGGCAGAACGATTTCGGGCGCTTCGACATCGAGTCGGCCTTCAACGCGCTCACTGAAAGCGCTTTTCTGAGCGACGTCGATGCGCAGGTACTGGGCGACCACCTCAGCCGGCGCTTGCAGACTCACGACGACGCGCTTCTTGTCATCGGTCCAATCTGCCCTCAAGTCGGCAAGAGCACCGTCGATGAGAACTGGTGCGCGCGCCTCACCCTCGTACGGAGGGGCGGCAGCGGCTGCGGCGGCTTTCTCCGCGCGCTGCTCGTTCACCTCTCGCTGCTTCGCCTCACCTCCGGGGTTGTCCCAAACGAACGCGATGCCGAGGGACAGCGCCACGATGACCGCCGCGGCCGGCCACAACCGTCGCAATGTGTCCGGGGTCGGGTTGTCGTCAGCCATCGACGTGGACTGCTGGGGGTCGGGGTGCGGAGTGGGGGTGATGTCGTGGGCTGACCCTGCCCACATGTCGTCTTTGCCCATGCGGGCGACGGTAGCGCGCAGCTGTACCGCACGTTCAGGACTTCCGCACAGATCAGCCACCTGGGCGCGTGTGGATAGCCAGGCAACGGCCTGGTCGGAGTTGATGCCGTGAGCGGCAATGTCCTCCCGCTCCCCGAGGGCCGCGAGGTCCGCAGCCTCGGCGCAGCGTCCCTCCCTTGCGGCCTGCAGGGCCCTGTCATGCCAGCCATCCACGACATTCGGCGGCATCTCCCAGAACCATCCGCCCTCGTCCTCCTCTCCCTCTTCTCCCTCGGGGGTGGGTGTAGCAGGCGTCGGTGTGGTGTCGCTCTCCTCGTGGCCCTGGTCCTCGTGCTCCCGGTCCTCGTCCTCGTCGAGGTCGTCAACGAGGAGGGTCTCCTGCTCGACTGCCGCGCCTTGCCGCGCCATGCGGCGGCGTCCGGAGGTGTCCGTCAGCCGCGCTTCTTCCTCGCTGATCACGGTCTCGATGATGTCGACGTAATCAGGGCCGACCTTCCACACAGCCTGCCCCGGCCCGAGCGTCGGAATGTGGTCGATGGCCCAACGCGGCAAGCCCAGCAGCGCGCCGACCTCTTCGGCTTCCTTCGGTCCCAGGCGACCGACGTGGAAGACCTCAACCAGCTTGGCCAGGTCCTTTGCCTTGCCGTCTCCGAGGTCGGAGAGCGTGTGCATCACGGCGTCAACGGACAGGGCGTCCTTGCGGGAGTTCTTCAGGAGCCGCTGGATCAGTTCGCTGGTCGCGGGGGACAGCAGGATCTGCCATGCCTCCTCCAGGACGATGTGCCGGTGCACGGCGGTCGACTGGGGCAACCACACGTGCTCCACCCAGCACGTCACCGCAGCCATCAGCGACGGGATGGCCGGGGAGTTGCGGTCAAGGCGCGTGAAGTCGAACGAGATGATCGGCAGGTCGGTGGGGGGCAGGTCGGCGTCCTGGCCGTCGAAGAGCCCGCGGAGGGACCCTTGGGTGTAGCGGGACAGGGCGATCGCGGCCTTTCGTCCCCAGACGGCGAGTTCGGCCGTCGGCCACTGGCCGTCTTCCGGATGGGTCAGGGCGTCCACGAGACCGCCCAGCGAGGTGGCCTTGGGACTGTTCATCGCGTGCTGGAGAGCGTACGCCGCCTCGGTTGCCAAGGCGTCCGGCTCCACAGCGACGATCAGTTGCCGGATCAGCTGCTCGCGTACCGGGTACGGAAAGAGCGGTGAGCACGGGTTGAGGGTGAACTTGCTGGCGTCGATGACGAGGCCGCCCAGATGCCGGGTGATCGCCGCCCACTCACCGACGTGTTCACCGCCGGTCTGGTTCCTCTCTCCCCAGGTGTCGATGACGACGGCCTGGTGCCCGTTGGGGACCTCTCGGCCGATCCTGATCTTCGCCGTCGTGGACTTGCCGGAGCCGAGACCGCCCAGCGCGACGCTGTTCGTCGAGGGGAGCGCCCTCTCATCGGTGAGGACCGGGGAGAGTCGAAAGGGCCGGCTGTCCAGCAGGGACCGCCCGAGCAGAATGCCGGGGAAATCGGCGCCGGAGGCGACCAAAGGGGCAGTGATCGCGGCGTGGGTGGAGGGCAGACGGATCATTAGAGGATCGCCCCTTTCCGTGTGGAGGCTCCGTGCGGGGTGGTCATGACGTGGGCGCGGTGCTGCTGGCCGGGCAGCCAGTCCAGGCGGATGCGGCGCCGGTCGGCCGTGAGACCGACCTCCCAGCGGGCATCGGTGACGGCTTCCGGGCTGTCGCCCCACACCGTCAGGTAGGCGTCGATGTCCACGAGCGTCGCGCCCTGCACCAGCGCGCCCTGTGTGCTGCCGCTGGCGAGTTCGTGCGACTCGGCCTGAATCTGGTCGGTGAGGACGGCCTCACCGATCGCCTTCTGATACTTCGCCGACCGGCGGGACTGGCCCAGTGGCAAGGGCCGGTAGAGCACCGCGATCGAGCGGTCCTGTGTCTGCCCGAGGAGCAGTTTGGGCATGAGGTCGCCGTCCGTCTCGGCCGGCCAGGAGGTGATCCGCGCGGTCGCCGCGTAGCGGCCGTCCTCCAGCTCGATCCAGCCGGAGCCCCGACCGACCACATCGAGAACCGGTTCCGGGTCGAGGGGCGTCAGGTCACCGAGGGCCGCGAGCTCCGCTTCCAGGGTGTCGACGACGCGGGCCGGGGCCAGGCCCTTGGGAACGTGGACGGAGATCGTCTGCGTGTGCTCGGTGGTCGCGCGTACATCGGCGTGATGCGTGACGTGGACCTGAATCCCCGCAGTACGCGCCTGACTCCCAGCGAAGACCAGGGCCCGCGAGAACGCGTCGTGAAACTGTGCCCGCCGGTAGGCGTCCTGCATGGTGCCGTGCTGCGGATACAGCGCCCATGTCCGGGTGGTCCCGGGCGGGGTGGTCATGGCGTCGGGCGCGGTGCGCTCGCGGACTCGCCGGTATCCGACAGCGGCCCATCGGGCAATCGAGCGGGGGCCGGGTGCCACGTTGAGCAGTGCGCCCGCCGCGCCGACCGCGCCGAACGCCCACACCGGCAGTGCCGTGGTGACCATGCCCGACAGCAACGCCGCGCTGCCGACCCCGACGTTCGCCTTGGTGAGCATCGTTTCCATGGGGCTGAGTCCGCGCTGGAGGGCGGGAATGCGGTAGCCGGGGGTCAGGGAGTACACGGGGAAGTCCTCTCAAGAATGGGGCGGGCCGCGACGCTCGCCGTGGCGAGCGTCGCGGCCCAGATCGCCAGCCGGTGCTACGGGCGACGCGGCTGGTTGGGCGGGGCCGCCGGAGGCGGGGTGGCGGCCGGTGACCGACCCGCCGGAGGCGGGACCACTGGCCCCGGCTGCCGGGGCTGGCGGGGCTGCGGATTCACCGGCCCCTGCTGATTGGCCGTGCGTGCCTGGCGGCGCGCTTCGGTCAGCCGGGCATGCCGTTCCGCGCCCTCGTTCACCTGCTTGATGGTGGAAGCGGTGGTCAGCCGTCCCGGCCGGGGCCGGTGCGGGACTCCGTATGCGGCGTAGAGCACTCCGCGGTCCTGGTGCACCGCCCGGCCCGGGGTCGGGACCGTGCGTACTCCGCGCGGGCCGTTCTCCTGCTCGTACACGTCCGGGACACCCGCCCGCACGACCGCCCGCGCAAGCGGGTTGGACGTGCGGCTCTCCACCATGCTCCGGGCCGCGCCCGCGATCCTCGGGCCGACGTACGGGACACCGTGGAAGATCATGCGGAGCATCAGGGCACAGACAGCGAGCAACAGCACCGTGTCCAGGACGAGCGACTCCTTGGTGAGTGGGATGAACGGGGTGACGAGCAGGAGCACCATCGGGGTGAAGAGCAGCCCGAGCAACCGATTGAGCCAGGCCCGGACAGCGGTGGTGTCACCGCCGCGAGCGAGCGAGGCCAGCACCAGCGGCGCCGCGCACACGAACGCCAGGGTGCCGAGCTGCCTGGCCACGAACACGAGGCCGGCGAACGCCAGGAGCACGACCAGTGCGGAGATGATCAGCAGTTGCGCCAATGGATTCCCCGCGTCGCCCCCCTCCTCCAAGTGAGCCTGGATCGAACCGAACAGGGTGCTCTCGTTGGCGTTGAACGCGGCCGTGAACGCACGGCTCACAGCCTCGTTCAATTTCATGACAACCGCCGGAACCGCTGCCATCCCGGCGATAGCAACGAGCGTCCATCCTGTCGACGCGCCCATCTGCCTGAGCCGAGGCAGGCCCTGCCATGCGGTCAGGGCGCACATCACGACGACGCAGATGAAGATCGCGATGGCGATGTGCTCCCCCAACCAGACGAACGGCTCGTAAGACCAGTCTTTGGGCGCCACAGGTGCTGACAGCTTCTTAGGGGCGACCAGCTCGCTGACGGTGTCGCAGAGCCCCTTGGCGAGATCCTTGACCAGTTGGGATGCCGTGCCGGTGACCCCGCCGTCCGGCGGGATGAGGTTGTCGTCCGGGGCGGTGGTGCCGTCGTCGAGGCTGCGATCGCAGAACTCCCGGGCCTGGCCCTTGATCTGGTCGCAGGGGTTGGTGTCCGGCATTTCGATCAGCTCTTCGGGTTCGTCACGGTAGAGAACAAGCTGTCGCCGTACATCGCGAGGATGACCGCGACGAACAGCGCGCCGACCGCCAGGCCGCCCTTCCGCATGGCCGTCTTGGGGTCGTTGCCGAGTTTGAGGAACATGGTGATCGCGATGATGATGATTGCTGCGGGAATTGCCTTGGTGACGAGGCCGCTGCCGGTAAGAGCGATGGTCTTGAAGAAGTCGGTGAAGCCGGAGGACATGTCGATTGCCTCGGCGAGAGTGGTGAACTTACGCATTTCAGATCTCCTTGGAAGGTACGGGGCGTGCGACGGAATACAGGTCGGACATCATGTCCATCGGGTCATACCGAACGTTGGCGCCGGGGCGGGGTGCGTTGATGATCCAGCCGCCCCCGGCATAGATTCCGACGTGGTGAATGCTGGCGGCGCTTGATCCGTAGAAGACCAGATCGCCGGGGCGCATTTGGCCGGGCTTTACGGGCTCGGATGCCGCGTATTGTGCGGCTGCCGTGCGAGGCAGGGAGATTCCTGCCTGTGCGTAGGCGTAAAGGGCGAGCCCTGAGCAGTCGAATCCGGTAATGCTTGATCCGGATCGACCGTTGGGGGAGCAGCAGCCGCCTTTTGATGCGCCGTTGGCGTTTCCGCCACCCCACGAGTAGGGGGTTCCGAGTTGGCTTTTCGCGGCGTTGACTGCGGTGGTGCCCTGTGTGGTGGTGGCGGTTTTGCCGCCGCCGGGCTTTTTGGCTGCTGCGTTGATTGTTTTTACGTAGTTCTGTGTCTCCTCGATAGCGGGTACTCCACCAGCGGCGATCACCCGGGGGCTCCCGGCGTTGTACGCAGCGAGGATATTTGATTGTTTGTCGCCGGGAACGTTCTTGACTTCTTCGGCGAGGGTGCAGAGGTGTTTTCCTGCTGAGGGGATGGCGTCCTCGGGGTCCCACACGTCTCGCTTGCCGTCGTTGTTGGCGTCGATCCCTTCGGATTCCCACGTGGACGGCATGAATTGGGCAATTCCCTGCGCGCCTTGGTCTGACCGCGCTTTGGGGTTGAATCCGGATTCCTGTTTGATGAGCGCGGCCAGCAGGTTTGGGCTGACGTCGGGGCAGGTATTTCCTGCCTCCTCGATCAGCGACCGGTATTCGGCGGGTACGGACATGCCGAGTGCCGACCCGAGGCCACTGCCGGCGGATCCGGCGCCGGTAGCTTGCACGAGTGCGCCGACGACGACGGCCGCGGTGGCTCCTACGCCGATCGTGACGGCTGAGGTGGCTCGCAACGCGATTTCCCTCCTTCCTGGTGATCTGGGTGTTTTTGCAGGTCAGAACCGACATGCTGACCGCCCAGGCACCGTCATGGAGCCTGCGGGCACCGACATGGCACCGTCATGCCGCTGTGGCGTATGACGGTGCCCATGACGGTGCAAACCGCCTCCATGACGGTGGCGATGACGGTGCCCGTGACGGTCACGAAGCGGACGTTGCGGCGGTCACGAGGTCGGCCAGCTTGTAGCCGCGTCCCTTCGCTGTCCTGCCTGCTGACGGAACACCGAGCATTTCCTTGACCTGCTTACCGGCTTCTGCCGGGTCGGTTTCCGTGACTCCGAGAGCGGCTGCTAGTTCAGCGGTGAGCATGAAGTCCACTCCGCTGCTGCGCATCAGCTCGATTGCTTTCTTGAGTGGCGACTCCGGGAGCGCTTTTTCTCGTCCGGCAATCGCCTCGTCGACCGTGCGCCAGATGAACTCATCGGCGAACCAGAATCCACGGATGAGAGCGGATGTGCCGCCCGCGAAGAGAACTGCCTGGCCTGGAATTTTCGGGTCGAGCAGTGCGGGGTGGATCGGGGCGACTGTTTCGAAATACGAGTCGCCGAGCGCCACCTTTGCTGTGCCCTTCGCTGCGACGTAGAGGCACAGCCGGTAGAGGAACTGATCACGCACCTTGACCGGAATTGCGTCATTGGAAGGACGCTGGGTCATCATGATGGTGGAGATTCCGGACTCCAGGGATTTGGAGACCAGCTTTCGCGACTTGTCCTCGTTCTGACGAACGGTTTCCTGTGAGTCCTTACTTCCGTTGTCGACGTAGAAGTCGGCAGCTTCATCGATGATGAAGAAAACCGGCTTGAATACGGGTGCGGGCTGCCGGTTCCGCTTGGCTTCCTGCATTTTCGTGTATCGGTCGTCCACGCGGGCATTCAGCTCATCGAGCATGCTCCCGAGGACGGCCGGATCATCGGATGCCTCGTACCGGACAGCGACTTTCTGGAACTCGGTGAGTCCGCAGAGTTTCCCGTCGAGGAGGTACAGGTCGAAATCACCGTATGCGATGAGCAGGCAGGTGATGATTCCGTTGACCAGTGTGGTTTTTCCGGTCTGCGTCATTCCTCCGACGAGCAGCGATGCCTTGTCGAATGTCGGGACGCCGACCAGTTTTCCGGTCACGTCGTGCCCCATCGGCACCCCGGAGAATGCGGCGATTTCCTGCCGGGTCGGCGCGGGGAACGGGCGACTGAACGGCGGTTCCTTCAGCACCAGGAGGCCCACCTGCCGTTCACTTTTCCGGCTGGTATCCATTTTCAGATGGAGCCGGGTAACGCCGAACATCGAGGCGATGGAGCCGAGCTGCTTGCCTACGTCCTCGGATGTGCGTCCCGGGGGGAGGAGGAATTTGTAGAGGGTGCCGACGTCGAGCTGCTTGACGGTGACGTCCTCGTCCAGGATCACCTCGTCCTTCCCGATGGCCCCGGCCCGTGACAGCGCGGTGGTGAGCGCCGTGTGGACAGGGCCTGTCTGCTCCGCTTCCAGGCCGGTGCCGAGCGCTTCCTGCGTAAGGGCCGCCGCGGGCTGCTGCTTGCCTGCCAGGTAGCGCTGGAGGCGGGTGCGGATCTGCCAGGCCAGGTAGCCGAGTGCGACGAGCGCCCCGACCACGACGACGGCGGTGGCTGGCCAGGAAAGCCCCAGCTTGTCTTTGATCGCGGCGAGGATGCCGGCCGCGATACACAGACCCCCGATGGCCCCGGCCAGTTGCCCGTACAGGTCCTCTTCGGCCTCGGCCTTCGTCTTCTTCTTGGACACGTCCCCCTCTTTCGATCATGTGCGTGGGTGGGTGGCATGGCGGCTGCGCGCCGGGTCTGCTGCCCTGTCTCTGCGAACGCGTAGTCCGCTCACCAGGTCACTCGCCGGGTCTGCGCCGTCTCGACTGCGTGCGTTTTCCGGCAGTCGCGAAGAAGTCCGGCCCGCAGCACGCGGGCCGGACATCATCGGTGGTGCCGGACCACGGTCCGGATGTGTGAGGGGTCAGGCGCCCGCGTCCTCGGGCTGCTCCTCGTCCTCGGTCTGCTCGGCTCCCCCGTCCCTGTCGACCTGAGGGCCGGCGGCTTCCTCTTCCTTCTCCATCAGCTCGGCCCAGGCGCGGCGTACGCGCCGCTCCGACCCGACGAAGCCCAAGTCGCGGAATTCGTCGCGGGCCTGGCGGTAGGACTGCGGCGGGTCATCGACGTACCGCAGGTGCCGCAGCGCGACATCCAGCTGACCGTCACTCAGCGGCTCGCCGGGCTCCGGGACCGGCACACCGGCCACGGTCGCGAGCTCGGCAAGCGCGGCGGCACGTGCCGCCCGCTCCTCGGGTGTGCCGCCGGGTGTGACGGTCGGCTCCTCGGGTGTGTCGCCGGGTGTGCCGGTTCCGGCCGCAGGGTCGCTGACCTGCGTGCCTCCGGTCAGGGCGAGTGTGCCGCCTACTGTGCCGGGCAGGGCGGGGGCGGTCGGCTCCCACTCCCCCAGCACCGGCAGACGGATCGCCGCGACCGACGCGGGAAGCGGCTTCTCCGCGATGGCCGTCTCCGTGGCCACGGCCTGGGTGTGCAGCTTCTCGCTCATGGTCTGCTGCGCCTTGAGCACGGACACGCGGTAGGCCGTCTCGGCCTCCGCAACCTGAGTCTCCAGCGTGGTCGCGAGCCCCAGCATTTCGATCCGGTGCGCGGCCTCCGCCTCCATCTCCTCCAGGCGGTCGGCGACGGCCTGGCGCTTGACGGCGAGCTCACCCCGCGTCGTCTCCGATACAGGCCGCCCGAGTGAGGGAAGCGCCCACCACCACGCGCCCTTGGTCGCGATGATCGCGACCGGGGTGATGACCACGGCCAGGTCGAGGGAGGCGCCGCCCCGGGCGGCCAGGATCAGGTGCGCGGTGGGGATCGCCGCGTTGATGAGAGTCAGTGCCAGCCCTGCCGACTGGACCCTCCGGGCGCGGCGCTTGTTGTTGCCGGCCAGGATCTCCGTCGCCTGGAAAATCACCCACAGGGCATCCAGCGCGGCCACGGTCGGCACGGCCCATCCGCCGAACTTCGATTCCAGGATGTCGTAGGTGACGGCCACCGACAGGATGGCCACGGCCAGAGTGATCACACTCAGACCGGCGAGCACTGCCCCGCGCGGCTGGCGCAGGCGCTCCGGGATGTCAGGCATTCCCATGTCTGTTCCTTCCTTCGTGCGGGCTCAGCGCGCCAGCAGTACGGCGATGAGGACGATGAACGGGCTGCCCATGCCGAGCAGATAGACGAAACGCATGTCGGCCTCTCAGTCGCAGTTCGAGGTGGTGTCGGAACGCCGCCGGGTCGTGCTGTGCATCTGGTCGACCTGCGCGAGCCGCTCACGCTGCGCCTTGATCTGCTGTTCGGCCCAGCCTCGTACCGGGGTGCAGCCCCACTGTTTGGTGTAGGAGATGACCAGGTCGATGTGCCAGTCGGAGATGTCCAGCCCGATCTCTGTGGCGGCTACGGTCGCCAGGGGCAGCTCCTCGTCGTACCCGGCGACGGTGACCTGTTCGTCGGCGAGCTGCGCGAGCTGGTAGGCGATGACGTCCCACGCGTCCGCGGCGGCCTGCGCCGCACGCTCCGCGTCGACCAGGCGCAGGAGCTGCGCGCGCCATCGAGTGTCGTCCGTCTCCCAGAACGCGGCGAAGGTGTCGCTGAGGTGACGTTCAGCGGCGCGCCATGCCGTCCACAGGGGCGCTGCGCTGCGCAGGGCGGGGACGGCGTCGCGGCGCAGCCGTGCGTGGGACCACAGGATGCGCGCCGACTCGTACTGCTCGCGGAGGCCTGACCGCTGGTCGGGCGTCAGTCCCTTGTCGTCGTACAGGGCAAGGGGTGTCTGCGGTTCGGGCTCGTCGCCGGTGAAGGCGGTGAAGTAGTAGACGGTGACGCTGGGATAGGGGCCCGGTTCGGTCCGCAGGAACTTCGGGTGGTCGTAGGTCTGCGTGGGTGGTGCCTGTGCCGGCAGGCCGGAGGAGTCGAGGTGGCGGGACAGGGCGATGGTGCCGGTCATGGGGTCTCCCTGAAGTCAGTTGGTGCGGTGCGGGTGCGTGCCGGTGGCGAGGCGCTCGGCGGCGATGGCCGCCCACGTTGTGCGGTGGTCCTCGATGTCGGCGACCGCGAGTGAGGCGCGGCGCTCCGCGGTCGAGGGGCTGTGCGCGTGGTCCGCGTCGAAGAGCGGGTCGTCCTCGGCCGAGACGCCCGGCCGGGTGCTGTGGCTGTCGGTCATGAGGTCCTCGGGGTCAGGAGCGGCGGGTGAGGTAGGCGTCCTGGAGGCGGGCGAACCGCTCCGCGAGCGGTTCGCCGGTCTTGCAGAGGGCGCCGTGCTGGCAGGTGGTGCAGCCCGTGCGGTGGGCGCGCCAGGTGGTGGCGGCGTCCATGTAGCGGGCGTGCAGGTCGTCGGCCATCGGGGGTGGTGCCTCTCGGTGGTGCGGGGGTGGGTGTCGGCGACGGGGTGGCCCGCGTCCCACGCCCTGGCGGCCGCCGTTGCGGCGGCCGCGAGCAGGGCGAGGGCAATGGGGTGGGCCAGGCCGAAGAGGGTGACCGCCCGCGCCGCGAGGTGCTGCGCGGCGCGGGCGGCAGGTATGAGGGTCAGGGCTGGCGCCGCTCGGGAGCGGTGGAGTGCGGCCGAGCGGGTGCCGGGGGCGGCTCGGTGCGGCCGTCCCGCTCGTGCGGGGTCGGCTCCATCGGCAGTGCACCCTGGAGCTGCTTGCAGGCGGGGCAGGTCCAGCCGGTGAAGCCGAACCACTGGGAGCACACGTCGCACTGCAACTGACCGCTGCTCTCGGCGGGAGCCGGGGCAACGCCGCAGCGGCACGACCAGTAGCCGCAGAGCGGGCAGGCGTCGTCTGCCGACTGGAAGTGCAGCGGGCGGGTGAGGAGGAGGACCGGCTGACGCTTGTAGCCGGGGTCCATCTCGGCGAGGGTGCGCCGTGCCTGGCGGCCGGCGGATCGGGCGCGGTCGTCGCCGTCGACGACCAGGTGGTCGACGAGTCGGCGGAACGCGGTGTCGGTCTCGTCGCGCTCGAATCCGCGGCCGTTGTCGTCCTCGGTCATGTCGTCGGCGAGCCCGGCGCGGGGGGCGCCCAGGGTCGATGCGAAGCTAGTCATGCGCTGTTCCCCTTTGTGGAGGGTGATGGCGAAGACGAACCCCCGGGGGCCTAAGCCCGGGGGTTCGTCGTGTTCGGGGCCCTGCTGGCCCCCCGCGAGTCGCCGTCCCGCACCGGAGTGCGGGACGGCGGCCACGGGTAGCGCAGGGCTACATGGAGTCGAACTGTGGTCTCTTCCACCACATGTGCTCGCCTTGTGTGCTGGAGGGAGGCGAGGTTCCCTCAGTCCCGACGCGGGCTCTCTCCTCCGGCTGGACCGGGCACCGAAGAGTCCTGGAGTTGCGCGTCGTTTCTTTTGCGTCGCGAGGGTGCCCACCCTCCGCACGTGTGCGTGTGGGCTACCACCACCAGTGGTGATGGCGCCTCGCGACGGATCTCCACTCACCTCCCCGGCCGGTGTGCTCATGGCCGGTACTGCGGTGGTGGATCGCTCTGTGGAGTTCTCAAGTTGGGCCGAAGATCCGACCCGCAGACGCTTCCTTCACCTGATCCGTTTTCACGGGGGCTTCCGGGCGCACTCACCTCGTTAGCGAGGTTCGATGTGGCTAGTAGACCCGAGCACGTTAACGATGTCAAGAACTACGTTAACGAGGTATGGTTTGCGGGACGACGCCGGCAGCCGCAGCACCCGCAGCGGTTCCTCAGTAGCCCGCAGCCGTACGATCGCTAGCGAGGTAGGGAGAGGACATGGCAAGCGAAACGGGCACTCAGCGGCCCAAATACCAGCGGATCGCCGACGACCTGAAGGCGGCCATCGAGACAGGCGAGTACGGGCCGGGTGATCGACTGCCAGGAGAGAGCGCGCTGGCGGCGCGGTACGACGTCGCCACCCTCACCGCCCGCCAGGCGTTGAAGATCCTCCGGACCGAAGGGCTCGTGGAAACGAAGAGGGGAGCCGGAGCTCGCGTCATCTCGTTTCGCCCGATCCGGCGCCACGGCATCCAGCGTCTGAACCATCAGCAGTGGGGTTCCGGCAAAACCATCTGGTCCGCCGACGAGGAGCGACCCGTGACGATCGACGTCCGAGTCGACACAGTGGCAGCCCCGGCCCACATCGCCCACATGCTGGACCTGAGCGACGAGGAAGCCGTATGTGCGCGATCGCGCCGCTTCGTACTGGCTGACCGACCGGTCATGCTCGCCACCTCGTACCTGCCACTGGCGCTCGTAGACGGCACGGCAATCATGCGCGTGGACACTGGCGACGGCGGAACCTACGCACGCCTCACGGAACTCGGCTACGCCCCTGCCCATTTCCGGGAGGAAATTCGATGCCGGCTCCCTCTCGCTGCGGAAGCCGAATCGCTCGGCATGCCCCTTGAACGACCTGTCGTCAAGGTGTGCCGCACCGCCTACGACGCAAGTCACCGGGCGGTCGAGGTGAACGAGATGACCATGGACAGCGCTGCTTACATCCTGGAATACGCGTTCGACGCATAAGCCCTTCATGGGCCCCCTCCTGACTGGTCGTCGTGTGGGGCCCATCACACCGAAAGGGTCGAAGAAGAGCCATCACAGCGGCTTGTCGAAACCCATACGCATCTTCATTCACACGTTTTCAACATCCGCTTACACATGGGTTTTTAGCCCTGAGCCCTAGGCTCACGGCCATGATGACTACGGGAGACATAGTGGTAGGAAAACACCGGGCAGGATGGATGCCGGATCGTCTGCGGGAGCAACGGGAGGCTCACGGCCTGACGCTGGAAAGGGCTGGTGAGCGACTGCGCGAGGTCGCTGAACAGGCCAAATTGAAAGGCATCCCGGCCGCGAACCCTCAGACCCTGTGGCAGCACGAGCAGGGAGAGGTCTTCCCGGGCCCTCACTATCGGCGCGCTTACTGTCTCCTCTACCGAGCCACTGAGCCTGATCTCGGATTCCGCGCGGCCCTGCCGGGCGAGGAATCTTCCTTCAAGCTCACGCCAATGGACGACCGTCTCAACGGCGCGCATGTCCTGGCTGTTGAGCGGGCAATTCACCGCATCGCGCCAGGCTCAGGCGAGGCCGACCACTTCGACTTGCAGCAGCGCATCATCGACGCGTGGAAGCGCCGGCACACCGGGGGCGACCCGCACCGCCCTGTCCTTCTGCTCGTCGGCGGTTTCGCCGGTAGCGGTAAGACGGAACTTGCTCGGTTCTTCGTTCAACTCACCGGTTGGCCGCTACTCGATAAGGACCCGCTCACCCGGCCGCTCGTGGAGCGGCTCTTGGTCGCGCTGGGTGGCGATGCCAACGATCGTCACACAGAGGTCTACCGGGAGAAGGTCCGCCCGGTGGAATACGACTGCCTGATGCAGTCGGCCATGGCCAACATCAAGTGCGGCATTTCGACGGTGTTGACTGCGCCGTTCATCGCGGAGATGACCGATCCAGCCTGGATGCAGCGCCTGGCCAATCGCGCGTCAGCCATGGGCGTTGACGTCTTCCCAGTGTGGGTGCAGTGCGACGAAGAGTCGATGCGCGAGTACATCGGTTTTCGCTCAGCAGCCCGTGATGCCTGGAAGCTCAACCGGTGGGACGAGTACATGGCCACGATCGACCTGGAGCTGCGCCCGGCAGTGCCGCACCTGGTCGTGGACAACCGGCTCGGCACTGCGGTGACGCTCGCGGACCAGGCCAGGCAGGCGATGGGGGCGATGTACGCGTGACAAACAGTCAGGGCGTGATCCTTTACGGCCCGCCGGCGTCGGGCAAGGACACTGTCACCGCTGCACTCACGCGGCTGGACGCGAAGTACGCGCAGTTCGCGCGGCTTAAGGTCGGGACGGGCAAGTCGCTCGGCTACCGGATGGGCAGTGCGGAGCAGCTGCGCGAACTAGAGGCCGCGGGCGACGTCGTGTACGCGAACAGCCGCTACGGCAACACGTACGCGATTGACCGGCCGGGCCTGGACAACGCGTTCGCGGCCGGGGTGCCCGTGGCGCACCTCGGGCAAATCGACGGCATCCGAGCGCTGGTCGACGGATACCCGGCCGACTGGTCGGTGGTGCTGCTGTGGTGCCCGCGCGAGGCGACCGAGCAGCGGTCGGCGGGACGGGGAGACAGCGACACCGTTGCGCGCCTGGCGGCGTGGGACGCGACCCGCGAGGACCTGGACGCGCACCCGGGTATGGCCTGGGACCTGACCGTGGACACCACGGCGGCGGCTCCGCAGGACGCGGCGCTGCTCATCGACCAGCTGCTGGCGCAGCGGGCGGGAGCGGCGTCGGCATGAGCGCGGGTCACGGCTGGGCGAGTCGGTCCAGGGCGTCGGTGAGCGTCAGCTCACTGTCGTCCTTGGCGTCGTTCCACCGTGCCAGCGTGGACGCGGTCGCGCGCAGCATCTCCGGTGGAAGGCCAGCGGCCGCGAGGGCGTCGGCGGCTTCCTCGAGTTCCGGCCCCCAGCGCCAGGCACGCGCGGCGGTCTTGGCCACGTACTGCGGCTCGGCCAGGTACGAGTCGGTGCGCTTCGAGGCGACCTCGATGAGCGCCTGGTCGACGCCGTGCTCGCGCGCCATTCCGACCGCGAGTGCCACCAGCACCCGGCTTGTCTTCTGGAATGCGGCGTACGACAGCTTCAGCGCGGACGCCTTCCCGACCTCCGTGCCCAGCACCGCCGCGTGCACGGCGGTGCCCGCGAACAGCCCCTCGATGCGAGCGGTCGCGCTGACCGGGCCGGACAGGTACAAGGTCGGCGTCTTGCCGCCGACCGGCGGTGAGCCGACGACGCCGCCGTCCACGACGGTCGCGGCTGGCCCGAGCAGGGTGGCGATCCGCTGCGTCCGCACGGGGTTGATGGCATTGGCCTCCACGTACACCCCTGCGAAGCTGTGTCCGGCAACCTCGTGGGCCAGGTCCTCGGCAGCGGCCGGCGGGCAGAGGCTGATCACGATGTCGCTGCGCTCCAACAGCTCGGCCATCGTGGCCACGGGCGACAGCTCGGACCGGTCGGCGCGTGCCGTGGTCGCGGCGCTGCGCCCGGTCTCGCACCACAGGACCTTGGACGCGTTGGTCGCGGCGCAGGCCGCGACTGCGGCGCCCATGCTGCCCGGGTGGAGGATGCCGACGATCGGCTGGTCCACGGTGCTACTCCGTCTCGTTGAGCAGGATGGTGATGGCGTCAGTGATGTCGTTGACGACGTGGTGCGCGGCGGGCAGTGCGTCGGGCCAGGGTCGGCCGCGCAGCCAGATGGTGCGCAGACCGGCCTGGCGGCCGCCGCCGATGTCTCCGGCAGGGTTGTCGCCGATCATCCATCCGCCGTCCGCGAGGCTGACGCCACACCGGGTGGCCGCGAGTTCGAAGAGGCGCCGGTCCGGTTTGCGGATCTCCAGATCGCCCGAGACCGCGACGCCGTCGACCATGTCGGCAAGGCCGGTTGCGGCGAGCTTGGCGCGCTGGATGTCTGTAGCCCCGTTGGTGACGACGCCGATCGTCCAGGTGGCCTCGCGCAGGCGGGCCAGGCCGTCGAGGACCCCGGGACGGCAGGTGACGGCGGCCGACATGAGGCTGACGTAGTCCTGCCACAGGTCCGCGGCCGGCGTCTCCAGTGCGAAGGTGTCCCGCAGGCGGATGAAGTCGTTGATGTTCGCGCGGTCGGCCAGTTCCTTGGCCAGCCACGGGGCAGCGGCGGGGGGCAGGACGTGAGTGCGGCAGAGGCCGGTCACGGCATCGCTGAGCGCCGAATCCCGGTCGACCAGCGTGCCGTCGAGATCGAAATACGCGAGGCGAGACACGGTCCTTGACCCTACCGGCGGTCAACGCGCCCGTCGGCGCGCCTCCAAATCATCCAGCGCATACCTGATACGGATTACACATATGTCCAGCACAGAGCAGCATCTACGAGTCACCGTGGCAGCCCTGATGTACGCGACAGGGGAGGACCAACGCACGCTGGGGGCGGGGCTGAGGCTCAGTCAGGCCCAGATTAGCCGCAAGCAGTCCGGGCAGGCGTCATGGTCTCTCGATGACGTAGATCGCCTGTCAGTTCATTATGGAATCTCGGTGCTGGATTTGTTTTCCGGGGTCGATCACGCCGTGTCGCGCCTGCCGGTTCATCGACGGGCCTCGGTCATTGGAGGCGTGCAAACAGTTCTCACTGAATAGCCATCGACAGCAACTCTCCGAAAACAAAATGCCCGCCGTAATTCCATTGGGACGGCAATCCCTCAGGCGGCGGGCGACCCGCAACAGGTCTCTCCCCAGTGTACTCACGCTCTTCGCGATGCACCCCGGGACAAATGGGAAGGAAGCCGGATGTCCGGCAGCACGAAGAGTCACCCGACCACCACGGAAGACGGTCAGCCCGTGGAGCTCCACCCGCCAGTGGATGACGACGGCTGGTACGCATCGCAGGTTCGTGACTGGGTGTCGGTGTCCCCGGAGCTGAGTGATTCCGCGATTCGGCTGTACCTGATCATGCGCGCGCTGGTGATCGACAAGCGCGGGCCGGTACGCAAGCTCACGCTGTGGGAACTGTGCCACCTGCTCCCCGCCAAGCCGGTGGGGTCGGGCGAAAGGCCGGCGCCGTCGAGCGTTTCTCGCGTCCGAGGGCTGTTGCGCCAGCTCACGCTGATCGGACTCGTGACGACGCCGGAGGGGCACCGGCTCACGACGTCGTCGCGGGCGCTGGCGGCGGGGCGGGGCCTGCGGATCCGTATCAACCTGATGCCGGTCAAGGGCTACCAGGGCCCGCGCAACGTGTTCGACGCCCTTGATGACGTACGAGGCGAGGCCGAGCAGTCCGCCCAGCGCGCTCGGGCCCGGGAGCTGAAGTTGGCGGCCGAGAAGCGGGCACAGAGGGCTGCGGAGGCAGCGGGTCAGATTTCTGACCCGCCCGCCCCGGGTCAGAAATCTAGCCCGCTGGGTCAGATTTTTGACCCGTCTGGTCAGAAATCTGACCCGTATTCGGGCGGTGACCTGCAAGATCGCGTTCCCCCGCTCAGTCCCCCCGCTCAGTTCTCCCGCTCAGACGTGCCATCAACCTCCGTCCGTCCCTCCGTGCAGGTAGAAGACGCGCAAGACGGACGGATGGACGGACGGGGCGGCGGCATCGAGCAGGACCAGGAGCACGAGCCGGAACAGGCCGGTGCGAGCGCGGCGGCGGCTGACGCCGCGCCGGAAGACAAAGCGGCAGCAAGGGCGGGGGGTGCTTCCGTGAGTGGCTCGGTGCAGGCCGTGGACGCCTCGCCAGGCGTAGCTCTGCTCACCGCGTGGGCGGGAGAGTCTCCGGCGGTGGCAGCCGCTCTTGTGCAGGGAAACTTCCTGCGGGACCAGGGCCTGACCGTGACAGGGCTGCTGGAACTGGGCTGGCAGCAGGCGATGGTTCGCCAAGTGGTCCTGATGCCCATGCCCGCCACGGTGGAACGCACCGAGAGCGCAGTTATCGCGGGACGGCTCCGCAAGCTGGCGGGGCTGCCCGTGCCCCCCGCTCCGTCCGGCATCGCACCCGCGATTTCGGGTGTTCCGCAGCAGGCGCCGGCCCCGACGTATGGCCGGGAAGACCAAAGCAGGCACTGGGAGGACGCACCCACGCCTACGCCGCCAAGTTGGACCGAGCTCCAGGAGCAGCAGGACCAGCTGCGGCGCGGCGTCGACCGCAACCGTTGGTGCGAGGGCGACGACAAGCTGTGCCCCACGCTGGCCGTGGTCGGCGAGACGCTGTGCGCAGCGCACCTCGGGTGGCCGCAGTGCCCCGGCGTCAGCGGTCCATGCAGCCGCCGCACCCGCGACGGCGAGCGGTGCGCTACCTGCCAGGAGCAGGCGTTCCATGTCCGGGTGGCGGAGGCCCTGCCCGTCGGTGAGACCGAGGAAGGCACCTGTCCCGGCCACAGCAGTCCCTGCGGCGGGAGGGTGGTCGTCGGCGGAGGCGGCCTCTGCCGACGGTGCCGCGTGGCCTCCCAGCAGGATCGGGACAGGCTGGAGCAGGAGTGGCGGGCGAGCGTAGCGGAGGCGGTAGCTGCGGCTGAGGCGGCAGAGGCCCCAGAAGAGGCCCCTGTGCCGTCCTGAGGTGTCGCGGGCCGCTTTGGTCCCCGGGGGGGTCCGGGGTCGTTTCATGGCGCTACAGGGCGCGTGTGTGCCCTCGCGGGTTGTTCTGGCACTCCAGAACAACCCGGTTCACCTGGTGCTACCGCCACTTGGCTTTGTCCACGAGAGCGGGTTCTGGCTCACTTTCCGTGGAGCATGCACGCTGCGTGACGGTTGTCGGATGAGGGTGCCCTGGGGAAGTTGCCCGGAACTGGCCCGTACCGGGTGCGGTGTGGCTGACAGTTCGGCTCGTGGAAGAAGTGGTGCTCCGGCTGCAGGAGTTGCTGTTCCCGTCGATAACCGACGTGGTGGTGCTGTCCGTGGCCGTGAACGACGAGGCGGTTCACATCGAGGCACGAAGCACGGTGGCTGGGGCCATCTGTCCCGGATGCGGGGTCTGGTCACGACGGATTCACGGCTCCTACCTGCGGTTTCCCACTGATGTGCCCAGCGGAGGCAGACGGGTCGCGCTCTGTTTGCGCGTCCGCAGGCTCCTCTGCCCCGTCATCTCGTGCCGGCGGCGGACCTTCGCCGAACAGTTGCCGGGCTTGACTCGTCGGTACGGCCGACGGACCGAGCGCCTGCGGTCGACGCTGGCCGCGGTGGGCCTCGCGCTCGCTGGCCGGGCCGGTGCCCGCCTGGCGCGCGTCTTCGGCGTGTCCGTGAGCCACAGCACAGTGCTCAGGCTGGTCAAGGCGTTGCCGACCCCGAAGTTCCAGCCCTGCGGGTGGTCGGCGTCGATGAGTACGCGACCCGCAAGGGGCGCCACTACGGGACCGTTCTGGTCGACGTCGAAAGTCGGCGTCCAGTGGACCTGCTGCCCGACCGGGAGACTTCCAGCCTGGCCGCTTGGCTCGCGAAACAGCCCGGGGTAGGTGGTCTGTCGCGATCGGGCGCCGTTCTTGTCGAAGGTGCCACGGCCGGGGCACCACAGGCGGTGCAGGTCGCGGACAGGAATCGACGCCTTCAAGCCCTACCTGGATGACCGCTGGAGCCAGGGCTGCACGAACGCCTGGAGGGTGTGGGGAAGAGTTCGTGCCGCTCGGCTATCAGGGCAGCTACCAGCGGGTTCGCGCCTATTTCCGGGAGAAGCGGCTCTCGCCAGGCCCCGTCACGGCTCGGCCACCGTCACCCCGGGTCGTCGCTGGATGGACCCTCCGCCGACCGGAGACCCTCACCGAGACGGAGCACCTTCGGCTCAAGGCCGTTCTGGTCCACTGCCCTGAACTGGACGCCCTCACCGGCCACGTCCGCTCCTTCGGCCAGATGCTCACCGAGCGCCAGGGCGAACGGCTGCCGCAGTGGCTCGATGCCGTCCGGCAAGATGACCTCCCCGGCCTCCATATCCTCGCCGCAGGCATCGACCGCGACCGCGATGCAGTCATCGCCGGCCTCACCCTGCCCTGGAGCTCAGGCGTCGTCGAAGGCCACGTCAACCGGATCAAGATGCTCAAACGCCAGATGTTCGGCCGGGCCGGCTTCCATCTTCTCCGCAAGCGCGTCCTGCTCTACTCGTGATGCACAGGTCAGACCGCATCATCAAGGAGCCCGAAGCCTTCCGGAAACCCTTCCAGGAACTCCCGGCGTGCGGGATCGGACTCGGCTTCGGCCATCGTCCCGAGCAGACCGATCAGTTCGCTCCGTTGCTCGCTCGCCAGCTTGCTGACCAGGTGGGCGACACCCTCCAGCACCTTGACGGCGTCGTCCGGATCCATCTGCTCGTCTTCACTGCCCTCGATGAACCACAGGACGTCAACCAAGGCCGCGGCCAGGGCGTGAGTCAGAGACGAGTACACGGGCATGAAGGCGGTCTCCCAGCAGGTCCAGCAGCAGAGTCCGGCCATCCCACCACACACCACTGACATCACACTCAGTCAGCCCTCCACGGAAAGTGAGCCAGAACCTTCTCGGGTTCTGGCTCAAGTTCTGTGATGTGAGCGGCACGCCGGTCCCTGGACGGAACCGTGTCCGGCGTTTCGCAGGTCAAACCCCTGGAGCAGGCTCCTGGAGGAGGCACTCGCTCTCCGAACCACAGAAGTTGAGCCAGAGCCCCTTCTCGTGGACAGAGCCACTGTTTCCTGTTGAGCAGTGCGAACACGCTCGCCAGGCGCTCTACAGGTGCAGGTCGCGGTGGGCAGCTCGCAGCACGATGCCCCTCACCTGCTGTGAAGGGCGCTGCTGCTCTCCGTGGAGTGCGTTAAGGATCACGATGCCGGCGGTCAGCGCGGGAATCGCCCACTGCACGAGGGCCAGGTGCTTCTGCGCCTGTGCAACATCGACAGGGTGCTTGGCAGCCTTCTCCATGTCATCGGGGTTCGGCGAACTGGCGAGATCGACTTTCTTGCCGAGCACACCGGCGTAGGCGGTGGCGGCCAGAGCGGCGCCGGTCAGTACTGTCTTTGCCACTGTCGAACCCGCGACGCCCTTCTGATTCTGGACGCGGGCACGGTTGGCTGCGAGCAGCCCCGTGCCCCCGATCAAATGGGCCCCGATGGCCAGGGCATTAACGGGCGCCCACTTGGCCCAGCCTGCACTGGCGATCCGCGCGGTCGCGGCTTCGGTCGTGCCCTCCTGCTCGGCGGCGCCGTTCAGACCGACGGCGCCCATGAGGGAGCCACCGAACCAGGCTCCCAGGCCTACGTCGTGCATGCTGCGCAGGACGGTATTACGTTCCGACATGCTGAATCCTCGTTCCGGCAGACTGTGGACAGCGCTGTGCGCGCACCCTGCGAGGCTCCGTCACTGAGCACGGGGATGCGACCTAGGTGACCCACACGAGCGATAGACGACCCACGTCTCCGGGCATACCCACCAGCAAGTCACGCGGCGGGCGTACCGTCTGCCCCAGCGACCGAAGGCGGCCGCCAACGCTGTCCTCTCGCGCCCGTCCAGCACGGCGCTTTGGTGCAGCCTGGGGAGCGAAGCTCGATCCAGCGCCTTGACCGAGCGCGAGCAGTCGCCAGGCTGCGCCAGGGGGACTGGCCGCCGCCTGCTTGAGGAGGCCGCAACGTGGAACCAGGTGAGGGACCGCATACCGACGACGATTGAAACAGCGCATGCTCCCACAATCGGCCGGCTACAGATACGTGCGGTGAAGCGCTTTGCTGGCTGGGCGCAGCTTCTGCGTCTGGCTGGGATCTGCAGCCGAGGCGACGATCAGCGCATTTGGAGCCGGCGGGGGTGGCGTGGCACCGCCTCCCCCAAGCGTCGTCACTCGACACTCATCCCAGGACAAGGGGGGCAGGACTTCTCGCCGATAAGGCAGGCGTGCCCTATAACAACGGCCAGAAAAGCACCTCCCACTCCTTTCGGGCTGGTGCCAACACCGACCCGATCGAGAAGGGCGTTCCGTTCGCCGAGCGCAACCTCGCCGACCGGTGTGCGGATGGGTCCCACACCGCCGACACGGTCTATGACCGACGTCATGGCGTTGGCACTCGGAACCCGCTCCATGCAGTTCCGGTGTTCGGCGGGGCCGCTCACAAGGCCGTTGCGGAGGCCCGGGCGATCGGCTGAGGTGCACGGCGGTGGTCAGGCGGTGCGCAGGCCGGCCGCCGCCGCCATCTCCCGGACCCCGGGGGTACGCGGGTGGCGGGCGTAGACCTCGGCCGCGATCTGTCGGATCGCGGGGCGGTCGCGCAGCTCGCTCAGCGAGACGCGGGCTGCGGAGAGGAGTTCGGCGGCCGTCTGTTCGGGCTTGTCCCACTGCCACCAGGCCCGGGCCAGGTCTGTGTGCATCCTGCCGCGACGCTCCGCGGTCTTGAACTGTCTCGGCCGTAGTCTCCGGCCCGCTTCGAGTGCCGAGCCCGCGTCGCCCAGGGCCCAGTGCACGCTGACGGCGTACAGGTCCACGGATGCGGGAGTGATGGGGAACAGCCGTCCCGCCGGCGCCTCGTCAGGCAGGTCTCGGGCTGCCCGGGAGGCCTCCTGAATCAGGCTGAGGGCCTGCGGCCGGTTCCCGGCGACCGCCGTGGTGTACGAGGTCGTGCATAGCATCTGTGCGTAGGCGGAGGCCTGCGCGTCGTTCTTCAGCCCGGTCGCTTCAACCCTTGCGACGGCGTCGAGAATGAGGCGCTGCGCTGAGGCGGGCTGGTCCTGGTGGCGGAGCACGATGCTCAGCTCGCGGGCCGCCGCCGCGGCGGCGAGAGGCGAATCGGACAGCTCGGCGTAGACGGTGGCCCGGTCGGCGGTGAGGCGGGCCTGGCCGTAGCGGCCGACCTTCACCAGCACCTGTGAGGCGAGGCTGTAGGTGGAGGAGAGCCGCGCGTAGGCAAGATCGGAACGGGTTCGGCGAATACCGTCGTGGCCGTCGCCGATGAGCCCTGGAAGCGTGTGCAGCAGCTGCTCATTGCGCCCGGCGTCGAATGCGGTGCGGGCAGCGGCCAGGCGCTGGTCGAGGGGGACGGGTGAGCCGGTGGGGTCGGGCGTGTTCGCCAGGGCTGTGTCCATCCCGGCGAGCAGTCCGACCGGAGCGGCCAAGCCTGCGGCGGCGAGCAGGGTACGGCGGCGCATGGGGTCCTCCTCCACTCGTGGACCTACCGCCGTCACTCTAGTGGCCGCAGGTTCCGTTAACCCCAGAGACTCCGCTAGGACATTTGTAGGCATACCGACCTCTAAGGCGGCCTGCTTGAGAAGTCGCAGGTCAGCGCGGCTTCCCCGCTGCTCCAGTCGCGAGACCGTGGAGGCCGAGCAGCCGATCCGTCTGCCAAGATCGGCCTGCCGCCACCCCAACCGGTCCCGGCCCAGCCGGATGAGTCCACCGAGGTCACGGGCAGACGCGAGTCTGCTCACCTGCGGCGAGTCCCACGAAGGTTCAACGGTACGCATCGCGCCTCCATTGGCCGAGCGGTCACGGAGAGCCGTCTCCCCACGGTAGGCGCTCTCCCACCCCGCGTATACGGCATGTGCAGGACGTGCAAACGGCCTGCACACCAAGGGCGTTGACTCCCATGAGCCCGCTGTTTGCGGTGTCCTCCTACCAACGCCCCCAGCCGGGGGCCGGCCCAAGGAGACCCACGATGACCGCGATCCTTGAGACCCCCGTCCGTGGAACCACCGACCCCCTCTCCCCCGCCCGCGATCCCCACGACTACGTCGGCGACACCCAGTGGGCGAAGCTGATCGGCCTGCTCATGCGCGACTGCCCCTTCGACTCCGTCATGGCCGAGCGCGTCCTCGGACAGGCCGTCGCCTACCTGATCACAGCCATGGAGAACAAGGGCCGCGGCCTCGGCATGGGTCCCGGCAGGATCGTCGACATCGGCGTCCACATGATCATGCTCGACACGGTCGAGTACTTCGCCCTGTGCGAGCGGTTCAACGGGGGTGCCTACCTGCACCACATCCCCGAGGTCGAGATGAAGGGCGACGGCTCCGTCGCCCGCACGGCCGACATCCTCGCTGCCGCCGGCTGGAACGTGGACCGGCCCCTGTGGGCAGCCGACTCGTCCACCTGCACGCCCTGCCGCCCCGGCGAGGACGGCCACTGACACTCGCTCAAGCCCCGCCCGGAGCTCCAGGCCGGGCGGGGCCGGTGTCACGCGGACGAGTGCAGATCCCGCAAGGCCACAACGTCGATCATGAGGAGCGGGCCAGTATGTGCCCGTGACTCCAACCTCACCGACCTCAACGGCCGCCTCCGACCTCTGGCACCACTACGGGGCATCGGCCTCGCCAGACCGCCCAGCGCTCACCCGGCTGCACTGGGACTGGTACCAGCGCAAGGGGCCTGGCGAAGAACTCCTGGGCGATGTCGTCGATCGCAACGTCGCCGAGCTCGGCGCCGGGTCTGCATGCCAGGCCGCATACGTGGCCCGGGCCCTGGGACCGGCTCGCGTCGTCGCACTCGACAGCTCCGAGGCACAGCATGCCCGCAGCGTTTCCCTGCACGGTGACGTCCCTCGCCTGAAGCTGGTCCAGGCCGACGCTGCGGCGTACCTGTCCGATTGCCCAAACACGCTCGATGTGGCCTACTCACTTTTCGGCGCCGTGGACTTCTGCGATCCGCAGGTGCTGCTTGCCGCGGTCGCGGTGGCCCTCAGGCCGGGCGGACGACTGGTCTTCTCTACCCTCGGCCATTACAAGAACGGCGCTCCGCCGGCCACGGAGTGCCAGCCGGCCGACGTTCCTGCCCGCCTCGTGGACGGCTCCGCCAGCACCATGCAGCGGTGGGTGCTCGACACGCCGGTCTGGGAGAAGCTGCTGGACAGGTTCGGGTTCGACCTCGCCGATTCGGACGCCGTCTTCGACGCGGGCCCCGGCGGTGGAGCACCGATGACCACACGGATCTTCGTCGCTAGCAGGCGGGCAGAGCCCTTTCCCTAATCCGTGCGGAAAGCAATTGATTGGTCGTGCAGAACATGGCCGTGGCCCCCTCTTCTCACCAAAGGGGGCACGGCTCACTGCCGTTCGATCAGTTGCTGATGTTGGTGATGAAGGCGGCTCAGGCGGTATCCGAGACCCGCAGGCCGGGAGAGGGCCGGCGGCGCCATGACCAGTACAGAGTCTCCAGACCGACAAGCCTGCCCTTCAGCTCCCCGGCCAGATTCTCGCGGCCCCCGGCTTGAGCCCACGCTTCGAAATGTTCACAGCCATGAACACCGACGCCCCGCCCATCTCGCGCAGCACGATCAAGGACGTGTTCACCGCGCTCGGGCTGAGCGGGCAGAAGGTCCGCATCCACCGGATGCTCCACGAGGCCCAGCTCACCGCGGACCCGCTTCACCTGATCAGATTGTTCGGCATCAGCGAGTTGTTCGGGATCAGCGAGGTTACGGCGGTCAGGTACGTCCACGCCGCCCACCCCGAACGCACCGGAAACACCCTGCGCTGATCAGCGAGCTGGGAAGGAGTCCAGAGCAAGATCCCATCGGTCGGCCTCACGAAGCAGTGCTGCAGTATCCAGCCGCATCTCCACGAAGTACTGGTAGACGTCTGCCCCGTCATTTCCCTGCTGCCACGGGGGCGCCGCCTCAAGGGAGAGGTGAACACGAATCAGTGCCCCGTTGTCGCTTCGATCAGCAAGGCTCACGGCAAGGACCGGTTCGACGAACCATGTGTCCGGGGACAGCCAGCCTTCGGCATCGGGCCCCGTCACCGCCACCGTCCCGGCGGCCACCGCCCGCAGCCACGCGGACACCTGACGGGCTTCATCAGCCAGCAGACATGGATCGGCAAAGGACCAACTGCCCTGGGGAGTGGCCACCGACCCACCAATGACCAGCCAGTTGTCGTCGTAGCGGTCGCCCCGGCCCGCGGCGAACGGATAGCGCAGCGGACAGAGCTCGACACTGCTCGCGTGATCACCCAGAAGCACCACCACAGGATGCCACGGCCCGAGTGCCGTGACTCAGCAGCCTACGGAGGACTGCTGGACGTCATCCTCGGCCTTGTCCAGCCATTCGGTGAACCAGCCGCTGAAGGTGACGGGCTTGCCCTCCGCGTCGACGAGGGGCTCAAGATCCGCGTCGTCTGCTCGGGGATCGGACCACATAGTGCCGCGGTGGGAACCGCTAAGGACCAGCCAGTCGCGCTGAGCACAGCCGTGGTGGCAGATCACGATGGCGCCGACGGTGCGCTCGGGGGCGAACATGACGGCTTCCCATTGTTCATCCCACGCCTCGATGGCGGTGTCGAAGTCCTCGATTTCCTCGAAATCCTCCTCTTCGGGACGCCGGGCCAGCAGCCGTTCGAGGACCTCTGGATCCGGGCCCTTGTCGGGGAACGGTTCGGCAAGCTGGGACAGATCGGCCAGGTCGGCGCCGTCGCCCTCCCAGCGCCAGCGGCCCTGAATGCGTCGCACGGGAAAGACGCCATAGGACGGCCCCGCACCCCCGGCGGCGACCATCGCGAGGAAGCCCCGGTACTCCGAAGGCAGCCGCACGCCTATCTGGCCTTCCAACTCGACGATCTCGTCCTCGCCAAGCGGATCCTCGAGCGTCCACCGATGACCGAGTGCCCCGAACACCTTTTGGCTCCCCGGGAGCGCACTCAGCTCCACGATCCGCTCCCTCACCCCGGCCCAATCCTGATCAACCATGCAGCGACCATATGCGCCACCACTGACACCCCCAGGTGTCCTGAGACGAGTCAACGCCCGCCGAGACGGTCGACTTGCCCACCGAACCTACGGGTCGGAGGGATAGTTCGGCCCCCGACAGCGAGCGGGTTCCGGCGTCCGCACGCACAGGATTCCCGGAACTCGCGCCCTTTTCGCCCCGGCGGTCAGGACCCCGTCGCCCGGTTCGAGTGCCGCGGCGGCCGACGGTTCGCATGGCTGTACCGGATCAACCTGGCCAAGCCGAAGTTCCCGATGACGCTCGAGAAGGAAGCCGCGCTGGACAAGGCAATGGCTGCTCGTCAGCATGTCCCGGCCCCTGCCGCCGACGCTATTTCCACTGCATCCCGCTCAAGACTCTGGGGTCCTGCCTTGAGAGGGCGGTTCGTGAGCTGTTGTCCATGACCGGGTGAGGCTGGGGGCTGCTGTGATGTCGCCCGGCAGTTGGCTGTTCCGGCTCCGAGTCGGCCGGTGGGCGGACGCGTGACGGGGTGAGCGAAGGGCTCTGGCAGCATGGGCTTGTGACTAATGCGAACGACTCGGACGACCCGCTCCAGCTGCTGATGGGCTTGGAGGTCAGCGCCGTGTCTTTCGTGCGCGACTACGTCGAGCTGCACTTCGATGGACCGATTCTGCGAGCCTTGAGCGACCCCTCGGGGGTGTACGGGGGCCGCGAGTGGCACTTTCCCGCACCAGGGTCGCTGGATCTCATGCGCTGCTACATCGGCAAGATCGTCGACGGCTATGAACTGGATCCAGATCGGATTCTCGCCCTGGACTTCGGAGAGCACCGCTTCGTCGTCCCGCTGGACTCCGATTCAAGCGGTGGTCCCGAGGCGGCCCACATGGTCGGTGTCGACGAGAGCGGTCGGGCTTCTGTCCTCGGCGGAATGTGGATCTGGTGACAAGAGCGGCGTCGAGCCAGGGTGGCCGATCGGTCGCGGTCACAGCTGGTCGTAATGCCCGGCCGCTTGCTGCTTCCTGGTGAAGCTGCCGGTGGCGACCTCGGCAAGGATGTCGAGCTTGACCAGGCGTTTCAGCTTGGCGCGGATGCCCTCGATGTTCTTCGGCAGCAGTTCGTGGTCGAGGACTTCGCAGACGTCACGGGCCCGCAGCGGGCCGGTGGCCTCGTTGAAGACAGCGAGGATGCGGGGGTAGTCCGGGTGCTCGGGCAGGTCCGGTCGGGCGGCCGGGAGCCGGTCGGCGAGGGCGGTGACGGTCTTCCGGGTGATCGACAGGTGTTCGAGGTGGGTCTCCGCTTCCCGTAGTCGGCCGTGCAGCTCTTCGATCTGGGTGCGGAGGTCGTCGGCCAAGGCTCGGGCGGCGTCCTCTTGGAGGTCGAGCGCGTCGAGGAGGGTCTCGATGTTCACGCGCTCACCGTCTGCGGATCACGCCAGGTGGGGGTGTTCGCGCCGGTGAGCCGTCGGGCCATGACCTGGGTCATCGCCCAGTAGACGCGGGAGGCGGACGAGGCCGGGCGGTGTTCGTAGTCGCGGACCAGGCGCCGGTGCAGTATCAGGATCCCGTAGGTCTGCTCGACCCTCCACCGCTTCGGCTGCGGGACGAACCCCGTCTCCTGCGGGTTGCGTTCGACGATCTTCACGTCGATGCCGAGCGTGGTGCCGTGGTCGACCACGGCTTTCTTGAAGCCCTAGTCGACCAGGGCCTTCTCGACGGTGCCGCCGGTGTGCTCGGCGACCTGGTCCAGCAGGGCGATGCCGGCTGCGTTGTCGTGGGTGTTCGCGGCGAGGACGATGACGGCGATGACCAGCCCGAGCACGTCGACGGCCAGGCCCCGCTTGCGGCCCGGCACCTTCTTCGCCGGGTCCCGTCCGGTCGTGGACGCGGGGACCCCGGCGGCCGAGTGGACACTCTGGGTGTCCAGCACCACCAGGGTCGGGTCCTCTAATCGGCAGGCTCGTTCACGGATTTGGCAGCGTAGGAGTTCGTGGATGACCTGGTCGGATCCGTCGTCCCGCCAGGCGGCGAAGTAGTAGTACGTCGCGCTCTTCTGCGGCAGGTCGTGCGGGAGGTAGGCCCACTGGCAGCCGGTCCGACCCTGGTAGAGGATCGCGTTGACGATCTCGCGCATCTCGTAGGCGCCCTGATGGCCGCTGACCGAGCGGTGCCGGTCCTTCCACCCGGTGATCACCGGCTCGATCAACGCCCACTGCTCGTCCGATAAGTCGCTGGGGTACGGCTTGCGTTCACTCACATCATCACACCAGCAGACGAGCGGCTACGGACCGGCGGATTCCGCCCTGCCCCCACACCATCAGGCGACGACAGACTCTCTCAAAGGCTCACGAACCGGCCTCTGAGTGCTACGACGGCACCTCCGCCGACCCCGCCACCTACACCACTCCCCCGGCCAAGCACCTGCTTACCGCCAGACCCGAGAGGACACCAGCCCATGACTAACGACAGCCCAGACACCCCCGCGGCCGACGAGGCGATCCGCTACACAGCCGACGTCGTCCTGTTCGCAGCTGGACACTCCCTGCTTATCCTGCGGGGTTGGGACCCGTACGAGGGCTACTGGGCCCTGCCCGGTGTTCATTAGGCAAGTGCGTTGTCGGGCAACGAGGTGTCGGCTTGCTTGGAACACAGCCTCAGGACTGGTGAGCTCGCATGCTGAGGTGTCGCGTATTCCAGCTCAGAGCGCCCCGATCGGTCACTTTGGGTTATGCGGGCGGTGTCCAGGGTCCGGCCCGGAGTGAGTATGTTCGTCCGATGGCGCGTTCGAAGCGCCTCGGGAGGGGAGAGTGCCGGTGGACGTCGTCGCGCTTATGGAAGCACTGGCTGAACAGGGCGTAACGGTGCTGTTCAAGGCCGACGCTGAGCGGATGGCAGAGAGGGGCAAGCCGTGGACCTTCGTCGCCAGTGGAGCGCCGTTGCGCGAGGACGTCCTTGTGCGAACCGATGCCGCGTCTGTGAAGGAATGCCTCGCAGTGTGCTTGCCCCGCCTGCGTGAGCTGGGCTTTTCGTTCCCTGAGTGAGAGAGCGGGTGTGAGCGAACCGCCGCCCTGGATGTCAGTGGCGGCTGCTTACATGAGCCCATGGACACCGTGCACACGACCGCCGCCCTCCTCCCGGACCCCGCCGAACTCCGCGCGCACCTGCGCGCGCTGGCCGTGCTGGACCAGGCGATCTGCCGCGACCCGCGGTTCTCCCGCTACTCCTTCTCCACCACCTGGGGGCCTGGGACGGAGGCGGCCCTGATGGACAACGGCTCGGGTGACGACTTCTCCGTCCTCTTCACCCAGGCCGGTGTGCTCGTCCGCGGCTTCGACCACGAGTCGGAGATGAGCCCGTACGCCACGGACGACGAACAGGTCTGGCCCGGTGTCATAGACGAGGTGCCCGCCGCGCTGCGCCCGCTCCTGGACGACCCGGCCTTCGTCGACGAGGGCCTCGGCGCACCGCGGGTCACCGCCTGCCTGTGGTGGGAGACCGGCGGCAGCGCCTGGTGCACCGGCTCGGGCATCGAGTTCCCCTCGGGCAACCCGGACCCGGACGGCTCCGGACACCTCTTCCCCCTCCTCACCGATCGCTCCCCCGAGGCTGTCCAGGCGCACTTCGAGGAGGACTACGGACGGCCCGTCCCCCTCGACACCGTCCGCCACGTCCTCGCAGGCCACCCCCTGACCCCCGAAGCCGCCCGCGGCCTCAACCCGGCCGCCCTCTCCGACGAGGCCCTGCTCCACCGGATCGCCGCCGACCCCGAAATCGAGGCGTACCTCGCCTGCGACGGCGAGTTCGACCTCACGCGGACCGACCCCATCGAGTCGATCGCCCTGCCAGCCGGTCTCCCGGTGGAGCCCGTGGCCGGCTGCAACGCGGGAGGCACCCACTACCTCTGCGGCCCGGCCAGCTCCGACCGCGTCCGCCCCGTCCTCTACACCGACTCCGAGGGCCAGGCCTCCCTCATCGCGGAGTCCCTCGCCGAGGCCCTGACCCTGGCCATCGTCCTCCCCTCCTGGCACGATGCCCTGGCTGGCTTCCGTCCCCCCGCGCTCAACGCCGACTCAAGGTGCGGGAAGCTTTTCAACACCGAGCGCGACTGGCCGCCAGCCAAGCAGCTCGGCAGAATCACCAGCTGGTGGGTCGTGATCAAGCATCTCTGGTCGCTCATGACAGACACGTCGCAAAGTCGCATGAATCGCCCATTTCCCATAAACAGGGCAATACGTGAACCGCAGAATGGGCCCATGGGCCGCCGCTTGCGGAGTTGCCGGTATGAGCGGACCTCAAGGGCCACTACAGGCCCTCAGGAGGGCACACAGGCGTTTTCGCCTCGTCAAGTGGAGCAGTTGAGAGCTGAAGCCTCGACTCGATAGGCCACCGGCCGTGATTACAGCTCGTGCCACTCCCCCAGCGTGCCAGGCAAGCCCGCCTGGATGAAGTCGCCCAGGACGCCCCATGCGCGATCAGTAGCCAGAACGTAATCGCCACTGAACTCAGCCAGGTCGTCCATGATCGGCACATGGACTACGAAGTCCGCTGCCGCTGTACCGTCGCCAGCGAGAAGGGAAGACCGATCGTCGTCCTCATGCAGATGGATGACCGCGTGATCATCTTGGAAACTCAGAGACAGCAGGGAAAGCTCACTGTCCGCCAGTCGAACTTCGAGATAACCCTGGCCGGCGGCACGCAGCGCATTGAAGCGAGCGGACAGATCCGCCAGGTCCGTGCACCGTTCGGTCGCGGAGAACCGGCCCGATCCCAAGGCGGTTGCCGCCCATTGCACGACCCTCATCCCCGCACCTCCTGCTTCCTAGGCCGTTCGTCAATGTGATCATGGCTGGTGGATCGTGGTGACAAGTGACGGGCCGCCATGAACTGACGGACCCCGAGTGGGACTTCGTGCAGCCGTTGCTACCCCGGAAGCCGATGGGTCGGCCTCGGCTCGATGACCGGAGGATACTCAACGGGACCGTGTGGAAGTTCCCGGGCGCAAGTTGCCTGGCGAGGCGTACCCGAGCGGTACGGATCCTGGGCCAGCCTGCACACCCGCTTCCGTCGCTGGGCGGCGGACGGCACGGTCGACCGAATGTTGAAGAACGCGCTGCTGCCAGGAACATTGACAGGCTGGTGTCGGTCGACTCCAGCATCGTCCGGGCCCACCAGCATGCGGCAGGGGCCCGAAAAAAAGGGGGCATCGCAAGCCGGCGCTGGGCCGTTCCCGAGGCGGGTTGACCAGCAAGATTAATCTGGCCTGTGACGGCCTCGGCCGCCCGCTCGCTCTGGTCATCACTGGCGGCAATACCAATGACTGCACCCAATTCCCCGCCGTGATGGAGACGATACGTGTGCCACGGCTCGGGCCCGGACGGCCGCGTGTTCGGCCCGCTCATGTCTTGAGCGAAAAGGGCTACAGCTTCAAGGCCATCCGAGCCTGGCTCCGACGGCGCGGCATCGGACACACCATCCCTGAACGTTCCGACCATGCCCGAAATCGCCACCGACGCGGCAGTCAGGGAGGCCGCCCGCCCGCTTTCGACAAGCAGGTCTACAAGCGACGCAACGTCGTGAAAAGGTGCTTCAATCGCCTGAAGCAGCGGCGCGGGTCGCCACTGCGATACGACAAGACCGCCCAGTCCTACGAAGCAGCAGTCACCCTCGCCTCACTCCTGATGCGGGCGTGAGACGAAGGGCAATCCCTAAAAAGGTGGCTCCAGAGAGTACCCGTTCTCACCAAAAGGAACGGACTTGGGCTTCAGCTCGGCAGCGCGCTGTTCCGCCACTGTGGGGTGGATGGCGATCGCCTCATCCGCTCGCCCCTGCAGGACCAGAATCTCGCACAGTGCCTCACGTGCCTGGATCGTGCCCAGAACTCGCAGTTCATCGGCGGCGGCGTCAAGACGGCCGGCGCGCCTGAGGAGGTCGGCCTTGACGATACGAGGATCGGTCCAGAGGCGGCGGTCAAGACCGGCCACGGCGATCGCCTCGTCGACGCGGCCGAGGCCGGCGAGTGCCCAGGCCCGCCACCAGTGCTGGAACTCCTCGTGACCGTGGTAGGGCACAACCCTTGGGTGCTCGACCAAATAGAGCAGGTCCTCGGGACGGTCGAGAAGCGGGTGGACGAGTGGTGCCAGGAGGTTGGAGCAGTCGTACCCGCCGAAGCCGGGCTCAGCGACGACGATCGCGTCGTCCAGCCGGCCTTCTGCCAGCAACATCGAAGACAGCCACGCCCGGTACCCGACCCAGTCGTCGTCGGCGATGGCGTCTCTCATCACAGCCTCGGCCACCTCGACCCGGCCATGACGACGCAGAGCACCCGCATAGACATCCAAGACGGTGTGCGCATCCTGGCCGCCAACCAGTATGCGCAACTCCTCAAGCCGCCCGTGACGTGCCAGCAGCCCGGCATAGGCGATGAGCGTGTTCTGAGCGAGGAAACGGCGCCCGGCTATGTCCTGGCCAAGGATCCGGATTGCCTCATCAGGACGGCCCGCCCGCTCCAGCACACGGGCCTGCAACTCCTGAGCGTCAGAGAAGGCGTAGGCCCGGTGTTCTTCGCCGCAGGCCAGACGTGCATGGTCTGCGAGCGGGGCGATCAGCTCCAGCACCCGCTCGTCACGGCCCTGCCCATCGGTGATATCCACCAGGACGGACAGGAGCCACGTCTTGTCGAGGTGCGGGACGAGTAGTTCGATGGCCTCGTCGATGCGCCCTGCCTTGCCGAGCACCTCAGCAAGATCACGACACTCGGTCGTGGAGGCCCGGCCAGAGCCGTCCAGACGGACCAAATCCAAAGCCTCCTCCGTCCTGCGGTCCGCCCGGAGCAGAATCCCGGCCTTCGCATACAAGGCAGCCCGCCACCCCGTCACGACGAACGGCTCCATCACAGATAGCGCACGCCCAAAGTCCCCCGCCTGGCACAACTCCTCTACAGCCCCCTCAGCACAGAACCACTCGCCACGATCCACTGCCACCTGGGCAACCAGATCCAGGTGACCGTGCTCCAACAGGAGACGCACCGTTCTCGGGGATAGACCGCGATAATTGCTCGCCTGCCACGCAAGATCGTCCATATCCATGGTCGGAAGCGTAGAAGCACCCACCGACATGTCACCGAGACACCGCCCGATCGCCAATTCCCGGTGCCGTCAGCTGCCCACTTCCGTAGCCTGTCGTGGACGCCCTTCCACGAACCGAAGTGCTCAGGCAAGCCCTCCCACGGAACCCCGGTGCGGTACTTGAACGCGATCGCGTCGATCACCTGCCGGTGATCCGGCCACCGCCCGCCCCGCCTCGGCGTCCGATCGGGCAGCAACGGCTCGATCCGCGCCCACTGCGCATCACTCAACGACATGCACCAACGAACGACTCGCACGTGCCGAGGCAACGGCCGCCCGCCGTACCGGTCAGATAGGCCGCAGTACCTGATCAGGCTCTGCGGAAGCAGCCGCAGCGTATTCTGCGAAGTCACCGTTACCGAGCGCCAGGTCCACCTGGACGCCGTGCACCGCGGCGGGTACGACTCGAAACTCTCTCGGCTCCGGCGACTCGATAAGTTCCTGGTAGTAGACGGGGTCAAGGCCACTCACGTCCTCCCAGACCGTCGACAGAGCCAGCAACGCCCGCACCGGCGAATGCATCGTGTCGCGGTCAGCGAGGAAGACGACACTCAGCTCCTCATCCACCACGGCGGCAAGAACCTCGTCGGCCGTTGCCCCTGACCAATCAGGCGCATCGACCAGCTGAATCGCTGCGACGAACTCACCGCCTGGCCCCCACGGCCGGTGCAACTCCCCCACCACCGCCTTCCACGCCTCGTCGTCGTTGTAGTCGGTCCTGATAACGAGAACGTCGAACAAGTCGCGTCCGATCTCAGGCAGCAATCGCTCAAGGTTCTCCGGCAACGTCACGCCCAGGACTCTCCCACCCCGCACTGACAACCAGCTCCTGCGTGAGTGATCCAAAAGAAACGGCCAAACCGTCTGCCGCTCGGAGCTGTCCGGCCGATCACTGATGGCGTGGGTATAGCTGCTGATCGAGGCGCCTGGGCGACGGTCTGAAGTCGATTGCTGTACGCCTGATGCTGCGCGACCATCGTCGGATGAGTAGGGATGAAGGCCGGAAGCTGACGCGGGTTGTGCAGACGTGTTCCGCATACCCGTCGCAGTGGGATGCCTGGACAGCGGACGGCCAGTACCTGCATCTCCGATACCGGCATGGCGAGGGCTGCGTCGAGTGGCATTCCGGCCCCGAGGCCGGCGCCGACACGTCGGAGTCGTGGAGCGAGGGCCTATCCGGGCTCCTGGTCGAATGGGACGACGGCAGCGGCAACGGTGTCATCAGCCTTGAGGACTTCCTCGCGGCAGCGGGCTTGGGGTTGGTGCCGGGCGCCTTGGTGAGTTGAGGTCCTGGTACGCGGTCAGGTGCGGAGCCAGATGACGAGGGCGGCTGCGGTGACAGTGCCGAGGAAGACGAAGCCGCGCTTGTCGTAACGGGTCGCGACGGCGCGGGAGTTCTTCAGCCTATTGATGGCTCGCTCTACAGTGTTGCGCTTTTTGTACGCTTCTCGTCGAGCCCCGGTAGTCGGCCACCTCGCGATCCTTTGTGCAGGCGGGCGGCCAGACTGTCCGCCTTCTCCGGGATCGTGTGGTGGATGGCGCGCCGCCGCAGATACTGGCGGCGAGGACCGTTGCTTCGGATTTCTTGCGGGGCCTGCCAAGTCCGAACCGGGGGACCCGGATTGTCTCCAGCACCTGTATGAACTGGGTGCAGTCGACTCGCTGCCCTGGCGTGACGATCATGGACAGGGGGCGGCAGCGGCCGTCCGCGCTCAGGTGGATCTTGCTGGTGAAGCCGCCGCGCGAAGGACCCAGGCCCTCGCCTCCCGCACCACCTCCACCAGCTGGCCGACAAGGCCCTGCCACGCAGTTTCGTCGTGGTGTTCCAGCGACTCGTCCCCCTTTGAGTCGACACGAGCCGCTGGTGGATCGATGCGGGCGACCCGCCCCGATCGCGCCGCGATCCTGGGACAACCCTTCCGCTCCCCAAAGCATTCGCTTCCAGGTCCGGGACGAGGAACATCGGGTCGAACTGTGCCACCTCGGCCTCCGCGTCTTGAGCCAATCCCATCGGAGCCAACCGCGGACCGCTGCGGCAGTTGCCCCGCCAACTCGGACCGCCCCAACCATCCGGTGCAGACCAGAGCCCTGCGCGCCTACCCGCGCCGGCGCAATGCCGACAACCGTCACCGTGGCATCCTGGCCGCCGAACGCCACGGGCGCCCGTCCCCGCAGAGAGAGGGACGTCCGCTGGGGCGGCAGACCAGTCCTCGCCACCTGATCGCACAGCCAGGTCTGAGCCGCTGAGGCGTGGTTGGTCTATCACGGCGTGATAGGTCAGCAGTACGTACGCACCTATCACGCCGTGATAGGTGCGCAGTTCTGATGCGCTCGTGCGGCTGGAGCACAGCAGAGTCGGGCAGCTATCACGGCGTGATAGCCCATGACCGCAAAAAAGTTCGCCTAGCTAACGCGTGGCGCACCAAGTCGGTCTTTGACGTTAGTAGAGTGACGGACTATGACGTCACCTGACACCAGTGGCGACCGCGAGAAGGTCGTCTCCAAACTGCCCTCTTGGCTCCGCCAGGAGTTGAAGATCCGTGCTCTTCAGCACAGCCTCGACATGCAAGACGTCGTGGAAGCTGGCATCGCAGCATGGCGCGGCCTCGGATCCAACCTCAGCCCCGTCGACACGAGCGGCGCCGAGTCCTTCGCTACTTTCCTGCCAGCCGAGCTCTGGTCGGGATTCCGCGCCGACTGCAAGCTACGAGGCGTATCCCTCATCCAGGGCCTCGCACAGTCCGTGCAGATGTGGCTCGATATCAATCCCGCGCCGGCTGTGAAACGCCCCGAGATCGTCCGCCGCTTCATCGTCTGCAACCAGAAGGGCGGAGTCGGCAAAACGGCCATCACCGCCGGCACCGGAGAAGCCCTCGCGGAGTCCCCCACCGCACTGGCACCCGTACGCGTCTCCAAGCACTTCGCTGCTCTACTCACCGAGGACGAGACCAGCACCCAGGGCGCGCTCGCCCTAGAAGACCTCCCCGGCCTCGGCCAGCGAGTACTGCTCGTCGACTTCGACCCCCAGGGCCACCTCACCCGCCAGCTGGGACATGAGCCCCTCCCCATGGGCGGGGACTCCCTCACCAATCACATGGCCGGAGACGGCAAGGGTGAACTCCGCGACCTCATCGTCCCTATCGACGAAGAGCGCTTCGGCGAGCGACTCCATCTCCTGCCTGCATGCACCGACGCCTTCCTCCTCGACGTGCGCCTCGCTTCCGTACGAGCACGCGAGGCCTCACTGGAACGCGCCCTGTCCCCCATCGAGGCCGACTACGACGTCATCCTCGTCGACTGCCCGCCCAGCCTCGGCCTGAGCATGGACGCCGCCACCTACTACGGACGACGCCGCCCACAGGAGTCCCCCGGCAACTCCGGAGCCCTCATCGTTGTGCAAGCCGAAGACAGCAGCGCCGACGCCTACGGACTCCTCACATCCCAAATCGAGGACATGCGCGCCGACCTCGCACTCGACGTCGACTACCTCGGACTAGTCGTCAACCACTACGACGCCCGCCGCGGCTACATCGCCACGTCATCCCTACAGTCCTGGATGGACATAAAGGACCCCCGCGTCGTCGGCGTCATCGGAGACCTCAAAGAACAGAAAGAGGCCGTCCGCGCCAAGCGGCCCCTCCTCGCCTACGCGCCCCGCTGCGACCAATCAGTCGCGCTGCGCGCCCTCGCCCGGGAGATCAGCAAGTGAGCAAGGCCAAAAACCTCGGCGCCGGAGCCTCCTTCGCACAGGCCCGCCCCATCAGCGCCCGCCGCGCCGCCATCGGGGCCGCCACCGGCGCGCCCACCGATGGCGTTCCCGATCCCACTGAACTCCCCCTCGGTGTCATCAGCCAGAACCCCGACAACCCGCGTGAAGAACTCCGCGACCTTGACGGACTCGCAGACAGCATCCGAGAAATCGGACTCATCAACGCCATCACCATCGCCAGCGTCGAGGCATACCTCGCCGAACGCCCGGACCGAGCAGATGACCTCGACGATGGCGCTCGCTTCATCGTCATCGATGGCCATCGCCGACTCGAAGCCGCCCGACTCGCCGGTGCTCCGAAGATCCGGGTCAGCGTCGATAACGCCCTCGTCTCCACCGACGAGTCCCTCCTCGAAGCAGCCTTCGTCGCCAATGTTCACCGCGACGACATGAGCCCCCTCGAGCAGGCCCAAGCGCTGCGCAAGCTCGTCGAGTTCTACGGCTCACAGAACAAGGCAGCCAAAAGGCTGGGCATCGGGCAGTCGACCATCTCCTCGAAGCTGTCCATCCTCGACCTCGACCCCGAGCTTCAGGCCGACCTTGTCGCCGGACGTCGAAAGATCGAGCACGTACGCAACCTGGCCAAGCTGGCCCCAGAGGAACAGCGGGAGAAGGCGGATGCCCGAGCTGCTGCGTCCGCCGAGGCCAAGTCCCCCATTGCACCCCGCGGGAAGGTGCCTCAGGAAGTTGCCTCCCCACAGCCTGAGACGCAGGCTCCTAGCCCGATCACGCCGGCGGTCCAGCCAGAGCTATCACGCCGTGATAACTCCGCCGCCGACGCGAAGGCAGAGACCGCCCCTGAGGAATTGCCAGCCCAGCGCACGGAACCCGACAGTCAGCAATCGGACGTCCCGGAGCTTGCACCGGGGGAGTCGGGCTTCGCTCCGCTCGTCCGCGTGACCAAGATGCCGTGGCACGACGGTGACGCCGTGGCGGAACTCGTACTGAAGAAGATGGACTCCGAGCAGCAACGAGTACTTCTGTCACGGCTTCGCACCGTACACAGCGAGGCGACCAGCAGCTGAGTCGAACCCTCTGAGGTGGATCCGGAGGGATCAAGAGTGGTTACCCGGGCGTTGCCCCGCACGGCGAGGGCGGGGCCGCCACGGGACCGGACCGGCTTTCTCCTCCCGCAGCCGCGAGCGGCTGACGTCGGCCTTCGAGGCCGACGACTGAACTCTCAGCGAGGCGACGCCCTTCAAGGAGGAGATCAGCCGAGTACGCGGACTGATCAACCGGGTCAAGGCCGACCTGGACGACCTCTCGGGCGAATAGCTGACCCAGATCGAAGAAGCCGGCGCCGTGGTCCGCCGCGGCCGAACAGTGATGCTGGGCACGCCCCGCGTCGGCCAGCCACTTCCTGACGTCAGGGCCTGGAGGCTTCCGTGATCCCTGCAATGCGCGGCGCGACGGCCGGCAGGCCGACACCGAGCCGCGCCGCCAGCGCGCCGCCACCGCAATGAAGAACGCCGCGGAGAACGGCACACCCATCAGCGTCTCAGCCATCGCCCGGCAAGGCGGAGTCGATCACAGTCTCCTCTATCGTCACCGCGACCTCCTGGCGATCGTGCACGCAGCCGAACTCGAACCTGCGAACCAGGGCCCGGCAGGCACTTCGCCCGTGAGCCAGACCCTGGCTTCAGGTCGATCTCGCCAACGCCCAGCCTCGCAACACGCCCATGGCGTCCGCGTTCGGCAGGTGGAGAAGCAGCTCTCGCAGGTGCTGGGGACCCACGCCTGGCAGGAGTCGGGCCTCGGGGCCCCAGCAGACATCGACGACAACGCAAGAGCACGAGGTCGAAGCGGCAGAATGCTGACGTGCCCGCTTCGTTGGAGGAAGCACGGTCGGATCTCGAAGCCGCTAGGGGGACCCACCGTGATCTGACCAGAGCACTGCATCAACGTGCCTGAGCTTGGCCTTCACATCTCAGGGCGGCGCAGAACCGAGAGTTGCGGAGTAAGCGAGCATGTGGGACGGGCCCTTCTACCGAGTCAAACGCGATGGGTACGAGATCTGTTTCGTACCTGGAGCAGGAGAGAACCTGGACGAGGTCTGCGACGTGGACATGTGGGTCGTCCGCGACGATGGCGAACGCTGGTCCGGAACGGTGTTCACGCTCGACGAGGTACACCGCATCATGGACCGCCAGCGCCAGGCAGGAGGCCCGGAAGGCGAATACTGGTGGTACTGGGACGGCCTCATCGTCCACGACCCGGGCGTGGCGTCTATAGCCGCGGTCATCGACGGACTCGTCGCCTCCGGCGAGTACAAAACCGTCCTTCGTCATGTCGGCCCCGAAGAGGACTTGACCTGACGGGCGAAAACCGGATGACATCAAACGGCAGAGATACCAAATGTGTTTCACACGGCAGTCTCAGCTGAACCGGCGCTGAGCCGCACGTAATGGTCTCCACACGGCTACCTCTGAGAAGCCGCCAGACCGACCGGACAGACTACCGGCCCCGCGTTCGTGCGAAGTGGCCGCGGGGCCAGTACGAGCATTGTCCTGTCAGAACGCTCAGGCCGACCGTACGACGGGGAAACTGACGACGCACCTGCTGCGCTCCTCCGGTACGCCGATCCCCTGAGGAAGGGTCCGCGGGCAACAGGTGCGTTTGCTCGTCCTTCGCGCATGACTCCGTCGGACTCGAGTATGTCAACACAGCCGGGAGGCGGGGTATCGGCAGTCGGCCAACTCGAACCCGCGGATCCTCACCCTCGGCACCGAGCTTCAGGCGCACCTTGTCGCCGGACGTCGAAAGATCAATGGCATGCGAAAGGTGTCCAAGTTGGACCCGGAGGAACAGCGGACGGCGGCGGATGTCCGAGCAGTTGCTTCCGCTGAGCAGTAGTCCTCGATTGCAGTCAGCGGGGGAGTGCTTGCGGCTGTTGTCCCGATGGACCTGACGCACCAGCTCCTGCCCCGGCGACGCCCGGGGACAGACTGAGCTATCACGCCGTGATAACTCCGCGGCCTCCGCAACAGCAGAGGCCAACCCTGAAAAATCGCCTGCCCAGCGCACGGAGGCCGACAGTCAGCACGCGGACGTCCCGGAGCTTGCACCGGGGGAGTCGGGCTTCGCTCCGCTCGTCGCGTGACCAAGATGCTGACGGGCGTCGGCCCGCACATCTCATACGCGGCCGCCACCAGACTGGCTGACATACGACAGCGTCGCAAGGACAGCTGGCCCCGCGCACGTGCGAAGCGGCCGCAAGGCCAGCCCGAGCGTCGCCCTGTCAGGGCGATCAGGCTGACCGTACGGCGCGCAACGGCAAGGCGCGTTCACTGCCAACTGGCGCTACAGTTCGGGACTTCGAAGTCGGCGGCCGACCGAATCATCGACCACATCGGCCCTCTGCTGGCCTTGCCTCCCCGACGCCGGTTCGCGAGGGGCACTGTGCTGATCGTGGACGGAACGTTGGTGTCCACCCGAGACCATGCGGTGGCCGAGCAGTCGAAACGAGCAGTTAAAGAGCGTTTTGTCCTGTAAGGGGTTTTTAGGAATTCAGTGCTGTCGTGGATGATTGCGGGGTGTTGGTTCATGTGGAAGCGGTAGGGCAGGTCGCCGACGGGCGGGCGACGGTTCGGGTGCGCTCGGAGGTGGGTGCCGCTGAGGTGTTCTGGTGCGGTGATCCGACGGGAGTGGGGCGCCAGCATCATGTGGAATGGACTGTTAACGAGGACGTGGCCTGGGGCGGCAACACTCGACCGGCCATTTCGCTCTCACCCGGGGTGGATGAGGAGGAAGGCGGTCGGATCGTCTTTCGGGGGCTGCTGGACCTGACGGGTGATGGCGGGGCCGTGTTGGGAGTAGCTGGAACCCGCATCTTGTTCGACCTCACCGACCCGTCGGAGCGTTTGATCCGTAGCTAAAGCCGGATCGGTCAGGGACGGTCATTCCGGCCGCCACCAGGGTCCAGAGGGGCGCTACCGGGCGCGGGCGATTGCTGGGGTTGCCGTACCTGACTGCTGTACCGCAGGGTCCAAACGGAGGTGACCATGGAACGGCATGTGTTGGAATTGCTGCTGGCCGGTGATGACGAGACGTCCGTGATAGCTCTGGCGACCCTCCGCAGCGGGGCCACCTACTGGGTGGGAGACCGGGCACAACCCGCAGGCCAGCATGCTGGAGTCTTCAAGCGCCGACTTCAGCACATGCGGAGGCACGGACTCGAACCTCTTGGGCTGGAACGAGCCGTGCAGCTCGTCCGCGAACATGGCCTGCCTGTACGCACAGGGCTGATCGATTCTGCCGATCGGACATGGACCACCCTGCTCTTCCTCACCGAGGACGGCAGCGCACTAGGTTCTGTCCGGCGGATCATGCGATCGCCTCGCGTGGACCATCGTGTTGGTCGTGGGGCGGGGTGATCTTACGAATGACGAGTGGGTGCAACTTGCCCCACATCTACCGAAGAGCGGGCGCCGGGGTGGACGTTGGATTGATCACCGGACGGTGATCAACGGGATCCTGTTCCGGGTCCGCACGGGTGTCCCGTGGCGGGACCTGCCGGAGCGGTTCGGGAGCTAGAAAACCGTGTACGAGCGCCACCGCCGGTGGTCGCCGGACGGCACCTGGGAAAGGATCCTCCAGGCCGTCCAGGCCGAGGCCGACTCTCAGGGGTACATCGACTGGAGCATGGTGAGCGTGGACTCCACCTCGTGCCGGGCCCACCAGCACGCTGCCGGTGCACCGCGCAGAACGCCCCGTATACCGAAACGGAGATCAACGCCCCGACAGCACCGCCCCGACGAAGGACTCGGCCGGTCCCGTGGCGGTCTGACCTCCAAGATCCACCTGGCCGGGGAGGGCGGCCGCCGTCCACTGGCCTTCCTGATCACGCCGGGTCAGTGGGGCGACAGCCCGCAGCTGGTACCCGTCCTCGAACGGATCCGGGTCAAGCGCCCCGGCGGTGGCCATCCGCGCACCCGCCCCGACCACCTGGGCGGCGATAAGGCTTACAGCTCTCGCCGCAACCGCCGCTACCTGCGCAGACGACAGATCAAACACACCATCCCGGAACGGAAGGACCAGCGGACCAACCGTCGGCGCCGCGGCAGCCGCGGAGGCCGGCCAGCTGGCCTCGACAAAGAGATGTACAAGCGCAGGAACGAGGTCGAGCGCACGATCAACCGACTCAAGCACTCCCGGGCTGTGGCAACGCGGTATGACAAGCGCGCCTACGTCTTCCATGGCACCGTCACGGTTGCCTCGATCCGCCTTTGGCTCAGGCCGTGATCAGTCGGCTTCCAGAGCGTCGGCCCGCTTCTTGAGGTCCTCTGCAATGTGGTCCCAGTCCGGCCCATGCATCCACAGATTCTCGGCAGCCTCCCGAAGCAGGGCCGGTTCGTCCGGCCGTTGCAAGAGCACCAGCCGATAGGCAAGATTCCGGATCCAGACCGGCAGGTGGCCGTCCACCAGGTGCGGACAGAGTCCACGAAGCATGGCAAGGATCGAATCCGCGTCGGCGAACGTCAGCTCCTCGACGAAGTAGTGCTCCCCGTGTTCGAGCCCGCACTCCGGCGTGGGTCGGTACTCGTCTCCGTAGAGACATCTGGCGTGCTCCGTCAGGGTGCTGTGCATGGCCTGGAGCCTATGCCGCCATGATCCGCCGGACAGAACCTAAAGCGTGTCTCTTTGACCCGGTAGTCAGTTGATCGGATGTGTCTGTCCGCTTAGACATCGTTTCTTTTGGCAGAATCACTCGTTGGTCTGAGCATGACGATCCTTGCTGAGCGGTTGGTGCCCGACGAGATGTGGGAGTTGTTTCGGCGGGTGGTGCCTCCGACGGAGCTCATACGTCCGCAGGGAGGCGGGCGGCGGAGGGCCAGTGACCGTGAGGTCTTGACGGCGATCGTGTTCGTGGCGACGTCCGGCTGTTCCTGGCGGCAGCTGCCGCCAGTGTTCGGGCCGGCCTGGCCCACCGTCTATCGGCGTTTTGCCCAGTGGTCCAAGGCCCGTGTGTGGGCTCGGCTGCATCGGGTCATCCTTGACGAACTCGGTGCACGCGGAGAGTTGGACTGGTCGCGTTGCGCCATCGACTCCGTCAGCGTCCGGGCCCTCAAAGGGGGCATCTGACGGGACCGAGTCCGACCGATCGTGGCAAGAATGGATCGAAAATCCACCTGATTGTCGACCGGTCGGGCCTGCCGATCTCGGTGGCGATCTCCGCCGCGAATACGCATGACAGCCTCGCCCTGCAGCCCCTCGTGCAGGGCATACTTCCCATCCGCAGTCCACGCGGGCCGCGGCGGCGCCGACCGTCCAAGCTGCACGGCGACAAGGGTTACGACTACAACCACCAGCGGCGATGGCTCCGTGAGCGTGGAATCACGCCCCGGATCGCCCGTCGCGGGAAGGAAGCTCCGCCCGGCTGGGCCGTCACCGCTGGGTCGTCGAACGCACCATGTCCTGGCTCGCCGGCTGCAGGCGTCTGCACCGCCGCTATGAGCGCAAGCCGGAACACTTCCTGGCCTTCACTGCGATCGCGACCAGCCTCATCAACTACCGCAGACTCACCCGCTGAAACGCCGTCTTAGCCAGCCTTCTCACGACCTGAGCCGGTTCTGCTGTACATCGAAGCAGGTCAGGCCCATGGACTCCGCGACGGCCGCCGCGTAGGCCGACGCCTCCTCGGCCATGCTCCACCGGATGGGGAAGTAGATCAGCGGACCACTGGCCTCGCCGATCAGTGGCCCGGTTGACCAAGGCGAGGTGTCTTCCTCGTCCTCGGTGAGGTCGCACCACCGCTCAAGCAGCGCGGCCACGTAAGCCGCGATGCGCTCGGACGGAGGCTCTTCCACCTCGTTGCCGACGTAACGGTCGTACAGGCCGTCGAAGTCTCGGCCGGCGGTCTTGTCATCCGCCGGCTTCTCGCCTTCCCAGACAGCAAGGTCGTAGCTCATGCACGGAGGCTCTCATGCCGCTCTGACAGCCATAAGAAACGACGTCTTAGTGATCACTGACGCGATGTGGGACCGGCTCGAGCCGCTGATGCCGGCCGATCCGGTCCGCGGCCGGCGATGGGCCGACCGCCGCCGCACCCTTGAGGCCATCGCGTGGACGTACCGCACCTGCTCGCCCTGGCGGGACCTGCCGGACGAGCTGGGACCGTTTCAGACCGCCCACAAGCGACTGATCAGGTGGGCCGTCGACGGCACCTGGGAACGGGTCCTGGCCGCGCTGCTGGCAGCGGCCGACGACGCTGACGACATCGGCTGAGTTGCTTGTTGCCTCGCCGGGAGGGGTGCTCGCCGCGGATGGAGGAGCCGGAGTTCCGGGTTACCGGTGCGAGGCCGGCGTAGGCGGCGAGGTGTCCGGCGGTGGCGAAGCCGCTGCCGTCGCCGACGTCGATGAGGATGCGGGCCGCGGTCCTGATCCTGATGCCGGGCATCGAGATCAGGACCTGGGAAAGAGGGTGGGCGTCCAGGAGTTCCTCAATCCGGGCAGCGAGAAGTTTGCGCTGGTCAAGGACGGACTGGAGTGAATTGGCGAGGCTGGGGACGATCACCGGTTCCGGTGCTGACTGCCGAGCCTAGCGTGCACACCGTCTCAATGACCGAGTCAAGACGACGGGCGCCGACCGCCACCAAGGTCGGCGCCCCTACGCGGGCTAAGGCTTCGAGGTCTGGCCTCATCCTTATCAGGTCGATCACTGAAGCCTGTCAACATTGACCAACCGCGCCTACGCCTCGAGCGACCGTCCACTGAGATTCGACACAGACCGCTGCTGTGCGTGCTTGTTGGTGTCAGCTGGTGATGTCAGGCGCCGCACGTGCTCTTGACAACGGCTGCGCGTTCGTCGCTGAGTCGCCCCATGGTTTCCCGCATCTCTCCGAGACCGTATCGGGGACGCGACAGCCACGCTCAATCGTCGGCCTGCTGATCTTCTTGACTGCGAGGGAGAGTCGATCGGATGGACCACATAGCCGCGAGAAGGCCGAACCCGAAAGGCAGGCCGTCCCACGGCTGCGGCAACGTGGATTGGAGCCACCTGGTCCCTGCGCAGATCAGCGCGAGAACAAGGAGCAGCAAAGGGCGCCGGACAACGTGCCTGACTATCGAGATGAACGATGCGCCGAACTGCCTCAGTCTCCCCAGCTTCATGTCCCGGGACTGTAGCGCCGCTTCCTCCACCTTCACCACGTACGCCAACCCACCACTCACCCCAGTTCCCATCCCGTCCGCCTTCGACCCACACTCCGTGGAGCGGTCGTGGTTCAGGGCGTCTAGGTGGAGCGCGCCACTGTACGAACGACCTTGACGCCCTGGGCCGCGACTGCTCGGCTTTGCCTGGGTCGGAGGTGGTCGGGATGGGAGCCCCACGACGCTCACCACGCTCCGGCTGGCACTCGCGAACGGCGCCCCTCCCATCCCGGAGTCTGAGCGCCCCCGCCGGAGGCATGTCTTGAAGCCGCGGCCTTGGTTCTCGTTTCATGCCCTCCGGGCCTATCCACTGCGGGCGCGCGTCGGCGGCGGCAGCGCCGAGCGGGCCGAAGGCAGGAGCGCGGGCGCAGCCAGAGCCGGGAAGCGCGGCCGGCGGAGCGGAGCGCAGCCGGGTGCCTTGATGAGGTAGAGAAACCTGTAACAGCTCTCAGCGTCGGTCAAGCAGGATGCGAATCGGTCGGCAGGAGGCGGCTGGTGAAACCGGCTTGGCGGAGTCGCTGATACGCCTCGGTTACGTCGGCAGGTACGGGCTGGCGGATCATGCACTTTTCGCGAGAAGCGGATGTTCTCACCCGTGTTGCGCGCCTTCGGCTCCACATGAACAGCAGAGCTGGGCACACCCAATTCGATTGCCCGCTCTCGGTAGTGGACTGCTTCCCCGCGAGGCATCCGCTCCCTGGTCGTGGGGCTCGTGGCTCCGGCAAAGAGCAGGAAACGCACCCAACCTCTGCTGATACAGGTCTGCTGAGGTGTCCGCTACTCCCAGATCATGGCTGCCGAGCCCGATGGCAACGGAGCAGGGTCGCAGAGCGTGGCCCATCTGGTGGTAATCCCAGATGCGCCGAGCGTTGGCCCAGTCCTGTGCAGAGATCACTGCGAGCCTTCCTTGTCCCTCAACACCGCCGCGTTCTCACCGACGTTTGGCGTCGAGCCATTCGTCGCTGTTCCACATGACGGGCATGGCGCCGACCGGTTTGAACCGGATGCCCGGGTCGTTGCTGTGGAGCAGGCAGAAGAAGCGCCGCTGAAGTACCGCCGCGTGGCGGGCCTGGTCGGCAACGATGTCCAGAACTATCTGGGCCGCTCGCGGGCAAGCGGCGGTGAAGCGGTCATAATCGGTAATGGACAGAACGAGCCCAGTACCTTCTGGTGAGTCGTCGTACGGGCCGTAACAGGCGACATCGCCGAGACAGTCGTTGAGCGCGTCGAGGTTGTGGCCGTAGTAGTCGGGAAACTGCAGCGCGGCGGCAACGTCCCTGTGCATATCCTGCTCGGAAGCCCAGTCGCCCGCTGCGAGGTGGACGACGCGGAAGCCGCGCTCCTCGAGCCGCAGTTCAGCTTCCGTGAGGAGCCGTCGGCGCCAGAAGAGAGTGACGAAGGTGTTGTTCATGTACTCGATGCCGGGAAAGCGGGTCGAGGCAGCGCCAAGTGTTGAGTTCTGGTCGGATTCACTCCGGTACGCATCCAGGAGACGGAAGAACTCCTCGACCGGCGTCGAGCCTGCGGGGGTGTTGCGTTCGATCTCGGCTGCCCAGGTGAGGGAGCCGGCGATGCCGCGTTGCTCCTGGAGCCAGCGGTTGAAGTCGTCCTCGGGCCAGAAGGCGAAGGATTCCTCGATGCCGTGCACACCGAGCGCTGCCCGGTAGCCGGTGAGCAAGGACTGCAGGTGCAGGAGCGATCCGCCGGGGACCCACATGCCGGGCCGGAGCCGGATCTGATCCAGCAAGTCGTACACGTCCGTGCAGTCCTGCCAGTGCTTGGCCGTGAGGCGCGGGCTGTCTTCGGTCGGCATGCTCCGACCCTACGGTGCGAACGGATGTTGTCGTCTGTTGGAGGGGTGCGAGCGTAAGGCGATCGCGGGCAGTCGATTGGGGGATCTGCGGTCACCCTCTGCGATCTTGCTATGCCCCCTACGTTTGGCTGGGGCTCGGAGTGCCGTCGGGCTCGGGGATCGGCAAGCGAAGGCGGGGCCGGGATGACGCCACTGTTCGAGCGTCTGGATCAGGAAGAGGCCCGGGCCCGGGCACTCGGCCCCTGCGCCTCGCCACCTTCACCCAGTTCGGTGTCGACGTCGTCCAGGTCCGAGTCACTGGCGGGCTCGGTGCGGGTGGGGGAGGGGCCTGGGGCCGAGCGTCTCGACGATACAAGAGTCGTGGGCACGGGAGGGCTTCGAGGAGTTTGGCAAGGTCCTCGTAGGCCTTGCTGGTGAGCATGTTGTGGGCGCTCTCGCCGGGCTTGAGGACGACGAGGGAGGCGGTTGTGCCCTCGCCGGGCTTCATGCGCAGGGAGGAGACGCCGATGACCGGGCCGGTGCGTCCGCTGTCCCGCCAGGCCCGCTCGCTCTGGGTGAGCAAATCCAGGGACGGGACGAGAACGAGCACGCGGCCGGTCTGGAGCTCATCCGCGCTCCGGGCGGCAACGAGGGTCTTGCCCGAGCCGGTCGCCATGATGATCTGGGTACGTAAGCCGCGGGCGGGGAGTCGGGCACCGGGTGGCAACTCCAGGGCGTGCAGGACCGCGTCCACGGCCTCGCGCTGATGAGCACGCAGCGCAATCTTCGTCACGGTGGACCCTCCATCGGCAAGAGGGACCTCATGCGCGCACGGTCCGGCTCTCGATCTCCGCAGCCACGAACTGCGCCCACCGCCCCGTCCAGGCCTGGTAATCCTCGCCGCCGCCGGCCGGGACGGCGACCAAGTCCTCGGGGACCTCGACGGTGACGGCGTCGTACTCGGCAGGATCGAAGAGACAGGCCCACACCACCCGGCTCTCGGAGTCAAACACCACCGCGGCGACCGCGCCTCCGGTGGCCGCATCGCCTTTGCGGACCGCGTCCCACCCGATGGTGACCGCCTTGTCCCTGCTCCGCGTCGTCACCGTCCCGGAAGCGTGTAGGTGCTGGCGTCCGGTCAGGGTGTGCAGGATTCAGCGGGTGCCCACGCCGGCCACCGGTTCCACGCAGCCTGCCGCGTGACGCCGACTGCGGCTCCCATCTCCGGGTAACCCGCGCCAGCGCGCCCGGTACGCACCTGGCGTGCTCCATCACCTGCTCGGTGACGCTGCGGCACTCGGCCGCGACCTCCAGGTGCCGCAGGTGCAGCCGCCGGGTGGCGGGGGAGTCCGGTCGCAGAGCGTTCACGCTATGCGGGTGCTCCTCCGCAGGGACGCCCTCACGCCGCTTCGCCTCGGCCCAAAGTAGGTGCTCAAGAGCCGTCAGGAAGCCGACCCACCCTTCGTCGTCACTCAGTCCCATGCCGTCACTCATGACGACATCGTGCACACCCAAGGTGGATTTCGACAATTAAACTGTCCAACTGGCCTGGTGGGTGCGCCACTGACCAGTAGGGGAGACGCCCCGCCCCAGAGATCCGCTCCACACCTCCACGAGATTCCACCCCGAACCATGCAGACGCTCCTGCCTCACCAACAGGCCCCTGCGGAGATGACGATCTGAGTACCCCCTCATAAAACAAGCCCAGTCGGACACGGCCGCTACGCCTATGGGACATCGCGTGAAGCCAGGGCAGGGGGCAGAGAGCCCTGCGAAGTTTGCTCCTCGGTTCGCCGCTGGGCTGCTCACATGTCCCTTGTAAACGCCCCTCCGTACCCTTGAGCATGTACCGGGTTTTGCAGACCGGGTCGGCGAGCTGGCCGACGGCCAGTAGCAAGGGACTCAAGGGACTGGAAGTGTCAGATAGTGGACGCCTTCCTCACCTGGCCTTCCATGGACACCGCGGCCGCCGCACTGACTCGAACACCCGGTTGCTGGCCCACACCACTGGAACCTCCCACCTGCCCTGCGATGCCTCACCAGCGGCCGCAAAGTCCCATGCCCCCACCCATGCCTTCCCGGCGCGCGTACGGTGGAGGCATCAACCTCCCGGGAGGGATCAGCCGATGAGCGCGCAGCCTGACCACGCCCCCGTCACGCCCTACGCCCCCGCTGCGGGCGCCCCGGCCGAACTGCTGGCCCAGTTGCGTACTGACCGTCGCGCCACGTGGTGGGTGCCGGCTTTCGAGCGGGAATGGGCGGCAGCCCTCGAGGAATCACGCCGGACGTTCTCCCTTGCCGGACTGTACGCGGTTGTACAGGACTGGCAGGGCCGCCTCGCCTCCGCCCCTGCCGTCGACGCATTCGTCGCCTCTGGCTACGACGACAGCGCGTTCGTCGACGCGGTAGAGCTCCGGGAGAGGCGACGGCGTCGGTGACTAATCAGCAGCCTTACTCGGTCCGCTTCTCCGCCCCGGCCACCAAGGTCCTCGACACCTTGCCCGAACACGTAGAAGACACCGTGTGGGATGTTCTGGACGCCGCCGCAGCCGACCCGTGGGGCTTTCACCAGTGGCACGCCGACGACCCGGAGGGCAACGACATCCGCCACGCCTCCGTTGGCGAGCTCTCCCTCACCTACTGGATCAACCGACCCTTGCACCGACTGTCAGTCCTCACTATTACCTGGCTCGGATAGCCACCCATCACAACGCTGCATCTGAACTGGGGCCTTGACCCCTGATGTTGGACACACGAGACACTGGATCCTGAGGATCTGAGAACGGACATCTCGTGGTCATGAAGAACTACCCGCCACAGTTCAAGGCGGACGCGGTCGCGCTGTACGAGTCGCGGCCGGAAGCGACGATCAGGTCGGTCGCCGCCGATCTGGGGATCAACCCGGAGACCCTGCGGAACTGGGTGAGGGCAGCCGGGGTGAGCCGTCCCCGGGGACGGCGGACGCAGGAACCGGCCCAGCCGCCGGCCCCGCTGGAGGCCGAGAACGCGGCCCTGCGGAAGAAGGTCCGCGAGCTGGAAGAGGAACGCGAGATCCTGCGCAAAGCGGCGAAGTATTTCGCCGGGGAGACGCGCTGGTGAACCGCTTCCAGTGTGTCGCCGACCTCCAGAGCCGCTACGGCGTGAAGCGGCTCTGCAGCATCCTCGGCGTCAGCCGCTCGAGCTTCTACTACTGGCGCCGGACAGCTGCCGACCGGGCCGCCCGGCAGGTGGCCGACGCCCGCCTGGCGGCCCGGATACGGGCGGTGCACCAGGAATCGGACGGCACCTACGGAGCCCCGTGGATCACCGCCGAACTCCGCGAGACGAACGGTGAGGCGGTCAACCACAAGCGGGTCGCCAGGATCATGCGGGCGTCCGGGATCGCACGGGTCCGGTTGCGCCGCCGGCACCGCACCACCGCCCCCGACCCGGCCGCGGCCAAGGCCCCGGACCTGATCGGCCGCGACTTCACCGCGGACAGGCCGAACACGAAGTACGTCGGCGACATCACCTACCTGCCCCTCGACGGCGGGAAGTTCTTCTACCTGGCGACTGTCATCGACCTCGCCTCCCGCCGTCTGGCCGGCTGGGCGATCGCCGACCACATGCGCGCGGATCTCGTCACCGACGCCCTGGCCGCGGCAATCCGAACCCGCGGCAGTCTCGCCGGATCGATCATTGCAAGGACGAAAGAGCTGGTCAGACGAGCGTGAGGCGCGACTCGACGCCTTCCGATGGCTCCACCGCTACAACACCCGACGCCGACACTCCCGCCTCGGACAACGATCACCGATCGCCTTCGAGAACGCCTTCCACCTCACACCAACTACGCTGGCACAAGCCGCATAACCCGTGTTCAGGATTCGGGGTCAAGGCCCCTGCTGAGGAAGGCGTTCTTCAGGCAGTCACTTGCCATACGCAGTGCACCATTTCTGTCGCGGAGTAGTGCTGGTCGATGCGCTCGGGCCTCTCGGTCGAGAGTTGAATGGGCCTAAGAGGCAGGGTCGTCCTGACCTACGTCTGAAGCCCTGTGCCGAGCCAGACCCCCACAGAAGCAGCTGGTTCATCGTTCCGTGGGCGCAATCTAGGGATCGTCCCGGGCGCCGCCAGTGCCCGGCGGCGCCCGGGACGATATGAACACGCTGCGGCGCCGCGCGCTTACGCTTTGAAACCGATTGGAGTTGCTGGTACCGGCTTTGGCTGATGTACCTCCGGACACCGTCTCTACGCACCTGCATCGCGGTGGCTGACTTTCTGTGGCTGAGGCTCATGAGGGCAGTTGGAGAGTCCAGCAGAGAGAGAACCGAGCGGGACGCCGCGCAGTTGAGGGATGTAGGTGCCCGTAGGGAGATGGATCCGCTGGCTTGGGTAACAGCGGAGGCCTGCTCTTTATTAAGAGAGGACGCGGGTCTACAAGCCCCTGACCTGCAACTTTCCATAAATGATCATGCTCTGGCGGGCACATTTGGTGCTCCGAGATGTTAACCTGCGCAGCACATTCTGCGCTGAAAGTTAGGCTCAGGCTTACTTTTTTACCCCGCCGTGCTCGAGTTGAAGTTCGCAGGTCAGGGGCTTGCGGAGGGAGTGGTGAGCCGAGGGTCTAGCTCGCAAGGCCGGGCAGCAGTGTGCTCTCAAGCGCGCACGTGAAGTTAGGCTGTGGCTAACTTTCAGCGCATAGAAGCAACGAAAGTTAGGCTGTGGCTAACTTTCGTTGCGGTGAGCTGCCAGGATGGAGATAGAGGCGCGCCGACACGCGGAAAATAAGGGTGAGCCTAACTTTTGGGCTAGTCTCGGACCGCCTGAACAATGAGGAGGTCCAGTGACATCTGATCTGCCGTCGCGCAAGCCGCGTCGGCCCCGTGCGGTGCCCCCCGCCACGTCCTCGACGGACGCCAGCGCGGTCCACGACAGCATCCTTAGTCTGCTGGGCGAGCAGCTGGGCGACGCTGTACAGACTGTGACCGACCCGCGGGTCGGTAAGCGAAGGCTCAAAGGTGTCCACTTCGAGTACGACACTGACCCCCGCGCAGTCCACGACATGGCTGGTGACGCTGGATACAGCCTGGCGTCCAACTGGTTCACCCAGCTACTCGGTCAGCTGTCGATCGCGAACAGCATCTCGAAGAGTCAGCTGTGTGTATTCCTCTACGTGGCCGGTGGCCAGACGCCCGGCACCGGAGTCGCTGAGTACACGCAGCAGGAGATCACTGACGGTCTGAACGAGTTGGCGGACAAGAAGGCGGCGGAGGAGGCTGGGAAGCCTGCCGCTGAGCGGAAGGTCGTCAAAAAGATCACGCGCCCCACCGTCAACCGGGCGGTCAAGGCCTTGTGTGAGTACAAGTGGTTCGAACCTGCCGGAAACGGCAGAATCAGGCTAAACGTGCATCTGTGGTTCCAGGGCACTAGCGGAGCTCAGCACGAGGTGCTCGCCCAGATCGCGGAAGACCACAAGGGAGACGACGATCCAGCGTCAGCGTTTCCGCACAAGATCGGGCCTGAGGTGCTGCACCACCAGGAAGAGCTGCAACTTAACCTTGAAGGTGAGGCGCAAGCCCCCCCTCGCGAGGAGCGAACCGGGTGATATCCGGTTCTTGTCATAGAAGCCGCATAGAATTGGAGGAAAGCACTGATGGCCGTTGCAGTGATGTCACCGCTCGTCGCCGAGCGCATTTGGGCGCTGCCCATTGGACCAGCCGCAGTGAAGTTCCTTCAGTACTTGATCTTCCGCAGCGAGAACGGCGGTGCGCTTCCGAGCCAGCGCCAGATGGCTGTCGAGTACAACGTCAAGCCGCCAAGCGTGGGCGCACTGCTGGAGCCGCTCTTCGAGCTGAACCTCGTCCTGCGCTCCCGAGCAGAGGAGCGGGGCGGTAACCGTTACAGGCTGCATCCCTTGGCAGCCAAGTACGAGACCGTGCAGGACATGGAGGCCGCCTTCGCTTCTGCACTGAAGGACATGAAGTCAGGCAAGCTGCCGAGCATCAATCTGCCGGAGTACAGATCGGTACCTCCGACCGACGGCCGTGCGGATCTGCGGATCGCCTGACCTAACAAAGCAGAAGCCCCACCATCGGTGATGGCGGGGCTTCTGTGCCTGAACAACAAGTTATGACGTCACTATACCGGTGGCGGGCCCTTGCGCATCCCAACGAATCAGCCAGTGAACAGTGATCCGGGTCAGCCGCGCCTCACGAGCGCAGCGTATCGCTGCACGCGCTGGCTGCAGAGCCGACGGGTCCACGCAGCCCTCGTTTTAGCTGGCGGCCGGCGCCTGAACGGGGCCAGGGTGCGGCTGCGGGCGAGGTGGTGGGGCGAGCTGGTCGGCGTCCAGCCGGTCATCCTCGATCTGATGTCCGAAACCCATACGCCCAAGGCCTTGCCGGAGCAGCCGTTCGGCACACCCGATCTGCATGTCCTGAACGCACCGGACGTTCCGTACACAAGGGCGACGTCATCGTCCTGGTCACCAACGGCCGTTTCAGCAGGCCCGCCCAGGACTTCGCCACGTCCCAGCGCCTGCACCTGGTCGACCGGCACACCCCTGGCCACCTGGGCAGGCGGATCGCGTCCCCGGAACTCCTACCGGCGATACCACCATCCCGCAGGCCAGCGTCCCTGTCGTGAAGCAGCGACCGGACGGGGCGGTCTACGCCGCCGGCCGTCGCTGATAGAAGCACGTCACTGGGCCAGACCCTCTCCGGCCTTGCGTCCGGGGAAGTGGTGACGCGTCCGGAAACCCGTACGGTCTCCATGCCGCTGACCGTTGGGGTGAGCACGATCGCCGCGGCCGCGAACGATCAGTAAGATCCCTTGTTCGCAATGGCTCACCGGAGCAGTTCGACGTGGGGATGCATCTGGGGACGCCGGGCAGACGCGGAGTGGCAGGTTGTTGCCACCCGTGCCGATCAATGTGCTTGCAGCGTGGTTTGGCCGCCCTGCTATTGGACGTGGTGGAGGTGGGGCTGTTGCTGAATCTGACGGGAATGTTCGGTGAGGGCTGGTGTGTGACGCTGGCTCAGGGTGTAACCGGTGAGGTTCTGGGGGCCATGGGGGTGGAGGCCGCTACAGGGGCGAACGGCGGGCTGGAAGAAGCGACAGACCGCCTCGTTCGCGGGGCCGGGCCGGGAGTGCTGCTGCTGGGGCAGGAGGTGGCGGCCGGCTGGACGCTGGTGGTCGAGCTGGAAGGCACGAGCGGATGGGTCGGTATGAACACCGGCGTGCTGTCGGCGTTGTCCGCGCGAGGCCGCACCGCGGTCACGGCATTCGAGGACCCCAACCAGATCATGGTGCAGGCGGCTCGGGACGGTGCCCTTCTGGGGTGGGTGGACGCGGTGACCGGGCGGCGCTTCGGCGACGCCGTCGACACTGTGGGAGAGGACTTGGTCGCAGTCGGCTTTCCCAGCTCCGGAGATGAGGAGCTCTCTGGCGAAGCCGCCGGGCTGGAGGACTCCCAACGCGCGGTACTGGCGCTGCGCCAGCTGACCGGCGTCGAGCTTGAGGAAGACTTCTTCGACGGTCCGTGGATCGGTGGCATCAGCGCCTGCGCGTAAACCGCCTCCTCCCCCCGTACTTGCCTCATCGCCGTATCGCCCCGTGCCCCTGTGCGGCAACCGAATACCCGGTGGAGTCTCAGCGGCCTTCAGTGACTCTGCAGGGTGACATCTTCCCTGATCTCACCTGCGGCCCTATTTTCACAGGGTGACAGGATGTCACGCTGAGTAGTGCGTCATTGTCGTCACGCCCTGCCCAGGTGGACGACAGCGTCACCTGCACACAGGGCCCGCACGCAAGGGGGAACCGAGTGATGTCGCACCGCAAGTCATGGCACGCCATGATCCTGACCGCCACCGCCGTACTTCTCATCCTGCCCGCCCAGCCCGTCAACGCCCAGCACACACCCGCCACCAGCACCGGGCAGGCCCTGACCGCCTCAGCACCCACCGGTGACGACACCCCCAGGACTATTACGCTGAAGGCCGGCGTCAGCCAGCACGCGCTCACCGGCCTACGCGCCCGCGGCCAGCAGGCCCGCGCGGCCGGCAAGAAGAGTCTCCCAGTGCCCGCCCCGGCCCCGCAGGCCACCAAGCACGCCGCCGGGGACCTGACACCCCACTCCGCCCAGCCCGCTCTGAGCCTTCTGGACGCGGAGTACGCCTCGCGGACAGTGGCCGCCGAAAACCCCCAGCCCGCACCCGACGCCACACCGCAGTCGGCCCCCGAGCCCGGGCCGCTCGTCGCCGCACCGATCGGGGAACGGCCCGACACCGCGCTGAGCGACGCCTGCTTCAAAAGCGACAACGTCGAAACCGGCATCGGCCGGATCCACAACCGCTTCACCTTCTGCGCCCGCTACACCATCAAAGCCGTGTACTGGTCGATCGACGCCAAGGGCATCCCCATCGAGGAGGAAGGCACCACCGAGGCCAAACTGGAAGTCTTCGCCCAGGGCGACGACCAGGAACGCCGCGCCCGCGTCTTCGCCCAGATCCAGAAAGACTCCGTCGACTACGACTGGGGCCCCTACGACAACCTCTTCGTCGCCCCGAACGTCCCCCTGAGCCTGCTCGGCCAGTGCGTCCAGGACAACAAGGTCTGCCACGCCACCCGCGGCTCCGCCACGATGCCCTGGACGACCTGGGACAACAACCCCGCCTGGGCCTACTGGGACATCTACAACCACCCGGAGCTCAGCGAAGGCCGCGACAAAATCTCCTACAACCAGTGGAGAGTCGAGCTCTTCACCGACAACGCCGAGTACCAGACCCCCATCCGCGGCCGCACACCCCAGCGCATGCTGCGCTGCGACTCCGCCGCCTACTTCAACTTCGGCAAAGCGAAGTACCCCAAAGCCTGCGTCTTCAGCGAAGTCACCCCGCACCTCACCTACACCCTCGGCTCCACCCACCACGCCGTCGCCGAGCACCTCGACGCCGCCCACAACCGCCCCAACACCACCTACCCCCTCCTCGCACCACCCGGAGTGCCCTGGCCGCGGGACAAGTACATCCCCGGCAAGTACATCCCCGGCAATCCCGACGCCCCCGGACTGCACCGCATCACCCGGGCCCTGCACCCCACCCAGTCCAAAGCGAACAAGGACCACAAGGACGGCGCCTGCTTCAAAACCGGCCCCGAGCGTCTCAAGTACCTCGACACCGGCCTGCCCACCCGACCTCCCACTGGTCAGCAGTGCGACGAATACCCCTTCGCCTCCACCCTCGAAGGCGCGGGCAACCCCAGGCCCGACTTCTCAGTGAAGGCCATCCCCGCCAGCGACAACCGCGTCGCCGGCGGCATGCTCCGCAAGTACTACGTCGACGACCGCATCCTCGCCTGGGACCCCACCCTGCAACGGCCCTACCAGACCAACGACCGCTTCTACGTCCAGATCCAGTAACCCCACACACAAAGGCGCTCGACGGCGCGCGGCCCGGAGAACCGGCCGTGCGCCGTCGAGCGCCCAAGGGCAGATCTGCTCACCGCTCTCAGAGCGGCTGCCGCACCGTGAAGGCCGGCTCTACCCGCTCCGTGCCGTCAGGCCCGGAGATCACCCGTGGTAGGTGATGTAGCCGTTGCCGTCGCGGTCGTTGGACTTCTTGGTGTAGGAGTGAACGTCGGCGCGGGCGCCGGAGGGCTTGTACAGGTAGATGGTGTCCTTGTCGTTGTTCCAGATGAAGTTGCAGTTCTGGCGGTAGACGACGTTCTTCGCGTCGGAGTCGGTGCCGCGGTTGCCGCGGAGCTTGATGTAGTCGCCGGGCTGCAGGTTGTGGGTCGCCTTGAAGGTGAACTTGTTGCCGGCGGCGTCCTTGACGACGTAGCCCTTGAGGTTGACGGTCGCGGTGCGCGAGTAGTTCTTGATCGTCAGGTACTCGTTTGCGGTGTTTCCGCCGGAGCACTTGTTGGAGTCGCGGCCGGGTGCGTCGTACTGGACGCCCTTGATCTTCAGGGCCGAGGAGTACTCGGCTGCCTGGGCCGGGGCGCCGGCCGCGAGGCCGAGCGAGATGACCGAAGCGGCAGTTGCGGCGGCGGCCAGGGCATGACGGATACGCATGAGGATTCCCCCCTCTGTGGTGCGAATGAAGCGTCCTGGAGCATACCGAGGTTTGTGACCATCAGGTGAAGAAGGGTGGAGAAAATGTGTGTGGTTGCCGTTGCCGTGTTCGACCTTGCCAGGGAGCCTGCGCGCGGCGCCGCCACCCCTGCCCCGACCGGTCGAAGACGTCGGCCGCTCCCACGCCCCGGGGGCCTGTTCGCACGCGCACGGGAGGCAGATGGCGCTGCTACGGGCCGACGGTGCTTGGGGACAGAGGTCAACGGGTTCTTTGCCTCGGTGCGGACGCGCAATGCCAGCGCGGGCATGCGGAGAAGCGCGCGTCTCCGCCACCGACAGCCGTCAGCAGTCGTCCGCACCGGCCGGACGCCGATGCCCAGCCTGTCGCCCGCCGCCGACCGCATACCCGGCGCCATTCCCGCGCGCAGCGTCCCGCCCTGCCTCGCCTTCGTGACGGTGCCCGCAGGCCCTCTCCTCCTGGTCCTGCTGTGCTACCAGCAGGACATCCTCATCCGTGCTGGACCACTCCCGCATCCCTCACCCACACCACGGGCGAAAGCGAAGCGACCGTGCCGGACTGCTGGGCGGGGAGAGACTGGTCGTCATCGGCTTCCCGTAGCGGGGCGTCAATGGCGCTACTCACGAACGCCGGGGCCTGAGCCGGCCCCGGGGCCGACTGCCGGAGAGTGGGTGCAACGCCCTGTCCGGCAGCCTAGTGTTCGAGGCCAGATCCTTGTTGACGGCGGACGCACGGTATCCGTGGCCTCTCCTGTCCAGAGGCGGGGCAATGACGACAAGGAGTGCCGACGGTGGCTACGCGGACCTACCTGTCCTGGTACCGGGACGGCCGGATGGGCGAGTCCGCGTTCCGCTCGGTCACCGGACTGCTGGACGAGTGCGGGATGAGCCTCGAACACCCGGCACTGGGTTGCGGAATACTGCTTGACGTCGAGGGGGAGCAGGTGAAGCTGCCCCCGGAGCGCATCCTCGAGCTCGTCGGCCTGTCGGTCGGACCGCTCTTTCTGCAGCTCTGGCTGTCGGCTGACACGGACGTGGTGTGCCATGTCAGGTACGTGGTGCCGGACATCCAGATCCTCACCTTCGAACTCAGCGGGCTAAGCCAGGAGGAGCACGCGCAGGTGGAGGATGCCATCGAGCGGCTGGTCCAGCGGGAGCTGGAGGCGACCCTCGCACTGCTCGTCGACGTGGGTGGCGAGACAGAGGAGGACAACGACGACGCGCTGGTCCTGTACGGCCAGCTGCCGAAGGGTCCGCGCCCAAACCAGGTGCGGTTGCCAACGGACCGGCTCGGCGCCGTCCCCGACGATGTCCTGGCCGGAGCCGACGTGACGGATCTTAGCAACGGGCTGAGCGCCGTCAGCTGGTAGCGGAGGACCCTTGTCGACGTCTCGCCACGGCTGCGATCAGACGCACCACACCCGCCCCATGCCGCCGCCCCGACCGCTGCACCCGTGGCCGCGCCCTGCTCCTTGCTACGGGTGTTCCTGCTCCCAGCGGGCCAATTCTGCGCGAGCTACTTCGGCGTCGTACTGGCTCGCGTCGAAGCGGAGCTCCGGCGGGCGTGTATTCCGACCATGGCAGAGAGGAGAGCCGTGCGAGACCTACGCGACATCCTGACGGCGTGCCGTGAAGCGGAGAACTGACACACGATAGCGTGCGGCGACACGGGCGGACCGCAGGGCCGCGCTCTGCCGCACGCAGGGAGGAGAGGCACCCCGGTGCCCGACGACATCGCCCGCTGGCTCACCGAGCACGCCCGCCCCCTGGACACGCTGACCCCAGGTGAGCCCTCCGACGACCTGAAGCAGTTGGGGATGACGCTGCGCGGCGCCCGTATCGTCGGCCTCGGTGAATCCACCCACGGCACCGCCGAGTTCTTCCGGCTGAAGCACCGGATCGTGGAGTTCTTGGTACGCGAGGAGGGGTTCACCACCCTCGCCATGGAGGCCAGCGAGTCCGCCGCCTGGGCCGTGGACGCATACGTCCGGCACGGCGTCGGCGACCCCGCCCGGCTCGTCGCCCGGCTCGGCTTCTGGACCTGGCGGACCCAGGAGATGGTGGACCTTGTCGCGTGGCTCCGCGTGCACAACCGGGGCCTCCCCGAGGAGCGCCGAGTCCGCTTCGTCGGCGTCGACCCGCAGCGCGGCGCCGACTCGGTCGAGGCCGTCACGGCCTTCCTGCGCGCGTTCGCGCCAGAACGGGAGGAGGACGCCCGCGCCCTGGAGGTCCTGGTCCACGCTCGCCCCGGCTCACGCCCCGACCGCGAACAGGCGCTCCGGCACCACGCCGAGGAGGTCGCCCGCCACCTCGCCGACCACGACAACGCAAATGACGACATAGTCGAGCACGCGCGGATCCTGGTCCGCGTCGCCGACCTCGTGACCCGCTCGCTCGACCAGTCCGCGGGTGAGGACAGCGCCTTCGCCGCCCGTGACCGTGCCATGGCCGACGCGGTCGCCCGCCTCGTGGACGACGACCCGACGGCTCGGATCATGGTCTGGGCGCACAACGGGCACCTCACGAAGGGCACGTACGGGGACCGGGTTACGGCGCTCGGCAGCAGGCTCCGTGAGCGTTACGGAGACCGTTACTACGCCCTGGCCCTGCTCTTCGGCAAGGGCTCCTTCCTCGCCCGAAGGGGCGAGGACCTCACGGCCCCTCCCGCACGGCACCGCATCGGCACCGGAACCCGGTCCATCGAGGCATACCTCGCCGATGCCCTGAAGGGCGACTACTACATCGACCTGCGCTGCACCGCGCCCTGGCTGCGCGCGCCGCAGGCACAGCGCAGCTTCGGCGCCAACGTGCCGCGCTTCTCCTACCGGTTCCACACCGCGCCGCTCGTACCGGCGAAGGACTACGACGGCATCGCTTTCGTAGCCCGCTCGACCTGCTCCCACCGGCTGCCGCAAGCTGAGGAATGAGGGCGGACTCTGCTCACGGCCACATCTCCAGCAGGGCGTTCAGCATCAGCTTCCACATCGGCTCGGCCCCCGTCCGGAAGGCGGGTCTACAACAAGACGTCGGGGACCTCTCTGGGCTGCGCCGATTTCATCGCCACACGTGGACCCAGTGCACCCGCCCCGCAGTGGGAACTTGCGGTCAATGTCGAGGACCCGGAGAGCGTCGTCGCCCGCACGCACGATTACGGCCAAGACGCGGTCACCTGGTCTGAGAACACCGGTCGTCGTGTTGTGCGATTGAGTAGCCCGGAGGGGCTGACCTTCCTGGTTCACTGCCTTGAACAGTGAGCCGTTTCTAACCTGACGGCACTGGCCGCGTGTTGGACGGGTCTGCGGAAGGACGAAGCTCCTGGTAGACGGGTTCACGATCAAGATCCGCCCCGACAATGTCGGCGCTGAAGACGTCCAGTTCCTCGGCCAGGACCCAGAGCTCGGGGACCGTCTGGCGCTGCGGGCGCCATAAGTAGCCACTGGTCTTGCCGAAATCGTGCGGGGCAGGAGCCACACCTCCGAAGGCCGCGAGGCAGTCCGCGGTGGGGAAACCGTCCAGGCTGCCGCCGACGGCAACCAGGAATTCGGCCCCCAGCTTGGGACCGCTCAGGGAAGGTGGATCGGGGCTGGCAACAGAGCGCGGGCGGGCTCAGGGTGCCAGTGACTTTTTCCCTGACGGACAGGTAAGACCCGGCCAAATGCCTGGTCGCCGAAGTGGAAGGCGAAGCAGTAGGTACGTGGCGCCCGCAGCTGGGTGAGCAGGGTTGTCCGGGCTCTCAGTACGCCGTCGACATCTGTGTCCGGGCCGGAGGGCCACTCGGGGTGCTCCACCTGGGCCGGCGTGTGAAAGGCGTCACCGACCACCAGAATCCGGAGCCCGTGGCCCGCGGAGATTACGTATGTGGTGTGGCCCGGGCTGTGCCCGGGGGTGATCAATGCGGTGACGCCGGGCCACACCTCGTCGCCATCATCGAACCGGCGCAGCACCCGCGACATGGGCAGCATGAACCCCTCCCAACCGCCCGGCGCCTGAGCCAGGGACCATCACCCGACCCGGTCCAACTCGTCCGCGCTGTCCAGTGGTTTGAGCGAGTCAGCGACACCGGCATCTACACGAAGCACGGATGCACCGACGTATCGCCCTCCTACACGCTGCCCAGGGACAGGCGTTCGATGTTCTCAGTGATCGCAGCGGGGGAAGCAAGGGCGATTGCGTGCAGGAGCGGCCAGTAGCCGTCGCGGGCCAGGGCCTCGGCCAGCAGGGACCGTACGGATGGCGGGATAGGGAGCCCGGCGGCCCGGGCGCCTTCCGCTAGGGCCGTTAGACCGAGGGGCCGGGCGCCGTTCCTGTGCAGGGAGCGGACGAGGGCTTCGGCCCGGTCCAGGGCGCCCGTTCGGGCAGCGGCGCCCGCCACGGCGGCGAGGGCTCTCTCACGCTCCGCGGTCGTGGCGATGGAGCGGGCGAGGTCCTCTGCGCGATCCAGGTCGCCAGCGCTGGCCGCGGCCTCGGCGACGGCGGCGAGGGCTTCGGCGCCGCCTAGCGCACCCACCGTTTCCGGCTGCGTCGAGGCCACGAGCTCACGAGCAACGTCCTCGGCCCGCTGGAGGATCGCGTCGGCCATGCCGGGAGCGCGGGAGCGAGCCGCCGTCGCCACGGCCGCCAAGGCCTGGGCGCGGGCCCGGGCGATATCGACGCCCTCGGCGAACGCCGCCGCGCGGCCAGGGTCGTCGTTCGCCACCTTGACGGCGAGGGCCGTCAGCGCACGAGCCCGGGGATTTGGGCTGGTGATCAACTCCGTGAGGGTGGTCGCCGCCCCGAGATCACCAAGCTTGGCTGCCGCGACCACGACGGAGGCTAGGGCGTCCTGCGCGGTGGAGCGGTCGGCGATCGAACGGGCGGCGCGTTCGGCATCCTGGAGTGGGGAACGTCCCCGGTCCGGACCGCTCGCCGCCGCCACCGAGGCCAGAGCATCGGCTCGCAGATACCGGTTCCCGATCGTCTGGGCCAGGTTCTCGGCGTCGTCGATGAGGGTCCGCGCCCGGGCGTCGTCGTCGGTGATCGCGCCCGCCACCGCGAGCAGGGCCTCGATCCGCGCGATCGGGTGGGCGACGTGGCGGGCGAGGGCCTCGGCCCGATCCTCTGATCCGGCCCGCGCGACGGTCTCCACCACGCTCGGCAGCAGGCGCTCGTGTTCATACGACGGTGCGATCGCCCGGTACTGGGCCTCGGCGGCCCGCGCCAGGTACTCCCCGCGGCCGTGTTGCCCGGCCCGCGCCGCCGAGGCCGCCAGGTCCGCGGTCACCTGGGCGCGCAGGTGGGGGTCGGAGACGTGAGTCGCGAGGGCCGTGGCCCGATCCAGGTCGCCCGTTCCGCCGACCGCCCGCGCGACGTCCGAAAGCACCCGCTCCCGCAGCCCGGGTTCGGGGAGGTGACGCAGGAGGCGTTCGGCCCGGTCGGCGTTCCCGGCCTTCGCGATGGCGACCGCGACCGACGCAAGGGCGTCCTGGAGGGGCGGCCCGAAGAGCTCACGGCTCACCGCCTCGGCGTCGTCCGACGCCACCAGGTTCTCCACGACCTCCACCGCGGCATGTGCGAAGCTTTCGGCGCGCCACGGATCTCCCGCAGCGGCCAGTGCCAGTGCTGCGGCCTTGAGTGCCCGCTCCTCGTGCTTGGGCTCGCTGCCGATCTCGCGGGCCAGCGCCCGGGCATCGGCCGTGTCGCCGCTCACGGCCGTCGCCGCGACCACGGTGGTCAGCGCGTCCTCCAGGGCGAACCTGTCGGTGATGGTCCGCGCGAGATCCTCGGCCAAGCGTGCCTCGCCGGCCTCCGCGAGCACCGTCGCCACAGTTCGGGCCGCGGCCGTCCGCTCGCGCTGATCCGTGGTGTCCCGGACGACCTGGGCGGCCCGGCCGAAGCGCCCGGTCCGTGCCAATGCCACCGCCACAGACGTCCGCTGCCCGCCCGGCCCGGTCACCTCACATATGAGCCCTTCGGTCTCGCGCGCAAGCGTCACGGCTTGGTGCGGATCCGTGGTGGCCTCCAGGACCGCCGCGAGAGCCTCGGCTCTTTCGCCGGGCCGGGTCAGGGTACGGGCGAGCGCTTCGGCAGGTGCGATCCGGCCGGTCCTCGCGAGGGTGGCGGCCGCAGCGGCGAGCATGCGTTCCCGTGCGAAGTCGGCTTCGAAGGCGTCGGCGACGCCCTCGGCCCGGGTGGGGTCACCGGATTCCGCAGCGGCGACCGCGACGGCCGTCAGAGCGATGTGCCGGTAGTACCAGTCGGGGATCGTCCTGCCGATCGCCTCGGCGGTGTCGAGCTCGCCGGCGCGAGCGGCGCGCTCCACCACCGCCGCCAGAAGCCGCTCCTGGTCGTCCGGGGGGACGGTGCCCGCGATCTCCGCGGCCCGTGCGGCGTCACCGATCTCCGCGACCGCCAGCGCCACCGCCTCCAACTCCGCGCCGGCCGCGTCGGACCGGCCGCCGCCTGGACTGGGAGAGTCGAGCATCGCGGCCTTCAGCGAGGTCGTGAACACACCGGGGCCGTGGAACATGTCGGGCCCGGGCAGGAAACGGGCGAGTGCGACCGCCCGGTTCACGTACCCGAGCAGCGCCCAGGCCACAGGAAGGCCCGGGGGAACGTTGCGGCTGCGATCGTTGAGGCGGGCCCGGGTGATGGCCAGAGCGAGTGCGATGCCGAGGTCCGGGTCGGGGTGCAGGGCCAGAAGATTCCGGACCGTCGTGATCTCGGTGATGCCCGCGGCGTCGCCCCCGGTCAGTTCCAGCACGCGGTCCAGCCGCGCCATGTCGGACGCACACGCGGCCATCCGCGGCAGGTCTCCCTGGGAGGACAGCATCGGGAAGTAGCCGCGCAGCAGGTAGTCGGGGGTCTCGGTAGGCCATCCCAACCTGCGATAGGCGTCGTGCCAGGCGTGGAGGAGGTCGAGGCGGCCGGAGATCGTAGCCCGGCTGAGGCTCCGCAGAGCGGTGGCGTGCAGCTCTTCGTGTGCCAATACGACGCCCTGGCCGCGTGCGCTGAAGGTGCGACCGGCCGGGCCGGCGAGAAGATCTTCGATCTCCCACGGCTCGGTTCCGGTGAGTTCTGCGAGGTCGGTGTGTGTCAGGCCGCCGCCGGCTGCGACGGTGAAAGCGACGGCGTCGAGGCCGATCCCGCCCCCGCGCAGCAGGGTCCGCAGCTCCCGGGCGGCCGCCTCCCGGACGGCCAGAGCGGCCCGGGACGGGTCCAGCGTCCGAAGGATCCGCCCATCGCGGAGTGGGTGACGGGTAGGAACGTCGTCGGGGACCGGTGGCGCGGGCCTGCCCGACACGATAATCCGCACCCCGTCCGGAGGCTTGGCGGGCAGGACGGCCGCGATGCTGTGGGAATCCGCGCCCTGGTCCTCGTCCAGACCGTCCACCACGATCACCAGCCGCTCCCCGCGATTCCGGCAGACCGCCGCCGCCTCGTCGAGGAACTGGAGGAACCAGGCCTGCCGGTTGGCCTCGGTGAGGGTCTCCGGCAGCGGCTGACGCACGATCTCCGCCAGCTGCTCGACCAGGACATCCAGGAAGGCTCGCCGGTCGGACTGGCCTGCATAGAGCGCGGTCACGAAAAACGAGACGGCCCGTACCCCCTCGGGGGGGTGCAGAACGAACCATGACATCAGCGCTGACTTGCCGGCCCACGCGGGAGCCTTCCACCATGCGTATGAGGAGGGCCCGGCGCAGAAGGCGGTGAGTTCGGCGAGTTCCGTCTCCCGGCCTGTCAGCACGTCCGGCGCAATCTGGCGGACCTGCTGGAAGTAGACCGATCGTGCGGGAGACCGGTGCGCCCCGATGACCAGATAGCCGGTGTTGGCGATTGCCCCGGGGCCCGACGCCACCGCGTCGCCGGTGCGCTCGATGCGAATCTCGCGCGGGACATCCTCACCGGGTTCCGGCCGCCGGTCTGTCCTTGCCGCGGGACCACCTCCCACGGGGCCGGGAGTCATGGGGGGCCGTGCGTCGTCAGCGGCTGGCGGTGCCTGGTCGTTGCCACCCGCACTCTCCTGTACAGCCGGGGCGGGGCCAGCCCCCAACCCCCTCTTGTACCATGGCCATCGGAGTCCCACCGGATTCCTTCAGCCGCTCCGGCGGTGCCGGGCCGGTCTATTCATTGACAATCCCGCTGACGGCGCTGGAGCCCGTACCGGTCGCCTCCGCGTCCCCGGTGCGTTCCGCCCGCGCCAGGCCCCGACGGTCGCCGCCGGAACTCTTGATGCCAGTGACCGCACTCCCTCCGTCTCGAGCTACCGCCTGGCCCGTCGCGACGGCCGTATCACCGGCCGAAGCAGCGACGAACAACAGCAGTTCGCGCAGCTCCTCGACTGCCTGCTCCCGCGAGGCATCGTCGAGACTCTCCAGCAGGGTCTCGAACCGCCCGGCCCAGACGCCTTCCTGGCGCAGCCGTTCCGCGACCGTGTTGGCCGAAGCGCCTGCGGTCAGAGACCTTGCGCTGCGGTCCAGGCGTTCGAGCTCGGCCTCAACCCGCGCGGCGTCACCGCGGGCGAAGATCTCCCCGACACGGCGCTGCAGGCCGTACCACGCATCGGTACCCGCAGCCTGGACCACCGCGCCACCACCTGCCGCCGCCAACGCCGCCAGTGCCTCCACCAGCATGCCCCGCCCCTTTCCGCATCCGCGGACCGGCCGCCCGCCGCCGCTCCCCATGGGATTACCGCACACCGATCATCTATCAACACGTTCAGTAGCCGCAAGAAGTTCCGTCCACCCACGTCCGCAGCCGTAGCAAGGTGACGGTGCGGTCATCCTCGCGCCGTGCGAGGTACTCAGCCGTGTATCCGGACCCGTCAGGGGCCAGCGACCACTCCTGCTCGTTCGTGAAGCTGCTCCAGGTCAGTTACTCGTCCGAGGCGTGAGCGGCCAGGCCCGCAACGGCAGAGTCCAACGTGTCCTCGGGCCGTACATCGAACGAGCGCACACCCGGCCCGGCGACGACGACGGCCACGACCTCATCGCCGTCTCCCTTGAACACCCCGGAGGCCCGTACGCGCCCTACGGAGCCCGCCACCGGAAGCTGGGCTGGCTACGCTGCCAGACCACCAAGATCCTCGGAGCCTGGAACCCGGCCTACACGCCACTCACCCACGCCGCAGCAGGCCGGGACCTCCCCGACGACGTCGGCATAGAACCCGCCCACTACGCCCTCTGCACCGCAGCCCGCAAACGCGACGACAACTCAGGCTGCCAGCCGCCCACCGGGGTGCAGCACCAGTTGCAGGGCATCCGCTGGTGGTGACTGGCGAGGGAGCGCCCCCCCGGTGCGGTCTGCTCCTGGGGGCGGGGCTCAGCCCTCTCGGCACCTGCGGCCGGCTCGAAGCCGAACGGGGGATTACGAGGCGGGTTCGTAGGTGACGGTGGTGTTGGGGCAGTCTTCGGCGGTGCCGAGGAGGGCCTGGCGTTCGGCGTCGTCGACGGCGAGGTCCCAGCGGAGTTTCGTTGCGACCCAGGTCGCGGTGTAGGTGCAGTGGTAGGCCCCGTCGGTGGGCATCCACTGTGCGGGGTCCTTGTCGCTCTTGGACCGGTTGGAGGCGGCGGAGACCGCGATCAGCGTGTCCGCGGACCCCTGGTCGTTGGCGTACGCCTCGCGCCGCTCGGCGCTCCACGGCGTCTGCTCCGAGTCGAACACCTCCGCCAACGGCACGAAATGGTCCACGTCAAGCCGCCCGGCGTCACTCACCACCAGACCGTCGTACGCGCTGCGCCACGACCCACCGGTGAGCTTGCAGCCGGCCGCGACCTCGGGTGCGTTCACGGCTTCAGAGAGGATGACTTCCTTGCGGGTGTTGCAGCCGTCCGAGGCGCTGAGTCCGCGGTTCCAGTGCTTGTAGAGGGTGCGCTGGTAGCCCTCGCGGTGTTCCTCGGCGACCGGGAGCCGGTCGATCGCCTCGAACAGTTCCAGCGACCGCCGGGCACCGGGGGCGGCACCGCCGGGAGTCTGCGCTGGGGCGTAGGAGGTGAAAGGCGCCTCTTCTACTGGCACGCCGGTGGTGAGAGTGCCGGCGTAGGCGGGCGTGGCGAGCAGGGGCAGGGCGGCGAGGAGGAGCGCGGGCAGGCCGCGTCGCGTCAGGGAGATCATCACGAGAGGTGATGTAGCAGTTGCGCCCTGCGGGGCGGCGGGGCAACGAGGTTGCGTCACCCGATCGCGACACAGGTTCACCTGAAGAAACGGCACACCGGTCCGGTGCCGGAGGAAGCGCGGCCTGCCGCGCCCTCTGACTGCCTGTGGAGTGCGACGGCGTCGAGATCAGCCCTCATGGTCGCGCGTGCGGGCCCTGGCCTTGTCCTGGTCGGGGCCCGCACGCGCGCTGGAGCGGGGTCAGCTGGGCTGGTCGCCGGTGTAGCGGTAGATCTCACCGGCGGTGTTGATGTGCCACGCGTTGCCGTCGGCGCCTGCGGCGATGTCGGTGGCGGTGCCGGGGATCTTGATCCAGGGGTTGGTGCCGCTGGCGTCGTTGTTGGTGTACCGGTAGATCGCGCTCGCCGAGTTCACACCCCAGACGGTGGTCCTGGATCCTGCCGAGATAGCCGAAAGACCGCCCGCGACCTTCACCCAATCCGCCATGCCAAATCACCTTTCATCGCACGGGATACCGCCCTGATTCTTGGCGAGGAAGCAGGTCGAAAGATCAGGTGAATGCTTGTCCTAATACCTAATGAGCCAGAAAGCCGATGTTTCAGATTCTGGCGTCTTGGCGAGACCGGACAGAGGCACGTCGGAGAGGGCCGATTTGACCGGAAGGGCTGTCCCACCGGGGGGTTATCGACAAGATCGGTACTCCGTGCGTTCCGCCCAGGCCCGCTGCCGGCGTCCACGATCCTGCCGGGAAGGCGAGCAGCACAAGGCCCAGATGCGCGCGGAGTCCGGGCGCCATGTCGCTCAGGCCGGAGCCACCACGACGAGTGAACTGGCCCCGCCACCCGTAACGGTGGGGGTGGCCAGGCGCGTTGAGCCGCCCATGCGACGAATGATCATTTTTGCTGCACTGGCCGCTGCCCTCGTCCCCCTGGCTGCCGCTCCTGCGGTGTCCGCTCCGACGGCGGCTCGGGCCTACGTGGACAAGCGGGTCAACGCGTGTGCGGGGGAGAGGCCTGGCTGCAATCCGGGAGCGGTGGCCCACTACTGGTACAAGCGCGGTTCCTCGGCCCGGGGTGTGGGCTGGGTGTATGCCTCGCGGGAGGGTGTGCGCTCCGGCACCGCCCGCTGGCTGGTCAAGAAGCCCGGCGGCACCTGGAAGACCGGCGGCGGCTGGAAGCGCGCGGGGCGCGTGGGCGGCACCTTCGTGGAGACGTCCTGGGGGAGGGACGGGCACACGGGCCCCGTATACCCGCGCGGTACCCGGATCTGCGTGCAGTTCAAGGGCCTGTCCATGAAGGCGTGCGTCTCACTGAAGTGACCGGAGTGTCTGAGTGGCACCAAAATTCGAACATGCGATCTAATTAGTGGATGGAGCGCTTCCCCTTCCCCCGCGACCTCGTACAAGCCCAGCACGAATGGCACGACACCTACCGCGCACTCGCCCTCCCGCGCCCGCGCCGTGCCACCGAGCTCCGCCGCCGCCTGCTCGCCCTGTCCGTCCGGATCCACTGGCACCCCTTCTGGTCCACCCCGACCGGCCGCACGCCTGCCGCCCGGGTGGACCTGCGGCAGCGAACCGGAGGCGACCGGCGGACGGAGGGCGCGGCGTGATTCGGCTGCCGACTTGATGCAGCCCCGAGGCATAGCCATGCCCGCCAGTACCCCGCACTCCGACACCATCAGCGACTGGAGAAGAACCGAGCTCTCCTGGACTGGCTGCGCTGGCAGGTTGGACGGACCCAGCGCCGCGTCCGGGAGCTGGACATCCAGTAAGTGCATGAGCGGGAGCGTCGGGAGCGGGCTTGGGCGGAGATGTCATGGAAGAACCAGCCCCACCACAGAGAGATCACGCCGGGGCCCCCGAGACCATCCTCGCGGGCGCGGGGAGCAGGAGTCGGGTTCGGAGACGGACCCGCCGCCGGAGGGGCCATCCCCGCGGGCGCGGGGAGCAGAGTTCGCGAAGGTTCGGCGGGAGTCCGCGAAGGGGGCCATCCCCGCGGGCGCGGGGAGCAGGGGAACAGGCCGAGCGGACCGGGGCCTGGGAGGGGGCCATCCCCGCGGGCGCGGGGACTCCCCGAACAAGTACCGCGAGGGGCCATCCCCGCGGGCGCGGGGAGCAGATGGGCGTGGTGACCCGCCGGGACGTCGACGCGGGGCCATCCCCGCGGGCGCGGGGAGCAGGTCGACGGGGCAGGCGCCCGCGACCGGCGCGGGCCATCCCCGCGGGCGCGGGGAGCAGCGCCTGCACCCGGGCTGCGGTGTCCACCGTCAGCCGTTGGGGCCATCCCCGCGGGCGCGGGGAGCAGTCGAGGAGACCGAGCTGGCCGACGAGCTCGACGGGGCCATCTCCGCGGGCGCGGGGAGCAGGTACGCGCGGGCGTGCTCGGGATCGAGGGCGGCGGGGCCATCCCCGCGGGCGCGGGGAGCAGACGCCGCACGTCCAGCCGATGGCCAACATGCTGGGGCCATCCCCGCGGGCGCGGGGAGCAGAAGTCGAAATTGCAGACGTGTTCGTGCCGGTTGGGGCCATCCCCGCGGGCGCGGGGAGCAGATGATCAGCGAGGCGACTCCCACGGCGATCCGGGGGCCATCCCCGCGGGCGCGGGGAGCAGACGGCTTTCACGTCCGGTGTGAGCGCCCGGATGGGGCCATCCCCGCGGGCGCGGGGAGCAGGTGCCCGCCGGCCACGCCCCGCTGGACAGGTCGGGGCCATCCCCGCGGGCGCGGGGAGCAGGGTCCGGGCCGCTCCGGCGGACCGACCGAGGGGGGCCATCCCCGCGGGCGCGGGGAGCAGCGCGATCGGCCGGGCGCTCGACGAGATCGAGCGGGGCCATCCCCGCGGGCGCGGGGAGCAGAGCGAACAGATCCTCAACACGGTGGCCGACATGGGGCCATCCCCGCGGGCGCGGGGAGCAGGGGCAACGCCAGCCCGGGCACGGTCAAGGTCGCGGGGCCATCCCCGCGGGCGCGGGGAGCAGCTGTTCAGGTGGAAGAAGCTGATCATCCCCGCGGGGCCATCCCCGCGGGCGCGGGGAGCAGATGTGGACGCCGGACCTGATCCCGGCGGACCGGGGGCCATCCCCGCGGCCGCGGGGAGCAGACGGCTGCGGGGTGGGTAGATGGGGCGCTCCTGGGGCCATCCCCGCGGGCGCGGGGAGCAGGGGTTCATCAACCGTGAGGACGCGATGATTGCGGGGCCATCCCCGCGGGCGCGGGGAGCAGATCCTCATCCCGGTCTGGGCTGACCGGTCGTCGGGGCCATCCCCGCGGGCGCGGGGAGCAGGCCGCCCTCACGGCACGGAGCCACGACACCAAGGGGCCATCCCCGCGGGCGCGGGGAGCAGCGGAGCAGCGTTCGAGCTGGGGGAGCACGTCCGGGGCCATCCCCGCGGGCGCGGGGAGCAGTCCCGGACCTGAAGATGACGCCGATGGAAGCAGGGGCCATCCCCGCGGGCGCGGGGAGCAGTGCGCTCTGCTCGGTCACGGCTGCTCCTGGTCGGGGCCATCCCCGCGGGCGCGGGGAGCAGGCCCGCCGACACCGACGGCGAGCCCTGGATTGGGGGCCATCCCCGCGGGCGCGGGGAGCAGAGCAGGTTGCCGTCTGCCTCGACGCGGACCTCGGGGCCATCCCCGCGGGCGCGGGGAGCAGTGGATGATGTGTCGTGCGTGCCGGCCGCAGAAGGGGCCATCCCCGCGGGCGCGGGGAGCAGTCGTCGAAGCTGCCGGTGTGCACGGCCGCGAAGGGGCCATCCCCGCGGGCGCGGGGAGCAGTCGGATCGGAATGCAAGGGTGTGTCGGCTGCCGGGGGCCATCCCCGCGGGCGCGGGGAGCAGGCGATGCGGACGAGAGCCTTGGCGACGTCGTCGGGGCCATCCCCGCGGGCGCGGGGAGCAGAACGGGGCGTCGGATGCTCCGTATGGCGCGGAGGGGCCATCCCCGCGGGCGCGGGGAGCAGCCCCGGCCACTCCCCCGGGCCCTGTTGGTGTTGGGGCCATCCCCGCGGGCGCGGGGAGCAGCAGGGCCGGTTGTCAGGCCTGTCACGTGCGATGGGGCCATCCCCGCGGGCGCGGGGAGCAGGCTCTGGTGGTAGGCGGTGCCGTCGGGGTGGCGGGGCCATCCCCGCGGGCGCGGGGAGCAGACCGCTTCGAGGTTCCAGTTGACCCACTGGCCGGGGCCATCCCCGCGGGCGCGGGGAGCAGACGCTGCGAAGGTGGTCTGCCTCGATGTAGCCGGGGCCATCCCCGCGGGCGCGGGGAGCAGTAGTCGGCCAGCACGGTGATGCCGTAGCCAGGGGGGCCATCCCCGCGGGCGCGGGGAGCAGCGCAGCCAGCAGATGGACGAGCCGCCGAACAGGGGGCCATCCCCGCGGGCGCGGGGAGCAGAGCCGCAGCCGGGCGGGGGTGCGTCCCATACGGGGGCCATCCCCGCGGGCGCGGGGAGCAGTTCACCGGGCTGAGCCCTCGCCTGTTCGGGAAGGGGCCATCCCCGCGGGCGCGGGGAGCAGGCCGTGCACGCGCTGCGGCAGCGCCAGGCCATGGGGCCATCCCCGCGGGCGCGGGGAGCAGGGGAGCAGCGCCAGGGCCTCCACGGGGGTGTAGGGGCCATCCCCGCGGGCGCGGGGAGCAGAGGGTCGCGATCGGGACGAGCAGGGCGCAAATGGGGCCATCCCCGCGGGCGCGGGGAGCAGTGCTGGACGGCGAGGTCTCGAAAGCCCGAAGGGGGGCCATCCCCGCGGGCGCGGGGAGCAGGTGAGGGCCCGGCCTTGCCGGGTGATGGCGTCGGGGCCATCCCCGCGGGCGCGGGGAGCAGGCTGCGTGACCTGCAGGCTTATCGCCAGCATGACTCAGTTCTGAGCACTTTAAGAGAATCCGACATGCATCACATTCCAACCATTCCGCCTGGTGGTGGCAACCGATCGAGCCTACACGTGCCCGGTGCCGGTCGAGGTGGGTATGACCACAAAAGGGGCACATTCTCCACGCTTTCTTCATTCTCCTGCGAAGTGTGGCCTGTTGCGGATATTCATCTGGCATGACAGTCGAGGGGGCCCGCACCGGTTTGCGGGCGAGGCTGCGCGGACCTGTGCTCCGTGTGTGGGCCAAGCACGATCGGGACTCCGATGGGTGGCTGCCGCTATGGCGGCACATGGAGGACAGTGCCGCGGTGGCAGGGCTGTTGTGGGACGAGTGGCTGCCGCTGTCGATACGGAACCTGATTGCCGCTGCATTGCCGGGAGCCCAGGACGATGCACGTCGTCTCGCGGTGTGGCTGGCAGGTGTCCACGACATCGGGAAGGCCACACCGGCGTTCGCCTGCCAGGTCGAATCGCTCGCGCAGGTGATGCGGGCCGAGGGGCTGGAGATGCGCTCCCAGCGGGCGATGGGCGCGGACCGGAAACTCGCTCCGCACGGGCTTGCCGGCCAGGTGTTGCTGGGGGAGTGGCTGGAGGACCGGCACGGCTGGACTGCCGCGCAGACAGGCCAGTTCACCGTCGCGGTGGGCGGGCACCACGGAGTGCCTCCCGAGCACGGCCAGATCACCGCTCTGGACAGGCATCCTCAGTTGCTGCGCAGCCCAGGCGCGAGCAGTGAGCTGTGGCACCGTGTGCAGCTGGAACTGCTGGAGGCGTGCGCGGCCCAGTTCGGTGTCCTCGACAGGCTCAGTGTGTGGCGGGCGGCGAAGCTGCCGCAGCCCGTTCAGGTCGTTCTCACAGCGCTGGTCATCGTGTCCGACTGGATCGCCAGTAACCCCGACCTGTTCCCGTACTTCCCCCAGGACGCGAGCCGGAGCAGCGAGGAACGGACTGCAGCTGCCTGGCGGGGGCTGAACCTGCCGGCAGCATGGTGTGCCACAAAGCCGCCTGCGGATGTCCAGGAGCTGTTCGCCTCACGCTTCGCGCTGCCTCCGGGCGCGAAGGTCCGCCCTGTTCAGGAGGCGGCCGTGGAACTGGCCCGGACGATGGATGATCCCGGACTGCTGGTGATCGAAGCGCCGATGGGGGAGGGCAAGACCGAGGCGGCGCTCGCCGCCGCGGAAGTCCTTGCCGCGCGCTCCGGTGCCGGCGGGGTGTTCTTCGCTCTGCCGACGATGGCCACGGGCAACGCCATGTTCCCCCGCCTCCTGGACTGGCTCGGACGACTTCCCGCGCCCGAAGGCACACGCCACTCGGTCCTGTTGGCCCACTCCAAGTCCGCACTGAACGACGACTTCACCGACCTCATGGACCGCGGCCAGGTCAAGGCGGTCGACCTTGATGTCACGGAAGACCCGCAGGGGTGGAACCCTCCCAGCCGCGGGCGGCCGGCATCCGCCGAGTTCGTCGCGCACACGTGGCTGCGCGGCCGGAAGAAGGCCATGCTGTCGTCGTTCGTGGCAGGCACGATCGACCAGCTGCTGTTCGCCGGGCTGAAGAGCCGCCACCTTGCCCTGCGTCATCTCGCGGTCGCCGGCAAAGTGATCGTCATCGACGAGGCACACGCCTACGACACCTACATGAGCGTCTATCTCGACCGGGTGCTCTCGTGGCTGGGCGCCTACCGCGTCCCGGTGGTGGTGCTCTCCGCGACGCTTCCGGCACACCGGCGGCGCGAGCTGGTCGAGGCGTACGCGGGCGGGAAGAACGCTGACACCGGCTCCTTCGATGCCGTCGCCAAGGCGGGGGAGTATCCGCTTCTGACCGCTGTTGCGCCGGGCGGAGCGCCTGTCCTTCGGCGCCCGTCGGCCTCGGGCCGCGAGGCGGACGTCGAGCTGGAGCGCATCGACGACGATCTGGCTGTTCTCGCCGACCGGCTGGAGAACGAGCTCGAGGACGGTGGCTGTGCTCTCGTCGTACGCAACACCGTACGCCGGGTGGTGGAGACGGCACGGGCCCTGCGGGAGCGGTTCGGGGAAGCCGAAGTGACCGTCGCGCACTCCTGCTTCATCGACGTCGACCGTGCGGCCAAGGACGCCTCGTTGCTCGAGCGGTTCGGGCCCCCGGACAAGGCCGTGGGGCGGCCGGCCAGACACATCGTGGTCGCCAGTCAGGTCGCCGAGCAGTCACTCGACGTCGACTTCGATTTTCTGGTCACGGACCTGTGTCCGGCGGACCTGTTGCTCCAGCGCATGGGTCGGCTGCACCGGCACCTGCGCGGCGGTGAGCACCAGGCGCAGCGTCCCGAACGGCTCCGCACGGCCCGTTGCCTGGTCAGCGGTGTTATCGACTGGAGTGCCGATGTGCCGGAACCGGTACGCGGCTCGGTTGCCGTGTACGGGGCGTACGCCCTGCTGCGGTCCGCTGCCGCACTGCTTCCGCATCTCGACGGCACAGCGCAGCGTCCCGTGCGGCTGCCGTCCGACATCAGCCCTCTGGTACAGCACGCCTACGCCGAAGAGTCCGTGGCTCCCGCGAACTGGGCGCAGGACATGGAAGCAGCACGTGCCCGCTATGAGGAGCACCGTGCGGACCAGGCCGAGCGGGCGGCGACGTTCCGGCTGGGCGCAGTGGCCCGCCCCGGGCGGCCCCTGTTCGGGTGGGTTACCGCGGGGGTCGGCGAAGCGGACGACACCAGTCAGGGCAAGGCTCAGGTACGTGACAGCCGGGAGAGCCTCGAAGTCGTCGTCGTACAGAAGAAGGCCGACGGCACGCTCACGACGGTCCCGTGGCTCGCCCCCGACCGCCGGAACCGAACCCCGGCCGGTCTGGCGTTGCCCACCGACCAGGTACCCACGCCCCTGGCCGCCCGTACCGCTGCCTCCTGCGGACTGCGGCTGCCGATCCAGTTCAGCTACGCCGAGACGATGGACCGGGCGATCTCCGAACTCGAGGAACTGCACATACCTGCCTGGCAGGTGAAAGGCAGTCACTGGCTGGCAGGCCAGCTGATCCTGCCACTCGACGAGGACTGTCAGACCCACCTGGCAGGCTTCGTCCTCCGCTACAGCAAGAGCGACGGCCTTGAGGTGACCCGTGCCTGACACCAGCCACAGCGACCGCGACGACGCGCCCTTTTTCGACCTGACCACGCAGCCCTGGATCCCCGTGCTCAGGAGCAACGGCCGGCAGGACGAACTCTCCCTGCGCCAGGTGTTCGAGCAGGCGTCCGAGCTGCGGCGGATCGTCGGGGACCTGCCGACCCAGGAGTTCGCCCTGGTACGCCTGCTCCTCGCCGTCGCCCACGACGCGCTCAGCGGGCCGGAGGATATCGACGACTGGTCCGACCTGTGGAGCGACGAACAGTGCTTCGCCCCTGTGGGCGCTTATCTCGACGCGCACGCCGACCGTTTCGACCTGCTGGACACCGCGGCGCCGTTCTTCCAGACCGCCGGCCTGCGGACAGTGAAGGACGAGGTGTTCTCCCTCAACCGCATCGTGGCGGACGTCCCCAACGGGGACCCGTTCTTCAGCGCCAGGATGCCCACCGTCGATCGCCTCACCTTCGCCGAAGCGGCCCGCTGGGTCGTCCATGCGCACGCGTTCGACACCTCCGGAATCAAGACAGGCGTGGAGGGCGACAAGCGCGCCCAGGGCGGAAGGGTCTACCCACTCGGCGTCGGCTGGGCAGGCAACCTCGGCGGGGTCTTCGTGGAGCGCCCCACTCTGCGAGAGACGCTGCTGCTGAATCTCGTGGCCGCCGACACGACGGGCCTGCGGATCGACGAGCAGGACGCGCCGGCCTGGCGACGCGATCCCTGTGGGCCGGGCGGAGCCGAGCGCGCGCCCAGCGGTGTGCGCGACCTGTACACCTGGCAGACACGGCGTCTGCGGCTGCATTTCGACGAACGAGGTGTGCACGGAGTCGTCCTCGGTTACGGCGACCCGCTCAGCCCCCGCAACCAGCACAGCCGCGAACCGATGACTTCCTGGAGGCGCAGCAAGGCGCAGGAGAAGAAGCTGCGGGAGAGCCTCGTCTACCTGCCTCGCGACCACGACCCGGAACGGGCCGCATGGCGGGGGATCGCCTCGCTCATCGCTGACGCCTCCGCGCCCGGGCAGGGTGCGGACGCCCCCGCATACCTACGCCCCCAAGTGCTGGAGTGGGTGGCCCGCCTCGTGTCCGAGGGGCTCCTCGAGCGCGGATTCCTCGTGCGGGCGCGCGTCATCGGTCCGAAGTACGGCACCCAGCAGTCCGTGATCGACGAGATCGTCGACGACTCCGTCTCCATGGCCGTCGTCCTCCTCCACCAGCAGGACCGCCGCTACGCCGAGCAGGCCATCGCCGCGGTCGAAGACGCCGACCGTGCCGTCTACGCCATCGGTGATCTCGCCACGAACCTGGCCCGCGCCGCCGGCACCGAGACGGACGGGCCGCGTGCCACCGCCAGGGACCACGCCTACGGCCTCCTCGAAGCTCCCTACCGCGCCTGGCTCCGGGACCTGACCAAGGCCGACGACCCGTACGAACAGCGCATGGCGTGGCAGCGGCAGGTACACAAGGCCGCTGCCGCCCTCGGTGACCGGCTCACTGCGGCAGCGGGGCAGGGAGCGTGGCAGGGGCGGGTCGTCGCGACGAAGAAGGGCACCGAGTGGCTGAACTCCGCACTGGCCGGCAAATGGTTCCGCATCGCCCTGGCCAGGGACTTGGGAGAGCCCGGCCTGCGTGGCACTCTCCCGGGCACCGCTGAGGGCCCGGACACCGACGAACACGCGGACACCGATGAACAGCCGGACTCCGAGACCACCGTGAAGGCACTGGCATGACCACCGTCACCGCACCGCCCACCCCGCGCGAGCAAGTCGTCCAGCTTGCCGCCAACCACCTGGCCCCCCTGCAGCGCGGCTATCTCGCCGACCGGTCACGGGACGTGGCTGCCCTGGCAAGACTGCGCCGGGGCGCGGGCCGGGAGGCCGGACAGCTCCCCGACCTGTGGAGCCTCATCGACACGGGCCCCCTGCACATGCCACCGAAAGGCACGAGGCCACTGGGCGAGAGCGATCTCGTACGCGCCGAGGACGCGCTGCACGTGACCCTCACCCTGTGGGCGCTGCACCAGCAGTCCCGGCCGACCGGCATGCACCAGAGCGACCGACGTGACAGCCGGCGAGGGCTCGGAACCGCTGTGCGCCGCATGATGAAGCCAGGCGAGATCGACGAACCGTTGCGCAAGCGCCTGGTCCGCGCCGGCACCGCACCGGACCTGACCAACCTCGCCCAGCGGCTGCGCGACATCGTCGTGCTGCTGCGCCGTGAAGGCATCCCCCTCGACTACGCCCTGCTCGCCGGACAGCTCTACACCTGGCAGCAGCCCGGCGGCGCCGACATCGTGCGCCGTGAATGGGGCCGTTCCTTCCACGCATGGCACGAGCAGAACGCTGCAGACCAGCCGCCGGCCGCCGGCACGGCTCCGGCCGACGACGAGACCACCCGCACCACGGACACCGACAAGGACGCCTCGTGAACCGCATCTTCCTCGACGTACACGCCCTGCAGACCGTACCGCCGAGCAACCTCAACCGTGACGACACCGGCGCTCCGAAGACCGCGGTGTACGGAGGAGTACCTCGCGCCCGAGTCTCCAGCCAGGCCTGGAAGCGAGCAGCCCGCACCTACTTCCGCGACGAGCACCTGCTGGACGCGAGCGAGCTCGGGGTGCGGACCAAGAAGATCGTGGAAGCGGTCGCCGAGCGGATCACAACACTGGACCCCTCGATCAGCACTGAGGCGGCTCTGCAGATCGCCGACGAGACGGTGAAGGCCACAGGCCTCAAGACGGAGGTGCCCAAGCGCAAGGCCACCGCCGCCAAGGAAGGGGATCCGGAGCCCGCGCCGGAGGCCAAGTACCTCGTCTTCCTCAGCGCCCGCCAGCTGGACGGCTTGGCCCGGCTGGCCGTGGACGGCGCCGACGACATCACGGCCCATCTCACGAACAAGAAGACCAAGGACCAGGCCAAGGAGATCGCGGACACCCACCACTCCGTCGACATCGCGCTCTTCGGACGGATGGTCGCCGACTCGGCCGACTTCAACGTCGACGCCGCCGTCCAGGTCGCCCACGCCATCAGCGTCCACCGCGTCGAAAACGAATCCGACTACTACACCGCCGTCGACGACGAGAACACCGACCAGGAGACCGGCGCCGGCATGATCGGCACAATCGACTTCAACTCGTCAACGCTGTACCGCTACGCGGCACTCGGCGTGCACCAGCTCGCCGCGAACCTCGGCGAAGGACTGCGCGAGAACGAACCTGTCACCACTCCGGTGCGCCGGGCGGTGGAGGCCTTCGTACACGGCTTCACCGCATCGCTGCCCACCGGAAAGATCAACACGTTCGGCCACCACACCCTGCCGGACGCCGTGGTCGTCAAACTCCGCACCACCCGCCCGGTCAGCTTCGTCGCCGCCTTCGAGGAACCGGTCCGCGGCGACCAGGGCGGCTTCGTCCGCGAGGCATCGGAGCGCCTCGCGGAGTTCATCCCCGACATCGAGCGTGCGTACGGCGATGAGGACACCACCCTCACATGGGTCCTGCGCGTCGGCCCGAACACCGCGAAGCTCGCCGGGATCGGCACCGAGGCCCAGAACATCGGTGAGCTCGTCACCGCTGTCGGCAAGGCCGTCGCAGAGCGCCTGGAGAAGCCCGCATGAGCGTGCTCAGCCTGCGGCTCGCGGGCCCCCTCCAGTCGTGGGGGGCCTCCGCACGCTTCACCCGGCGCACCACCGAATCCGCTCCCACCAAGAGCGCGGTCATCGGCGTTCTCGCCGCCGCCGCGGGCATCGAGCGGGGCGACGACACGGGCCTCGCCCCGCTGGCAGCCCTCCGCTTCGCCGTCCGGATCGACCAGCCCGGCACGCGCGTACGCGACTTCCAGACCGCACACCACGGTGCCAGCGGCAAGTCGATGCCACTGTCGGAGCGCTTCTACCTGGCCGACGCCGTGTTCGTCGCCGCCGTCGAAGGCGACCCCACGCTCCTTGCCCGCCTCCATGCCGCGCTGCGCAACCCGGTGTACGCACCGTTCCTGGGCAGGCGCTCCTGCCCTCCAGCGCACCCCGTCGACCTCGCTCTCCACGACGGCGCCTCCCTGATGGAAGTGCTGGGCGAGGTCCCCTGGCAGGCGTCAGCCTGGTACCGCAAGCAGCACCGCGACCGGTCGGACATCGAACTGACGGTGCTCCGCGAGGCTGAGGGCGAGGAGGCGGAGTTCGCCGACACCCTCCGCGACCAGCCGGTCAGCTACGCCGCCGAACACCGACGGCACACCCTGCGCGCCGTCGTCAGCGACAGTGTGCGCGTCACTGACCCGTCTGCCCGGCGACTGCCCCGGCACGACCCGTTCGACGCCCTCACGGAAGAGAGCGCCTGATGTTCCTCACCCGCTTCCGCGTGAACACCGCGCGCCCCGGCGCCCGCAGGCTGCTTTCCTCCCCGCAGGTCCTGCACGCTGCCGTCATGTCCTCCTTCCCCGCACTCCTGCCCACCGACGCGCCTGCCCCGGACGGTCCGCGTGTCCTGTGGCGCCTGGACCACACCGGCCGCGCAGAAGTCATGCTCTACGTGGTCAGCCCCGATCAGCCGGACATGACCCACCTCGTCGAGCAGGCAGGCTGGCCGATGGCAGCCACGCACTCCGCACCGGGCTGGGAGAGCCGCCCCTACAACCCGTTCCTCGACCGCCTCGCCGCAGGCGACCAGTGGGCGTTCAGGCTGACGGCCAACCCCATCCACCACATCCGTCGCAAGGACGGCGAGCCCACCAAACGCACCGCGCACGTCACCCCCGTACATCAGATGGGCTGGCTCCTGCAACGCCAGGAAGCATGCGGATTCCGCGTCCTCGAGAAGCCCGACGACCGTCGCCTGCTGCCCGCCGGCACCACCAGCACGGGCCAGCCCCTCCACGGCGACCGCTACGAGCTGACGGTCCACGACAAACGAGCCCTCTCCTTCGACAAATCCCGGGGCCCGGCATCCCGTAAGGCACCTGTCAGCCTGGTCACCGTGACCTTCGACGGCCGGCTCGAGGTCACCGACCCCGAGCTGCTGCGCCGGACCTTGCGTCAGGGAATCGGCAAGGCGAAGGCATACGGCTGCGGCCTGCTCACCCTCGCGCCTCTCGGTACAGCAAGGTGAACCGATGACGACGGTCTCCCGCCGTGCAGCCCTCACCCCACGGCAGCTCACCCGCACCGGGGAACGGTCGTCCTTCATCTACCTTGAGCGCTGCGTGGTGCACCGCGACGCGAACGCCATCACGGCCGAGGACGCCGAAGGCACCACCCACATCCCCTCCGCCACCATCGGCACCCTGCTTCTTGGCCCGGGCACCCGGATCACGCACCAGGCGATGAGCGTCCTCGGCGAGACCGGAGCCGCTGTCTGCTGGGTCGGCGAACAAGGCGTGCGCTACTACGCAGGCGGGCGGGCGCTGACCCGCTCGTCCGTTCTCGCGGAGGCCCAGGCCGTGCAGTGGGCGAACGTGCGCAGCCGGCTCGGTGTGGCGCGGGCGATGTACCGCCTGCGCTTTCCCGACGAGGATCCAAGCGGCCTGACGCGCCACGAACTCCTCGGCCACGAGGGCCGGCGCGTCAAGGACTGCTACCGCACCCAGTCGGCCCGTACCGGTGTCCAGTGGCGCGGCCGCCGGTACACCCCAGGCGACTTCGGCAGCGGCGACGCGGTCAACCAGGCCATCACCGCAGCCGCACAGTGCATGTACGGCATCGCGCACGCGGTCGTCGCCTCGCTCGGCTGCAGTCCGGCTCTGGGCTTCGTGCACTCCGGCCACGAGCTGTCCTTCGTCCTGGACATCGCCGATCTGTACAAGACGGAGATCGGCATTCCGCTCGCCTTCGACATCGCCGCCGAGGACGAGGACGACGTCGGCCCCCGCACACGCCGGGCACTGCGGGACCGTATTAACGAGACGTCTCTGCTGGACCGTTGTGTAGGAGACATCAAACGGCTTCTCCTGCCCGGTGATGCCCTGGCCCGCACCGCCTCGAACGACGACCCCGATGTGGTCACACTGCAGAGTGACGGCGGCCAGGCAGTGGCCGCCGGCCGCAACTACGGCGGGGGACAGGACTACGACGACGTGGAGACGAGCTGGTGACCGTCATCGTCCTCACCAACTGCCCCGCCGGCTTACGCGGCTTCCTGACACGCTGGCTGCTCGAGATCTCCGCCGGCGTCTTCATCGGCAACCCGTCCGCACGGATCCGTGACCTGCTGTGGGAAGAAGTCCAGCAGTACGCCGACCAGGGCCGAGCCCTGCTCGCCCACACCACGAATAACGAACAGGGTTTCACCTTCCGCACGCACGACCACGCCTGGCACCCGGTCGACCACGAAGGACTGACCCTGATCCGCCGCCCGAACCCGGCCAGCCCTACCACCACCCCCACCCCGAAGAAGAACTGGAGCAACGCAGCGAAACGCCGTCGATTCGGCCGCCGGTAACAGCGGAAACGGCAATTTGTGCACTATGGCCGTTTCAACGAAACTACTTCAAAACAACAGTCCAGCCCAGCAACGTTGCAGGTCACGAAGTGTGCTCCCCGCGCCCGCGGGGATGGTCCCGCCTCAGCGGGGACGCCACCCTGTACGCCCAGGTGCTCCCCGCGCCCGCGGGGATGGTCCCGCGGGGATCGGCCGGGGACGGCCGGGGGTTTTGTGCTCCCCGCGCCCGCGGGGATGGTCCCTTCCGGCGCCGCACGGCCCGTTCCCGCGCTTGGTGCTCCCCGCGCCCGCGGGGATGGTCCCAGCAGGCACCGTGAGGCAACGTGAGGCACCGTGTGCTCCCCGCGCCCGCGGGGATGGTCCCCGACCACGGGGGCAGTCGACAGGAGCCTGTACGTGCTCCCCGCGCCCGCGGGGATGGTCCCGGGCCGGAGCTCCCGTGCGCGGCCGGGGGTGGGTGCTCCCCGCGCCCGCGGGGATGGTCCCACGCCGCGCAGCGATCCCGTGTCGTCCCGGACGTGCTCCCCGCGCCCGCGGGGATGGTCCTGGGTAGTTTTGGTTGGCGTTGACGATCGGCACGTGCTCCCCGCGCCCGCGGGGATGGTCCCGCAGACTCCGTCTCCTCGAGGCGGAGTTCACCGTGCTCCCCGCGCCCGCGGGGATGGTCCCCGGATGGTTCGCGAGCGGCTTTTCGCCGAGCGGTGTTCCCCGCGCCCGCGGGGATGGTCCCATGCTGTTCGCCAGCGGCGAGGAGCACGCGCGGTGCTCCCCGCGCTCGCGGGGATGGTCCCAGCGCAGCGAACCGCGCGGAGGCAACCGCGCAGTGCTCCCCGCGCCGCGGGGATGGTCCCACGATGTCGCCGTACTGCTCGCGCTCGATGGGGTGCTCCCCGCGCCCGCGGGGATGGTCCCTTCCGGCGGTCGTGGCTGCCCGCGATCCAGGCGTGCTCCCCGCGCCCGCGGGCCGGTCCCGCCTGGAACACCTCGCGGTAGTCGCGGCCTTGGTGCTCCCCGCGCCCGTCCTTAGACGAGCCCGGCGATCTGCCCACGGATGGTGACCCGGCGCCCGCCCGTGGGGGAGAGACGGTGAATGACTATCGGCGCGCTCATCTCTTAAGAAGCGATCTCATTTGGGCGACTCGGTATTCTGTGAGTCATGGTGGGGATCGTTGAGCGGCTGGTGCCGGACGAGTTGTGGGAGTTGTTCCAGCGGGTGGTGCCGGAGGCGCCGACGCGGCCGCAGGGCGGTGGTCGGCGTCGGCACGGCGACCGAGAAGTGCTGGCGGCGATCGTCTTCGTGGCGACGTCGGGTTGTACCTGGCAGCAGCTGCCTTCGGCGTCGTTCGGCCCGTCCGGAGCGACCGCCCACCGGCGGTTTGCGGAGTGGTCGAAGGCCAGAGTGTGGGCCAAGCTCCACCGCCTGGTCCTCGACGAACTCGGTGCCCGCGGCGAGCTGGACTGGTCGAGGTGCGCGATCGACTCGGTGAACACGCGGGCCCTGAAAAGGGGGACCTGACAGGTCCGAATCCTGTCGACCGGGGCAAGTACGGCTCGAAGATTCACCTGATCACGGAACGATCGGGTCTGCCCATATCCGTCGGCATTTCCGGGGCCAACCTGCACGACAGCCAGGCCCTGATCCCGCTCGTGAAGGGCATCCCGCCAATCCGCTCGCGCCGCGGCCGGCGACGGCGCAAGCCCGCCAAACTCCACGCCGACAAGGGCTACGACTACGCCCACCTGCGTCGATGGTTACGCGAACGCGGCATCACCCACCGCATCGCCCGCAAGGGAGTCGAGTCCTCGCAACGGCTGGGCCGCCATCGCTGGACCGTGGAACGCACCATGGCCTGGCTCGCCGGCTGCCGCCGCCTCCACCGACGCTACGAACGCAAAGCCGACCACTTCCTCGCGTTCACCAGCATCGCCTGCACCCTCATCTGCTACCGGAGACTCGCCAAATGAGATGACTTCTAAGAGCTCGTAACACGATCTTGTTGATGTTGGCTGGTGGGGCGTTACCGGTGTGACGATTCCGCCGTTCGTGACGGTGTGGGTACTCGACCGTGGATCGTGGACGATAAGTTGTGGGCGTTGATCGAGCCGTTGCTGCCGCCGTGGCCGGAGCGGTCGCCGGGACCGCGGCCGGTATCGGACCGGCTCTGCCTGCATGGCATCCTGTTCGTCCTCTACAACGACATAGCCTGGCAACTGCTGCCGCTGGAGCTGGGGTTCGGCTCGGGACAGACATGCTGGCGGCGTCTGGACCGATGGCAGAAGGCAGGAGTCTTCGACCGGCTGCACCGGGTCCTGCTCGCCGAACTGAACGCGGCCGGCGAGCTCGACTGGTCGCGGGCGTGCGTGGATGGTTCCCACATCCGCGCGAAAAAGGGGGACCCGACACCGGTCCGTCGCCGGTCGACCGGCGGAAGACGGGCAGCAAGCACCTCCTAATGTTGTTGTCAAGCCGCTGGTGTGACGGGAAGTTGACGTTCAAAGCACCGTCCGTCACGGATCAGGGCCCACAGAACGTTCACCCGTCGCCGGGCCAGAGTGAGGACGGCTTGGGTATGCCGTTTGCCTTCAGCGCGCTTGCGTTCGTAGAAGCGACGAGACTCGTCACAACTGCGGATGCTGATCAGCGCGGAGGTGTAGAAGACTGGCTGGAGGCCACGGTGGTAGCGCCGGGGCCTGTGCAGATTGCCGCTGACGTTGCCGGGATTTCGGGGCACCGGAGCGACCCCCGCGAAGCTGGCGAGGCGGTCGGAACTGCCGAAACGGTTCCAAACACCTCGCCGCCCGGTGTCTCACGACGACCCGGCCGCTGATTACTCGCCGCGAGAGCAATCGTCTGCCCTCAGCGTCCAGAACCACACAATGATGGTGGGTCTTCCCGATGTCCGTACCTGCCCAGATGTGGACCACCAGTTCCTCCGGTCGTTTGATAGGCGCCGTACTCCCGGACGACCTCGCCAGCGTGGTCCTACTCAGCGATCACCCGCAGGGGCCCGCAACTCCTAATCAGCGGCCGGGTCGTCGTGAGACACCGGGCGGCGAGGTGTTTGGAACCATCGAGGGCAACCACCTGAAAGCCACACCCGGCATCTCTGGGTCTCTGGACCTTACGACTGGCCCGTCCAACCCACGCAACAACGTAGGACCACCTGATCTGCGACGGACGCGGCACCCCGCTCAAGGTCATCACGACCGCGGCCAACGTCAACGACGTCACCCAGACCCTCGCCCTGGTCGACGGGATCCCTCCCGTCGCGGGCCGCCCCGGCAGGCCCCGCCGACGCCCCGACGCCCTGCTCGGCGACAAGGGCTACGACTCCAACGCCCACCGCGACGAGCTGCGTCACCGACGGATCCTGCCGGTCATCTCCCGCAAGGGCTCACCCAACATCAAGGGCATCGGCAAGCTCCGCTACGTCGTGGAGCAGACCTTCGCCCTGCTCCACCACTTCAAACGCCTCGCAGTCCGCTGGGAACGCCGGACTGAACTCCACGACGCCTTCGTCTCCCTCGCCTGCAGCCTCATCTGCTGGAGACGACTCAAGAAGGCCCGATCATGATCGTGTTACGAGCTCGTAGAGGCCCGTCACGCCTTTCAACAAGTCGGCGAGCGCGTTTGTGCAGTAGCTGACGATGTTGCGGTGCTTCGTCGAGCCGTCCCAGATCCTGCACGTCGCCCAGCCCGAGCCGTTCAGTTCCCAGCTGAAGTGCAAGGACCTCGTCACTCAATCCCCCTGATCGCCTGCGGCCAACGCTACAGCGGTGCTGAAGACGTGGGACAGCGGGTACACCACTCATCCGTGCGTATCCAGTCGGTCATCGCGGCTTCTGTGTGTAGTCCGCTGTCTGCCGCTCTCGGGCATGTCGAAATTTCGTGAACCCGTTCACCCTGCTACTCCACCCACTGCCAGCAATCGTGAGCGACTACGGCCTGGCTGCCCCGAGTAGTCGGGGCAGCCAGGCCGTAGTCGTCAACACTCGGCTCGGTTCCTGAGCCTAATCCTCTTCGATGTAGAGCTCCCCGGTGTAATGCCCCTTCGTCCATTGCATTTGCGTAGGACGGAAACCTGTTCCTTCGCGAAAGTATTCTTCCACCACTGGGCGAACGCTAGACAAAGGCATCGCGCTGATTCGGTCGAAAAACGTAGGGCACGACGGATCAGAGAGGACTCGGGGATCCGAGTGCGGAGGTGTCGGGTTCAGAGACACCCACGCGTGGTTCGCGACGTCATGACCCACCTCTGCGGATATTTGATGGGCAAGCATTCCATCGGAATACCACAGAAGTCCTCCGTACCCTGACGAAAAATTGATTCCGATCGAGAGTACATTGTCTGGCGTTGTGGCGTAGTTCTTGTCGGCCGCTACGTCCCGGATGACTTGAAAAGCCAGGTCTACTGACGGCTTAAGTCGTTGACCGTCAGCGAATAGGGCATCGAGGTATTCGCCGACTGCGCTTTGGGTTTCCAGGTATACTGGCCTTTCACCCAACACCTTTAGTGTCATTTAGGCTTCGCTCCAAACAAAGTTTTCTTACCTCCAGGATAGTACACGGTGAGCTTGGACCCGACAGGTAGGATGTACCCGACCGCGTCCTCGCAGTTCTGAGCTTTAGTGCAGACCCCGGCGTTGTTGTTGATGACGACCGTGGCACTCTCTATGCCATTGGCTTCCATCCAGACTGCGTATTTTGTCTCGACATGCGAAGACGCCTTGTATTTCGTGTTCTTTCCTGCCGGGAACCCCTTTTTACCGGCCAGCGCCTTTTGGGCATCTGCCCACAGAGGGTCGTCGTACGCGTTTCCTTCGCCGTCGTACCACTTCTCCCCACTCTTCATCTGCTCGATGCCTGGCGGCAGATCCGGAATGGGGTCACCGTTGTCATCCAACAACTCGCCGACCGTTTTATCTCCATCATTCCACTCGGGGAGGCGGTCGGAAATATTCTTTACCCATTTGGGGCAGTAATCGGAGGCTGCTGTGAGGCTTCTTGAATTGCTCGCGCTGTCGACAAGGCAGCCAATAGCACGTCTTGCTCCGCGGGCAGACTGGAGAGCTTCGACGCCTTCGTCGATTTTTCCGAGGAGTTTGAGCTTGCCCCACGGGAGTAGACCGGTGGCAGCCATAGCGCAGTCTGTGGCTACGGGGTCTGCAATACATTTCTCGATGTCGGCGAGGCCGGTTATTGCCCACACCAAGTTATGTGCGGTGGTGCCAGGCTGCGCTACGTCGTAGATCCACCGGAAGATAGGCAGCTGACAGGGCGCTGGGAAGAACCGGCCTGGAACGCAAGTTTTCTTGCGTGGGCCCTCCTGTGCCTTGCGGTACTCTTCGGCCTCTCGTTGTGCTTCCTTCAGCTCTGCTTCAGCGAGCTGGAGCGTCTTTTTCCAGGCGGCGCCGGCCTCAGCTTCGGCCTGTTCCGCACTCTTGCCTGCGGCAATCGCCGACGCCCGGGCCGATTCCTTCGCTCGGTCTGCCTTTCTTGCCGATTCTCGGGCGTAGGCGGCAGAGAATTCTGCATTTGCTGCTGAGCTTTCGGCCGCTTCGGCGTCAGCGTCGGCCCGGTTTGCGGCGTTGCGCGCGGTGATGGCGGAGGTTGCTGCCTGCGCGGCGCTGCGCTCGGCAGAGTCAGCGGATGCATCGGCGGCGGCCGCGTGGGTTTCGGCCTGTTGGGCAGATTCCTGTGCTTTGGCGGAAGCCGCTGACGCGTCGCTCGATGCGTCTACGGCTTTGGCGGCGGCTTCGGCGGCGCGCCAGGCGTCCTCGTGTGCCTTGGCCGCAATCATCGATCCTTCGGCGAGGAGGCCTAGGAGGTGATGGTTGTGGGTGGTGGCGAGGTCGTCCTTGCGCTGGGCCATGTGTTGGCCGACGGTGACGAATTCGTGGATGAGTTCGGGGGGCCCGGCCAGTGCGATGGTGGCGGCTGACTTGAGCTCGGGTCCGCCTTCGGTGGCCAGCCGTGCGGTAATGATGCGCTCGTCCAGGAGCTGCTTGCCGTACTGGTCGGCTTGCAGAAACGTGGCGAGTGTCTTAGGGGTTCCGTCCTTGAGAGCTGCTTGCGCGGCCTCTTTGACGTAGGTGCCGCCCACGGTGGCCAGGTGGGCGACTTCGATCCGTATTTCGGTGCGGCCGGCTTCGTACTGGCCGGTGGTGTAGAAGGCCTCGATCTGCTCCGGGCTGCCGGATAGGGCGTCGGTGGCCGCGGTGCGGACGGATTCGAACGGGCTTTGGACGCTGAGGTCGACGACCCGCTGGCGGACGTCGCTCTGATTGGCCTCTCTCCAGCGGGTGCGCAGGTAGTCCAGGACATCCTGGTCGGTGCCGGACAACGCGCGGGCGGCGGCTTCCTGTTGCCAGGGGCCAAGCAGCTTCATGGCGCGGATGGCCAGCTGGCGGCCCTTGGTGGCAGTGGCCTGGATGTCGACGTCGGGCTGGCCGGCTTCCTGGGCCAGCTCGGCTGCCGTGGCTTCCAGAGAGCGGGCCTCGACTTCAGTGGAGGCAGAATCCTTGACAGCGGCCGCGGACGTTTCCTTCATCGACCGGGCACGTTCAATCGCCGCATCGGTGCGCGTGTCGAGTTCGGCGGCCTCAGTCTCCCGAGCCAAGGCGTAGATCTCGGTGGCCTGCTTCACCGCAGCTGTTGCGGCATCGGCTGCAATTTTGGCCTGATCGGCGTTTTTCTTGGACATGGCGGCATAGGTAGCCGAATCGCCTGCATGGTCGGCGGCTTCGTCCGCGAAATCGGCGGCCTTCCGCGCGTGACCGGCAGCGTTATTGGCAGCGTCGCGCGCAGCGTAGGCAGCCTTCGCCGAGCGGTCGGCCAGCACGGCGGCCCGGTCGGCGGCCCGGTCGGCGGCAGTGGCGTGACGGCGTGCTTCCGCCGCGGCGTTTCGCGCCTCGTCCGAGTGTGCGCCTGCAGCGTCGGCGTAGTCATTAGCCCTGGTCGCAGCGTCAGCTGCCGCACGCGCATTGGTAACGGCGCCCTTGGCGCTGAGGACAGCCGCCTTCGCAGCTTCCGAGGCCTTCCCCGCCTGCTCGGCGGCGAGCGCCGAATCCGCAGCCACGTCCGCGGCCTTGCGGGCGTTGGTGGCGGCTGTTCTCGCAGCAGCGGCGTCCGTCTCGTTCTTGCCGGCGGCAACGGCCTTCTTGTGCGCCTCACCCGCAGCGGTCGCGGCTTTGTTGGCAGCCGAGGCAGTCTGCGCGGCGGCTAGCGCGGCTCGCCGAGACGCCGCGTTGGCGGCATCCGCCGCTCCGATGGCCACCTGGGCAGACTCAGCTGCTGCCTTCGCAGCATTTGCGGCCTGCAAGGCCTTGACACCGGCTAGCTTGGCATCATCCTTGGCGGCCTCGGCCTCGGTGGCAGCACTCTCGGCTGCCTCCTTGGAAAGCCTGGAGGCCTCGATCGACTTCTTGGATGCTTCCTCTGCCTGCTTGGTGGCCTCCGCGGCCTGCTTTCCGGATTGCTTGGCCTGCTTGAGGAGCTCCTCGATATTGGTCTGTTCGAAATCGCGGGCGCGGGCGGTGAACTGCCCGATGTCCAAGAACTCGGCGATGTCGTCAGGGGTACCGCGCAGGGCGACGAGAGCGGCCGCCTTCACGTTCGCCGTGCCATTGGTGGCCATGTAGGCCGTTTCGATCCGGTTGTCGGTCTGCAGGGCCTTGTACTGGCCCTCGCTCAGGAAAAGCTCGCGCTCCTCGGAGGAGCCCTGGAGGGCAGCCTCGCCCGCCTCGTGGACGTATGTGCCGCCCAAGGTTGTCACCCGAGCTGTCTCGATGCGGGTATCAAGGTCTTGCGGTTCCTGATAACCGAAGAGGAGAAACTCTTCCAGCTCAGCCGGAGACGTCCGCAAGGCTGCAACTGCGGCTTCGCGAACATAAGGGCCACTGGTCATTGCCAGCCGCGCGGTCTCAATGCGGTTATCAGTGTTCTGGATGGACTCGGCACGCTCGAGGAACTTCCGGATGGCATCGTCACCGCCGAGCAAGGCTTGCTCAGCCGCTTCCTTCAGGCCAGTGCCGCCGGTCTTCCAGTAATTGACAATGTCGGCACGCACGCCATCGGGCAGTGGCGCCGGGTCCGTCTCCGCTGCCGCGGCAGGGGTTCCCAGCAGCCCCGCCAACAGGCCAGCAGATACCAGAACACCTAGTGCTCGTTTTCGATTCTTCAATCTTTCCAGCACTCCTGAGCTATCAGCCCGGGAGCTTATTCGCCGCCTCATTCGACAACTCCTCAAATGAATAACTCTAGCCCATGCGGGCACTCCTGTAGTGGCCACAAAAGCACAGGGAGTAATTACAGCAATTATTTTCTTGCGGAATTTCAGTGACTCGACTGAAAGCAGATTGATCGTACACACCAATCGAACACACGCGTCGCGAGTCGCAGGATGCTCGCAGCGAAGCGGGGGGCGCACACGCGTCGCTCCGGGCGGCATAGATGCAAGTATCACCAAGATCATCTAGCTTGTCGCATTAGCGCACTAAGCATGCCTCTGTCTCGTTTTGTTTAGGGCTGCTTGGATGGCCATGCCGTCGGCGAGGTCTATCGCGCTCGCGGTTGCTTAACCAATCAAGAAGGTTGTGTGAAAAATCGTGGAATTTTTGTGATTCAAATTACCTCGACCTCGCGCCAGAGGGGATTTGTGGCGTGATTTACTTCCCCTCGGTATAGCCTGCGCCGCGCAATTTCCATCGGCTCTCATTCCGAAAGGCCCCTTGTGTCCATCACGCATGCACGGAAAGCTCTCTTGATGGGACTGGCCGCCACACTGGCAGCCGGCCTGACCACGCTCGGTGTGGCCCATGCCGACATGAAAAGCGCCTCCACCTTGGCTGCCGAAGGTGACATGCCGTCTGCGGTCGAAGACTTCGCCTACCCCAATGCGGCGCAGATCGAGGAAGAGACGGGAGCGGTTCTCAAGAGCGGCAACGGTCACCTGCTATTTGCGTCATGCGATGGCAGTGAGGACATTCAAATAGAAAGCGTGCATGAGCAGGATATGCAGCTTTACTGTTTCAGGCTAACTGCTAAGCCCGCATTTATTGCACTTGAAATCCCGCAGGCGTACGGAATCTGGACCACGGACGATCCCGTGAAAACTACCGTTCGGAAAAACGACGGCACGTCTAGCGTCATCAACGCACCGGCCGGCGAATTTACCGGATACGGCGAATCCGGAGCTGATCGCGAGCGCACCACGCTGATCGAACTTCGCGTCACAAACTGACACGCCCCGCGCCAGCCGCCCCCGGTTCATAGGGCCCGGGTGCGAGCGAAAAACGCGCCCATCACAGCACCTTTAACGCCGAGACCGAGTCCACCGTTTGCATATCCACGGCACCGGGCTTGGACCGCTCAATTCGTAAGGAACACATATGTCTGGCACGCGTTCACGCTCTGCGTGGGCCGCCGCGCTGCTCACCGCAGCGGTTTCGGCCGGCACGCTCACTGGCTTTCCTGCGCAGGCTTTGGATGGTGCCGCCGCAGCGAGCGGCGCGAGCACCTTCACAGCGAAGATCGACGTCGGCGGGGTACGTGCCTGTTCAGGCACGCTTATCAATAACCAGTGGATGATCACTGCCGCGAGCTGCTTCGCCGACGACCCGGCCCAGGCCACCTCATTGCCGGCCGGTGCGCCGAAGCTGAAGTCCACCGTCACCATCGGCCGTACCGATCTGGCCGCCGCCACCGGCGAGGTACGTGACATTACCCAGCTGATACCGCGCACCGACCGTGATCTGGTGCTGGCGAAGCTTTCCTCCCCGGTCTACGGTTTGTCGTTCCTGCACCCCGCCACCAACGCCCCGGTCGTCGGCGAAGCGCTGAAGGGAGCTGGATACGGGCGAACCAAGGACACCTGGGTTCCCAACCAGCTGCACACCGCTGAGTACACCGCGGGCACGGTCGAGGCCACCGCCCTGGGCATCGACGGCACCGCAGTCTGCAAGGGCGACACCGGCGGGCCCGTCCTGCGTGAGAAGAACGGCCGCCCCGAACTCGCGGCGATCGTCACCAACTCCTGGCAGGGCGGCTGCCTGGGCGCCGACCCCGCCGAGAGCCGTACCGGTGCCGCCGCTTCGCGAGTGGACGACATCCGAGCCTGGATCACCGAGAACAGTGCCTCCACGCTCAATACGTGGAACTTGCAGATGGTCACCGAGACCAGCAGCGGCCTGTACCACGGCATGCGGAACAGTAACGGTGACTGGACCGGGTTCGCCGACGTGGAGAAGGTCGCCGGTCAGGTCACCGACGTCGCCTACGCTGCGGACGCCGCGATCAAGGGCAAGAACTACATCTTCGCCGTCGGTGGCGACAGCCACCTCTATATGGCTGCCCGCCGGTCCACCGGCGGCTGGGACGCCTTTCGGGACATGAACTCCACACTCGGTGCCAAGACCGGTCTCACCCGCGTCGCGGTCACCTCCACCGGCCCCGGTCTGGCCCTGGTCGGTCTCGCAGGCGGCCGTGTCTACCACGCCACCATGGACGCGGATGAAACCTGGTCGAAGTGGGCGGACGCATCCGCGAAGCTCGGCACCCTCGCCGATGCCACCCAGCTCACCATCTCCCAGACCTCTGGTGGCAACACCAACGTCGGAATCGTCGCCGGCGGGAAGGCTTACCACGGCCAGCGCCACAGTGACGGCACCTGGAGCGCCTGGGGCAACGTCACTCAGTTCGCCCCCGGCATCGGCACCGTGAACGGCATGGCCTTCGCAGGCATCGGTGAGGACCTGCAGGTCATTCTCACCAGCACCACCGGCCTCAACAAGCATGGCATCCGCGACAGCGAGGGCCACTGGGGCGACTTCGGCGACCTGAGCTCCAAGCTCGGCAAGGACATCGCCACCTCCGTCGACGCCGCCGCGGTCGCCGGCGAATTCCAGGCCGCCATCGTCACCACCGACGGCAAGATCAAGCACACCCTGCGCCACGATAACGGCAAGTGGGACGCCCCGGAACAAGTCGGAAACATCCCCGGTGCTCCTGCCACCGTCGCCCTCACCGGCAGCGCCGGCTAACACTTCCCCGCCCACATCAACGCCGGCCCGGCAACGCCTCGTTGCCGGGGCGGCCCACGGACTTTGATCTTGGCGCAACTGCCGCTTCGAATCAGGTGCATGTGCACGCTCCTCAGGCACAGCCCCGTCTACCGCAGACGGCAGGCCGTGCCAATACGGGGCGGAGGCCGGCGGCGAACGCTTTGAAACGTGCACTGGGGGTACCGCAAAGGTCCGCCGCGTGTGCTGGCCGAGGTGGGGAAGGCTCTCGCCGGTGGTCTGATCGGCGAGTGCCTACGCACAACCATGACTGCCGGGTCGCTTAGCTGCGTCCCACCGACTGCTTTCCCCAGCGTTCCGTACGGCCGGGCCGCCGACTTCGAAGATGCGGCTGGCATCGACGCGATCGTCATCGAGCTAAAGCCCAGGCTTGTCAGCAAGGAACTGTTCGATGTTCGCGTCCATGCCAAGGAGCGCCTGCTCCGCAGCCTCCTTGACTCCTGCACCTCCGTACAGCAGCGCATCGACGGCCATCTCTCGCTATGCCTTCCGGTATCTCGACTTCGTCGGCGGCGAATGCGATCTTGGGGAGCCGTCGCGGAGCGTGACACCGTGGTTCGATTGCGAAGGCCTGGCTCCTACGAGACGGCGTACGCCTTGTGTGCTCACCGGCCGCCTCGGCGCCACTCTCCCCACCTGGATCGACGCCGTCGACGCCAGTCGGCTGCCCGGGCTCACCGGCTTCGCACTCCACCTGCGCCGGGACCTCGACGCCGTGACCGCCGGCCTCACTCTGGGCTGGAGTTCCGGCAGCATCGAGGGCACCGTGAACCGCATCAAGAAGATCAAGCGGCAGCTCTACGGCCGGGCCGAATTCGAACTGCTACGCAAGATGATCTTGCTTCGATAGCGCATCGCCCGGGTGCCGGCTCGCCAGCTTCCCGGCCCCTCGAGATCAGAGTTCGGCCGTCCAGATCCCGACAGGATGGTCACGCGAAGGGAGCCACAACTGAGGCTGTGAGTCGCGATGCCTCTCGTCAGCCTGCCCATCCCAGTGGAAACGGCCCTCGGTATCAGGCCACGCGACTTGCAGTACGGGGAGAGGTGACCGCCGGTAGAACCCGATGGCCTGTCCGAAGAAGGTCCGGTGCCAGCTGCGATCAACCTGCCTGAGCGCGATTCGATGGCCAGAAACAACATCAGGATGGCGCTGGCCGTCGGCCAACACTTCACCCACGGCAGACTTCTCTCCGAGCGTGTTGAGCATGCGGTGCATGGCGTGGACATCGAGCCCGAACATGGCGAGTTCAGGTCCGCCGTGCATGTGCGCGAGGCCGATCGTGTAAGCGAATCCAGGACCGATCTCGTCTTCGGGAACCATCACGACGTGCCATCCGTGCTGCTGCACATGCTCGATGACCGTCAGATCCATGCGGTCCGCTTCGTCCCGGTCGCCGTAGTCATGGCAGAGGACACAGCGGCACTGGAACGGATCATCGGTCATGTGCGGAGGGTACGAGGTGGGCCCTCATGTCGAGCCCCCGGGGTCTGCACCCCTCTCAATCGAACAGCGCCATCACCCTTCGTAACGGCTCCCCAAGATCTGTGCCAGAACCCGCTACTGCTCGATAAAGCCACGACCTGCGATCCCAGCAGCTGGGAGACCAGGACTGTCGAGACCATGGCGGCACAGGTAGCGCACAGCGCAGCAGCGAACTCATCGGGGAGATTGGCATTATTAACGGCGGCTGATCCCAAACTGGATGCAGTTCGCCGACGAACTTACGAACAGGACACTGTAGATGCCTCGCACCACACGATCCGGCGCCGCACGACTGGCCGGTCTCCTCTTCGCGGCCGTGCTCACCGCCACGGCGGCCACCGGGTGCGGCGGCGGGGACCCCGTGGGCTCAGAGGCAAATCCGGCCTTGCCAAAGCAGGCCGGTGCCGGACAGGCATCAAAGGCGATCTCTTTGAGCGCCGCTGAGCTGGAGGCTGCTCTGCCCAACCAGCTCAGCGTCCCGGCAGACCTGAACCAGCCCCGTACCAGGAAGGCCTGGGACGCTCTGGATGCCACGAACTGCCGATCCGAAGCATGGCCGGACCTCTGGTGCGCGAAGGCAGTGGCTGTGGGGCTGGCCGACCTCACGAACCGCAAGGACCAACTGTTGACGGTTCGGCTCATCTCCTTTCCCGACAGTGACACCGCGGCACAGCTCTTCGAAGGAGAAGGGACCCCGGACGAAGTCGGCGAGAACCCGCCGGGCGACGAGATCGACGGGTTCGAGATCGAAGGCTCTAAGCAGGCGGGGACGTGGAGCGGCAAGGGCATCAACGTCCGCGAGGGATCCGTCACCGCCAAGATTGAGTACACGTGGGCCGATGGCACAGTCGTTCCCGCCGAGCGCATGCAGAAACTGACGAACATGGTCGTCCAGCGGATCCAACAAGCACAGAAAAGCGAACCGCCCACCGCGTCGGCCCGCTGAACTCCACCCGGCACCCGGACGTGTGCAACCCCGTGGCGAAGGTTTGCGAGCGTGGCCGACAGCCGTCACCGGCCGCGTTCGCTTCTCGCTCGGCCGGTGGGTTCCCGTCCCGCGTTCGACGTGGCAGGCGTGCCGCCTGGCCGCCGACTTCGGCGAAGGGATGGACGCCCGGACCGCGTGGGTGAGAGTCCGCCTGGCCCGTCATCCTGAAGAACGCGGCTACGCCATGAGCTACCTGGACGACGATCGTCGGGCCGCGGACTGAGCAGAGCTCAGGCGCCGGCCTCCGGCTCACGCTAGCGGCGCCCTCGCCGGACACGGCCGCACCGGTCTCATCATCGGTAGACCACAGGGCGCGCGCGAGGAAGTACAGGGCGACCCCCCGGCGTGTATGAACACACCCCAGCCGAAGACCAGCAGAAGGACGTTCGCGTCGCCTGCAGGCGACGCCCTGCATGGTGGTGAACAGCCACGGGAACCACGCGGAGCGTACGAACCCCGGGTCCGCGTACCGGCCGCCACTCCGGCGCCACGCCAGCAGCGGGACCGACGCAAAGCCGACGCTGGCCAGGCAGTACATGAAGACGAAGTAGTCGTTGGCGATGAACTGGTGGCCGTTGGTGATCCCGAGGTAGGCAACCCCGGCAGGAAGAGCACGACCGGCACCCCCAATCCCAATACCTTGCCGCGGGCTCGAACTTTCGCCACGCTCTCCCCCTGCTGTCGTCGTCTCATCCGGCTCCGTGCCGGCCGCGCACCGACGGGTCCGACAATCGACAGGAGGGCCAAGAGGCGGAGCCGGCTACTCGCGCCGCGCGAGCTCCTCAACGGTGGCACGTCGCGGATGACGTACGGCTGGCCGCTGTAGTCCACGGAGACCGTTGCCCCAGGACGTCGTCCTCAGCGTCGTAGAAGATGTGCTCGAGATCCTCGAAGCCCTGCGAGCGTGCCGTTACTGCAATTGTTCGGCATGACGGTGATGCTGGATCGCGCGGGGAGGGAAGGCCCGGGCCATCCAGTCTACGGGTGCTCCGGCTTGGCGCAGGGTCTCGATCTGCCGATTGTAGTCGCGTCCCTCAGGGCTTGCGTGGACGCGTAGATAGAGAGGGTCGCGAGCGTCCGTGTCATGGCCGGCGAAGTACAGGGAGCACGTGTGACCCCACTGATATGGAGCATCCGGTTCGGCGCAGAAGCAGAACCGGTGGGACACCTGCAGGGACAGGCCCCATCGCGGGTGGCACAGCCGCTGCAGGAGCTGGTCGTGCCACAGGGCGAGAGGGTGGGCGGTGCGGGCATCGATCTTCCACCCGTCACCGTCGTCCCAGCACTGTACGCGGTAGAAGGCGGTGACGGTGTGGAAGAGAGCGATTCGGCGCAGCAAGGCGCTACCCACCGCGGCTCGCCGGGAGCGGGAGCGTTCGAGGCTGGGAAAGGCATGGATGTGGGCGGATTCCGCAGGATCGATCTTCGAGGTCGTCCACAGCGGTCGCCGACCGTTGCCTTCGCACCAGTGCCGATGCCGGAGTTCGATTTCCTCCCACCTTTCTGACAGCCCGATAGGAAGGGTGAGCACGACCGTGGCTGCTTGTCCGAGGTCTTGCGCCGCGTGCAGCAGCAGTTGCCGGGTGTTTACGTTGATGCCGCCGATCCGCAGGCCGGGGATGCCGGCGAGCTCGTCTCCACTTCCTGGGACGGGCGCCGCAGGCAGCAGGCGGCTCAGGCAGTACTCGGGGAAGGAGTACATCTGCCGGCCCAGGTAGGCATCCAGGTGCACGGTAAGAGATGTGCGGGAACCGGTCACTGATGCGATCCCGAACGGGTGCGCGCACAAGTCCGGGGAGGTGCCGAGTTGCTCGAGGACGTAGCTCTCCAGCAGCGCTTGGGACGGTGATGCCGATGGAACAGGTTGCCCGGTGCGAAGGCCGACGCGACGCGACTGCCCACTGCACTCGGCCCAGTAGCGAAGCTTGCGGGACTCCCACGATGCATGGCGGCTCACGACAGTGCCTTCCCGACGTGCCTGTGGCCCGATCCCGGCACGCCATAAACACTGACGAGCGGTTGAGTGTGATGTCGTTTATCCAGGCCGGAGCAAGCCCACGCTCCTTGCGCTCCAGGTACGCCGGATCGGGCGGCGGTCGAAGCGTGGCCCGCCAGGGGCCACGTCCATCATCCAGCACCCCCGGGCTGCGACAGACCATGTCGGCAGCGCTTCACCCGTATGGACGTAGCCGGAACGTACGGCGTTGATCGCCGCGGATGCCCGGTGCGCGCCCAACGTGGTGACCGCGATGATCGGTTGCGGAGCCAAGGGGTGGCCAGCCATGGGCCGGGGAGGCTGCTGGCGAGCAACGCCGTGGAACAAGAAACGCTTCGGTGAAGCCAAGCGGTAGCCGTCCTCTTCCATCAGTACGACGGTGGCGCCGAACGGGTCGGGGTGGTCCAGCTCGATCGGGGTGAAGGTGTAGTTCACCGCCGTCTGGATCGGCGAGACCAGCTCGCCGCCGGGCCACGGCCCAGGCGCCGGCCTCCAGCCCGACTACCGCGCCAGGGCCGCCACTGCGCCCTGCATAGCAGACCAGCGGCAACGCTGTGTACGCCGATACGGATCGGCCGTAAGGCCCCTGCCTGCTTGTGTGCCGTGACGTCACGTTCAAGCGGACCAACCGGCGATACAGACACAGCACTAACATGCTCGGATGCCCAACGAAACCGCCCCCGATGTCCTGCCGGACTTGGCCCGACGGCTGGTGCGCACATCCTTCGGGGCGCGCGCTACAGAACCGCAGACGCTCGCAGCCGGCGCCTGGTCCCAGGCGTTCGAGTTGACAATCGATGGCGCAGAGGTTGTCCTGCGCATCGGTGCCCATGGCGCCGACTTCGCCAAGGATGAAGTCGTTGCCCGTACCGCCGAGGCCGGTCTGCCCGTGCCACCCGTGCTGACCCGGGGCGCGCTCGGCTCTTGGCACTATGCGATCTCGGCACGCGCGCACGGGACCGCGTTCGACGACCTATCGGCCGCCGATGCGGAACTGACGCTGCCGAGCCTGCTGACCACGCTCGACACCGTCGGCAGAATCGACCTCGCCGGAACCGCTGGCTACGGCATCTGGACGCCGAACGAACAGGCCCCGTACGACTCCTGGGCGGAAGCGTTGCTCGCCCTCGGTACCGAGACCCCCCGAGTTCCCGGCTGGAGAGCGGCGCTCACCGACTCGGAGTTCGGGCTTGAGCCCGTGGAAACTGGGCTGGACGCACTCGCCTCCCTGGTGCCGTACCTGCCCGACGAGCGCCGCATGATCCACGGCGACCTACTCAGTCGCAACGTCCTCGCCGCCGACGGCACCGTCACCGCCGTGCTGGACTGGGGCAACGCTCTGTACGGCGACAGTCTCTACGATGCGGCCTGGCTCATTTACTGGTGGCCGTGGTACCCGCAATGGCGCGCCGTCGACATTCACGCCGCGCTGCAGAACCACTGGCGCGCCACCGGACCGCTCCCGGCCCAACTGCACGAGCGTCTGCACGCCTACCTCATCCACATCGGCCTCGATGCCATCGCCTACTGCACCTTCCAACGCCGCTGGGACGAGGTGCGAACCAACATCGACATCGTGACCGCCCTGGCCCGCAGCGCACCGGGCGACTACGTCCTCAACCCGCCAACGATCCGGTCCACGTAACGGTAATTACTGGCTCCTAGCCGGACGCGGTCAGTCACGCACTCGGGATCTCAGACACTCACTCAGCGCCGCAGCGAAGGCGTCCAAGGCGGCCTTGGGTATGCGCACTTCCACCGGTTCCCGCTCTATCCCCGCCACCCCAGCCCCCTGGTTCTGCGGCGAGACCCGACAGCCCGCCGTCGCGGATCAGCCTGCCAGACCTGCCCGCCACCGCTGTCCTCTGACAGCGGACTTGGACCGATTGCCACTGAAGCTGGACCAGCCCCTCACCGACGGCTCGCGGTTGCACTGGCCTGCTGCCCTGCCCGAGGACTTTGGCGCAGGGGGCCAGGTCGGAAACGGTGGCAAACCTAGCAATGCTCAATAGTGCGTTCTTTTCCTAGAGTCGATACATCTGATGAGGTCAATGGGGTTTCGGCATTCTTATGCATGAGGCTGCGATAGTCGCGAGGGGCTAATTGCAGGTTGTATGAGGTTCCCTGCACCCACTCCTTACCCTCCCAGTCGCGATAGATTGTTGAGGTCCAACGAAACTTTGTCTTGTCTACTTTAAAGTCGCTGTACAGTGAGTCGATTTGAGCTAGGGCAACTTCCTTCACCTGGCAGGGTGCGATGCTGATCAGGGTGACACCGAACGTCCTCCCATCTCGACCCTTGTCAGAGAGGAAGCTTGTGACGTTTCGGACCGAATGGTGACCGTAATTCGTGAAGACCATGTGACTCTTCCCTGCAATGTAAGCAAGTCGCACGTCAAATAGTGCGGCTTGCTCCTTGTTGTCACGCTCCCGCTTTTCCTCGCTTTGCCGCAGCTGATCGTCTGCCAGGCGGTACTGCATAATCCCCGTAATGCCGGTTAGTAAGAGACCAATGCAGGCCACACCCACGGCGCCAAGTTGGGCATAGTCCACCCATTTTGCTCGGGTCCGAGTCTCGGCCTCTGCGGCCCGCCGACGTGCGGCGATTCTTCCCAGACTCTCGCGTCGTCCGGACATGAAGCCCCCTAATATGCAGATCGAACGCAGTGCCCACCCCTGCGCCCTGTCCCTCATCGGGAGTAGAGGCATCCGGCCGTCACGGCGTCACGAAGGCGGGCAAGGCAAAAGCAGCATAGAGGCCAAGATGCCGCAGGTTCAGGGAGTTGGGCGTAGTCGATCACGGCAAGGTTCGGTCACCAAGGTGTCGCAGTGGCTCCTGGTGCTGATGGTTGACGAACAGATGGCCCAAGCCGGGCTCATGACTGAGCGGTTCGGTCCAACTTCAATGGCAATCGGTCCAGGTTCGTTGTCATCAGACAACCGCCAGAGGGCGACGACATCCGTTGTCGCGAATCCGGGTGTCACGCTGTGAGGTCTGCCAGCCTCACAGCCCGTTTTCCCAGGTGAAGGGACTGCTGCACGCGTAGGTGACAGTGGGTTATGCAGCCGGGGCTGCGGGTGGGGTCATGATGGTCTCGTACTCGACGGGGGTCAATCGGGCCAGGCGTCTCTGCCGCCGGCGGCGGTGGTAGGTGCGCTCGATCCAGGTGACGATCGCGATCCGCAGCTCATGACGGGTGGCCCAGGCACGGCGGTCGAGGACGTTCTTCTGTAGCAGCGCGAAGAAGCTCTCCATGGCCGCGTTGTCGCCGGCGGCGCCGACTCTCCCCATCGATCCGAACATGCTGTGACGTGCGAGAACGGCGACGAATTTCCGTGAGCGAAATTGCGACCCGCGGTCGGAATGCACGATGCATCCTGCGACCTGGCCGCGGCGGGCGACGGCGGATTCCAGGGCTCTGACGGCGAGGCTGGACTTCATCCGGGCATCGATGGAATAGCCCACGATGCGGCCCGAGTAGACGTCCTTGACCGCGCACAGATACAGCTTGCCCTCGCCCGTGGCGTGCTCGGTGATGTCCGTCAGCCACAACCGGTTCGGCCCGGATGCGGTGAAATCGCGGCTCACCCGGTCGTCGTGGACCGGAGGGCCGGCCTTGACGTTCTTGCCCCGGCCCCGCCGCTTTCCGAACGCGCTCCACCAGCGGTTGTCGCGGCCAATCTTCCAAGCGGTCCGCTCGGCCATCGCCTCGCCGGCCGCGCGGGCCTCATCGGCCAGGAAGCGGTGGCCGAACTCCGGGTCGTCGCGGTGAGCATCGAACAGGACGTTCGCCCGGTATGCCTCGGCGCGTTCGGTGTCGGTGACCGGTGAAGCCAGCCACCGGTAGTAGGGCTGGCGGGCCAGCTTGAGCACCCGGCACGTCACCGCCACCGGCACCCGGAACGGGGCAGCGGCGGCGGCCAGCTCGCGGACGAGCGGGTACATCATTTTGACGGCAGGTTCGCCTGCGACAGATACGCCGCGGCCCTGCGCAGGACCTCGTTCTCCTGCTCCAGGAGCCGGATGCGCTTGCGGGCCTCGCGCAGCTCGGCCGACTCACCCGACACCGGCGCGGGCCTGGCGCCCTCGTCGGTGTCGGCGCGGCGCAGCCACTTCGACAGCGTGATCGGGTGGACGCCGAAGTCGGCGGCGATCTGTTCCAGCGTGACGCCGGGCTCGCGGTTGCGTGCGACCCGCACGACGTCCTCGCGGAACTCCTTGGGATACGGCTTGGGCACTGCAACATCCTTCCAGGCCGCCTCTCAGCAAGCCAGGTCAGGTGTCACCCATCCGTGCAGCAGTCCCAACCGTGTCGAGGAGGCCGCGAGGGCAGAGCTGGCCAGTCTGGAGGGCCTGCTGGCGGTGCCGGGCGGTGCGCCGCGGCTGCTGGCTGACCGGCTCACCGACCGCCTGGAAGAGACCGGCGGCGAGGCCCTGATCAACAAGCCGTTCGGGTGGCTGATCGGGCGGGGCCTGGCGCGGCGGCCGTCGTGCTCGGACCAGCGCTGCGACGACGGCACCCGCCTGGACACCGGCGGCGAGTGCGAGAACTGCGGCAACGTGGTGCACATCCGCCGGGCCCGGCGGGCGAAGACCGCAGCGCAGATCGAGCGGGAGCTGCCCCACCTGGGCGACGACGAGCGCCGGCGCGTCCTCGAGGAACGGCTGCGTGAGCACGCGGCCATCGAGGCGGAGGACCAGGTGCGGCGTCGCGAGCAGGCCCGTGCGGAGAAGTCCCGGCGCGAGGAGGCCCGGACGGCTGGTCAGGAGCGGGCGGAGCGCGAGCGCGCGGCTGCGGCTGCGGCTGCCGCTGAGACGGTCCGTCAGACGCTGGCGTGCGAGGACTGCGGGCAGCAGCAGGCCGGTGGGCTGTGCGAGGCGTGCGGCTACCAGCGTCGGACCGAGGCCCTGATCGTGGAGGCCGGAATAGTCTCGGCCACCTGGTCGGCCGACCTTGCCGACCAGGCCGACGTCGCCGCCGTCACCGCCGATGTGCGCGCGGCGCTGGAGCGCGAGGTTGCAGCCGTTCACGCCCGCTACCTGGGCGCCATGGACCTCGCCGTGCATGACGAGGACCCCGCCGGCGTGGCTTCCGTCCTCGCCTACGGTGCGCTTCAGACGGTTCAGGAGGCTCTGCCGGAGTTCCGCCACAGCGCCCTGAACCGGCTGGGCCGGACCGAAGAAGCTGATGCGGAAGCCCGGCGGGCCTACAAGACCGAGCAGGGGCGGCGCTGGTTCCGGCACAACCCGAACGGTGCGGACGCCGTCGCCGCTGCGACGAAGGCCGCCGACACCGCCCGGGAGCGCGCTGCCGAGTACCTGCTCGCGACCCGGCTGAAGCAGCTGCACGAGCAGGCCACCGCCCGTGCCGAGCAGCCCGCCGCCGCGCCGTGGACGGACCGGCTGCCCGAGCTCGCCGCCCGCCAGCTGGACGCCGACACGTCCGGGGCGGTGATCGCATGACCACCGAGCCGGAGCTGAGCGGCGTCGACCTCGCGCGCCAAGCCCTGCTCGCGGCCCGGGAGGCGGCGAAGAAGAACGGCGCCACCAGCAAGCAGTCCCCCAGCGAGCAGGCGTTCGGCGGGAAGGGCACCGACGCCCGGCAGCAGTACAGCACCCGCATCGGTCTGCCCGTGTTCGAGACCGAACCGATCAACATGATCTTCGGCCGGGGCGCGTACGGGCGGGGCTGGCGTCTGGACTGGCTCGACCTGCCCGGCAAGGTCATGGTCTCGTCAAGGCGTACGAGAAGCCCCGTGAGGGTCGCTGTTTCTACGTGACGGACCACAACATAGTCGTCGTCTCCACGAAGCACGCCCGGTACGAGGACACCGTGCCCGCCGAGCCCGTCCGGCCGCACCCGGAGCCGGAGGACGATCCCGAGCCGCCGCCCCCTCCGCCAGGCGGTGGGGGCGGCCGGCCGCTCCTACGCGCGGTGCCCACCTTCCCCGACGGGTCCCGTATCCCCGAGAACCGACTGCCGCTGTGGCAGGCCCTGGAGAAGGCCGGACCGGAGGGCCTAACGAAGCCGGAAGCGGTCCGACGCGGCATCTGCAACCACCACACGTCCATCGGCCCGTGGCTGTCCCAGTGGGTTGGCCAGGGGTGGGTGCAGGAGTCCGACAAGCGCGACCGCGCCGTCGTCTACGTCGTCACCGCGGCCGCACATACGCCCGCTCCCGAAGTCCGCACCACCAGCGAGGAGAGCTCCACATGCCCCGCCAGCCTGTGATCCCCACGGATGTCTATCCGTACGAGCAGATGGCGCCCCATCTGCCGGCCGAGCAGTACCACGGTGCGCCCGCGTGCCAGTGCGGCCATGGGCACGGTCCGGCGACCGTGCAGAACATCACCGTGAAGCAGTCGGACCCGTGGGTTCGCTACATGGCTATGGGCTTCGCCGCCGCGGGCATCGGCTTCATGATCTTCGCCAGCATCGTGGCCACCCTGATCGCCGCGGGCGCGTGCGCGCTGTGCGTCGCGGTGGCCACCAGAGCGCTGGGTGCGCTGCTCAGCAGCCGTGAGGAGGGCAAGAAGTCGTAGTCAGGGGCGTTGCCGGGAAGGGCCCTAGCCAGTCGGCTGGGCCCTTGTCGTGTTCGTGTGGGTGGACCATGCAATGATCCCGCGTTATGGGGAGACACGTGTGGGGGAAGTGGGCCGGTGTGCTGGCCCTAGTAAGCGTGGCGGTCGTAAGCGGCTGCAGTTCGGATAGTTCGGCCGATGCGAAGCCGGCGGCGGCCGCCGTGAAGGCAAAGGCGCCGAACCTGGCAGATGCAACGACCGCGTTCCAGGACGCGGTGACGAAGTTCGACTTGGACGGCGGGTGCCTCGAGCAGGAGCCCGGGACGTGCTGGGAGCAGATGCAGGCAGTTATGGGGCCGGCCCGCACTCTGCGGAAGGCGATGAACGCCGAGAAGTCCGTGGGGGCGGAGTTCTGGACCGAGGCGTATGCACTGACCAACACGATGGAAAAGGGCATCGCGGTCGGTGAGGATCAGGGAACAGCTGCCGGCACCAACCGGCCCGATGTCCTCGGCTCCGCCCATGACTTGTCGGACTGGCTCGACGAACACCCGGTGAAGTAGACGGAAGGGCCCCGGTGCGCACTGGGGCCCTTCGTGGTGTCGCAGGTATCAGACGAGCTCGACGAGCTCCGTGCGCGTCATGACAGCCTGGGTGTCCAGACCCTCCGGGAGAGCGCTCTGGATGCCGTCCAGGGCGCCCTGAAGCACCGTCTCGCGCTCTGCTGGGTCGAGGTCGATCATGGCGGACTGAACGTCGCTGACGTAGACCCGGACCTTCTCCGGGTCACCGCCCTCGCGGAAGGAGGGCGATCTCGAGCTCGGTGGGCGTCTGCATGGTGGTGTCCTTCCTCTGTCAGCGCTTGATGCGGCTGCGCATGGCGAGGATGGCCAGCGCAAGCAGGACGGGCTCGGTGAAGCGGCTGACCATCTCGGTGTAGGTGCCCCAAGTGGTGAGGTCCTGGCCGCTGGAACGGAACACCACGGATTTCAGGACCACTTGCAGGGCCTTGTCGAAGCGCTCCTGGGTGAACCGGTCGCCGACGGGCAGCGTGAGTTGTGGGTCCTGCTTGTCCACGGCCAGTGTCACCCGCCCGCCTCCGGTCGGCACGGTGCCGGTGGCGATTTGCTTCGGTGAGGAGTCAGGCAACCCGAGGCCCATGATGAGCACCACGGTGGCCGCCATGGCCGCCAGCAGGCAGCCCAGGGCACGGGAAGCACGTAGGCCGTAGCCGGAGACCAGCCAGTATCCCCACAGCAGGCCGCGCTCGCCGGGCGGGGTGCCGGTGCGGTCGTGGCGGCGCATCTCCATCTCGCCGTAGTAGAAGTCCGCCGCACCGGGCTCGTTCTTGCCGTCCTCGAAGGCCTTGCGCAGTTGCCGGTAGAGCGGGGCCACGTCGTCCGGATCAGGGGTGAGATCGAGGTCGGGATGGTACGGCCCGGTACGCCAGTCACGCGGTGGGGGCACCTGGCCGAAGGCCGGGGCGGGTTGTCCAGCGGTCTGCGCGCGCCAGTGGTGTTCCTCGGCCAATGTGCGTCGGCGGGTCCACCGGCAGGGCCATATGGAGCGGTGGCGGTGCAGGCCGGTGGGGGTGGGGGCGAAGGTGCAGCGGCCTTCCAGGCGGAGCTGGTCGAGGTGGAAGGCACCGGAGAACAGGCAGTCGCTCAGGTCGGTGTCGGTTAGGACCAGGTGCGCCGCGTCCACCCCGCGCACCGAGACCACTCGCACCGCGCTGCCGGGCCCGGCCAGCAGGCCCTCGTCCAGTCTCAAACTAATGGCAGTGAAAGGGACAGGGTGGGAGGTGACCGCCACGGGGAAAGACAGCACCGCGTGAGTGAAGTCTGCGTTGGCGTAGCGCAGGCGCAGGGTCGCCGTCGACTCCCACCGAGTCCTCTGACAGCGCACCTCATCCGCCGCGATCTCCAGTGTCACCGGAACATCGAACACAGCTCCGGACAAATCTACCGTCTTCGCACACACTACTGGGCCAAACTGTGCCAGCCCCGCAAAGCGCGCTTGCCGAAATCGGGCATCGCCCGAGAACCGCGCTCCGTCGAACCAGGCGTCGCCGGAGAAATGCACCCGGTCGAAATGGGCGCCCTTAGGGAACTGCGAGTTGTGGAACCAGGCGGCGTCGGAGAACTGCGCCAGGTCGAACCGGGCGCCGCCGGAGAAGAGCGTTTCGTGGAACCAGGCGGCGTCGGAGAACTGTGCCCCCTCGAATCGGGCCTCGCCCGAGAACTGTGCCCCGCCGTAAACTGCCTTGGCGGAGAACTGCGCCCCGCCGAACTGGGCTTTCCCGGAGAACTTTGCCACTGTGAACCAGGCATGGTCGGAGAACTGCGCCTCTTCGAACCTGGCGTCGCCGGAGAACCGCGCCTGACTGAACCTGGCGTCGCCGGAGAACTGTGCCCCTCCGAAACTGGCGGTACCGAAGTGGGGTGCCCCGGTGGCGGGGTCGTGGAGGGGTGTGAGAAGGGTCTGAAGGAGATGCTCGGTGAAGGGGGTTCCTCGATGATCGACGTTTGAACCGGGGGCCAGGGTGGCGAGGTAAGCGTCACGGTCGGTGTCCGTCAGATGCGCCAGGCATACAGTGCGGCCGGGAACGTGAATGCCGGGGCAGCCGACGGGATCGGTGGCAGGGTCGGCGCCGTACCCGCAGTACGGCCAGGAGGGCGCGGAAAGTGCGGGCACCGGGGGCGTTCTCATGGCCTTGACCTTCGGGTCGTGACGGGCTGGGAGGGGTCTGCCGGGGCGTACTGCGGCAAACGGGGAGTGTGCGCCCTGGTTCAGGGCTTGCCGTGGCGGAAGGGGCTGTACGCCGCGTGCGATCTTGCTCGGTCTCCCCGCGGCGTCGGCGTTCGGCCTGGTAGGCGGTCCAGGCGAAGTCTCCCTGCCGGGTGGAGTGCCAGGATGATGCGATGCGGTCGCAGAACTCGACGTAGCTCAGGGCGGGTTCGGCCAGTCGGTGGCGCCGTTCGGCGCTCACGGAGTTGCGTAGTCGTGCTGAATCCGGTCGGCCACGGTGATGACCGCCTGCTCGAGAGCATCACGGAAGGGGTCTGCGGCGGCGTCCAGGACCGCCACTCGGATGAACTCGTCGACACTCTGTCCCGCGGCTGCCGCAGCTCGCTGCACCCTGTCCTGCTCGGCGGCCGTCAGAAGCCCTGTCAGGGTCTGAGAGGGGGCGAGATCCATGCGGGGACCGTACCAGCGTCCCGGGGGTCGTCTGGCGGCTTCACCGCATGCCAGCACAGCGGCCTGTAGGAACGGCATGATGGGGCATCGTGGCAGAAGAGCAGCCGGAAAGCCGGCACCCGAAGATCCGTATCCATCGGTACGAGCAAGCCATTGCGGTGAAGTGGCCGGGGGAAGACCGTGGCTCATGGCGTGGGGAGACGGTGGAGCCAGCGCCGAGTGGCGCGAGAACCGGAACGACTCCATGCGTCTGGACACGCTCATGCCTGACGACGAGTGGATGGACCCCATCGTCGAGCACCGCAAGGATGTGACGCCGTGGACGGACGCGATCCGGAAGGACGTTGTGTCGATTCAGCGGCTTCTGGGCAGTCTGGAGGACCATCCCTGGGGCTGAGTCCTACCGGGCCCGGCGCGGGCTCTACCGCTCGCGCAACTCGTACGGGCTGATCTCCTCGTACCGATCGTCGGACTCATCCCGGCCGAAGCTGTCTTCCCAGCGCTCCGGCCAGTTCGCCGGACCACCGACCCGGAATCGGTGTGACCCACGGGCTCACTGGGCGCCGCCCTGCTTCCTCGCCTGGCGCTCGGCCTTCCGCCGCTGGAAGTCCGCCCACTCGTCGTGTGGGGCGATCGCGCAGACCATCAGCGACACCTTCCCGACGATGACCTGCAGTCCGCTCCGCTTCGCCTTGGCCTCCGGCCCGTACCGGGTGAAGCCGACCGCGAAGGCGGGCGGGTAGTTCCTGCGGCTCACGAGGAACACGCCGGCGGTGAACCGGCCGACGTCGACGAAGTGCGGCCGCCGAACCGACACGAGCAGGAGCACCTCGAAGTACACCGCGGCTTCGGTCGGCCCGAACAGGTGCCAGGCCGCATCCGTTCCTAGCAGCCGCAGGGCCCAGTCCCAGGCCCGTTCCGCCCGGGACGGGCCGGTCTGCCGCTTCATCGCGCACCCGCCCCGGCCATCCTGCGCACACCGTCGGGGGTGAGCACGAAGAAGCTGCCGTCCGGGTATCGCACCTCGACCTCGCCCGGCAGGTTCGGCCGGCGCACCTTCCACCCGGCATCGTACGACTCCCTCGGGTTGTCCTCGAACCACGAATTGCAGATGGTGCACGCCAGCAGCAGGTTGTGAGCCTGGTTGATCCACGGCTCACGCGCCCCGCCCATGCCCCGGTTCACCCGGTGGTGGATCGTCAGGTCCTCCCCGGTAGCGCAGCGCACGCAGGCGCCGCCGTCCCGGTCGAACACGATGGCGCGCACCACATCGGTGGGGCCGGTCCGTCGTCGTGCCACAGCACTGGTCTCCTCGTCTGCCCCGGGCGCCGGGCCGCTGAGTCGCGGACCTGATCGGGCGCGCCCGGGGCAAGACCGGGACAGTGAGTGACGGCCAGGCCTTACGTCTCCTGGAGCTCTCCGCCCACCCGTGCCGCCGTCGGGCCAGCATCGCTTTTCGGCCGAAGTGGCCGGTGTGATTCACGCGGAGGCGTGGTTGCAGGGGTGTAGTTGCGCGGACCTGCGCCGTTCACCGAAAAGGGTTCCGAAGCCGTCTCGAAAATGGGTTTCGCTCCGCACTGGAAACAGGACTCGCCTCACACTAAAAAGCGTTCTGACCTGCACTGATGTCCAAATCTCGGCCTTTCCGCGCTCCTGGCGCGCCCTGCATTCTGCTGCCCATAGCGCGAAAGCCGCGCCGGATACCGAATCTCAGGGAGAGCCCGTGGAAATCATCGTTGCTGCCGCCATCACGGCGACCGGAAGCGTGGTCGTCGCCTGGATCAACCGAAGGACCCAGGCGAAGCACGATTCACGGGGCGGGAGCGGCCCAACGAAGTGATGACCAGGGCCCGCCCGGAGCCCTTCATCATCGGGAGCCCCTGCGGTCATCGCGGCGCAGCCGCAGTCTGCACAGCTCGGCGTACTCGGCCTTCTCCTCGACGCCGACGGCCGGGAAGCCCTCGAGACGCGCGGCCTCCAAGGTGGTGCCCGACCCGGCGAACGGGTCCAGGACCAGGCCGCCGGCCGGGGTGAGGAGCCGGACCAGCCACCGCATCAGCGCGACCGGCTTCACGGTGGGATGCACGGTCCCGTCGACCAGCCGCGGGCGTTCCTTCGTCGGGGCCTTGGCCTGGTAGCGGAACGCCGGGTAGAAGCGGGACGCACCGCCGGAGTCCGCACCCCGAACCGGCTTGCACGCGGCCTGCCCCTTGAAGTCGCCGTAGACGTCACGGAACTTGTCGGCGCTGCGGCGCCGCGGGTTCGCCCCGGAGGTGAGCAGCCCGGACTGGCGGTCCAGCTCGGCGACCGGGCACTCCGGCGCGCAGCCGTCCGTGCAGCCGTCGACGATCCACCCGTTCTCGACGACGGCCGCCGCGTGCGACAGCACGACGTTCGTCGGCCACCGCCCTTCCGGATCGTGCGGCGGAGTTCTAAACGCCGCGGTGTTCATCGCCCCCGTGCCGTGCGCCAGGAGGTTGGAGGCGACCGTGTCCTCGAGCGGCTTCCGGGCCAGGACGATCGGCTCGTGGGCGGGCTTGAGCGCCGTGTTCCACCCGTCCCAGCGGGCGGCCTCCGCGGTCGCCGGGGCGGTGACGTCGAACGTGTCGGACTGGAGCTGCGGAAACACCCCGGACCCGCCCCGGGCCCGCCGCGCCTTCCCGATGACCTCCCGGTTCTCCCATGCCTCCCCGGGGGCGTTCTTCCGCCCGTTGAGCTCGTGCACCAGGTCGTCCAGGCCGGCCGGGGTCTCGAATCCCATCTCGGCCTTCAACTGCTGCCACTGCTCCACGGTGGGCACCGCCGCGGTCTTGCGCTGTGTCGTCCAGTGCTGCGCCATGCCGTTGTAGCCGAACAGGGCGTCGATCCGCGGGTTCGTCCACCCGGCGGCGTCGCGGAGCTCGGCGAACAGGGTGGTGAACCGGCGGCGGGCGGGGCGGTCGTCGCGGCGTCTGTCGATGAGCTTCCCGACGTCCTGGCCCTTGGGGAACCCGGTGCCGTACATCCAGTGCAGTGAGTCGCGGATCTCGAATCCGGCGTCCTCCACGGCCACGGCCATGCGTGATAGGTGCGGGTCGCGCCGAACGCCGCGAGGTACCCGCCCGGCTTGAGGACGCGCAGGCACTCCGCCCAGAGCTCGACGCTGTACGCGAACCGGAGGCGTCCCACGCCTTCCCGAGGAACCCCAGCTCGTACGGAGGGTCGGTCACCACCGCGGCGACCGACGCGTCGGGGAGGGTGCGCAGGAACTCGAGGGCTTCGGCGCAGTGGACGACCGGCTCAGGGCCTGTCAGCGCCTCCACGGGTATCAGGGCTTCCTGCCCGGCCGGGGCCAGGTCTGTTGCCGCCACGAGTACGTCCGTCCTGCCCTCGCGCGTCGGGCCGCCCAGGGTGGCGGCCGCGGGGGACGGCGGGAGCGAGCCGGGACCATGCGGTACCGGGGAGCCTTACGTCGCGCACTCCGGGACCGCGGTCAGGTGCTCGAGCTCGTCGAGGCGGACGAGCCAGTCGGGGACGCCCGATGTCCCGGCTGCAGAGGCCGGAGTCGACGAGGTTCCGGGCCCGGCCGGCAAGAGCGGCGATCTGCGTGCGGGGCGGTACGGCAGTAGGGAGCATGGGCGGGACCGTAAGAACAGCCCCTGCTTGCGTCACGGCCTGGCAAACTTCGCGTTCATGGAGTCCGAAGTCATTGCGGCGCTCATAGCCACACCGACGGTCGTCATCACCGCCACTGCGGCGTGGGCGGCTGGCCGCGCACAAGGCCGTGGGGCGTACCACGGGCCGGTGGACGCTGTTCGCCGGACAGCCCAACGTGAGGCGTACGCCGACCTACACCGCAAGGCGCGCGCCTTCGCTGAGGCCTGGGAAGTGGCTGATACGGCAATGACCAGCCTGCGCGTCGTCGTCCGCAGACCAGAGTCGACGCTGGATGCCGGTCGGCGGGCTGCACTGGACGCCAGCCAGCAAGCTGCACTGAACGCCATGTATGACGCCCAGAAGGCCCTCGAGCCCGCCTACGAAATGGTGCTGTTGGAGGGGCCGGAACCCCTGGCGAAAGTTGCTGTGCGCCTCTGGAAGGCCGCCAACCGCCTTGGCGGCTCCCGCACGAACGTCGAAGGATCGCGGACACCACCGTTGTTCAACTGGAGAGAGCAAAACGTGACGGCCGCGAGGCAACAGGCAATCGTGGACTTCAGCGAAGCGGAAGACGAACTTCTGCGGGAGGCCCGCCGGTACCTGAACGGGGGGCCAGCGAGGTGACGTGATGCGATGCTGCGGCTATCGCCGCGTCACCTCGCCGCGTCACGTCGCGCGCAGCTCGGAGAGGGCTCGCTCGAGGGCGTCGAGCATCGCCACGATGTCGTCGACCTTCACGTAGCTGATCGAGAACGTCACGGTGTCGTCCGGGCGCACCTCGAACTCGTACTCCGTGTACGTCGACTCGTCGTCGTACGTGTAGTGACCGGGCTCGGCGGCGGCGAACCCGCCGGGCCCCTCGTCGAACCAGTCGGCCCCCCAGGACTCCGTCATCGCGGCGCCGACGGCCGCCTTGGGGACGTTCTCGAACTCGATCGTGGCGCGCCCGTGGTCGTCGAGGCAGACCTTCCCCCGTCCTTCGCCGGGCGTCACCCAGCGCAGGGTCGGCCCGTAGCAACGGCATCGGGGGTCGGCGGTATCAAGGGCCGGGAACGCCGCGGTGAAGGCACCTTGGGCTGTCTGTTCGTGGAGCTTCCACGCCCCGTACCAGCTGTCGAGTGCCTGAGTGACGTGTGGCTGCATGCGCTCTCCCACTGCCCGGGTCGAGGGACCGCTGGGAAGCGGCCGCGGGGCTCGACCTGGGCGAGGGCGCACCATGCCGACCGGGAAGCCTTTACGTCCTGGCGAACATGCAGGTCAGGGGCTGAGACGTCGATCACTGCCACGGGAGCAGCGGGCAGCCACCGGTGCCGGATACGGCTGCGCCCCGGCCGAAAGGGGGCTCCGGCCGGGGCGCGTATCGGTGGGGTCGGGCGTCAGCCGCTGGTACCTCCGGCCCAGAGACCGCCGGTGTTGCCCGCGCTGGCCCCGGCGGTGTTCCCTGCCGTGGAGCCCTCGGTCGTGCCGGAGGACGTTTCGCCGTCGTCGCCGGTGCCGCCGTCGGTGGTTCCGCCGTCGTCGCCAGTGCCGCCGTTGGTCGAAGGCGGCTGAGTCGGCTCAGGGGTCGGGTCGGCCGAGGCGGACGACGAGGGGACAGGGTTCGGCTTCCCGCCGGCCGGATCGTCGCCGAGGAGCAAGCCGAGACTGAGCCCGCAGTTCAGTATCGAGAAGACCGCGGCGACGGCGAGCAGGGGCGTCATGAGCCGGGCGCAGCGGGGGCGAGGCCGCAGCCGGCCTTGCCCGGGGTCGTGCACAGAGCCTTGCAGGCGGCGGGCGAAGTGGTGGTGTCAGACACGGGAGAGCCTTCCGTACGAGTGTGGGACCGGCGGACCATGCCCGACCCGGGCGCCTTGTGTCGCGCGCTCCCGGCCGGGCCGAGCAGGGTCACTTCCTGATGGAGATGCGCGGCGGCGCAGCCGGGGCCTTCGGCGCGACCGGGGCCTTCGCGGCGGGGGCGTTCTGCTTCGGCTTCTGGACGCTGCTCCGGGAATCGTTGGTACCCGGGACCGTCTTGCTGCCGGAGCTGCCGTACGGCAGGCACGTCACCGGGTCCACGGTCCCCGCGACCGCCGGGGCGCAACGCCCGGAGCTGTGACCGCCCTCGTCGTCGTCGACGGCGACCAGGACCAGCAGGGCGAACACGATGCAGAAGACGACGAAGCAGCCGAGCAGGCGGGATTCGCGGTCGCGGTGCATCAGGTTGATCTTCACAGCGTGGCCTTCCGAGGGAGAGATGAGGCCGCGGATCGTGGAGGCGCCAACGGCTTTGTGTCGCGGGCACCCGGACGGGCGCCCGGGGCGGGCCGCCTACCCTCGGGAGGATGAGCACGATTCCCGAACCCGATCAGGCCCGCCCGTGGCGGCCGGAGGATGGGCCCTGGCCGGAGGTGTGGGTCTGGCCGCGGGGCGACCGTCCGGCGCTGCAGGTGTGGTCCGCCGGACGGTGGAGGCACGCGACGGTCGTGGCCCGGCAGAACTGGACGGACGGCACGGTCCGCTATCAGGTCGAGGTGGAACTGCACGGCACCACGGAGATCACGACGTGCACGTACGAGTGGCCGCAGCCCGGCTTGCGGGCGGCGCGCCGAAGCGGCTCACAGCCGGTCAGGAAGGCCGACGAGGCGGGGCAAGGGAAACTACCCCGGGCGCAGCCCCGCCGGCCGGAGACGGGGCCGCAGGGGGACTCGGCTACAGGTACTTGACGACCAGCACGGCACCGAACCAGCCGCCGTACAGCGTGTCGTCGGTGAGCAGCACGCGGACAGTGCGGCCGTCGACCTTGCCCTGGACGACGGAACCCGCCGGGGCGGAGCTGCGGAAGCGGATCACGCGGGCAGGGTCGAACAGCACGCTGGGGTTGCTCACCACGTACGTGCGGACGGTCAGCTGAGTCATGGGGTGTTGCCTCTCCACCACGGGCGGCGCCTGGGTGGACCGCCCTACACCCCTTTGCTGCCTGTGGACATGATCCGACAGGGACCGGACCCGAACTCATCAGAGAAACGGCTGCGGCGGCAGGTCGAGGTGCCCGTCCTTGCCGGGGAAGAGCCCCCACGCGTCAGGCCACAGGACCTGCCACACGGGCGGCTGTACGCCCAGCGTGGTGCGGATGACCGTCAGGGCGCTGGGATCGTCCACGGGGCGCAGACGGACGGTGAAGCCGATCAGGACCTCTTCGAGGGGCATCCCGTCGGCCGGGTCCACGTCGTCGACGACGAGCTGCTCCGCCGCGTTGTTCAGCACGGCGCACGCCAGGTCGGCCGGGAGCCCAGTGCACGCGAGCTCGTAGGCGCGGCCGGCCCGGACGCCGAGCCCCACCGTGAGAAGCCGAAGCGGCGCACCACCACCGTCGTACGGCGCGACGGACGCGAGCCACTCGGACTGGGCAGCGCAATCAACCGGATGATGACAGAGCGCGGTATGGCCGCCCCGGCCGCCGGCGGAAGCATCCTCGCCGACTTCGACGCCATCCTCGCGGCGGTCGTACCCAAGCTCTCCGGCCGTGTTCGAGCTGTGGGGTTCGATGTGGCCATCGGCCGCCTGGACGTCGTCCCCGACGCCCCGGCCTGTGGCACGCAGCTGCGCTGGAGCGCGCCGAAGCTGGTCGCGGAGGCCAACGAGCGGGTGTCCGGTGCGAACGTCCGCGCCCTGCACGTCCTCGCGCCCGCAGCCGTGAAGGCCGGCCTCGCCACGACGGCCGCCGAAGCGGCCCCGCAGCCGACCGCGCCCGTCGCCCCGGTGCAGCGGCGGACTCCGCCAAAGGGCTACCGTGAGGCCCTCACCGCCCACCGCGCCACCTGGAACACCACACAGCAGCACACCAACCCCGAGGTCCAGGCGGCGGCCGAACGGCAGCTCCGCGAACGGCTCCGGGAACCCGAGGAGCACTTCGCCAACGGCCGCCAGGCCCTCGAGGAACTCCGCGCCAAAGCCGCCCAGCAGCGGGCACGCCCCAGCGATGCGTCCCGGGCACGGGCCCTTCAACGCCTCGCCGCCGAACGCGCCGGGCTGACCACCATCACCCCGGCGGCGGCCGCGCCCGGTCGGCTGGACCGTACGGCGTGAATCCTGCGTGCTGCGGGCAGAGCGATACCTTGTTGCTGAGCGGCCGGCCCCGGGCGGAGCGTCGCCCCAGGATCATGGTCCTGGTCGTGGCCACCGACGGTTCGCGGTGTGGGGATCACTTCCCGGCGGCGGGCGAGCCCTTCGCCGCTGCGGACTGCGCGCGGGCAGGAAAACCGGTCTGCGCGGTCCGACTGCCAGGGTTCTTCGCGCCGGAGGACTGCACACGCGAGGCCGCCTGCGGCGTCATGGATATCCGCCGACCACCGGTGCCTTTGCCGCTGTTCTTTCCCATGCCGATCGCCTCCTCTTCCAGGATGCGCAGGGCCTGCCCCGGCCGCCACCGGGTCTTTCCGGGGACTTGCTCGTTGACCAGCACGGACGGCGCTGTGAACAGGGTGCTGATGAGAGCAGGGAGTGGGAGATGACGGTAGCGGTCGCCCCGGAGGTCCGGGCCGCGCAGCGGCGGATCGTCGGCACGATCAACGCGTCCGGGAGGCTGAACGCGGATGGGCTGGCGATGTGGCGGGAGATCAACTGTGGCGAGTGGAAAGCCACCGCCGCCGACCTCAGCAGCGATCTGGACCTGCTCCAGGTCCCGCACACCGTCGTGACCGCCTTCCGCTTCCCGCTCGCCACTTCCTACAGCAAGGCCATGCGCGAGGGCGAGGAAGTCCGCGTCCTGCGCGAGAACCTGGGCCACCTGGTGCCGTGGATGCCGTCGCTGGAGCAGGTGATCGCCGACGTCCCCGACGACGCCCCGCACTGGGATTTCACGGTGTTCCAGCCCCGGGCCGACGGCATGGCCATCGCCATCCTGCGGCTGTCGGCAGAGTGGCCCGCCTGGTCGAAGAAGCAGGCCCGCGCCGCCCGGCTGGTCTGCGCGGAGTGCGACTACGATCTGCGCGACAAGGCCGAGGACCGTGCGCCGTTCGACGTCCGGCTGCCCGAGCAGCCGGGGCGCCGGCGGCTGGTGTGCGGGAAGTGCTGCAACGACGGCGTGGACGAGATGGAGCGCCTGGCAGCGCTCGCCGGGAAGCCTTCGTGATGACCGTGGGGCTGGGCTCGGACCGGCTGCTGGTTGCGGAGCTGGTGGGGCTGCTGGGCGACGCCGAGCATTACAGCGGCCCCAGCTCCACGTCCGACAGTCGGCTGGACTATCTGGAGCGCCGGGCCGCGCTGCTGCACCGGCTCGTCGACGCCGTTGGTGACGAGTCCTCCCGCTACCTGGCCCAGGACGCCGAGGACCGCGCCGAGGACCTACGCGCCAGGGCCGAGGCCATGGCCCGGGAGTGCGGCGACCCGCCGCCCGCACCGCGCCGGCCGCGGTGAACGCTCAGGCGGCGAGGAAGATCTGAAGCAGCCCGGCCCCGCCACAATGGCCGTCGAACCGGACCCGTAGCCGGCCGCCCGCCACACCGGTGCAGCGGCGGCTTCCGCCGGACGGCTACCGTCGCGCCCTCGAAGCGCACCGCGAGGCCGCAGTGCCGTCCAGGGGGCCCGGGCATCGTTCAGGCAGGGGAGCGGCAGAACCGGGCGATGCGCGAGCTCGGCCGCCGCGCGTTCCCCAAGCCGCCTTCTGCCCCGGATCATGCGCCGGCCCTGATTGACCAGGTCCGCGTTCAGCGTCGCCGCCAGTCGCGGCGATCGAGGCTGCCGCGCTGCGCCGGGCCCGTGCCAAGGAGGCCGGTCGGGAAGTGGCTGTGGCGCAGCGCCTGGAGCGGACGGGATGACGGTCGAGCGTGTCAGGGGCGGCGGGCAAGGACATCGTCGATACGCGAGGCGTCAGCGACCCAGGCCGCAGCGGCGGGCGCTATGAAGCCGAGCACGGTCTGGATGTCGTCCCGGCGGGCTTCGAGCGGCAGGTGCCAGATGCCCTCGTGGTGGGCGATGCGGTTGCGGAACTTGTGTAGTCGCTTGACCGGGTCTTCTACCGTGGTCAGGGCACGGTTGGGGGCGTGGGGGAAGGCGCCCGCGAGGTCGGGCCAGAGGTTGGTCTTGTACTGGCGGGCCAGCAGGAAGCGCCAGAATCCGAAGGACAGCTCCGCGATGACCTTTCCGCGCGGGACGGCCCCGCCGCCCCGCCCCGCACGCTCTTGGGCCTGGGTGATGTCGTTGCGGGCCTTGCCGCTGAGGGGGAGCTGCCTGTCGACGTACCACTCGGTGGTGCGTCCCCGGCGCTGCTGGCGGGCCACGAGCCGGGCGTCCAGCGCATTGCGCAGCATGATCTCCAAATGTCCCAGCGGCTCGAAGAACGCAGCGGCGAGATCACTGTTCCACCGGTACAGCGCGAGCGCGGCGCCGGCATCACCGGCGCACACGCCCAGGTAGGGGTTCAGCCTGTCGGGGGTGATCAGCTCGATGACGGCCTTGTCGTCAGGCGGCTCGATGAGGGTGGGTGGCGTGCTGTGCATGGTGGGGTCATCGTAGGTACACTAGGCAACGAAGACCCTGGAATCGTCCCTGGTAGCCCTCTAACGAGGGCAGGCCATACCCCCAGGGTTCAGACTTTGAGGGCTCCACCAGCTGGTGGGGCCCTCAGTTTTTGTCTCTGTGACTCTCGGGCGTCAACCCGGCGATGGGGCGCCGCCCGTTTCGGTGATCTCTAGCCCGATTACCACCGCGGCGGCCATGGCCGTCACCAGACTCGACATCGTGCCTGACCCGAACCTTCCCGATCTCGCCTCCGAGGACTCCCGTCCCGGGGAAGGCCGGACGACAGCCGGCACCGGCCGTGTCCGCTTCCCGCTCGTACGGTGGGTGTTCGCCCCGCGCACGACGTGGCAGGCGCGGCGCCTGGCCGCCGATTTCGGAGAAGGGATCGACGCGAGGACCGCGTGGTCGATGGCGCGCCTCGCCCGCCACCCGGACGAGCGCGGTTACGCCATGGCCTACCTGGACGACGAACGGCGCGCTGCGGGCTGAGGGGCATCCAGGCGTTCGCCCCCGGGCGGGTGACCGCCCAGGGGCAGCTACTCAGGAGGGCGAGGTGCCGTCGTGGGGCCTCTGCTGATCGTTGCCCTCGTCGTCGTCAGTTGCCGGAGGGCCGGCAACCTGCTCCTCGGTGCTGCTGGGGGCGCCGTCGGCGGAGGCGTCATCGCTGGTGGGGGAGGAGCGGTCGTCCAGGGTGATGGTGACCGGCTGACCGTCTGCGGCCAGGCCGGCCAGGCGGTCCTGGATCCTCTTGTACAGGGTGGCGGCCAGCTCCTGGTCGCCGTCGCCGTCCCGGGCGGTGTGCCTGACGGCGTGCAGGCTGATCAGCAGGGCGATCAGGGAGCGCCCGGACACGGCGGCCCGGACCCGCTCGTCACCTTCGGCGGTGACCTGCGGCGGCACCCGGAAGTGCTGATGGCGTCCGGCCTGAGCGGTGATGAACTCCCAGACGTCGCGGTGGCACAGCAGATCGACGGAGGAGACCCTGGCGGCCTGCTGGAGCAGTTCACTGTGCTCCTTGCTCACCTCGCCGGCTGCGGGCTCATGGCCGTCCGACTGGGACCGCAGCTGCTCCAGCCCGGCGCGCAGACCGACGGCCTCTTCCCGGAGGGCGGCGAGCTCGAGGAGAGCCTCACGCCGGGCCTCCTGCAGCTGCTCGCGCACTTCCTGGACCGCTTCGCGCAGCTGGTCCCGTACCGCGGAGGCATCCTCGGTTCCGCGGTCCTTGCTCTCTGCCAGGAGAGCACCGATCGGGGCGAGTTCTGCGGCGAGGGCGTCGCGGACGGCCTGCTGGATGAGGTCGAAGGGCAGTACAGCGTCGCCCGGCAGTTCGCTGTCGGTACCGCCGCGCTGCGCCGGAACCGCGGGCCGGTCGGATTCCGGCGGGAGCTCATCGTGCTGCGTGGTGGTGGCCACCGGGGCCGCTTCCGGGGCGGTGCCGTAGAACGTGGAGAGCCCCGGGGCCGGCACGTCGCGGGCGGCGGGCCCGTAGGAGGGCGCGTGCGCTTCCGAGGCGACCGGCGCCGGAGCGGGCGGGGTCATATTGTCGACCGCCGCCCGCACATCGCGCATCTCAGCCCGCAGCTCGGTGACCGCTCGGCTGACCTCCGAGTTCAGCATGTCCCCGCCGGCGGACAGCCGGTCCCTCGCCTCGCGGAGGTTGGTGCGCATCCGGCCGAGTTCATCGACCACGGACTGGGCCGTCTCCCGCTGCGCTGCCTGCCCACTCGCCTGCAGCTTCTCCACGCCCTTGTCGAGCGCGTCCCGCAGCTCGTTGCCCGTGTTCGTGACAGCGGTGTGCAGCATCACCAGCGTTGTGGCGAAGTCCGGGTTGTTGTCCCGAGCCATCGGCCCCCCTCTGAATCGCAGTATGTAATCACACGTGTTCGCTGCGTATGCTGCCCGAGTGGCTCCTGCTCTGCGCGGGAATCGCATCAACTCGGTCCAGAACGACGCCTTCTGGCCAACACAGAGATCCGTTCCGGCCGTGATGCCGCCGGTCTCTGGGTAGCGTCCGGTGCGTGAGCCCACACCGAGCTTCCCCCCGATGAGCCGGTGCCCGGCTGGACGACCAGCAGGGCGGCCCAGGCCCGGCTGGAGCAGACCCGGGGTCATGGCCGCCAACGCGGCTGCGGCCGTGCCGTTGCGCGCTCCCTTCGGACCCTGCCGCCCGGCGCCGCACCCGGTCCGGCTGGCGCTGCCGGCAGGCCCGTTCACCTGGCCGCGCCCAACGGCCCGGCGAAGACCAGGGAGACGACGTGCGAGGCTACCGGCGTGCCCTCGAGGCGCATCAAGCCAGCCGGAAGGCGACGGTGGTCGCCCTGCGATCCAGGGTGCGTTCGAGCGCCAGATCCGGGAGCTGGCTCGCGAGCTGGAGGAACCGTTCGAAGGCTGCCAGGCGGTGGCTGAACTCCAAGCCAAGACCACGGGTCAGCAGCTGACGCTCCAGCGATGCCGCCCGTGCCTAGGCCCTGCAGAAGCTGGCAGCCAAGCAAGCGGGAGTGAGGACCACAGGACAGCGCGCGGTGGAGCCGAAGCCCCTGCCTCGGACCGTGTGAATCCATGCGCGGCCGAGGCAGGGCTGGTGGGACAGGGACAGTCCCGGCAGGGGGTTCGGCTCTAGCGAGACCAGGTGCTGAACACCTGCTGGACGTCAGCGTCGATTACGTCGCGGAGCTCGTCCCGATTCTCCGGCGCTTCCAGGTTCTGGGCTGCTGCGATCTCCCGGTAGTGCTCCCTGATCTGGGGATCGGTCGCGACGACCAGTGAGGCCAGCAGCGCGTGGTCGGGCGGAGTCGCCTCGTCCACGAGGATCAGAACGTGTATGCGGTCGGCGATGCTCATGTGGGGAAGGGCTGAGCCAAGCTGCTGCTCCAGCTGCTTCCACGTCGTCGTCCTCTGTTCCCGAGCAGCCTTCTTCAATGCTCCCCGAACAGCTTGAGCAGCCGAAGCCACAGCCTTGCTCGGAGGCTTGCGGGCCTCGTGCAGCTCAGGAACGGGCGCCTGCTTCTCGGCTTGCTTCAGCCAGTTCTGTACGTCCCGGCGGTCTCGGGTGGAAAGCCAGTCGCCAGCGGCTTCGGCCACCGGTATGAGCTCGGTAAGGAGCTCCCGCCTTTCCTGCGCGGGCAGGCCCTTGGCCCGCAGACGGCCGATCAGGCTTCTGGCCTTCGTATGGGCGAGGCGCCGTGTCCGGCGCTGCTCCTGTTCCCGGCTGTCTACCGTCTGCGGTGCGAAGGGTGTCACTACTGGCGTTGGAGCCGGCCGGACCGGCGGCCGGGCAAGGAGTTTCCATGCTGCTGCCACCGTTTTTTCGTCGTGACCGGTCAGCGGTTCTACATGGGTGACCAGCTTCTTCGCCTGATCGAGCAGAGTTCGCGCGTGCCACCCTTTTCCGTCAGCCACGGCCTGCTCCAGGCGGGTGAACAGGGCCCTGTGCTCATGGTCTCGGGCCTCCAGCCAGAGACGGGCGTTCTCGGCTGCCGTCTCCAGGTGACGGAGTGCCGGGCCCTCGCACCGGCTCATCTCCTGGTCGGCTTCCTTGCACAATTCCCGTACACGGGGAACGTCCTTGCGGCGGACCGCAGCAGTGATGTTGTGGACCAGGTCGCCGATCTGTACCCCCGCGGGGTGCGTGCCCGTGTCCGGTGGAGCCGTGGGCTGGGCCAATGGTGCGGCAGCTGGGGCAGGGGCCGGCGCAGGTTTGCGGCTCTCGGTGTTCCAGATGCGCTCGACCACCGGAGTCTTGAGCCGGCCGTCCTCGGTGATCTCACAGTCTTCGAGAGCGATGTCCCATTCGGTGCTCTCGCCGAAGACCTCGGTTCCCAGGACCAAGATGCGCCGATGGCCGTCGGTCGTGAACTTCACACGGTTGACGTACCGCCTCTGTTCCAGCAGATCGGCAGGGATCCGCACACCAGGCCCGAGGATGGGCTCGCCGGCGTCAGGAGCGTCCCAGTCGGGCGGCACCTGAGCATTCATGTGGAAGCGCAGTTTGCGGTCGTTGAGATAGACGTCCACGAGAGACCCGATCGGAACGTCGTCCCGATCGATGAAGTGGTAGCGCGGGGTATGGCCCTGATCGCGTAGCCAGCCCAGGGTGGCGGTCTTCACATACAGGTGGTCCGCGCTGCTGAGGCCGCGGTCCCGGTATCCGCACTGCGGCCGCAGCCCGCCCTGGCCCGGTAGATGCGCGAAATGACAGACCCGGAGCCGAGTGCCGAACCGCCTGGTCGTCAGCTTCCCACCGCATCCTCCCAACAGCTCACCGCACCAGAACGACTTGTCGGGGTGTTCAAGGAGGAACGCGTCCAGTTCGTCTGGATCCGTGGGGCAGATCAAAGGCTCATCCGATTCTGGGCCCCCTTGTACTGCCGTCTGAATCTTCCGGATGTCAAAGTCCATCGCCAGCCCTTTCGCCAGCTGCCCCACGCAGCCGCTCCTGCTCCAGGTCACCTGACGAGACGAATGCCCTGGGGCGGAAACGGCAGCCCAATCTTTCAAGCGTAAAGAGACCCTCTGACATCGGGTGCTGAACGGGGAGACACCGTCGGGCTGAGCCCGTCATCAGACTCGTAGCGGACGGGGCAATGCGAGCTTGCGTCAGGCGGCGGGCGGCTGGCTGGTGGGCGTGGCCTGGTCGGCGGGCTGGTCCAGCTGCTGTTGGCGGCGGCGCTGTTCGTTGCGGTGGTCCTCGACGCGCTGGGTGAACTTCTTCAGCGCCTCGTCCTCCCGGCCGGGCCCGTACTCGCTGTAGTGGCCGATGCCGAGCCGGACGGCGTTCACTTCCTCCTCGATGGCGTCGGCGGTCTGCTGGAGGAAGAAGCTGCGCTCTCGGAACTTGTAGTAGCCGGTGAACATCGCGGCCACCGTGATGGCGAAGCTGATGGCGGTCAGGGTGACGCTCTGCCAGGTCAGCTCCTTGCCGGTGTCCAGGGCCGCGATCGTGGTCGTGGACGCTGAGCCGATCATGATGAGGGTCTGCAGGCCGTTGTGGATGCGCCGGTACTTACGGCTGTCGGCCTGGTACTGCTCGACCCCGGCTGTGACTTCCTCGCGGTAGAGCTTGCGTCGGTCGTCCACGTCCGGGTTGTTCTTGGCCTTCTGCTGCCACAGTGACTCCTGCTGTGAGGCGAGGTGCGCCTCGAGGCGCTGGCGGCTGGAGACGTTCCGCCCGGCGAAGTAGACGCCGGCCAGCGTCAGCAGGGACATGAGGAGTAGGCCGCCGCAGATCAGGTGACCCACGACGAACCGCGCCGGGTCGCCTGTGGTTCCCCAGGCGATGCCCGTGCCGATGACGGCGGCGAGTAAGGACAGCCAGCTGATGGCCGCCCCTGCGCGCCAGATGCGGTCCAGGAGCCGGCGCCGGGCGAGCTGCTCCTGGGCGTCGATGACGAGGTTGGTGGTCACCACGTAGATCCGTTCAGCTTCGTCCTGCTGGCGGGCGCGAATCCGTTCGGCTTCGTCCCGCTTGCGGGCGTTGATCAGGTCGTCCGCGTCCTGGATGCGGCGGGGCGCGTCGTCGTTGAAGTCGCGGGCCACGGGGTCAGCGGGCGAATGCTTCGGTCAGGCTGATGCGGTAGCCGTCCTCTTCCATCAGCACGACGGTGACGCCGAACGGGTCGGGGTGGTCCAGCTCGATCGGGGTGAAGGAGAAGTTCACCGCGGCCTGGATCGGCGGCACCAGTTCGCCGCCGGGCTGCGGCGCGGGGGCCGGCCTCCAGTCGGGGGCGACCGCCCTCGGGACTGCGGGACAGGAGCTGCTCGCTGTAGGGGAACTGGTGCAGGACGTGCCCGGCCGGGGTGGCGAGCACCATGTTCAGGCACGGCGCCGGGCCGACGATGGGCAGATCGCAGGCGGTGGCGACGTCGTGGGTCTCCCAGGCGAGGACGACCTCGTCCGCGCCGGCCGCCGCGGCGATGTTCGCGAGCTCCGCGATCCCGGCGAGCGCGTCCTGGCCGACCTTGAGCGGACGGACCCAGATCAGCCCGACCAGCTCGCCGCGCACCAGCGGCATCATCAGCGGGCTTGGCACGGCCCCCTCGCCCAGCGAGGCGGTGTACGTCTCCTTCGCGACGCCGACCAGTCCGTTCCACATCCGTGCTTCCACGGGGCCCCCTGCCGTCCGGTGATCCGATCACCGCACCCTGCCACGGGAATTGAGTCCGTGTCAGCGAGATGATCAGCCAGCGTGCGGCGGGGGAGAAGCCGGATTCAGGCGGTGGCCGCCTGCCGGGTGCCGGGGTGGCTGTGCTGCTCCTCCCATTCCTGGATCACCGTGCGCAGCATGGCGGCGATCTCGGGGTTGGTCCCCCTGCGGGCGGCGAGGGAGCGCAGGTACGGCTCCGCTCCCTGGAGCAGGCCGGAGCGGGGGTGGAGCGTCACCAGGGCCCGGTGGGTGCCGCGGTTCAGGTGATGGCACCAGGCGTCGATGTCAATTTGCCCCTCGGGTGCGGCGACGTGCCCGTCGACGAAGCCTCCCTCGGTCCGTGTGCAGCAGTTCCAGCCGTAGTCGCTGATGCACCGTTCACAGGCGAGGGTGCCGTGCATGTTCGGGTGGCGGCGCTGCCACTCGCCATCGAGGGCGATGACGTCCCCGGCGAGCGGGATGTTCTTGCGGCACAGGCAGCACCTGATGCGGAACGCGACGGGCACGGCGGATCTCCACTCATCCTTGTGGGCCGGACGGACGTGTTCAACCTGGCAGCCGGACCTGGTTCTGCAGCATCGCCATGCCTGCCGAGCGGGTTCGTCACGCGAAAGAGGCGTGCAACACGAGGGTGCAACATCGGGTTGCAACGCAGGCGTGTTGCGGCTCTGACCTGCACACCCCGCAGCAAATACCTATCGGCCCCCGCAGGAGACTTCGGCCCCTGCCCGGATCCGGGCAGGGGCCGAAGCGCGCTATCGGGTGCTCGCGTCAGTCCTGCCGCGGCCACGCATTCAGTACGTGTCGCTCGTCGGTTTCATCGGTAAGGATGATGTGGGCGCCGTCGGTGCTGCTTCGCTCGTTGATCCAGGACGCGAACTTCCGGTCGGCCGTCGCCACGTCAGGCCACCAGCCGCGTGCGATGATCCGAGCCCCGATCGTCAGGGTCAGGCAGTAGCGATCCACGACTGCCTATGCCCCCGTCGCGACGATGTTCACGGTGGCACCTGCTTCATGGGCCGCCTCCCGCAGCACAGCCAGCGTGTCAGCCAGCGGTGCACTGGGACCGCCGCGCGGGGCGGTGGCGATGAGGCAGGGCATGCACGTGTCCATCCAGCGGCGGCCATGGCCCGGGGCGTCGACGACACCGGCCACCGTCGCTGTCTGGCCGCAGCGCACACACGGATAGCGGCCTTCGAGCCGCTCGATGCCGGCGCTCCCGCACGGAGTCCACGGCGGGGCAGGATCCAATGCCGACGGATCGACGGCGAGGGATCGCAGCAGGTCAGCGCCGGTCATGTGGCCCCTCCTCACCGGTTCCCGAAAGGTACGCCCGCTGCTGTGGTTCGCGGACGCGACGTAAAGTAGAACATATGTACGATCTCCCTTCGGACCTGCCGCGCCTGCATACGCTGCGGCTGTGGCACGCCATGTGGCTCGGGCGGATCGACGACGCCATCGCTGCAGTCGAGCAGCGGGAGGCCGAGCGGCGGCAGGGCGAAGAGCGGCGGCCGCCGCCACCGGACTGGATTGTCGAGCTGGGCATCGGCCAGGGCCGGCCTCCGATCGAGGTGCACTCCGGTCACTGCCACGCTGCGGGACCGCGGCGCCGGAGCATCGACCGGGACCAGGCCCGCGCCCTTCTCTCCGACGGGGTCCGAGCATGCGACCACTGCCGGCCCGATACCGATCTTGGGGTACTCGGGTAATCCGACGAGGGCTGAGCTTGTTCTTTTTCTTCTGACCTCGACGCCGAAGGTTGGGCGGGCAGCCGCGTGACCGTTGATCTGTGACGCGCCACAGCGCGCTGACCTGGCAAGATGCTCCCATGGAGACTGGGTTCCCCTGGGGGTCTACACCAACCGTCGATCTCCGTCTGTGGCGTGCTGACGCGATCGTGCTGTTCGACTGGCTGATGAGCACCGACCTGAACACCGTGCCGATCACGCACCCGGCTCAGAAGCAGGCTCTCGCAGACCTGCTGGCACGCCTGGAGGAGGTGGACATCATCGAGTCCACCGGTGAAGAGATCGCCGCAGCCCAGGCCGAGGTGGCCAAGAACATGGGTTGGTAGGGACTCGCTCGAGGTCCGGGCCCCCTCGAAGGGCGCCTCGAACTGCGTCGCTCACATGGAGAATCACCGGACATGGGGGCGGCCTTCGTCTGATCATGTGCTCCGACCAAGGTGCACGTGACCACGACGAAGGCCGTGAGGTGAGTCTGCTGCCTGATGCTGTTCGGAGGGAAGCGTTTGCGGAGGCGTCACGCTTCCCTACGTTGTTCTGCGGGACGTGGTGAGCCCTTCGTATGGTTGACCCGCCCAGAGGTGTCGGGTGTGGCTTTCACGCTTCTGCCGCTTGTGGCTTCCCCGGATTGGCCACCCGACGCCTCACGACGACTCGGCTGCCAATTAGGAATTGCGATCCGCGCTCACCTCGCCTGCCCGGCCCGTGTTCCCAAACCCCGAGGCACCGGACCCGGCCGGCCACCCGGCGCCAAGAACAAACACCCGGCACCCCGCTACGACGTCGGCAAAACCGTCAAACGACCCGAGACCCTCAAGGCCATCGGCAAGCCCGGAAGATCTTGGTAGATAAAGAACAAGTTGAGTGCCTGTTTCTGAACCCCGTGCCAGCAGGTCAAAGGGCAACTATCCGAAAGGGGAGCTTCCGGAAAGCGTTCGGGGAACGGTCACTGTGACCGTTCCCCGAACGGAACTGCTGAGGCTGGAGTGACGCGAGCGCGAGAAGGGGTGCCGGTAGGAACTCTGTCACCAGCCGCAAACGGCGGTGATCAGCCCTTGGACTTTGGAGACCGCGGCAGTTCGGTCGCACTGGTCGCCTCGTCGAGTGCGAGGCGACCACCCTCCATCTGGAGCACGTAGCTGTAGATGGTGCCCGCTCCCGGTCAAGAGAAGTGACAGTGACAGCATGCTCAGCGTGCGGCCTTCTTCTGCAGGATCCATACGTAGTACCACTTGCCGTGTGCGCGTTTGGGTTTGATATCAGCAAATGCCTGGATGGTCGGCCACAGGCCGGTTGCGCCAGCTGCGATCGTCGCGCTGGTGGCAAGCGCACCTTGGAGGGCATCGGGGCGGACTGCGGCAAGGACGGCGCTCGTCGAACCCAGCACAGCACCGGACCGGATCAGGGCCCGGGACCGGGTCGCCTTGTGTATCTCAGCAGTAGCGGCGCTCAACTCGTCACGGATGGCGAGCGCGATTCGTTCCAGGGCGAGCTGTGAGTCGACGGCTTCCAGCGCGTCGTCGAGTTCGAGGAGCCGAGAGCGCATGAAGTCACGGTACTGGGTGTAGGAGTTGAACTCCTCGCTGGTCACCTGCGCGAAGTCGTTAAGGCTGAGCCCGTTGATGAAGGGCAGATCGATTTCCAGGATCGGCCGGACCACCCGGCTGGCAATGGGCTTGACCCTCGACAGATCCACGGCCCGGCCGTGCTCCACCACGAAGTCGATGGACCGGTCGCTGAAGGAAGGGAGTGGATCAATCTCCGGAGGCTCCGAGTCGATGTCCGATCTGCTGACAGACCCCCCGGATACTTTGACCGGGCAATACCAAACCAGCCCGCTGCGGAGCAGAGGCTCAGCGTTCAGAAGCCACTGGCCTAACTCTCCAATGTCCTTGGTCACCATCCCGTAGCGGCTGATCAGACCAGTGTTGAAGGAAACACCTGTTCCTGATGGGTCGACTTCACGGTTTTGGCTTGAGTGGAAGCCGAGCTGGTGCACGGCTCCGGTGCCGTGCTCGGACAACAGCACGGTGTCCGCGACCAGGACAGCCCGCTTGGTGACATGGGTGAAGCCCCCCATCTCTGAGGACAGCCCGACGTAGTACGGGGCGGCCGAGGCGTTCTTTGCGCGCAGTAGACGCAGGTAGTCGACTTCTCGGCCGTACTTGATAGCGACGCCCTGGACAGACGTCCTCTCCTGTTTCGAAAGCGAGTCGTAGAACGCGTTCATCCGGGCCGCCACTATCCGGTTCTGTGTCTGCCGGTCCTGCCACGCTCGCCATCCACGTTTGAACATCTGCACAGCATGATTGGCAGCCGAGCCCTCGTCCAGCAGGTGCTGTGGCCGCTCGGGGCGCTGCACCATCGGTACGAGGCCGCCGCTCCCCGCGTACGGCGCGAAAGCGAGCGCCCTCGCGCGTGACTGAGTGCCTGTTTTCGATTCCGGCCTCCCCAGCGCCCTTGGACACCCAGCCAGCCTAGGACCCAAAGCTACTCAAAACCGGGGATCGAAAACAGGCACTGACTGCTGCCGCCTATCGTTCCGGTGAGATCACGGTGGCTGGCTCCGCGGTGTCGAGATGCGCCTGCGCTGTCTCCAGGAACGCGGTGCGGGCTTGGTCGATGAAGGCGAGGTAGTCCGCTTGCTGCAGGTGCATTTCGTATCGCCCGGCATGCGCAGCGTCATGCAGCAAAGTACGGGCCTGCCCGGCGGAAACGGCTGGGCAGACCGCGAGCGCTTGAACCGCGTCGGTATGTGCTCGCTCGATCCGCCTGTATGCGGTGTCGGCTTCTTCGTTGGGGTCGAAGCCGAAGAGAACGGGCTGTAGACCACCAGCCGTGGCTCTGACGGTGTGCATCAGGGTGGACAGGGTTGAAAGTGCAACTTGCGCGTCGTGGAGCGGGGTGGGCCCCCAGTCGCCTTGATCTGCTTGCTCCTCGGTGGTGGCTGATTCCAGAGAGTGCCAGGCACGGGATGCCTCGAGGTCGCCCTCGATGAGGTCCAGGTAGTCGCTGGAGGTACGGCGCAGCAGCTTTGCGGCTTCGACGACGAGTGGCGGTCCTTCGAGCTCAATGATCACCAGTGCCGTCTTCACAGCCCGGCGCAGCGCATGCAGGTCTTCGTCTGCCCGGGTCCGGGCTTCGGTTGCGGAGCTTACGGCGTCTTCGACGGCGAGAAGGAAGGCTGCCCAGGCGTCCCGGCGGATTCCACGGCGCCATTGGTCGTGGGCCGCGGAGGTCTGGGCGGTGGCTTGGTCAAGGGCCGCCCGGTAGGTGGCATGAGCCTGCGAAAGCCCGGCCTGGCTCGTGGCGTCGGCGCTGCGCAGCGCGGCTCGCGTCTGCCATCTGCCCACGAGCACGGTCGCGGGGACCGAAACCGCTGCAACAAGCACGGCACCCATTGCGCCGATTCCCTGAAGGTCCATGGTTATCCCCGATTCCGCGTCAGCCCTGTGCGCGCAGGACACGCCGTGAGTCGACCAGGGAGCGCCAGCGGGCGCGAGCGGTCTGCTCGCCGTCGATCCATCGGGTCGGTGAGGCGACCTTGGCGGGTGTGGGGATGCTGCCCATGAAGTGGGCGATGGCGGCGTGGTACGCGAAGTTCCCGTCCTGGGTGAGTTCGCGCAGGCGGCCCGGTGGCGGGGGCGCTCGGCGGCTCTGGCCTGTGGCCTTTCGGGCTGCATCCCGTACTCGTGGCACTGCCTTTCGGGTAGATCAGGTGGCGGGGTACGAGTTCAGAAGGCGGCGTATCGGATGTCGATGCAGTTGCGGCACATGGGGATCGACTCGCCATCAGGGACTACGTCGAGAACCGTCCCACACCCGCCTTCACAGTTGATCAGATTCCTGAAGACGGTGCCGCACGAGAAGCACAAGGGCGACATTCCCGGTTTGCTCGCTGCGGTCACCGTGTCCGGAACCAACGCGCGGTCACTGCACTCAGGGCATTCGACCACCGGCGGGTCGCCCCCCTCCTGGACGACTGACTCATCGTCTACCCCCAGGATCATCCAGGCGTAGGTGAGGGCTGTGAAATCCGGTTCACTCCAATCCTGGTCGCAGAACAGGCAGGTCAGGCCATGTTCTCCGTTCCCGGTGACGAGGGCCCACTGCTCACAGTCGGGGCACTGCACCGTCACGTCGGCGACCCGGGCCAAGGCGTCCCGGAGATTGTTCATGCGCTGCTTGACCAGCGTCTCAATGCTCTTGAGCTTCAACCGGAAAGCCTGCATCGTCTGCTCGACATCCCGAGCCTCTACCTCGTCGAGCCCTGGGATGAGGTGCCGGTTGATGAACGTGAGCAGAAAGTCGAGCACCTTCACCGCGCGGGACTCGAAGGCATACGCGTTCTGGGTCAGGCCGTAGTGCTGGAGAGCGTTGCGGCTCTCCCCGAGTTCCTTAATGCGCTTGCGGTCGTCCACGTCGAGGGCCAGGCGAGCGATACCGCGCAGCCGATCGAAGGCGTCCAGAGTGCCGCAGCTCTTGAACTTGCCGCTCTCCCAGGTCTCGTGGGTAGCCTCGGCCGGGTTCTGGAAGATGAGGCTGAAGTGCTCATGCGAAAGGCGGGCCTTAAGCAGTACCTCGGTGGCCGCCTGGAGGTGGAGCACCGTGTACTTGAGGTCGCGGGCTCCGGGCGGCGTAGCGCCCTCGGTCAGGTGCTGGAAGACGCTCACCAGGTAGTCCATGCCGTTGGACACGGGGGTGTAGGACACGTCCGGCCGCGGGGACGGGCGCTCGGCCTTCTTCCCGCTCTGGGCGGGCACGGTCGCCGACGCTGGAGGTTGCTCCGCGTCGCTCTCGGGCTCCTCGGGATGCTGCGGTTCGTTTTGGTCGCTCATCGGGTCCAGTCCTCGGCTTTGGCCGGCGTCTGCACGGCGAACTCTGTCTCGAAGTTGGGGTGGTCCTGCCAGCCGCTGGCGATGTGGCGCAGCGCCTGCCCGAGGCCGTCCGCTACCCCGGTCGCATACTCCGGGCCCTGACCCTTCAGGTTGGGAAGGATCTCGGTGTAGGAGACCAGGAGTGCCGTGGTCCAGGCCGCGAGGCTGCGGGCGGAACCGAAGTCGGGGCCAAGCTCCTGGATGCGGGCGCTGACGAACTGGATGAGCCGCTCTTCGACGGTCTGCTGACTGGCCATCGCCAGGGGCAAGGGGTGGACGCTCACGGTCGTTCGGTCTCCTCGCGGTGGTTGAAGGGGTTGGTGCACTCTGGCGAGGGTCCACCCACGGTATCCATGGCGCTCGTCAGGCGCCCAAAGTCTCCCTGGCTCCCGGAGAGCTGCGGGTCGGGTCTGCGCGCCAGGTGGAAGCCTGCGCGCATTTCGAGAACTCCCGCGCGTCTCAGAATGGCCTCAGCCAGTCGCGCGATGTGTGAAGGGCCGTCCATGGTTACGACTGCCACTGCTTCCGTGACCGGGTGCAACGCTGCGAGAGACGTCGATGCCTTGCTTCCTGAATCTGCGGCGCCAGCTCGGGTTCGGAGGGATCGTGCCAGGGCCGAAAGACCTCGACTGCAACCCGCTTGACCGTGTACGCCGTGGCGAGCAGATGCGTGTGGGACTCCCGCTGGAAAGTACGCCGTACGGACTCAAAGGTGCTGTGCCCTTGTGCCTTGCCCGCGCCGTAGGCGGCCAGAGCGGCGGTGAGGGCGACCGGGCTGGCGATGAGTGCGGCGACAACTTCAGATTCCACAAGTTCGATCATGCCTAAATCACTCGGCCGACCGGAGGCGTTTCTCTGGATCGGTCCGAGGTGTCAGAGATGGCTGGCAGACTTCGGCCGCTGGCGCCACGGCGGCGCTTTAAAAGGGGTTGTGCGTATGTCCGAGGGGCCTGGGGTGGCGGAAACGATCCTCATTGCGTTGGCGACAGCACTGGTCACGGCGGTGGCCACTGGGTGGCTGGTGATGCCGCGACTGGAGGCCCGTAAGCGCCGCATCCTGGAGGCGCACCTGGCCCGGGACCAGTTCCTGGCCGCGATGCTGCGGATCCTGTCAGCGGGCGCCCGGCTGCGGAACTTCGAGGCGCCGGCCGCGGACGATGGGGCATGGACGCCCGTCATGCGTGAGCGCGTAGAAGCGGAGCGGGCACGCTGGGTGAAGCAGCTTGACGTGGCGACCGAGTGGATGGTCGACAACATGGAGACGTACGCAGTCAGCTGGCCCACCGGCTTCCTGCGTGGCGTCGTCGGCACCTACGTTCCCTAAGTCCGGGCGGTAGTCATCTCCGAGCGTGAGGACAACCGAAAGGCCGAACTTCTGGAGTGGCTCACCACGCCCGTGTGGGAGGTCTTCGGTTCGCGAGGGTGGCAGCGCAGCCCGGGACGCATGAGGCGCGCGGAACGGCAGCTGGCGGCGCGCATCCAGCAGATCGAGGCCGAGGTCGATCGGCAGAACTTCCCCGCCCCTGCCTGAGCGCACATTCTCGACGGGTTCGGTGCCTCATCTCGACCCGGCTCCGAGAGCCGCTCTCCACGTCGAGATCACCGAAAGCGTGAAAAGCAGAAAAATCGCCCGGCGCGCTGACGAGCCATCTAGAGTCGGTGATTCGCGGGTCGTTCGTGGCTGCCCGCTACTCCGTGCTCCCGCACCGCGGTCGGGAGGACCAGGCCCGCCCGGCTGCTCGCCGTAGGGGCCTGAAAGAGGAGTAGCTGTGCTTCGCTACGAACCACCGGGTGGCTGGGCCGTCTTTCTCGCCATGCTCGACATGACAATCAACCTGGCGATGTGGCTCTCCAGCTAACCCGGCGTCCGTAACCAGCGGTGCGAGGCGGAGTCTGGGTGTACAGCCGGCTCCGCCACGTACCCACTACCTAACGCACTACGCAGTGCGCTGGCGGCGTAATCCTCACCGTAATGCACGTCACGGATTCAAGTTCCGTGATTCACGGATGTTCGGGAACATTGCATGCTGCCCAATGTCGGGACGCAGGGGAATTTCCTGGTGAGCAGTCCTGGTGAGCATTGCTGTCACGGAACCCTGTGTGCCCTCCACCCACGGCCGTGGTGCAGCTTCCCTCGCGGCGATGAAGGCCTGGATCAGCGGATCTTTCAAGCCGGTGTGCCCACGAGGGAAGGTGCACGTCCGGCGATCCGGCCCAGCAGCCGGGCGACAGGGTAGCGGCCACGGGGAAGCGATGGTCACGTCCACCGCATCCCGATGGCGGACAGCTGCTCCACCCGGCCAGGGGTCAGCGCCGTCGCCCGAGAGCGCTGGTTCGCGATCCACGCGCCAAGCTTGAGGGCACGCTCCTCTGCCTGGGCATCATCGGTGTCGGGCAAGCTGATGGTCTCGATGTGCTTGCGGGGGACCTTGAGGTGGCCTTCCCTATCGAAGAACTGCTTGGCAGCGGTGAGGTGGATGGCCCACTTCTGGGCCTGGCTCATCGAGGGCTTCGGCTTCTCAGCTTCCTCGGCCGGCTCGATGCCCAGAACCTGATCACACATCCACTGTTGTGCCCCAGTGAGCTTGTCCCACCCGGTGCGGACGGCCTGGACCCAGCGGCCGAGGTCCTCGCCCTGGGCCAGGGCCTGCCCGGGCTGGGTGGGGAGGGGTTCGCCGGCTTCGAGGTGGAGGCGGGTGAGGTGGAAGGTGCGCTGCCAGGTGACGGGCCAGGCCGGGCACCAGGATGCGTCGATTTCCTCCAGCTGCTCGCGCCGTTCCTCGGACAGGGCCCAGCCTGTGGTGTCAGCGGGGAGTCCTTCGGCTTCGCGGTGTTGGTTGTCGTGGGCGCGGCGGGCTGCGGCGCGGGCGTTCTTCAGGAAGATGCCGACCTTCGCTCCTTCGTAGGTGGCGTCCAGGGGTGCGAGGAGGTGGCCGTGCAGGTGCGCCCAGGCGCGGGCGGCGGACGGGCCTTCTTCCCAGGCGATGTCGACGGTGGACCAGATCATGCCGAGCTTCTCGAGCTGGTCGATGCGGTCGTCCGACATGGTGCCGCGGGCGTACTGGCGGCGGGCGTCGGCGATCCACTGCCCGAGCGGGAACCCGGCCAGCGACGCCGGCCACCCCATCTCACCGACAGAGCCCTGCCCGCCGTCGAGGTCGTGGTCCTGCGAGGAGTCGGGGACGCGGAAGGTGAAGGGCACGCGCAGGTCGCCGTGCTGGCCGGTGTAGAGGACGGAGGCTTCGATCCCGCGACGCCAGTGCTCGTGTTCGGGGTCCAGGATCCGCAGCTTGATGAACGCTGCCAGCACCGCGGGATCCCGGGGGGCGCTGAACTTCAGCAGCTCCCGTGCCCCGGCACTCGGCCCCTGCGCCTCATCGCCCTCCCCCTGTTCGGTCTCGACGTCGTCCATGTCCGAATCGCTGGGGGGCTCAGTACGGGTGAGGGAGGGGGTCTGGCCAAGGGTTTCCACGATGCGGGCGTCGTGGGCGCGGAGGGCTTCGAGGAGTTTGGCGAGGTCTCCGTAGGCCTTGCTGGTGAGCATGCTCGCGGCGCTCTCGCCGGGCTTGAGGAGGATGGGGACGACGAGGGAGGCGGTCTTGTCCTCGCCGGGCTTCATGCGCAGGGCGCGGCCGACGGCCTGGACGAGGTCGGGCATGGATCCGCGGACGTCGGCGAAGTACACGCTGTCGCAGTCGCGGGTGTCGACGCCTTCCCCGAGGACTTTCACTGAGCCGAGGTAGCTCTTCTCCACGACGGTGCCGTCGCCGGCGATGCCGGTGGCGAACTCGTCCAGGACCCGGGCACGCTGGAGCGGGGTGTGCTCCCCGGACAGCCACTCGGCCCAGATGGTGTTCGGGTAGAGCTCCGGGTCGTCCTTGTGGAGGCGGGCGGCGACGTCGGGCAGGCCGCTGATGAAGGCTTCGGCTTCCTTGACCAGGTGGTGGAAGGTCAGGGTGTGCTTGAAGCCTTCCTCTGCCGAGGCCTTGACCAGGGCGGTCTGCAGGGCGGCGATCCTCGCCCCGCGCACCTCCTCGGTAGTGGCCTCACTGCCCGGGCGCAGGGTGTCCTGGTACTCGGTGTCCGTGACGTCGACACACACGACCTGGTAGCGGGCACAGATTCCCCGGCTCACCGCGTCGGACAAGGTGAGGGTGTAGGCCCTGCTGCCGAACGGGCCGTCGGGGTCGTCCTCCATGCTCGCCACGAGCTCCCCGGGCTGGCCCGGGGTGTCCTCGTCGAGCTGCCATACCCGGGGGGTCGCGGTCATGCAGAGGCGCCGGGCGGCCGGGATGCGCTGGTTGTCGTGAACGACGGCCCACGGCTTCCCGATCCGCCCGGAGGTGCGGTGGGCTTCATCCACGACGATCAGGTCCCAGCCGGCCAGGCCCGCCTGGTGGGCGCGCTCCAGAGTGCCGAGACCAAGGGAGGCGTAGGTCGCAAAGACGGTCACCTTGTCGAGGTTGCGGGTCCACTCGACGAGCTCGGTGGCGTCGGTGGTGTTCGGGAAGGACGCCTCCTCACCACGGAGTGAGGAGATGCCTAGTGCTCTGACCGCATAGGTTCGCCGGGTTGTTCAGGACGCAGTGTCGACGGGACGCCCGCCCCAGCGGATGCCCTTCTCGCTGCGGATTCGGGCGCGTTCCTTGCGCTCGGCGGCCAGGACATCGCGGTGACGGGCGTTGGCGTTGCGCCACCGCAGGTAGGCGTGCAGGGCCCGGGTCTGAACGGTGTGGTTCGGGTGATTCGAATTGGCGATGGTGAACTGCCTCAGCGGTCCGAAGTGGGCTTCGATCGGGTTCGCCCGGGAGGCGTAGGTCGGGGTGAAGCACAACTCGACCTTGTTCTTCTTCGCCCAGCGGCGGATGTCAGTGCCCTTGTGGGCGGACAAGTTGTCCATGATCACGTAGATCGGTGCTCCGTCGGACCGGGCAGCGCGGATCGACTTCAGCGCGGCCAGCGTGTTCACGGCACCTTTCCTGCGGCGGTTGACACCCCACAGGCGGTCGTCGCCGACCGAGTAGCAGCCGTGGAAATATCGGACCCCGTGGGTGCGGTGGTAGGTGGCAGGGAGCCGGTCGGGGCGTCCCTGGCTGGCCCAGCCCGAGCCTGCGATGGGCCGGATCCCGAGGGGGCCGAACTCGTCGAAAGCGAAGACCCGGTCCGGGAAACGGTCCAGGACCTCCTCGATCCGGTCCAGTTTCGCCTCGCGCTCCGGGTCGGGTGACTCCTTCCAGGTCTTGGTGCGCTGGAAGGTGACGCCGCGGCGGGCGAGGAGGCTGCGTAACGCCTCGCGGCCGATGCGAATGGTCCGGCCGTGGACTTTGCGCAGGTAGGCGGCGAGTTTGCGCAGTGACCAGCGGGTAAAAGGCTGGCCGAGCTTCGCCGGGCGGGTGGTGGCCGTCTGAATGACGAAGTTCTCGTCGTCAGTGCTGAGCAGGCGGGGACGGCCTCCCGCCCACTGAGGGTCCAGACAGCCCAGGCCGATCTCGTTGAACCGGTGGATCACGTCCCGGACGGTGTCCTCATCGGCCTGCACCAGCTGGGCGATCACCGGGACACGGTTCCCGCCGGCCGAGGCCAGCAGCATCGTCGCGCGCCGGTAGCGCACCGAACTCGTGCTGCCCCGGCGCACGATCTTTTGCAGCAGCTGTCCCTCCTGATCGGTCAGTCTGCGCACACGGACAGGCTCGGCCACCGCACCTCCAGCGGTCGGATTGGACGTCACCGCACATCCAACCGTCACGACCGCCAGCCCGGCGAACATTCCCCGCCAGGGGACTACTTGTCGCGTATGGCTTCGATCTCGGCAGCCAGCGAGGCCACGTGGCGTGCAAGCGTGTAGTACTTGCTCGCGTACTCGTCGCTGATTGCTGGAAGAACCTTCTCGAACGCCCCCACCAACCTGATCAAGCCTCCGCGGGACGGTTCGGGGAGGGGGCCTTTGAGAACGCGGGAGGCGTAGCCGGCGGTGTCCGCGTCGAGCATGACCATGTCCTGGTCCTCAATGTCCAGGCCGCGGAACCCGTTTGGAAACGGCATGGCCCTGTACTCGTCCATCATCTGCGAGAGCGCGTCGAGCTTCTTCTGAATCACGCGGAGAGTCTGCCAGGGGCTGTGCGGTGAGGTGCCGTTCGCGCCGCTGTACCGGAATTCACGGAACGTCCAAGCGCGCTGACCCCAACCCGGTGAACCTATGCGGACACAGCACTAGCACGGGGCCGGTGCGGCCGCTGTCCCGCCAGGCCTGCTCGGTCTGGATGAGCAGATCCAGGGAGGGGACGAGGACGAGCACGCGGCCGGCTTGGAGTTCGTCCGCGCTCCGGGCGGCGACGAGGGTCTTGCCGGAGCCGGTCGCCATGATGACCTGCGTGCGCAGGCCCCGGGCCGGGAGGCGGGTGCCGGGCGGCAGCTCCAGGGCGCGCAGGATCGCGTCGAGGGCTTCGCGCTGGTGAGGACGTAGAACGGGCTTGCTCACGGGGGAGGCCTCCGTCGGTAAGGGGGTGCTCATGCGCGCACGGTCCGGCGCTCGATCTCCGCATCCACGAACTGGGCCCACCGGTCGGCCCACGCCTGGTGGGCTTCGCTGTCGGCGGGGATGTCGACCAGGTCCTCGGGGACGTCGATGGTGACGGCGTCGTACTCGGCGGGATCGAAGAGGGAGGCCCACACCACCCGGTGCTCGGAGTCGCTGACCACGGCGGCGAGAACACCGCCGGTGGCGGCGTCGCCCTTGCGGACCGCGTCCCAGCCGGTGATGACGGCCTTCTCCCTGCTCCGCGTCATCACGGTGTCCCTCCCGTGCGGGGGCTGGCGCCCGGTCAGGGTGTGCAGGGTCCAGCGGGTGCCCACGGCCTGCGGCCACCGGTTTCGCGCGCTCTGCCGCGTGATCCTCGCCGCCGTCCCCATCTCCGGGTAGCTCGCCCCCGCCCGCCCGGAGCGTGCCGCAGCCTCCTTCATCACCCGTTCGGCGATCTCACCGCACTCGGCGGCGACCTCCAGGTGCCGCAGATGCAGACGCCGGGCCGCGGGCGACTTCGGACGCAGGGCGTCCACGCTGTGCGGATGCCCGTCCGCGGGGATGCCCTCACGCCGCTTCGCCTCGGCCCACAGCAGGTCCTGAAGCGCCGTCCCGAAGCCGATGCCCTCGTCCCGCTCGCCGTCATCGACCCACACGTCATCACTCATAGAGACAACTTACACGTCAGACCAGGAAAATGACAAGAAAACTTTCCAAACGGAGATCTTGCGGGGGGACGTCAGAGAAGAAATGCACTCCCGCCCCTGGACCCGCTCGACACGACCATCAGACTCCACCCCGAACCCTGCGGCCGTACCAACCAACAGACCACATCACCTGGGGAGATCGTCATCTGAGAGGCACCGCCGCACACCAGACCCCGACGGCCTCGGCCGCTACACCCTCGGACCCTCGCGGGAGGCCCGGGCAGGGGTCAGGCACTTCGCAGGCCCTAATCGGGCCCGAAATCGCAATACCGCGTGCATCAATTGCATTCTCTCGCGGTCGAGGAAACGAAATTCGACGACCCGAACTCCGTGAGCCTGCTTGTTTTCAGGGCATTCAGCACCCCAACCCCCCGCCGCTCCGGAGACACCGCGACCTCCCTGGCCGAGCCCGGGCGCAAGCGGCGCACGCGCGACGACGGCCACCGAGATACCAGGGCGCCCGTGCAGGCCTAGAATTTGGGCACTTCACATTCGAGGGGGACTCGTGCCGGATCCTGCAATGCCCTTGACTGGCGGCCAGGCGTCGGCGCCCGGTCCGCTGCTCAGCGACCTGTACCAGGTGATCGTCCCGCGAGCCATCAAGGTCGCGGAAGTCGGCGCGACCCAGCGGACCGCAGATAGCATTCGCTACCTGCGACCCAGGGACCTCCATGCGCCGTCCATCGTCGATCCCGAGAACGGTGACGATTCTGACTTCGACGAAGGCGAGTGGCTGACCGAGGCCCCACCTCAGAACCTCATCCAAGCGGGCGACATTCTCATGGTGAACGCCTTCGGGTCCCGCGGACCCAGACTGAGCCTCGTCGGACCGATCCGCATTCGCACCGCGGTAAGTTTTGCCCTCCTGGTTCTGCGCCCGATTGTCCCCATCGAGCCCGGCCATCCCCGACTGATCATGGCGTTCCTGCGCTCCAGCCCTCAACTTCGGCCACTGTTCACGTCGATGCATGGAGTCTTCAGGATCTCGCCCCGTGCTCTGCGGGGCCTTCGCGTACCCAGCCGGGATGATGCGCTGTCGGCTGTGCTCGGTGAACTGGACTTCGCCGGAGACCAGATGGCCCGCTGGCACCAGGAGGCCGAGAATCTCGTCGATGACGTCTTCGGGGAGAGCGAGGATCCCCTGGAGGCACGCCGCTCGATCATCCGCGCCGGCCAGCTGATCCGCCTTCGGGCCGACGCCGCCGCCCAGCTCGATGACCCTGGCTACATAGCCCGCACGCGCTTCCCCTACCCACTGGCGCAGCGCTGGCGTGAGGTCGAGGCCCGTATGAGCACCGACGACCGGGACCGCGCCTACAAAGCCGTCCTCGATGCCGCCGAGGCCCTACTCGGCTTCTGCGCACTGCTCGTGGCCGGCCTCGCCCAGGAGACTGGCATCACCTTCAAAGCGCTCAAGAGCCTGCAGAACAAGATCTCCACTCAGCCGGGCGGCCCCGGATTCGGCGACTGGACACGCATACTCCAGCAAGCCGCATCCGCCACCGGCACTGCCGGTCTGAACGCCGACCACCCCTTCCATGAACTCGCCGCCCTCCTCGTCGAGGGGTCCGACGCCGACCAGGCCGCCACCCGCCTCGCTGGCCGGCGCAACAACCACGCTCACGGTCGCGCCAACGAACCGCTGCCCACCCCTGGCGCCCTCGCCGACGCCTTCACCGACCTGGCCCTGCTCTTCGAACGCGCCCGCTTCCTCGCCGACTGGTCCCTGCTGCACGTCACCTCGGTCAACTGGGACCGCCTGAGCGCCAGCGAGACGCTCGGCTACCGCCGACTCACAGGCGACCACCCCGTCGTGCCCACCGCGACCATGGTCGTCACCGGCGCCGACCGGATCGAGGCCGGCAGCCTCTACCTCGCCGACCGCGACCAAAATCTGCACCCGCTCCGCCCGTTTCTCACCTGCGAGATCTGCGAAGCCTGCAGCAGCTGGTCGATCTTCCACGCCGACAAGGAGAACGGGCAGCTGATCCAGCGCAGCTTGGAACACGGCCACAACTACCCCTATAGGGGCAACGAGGCGGCGCTGCGCACGGTCGGCCTGCGGTAGCCGGCCCAGCGCGGGCCTGCCAGGACGTCGGCGCCCGGTGAGGGCCAGCGACCAGGGGCCAGCTCCCTGTGGCACACAGTTCCTGCCTGACGCCCTACCTGGCGACTGCCGGGGCACTGGTTGCGTTCGTCCCACGCCAGTAAAGGAGCCAGGCGAAGGCACCTGCACTGTGACAACCAGGCTCGCAGCATCTACCCGGTGGGTAATGATGACGACGTGAGTCTGGACTTGAGCAACTACGAGCTGCGTTGGCCTACATCACTGTTCGTCGCCGAAGGGGAGCACGCCCTTCACGCCGCAGGCCCCTCGTGGGACGAGCGCGTCACCTGGCTACTGACCGAAGCCCTGGTGGGCGGCACGGCAGCCGCGGACTTCGCAGCGATACCCACGGCAGCGAACTTGACCGACGATCCTTGGACCACCTCAGCCAGCCGATGGGGCACCGCGCACAAGACCCAGAAGGACGAGCAGAGCGCCTGGCTGAAGGAGCTTCTCGCGCGCGCGTCCGAGCTCCAGCACGCGACAGCGCCCCGCCCGTACTGGCCCCAGCGGCAGGGCCAGAGGGCCGCTTCAGTATCCCGCGCCGAGCGGAGCCCCCGTAAGGACTTCGCCCGCCTCATCAGTGCCTTCGCCGACGACGGCTACCTGACCGAGGCGTTCGGAGCGTACTGCGTCGACGACCGCGACGAGCTACCCGATGCTTCCGCGATCATCGAGGACCGCCTCGGCATCGCCGATCTGTGGCCCCTGGCCTGGCAGGACTGGGACGAAGACACCTTCTACGGCCTCATCGAGGTCTTCCACGACCTGGTCAGCCGGCCTCGCACACGACGGCACCACCCATACAGCGGCTGCGGATGGCACCACCAGGAGTTCCACCACAGCCCCGCCCGCATCCTGTACCGGTGGAAGGTCAACCGGCTGCTACGCGAAGCCGGCATCGAGTACGAGCTGGCCTCGGAAGGCGAGGAACTCGGACGGCTAGTCGCTGTCACCGACGACGCACGCAGCGCCCTGGTGCACCGCACACTCAACGACAGTGCCCCCAGCATCCTGGGCGACGTCGACCACGCCATCGCACTCTTCCGCAGACGCCACACGTCCATCGAGAACAAGCGATCGGCCATCGTCGCTCTCGCACGCGTCCTGGAGGAACGCCGCGCCTTGATCAAGGAACATCTCGGAAAGGACGAAGGGGCCCTGTTCGAGATCGCCAACCGGTACGACCTACGCCACCGCAACGCCGGGCAGCATGGCGACTACGCCGACGCCTTCCTCGACTGGATCTTCTGGTGGTACCTCGCCACGATCGAACTGACCAACCAACTGATCGCCACACGGCCAACGCAAGCAGGCTCGGAAGAATCCTCCGCGACGGGCCCCGAGGATCCCTTCTAAGCCCAGCAAGCCCCCCCGCTTTTCTGTAGTGGGTGGTCCTGGTACAGATGGGCGCGGCATACTCGACGCATGGCTGGCATCGAGATCGACGACACCACCCTGGACGCGCTGCAGGCCCTGGCCGACGCGGAAGGTCTTCCGCTGGATGGCTACCTGGCGCAGGTGGCCGCGGAGAAGAGGCGTGAGCGCGCGCTCGATGAGGGTGCAGAGATCTTTCGCCGGGTGACCGGCGACACGGCGACGGCCAGCGCATTCGACGCCGAATACGGCGGACCCGCGGCGGCCGCGCTCGCTCCGCGGGCGGCCTGACCTGTGCCTGCCGAGTACTACGTCGACTACCGCTGGTTCCTGGAGCGCCAGGCCGACCTGCTGGACGACCTGGCCGTCAACGACTACTCCGTGTTCGCCGGCCTGGCCGCTCGGCACAAGACCGACCCGCCCCGCCACGACCAGCACACCCCGGACCCCTTCTGGCGGGCCGCTGTGATGCTGGAAGAGTGCGTTCTCCTGCGTCCGCTACCTGCTCGCAACGAGCTGTACGGGTTCGGCGTCGCCGTCGCCTACCTGGGCATGCACGGGGAGCAGATCAACACGAAGTTTGAAGCGTGGCGTGACCTGATCGCCGACATCCGAACCCTGCAGCTGGACTCGTACGCCATCGCAGAGCGGCTGCGCTCCCTGCGGACAGAATGAACAGCCCGAGCCGCATTCCGTACTTCTGCTGACAGCGCCGCCTGCCGCGCTTTGCCCAGGACCCGGGCGTGGGCCCGATGATGGCCGGGACGGCTGACCTAGCGCCCAAGTAGGTGAGCCTGAGGAGGTCCAACTCGCTCCGACGCAGGTTGCCGTCACTGCCCCGCCCATACCTCAGACGGGGCTTCAGACGACGTGGCTCCGTGCTCACGCAGCGGCAGGAGAAGGGGCATTCCGCCGATCGGCCTCGGCCGCCATCTCCGCGATGAGCGCCGCCAGCTTCCGCTGCGCCCGTGCGATGTCTGAAGGGCGTCGCTCCCAGCCTCGGGAGCCGAAGACCTCCCACACAGGGGTCGTGAGCGCCACCAGAATCTCCGCCTTCCTGGTGTCCTGACGCTCGGAGAGCATCACCGCCCAGGCCTGGGCCACGTAGGTGGAGATCAGGTCCCGCAGCAACTCGGTCGGCCAGCTGGGCGCGTACAGCTCCACGTTGTCCACCAGCCACTCGGTGGCGTCTTCGAGCTGTTTGACCCAGCGGGCGCGCCCCGCCTCAATGCGCTCCCGCATGACCGGCGAGCACGCCGGATCGTCCGGGGCCGGCGCCTCGAAGTTTTGCAGTCGACCGCCCGCCCCCAGAATCCGCCGCATCTCCGCCAGGAACTGGTCCCGGGCCTGATGCACATCCAGGATGCGGCGCTTGCGGGCCTCCAACCTCGGCACCACCAGCCACTGCGTACCCACTGTCGTAACCAGTGCCGTCACCAACGCGATCGTGACTGTCTCCACAACTCCCGGATCAGCAGGCATGCGCTCAACCTCTCTCACTGCGCCGCCATGGCGCTCTGCAGCCGAACTGTGCCAGCCTGCTCTGACAGCTCGACCCGATCAGACGAAAGGCCCTACGGCGACCGGGCCTCTTCGGCATGACCGGGGCTCGTGGAATCCGAAGCCGTCGCCGCCCTTGTCGCGAGCCCGGTCGCTCTGACCGCCGCCGTGGCCGCCTACGCCGCAGGCAAGGCCTCGACACACAATGCGCCCTGCGCCAGTACGCCCACGAGATCGAAGACGTCCGCGTCCTCTACTTCATCACTGCTCTGCGCACAAGGTGTCGGCTTCACTGCGCGCTGGACATCGACAAATTCGCCAAAACTCGGGCCGCTGGGGACCGCGGAACTTCCCCAAAGGCGGCCTTCCCAGATGACGATGCGCTGCGACTTCCCCCTACCGATGCCTGAATACTCCCGAAATCTAAGACTCCGTTGTAGGACGTTCCGCTGCCACGAATACCCGATGGCAGACGGAAGAAGGAAGGAGGCGGAGGGAATGCCCATCTCGAACTCTGACGATCGGCACCAGGCCGACCAAGAGCCCCGCCGCGTGCTAGGTCCTGTCGGACAGTTCATTGCGCTGGTGACAGCGTTGGTGATCGATCTGACAATCAAGCACCTGACCGGTGCCTGACGAAGAGGTTGACCCTGCCGGGCGCAACGGCGTCGGCAGGGTCGCTCCCGGTCGTGAACTCGGCTGGCGACACAACTTGCCGCTGGCCAGCCGACAGAACCGTGCCTAACGTCCCTCACACAGCCACATGAGCTTGACCTGCAACACACCCCGCGAACCCCAGATAACGATGATCGTCGTGGCCTACATCGATGTCTGAGGGGCCGTGGGTTCGCCGCCCTGGGCTGGAGGTGATTACAGGCTGGACATGGCCAGGGAGGTGACCAGCTGCCCGGCCTCAAGGTGGTGGGTGAGGTCGAGACCGCTATCGATCATGGTGAGGACGGCGTGGTGCCGGGCGGCGGGGATCGTCGCGATCTGGGCAGCGTCGCGGCTGACCTTAATGGGCGTCGGCTTTTTGCCTGGGCGGCTCAGGGTGACGGGCCCGTTCTCGGCGCCCCAGCCTATTCGTGTCAGAGGGGTGGTCACTGGGCGCCCCCGCAGCAGTTCATTGAGCGGGTTGGCCGGCTTGCTCACGTAGTCGAGGAGGTCCTCGACCTCGTACGTGTTGGCGTTGTACGTAGTGATCCAGCCATCGATCTCCTGTTCGGCGAGCCAGGTGCGGAGGTCATTGGAGCCGATGCGGGCATCTGCCGCGGTGCGGCCGATCTGCTGGGCCAGGCGGCGAGAGGTGATGCCGGAGGTGAGCAGGGTGATCGCCTGCGCGGTATCAACGCCGTGCCGGATGTGCCAGGCCGTGTGTGCGTACAGGCGGGGCGTGGTGGGGGTCAGTAGGGGATGGCTGTTGACGAGGTTGACCAAGGCGCCGGCTGTCCAGCTGATCGCGTGCTCGAAGGCCTTGCTGATGCTGTGTACGGCCTGCTCCAGCGGCTTCGGATCAGCCGGCTCACTGTCGGGCATCCAGATGCGGGCCAGTTCCGGGATGGAGGTGCCGGAGATCCAGCTCCGGATCGCGTCGCTGATCGGCACGTCGGGGGCGTAGGCCCCTGTGCCATCGAACTTCCAGCATCCGCGGGTCTCGGGCAGCGCCAGAAGGCTCCCGAAGACATCTTGCTCGGCTAGAAAGCTCAGGGTCTGCTCGAGCGGCCATTCGGGCGGCTCGAAGAAGATGCTCATCTCGTCCAGAGTGTCTACGGGGGCTGCTTGGGCGACCAGATGCTCCGCGAGGCGCTGAGCGATGCTGTCGAGGAAGCGCGCGGATCCGACGCAAGTGCCGGTGCTGGCCCAGCGACGTGCGGTGCCAGGGTCGGTGGAGTCGTAGACCGTAGCGACCTGCTCCGCAAGGGCCATCCAGCGGGCCGGGACGGTCTCGTCGTCGGCCTGCTTCATCGCGAGGAGCGATCGCACCGGGTCCAGCCGGTCGCCGGGTGCGTGGAGGGTCTCGGCATGGGTCTGCAGGACGAGCCACACGAACGCGGCGAAGTCGGCCGCGACATTCCCCATCACGCCGAACAGAGCGTCGAGAGAATGCTGCAGCTCCCGCTCAGCCTGTGCAAGTGCCCACAGCGCTTCCTCACTCAGCAGTTCGGACGTGACGGTGAGCTGTTCGGTGTCGGGGGTGAGTGTCTCGAACTCTTCTGGCCGGGGAGGATAGGGGCGGGTGAGGATGACCCACCCCTCGCTCTCACGACCCGCCCGGCCAGCCCGGCCGATGGCGTTCAACAGCTCCGCAGGACTGAGACTGCGCTGGTTGCCGCGCGTTGGATCGCCCTGGACCGTGTGATTGATGATGACGGTGCGAACCGGGAGGTTGACGCCGTCGGTGAGGGTGGTGGTGCTGGCGATGGCCAGCAGGTCCCCGTCGCGAAGCCCTTGTTCGACGGCGTGGAGGACGTCGTCGGGGAGGTCACCGTGGTGGAAGGCGACGCCGTGGCGGGTGCAGTTGACCAGAGGGTGCTGCTCACCGAGGGTCTCGGCCAGGAACTCGGTAAGCGCCGCCGCCTCGGGGCGGACAGCCAACCGCTCGGCCATGGCGTGGGCGGCGTTCCTGGCGAGTACTTTGCTGGCGACGACCATCAGGACACTGCCGGCACGGGTCAGGGCAGCGGCGCCGACGGCGAACACCTCGTAGTCCGCGGTGCCGCCGCCGAGCCTGGTGCTGCTGTTCCACTGCCAGGAGCTGGGGGAGGCATACGCCCTGGTGCCGACGCTGGGGATAGTCAGACCGAAGGTGCCGCTGGTGGCGGTCGGCCGGACGTCGAGCCGGGAGGCTATCGGAACGCTGGCCCGGGTAGTGGACGAGTGATTCTTGCTCCGCTTGCGCGGAGTGCGCACGGCCTGGCTCTTGAGCAGCTGCGGGTACATGAGGCCGTGCAGACGCCGGGGGCCGCGCCAGTCGTCGGTGAAGTACACCTCTTGGGCCGGCCGAGTCGGGTCCAGCCACGAAGCCAGGGCAGCCCGGTTGCCGACAGCGGCTGACAGCAGCACCAGCCGGATGTCGGGGCGGTTTCGCAGGAGGGCGAGCAGGCTCTCCAGCACGAAGCCGCGCCGTCCTTGCGTGAGGTGGTGGGCCTCGTCGACGACGATGAGGCTGACGTCGTCCAGCGCTCCACCTGGGTTGTTGCGGATCGTGTGCATGAGCCGTTCCGGGGTCACAACGTCTACGTCTCCGACGAGGGACCCGCTGCCGTCGGCGAGCGGGAAGTCCGGCTGCTCGGCGACCAGCTTGCGTTCCATCAGCCGCAGCCGGCCGCGCAGCGCGGCCCGCATCTCCCGGCCGAGGCTGCGCATCGGCGAGACGTAGACCACGCGGCCGGGCTTCTGTGCCAGGTGAGAGCAGATGACCAGCTGGGCCATCAGCGTCTTGCCCGCGCTGGTTGGCACGCTGATCAGGCTCCGGCTGGTGCCGGGGTCGACCGGGTTACCCCGCTCCAGGTTCAGCAGCTGGCGCTGCGGGCGCCACAGAGTCATCACCGGCGGGTGAGACACGGCGAAGGTCCGCGCAACCGCATCCGGCGTCCCCTCGGGGAGCAGCGTGTACAGGCTACTGGCGGCCATCTCGCCGCTGAGGCCGAGAAGGTGGGCCGCGACCCACCGGGCGGCCGGATCACTGCGGCCGGCGCGCCCGTCCAGCACGCTGCCCAGTAGGTCCTGCGCCTCGTGCAGACGGTCCGAATCTCCGAACGAGAGGAACAGGCGAAGGAAGTGGACCGCTTCAACCACGGCTTCAGCGGGTCCGTACATTGTGCCCGCCAGCGGTTCATCGCTCATCAGAGTCCGCAGCTCCGCGAACTGGCGGCGCCAAGCGGAGAGGGCCCGGTTCAGGTCGGGCCGATCGAACGCCAGGAAGACGACGCCGGCCTCCAGGGCCAGGGTGTCGAGGTGCGCCGGGAGCGAGGAGGTGAAGTTCACCAGGTTCTTGACCTGGCGGTAGACCGCGGTGGCATTGGGCTCTTGCTCGCACCTGCGGTACCCGGCCTGGGCGGCGAAGGCGATCCTCAGCCGCTCGGTGGGGGAGTGTCGCTCGTCGGCCAGGGCCAGGTCCATCACGTGCGCGCTGACAGCGAGGGCCTGCCGAGTCCGCATTGGGTCGAACCCGGGCGTCTCGGGCTCGACCGCGGCCAGTCCGTGCAGGAGCCACGCTGTCGCCAGCACGTCGTCCGGAATCTCATGGTCCCTGCGGAAGGCGGCAATCTCCAGCTCGGTGATGGCCGCCAGCAGGTCCTGCGCCGAGGGCAGGACCCCGCCGGGGCGGTGTTCGCCGAGGGCGGTCGCGAGTACGGCCGGGTCTAGAGTGCGGTCCACACGTACTCCCTCACCTCATGGGCGAAGCCCTCAAGGTCGTCGATCGCCACCACCAGGCCCTGCAGTGCGCCGGGGTGCTTGTGGGTGGTGAAGTGTTGGTGCGCGAGGTGGAAAGCCTTCGTCGGGATCGCCGTGGTATTCAGCGCGACGCTGACCCCGCCGCCGGCCGACTCCTCCTCATCGACCCACTGCTCGGTCAGGCTGCCCACGAATTCCCGGGTGTCGTCAGCGAGCAGCTTGTCGCCCCAGGAAAGCATCCCCAGGTAGGTCGCGCCCTTGGTGCTGAGCTGCGTCCAGCCCTTGTGGATCGCCCCATCCGCCCGGTTCGCCTTGCCGGTGTACTTCTTCATCTCCCATAGACGGAAGGAGAAGCCCCGGTCCGTTCCACCTTCCCGGTAGACGATGAGTCCGTCGCCGCCTCCGTCGTTGACGGCGGCCTTCGGCGGTCCGAGGATCTCCACGGCGCGCGCGGGATCCTTAGGCAGGTCGCGGGTCAGGAGGTACCAGAGCCACTCGCCGACGTAACCGGCCAGGCCGTGGTTGCCCTTCTTCTTCGCGGCTGCCGCTTCGAAGACGGGCTTCGCGAAGTGCTCCACCAGGAGGTGATCCTTCCCGGTCAGTTTCTCCCCGTTCAGGGTGGCCTCGCGCCACTGGCCGTAGCTCCGTGCACGCCCGTCAGTGCGTTCCCGCATGATCTCGTCGGCGACTATCCACCCTGCGGCTGCCCGGTCCTCGGGGCTGCCGCTGAGAGTGACGACGAGCTCCCACGGGCACGTCTGGTCCTCTCCTTGAGGCTCCCGTCGCATCAGGTCGGCCACCCGTCCACCGACGGCCGTCGCTCGGGCCATCGCCTGCGCGGGCGAAACGTCCGTCACCCAAACCCCCTGCTCGTCCCAGACCACCCGCGCCGTGGCGCTTTGGCGCAGGGGACCGAGGCAGCCCTCGGCAAGGGCACCCTATCGAGCGGTCTGCGCCCGCAGGAGGGGACCAGGAGCCCTGCTAAGAGGAGGCCAGCCACAATCGGGCGCTGCGGTGCGACTCTCGCTCCTTCCCAGGAAGTGGGGCATCACAAGCGCATCTCGAGCCTGACTGAAGCGGAACTGCGTGTCAGTGCCTCGTGTAACCCTGGCAGGTCGATGCCGTCGGGGAGGGACACATGCACGACGCGATTGGCGCTGAGGGCGCCGCAACGATCCTCAGGATGTCTGCGGCCAGGAAGCGAGGGGGAGAGATTGGGAGGTTCGGCGTTGGGGTTAAGAGCGTCTTAGCTGTCTGTGGCCCCCATGTGGTGCCGTGGGAGATCAGCAGTACTTGCCCTTACGGCTGGGCAAAGCCCATAGAGGCTGCAAAGGTGACGAATCGGCAGCAAAGGATGCCGTCCCTTGCTCAGTGGCTGGAGGTCTCGTCAACTGAACTACGCAAGGCGACGGCAACTGGAGAACGCGGAGACAGCAATTGCTGGCTCGAACCAGTCGCGTATGCGCCGCAGCGGATGCGGGTTCGGTCCACTTCGGACACTGCGGCCTACAACGCGGCGTGCGATGCGCTGCTGGAACGTGAAGCAGCAGGGAAGCACGGGGTCCGGCGAGAGACGACGGCAGAGCGTCGTCACCGGGACGGTGCGGCAACCCGAGAGGTACTCAGGCGCAGCAAAGGCCGCTGTGAGAACCCTGAGTGTCTCCTTCCGAACCTTCCGTATCGCACGGCAGCGGGTAGGCCGCTGCTCGAAGTCGATCACATCGACAACCATGCCTCAGGCGGGCGCGACTACCCGAGCGCCATGATCGCTCTGTGCCCTAACTGCCATCGCAACAAGACTCACGGAGCAGACCGAAGCCGGCTGACCGAGCGGCTGCGAGCGGAGGCCTTGAAGCGCCACATGGCCCTGCGTGGTCCCGGCAAGGATTAAGTCCGAACTGCGGGGACGCCTCGAGGACGTGCGTCGCAAGGCGAAAGCACCATCGGTCAGGAGACTGCCTTGAGTACCTGGCGGCGCTTCTGCTTCTCTCGCTCGCGTCGCTTGGTCTCCAGCTGGTCCTGGTAGGCGGCTGCGGCGCTCTTGTAGCGGTCGACGAAGCCTGGGGAGTTGAGTCTCTGCTCGGCCGGCATCGTCTTGATGGCGGCCACTGCGTCCTCGGGGGAGAGGTAGGGGGCGAGCATGGCGTTGATCTGGTAGATCCCGGCGCGCTGCTTCGTGACGAGTTGGGCCAGGTCGAGGTCCCGCATGGCGGCGTTCACGGCTGCTCGGCTGAGGTGGAGCATGCCGGCGATGGTGATCTGGTCGATCTCGATGCGGCCGCCTGGCTCGCTGTGAGCACGGAGCTTCAGCAGGACTCGGTAGGCGGCGGGCAGCAGGTCCAGGTCGGCGACGATGCCCTCGGCATTGACTGCAGCGAAATGCAGACTCACAGATCGATCCCCTTCTCCAGACGCTGAGCACGGTCCCGGCGGCGCTGCTCACGCTGCTCGGCCCGTTCCTTCCGCAGCCTCTCGATCTCCTGGCGCATCTTCTCCAATGAGGGGAAGCGCACTAGATCCGGGAGGCTTTGGTCGGACCGGATCTTAGCGATCGTCGCGTGCTGGTCGACCTTCACGTACTCCGCCGGCGTCGTCTCGGTACCAGGGATGAACTCGGCTACGCGGTAGCTGTAGGGCGGGTTGAACTGGTACACCCCGCGCTTCACCTTGAACACGATGCCGTGGAACATGACCTCGCCCAGGGCCTCGTTGGCCTTCGTCCGGGACACGTCCAGCACCGTGGCCATCTCGTCCTGGGTCAGGGGGATGCGCCCGCCGGCCCGCTGACAGGCGATGAGGAGCAGGATCATCCGAAGGGGCAGGGCCTCGCGGAAGAACTGTGCGATGACGAAGAAGAACTCCAGGCTGTCCATGGAGAACGCGTTCGGCTGGTCCGGCTGCCCGTAGAACTCCAGGGGCTTCCGCTGGCTTTCCAGGGTGAGCTTCCGCCCGGGGTACTGCCGGGCGACGTCGTCGAGCCCTCTGACGGGGGCCAGATGCTGGTTGAAGGCGTCAGCTGGATCGGTCAGTGGCAGCTTGGGCTGCGGCTCGCCGCGGGGACCGGTCCTGCGACGCTGCGGCTCGGTTGGCACGAGGTTGCTCTCCCAGCATCTGGTTCGTCGTTCCGGCCGCAGTATGTCACCTGGGCTTGACATGGATGTCGCTTCGACACGACATGAAGGACGAGTTGTGTCCCTCCTGGGGGACACAACTCACTCGTGGCGCCCAGCCGTGCCGTCATGAACCCGCTGGCCCCCATGTCGCCTCTGCTTGACACGCGAGCACTCCGCGTGTCGAGTCCAGTTGACATTGCGCCCCTTCAACGCCCCCTGAGGAGGGACACATCGCCAGCGTTATGTCCCTCCTCAGGGGGCCTATCGCAGGGCTCCCACGCCCCTGACCAGCGCTTTCTTGATCTTCGTAGGTATTAGGTGGCTGAGGTCTCCTCCGCCCCTCGATGCCCGGTCGGCTGGGTGTCGACAGGGTGGGGTTGGGGGTGGCCTCAGGTGGGCGGTGCGTGTCCGTCAGCGGGTGTGGTGGGCAGGGTTGGTGTCGTCCTGTCAGTGGCTCTTGTGGATCGGCTTTCTCTCACGGGTGGGTGGGGCTTTTCTTTTCGGGGTGGCCGGTGGCTTTTCCGTTCGGGGTTTTTCCGGGGTCCTGGTGGGGTGCAGGGGTGGGGGGTACTGCGTCATGTTCTTATCTAGCTCTCGGTTTGAGTCACACCGGGGCCGCTGTCTGGTCTGCTGGTGCTGTCCGATTCTCTCGATCGTTGCTGGCGTGTTTGGCATCCTGGTGCGGGTGTCCGGGCCCGGAGGGTTCGGGCACCACGGTCCCCCGTGCTCCGTCAGGTGAGGTCGTGTCGCCCGGCGAACGGTCAGGACTCTTGTCGCGCCTGGCTTGTGATGGCCCGTAGGGTCATGCACCACCACGACTCCCATACTCGCCGAACCCACCCTCACAACCCACCCCGCCCATGCGGGAATTCCGGAGGAATTCACCAAACTATTCCGGAGGAATGGTTTGGGAAACCCGTAGGGTTTCGTCGTCTTTACGACCCGTAGGGTCGTGCGTCGTTCCTCCGGAGGAGGACGCGCGC
>NZ_JBVHKB010000015.1:0-144621 GCF_055559735.1 Streptomyces sp. NPDC023573
CCGGAGACCACCTCACTATCGATGTCCTGCGGTACCCGGGCCCAGTCATTCCGCCCGGGCGATCCTGATGGCGCCTGGTTCCTCCGTTCTTCCTCATTGATCAACTGCGTACTGCTGCTACTGCGTCGTACTGCTCGCGGCCTCTCATAGCACCGCCTTCGGCAGCCAGCCCCGTCGCCCGTCCTGCGTCTGCTCCGGCTTGGAACCCCACTGCCGAACCTCCCGGTGCGCGCGCCCGCAGCCGACGCCTTCACCGAGGTACCGCTCACTTACTTCTGCTGCTGGGTACCGCTCTCCGCGTTTACCGATACTGCGGAACTGCTCGTGGCGGCCCCTGATCACTGCGGGCCACCCGGTCCGGTCGCCAGTCCCGTCGCCGTCCTGCAACCATCCTGGCTTCGGAACTCCGCCACCGCACCGTTCTGCCAACTGCAACTGCGGTACTTCTGCCCGGCAGTTCATCTCTGCCAGGCCCTGCTGACTTCCTGAGCTACGAGAGAAACCATAGCCACACCACAACCCAATGTCTACTCCGTCCAGCATAGGTTTTCGCGTGTTCGGTGATGAGGAAACCGGCCGTGGCCGTGATGCCGGACGCCCCCGGAGGGCGATGGGCGGCTTCAGCCACTGCGACCACTGACCCGCCGCCTCGCCGGGGCACCCCGATACGCGGTGAGGGTCCGGCCGGAGTGCTCCGGCCGGACCCTCACCCGCTTGCCGACGGCTCGCGTCTGCCCGTCGGTCAGGCGGCCACAGGGGCGCCGAGCATCGCGGATGCCTGCTGCACCGGGCTGAGAACGCGGGTGGGCGCGGGGGCCGGGGACAGGTCGCGGCAGGTGAAGCCGAGCTGGGCCATGGCCCGCAGCACCTCTCCTGCGCTGAAGTCCCGGCGGTCCTGGCGTGTGATGACCTGTCCGACCTGTTTGACGGGGTAGGTGCGTCGGGCGATGATCACCGATTCGCCGGAGGCGTGCTCGGGCTTGATGCCCTTCATCGATTCCAGAACGCCGCTCCTGGTGAGGTCGAACGGGAAGCGGGCGATGACACAGCGCATGATGCCTCACAGGAAGAGGGACGAAGAGGGAGTGGTTCTGCCGCGGTGAGGACGGTTCAGCGGGCGAGGGCGAGTACGCCCAGGGCGTTGCCGTGTTCGTCGACCACAGGCAGCGCATCGACGTCGCTGTGGCGCATCATGTGCCCGGCTTCGGCCATGGTGGTCACGGGCGAGGTGAACGGTCCGCCGGCGCCGGGGATGTCCCGCAGCCGGACCCTGTCCGAGTACGCCGGGCTGTCACGGACTGCTGCGAGCCGGGCGTGGGTGACCAGTCCGATGCACAGGCCGCTGTCGTCACAGAGAAGCAGATGCCCGGTACGGGCACTGGCCATGACGGAGAGGGCCACCTCGACGGTCATGTCGTCACAGACCTGCGGTCCGGCGGTGTCCATGGCGTCGGCCACCGTGCCGCCTGCCGCTGTGGGCCGGGCCGGGCGGGGGTGCGTCTGGATCAGCGTCAAAAGGTGCCTCCTGCACAGGTGGGTCAGCTTCCGGATCACGCAGTTCTCAGGCCGCCGCGTCGAAGACGGACTGTTGTGCGGTCACGCGCCGGGCCCTGGAGGCGGGGCTGCGCCGGCCTCGTGAGGACGTGCTGCGCCGACGCCGCTCGACCACCGGCGCGGTGATCGTCACGGGAATGCCTGAGGGGGTCCGGGCGCCGGTGATGCGGCCGAGTGCCTCCTCGCCGGAGCGGACCTGGGTGGTCTGGGGGACGATGCCGGCGGCGGTCATGAGGTGGTTCATGTCGCGGCGCTGGTTGGGGGTGACCAGGGTGACGACGCTGCCTGCCTCCCCTGCTCGCGCGGTTCGGCCGCCGCGGTGGAGGTAGTCCTTGTGGTCGGTCGGCGGGTCGACGTTGACGACGAGGTCGAGGTTGTCGACGTGGATGCCGCGTGCGGCGACGTTCGTGGCCACGAGCACGGTGACGTGCCCGGTCTTGAACTGGGTCAGGGTCCGGGTGCGCTGGGACTGCGCCTTCCCGCCGTGCAGGGCGGCGGCCCTCACACCGCTGGCCAGCAGGTGGTCGGTGAGCTTGTCCACAGCCCGCTTGGTGTCCAGGAACATGATGACTCGGCCTTCGCGCGCGGCGATCTCAGTCGTCGCCCGGTGCTTGTCGGCGCCGTGGACGTGCAGGACGTGGTGCTCCATCGTGGTGACCGCGCCGGCGGAGGGGTCCACCGAGTGGACGACCGGGTCGCTGAGGTAGCGGCGGACCAGGCGGTCGACGTTGCGGTCCAGGGTGGCGGAGAACAGCATCCGCTGCCCTTCGGGGCGGACCTGGTCCAAAAGTGCGGTGACCTGGGGCATGAAGCCCATGTCGGCCATCTGGTCGGCCTCGTCCAGGACCGTGATCGCGACCTGGTCGAGTCGGCAGTCACCGCGGTCGATGAGGTCCTTGAGCCGGCCCGGCGTCGCCACGACGACCTCGGCACCCCCACGCAGCAGGTTGGCCTGCCTCCCGATGGGCATCCCGCCGACGACGGTGGCCATGCGCAGCCTCACCGAGCGGGCGTAGGGGGCCAGGGCGTCGGTCACCTGCTGGGCCAGCTCACGCGTCGGCACGAGGACCAGGGCCAGCGGTTGTCGGGGCTCGGCACGCTGACCGGCGGTGCGGGCCAGCAGAGCCAGGCCGAAAGCGAGGGTCTTGCCGGAGCCGGTGCGCCCACGGCCCAGGGCGTCGCGGCCCGCTAGGGTGTTGGGCAGGGTCGCGCCCTGGATCGGGAACGGAACGCTCACCCCCTGGGCGGTCAGGGCCGCCAGCAGCTGCCCCGGCATGTCGAGGTCGGCGAAAGCATCGACCGCGGGGAGCGCGGGAGTGACCGTGACCGGCAGAGCGAACTCGCCCTGGACCGCGGAGGGCCGCCGCCCATGACCACCACCCGAGCGGCCCGAACCGCCGGAGCGGGCCGGGGCAGCCGAACGCGCCGGGGAGGTCGAGTTGAAGCGGCTGCCGCCACGACCGGAGTCAGCGGTACGGCTGCGTGCGCGGGAAGAGCGGTCGTTCGTTCGTGTGGAGTTCATTCAGAACCTTCCTTGATACGGCACGTACCAAGGAATTCCCGCAGCGGAAGAACAGCGCAAGGAACTACAGGAACGGGCCGAGCGAAATACAAAACAAGCGAATGGGCCCGGTGATTTATCCCGGATCGGGATGCAGGCCGTGGAATGAGTGATGCCGTAGGGGCGAGGGAGCCAGCCCACTGGCGAGTGGAGCTCCGCAGGAGTGGGCAGCGACTCCGCGGGCGAAGGTTCTGCCGCAGGTGGCACCGATCCGGGAGGAATGCCCGGAGCCGGGTCCCGCACCCCGAGGGATGCGGGACCCGGCTACGAAGTACGCGTCGGCGTCAGGCGGGAACGATGTTCTCGGCCGTCGGGCCCTTCTGGCTCGGCGCGATGTCGAAGGTGACCTTCTGACCTTCCATGAGCTCGCGGAAGCCCTGGGCGGCGATGTTCGAGAAGTGGGCGAACACGTCAGCGCCGCCACCGTCCTGCTCGATGAAGCCGAAACCCTTGGCCGCGTTGAACCACTTCACAGTGCCTGACGCCATGTCATATCTCCTTCAGGGGGGCAGTACGCCGAGACCCGTGAGGTACGGATCCCGCGTCGCCGCGATGATGCCCCGACCGGAGAAAACCGGAAATACAATGAAGCTTCCGCTGGCCGGAAATACCCACACGGAAGCTTGAAGTTTTGGGAACCACGACTGCAACTGAGATCGACAGTAGCATGCCGTAATGATCCGCGTACGGCGAATAAATCCACTCTCTTTGCCGCCGCAATAACACTCCCGGCACGGCGCGTTGAACCCTCACGTCGTGGCCATAGATATTGCCCCGCCCTGGGCGCAGCGTTGCGCGAAGGGCGCTTACCCTTCACAGCGCGAGGATGCCGGCCACGCGAAGCAGGTCGGCGCGTCGCCCGCCGGACGAAAGGCCGGCGTCCAGGTCCGGGTAGTGGCGCAGGGCGTACTCCTGCGCCGGTTCCTTGAGGCGTGTGAAGTCGAAGGCGGCGCGTCAGCCGGTCGCCTCCGCCGCCGCACGGCCCGCCGTCCGGCCCGAGAAGATGCAGCCGCCGAGGAAGGTGCCCTCCAGGGAGCGGTAGCCGTGCACCCCGCCGCCGCCGAAGCCCGCCGCCTCCCCGGCCGCGTACACCCCGGGCAGCGGGGCGCCGCCCTCGGTGAGGACGCGGGAGGACAGGTCCGTCTCCAGCCCTCCGAGGGACTTGCGGGTCAGGATGTTCAGCCGTACGGCGATCAGCGGGCCCGCGGCCGGGTCGAGGATGCGGTGCGGCTTCGCCGTACGGATCAGTTTGTCGCCGAGGTAGGAGCGGGCGCCGTTGATCGCCGTGATCTGGAGGTCCTTGGTGAAGGGGTTGGCGATCTCTCGGTCCCGGGCGGTGATCTCGCGGCGCAGGGAGTCCTCGTCGATGAGGGCTTCGCCCGTGAGCGCGTTCATCCCGCGTACGAGCGCGCCGAGGTCCTTCTCGACGACGAAGTCCACGCCCTTGTCCATGAACGCCTTCACCGGCCCGGGGACGTCGGCGCGCGCCCTGCCGATCACGTCGCGCACGGACTTACCGGTCAGGTCCGGGTTCTGCTCGGAGCCGGAGAGGGCGAACTCCTTGCCGATGATCTTCTGATCGAGGACGAACCAGGTGTAGCCGTGGCCGGACCGCATGATGTGTTCCAGGGTGCCCAGCGTGTCGAAGCCCGGGAAGAGCGGCACCGGCAGCCGCTTGCCGCGGGCGTCCAGCCAGAGGGAGGACGGGCCGGGCAGGATCCGGATGCCGTGCTTGTCCCAGATCGGGTTCCAGTTCTCGATGCCCTCGGTGTAGTGCCACATCCGGTCGCGGTTGATGTGGTGGGCGCCCGCCCTCTCGGCGATGCCGAGCATCAGTCCGTCGACATGGGCGGGGACGCCGGAGAGCATCTTCTCCGGCGGGGTGCCCAGGCGCCCGGGCCACTGGGAACGCACCAGGTCGTGGTTGCCCCCGATGCCGCCGGAGGTGACGATCACGGCCTGGGCCCTGAGCTCGAAGGCGCCCGTGACCTCCCGGCTGCTCGCGGTGCCCCGCCCGGCCGGGCTCTCCTCCAGGATCTCGCCGGTGACCGTGTCGACGGCTCCGGCCGAGCGCCCGAGGCCGGTCACCCGGTGGCGGAAGCACAGCTGGACGAGGCCCTTCGCGACGCCCTCGCGGACGCGCCGCTCGAAGGGAGCGACGACGCCGGGGCCGGTGCCCCAGGTGATGTGGAACCGGGGGACGGAGTTGCCGTGGCCGTTCGCGTCGTAGCCGCCGCGTTCGGCCCAGCCGACGACGGGGAAGAACCGCACCCCCTGGGCGTGCAGCCAGGCCCGCTTCTCCCCGGCCGCGAAGTCGACGTACGCCTCGGCCCACTTCCGTGGCCAGTGGTCCTCGTCGCGGTCGAAGCCGGCGGTGCCGTGCCAGTCCTGGAGGGCCAGGTCGTGGCTGTCCTTGATCCGCATCCGGCGCTGCTCGGGCGAGTCGACGAGGAAGAGCCCGCCGAAGGACCAGTGCGCCTGGCCGCCGACGGACTGCTCGGGTTCCTGGTCGAGCAGGATCACCGTGCGGCCCGCGTCGACGAGCTCGGCGGTGGCCGCCAGGCCCGCGAGTCCCGCCCCGATCACGATCACATCAGCGTCGTACGCCATGGGTTCCATCCTTCGGGGCGGTGCGGGGCAGCGGCGGGCGGGGCGGGCGAAGTTACTTGTGGGTCAGATCTTCGGTACCGGCCGCCCCCACGTCAACCGTCCGGTCGGCGGCGCCCTCACCGATCCGGTACGTCCGCCGGGCTATCGTCGGACCGTGTCGGTGCTGGTACTCCTGCTGTCGGTGGGCGCTGCCTGCTGCCTGGGCTTCGGATATGTCCTCCAGCAGGACGCGGCCCGCCGTGCGCCCCTGAACGACTTCCTCTCCCCCCGCCTGCTGTTCGACCTGATGCGGGTGCCGAGCTGGCTGGCCGGGCTCGGCCTGATGGTCTGCGGGATGGTCCTCGGGGCGCTGGCGCTCGGCCAGGGCGAGGTGTCGGTCGTGGAGCCGCTCCTGGCGACCAATCTGCTCTTCGCGATGGCCCTGTCGCGCCATCGCACGGGCCAGACGCTGGGCCGTCAGGGCTGGGGAGGGCTCTGCCTGCTCGCGGGCGGCGTCACCGCGTTCCTGCTGGCCGGTGAGCCGCGCGGCGGTGAGGCGGTGACGGCTCCCCTGCGGCTGTGGCTGGTGATCGGGGGTGTGGCGGGGCTTGCGGTGGTCCTGACCGCCTGTGCCCGGCACCCGAGGACCCGTGGGACCCCTGTCCTGCTGGGCCTGGCGGCGGGACTGCTCTACGGGCTGCAGGACGCGCTGACCAGGCTCAGCGGGGAGCGCCTGGCCGACGGCGGCTGGACGGCACTGCTGACGGGCTGGCAGCCGTACACGGTGCTCGTGCTGGGGGTGACCGGGCTGCTCCTGGTCCAGAGTGCCTTCGAGGCGGGGCCGCTGCGGATGTCGCTGCCGGCGCTGACCGCCGCGCAGCCGCTGGCCGGGATCGTCTGCGGGATCGGGTTCCTCGGCGACCAGGTCCGCACCGACACCGGGGCACTGGCCTGGCAGGCCGTGGGGATGGCGGCGATCGTGGCGGGGATCGTGCTCCTGGGGCTGCACCCGGCGATGCCGGAGGGCAAGGACCGGCACGGATCCACGGCCGCCGACCGGTTGATGTTGGATGGACCCCATGAATCCGGCTGACGAGATCCTGGACATTGTCGACGAGAACGACGAGGTGGTCGGACAGGCGCCACGCGGCGAGGCCACCGCGCGCGGCCTGCGCCACCGCTGCGTCTTCATCGAGGCCCGGGACCCGGCGGGCCGGCTGTTCGTGCACCGCAGGACGGCCACGAAGCTGGTCTTCCCCTCGCACTACGACATGTTCGTCGGCGGGGTCGTGGGCGCGGGCGAGTCGTACGCGGAGGCGGCGCTGCGGGAGGCCGGGGAGGAGCTGGGGGTGCCGGGTCTCCCCCGCCCCGCACCGCTCTTCAAGTACCTCTACGAGAGCCCTCGGCACAGCTGGTGGTCGTACGTGTACGAGGTGCGCTGCGAGCTGCCCGTGCGGCCGCAGGCGGAGGAGGTCGACTGGCACACCTTCCTGACCGACGCGGAGCTGGAGGCGCGTCTCGGCGACTGGACGTGGGTGCCGGACGGGCTGGAGACGTACCACCGGCTGCGGGCCCACCGGGCGAGCGGCGCGGCGGGGGGCGCCGCGTGAGCGATTTCGTGCGCGGACTGCGGCTGTGGTTCGCCCCGGAGCGGATCCGCACGGAGGGTGACACCCCGGACTACCGCTTCTCCCTGGCCAACGAGCGCACCTTCCTCGCCTGGATCCGGACGGCTCTCGCACTCATCGGCGGCGGTTTCGCCGTCGACCAGTTCCTCCCGGAACTGGCGTGGGGCGTACGCGCCGGTCTGGCCCTGGGGCTGCTGGCGGCGGGGGTGCTCTGCGCGCTGCGCGCCGTCAACCACTGGGTGCGTTGCGAGCGTGCGATGCGGCGCGGGGAGGATCTTCCGGTGTCGCGCTTCCCCACGCTGCTCAGCCTCGTGGTCGCCGTGGTGGCGGTCGCGATGGTGGTGGTGGTCCTGTTCGGCTGGGAGGGCCGGTGATGTCGGCGGAGCGCGATCCCGGGCTCCAGCCCGAGCGGACGCGGCTCGCCTGGCGCCGCACCACCCTGTCGTGCACGGTGGTGGCCCTCCTCGCGTTCCGGCAGGCGCTGTACCAGGGGGCGACCGCGGCCGGGGTGGTCGCGTCGGCCCTGAGCCTGCTGGCCCTGCTGGGGTTCCTCGTGGTGGCGCACCGGCGGGTGACGGGTATGGGGGCCGCCGGGCCGCCCGCAGCGCTGTCGCCGCGCCATGCGCTGACGGCGGTCGCCTGCACGGTGGCGCTCGCGGTGTTCGCCGCCGTGTCGTTGTTCTGACCGGCCGTCCGTCCCCGGTGCTCCCGGGCCGCGGTCAGTCCTCCCAGGCCACCGCGACGACGATCTTGCCCCGGGTGCGCCCCTCCTGGTTGAGCCGGTAGGCCTCGGCGGCCTGCTCCAGGGGGAAGACCCGGTCGACGTGGACGGAGACGATGCCCTGCTCGGCGAGTCCGGCGAGGTGGGCGAGGTCGGCGGCGTCGGGCCGGACGAAGGCGTAGCGCCCGCCGTAGGAGAAGACCTCCGCGTCGGCGATGGACGCGAGCCGGCCGTCGGGCGCGAGGGTCTCGGCGGAGATCCGGAGGGCTTCCCCGCCGACCGTGTCGAACGCCGCGTCGAATCCGTCGGGGGCCAGGTCGCGGAGGCGGGCGGCCAGCCCTTCGCCGTACTCCACGGGCTCGCCGCCCAGTTGGCGTACGTAGTCGTGGTTGTGGGGCCCCGCCGTGCCGATCACCCGGCAGCCCGCGTGCCGGGCGAGCTGGACGGCGAGCGAACCGACGCCTCCGGCGGCCGCGTGGACCAGGACGGTGTCGCCCGCCTGCACCTCGAGCGTGCGGTGCAGCACCTGGTGTGCGGTGAGGCCGCACAGCGGCAGGCCGGCCGCTTCCTCGAAGCCGACACTCAGGGGCTTGCGGGCGAGGGTGCGCACGGGTGCGGCGACGTACTCGGCGAAGGTGCCGCGCGAGAGGAAGTCCTCACGCACATAGCCGATGACCTCGTCCCCCACCGCGAACTCGTCCACAGCGGCGCCGGGCTGGACCACGACGCCGGAGACGTCCCAGCCGGGGATGACGGGGAACACGGCCTCCAGCCCCGCCTGGAGGTAGCCCTCGCGGGCCTTCCAGTCGACGGGGTTGACGGCCGCGGCCCGCACCTTGACCAGGACCGAGTCGGGCCCGACCTTCGGATCGGGCCGCTCGCCGTACTCCAGTACGTCGGCCGAGCCGTACCTGCTGTAGCTGATCGCCTTCATCCTCCGACGATCGGCGTGGTCCCGGGCGCCCGCAACTCAGGCTGGGACACGGCTGACGCGGACCGGGGAGGGGCCCGAGATCACTTCTCGGATTCCGGGAGGACACTGGACGACATACCGACTGGTCGGCATCATGGTGCCGACCGTTCAACGTCCCGGAGGTGCGCCCCATGAGCCCAGTCCACCCGCCAGGTCTCGATCTCGACCTGCTGCGCGGCCATCTCGACCGTGAGCGGCCGGGGCTGGTGAACGGACCGCTCGACGCCCGGGTCATCGAGGGCGGCCGCTCGAACCTCACCTACATCGTCACCGACGGCACCGGGCAGTGGGTCGTGCGCAGACCTCCCCTGGGCCATGTGCTCGCCACCGCGCACGACATGAAGCGCGAGCACCGGGTGATCAGCGCCCTGCACTCCACGGCGGTCCCGGTGCCGGAGACCCTCCTGCTCTGCGAGGACGACGCGGTGATCGGCTCGCCGTTCTACGTCATGGAGTACGTCGAGGGGACCCCCTACCGCACCGCCGACCAGCTGTCCCCGCTGGGCGCCGAGCGCACCCGGGCCGTCGTCCTGGGGCTGGTGGACACCCTGGTGGATCTGCACGCCGTGAATCCGGCGGCCGTCGGCCTCGGTGACTTCGGGCGTCCGGAGGGCTTCCTGGACCGGCAGCTGCGGCGCTGGGGCAAGCAGCTGGACGCGTCCCGCAACCGTGAGCTCGCCGGCATCGACGAGCTGCACGCCGCGCTCGGCCGGGAGCTGCCCGCCTCCCCCGCGCCCACCGTCGTGCACGGCGACTACCGGCTGGACAACGTCCTGATCGGTCAGGACGACCGGATCAAGGCGGTTCTGGACTGGGAGATGTCCACGCTCGGCGACCCCCTCACGGACCTCGGCCTGCTCGTGATGTACAGCTCCGACCTGGGCCTGCCCGAGTCGCCCGTCTCGACCACCAGCGGCGCCCCGGGCCACCCAGGCCCCGCCGAGCTGATCGAGCGCTACGCCGCACGGTCCGGCCGCGACACCTCCGCCATCTCCTGGTACACGGCCTTCGCGTGGTTCAAGCTCGCCGTGATCCTCGAGGGCATCCACTACCGCTACACCCTTGGCCAGACCGTGGGCGCCGGCTTCGACCGCATCGGCGACCTGGTCCCGGTCTTCATCTCGCACGGCCTCACCACCCTCCAGGAAGGCTGATCACCCCGTGGACTTCGCATTCGACGCCCGTACCGAAGAGCTGCGCACCAGGCTGCTCACGTTCATGGACGAGCACGTCCACCCCGCCGAGGAGGTCGCCGAGGAGCAGCGCGGGCGGCTGGCGTCGCCCTGGGACACCCCGCAGGTCGTGGAGGACCTGAAGGCGGAGGCGCGCAGGCAGGGCCTGTGGAACCTCTTCCTCCCCGACGCGGAGTACGGCGCCGGGCTGACGAACCTCCAGTACGCCCCGCTGGCCGAGATCACCGGCCGCAGCCCGCACCTGGCACCGACGGCGCTGAACTGCGCGGCGCCGGACACCGGGAACATGGAGGTGCTCTTCCAGTTCGGTTCCGAGGCGCAGAAGAAGCAGTGGCTGGAGCCCCTGCTCGCCGGGGAGATCCGCTCGGCGTTCGCGATGACGGAGCCCGATGTGGCCTCGTCGGACGCGACGAACATCGAGACGCGGATCGCTCGCGACGGCGACGGCTACGTCATCAACGGGCGCAAGTGGTACATCTCCGGGGCGATGAACCCGGACTGCGCGGTCTTCATCGTGATGGGGAAGACGGACCCGGACAACGAGGACATCCGCCGCCAGCAGTCGATGATCCTGGTCCCGCGTGACACCCCGGGCCTGGAGGTGCGCCGCGCGATGCAGGTGTACGGCTACGAGGACCACTCCCACGGCGGCCACGCCGAGGTCGTGTTCACGGACGTACGGGTGCCAGCCGCCAACCTGATCGGCGAGGAGGGCGGCGGCTTCGCCATCGCCCAGGCACGGCTGGGGCCGGGCCGGATCCACCACTGCATGCGGCTGATCGGGATGGCCGAGCGGGCGATCGAGCTGATGTGCCGGCGGTCCGTGGCCCGTACGGCCTTCGGCAAGCCGCTCGCGCAGCAGGGCGTCGTGCAGAACTGGATCGCGGACGCCCGGGTGACGGTGGAGCAGCTGCGGCTGCTGGTACTGAAGACGGCCTGGCTGATGGACACGGTGGGCAACCGCGGCGCCCACACGGAGATCCAGGCCATCAAGATCGCCACCCCGCGCGCGGTCTGCGACATCCTCGACCGGGCGGTGCAGCTGTACGGCGCCGGCGGCGTCAGCCAGGACTTCCCGCTGGCCGAACTCTGGTCCTCGGCGCGGACGCTGCGGCTGGCGGACGGGCCGGACGAGGTGCACCAGCGGTCGCTGGCGCGGCGGGAGATCAGGAAGTACGTCTGAGCCCTGGTGCGGGGAGGCGGCCGGCCGGCCGCCTCCCCGGCGGGTCAGAAGGTGAGCTGCCAGCTGTCGATGTAGCCGGTGTCCTGCGCGGCCACGTCCCGGACCTGTAGCTTCCAGGACCCGTTGGCCGCCTCGGCGGAGGCGTTGACCGTGTACGTCGTGATCACGTTGTCGGCCGAGTCACTGCCGCTGGAGTTCTTCAGCCGGTAGGCGGTCCCGTCCGGTGCGAGCAGGTCGACGACGAGGTCACCCCGGTAGGTGTGCTTGATGTCGACGGCCACCTTGAGGGCCGAAGGGGCGTTGCCCGTACGGCCGGTGACGGAGACCGGCGAGGTCACTGCGGCCCCGTTGTCGGGTACGGAGACGTCGGCGGCGTTGCTGAACACCGTGCCGGTCGGCGGGGTGACCGTGCCCGCGGACAGGGTCCAGACGGCGTGGGCGACCGCGTCGCTGTTGCGGTCCAGGGCGGTGTCGTTGATGTTGGCGGTCGTGTCGCACGAGGAGTGGTAGCAGCGGTCGAAGGACTGGCCCGCCGTGCCACCCCACTTCTGGGCCTGGGCGCTGGACTTGGTGTTGCTCGCCCCGGTGAACAGGCCTCCGACGGGCACGCCCGCGCTCTTGAAGGGGGCGTGGTCGGAGCGGCCGTCCCCCTCGGTCTCTATCTCGGTGGGTACCGACAGACCCGCGAAGTAGCTCTTGAAGGTCTGCTCGATGACGGGGTCGTCGTCGTAGACGAAGTAGCCGGCGTTGGGCGAGCCGATCATGTCGAAGTTGAGGTACCCGGCGAGCTTGGAACGCTCGGCCGTGGCCAGGTTGTTGACGTAGTACTTCGAGCCGACGAGGCCCAGCTCCTCGGCGCCCCACCAGGCGAATCGCAGGTGCTTGTCCGGCGCGAGCTGAGCCCTGGAGACCGCGAGTGCGGTCTCCAGCACGGCGGCGGAGCCGGAGCCGTTGTCGTTGATGCCGGCGCCGGAGGCCACCGAGTCGAGGTGGGAGCCGGCCATCAGGACCTGGTTCGGGTCGCCGCCGGGCCAGTCGGCGATCAGGTTGTACCCGGTGGCCCCGCCGGAGGTGAACTGCTGGAGCGCCGTGGTGTAACCGGCGGCGTCCAGCTTGGCCTTCACGTAGTCGACGGATGCCTTGTAACCGGCCCTGCCGTGGGCCCGGTTGCCGCCGTTGGCGGTGGCGATCGACTGGAGCTGGGTGAGGTGCGCCTTCACGTTGGCGAGCGGGATGTCGGGGGCCGCGGCGACGGCTCGGGGTGCGGCCTGGACGGCCGGGGCGGCGGTGGCCAGCAGGGCGGCGACCGCGAGCGCGGCGGCGGCGGCGAGGGATCTGCGTCGGGCAGGTCTCATCAGGGGCTCCGGATTCCGTTCGGGGACTGACGGAACGTGCGGGGGGTCCCCGGGCGTGCACGACCGGGGCCTGGAGCGGTGGGGCTGGAAGCGCGCCCCCGATGCTCGGGCAGATGACCGAGCACCGTCAAGAGTGGAATCCGGACACGCTTGTTCGCTGAGCGGACACCGGGGAGAAGGGGCCGAGGCCACCCTCCCTACCGAGCACGCAGGCCGGCACCCCGGGCCGGCTCCCGCGTGTGCCGGAGCGCGGCCCGGCCGGCCCCGCGCCGGGGGCGCTCATTCCCCGTGTTGTTCCTGCTCGGCGCGCCTCAAGCGCCGCCGTCCGGCGTCTTGGCGGGGTGGGCGCAGGACCGCACACTCCGAGTGGGTCCCCCGCCGGGAGCCCCGCCCATGGCGTCGCGTGAACCGAGAGGCCCTCCATGCGCCCGTTCCGCCTGTCCGCCGCCGCTCTGTCCTCCGCGGTACTCCTGCTGACCGCCACCGCAGCCTCCGCTTCGCCCCGTACGCACGACGCCACGACGCACGACACCACGACGCACACCACTGTTGTGGACTTCGACGGCGGATTCGAGACACCGGCCGTCCCGGCGCCGGCCCCCTTCACCACGTACCCCGGCGGACAGCCCCTCGGCCCCTGGACGGCCGGCGGTGACAGCGTCGACCTGACGTCCGACCGCCTGTGGGACGCCGCCGAGGGTCAGCAGTCGCTCGACCTCAACGGCAGCTCGACCGGCAGCGTCTCGCAGGAGATACGGGTCCTGCCCCTGACCTCGTACGTCGTCAGCTTCGAGCTGGCCGGCAACCCGGCGTGGGCGCCCGCCCTGAAGACGGGCGAACTACGAGTCGACGGCGCACCGGTCAGGACGTTCAGCTTCGACATCACCGGCCACGGGTTCCGCGACATGGGCTACACGCGGCAGACCGCCGTCTTCACCAACCTGCTGAAGCACTCCGTCACCCTCACCTTCACGAGCACCAGCCCCGGGGTCGGAGGCCCGGTCATCGACGACGTCCGGGTCCGGAGCTGCCTGCTGGTGCTCTGCCCGCCCACGTCCTGACTCCGGACGGGGGGGCGACCGCCCGGGTCCGGCCTCAGGGGCGCAGCGCCCTCAGCAGCAGGTCGGCCAGGTGGTCCGCGACCTCTCGCCGGCTGAGCGGGCCGTCCGGGCTGTACCACGTGGACAGGTGGTGGACCGAACCGAAGTGGTAGTCGACGACCAGGTCGGCCGGAGTCGCGGCGGAGAACACCCCGGCCTTCTGCCCCTCTTCGATCAGGGCGCGGAAGCGCTCGTGGTAGCGCCGCCGCTCCGTGCGGACCTGCTTGTTCTTCTCCGGGCTCAGATGGTGCATGGAGCGGAAGAAGATCGAGGCGTCGTCGAGGTTGTCGATGGTGGTGACCACCACGTCGGCCGCCGCGTCACGCACCCGCTGCTCGATCGGCGCCTCGGCGTTCGCGTAGGCGTCGAGCCGCTCCTGCTGGAGCCGCAGCACCCGGGCGTAGACCTCCTGGAGGAGGTCCTCCTTGGAACCGAAGTAGTGGTAGAGCGCCCCCTTGGTGACGCCCGCCGCCTCGACGATCTCCTGGACGGAGGTGCGGTCGTAGCCCTGTTCCGCGAAGAGCCGGGTGGCGGCGGCCAGCAGCCTCTGGGGGACGGGCGTACCGTTCCCGTCCGTCGCCTTGGCCATTGCCGCCACCTGTCCTCTCGTACCGTGCGTGAACTGTTCTAACGGGGGGAACGCAGTTCCCGCCTGAGGATCTTCCCACTCGCCGTCTTCGGGAGTTCGGTCAGGATCTCCACTTCGCGCGGGTACTTGTACGCGGCCAGCCGTGCCTTGCAGTACGCGCTGAGCTCGCCGGGCTCCGTCGCGGTGCCCGGCCGCAGGCTGACGTAGGCCCGGACGGTCTCCCCGCGATAGGCGTCGGGGACTCCCACGACGGCCGCCTCGCGGACCGCCGGGTGGGTGTAGAGGACGTCCTCGACCTCCCGGGGCCAGACCTTGAAGCCGGAGGCGTTGATCATGTCCTTCTTGCGGTCCACGACGTAGAGCCAGCCGGCCGTGTCCATGAAGCCGATGTCCCCGGTGCGCAGCTCCCCGTCGGGGAAGGCGGCCTCGGTGGCCTCGGGCAGGTTCCAGTAGCCGGAGACGACCTGCGGCCCGCGCACGGCGATCTCGCCCTGTTCGCCGAAGGGGACGTCGTCGCCCTTCTCGTCGATGATCCTGACCACGGTGTCGGGCCCGGGGACACCGACGGACAGGGTCCCGGAGACGGGGTCGACGGGCGCCTCGTGCTCCGGCGGTACGGAGGCGCAGGGCGCGGTGCACTCCGTGAGGCCGTAGCCGTTGCGGATGTACGGGCCGAAGCCGTCACGGAACTTCTCGACCAGGGCGGGAGGCAGCGGCGCGCCACCCGACGAGATCACCTTGAAGGAGGCGAAGTGCTCCCGGGTGACGTCCGGGTGCGCGGCGAGCGCCATGAAGGCGGTCGACGGGCCCACCGTGTAGGCGGGCCGGTGCTCGGCGAAGGCCTCCAGGACGACGCCCGCCTCGAAGCGGTACGCGAGGACCAGGGTGCCCGCGTTGGCCATGCACGCGGCCAGCTGGCAGACCATGCCGGTGATGTGGAAGAGCGGGGCGAGCGCGAAGTAGGACGAGCCCTCCTCGATGGGGTGGCCGGTCCGCTGGCGCTCCGCGTTGATCATGATGTTGCCCTGGGAGTTCATGGCCCCCTTGGGAGTGCCGCTCGTCCCGGACGTGTAGCTGATCAGGGCGGTGTCCGAAGCGGTGAGCTCGCGGTCCTCGGGGGCCGCGAGACCGCGACGGGCCACCTCCACGAGATCGGAGGCCCGGTCGCCGGGGCCGGGCGCGGGGAGCCGTTCGAAGCCGAGCACCCGGGGGTCGTCGGCCGACTGGAGATCGAGCTCGCAGGCCGTGAGTGCGATCGTGACGCTCGGCGCGGCCTCGGCGGTGGCCCGCAGATAGGACTCCCAGGCCCGGTCGGAGCAGATCAGCGCGGTCACCTCCGCGTCCTTCAGCACGTGCCCGACCTCGCCGGCCTTGTACATCGGGTTGAGCGGGACGACGGTGGCACCGGCCTTCCAGGCCCCGAGCAGCGCGAGCACGAAGTGCGGGGTGTTCTGCAGCATGATCGCGACCCGGTCGCCCCGCCGCAGGCCCTCGGCCGCGAGATGTCCCGCCACGGAGTCGGACAGCTCGTCCGTCTCGCGGTAGCTGAGCCGGCCGTCGAAGTAGGCGAGCGCGGTGTGGTCCGGGGCCCGCCCGACGGCCGCGCGGAAGGCGTGCACCATGGTCTCGGCGGGGTGGACGGGGGCGAGCTGGGCCTCGCTGAGCAGGGCCGTCCAGGGCTTGGCCGCGTAGATCGAGTCGCTCATGCGCCGGCCTCCTCCCACTTCTGCTGCAGGTGGTTCATGTTGCCGATCCAGTGGTCGGGGTCCTTGGCGCGGGCGCGGTAGTAGCCCGCCACCTCGGGGTGCGGCAGGACGAGGAAGCGGTCCTGCTCCATGGCGTCGAACAGGGCGTCGGCGACGGCCTCCGGCTCGATCGCGGTGGGCGCGAGCACGAGGTCGCCCGCGGATCCCGCGGCGGTGAGCATGTCCGTGCGCACCCCCTGGGGGCAGATCGTGTGGACCTTGACCCCCCGGTGCCGGTAGGTCAGTGAGAGCCACTCGGCGAAGGCGACGGCGCCGTGCTTCGTCACGCTGTACGGGGCGGCGCCGATCATCGTCAGCAGGCCGGCCGCCGAAGCGGTGGAGACGAAGCGGCCGCTGCCGCGCTCCAGCCACTGGGGCAGCAGTGCCTTGGCCGCGCGGACGTGCGCCATCACGTTGACGTCCCAGGCCCGGGCCCAGACGTCCTCCTCGGCGAAGGCGTCGCCGCCCGAGGCGAGGCCGGCGTTGGCGCAGTAGACGTCCACGGTGCCGCCGAGCGCGTCGCGCGCGGCGTCCACGATGCCGGAGGCGTCCCCGGCCACGACCGTGCCGCCGATCTCCTCGGCGAGCGCCTCGACCCGGTCGCCTTCGAGGTCGTTGACGACGACCCGCGCGCCCTCCGCGGCGAATCTGCGGGCGAGGGCGGCCCCGATGCCGCCTCCGGCTCCCGTCACCACTACGCCAGCGCCCTGCACCGTACTCATCGGTCCCGCCTCTCTCAGCCGTCTTCCCCGGCAGACTAACCAGTCGGTATGTGATCGGGGAAGGGGTTCGGGGCAGGACTGGGAATCTGCCCAGTCCTGGGCGTTCCGTGCGGCCCGCACCCGCGCTAGCGTGCGTGACCATGACGGTCGACGCGATCATGGAGGTAGCGGAATGACCCTGTCCAGGCGTGGTTTGCTGGCTGTCGGCGGCGCGATGGGAGCCCTCGCGACGACCGCCGCGGGGCCGGGGGCGGCCGTCGCGGCCGGCCGGGAGCACGGCGCCGGGGGTGCCGTGGTCCGTACCGGCTTCGAGCGGCTGGCCGCCGACGGTTACCGGCTGCTGGCCGGGCAGAAGGTGGGTGTCGTCACCAATCCGACGGGGATCACCGCCGACGTGCGCCACATCGTCGACGTGATGCACCCCGACGACCGGGTGGACCTGACCGCCGTCTTCGGCCCCGAGCACGGCTTCCGGGGGACGGCTCAGGCGGGCGGCTCGGAGGGCCGGTACGACGACCCGGCGACCGGGCTGCCGGTCTACGACACGTATCTGAAGAGCGGCCAGGCGCTCGCCGACGTCTTCACCGCGTCGGGTGTCGACACGGTGGTCTTCGACATCCAGGACGCGGGCGCCCGCTTCTACACGTACATCTGGACCCTGTACGACTGCATGGAGGCGGCGGCGCTCGCGGGCAAGCGGTTCGTCGTCCTGGACCGGCCGAATCCGGTGACCGGCCGGGCGGCGCTCGGACCCGTGCTCGACCCGGCCTTCGCCACCTTCGTGGGACGCCGGGAGATCTCCCAGGCGCACGGGATGACGGTGGCGGAGCTCGCGCTGCTCTTCAACGCGGAGTTCCTGGCGGACCGTCCGGTGGAACTCGACGTGGTCAAGATGTCCGGATGGCGCCGCAAGGACTTCTTCGACACCACGGGCCTGCCGTGGGTGCCTCCCAGCCCCAACATGCCGACGCCGGAGACCGCGGTGGTCTACCCCGGGACCTGCCTGTTCGAGGGGACGAACCTCTCCGAGGGCCGGGGGACGACACGGCCGTTCGAGCTGCTCGGCGCGGAGGGCGTCGACCACCGGTGGGCGGCTGCGGTGAACGGCCTGGAGCTGCCCGGGGTCGCCTTCCGTGAGGCGTACTTCGCGCCGACGTTCTCCAAGTTCCAGGGGAAGACGGTGGGCGGGGTCCAGGTGCACGTCCAGGACCGGGACGCCTTCGACCCCGTACGCACGGGAATCGCCCTGCTGGTCACGGCCAAGCGGACCTGGAGCGGGTTCGCGTGGCGGGCGGACAACTGGATCGACAAGCTCACCGGCAACACCCGGGTCCGCACGATGATCGACGCGGGGGCGGACACCGACGAGGTGGTGGGTGCCTGGGCGGCCGATCTGGCCGCGTTCCGGAAGGTGCGGCGGGAACACCTGCTGTACCGGTGAACACGTCGGCGGGGTGGTACGGGCCTGGCCCGTACCACCCCGCCTCCGTCTCACCTCACTTGCGGAAGTAGCCGGTGATGTCCGCGATCAGGTCGAGGCTGCCCGACCGGTTGTAGAAACTCACCTTGCCGTTCACGACGGGCACGATCACCAGGTTCGGAGCCGTCTGACCCTGCACGAGGTTCAGGTTCGTCGCGCTCGTGCGCGTCGTCCCGTCCGGATAGACCGACACATAGCTCGTCGGCGCCGTCACGTTCGTCGCGGTCACGTTCAGCACGACCGCCGTGACACCCTCGGCCGGTACACCGTCGACGCCCGCCACCTGCAGCGTCACGACACTGTCCGCGCCGACCGGCGCCTTGGGCACGCCCAGACCGGCACGGGTGTCCATCACACGCTTGGGCCCGAGGTTGATGTGGGACGCGCCTTCGTCGCCGGAGGTGAAGTAACCGGTGATGTCGGCGATCAGGTCCAGTGTCCCGGCACGGTTGTAGAAACTCACCTTGCCGTTCACCACGGGCACGATCACCAGGTTCGGAGCCGTCTGCCCCTTCACCAGGTTCAGATTCGACGCGGCCGTCCGCGTCGTCCCGTCCGGGTAGACCGACACATAGCTGGTCTCCCCCGTCACGTTCGTCGCGGTCACGTTCAGCACGACCGCCGTGACACCCTCGGCCGGCACACCGTCGACGCCCGCCACCTGCAGCGTCACGACACTGTCCGCGCCGACCGGCGCCTTCGCCACGCCCAGACCCTCACGCGTGTCCATCACACGCTTCGGCCCGAGGTTGACGTGCGTGGAGCCCTCGCCGCCGGAGGTGAAGTAACCGGTGATGTCCGCGATCAGGTCCAGCGTCCCGGCACGGTTGTAGAAACTCACCTTGCCGTTCACCACGGGCACGATCACCAGGTTCGGAGCCGTCTGCCCCTTCACCAGGTTCAGATTCGACGCGGCCGTCCGCGTCGTGCCCTCCGGGTAGACCGACACATAGCTGGTCTCCCCCGTCACGTTCGTCGCCGTCACGTTCAGCACGACCGCGCCCACTCCGGTGGCCGGGATGCCGTTCGTGCCGGTCACCTGGAGGTTGACCACACTGTCCGCGCCGACGGGCGCCTTGGGCGCGCCCAGTCCGGTACGCGTGTCCATCAGACGCTCCGGGGTGACGGGCACGAACTTCTTCGGGCTCGGCACACTCACGTTCACCGCGGCGGTGGTCGTGGCCTTGCCCGACTGGTGGACAGCCTTCACCGCGACCTGGTGGCTGCCCGGGAGGAGCGTCGTGGAGGCGGTGCGCGCCTTGCCCGCGACGGTGGTCACGCTCTTGCCGTCGACGAGGAGCTCGAACCCGCTGATCAGCGAGGACGGGGTGGTCGTCGACCAGTTCACCGAGACCGGGCCCGGCGTCTCGTAGCCCGAGTCCACGGCGAACGCCCCGCCGGCGACCGAGGTGACCTTGAGGCCCTGGACGGGGCCGGCGGCCAGCGTGCGGATGGTCGGAAGCTGCGGGTACAGCTTCATGCCGGGGCACTGGGTGTTGAAGCCGTCCCGGTGACCCGAGATCTGCTTGAACGAGTAGGACTGCCCGGCGACGAACTCCGTGCCGTGGTAGTTCTTCTGCGTGGCGCCGGCGACCAGCGTGGTGCTGCCGGCCGGGTCACCGCCGTACTGTCCGAGCTTGTACGCGGCCATCCGGGCGGTCGCCTCGAGAGCGACGTTCGGGGCGCCGGCGTCCGTGTAGTCGCCGATGACGGCGACACTCGTCGACTCACTGTTGAAGCCGTACGTGTGTGCGCCCTGGACGGGCTGGTCGATGCCGCCCTGACGGCCCTCGAATATCTTCCCGCACTTGTCGACGAGGAAGTTGTAGCCGAGGTCGCGCCAGCCGTTCGTCTTCACGTGGAAGACGTGCAGGGCGCGCACGATCGCCGCGGATTCGGAGCAGTCGTAACTGGCGTTGGTCGTGTGGTGCACGAAGGCGGCCTTGATGACGCCGCCTTCCAGGTAGATCGGGCCCTCGTCGTTGATGGATTCGTCGGCGCCCCACTCGGCGCGACTGACGACCGTGGGCTGCGGGACCGTCGACGGCGGGCCCGGGTCGATCGCGGCGGACGCGAAGGCGGCGGGCTCGGCGTCCGTGGAGCCGCTCCGCGCCGCGCCGGCCCCGGCGACCGGGTCGACCATGTCGAGACGGAGGCCGGCCGGCAGGGTGCCGGAGGCGGCCCCGTCGCTCACCCGCACCTCGGCACCGTCCGAGCGTCCGACCCAGACGGGCTCCGTGGAGCCGCGTTCCGTGGGACGCTCGCCGTCGAGGCCGGGCAGGTACGGCTCCAGTGTGATCCAGTCGGACCACGCGCCGGTCCGCGCGTCGCGGGTACGGGCCTCGATCGTGCCCTCGACCTCCGCGTCGGCGTCGGGCCAGGAGACGCCCAGCATGCCGAACGGCTCGGTGGCACGCCGGGAGAGGGCGGCCTCGCCACGTCCCTCGGACTTCAGGGCGAGCTTGTGCACCTCGCTCCTGACCGGGCCGCCCTCCCCGGCCGCGGCACTGTAGGCCCCCGCCCGGGCGGCCGTACGGCCCTCGTTCCGCGCGTCTCCCGCCTCGGCGCCGCTCGCGGCGTTCTGGAAACCCAGAACGGCGACGACACCGAGGGCGGCGGCCACAGCCGTACCGCGCACACGATTCGATCTCAAGTTGTTCCCCACCCCTTTATGGACATGTCATTGTTGAACGGCGAAATGCTACTGGGTGGCACTGACAGCCGACGGCCGGTACCGCCGAAACGCACGAGGCCGCCCCATGACGAAGGCCTCCGCACCGCGAGGAACAGCGGTACGGAGGCCGGGTTCTGATGCTTTGTCAGAAAAACTGCCCCGGACTCAGCGGTGCGAGGGGAACTCCACGACCTGCTGGTAGGTCGGCCGGTTCTGCCAGTGGATCGACTTCTGCGAGATCCCGCCGAGCGGGCGGTGGACGATCGCGTCGGTGCACCACTGCTCACCGGCCTCGCAGCTGTCGTCACCCGGGTAGACCGTGGTCGCGGGTACGGCGGCGGCCTCCTTCAGGGTGCCGAGGAGGGCCGACCGGCAGGCGCTCAGGTCGCCGTTGCCGCAGTACGTCCTGGCCAGCGGCCCCTTGACGGGCTGTCCGAGGACCTGGCGCAGGTCCTTGTCGGCGAAGCCCCACCAGCCGTACTGGAAGGCGGAGCCGCTGTGCGCTCCGCTCGGCCCGTGGGCGACCGCCGGGGACTCGTCCGTGGCCAGGTTCGCGGTCAGTGCCGTGTAGAGGCCGTCACCCAGCCCGGGGCGGAACTCCGCCTCGATCAGTTTCGGCCACCACGCGTCCATGATCCGCACGGCGTCCGCGTGCGTGTACGTGTGCGAGCCCGGGCTGGTCTCCTTGCGCTGCGCCCCGGCCGCCCGCCAGGAATCCAGCTGCTGGACCACCGCGTCGAGCTCCGGGTCGGTGACCGGCCGGGAGCGGAGCACCTTCAGCAGTTCGGGCAGCAGCTGCTCGCCGCGCAGGTCGGTGAGCGCCGCTTCCTCCATGGCGCGGGTGAGGGAGGCGCGGGTCACCCCTCCCTCCTCGACCAGTTCGGACACCCGGTCGTCGAGCAGGTCGCCGCGGTGCACGGCGCCGAAGCCGAACGCGGCGGTGGAGTAGTCCTCGGCCTGACGGTTGTTCCAGGAGATGTAGTAGTCCTGGCCGCTGGAGTGCGGGTGTTCGGCGAACGGCGTGTAGTCGGTGGTGTTGGCCGCCGGGTCGTAGCCCTGCCACTCGTAGGCCTTCTCGGCCCTGACCGGCAGCGCCGCGTCCACACCGGCCGCACGCACGGGGTTCATGCCGCTGTTGTAGTAGGCCGTGGTGCGGGAGTCCGCGTAGAACCAGTTGAAGGCGTAGTCGATATGGCTCGCCGCCCGCTGGAAGGAGGCCGCGTCCGTCACGTACGCCGGATCGTTGAGCAGCTGGAAGCCGATGATCGAGTCGGCCTCGTGGCGGTAGGTGGTGCGCAGCGAGGTGTACGCGACGGGCTTGCCGTCCACCGTGGCCCGGTGGGTGACGATGCCGTAGTCGCTGCGCCACACCTGCATGCGGTACGAGCCCTTGGCGGTGGAGTCGGCGACGGTGGGCTTCCAGGAGTTGGTGCGCTCCAGCTTCTCCATGGCCGTGCAGACGCCGTCGTTCCGGTAGTGCGTGGAGTCCTTGGTGGGGGCGGAGCCGTCGGGTTCGCAGAGCTCGACGGCGTACGTGTCGGTGATGTCCTGGGCCGCAGAGGTGGCGCTCCAGGCGTAGTCCTGGCCTCGGCCCATCTGGATGTACATGCCGACACCGGCGAAGGAGACGCCGCGGGCGCTGATGCCGGGGCCCTGGAGCTCCTGGAGCATCATCAGCTGCGGGGCGAAGTAGCCGGTCTGGGGGCCCATGACGGCGATCGGGTTGCCGCTCGCGGTGTGCTTGCCCGACACCAGGAGGGCGTTGGACATGCCCCGCTTGCGGGCGGTGTCGCCGGATCCGGGCAGCGAGCCCTCCGGGATCACGCCGTCGTCGTACATCCCCTGGGCCGGTGCGAGGCGGTCGGGTGCGTCGACGGGGTCCTTCCTGTCGGTGCCCGCCGAGCCGGTCCGGTCGTATATCAGTGGTTCCGGGGTGACGGAACCCGCGTCGGGAAGAGCGGTGCCCCGGGCCTCGTCGGGCTTGCCGGCGTACGGGAAGGAGGTGCCGTCGTGGACGGTGAGCACCGCCTCGGGGTCGTTGCGCTGGCGGAAGGACTCCCAGACGCGGGTGCCCTCCTCGACGCCGTACTTCCGCTGGGCGGCGAGCAGCGAGAGCGCGGCCTGGACCTCGCCGCCGCCCCCGCCGCCGAACTGTCCCCCGACGACCGAGGCGATCGAGATCAGGTCGGTCAGCTTGAACGGCTGGATCTCGCCGATGTTGGTGATGGCGTCGATCTTCCCGGTGAGGACGTACTCGCCCGGGAAGTAGCGGCCCTTCTTGGACTTCTCGCGGTAGGAGTTGATCCCGTCCACGTAGGCCTGCGCGTCGGCCATCGCCTGCTCGCCGCGGGCGCCCTCGGTGGTGCGGATCCGTTCGACCTGCGCTTCGAGGTCCGCCTCGGTGTACGGGGCCTGCGGCCAGAACTGCTGCTCGAGTCCCTGGTTGGCGAGCGCTCCGCCGGCGAAGGACGTCAGCTGCCCGCGCCCGATGTGCCGGAAAAGGTCCATCAGCCAGAGCCGGTCCTGCCCGGCGGCGAATCCCGCGCCGAATTCGGTGCCGTAGCGCGTGGTGCCCTTGATGTGGGGCACGCCGCTCTTCTTGTCCCGCGTGATCGTGACGTCCTCGCGCGGTGTGGTCACGGACTCGACCTGGTCGGCGGCGACTCCGAAGGAGGCGTCGTTGAAGAAGTCGGTCAGCTTCCGGTCGGTGAGGCCCGTGTGCCCCTCGACCAGGCCGTTGTAGCGGTCGAGCTGGTCGTCGCTGTGCGCGGGGTGGGTGCCGAACGCCTTGTTGCCGAGGATCTCGACGAGCGTGGCGTTGCCGTTCTCACCGGGTGGCAGGATGTCCGCGCACTGGTTGCCGCAGTGGTCGGTGACGGCGAGGGGCTCCGGTTCCGCCGCTCCGGCGCCGGGCGCCGAGGCGAGCAGGGACGTACCGAGAGCGAGGACGGCCGCGACTGTGGCGGCTCTGAGCGTGCGGGTGCGTGGGGGCATGCGTGCTCCTCCGGGTGGCCGATGCGCCGGAGGTTACCGCCGGTACACCCCGCCGGTAAGATGAACATCAGTCACTTTTCCGGATCACCACACCCCCGCACCCGGCCTCACATGGACCGTCTCAGTCCGTGGACGCGTTTCACCTTTGGATGGAGCCGAATCGGGCAGTCGTACGTCCATCCCTTGACGCCGAAGTACGAGCGACGGAGGTGGCAGTGCCATGGCCGGTTTCCGGAGTCTTGCGAGACAGGTCCGCGATCCGCGGGGCGATCTGGCTTTGCGGCGGTACTCGCTGCGCAAATGCCTGGAGCGATTCGCCCCGTACGGTCATCGGGCGACCTGGGATCATCTGTGCGCCCGGCACGGGATGGAGCCCGAGGACCGGGCTCCCGACCCGGGGCGCCTGATCCGCGCACTGGAGGAACTGGAGGAGGCGCGGGCCGTCTGGCTCGCGTACGAGGCGGGCTTCGCCGAGCGGCGGCGCCGCGAGAAGCACGACGGGCTGCGGCGGCCCGGCACGTTCGACGACTGGCACCGGCGGACCTGGGGCGGCAACGGGATCGCGCACTGCGAGGATCCGGGGGTCCACCCCGGCGCACCTCTGGCCGAGGTCCTGGGACGGCTGATCGCGGCCCTGGGCGCGAAGCCCGGCGCCGCGTGCCCGGTCTGCACGGGAACCGGCATCATCTGGCGGCAGGACCTGGAGCGGGAACCGTGGGCCGGACCGGTCTGCACGGGCTGCGGCATCGTCGTACCCCGGCCCGTCCTCACGGCGAAGGCGCTGGCCGAGGCCAGGAGGGCACGGAGCCGGGCCCTGGCGTCGGCGGCCTGAGCACCGCGGTCACGGAGCGACCGGGCGCGCTCAGGAGCGGTCGGCCGGACGCCGCTCGGGCATCAGCCGCGACCCGGCGATCCGGTCACCGACCACGTCGTCGGGGTTGGACAGGACACAGGTCTCCAGCGACAGGCATCCGCAGCCGATGCAGTCGGTGAGGTGGTCGCGCAGTCGGCCCAGCTGCTTGATGCGCTCGTCCAGCTCCGAGCGCCAGGCCTGGGAGAGCCGGGCCCAGTCCTCCCGGTTCGGCGTGCGCTCCTCCGGCAGCTCGGCCAGCGCCTCCCTGATGGTGGCGAGCGGGATGCCCACCCGCTGCGCCGCCCGGACGAACGCCACCCGGCGCAGGGCGTCCCTGGTGTAGCGGCGCTGGTTGCCGCTGGTGCGACTGCTGCTGATCAGACCCTTGGACTCGTAGAAGTGCAGGGCGGACACCGCGGCGCCGCTGCGTGCGGAGAGCTGACCGACGGTGAGTTCATGGAATGACTGCGGGATCTGAGGCACTCCCCCAACCCTAGTGGCCACCTTCCGGCCTGTGCGTCCGCCCTGAAAACCCGCCCGTCCGTCGTTGACAGGACCGCGCCGCCCAACCATGCTGAGCAAGCGCTTAGACACCGCCCTTGGAGGGCGACCGACAGCCGGAAGGCAGGGACCAGGAACATGACAGAGCCGAAGATCTTCACGTCCGCACAGGAGCTGCGGGACGGGGTGGGCCAGGAGCTCGGTCACAGCGATTGGCTGGAGATCGAGCAGAAGAGGATCGACCAGTTCGCCGAGGCCACGGGTGACCACCAGTGGATCCATGTGGACCCGGAGCGCGCCGCGGCCGGGCCCTTCGGCACGACGATCGCGCACGGCTACCTGACGCTGTCGCTGCTGCCGGTGCTCGTCCCGCAGATCCTGCGGGTCGAGGGCGCGAAGATGGGCATCAACTACGGGACCAACAAGGTCCGCTTCCCCTCGACCGTCCCGGTGGGCTCGCGGCTCCGGGCCACGGCCGTGCTCAAGGACGTCGAGGAGGCGGGAGGCGGCGTGCAGGTCACCGCCCTGGTCACCGTCGAGCGCGAGGGCGGCGACAAGCCGGCCTGCGTCGCGGAATCGGTCTCGCGCTACTACTTCTGACCCCGGCGCGCGCCCGCCCTCCGGAGCGCGCGGCCGTTTCCGGTCCGTACGGGTGCGCCGGGCCCGCGGGGGCGCCCGGCGTCACTTCTGGGCGCCCACCATGCGCAGGACGAGGTCCGCGTAGAGGGTGCCGACCTCCTCGGGCGTCCGGCTGCCCTGCGCGTTGAACCAGCGCGCCACGTCGATGCAGAGGGACAGCACGGCGAGCGTGGTGCCGGGGACGTCCGGTACGTCGAACTCGCCCGCCCGGACACCGTCGCCGATGATCCGGCGCACCACGGCGTCGGTCTGCCTGCGCAGGGCCACGATCTCGGTGCGGTGCTCCTCGCCGAGGGCCTCCAGCTCGTACTGCACGACCCGGGCGGTGGTGTGCCGCTCCGCGTGCCAGCTGACGAAGGAGCGGACCGCTTCGGCGAGCCGCTCGGCCGCCGTGCCGTCCTTGCCGGCCGCCGTCTCCAGGAGGAGCAGGGCCCGGTCGTGACCGATCCTGCTGATCCGGTGGAGCAGTTCTTCCTTGGTCTTGTAGTGGATGTAGAGCGCGGCCGGGCTCATACCGGCCCGGCCGGCGATGTCACGGGTCGTGGTGGCGTGGTAGCCACGCTCCGCGAAGGCCTCGACGGCGGCGACGAGCAGTCGCCGGGCCGCTTCGGGCGTCACCTCGCTCCACGGCGTGTTCTCGCCGTCGGTCTCCTCCGCCGTACTCATCGCCACGTGCCCCTTTCCGCTGGCAGGACGAACACCATACCGCGAACCTGAGCAAGCGCTTAGAGCGCTCATGGAGGTGAGACCGTCAGAGCTTCTGGAAGGGGTCGTGCTCGGCGAGGATCTTCTCCAGCCTGGCCTGGTCGACCCGGCTGACGATCTGCCCCGCCTCCTGCCGGTCCCTGATGACCTTGGCGAGCGTGAAGCACGAGGTGACGAGATAGAGGACGCCGATGGCGAGGAAGGCCCGCACCCAGGCGTCGGCGTCCAGGAAGAAGATCCCGAGGGCCACGGCTCCCATGGCCACACCGAAGGAGAGGACGGCTTGTCCGTAGAAGGCGGCGGTGCTCTGCTGCTTGACCGATGTTGTCTCACTCATGTGCACAGCATCCGGCCCGGCGGCGTGCCCCGGTATCCGTCGGCGTACTCAGCCGGTACTCACGGTCAGCGGCGCGCGGGCCGGCCGGGGCCGGATCCGGCCGGACCCGGCCCCGGCTGGATCCGGGCCTCAGGAAGACATCGCGGCGCGGTCGGACGCGCTGCGCAGCACACAGAACTCGTTGCCCTCGGGGTCGGCGAGGACGGCCCAGCCCGCGCCGCCGGGTTCCCGGCGGTCGGCGACCAGGGTGGCGCCGAGGCCCAGCAGACGCTCCGTCTCTTCCTCGCGCGAGCTCTCGGGGCGCAGGCAGAGATGGATCCGGTTCTTGACCGTCTTCGGTTCCGGCACCTGGTTGAAGTACAGCACCAGGCCCTGCTCCAGCGTCACCTGGGTCTCGTGAGCACCCGGCCCGTCCTCCGGGTCCGGCGGGCACCCGGTCACCTCGCTCCAGAACCGGGCCAGTTCATAGGCATTCGCACAGTCGATCGCCACGTTCCGCAGTACTGAGACCATGCGCGGAAGCCTGCCCGAACGCCACCCGGTCCGCCAGTCACACGCTCGCGCCGGAGGCACCGACGCTCCGGTCAGAAGGCCGACACCCCGGTCAGCGCCCGGCCGATGATCAGCTTCTGGATCTGGCTGGTGCCCTCGTACAGGGTCATCACGCGGGCGTCCCTGACCAGTTTGCCGACGGGGTACTCGTCGATGTAGCCATAACCGCCGAACACCTGCAGGGCGTTGTTCGCCGCGCGGACCGCGGCCTCGGAGGCGAAGAGCTTGGCCGTGGACGCGGCGGTGGCGAACTCCTGGCCGCGGTCGATGAGATCGGCGACCCGCCAGGTCAGCATGCGGGCGGCGTCGACGTCCACCGAGATGTCGCTGATGAGCTCCTGGACGAGCTGGTAGCTCGCGATGGACTTGCCGAACTGCTCACGCTCGCCGGCGTAGCGCACAGCGGCGTCCAGGGCGGCCTGTGCGATGCCGACACAGCCGGCCGCGACCGACATACGGCCCTTGGCCAGGGCGGACATGGCGATGGAGAAGCCCTTGCCCTCGGGGCCCAGGAGCGTGGAGGCGGGGACGCGGACGTCCTCCAGCACCATCTCGGCCGTGGCCTGGCCGCGCAGGCCGAGCTTGCCGTGGACGGTGCGACGGGTCAGGCCGGGGCTGTCGGCCGGCACCAGGAAGGCGGAGACGCCCCGGTGGCCGGGGGTGTCGTTCGTACGCGCGAAGAGCAGGACGACATCGGCCCAGGTGCCGTTGGTGATGAACATCTTGGAGCCGTTGATCACATAGTCGTCGCCGTCGCGCACGGCCTTCGTGGTGAGGTTCCCCGCGTCGGACCCGGTGCCCGGCTCGGTGAGGCCGAAGCAGCCGACGGCCTCGCCCGCGGTGAGCCCCGGCAGCCACCGCCGCTTCTGCTCCTCGCTCCCCCAGGACGCGATCGTCTTGGCGACCAGGCCGAGCGAGACGGAGACGATGCCGCGCACCGAGGAGTCACCGCGGCCGAGCTCCTCGGTCACCAGGCAGTACGCGAGGTGGTCGCCGCCGGAGCCGCCGAACTCCTCCGGGATCGTCAGCCCGAGGAAGCCGAGGGCTCCCAGCTTCTTCACGATCGACTTGTCGACACTCTCGGCGCGGTCCCACTCCACGACGTGCGGGGTGATCTCCCGCGCGACGAAGTCCTCGGCGAGCTGCCGGACGGCATCCTGCTCCTCGCTCAGCTCCAGGTTCATCCTGCGACACCCCACTTTTAATTAGCACTGCTAGTTTTCTGCTTGCAGGCCCTACTATGTGCCGCATGGCCCGACCACGCAAGCCCCTTCTCAGCAGAGACCGCATCGTCGAGGCGGCGAGCGCACTCGTCGACGCGGAGGGGCTGGACGCCGTCTCGACCCGCCGGCTCGCCGCGGAGCTCGGTGTGAGCGGGCCGTCGCTCTACAACCACTTCCGGAACAAGGACGAGATCCTCGACGCGGTCGCCGACGCCGTGTCCGCACAGGTCGACCTGTCGATGTTCGAGGAGGACGACCCGCGCGACTGGCCCGCCGCCCTGCACGACTGGGCCGTCTCCTACCGCGCGGCGCTCACCGCGCACCCGCACATCGTCCCGGTGCTCGCCCAGGGACCGGGCCGCCGCCCGGCCGGTCTGCGGGTCGCGGACGCGGTCTTCGGGGCCATGGTCCGGGCGGGCTGGCCGCCCGCCCAGGCCACCTACATCGGCGCGCTGATGCGCTACTTCATCACCGGGTCGGCGCTCGGCTCCTTCGCCCGTGGTTTCGTCGACGACGAGACGGCGTACGACCCCGCCGACTATCCGCACCTCGGCCAGGCCCACCTGTTGGCCGACCGCCGGCAGCAGGTCGACGAGGGCGCGTTCGAGACCGGGCTGCGCGCGCTGCTGGACGGTCTCGCGTTCCAGTACCAGCAGACCGCTCCCGGCCGCACGGTTCGGCCCGCGCCGAACGGTGCCTGACGCATCCTGGAGCCATGGCCCGTACGACACCGCACGATCCGGCCGCGCCCCGGCTCGCCGCGCTGGCGGCCCTGCTCGCCGACGAGACCCGCGCCGCCTTCTGCCTGGCCCTGCTCGACGGCCGGGCCTGGACCGCCGGCGAGCTGGCCCGTGGCGCGGGCGTGGCCCCCTCGACGGCGAGTGAACACCTGTCCAAGCTGGTCGCGGGCGGACTGCTGGCCGAGGAACGCCAGGGCCGCCACCGCTATCTGCGGCTCGCCGACGGGCGGATCGCGCAGCTGGTCGAGGAGCTGGCCGCCCATGCCGCTCCCGGCCCGCCGACTCCCCCGCGCACCCTGCGCGAGGCGAGCCTCCGGCACGCGCTGGCCCGGGGCCGCACCTGCTACGACCATCTCGCAGGCCGGCTCGGCATCCGTATCACCGAAGCGATGACCGGACGCGGACTCCTGCGGCAGGACACCGGTTTCGCGCTGACCGAGGACGGCCTGGAGTGGTTCGGCACGCTCGGCATCCCCCTGACCACCGCTTCGCGGAGGCCCCTGGCACGGGGCTGTCTGGACTGGACCGAGCGGCGGCAGCACCTGGCGGGGACCGCGGGTGCCGCGCTGTGCCGTCATGTGCTGGACGCCGGGTGGTGCGAACGGGTCGGGACGGGACGAGCTGTCCGGGCCACGCCGGCCGGGCTCCGCGCCCTGTCGGCGCACCTGTCCGTCGAGCCGACGACGATTGACGTGAGCTGACAATTCGGTGGGCCCCGAAGCGTTCCCGGCCTAACGTCGTGCCCATGACGACGACACCGACAGCGCGCCCGAACGCCCCGGCCGCCTCCGGGCGCGACTGGCGCGCCCCGGCCGCCGCCTGCACCACGGTCATCCTCTGGGCCTCCGCGTTCGTCTCCATCCGGAGCGCGGGCGAGGCGTACTCACCGGGGGCGCTGGCCCTGGGCCGGCTCCTCGCGGGCACGCTGACGCTCGGCGCGATCCTGCTGGTACGCCGCGAGGGGCTGCCGCCCCGGGCCGCGTGGCCGGGCGTCATCGGGTCCGGGCTGCTCTGGTTCGGCCTGTACATGGTGGTGCTCAACTGGGGTGAGCAGCAGGTCGACGCGGGCACCGCGGCCATGATCGTGAACGTCGGGCCGATCCTGATGGCCCTCCTGGGCGCCAGGCTGCTCGGGGAGGCGCTGCCGCGCCGGCTCCTGACGGGCATGGCGGTCTCGTTCGCGGGCGCCGTCGTCGTCGGCCTCTCCATGTCGGGCCACGGGAGCTCCTCCGTGCTCGGCGTGCTCCTGTGCCTGCTGGCCGCGCTGTCGTACGCGGGCGGGGTGGTCATCCAGAAGCCCGCGCTGCGGCACGGATCGCCGCTCCAGATCACCACGTTCGGCTGCGTCGTCGGAACGGTCGCCTGCCTGCCGTTCAGCGGCGTGCTGGTCTCCGATGCGGCCGGCGCTCCCCTGTCCGCCACGCTGAACATGGTCTATCTCGGGGTGTTCCCGACGGCGCTGGCGTTCACGACCTGGGCCTACGCGCTGGCCCGGACCACCGCGGGCCGGATGGGCGCGACGACGTACGCGGTGCCCGCCCTGGTGGTGCTGATGTCCTGGCTGCTGCTCGACGAGATCCCCGCGCTGCTCACCGTCGCGGGCGGGCTGCTCTGCCTGGCCGGGGTCGCGGTCTCGCGGACCCGTGGGCGGACCGGCCGCGCGGGAGCGGAGCCTGCGGTGCCGGCGGAGACGTAGGCCGGAAGTCCCGCCCGGGGGAAACCTAGGACCCTTACACCGGCGTGTGTGACGTCGGACACTGGAGGAGACGTACTGACCGGCCACTCCGCAGGAGGCATGCCTCATGCAGTCCTTGCTCCACTCCGCCCTCGACCTCCCCGGGCAGGCCGCCGTCGCGGCGGCCGCGGCGGCCGCTCCATCCGTGTTCAACACCCAGCCCTGGTCGTTCGCCGTCGGTCCGGGGGGACTCGACGTGTACGCGGAGCCGGGCCTGGCGTCGCTGCCGACGGCGTCGGCGGAACGCGATGTCCACCTGTCGTGCGGGGCAGCGGTCCTCAACGCCCGGGCCGCGCTCGCCCGTCTGGGTCACGGAGCCCGGGTCTCGGTGCTGCCCGACGCCGGCGACCCGCTCCTGGTGGCGCGGATCGCGGTGACCGACGAGGCGCCGGACCCTGTGCTGGGCCGGCTGTGCGGCTGGGTGCACCTGCGCCGCACCAACCGGTACCCGTTCGCCCCCGAGCCCCTTCCTTCGGACGTGGTGGCACTCCTGCACGACGCGGCGGGCCAGGAGGGGGCGAGCCTGCGGCTGCTGGACCGGGAGCCGGAGTACCAGCGCATGCTGTCCCTGATCCGGCAGGCGACGTGCGACGAGGAGGCAGCCGTCCAGGAGGACAGGCTCGCCCGGCTCTCGCCCGGCAGCGCTCCCTCCGTCATTCCGGTCGGCAGTCTCGGGCCCGTGCCGCACCGCGGCGGCTACGACGATCCGCTCGTACGGGACATGGCCGAGGGAGCCGACCTCCCCGGGCGTTCGCACGCGGACTTCGAACCGCACCCGGACCTGGCCGTCCTGGAGACCCCGGGCGACGACCCCGCCTCCTGGGTGGCGGCCGGGCAGGCCCTGCAGAGGCTGCTGCTCACCGCCACGGAGCACGCGGTCGCCGCCTCGTTCGCCAACCAGCCGCTGGAGGACGCCGACCTGCGTGACGACGTGTCGGCGAGTGCCGCGCACTACGGGCACCCGCAGATGGTGCTGCGCGTCGGATATCCCCGGACGCAGCCGCCCCCCACTCCCCGCAGGCCGCTGAGCGAGGCCCTCCGCCGGACGGAGGGCTGACAGCCCCCCGCCGCGGACGCGGGCCCCGCCCCTGGGGCCTGTCTAGAAGACGACCAGCGCGCGGCCGCCCTTGCCGGCGATCATGTTGTCGAAGGCCGCCGGGATGCCGTCCAGCGAGATCCGCTCCGTCACCAGCATGGAGAGGTCGAACCGTCCGGCGCGGATGTGGTCGGCGAGCACCGGCAGGTCGCGCGCCGGGTCGCTGTTGCCGTAGACGCAACCGGTGAGGGAGCGGCCCCAGTGGAAGATCTCCAGGGCGTTGAAGGTCACCTGCTGGTCCTTGCCGCCGATGCCGACGACCGTGGTGCGGCCGCCGCGCCGGGTCGACTCCCAGGCTCCGCGGATCGTGGCGGGCCGGCCCACGCACTCCACGGCGACGTCCGCGCCCTGGCCGCCGGTGAGCTTGCGGACTGCGCGCGGAGTGGTGTCGGACGCGACGACGTAGTCGGTGGCACCGGCCCGGCGGGCGAGTTCCTCCTTCTCCGGTGAGACGTCCACGGCGATGATCTTCGACGCTCCGGCGATACGGGCGGCCTGGAGCACGGCGAGGCCGACCCCGCCGATCCCGAAGACGACGACGCTCTCGCCCTCGCGCACCCGGGCTGAGTGGTGGACCGCCCCGTAGCCGGTGAGGACGGCGCAGCCCAGCAGGGCCGCGTCGTCGAGCGGGATGCCGGCCGGGGCGGGCAGCACGCAGTTGCCGGCGACGACGGTCTCCTGGGCGAAGGCCGCGACGTTCAGGCCGGGGTGGAGCTCGGTGCCGTCCGCCGTGCGGGCGTGGACGTTCGCCGCGCCCTTGAGTGCGTCGGCGCAGAGCCAGACCTCGCCGATCCCGCAGTGGAAGCACGCCCCGCAGGACGGCGCCCAGTTGAGGACCACCGGGTCACCCGCGGCGACATGGGTGACGCCCTCGCCGACGGAGAGCACCGTCCCGGCGCCCTCGTGGCCGAGGACGGCGGGGACGGGCAGACGCATGGTGCCGTTGGACAGGGACAGGTCGGAGTGGCAGACACCGGCGGCGGCGAGAGAGATGCTCACCTGGCCGGGGCCTGGCTCCGGGAGTTCGATGTCGGTGATCTCCAGGGGAGCTCCGACGGCGGGCAGTACGGCGGCGCGGACCACGAACAGACTCCTCGGTGGATCGGCGTGGGAATCAGAACTGCAGGGACTTGGTCTGGAGGTACTCGGAGAGGCCGTGCGGGCCGAGCTCGCGGCCCACCCCCGACTGCTTGTAACCGCCGAAGGGCGCGAGGGGGTTGAAGCGTCCGCCGTTGATGTCGACCTGTCCGGTGTCCATGCGGCGGGCGAAGGCCACGGCCTCGTCGTCGTCGGCGCCCCAGACGGCGCCGGCCAGCCCGTACACGGTGTCGTTGGCGATGCGCAGGGCGTCGTCCACGTCCTCGTACCGCAGGATCGAGAGGACCGGGCCGAAGATCTCCTCCTGCGCGATGGTCATCCCGGGCGTGACGTCGGCGAACACCGTGGGGCTGACGTAGTAGCCCTGGTCCTTCGGCGCCTCCGGGCCGCCCGCGACGAGGCGGGCGCCCTCCTCGATGCCCTTCTCGATGTAACCCCGCACCCGGGCCTGCTGCTTGGCGTTGACGACCGGGCCGACCCGCTCGCCGGGTACGTATTTGGCGACGGCCGTGGCGGCGAGGCTCACGGCCTCCTCGTAGCGCTCGGAGTCGACGAGCATCCGGGTCCAGGCGCTGCACGTCTGACCGGAGTTGGACATCACGTTGGCCACGCCGACGTTGACGGCCTTCGCGAGATCGGCGCCGGGCAGGATCACGTTGGCGGACTTGCCGCCGAGCTCCAGCGCGACCCGCTTGACGGCCGCGCCCGCGGTGGCGCCGATCCGCTTGCCGACGGCCGTGGACCCGGTGAACGACACCAGGTCGACGTCCTCGTGTTCGGCGAGCGCCTGTCCGGCGACCGCACCGATGCCGGTGACCAGGTTGAAGACGCCGGCCGGCAGCCCCGCCTCCTGGACTGCCTCGGCGAAGAGCTGCGCGGTGAGGGGGGTGTCCTCGGCGGGCTTCAGGACGACGGTGCAGCCGGCGGCGAGCGCCGGGGCGACCTTGGCGACGATCTGGTGGAGCGGGTAGTTCCAGGGCGTGATCGCGCCGACGACGCCGACGGGCTCCAGCAGGACGGTGGAGTTGCCGAGCTTCTCCTCGAAAGAGTACGTGGCGGCGAGTTCGGCGTACGAGCCGGCGACCAGCACCGGCACTCCCGCGTGCACCATCTGGGACATCGCCAGCGGCGAGCCGAGCTCGGCGGTGACGGTCTCGGCGATCTCGTCCTTGCGGGCGGCGAGCACATCACGCAGGGCGCCGATCCTCGCGGCGCGCTCGGCGGGCGGGGTCGCCGCCCAGCCGGGGAACGCGGCGCGCGCGGCGCGTACCGCGGCGTCGACGTCCTCGGCGGTGCCCGCCGGGACGTGTCCGATGACCTGCTCGTCGGCCGGGTTCACGACCGCGATCGTGTCCTGGCCCGAGGCGGGCCGCCACTCCCCGCCGATGTACATCCCGTCATGCGCCTTCATGGCTGTTCCTCCCGGGCTCGCTGTGCCTGCCGCCGAAGCCGTGCGTCGTACGGACGGATGCCGTCCCGGCCCCAAACTAGCGCTGTTAGTTTTTTGGCGCCAGGGAACCGCCGGAGACACAGGTCACGCACGGCCGACGGCCACACTCGCACGCCGGGCCCGGGGATGTCCCGGGGCGGGCGCGCCCCGGCCGGAGGAGAGGCAGCCCGTCAGGCCGGATCCCGCTCGGCGCGGGAGTGTCCGCCACGGCGAGCCGTGGCCGCGTCCGGGCCGGCGGCCGGGGCCCCGCCGCCCCGCAGCCCGAGCCCCGCCGCCCCGACGAGCAGGACGCCCAGCATCACGAACGGCGCGGCGGTACCGGCGACCCCGGCGATCAGTCCGGCCGAGGCGGGGGCCGCGACCTGGCCGAGCCGGTTGCCGGTGAGCCTGAGGGCGAGCGCGGTGGAGCGGGCCGCCGCGGGGGCCGCCTGGACGACGGTGGTCATCGAGAGGGGCTGGCCGACCCCCAGGCAGAAGCCCAGCACGGCGAGCATCACGGCGAGGCCCCACACCGGGACGGGCAGGGCGACGGCGGCACAGAGGAGGCCGCCGAGCAGGCAGGTCGTGGAGAGCAGGGCGGTCCTGCCGACCCTGCGCAGCATGGGTGTCATGACGAGCCGGCAGGCGATGGTCGCGGCGGCCCGCAGGCTGAGCAGCAGGCCGACGGTGGCGGGCGTGATGCCACGGTGTTCACCGACGACCGGCAGATAGGCGGTGAGGATGTCGGTAGCGCTGAGCACGGCGAGGCTGATGAAGATGCCGGCCGGGACTCCCCTCGTACGCAGGATGCTGCCGACCGGTACCTTTGCGGCCGTTCTCCGGGGCGGTCCGGCTGCCCTTCGGTGCTCGATGCGCCACAGCGAGGTGAAGGAGACGGCGGCGACGGCCGCCGAGACCAGAAGGGCGAGGGCGCTCGTACGGGCCATCGCGCCGTCCCGCTCGGAGATGAGGTAGCCGGCGGCGATCGGTCCGACGAGCTGGCCGAGCGAGGCGCCGATGGTGAAGTGGCCGAAATTCCGGTCCTGTTCGGCGGGTGCCGACTGCCGGGCGACGAGCGACTGGGCGCCGATCACGAAGCAGAGGTGGCCGAGACCCATGACCCCGCTCCAGGCGGCGAGCGCGGGGAGCGAGCCCGCGGTGCCGCTGAGGGCGCAGCCGCCGCCGATCAGGACGACCCCGACGGGCAGCAGCGGTGCGCAGCGTCCGTGGTCGGTCCGCCGGCCCAGTGGTACGGCGGCGAAGAGCGGCAGGAGCGCGTACACGCCTGCGATCACGCCGATCGCGCGCTCGTCGGCACCCAGCGAGAGGGCCCGGTAGGAGACGGCGGGCCGCGCCATCGACACCGCCCCCTGCGCGAAGGCGAAGGCGATGACGAGGCGCAGCAGCCAGCCCCTGCCGGGCCGTGGTTCCGGAGGCATCAGATGATTCCGAAGAGGATTCCCGCGCCGAGGACCACCAGCGAGGTGAGCACGGCCCACTTGACGGTGAAGCGGGTGTGGTCGCCGAACTCGACCTTGGCCATGCCGACCAGGACGTAGACGGCGGGTACGAGCGGGGACGACATGTGCAGCGGCTGTCCGACGATGGAGGCGCGGGCGACCTCCAGGGGGGAGACGCCGTGGGCGGCGCCGGCCTCGGCGAGCACGGGCAGGACTCCGAAGTAGAAGCCGTCGTTGGACATGAAGTAGGTGAGGGGGAGGCTCAGGACACCGGTGACGACGGCCATGTGCGGGCCCATGCCGTCGGGGATGGCCCCGACGAGCCAGTCCGCCATGTGTTCGACCATACCGGTGCCGGTCAGCACGCCGGTGAAGACGGCCGCGGCGAAGACCATGCCGGAGACGTTGAGCACGTTGTCGGCGTGCGCCGCGATCCTGGCCCGCTGGTCGGGCATGTGGGGGAAGTTGACGGTGAGGGCGAGGGCCGCGCCGAGCAGGAAGAGCACCGGGATCGGCATGAGTTCCAGGATCATCGCGGCCAGCAGGGCGACGGTGAGGCCGGCGTTGAACCAGTAGAGCTTCGGGCGGAGCGTGGACCTGTCGGGGTCGAGGCCCTTGAACTCCTCGTCCTCCTCCTCGGTGCCGTCCGCACCGCCGGTCGCGGTGCCGCCGCCCTTCGGGGCCTTCGTGAGCCGGTCCCCACCGCCGCCCGCGCCGACGAGGACGGTCTCGGGCTCGGTCACCAGCGCCTCGTCGAGGGTGAGCATGCCGAGCCGCTTGCGCTCGCGACGGCCGAGGACACAGGCGAGGAGGATGACGGCGAGGAGACCGACGGCGAGGGCCGGGATCATCGGGACGAAGATGTCGGCCGCGTCCACCTTGAGCGCGGTGGCCGCGCGGGCGGTGGGACCGCCCCAGGGCAGGGTGTTCATGACCCCGTTCGCGGTGGCGGCGACGCCGGTCATCACGACCAGGCTCATCTTCAGCCGCTTGTAGAGCGGGTACATCGCCGAGACCGTGATCATGAAGGTGGTGGAGCCGTCGCCGTCCAGCGAGACGATCGCGGCGAGCAGGGCCGTCCCGATGACGATCCGCATCGGGTCGGCCTTGCAGAAGCGCAGGATGCCCCGGACGATCGGGTCGAAGAGACCGACGTCGATCATCACACCGAAGTAGACGATGGCGAACATCAGCATCGCCGCGGTCGGCGCGAGGGTGCCGACCCCTTCGATGACGTAGTCACCGAGCTTCGCGCCCTGTCCGACGGCCACGCAGAACAGGGCGGGGATCAGGACCAGCGCCGCGATCGGCGACATCTTCTTCATCATGATCAGGACCAGGAAGGTCGCGATCATGGCAAAGCCGAGGATTGTCAACATATGGGATACCTAACGTTCACCTTTGAACTCTCACCGGTGCCGGCGGTCCGGATGACGTTAGGGGCCCTGAAGCAGCGTTAACAAGATGTTGACGTGTGAGCAATACGAGCAAAACCCCAGGTCAACGAGTTGGTGTTACGGAGACGGGGACGGCGTTGAGCACCGCCGTGCCGGACAGCGGGTCCAGGAGGGTGCCGTCCAGGAGCTGGTTCACATTGACGCCCGGATCCGCTCCGGCGACCGACATGCGGGTGCCCGGCCGGCTGTGGCCCCAGCCGTGCGGAAGGCTCACGACCCCGGCCCGCACCGAGTCGGTGATCTCGGCGGGCGCCTCGACCTCGCCGCCCGCGGCCGTGATCCGGGCGGTGTCGCCGTCCGCGAGCCCGATCCGGGCCGCGTCGTCGGGGTGGATCTGCAGGGTGCAGACGTTGGAGCCGCCGCGCAGCGCGGCGACGTTGTGCATCCAGCTGTTGTTGGACCGCAGATGGCGGCGGCCGACGAGGACGAGACCGGCGGGCCGCGCGCCGAGCGATGCGCGGAGCCGGGGAAGATCGGCGGCGATCGGCGCCGGGAACAGCTCGATGCGGCCGCTGCGGGTCCTGAGGACCTGCGGTACGCGTGGCTTCAGCGGGCCCAGATCGATCCCGTGGGGCCGCGCGAGGAGCTGCTCCAGCGTGAGCTCGTACGGGCCGAGGCGCAGCATCAGGTCGAGGCGCCGTTCGGCTCCGGTGGTGCCGGTCAGGTCGGCCGCGAGGGACTCGGGGAGCCCCGCCCTGGCGATCGTGGTGGCGATGACCAGGTCGTCGACGGCCTCGGGCGGCGCGCCGTGGTTGCCGCCGACGGCGAGGACGAGCCGTGCGAGGATCTCGCTCTCGTCCATCCGCCCCTCCTCCAGGGGCACGGCGGGGCCGCTGTAGCGGACCTGGTTGCGGACGGCCAGGGAGTTGAACGCGAAGTCGAAGTGGGCGCTCTGCGAGGGCGGCGGCGGGGGCAGCACGACGTCCGCGTGGCGCGCGGTCTCGTTGAGGTACGGATCGACGCTGATCATGAAGTCGAGTCCGTCGGCGAGCGCCCGGTCCAGGCGGTCCCCGTCGGGTGCGGAGAGCACCGGGTTGCCCGCGATGACGATCAGCGCCCGGATCCGGCCCTCTCCGGGTGTCTCGATCTCCTCGGCGAGTGCGGCCACGGGCAGTTCGCCCTTGGCCTCGGGGTGCCCGGAGACCCGGCTGCTCCAGCGGCCGAGGGCGAAGCCCTTCCCCGGCCCGGCGGCCCGCGGGGCGCGGCCGGTGGCGGAGAGCGGGAAGAGGGCGCCGCCGGGACGGTCGAGGTTGCCGGTGAGGATGTTGAGTACGTCGACGAGCCAGCTGGCCAGGGTGCCGTGCTCGACGGTGCAGCTGCCGATGCGCCCGTAGACGGCCGCGGCGGGTGCGGCGGCCAGCTCGCGGGCGATCTCCCGGATGGTGTCCGCGTCCAGGCCGCAGGCCCCGGCCACCGCTTCGGGGGTGAAGTCGGCGACGGCTTGGGCCAGTTCGTCGTAACCGTCGAGATGCTCGGCGAGTACGCCTGGGTCGGTGAGCTTCTCCTCCACGAGGACCTGGGTGAGCGCGGCGAGCAGCAGGGCGTCGGTGCCGGGCCTGATCGCCGCGTGCCGGTCGGCGAGGCGCGCGGTGCGGGTGCGGCGCGGGTCGATGACGGTGAGGGTGCCGCCGCGCCTGCGGAGCGCCTTGAGCTTGCCCGGGAAGTCGGGCGCCGTGCACAGACTGCCGTTGGACTCCAGCGGGTTGGCGCCGATCAGCAGCAGATGGGCGGTGCGGTCCAGGTCCGGTACGGGGATGGCGTTGGCGTCACCGAAGAGCAGTCCGCTGGAGACGTGCTTGGGCATCTGGTCCAGGGTGCTGGCGGTGAAGACGTTGCGGGTGCCGAGCGTGGACAGCAGCAGCGGCGGGTAGAGGCCGCCCGCCATCGTGTGCACGTTGGGGTTACCGAGGAAGACTCCGACGGCCTGCTCCCCGTGCTCCCCGATCAGGGCCGGGACCTTCGCGGCGATCGCGTCGAATGCCTCGTCCCAGGTCGCCTCGCGCAGGACGCCGTCCGTGCGGACGAGCGGGGCGCGCAGCCGGTCCGGGTCGGCGTCGAGCCCCCCGAAGGAGGCGCCCTTGGGGCAGATGAACCCCTTGCTGAACACGTCCTCGCGGTCACCACGGGCACCGGTGACCTCGGTCCCCTCGATCGTGAGGGTGAGTCCGCAGGTCGCTTCACAGAGCGGGCAGACACGCAGAGCGGTACGGGATTCGTGGGACATGGGCCCTCCCCGGGGCGGCGGCGGTGCGCGCGGGCGTGATCCGGCGTCCCGCGGCGCGCTCGGCGGGCGCGGGCTCCCGGCGCATCGAGCATACCGACCGGTACGGATGCTGGCGAGGTCCTGGAGCGACCCGTTGCCCCACCGCCTCCGAACCGCTCCTCCCGCCGCCCCGGCCCGCCGGTCCCGCCGTCCCCCGCGCCGCTAGGGCCTGCCTGACAATTCCCGTCCGCCGCGCGGCCGCCCTGCGGGCGACGACGCGAATGGTCGGACAGGCCCTAGTCGAGGACGCCCGCGAGATAGGCCCGGAGCAGCACCCGCGTCTCCGCTATCAGGTCCGGGTCCCCCGCGGGGTCGGCGCGGAAGGCGAGTTGGAGCAGCGCGTCGGCGGCCTGCACGCAGACCAGGACGGTGCGGAGCAGACGGGTGTCGGAGGCGGCCCCGTCGCGCTCCCGGCCGAGGTGCCCGGAGAGCAACTCCGTCAGGCGCCCCGCGACGCGCTGGTTCACCTCCGCGTCGAGCGGTCCCGGAACGGGCACGGGAGGGCCGAAGTCGACCAGGGAGAAGCCGGCGACGGAGCGCTTCATCGCCAGGTACTCGTCGAGCACGGCGTCGATCGCCTCGCGCCACTCCCGCTCCGGGATCGCCTCCAGCCTGGCCACGACCCGGCCCGCGTAGACCTCCAGGTTCCGCTCGGCCAGGGCGTCGACCAGCGCCCTCTTGTTGGGGAAGAAGCGGTAGACGGAGCCGATGGGCACGCCGGCCCGGTCGGCGACCGCCCGGGTGGAGAGCTGCTCGTAGCCGGTCTCGTCGAGCAGCGCGGCGCCGGCGTCGAGGATGCGGGCGAGGCGGTCGGCGCTGCGCTGCTGAACGGGGACGCGTCGGAGGTTCGTATGAGCGTGGGACACGGCTCCATGATGCCTGCATGCCGTTGACGGGCCACGCTTCGATTCCTACGGTGATCCATAGGATTCTTCGTCAGGGGATCCACGGGATTCCTCATCCAACGGGAGCGCATGATGAGCGGCATCGAGCAGGCGAGGAAAACGGCGGAGAATCTCGGCCACATGTCGGGTTTCGGCAACGAGCACAGTTCGGAGGCCGTCCCGGGCGCCCTGCCCCACGGCCGCAACTCGCCCCAGCGCGCACCGCTCGGGCTGTACGCGGAGCAGTTGAGCGGCTCGGCCTTCACCGAACCCCGAGCCCGTAACCGCCGTTCCTGGCTCTACCGGATCCGGCCGTCGGCCGCCCATCCCGCCTTCGTCCGCATCGACAACGGCACCCTGCGCACCGCCCCCTTCACGGAGACGGTCCCCGACCCGAACCGGCTGCGCTGGGACCCGCTCCCCGACCCCGCGCCCGGCACGGACTTCCTGACCGGCCTGTGGACGCTGGGCGGCAACGGCGACGCCTCGCAGCGCACCGGCATGGCCGTGCACCTGTACAGCGCGGACTCCTCCATGACGGACCGGGTGTTCAGCGACTCCGACGGGGAGCTCCTGATCGTCCCCGAGCGCGGCGGCCTGCTGCTCCGCACCGAACTGGGCCTGCTGCGGGCCGAGCCCGGCCACGTGGCACTGATCCCGCGAGGCGTCCGCTTCCGTGTCGAGCTGCTGGACACGACCGCCCGCGGTTACGTCTGCGAGAACTACGGGCAGCCCTTCGTCCTGCCCGACCTGGGGCCCATCGGCGCCAACGGCCTGGCGAACGCCCGGGACTTCCTCGCGCCCGTCGCCGCGTTCGAGGACCGCGAGGGTCCGGTCGAGGTGATCAACAAGTTCTGCGGGAACCTCTGGTCGGCGACGTACGGCCACTCGCCGCTCGATGTCGTCGCCTGGCACGGCAACCACACGCCGTACGTCTACGACCTGCGCCGCTTCAATGTGATGGGCACGATCAGCTACGACCACCCGGACCCGTCGATCTTCACCGTGCTGACCTCTCCGTCCGACACCCCGGGGCTGGCCGGCGTCGACTTCGTGGTCTTCGCCCCGCGCTGGCTGGTCGGGGAGGACACCTTCCGCCCGCCGTACTTCCACCGCAACGTGATGAGCGAGTACATGGGCCTGATCGAGGGCGCGTACGACGCGAAGGCGGGCGGCTTCGTGCCGGGCGGCGGCTCCCTGCACAACATGATGTCCGCGCACGGCCCGGACCGTGAGACCTTCGACCGGGCGAGCGCGGCCGAGCTGAAGCCACAGAAGATCGACGACGGCCTGGCGTTCATGTTCGAGACCCGCTGGCCGGTCACGGCGACCGCGCAGGCCGCGGGGACGGACCTTCTCCAGCGCGGGTACGACGACGTGTGGCAGGGTCTGAGCCGCAACTTCCGGCCGTGAGACCGGACCGCAGAGAGTTGGGGTGAACCAGATGGATCAGGTGAACGAGGCGAGTTCGCCCGGCTTCGCGCCCGACTCCCTGGTGCTGAACCGGAAGCTGCCCCTCTGGTACCAGGTCTCGCAGTCGCTGCGGGCCTCCATACTGGGCCGCGCCCAGGACGCCTCGACGCGGCTGCCCACCGAGGAGCAGCTCGCCCTGCACTACGGCGTCAGCGTCCTCACCATGCGCCAGGCCCTCAAGGAGCTGAAGGCCGAGGGGCTGATCAGCAGACACCGGCGGCGCGGCACGTTCATCGAGCCGCGCGCCCGGCGGGTTTCGCCGGTCCGGCTGCTGGGTTCGATCGACGCGATCGTCGCCCAGCAGTCGGGTGAACGCACGACCGTGCTCGGCCACGGCCGGGCACCCGTCCCCGGCGATCTCGCCGAGTTCTTCCCCGACTGTGCCGAGGTGGTCAGCTACCGGCGGCTCCGCTGCGACGACGCGACGGGTGAGCCCACCAACTGGGCGGAGAACGCGGTGCGTCCGGAGATCGCCGGACGGCTCGACGTGGCCGATCTGGAGCGGTGGCCGATGACGAAGGTGCTGCGTGACTCCCTCGGCGTACGCATCGCCCGGATCACGGACACCGTCGAGGCGCGCCTCGCCGACCCCGTCACGGCCGAGCTGCTGGGGGTCCCGCTGCTCAGCCCGATCCTGCACTACACGGGCGTGACGTACGACGAGGACGGCACGGTGGTGGACGTGGCGCGCATCCGCTACCGGGGCGACCGCTTCTCCTTCTCCGTGACCGTCGAGGCCCACTGACGGCGGGCCGCGACCGGCGGTCGTCACGCGGCGGGCCGTTGCGATGCCCGGGGCGGCGAACGTGGCGAGGGGGAGGACGACACGGTGGCAGCACGGGTGGCGGCCGGAGCCGGCGGGAGCGACGCGCTCCCGCTGCTGGACGACCTCATGCCCTGGTCGGTGCGCCCCCTGAGATCGGGACGCCCCTGGGTGACGGCCCCCGACGCCTCCTCGCTCCGGGCCCGCTGGGACCTGCTGGCGCGGGCGGAGGGCGCCGAGCAGGAAAGGCTGTTCCGCCCCAGCCGCTCCCGTACGCCGCTGACGCCGGCCGCGGCCCTGCCGGGCAGGTCCACCGGCACGAGTGCGTTCGCCCGGGACCCGGGACCGTATCCCGAACCGGTACGGATCGCGCACGGGCCCTTCGACGAGCAGTGGCTGATTCCCGACCACCGGCTGCTCGACGCGGCCCGCCCCGAGCTGTGGCGGGTCGCCGACGGGCACCAGCTCTTCGCCGTCGAGCACGGGTACGTGCCCCAGGACGGCGGCCCCGCCCTCTCCGCGACCACGCTCCTGCCCGACGGGCACTCCCCCGCGGGGCGGCCCGGCCGGATACGGCCGCTCTACCGGCGGCCGGGCGGCCTGGAGCCCAATCTCGCGCCCGGCCTCACCGCCGAGCTGACCGCACGCCACGGGGTGCCGGTCACCGCCGGATCCTTCCTCGCCTGGGCCCTTGCCGCCGCCCGCCCCTCCGCCGCCGGGCCGCTCGTCCCGCTGCCCGCCGACGCCGCGCTGTGGGAGCGGGGCGTGGAGCTCGGCCAGGAACTGCTGCGGCTGCACGTGCGCGGGGCACACGGTGGCGGGCGTCCACGGCTGCCGGGCGGCCGGCGCCCGTATGTGCGGGCCGCGATCCCGCCCCGGCCCGAGGGGCTGCGCTACGACGCCGAGGAGGAGACGCTCGTCGTCGGCGAGGGACGCGTCTCCCCCGTGCCGGCCGGTGCCTGGGAGTTCCGGGTCAGCGGGGTACGGATGCTGGAGCTGTGGTTCGAGCGCCGCACGGCGGCGGGTGAGGGCCTGGCTGCGGTGGGACCGAGCGGCTGGCCGCAGGAGCGGACCTCGGAGCTGCTGGAGCTGATCACCGTCCTGGCGCTGCTCGCCGGACTGCGGCCCCGGCAACAGGCCCTGCGGGAGCGGCTGGAGGAGGCGGAGGTCCTCACCAGGGACGGGCTGCGCGCGGCCGGGGTGCTTCCCGTCCCTGCGTCGGCCCGGCTTCCCGCGTCCGTGCTGGACCACCAGGAGGAGGGCCCCGAGGGGCAGTTCGCGCTGTGGTGAGAGCGGGAGCGGCCACCGCTGTCGGCGGCCCCGGGCACGCTGCGGAGCGCCGGTGGGGTGCCGTACCGGCGCGGGTGGAACACACCGACGCAACGCTGCGGGCCCTGGGGATGACGGGCGGGCGGAGAGCAGCACTGCGCCGGGACGGAGTGGTCGTGGACGCGGCCCTGAGCGGAGGGCCGCACCGGTCGTGGAGCCGTCGGTCAGCGGCGGCTGCCGAAGAGCGAGCGCCGCAGTCGCCGCAGCGGGGCGAAGAGCGAGACACGCGCGCTCCTGCTCCTGCGGGTGTGCGCGGCGTCGCGCGAGGTGAGTTCGAGCATCAGCAGCGTCGCCTCCGCCGACTCCCGCTGCGGGACGACGGGGCCGCCCAGCACTGCGAGATGGCGGTCGAGGCGCGAACTGGTCGCACCGCTCCCACATGTGATGGCAGGCACACGCGGCCTGCTGCGCACCGTTATCTGTTCCATGTCACTCCCCACCCGTACGAGGGCACCCGGCCCGGGCAGGTTAACCCTATCGTCCCGCGGTGACACTCGTGTATCCCGGCCGCAGGATTGCACACCCGTACACGGGGGTTGACGGCCCGTTACCGGATCCTGTCGGTTCCGGGACGGGTTGCGTTAGCTTGGAGGGGATTCGTCCGACCGCACGCAGCTGCTGATGGAGGGTCACCGATGAGCGAAGTCCCGGGAACCGGAAGGGTGATCGCGGACCGTTACCGTCTTCTGGACCCGCTGGGCGAGGGCGGGGCAGGTGTCGTGTGGCGCGCCCGTGACGAGGTGCTGGGACGCGAGGTGGCCGTGAAGGAGGTGCGGGCCCCGGCGGGCCTGTCGGCCGAGGGCGCCGAGCTGTTGCACGACCGCCTGGAGCGGGAGGCCCGGGAGGCGGCGCGGGTCACGCACCGCAACGCGGTCGCCGTGCACGACGTCGTCAGGCAGGACTCCCGGCCCTGGATCGTGATGGAGCTGGTCCGGGGGCTCGCGCTCTCCGACGTGCTGGACGCCGACGGCCCGCTGTCCCCCCGGCGGGCCGCCCGGGTCGGCGCGGAGGTGCTCGCGGCCCTGCGCGGTGCCCATGAGGCCGGCGTACTGCACCGCGACGTGAAGCCCGGCAACGTGCTGCTGGCCAACGACGGGCGGGTGATGGTGAAGGACTTCGGCATCACCCCGGCAGACGGCTCGTCCGGCCTCACGGGTGAGCCCATCGGCTCGCCGGAGTACCTCGCGCCCGAGCGCGCACAGGGGCGCACGCCGGGGCCCGAATCCGACCTCTGGTCGCTCGGAGTGCTTCTGTACGCCGCCACCGAGGGGCGGTCGCCGTTCGGCCGGGACGCCCCGGCGGACACCCTGCGTGCGGTCGGCGAGGACGACTTGCCGCCGCTGCGGCGGGCGGGCGCGCTCGCCCCTGTCATCGAGGGTCTGCTGCGCAAGGATCCGGCCGGGCGGCTCGCGGCCGGGGAAGCGGAGCGCCGGCTGCGGATCCTCGCCGCGGGCGGGACCGGGTCGCCCGACGGCGGGGCGGCCGGGCCGCCGCTTCCGCCGCCGGCGGGCGAGACGGCCGTGGCGGCCGGGGGCCCGGGGGCTGCCACGGGCACACCGGAGCCCGGGGGCCTGACGAGACGCACGGGCGTTCTGGTGGCCGTGGGGGCGGTTGTCGCGCTGCTGGTCGCCGGAGGAGTCGTCTGGGCGCTGGCGGGCGACGACGACACGGACGAAAGGGGTGGCGGGAAGGCCGCGGCGTATTCCTGGGCGGCTTCCGCGGAGGCCCCGGGGCGCCCCCCGTGGACCTCTTCGTGACGAGCGGGAAGGAGACTCCGCGGGGCGGAGTCCCCTCCTCGGCGGACGGCTGAGCCGGCGCGCCGCGCCGCGGCGGTGCGGTCAGGCCTTCGAGCTGAGGACGGGCAGATAGCCGCCCGACTGCCCGGCGGCCGTGGGGTGGTAGGACTCACCGATGTTGAGCCAGTTCACGCTGTGCAGCCAGGCGCTGCCGGAGCAGATCTCGTGCCCGGTGAAGGTCGAGGTGACGTCGCCGAAGGTGAAGCCGTGGTCCGCCGCGCGCTTGGCGGTGGCGGCGTTGAGGTGGTCGGCGGCGCCGTTGATGGCGGAGCGTTCCTTCTCGCTCAGACCGGCGATGCAGCCGCCGCCGAGCTTGTAGAAGCGGGGATAGCCGAGGACGACGACACGGGCCGAGGGTGCTTTCGCGCTGATCGCCGTGTACACGGAGTCCAGTTTGCCGGGGAGCGTCGAGTCGACGTAGGCACGGGCGGTGGCGATCCTGCTCAGGCAGGTGGCCTCGGACTGCAGGACACAGGTGGTCATGACGTCGGCGAAGCCCGCGTCGTTGCCCCCGATGGAGATCGACACGAGGTCGGTCGCGGAGGTCAGCGGTCCGAGCTGACCGGCTGTCACATCGCCAGTCCTCGCCCCTGAGCACGCGGTGAAGGCGAACGAGGCGGGGTTGTTGGCCGCCTTCCAGAGGACGGGGTACGCACGGGTGCTGCGCTTGCAGTCGCCGCTCGCGCTGTCGTAGGCACCGGCTCCGAGACCTGATGAGTACGAGTCACCCAGGGCTACGTAGTCGACCGACGCCGCGGATGTCTGGGCCTGGGCCACGCCCACGCCCGTCAGGGCGAGAACGGTACCGAGCAGGAGAGAGGACGAGAACGCCACGAGTCTGGACATTTTCATGGAACCTCCTTGGGCAGGATCTCTGCCTACTCCGTGGTAGCAGCACCGCCCCGAACGGCGGAAGTGTTCATGCCAAGAAGCTTCGACAACGTCTTCTTGACGCCCCCTTGGCGGTACGTCACATTGAAATCCGGCATCCGGCGCACTGGGGGGCAAAGTCGCCAATGCGGATCAACAGCGATGAGACGGGGACAGTCGGGGCAGTTGTTCCACCCGTGCCGACGGGCGGCACGGGTGCGGTGGACGAGCCGGGCGCCTCACCGACGCCCGCCGACAGCAATTCACCACCGCACGCCCCCTTGCGTGCCCTTTCACCTCTTCGCAACCCCGGCCGCGCACTTCACGCCGGGTCGGCGAGAAATGGGAAGCAGCAATTCCAGCGCCGCATGTGACAGTTCCGTCGAAGTCTGAAAAGTGCGAGACGCCCTTGCATGTCTTGCCATACAGTTCCAATCGTTAATACCGTCGTAGATCAACCCGTAACGGACCATCACGCAGGCGGCTCCAGGGGAGGGCTCAGGAAGCCGCGGTGGATACCGGAGCGGGGCACGGCAGGGGGGTGCCGTACGGCGTCCGCACTCGACGAGTCGGTCGCCGCACGGCCAGTTGTGCCACCTCATCACGCCAGCTCGGAGCGCCATACCGTCATGGCCGGGGTGAGAACCCCCCTTTCGAACCGGACCTTATCCGGACTGCCCGGGGGCGGGCCGTCCACCGGACGAGAGGGAAAAGAATCATGAGTTCAGTTCTGCCTTCCTCGATCAGACCTGCCGCCGAAGAGACCGAAACCGCTCGAATGGCGAGCGAATACCGCCCGATCTCCTCGCACCTCGCGATAGCGCCGCCGGTAAGTGTCGTGATCCCCGCCATGAATGAGGCGGAGAATCTTCCCCATGTGTTCAAGACGCTGCCCGACTGGATTCATGAAGTCGTGCTCGTGGACGGGAATTCGACCGACGACACCGTCCGGGTCGCCCGTGAACTCCGGCCGGACGTCGTGGTCGTCGAACAGGTCGGCAAGGGCAAAGGCGACGCCCTGATCAGCGGCTTCGCCGCGTGCACCGGCGAGATCATCGTGATGGTCGACGCGGACGGCTCGGCGGACGGCGAGGAGATCGTCAGCTACGTCTCCGCCCTGGTCGGCGGCGCCGACTTCGCCAAGGGCTCCCGCTTCGCCAACGGCGGCGGCACGGACGACATGACGCCCGTCCGCAAGCTCGGCAACCGGGCGCTGTGCGCAGTGGTCAACCGCAAGTTCGGGGCTCGCTACACGGACCTCTGCTACGGCTACAACGCCTTCTGGAAGCACTGCCTGGACAGGATCACCCTGGACTGCACCGGCTTCGAGATAGAGACCCTGATGAACATCCGGGTGGTCAAGGCCGGCCTCAGGGTCCAGGAGGTGCCCAGCCACGAGTACAACCGCATCCACGGCGTCAGCAACCTCAGCGCCGTACGGGACGGGCTCCGGGTGCTCAGGGTGATCCTCAGGGAGAAGGGCGTGCGCCGCGGCGGGCGCCGGACGGGGGCCGTCCCCGCCGTGATCGGCCGGGGACGGGTGCTGTGAGCCCACGCGACTTCTCCGTCGTCGTCTGTGTCTACACCGAGGAACGCTGGGAGGACATCCTCGAGGCCGTCGCGTCCGTCCGCGCGCAGTCCCTGCCCGCGCGGGAGGTCCTCCTGGTGGTGGACCACAACCCCGCGCTGCTGCGCCGCCTCGCCGGTGAGTACGGGGATCGCCACGAGGTGCGGGTGCTCGCGAACGCGGGCCCCCGCGGCCTCTCGGCGGGCCGGAACACCGGCATCGCCGCGGCACATGGCGCGATCGTCGCCTTCCTCGACGACGACGCGGTGGCCGGGCCGGACTGGCTGCGCCACTTCAACAAGGGCTACGACGACCCGCGGGTGATGGCCGTCGGCGGCCGGACCCTGCCGTCGTGGGCCTCGGGCCGCAGGCCTCTCTGGTTCCCCGAGGAGTTCGACTGGGTCGTCGGGTGCACCTACCTCGGTCTGCCGCCCGGCACGGTCCGGGTCCGCAACGTCCTCGGTGGCAACGCGTCGTTCCGCCGTACGGCCTTCGACGCGGCGGGCGGCTTCGCCACCGGCATCGGCCGGGACGGGGGCAAGCGGCCGCTGGGCGGTGAGGAGACCGAGCTGTGCATCCGGCTGAGCCGCGCACTCCCCCACGCCGTCCTGCTCATCGACGACCGCGCCGTGATCCGCCACAAGGTCCCCCGGGCCAGGGAGCGCTTCGGCTACTTCCGTACCCGTACGTACGCCGAGGGGCTCTCCAAGGCGCTCGTCGCGCGGAGCGTCGGTGCGCACAAGGGGCTGGAGTCCGAACGCCGCTACACCACCCGGGTGCTCCCGGCCGGGGCGCTGAGGGGCGCCCGGGACTTCCTGCTCGGCCGCCCCGGCGGAGCGGGCCGCGCCGGGGCGGTCGTCGCGGGGGTGCTGACGGCGGCGGCCGGCTACGCCGTGGGTAGCGTGCGCGTCCGGCGCGACGGCGCGTCCTTCGACGTACCGGCGATCGCACGGGCGGACGCACCCGTCGAGGAGGTGCGGTGAGCGGGGCGGCGGGCCCGGCGAGCGGGGGCGGGGCCGTGCCGGTCCTGATGTACCACGCCGTCGGCGACCGCCCGGCCGGCGGTGTGTACGGCCTCTCGGTGTCGCCCGGTGCCTTCCGTACGCAGATGGAGATCCTGGCCCGGCGCGATGTCACCCCGCTCACCACGACCGCGCTGGCCGCGCACTGGCGTACGGGGCGGCCCCTGCCGCCCAGACCGGTGCTGATCACGTTCGACGACGGTTACGAAGGGGTGCACCGGCACGCCCTGCCGGTCCTCGCCGAGCACGGCTTCGCGGCCACCGTCTTCGTCACCACCGGCTGGCTCCGCGGGGCGTACGACGAGGGTGGCGCCCTGGACACCATGCTCGACTGGGACCAGGTGCGCGAACTCGCCGGGACGGGTGTGGAGATCGGCTGCCACAGCCACACCCATCCGCAGCTGGACCAGCTCGGCGGGACGGCCCTGCGGGCGGAGACCGTGCGGTGCCGGGAGATCGTCACCGCCGAGCTGGGCGCTCCTCCGGCCTCCTTCGCCTACCCCTACGGCTACTCCACCCGCCGGGTGCGGCGGTCGGTGCGGGCGGCGGGCTTCGCCCAGGCCCTCGCCGTGGGCAACGCCCTGGCCCGCCGCCGCCAGGGGCCGTACGCCCTGGAGCGGGTGACCGTCCGCCGCGGCACGGGCGCCGCCGAGTTCGCCCGGCTGGTCGAAGGCCGGGCCGTCGCGCGGGCGTTCGCTGTGGACCGGGTGCTCACCAAGGGGTACGCCGTGGTGCGCGGCGCACGCCGGGCGGGCCGCGCGTTCCGGGGCTCCGGGCCGGCCGGCCCGACCGGCTGAGCCCCTGCTCCCCCGGGGTCCTCCGTCCCGTTCCGGGCGGAAGCCCCCGGGGCAGCTCCTGAAACCTGGGTGCGCGGGGTCCCGCCTTACCGGATCATGGGCGCCATGTCTGCCAACCCCGAGTCCGCCCTGCCGATCCGGATCAACGTCGACGACAGCGACTCGCCGTCCGACGTCGTGGACGCGCTGTTCCTGGGCCGCTTCGCGACAGGCGAGCAGCCGTACTCCCACAGCTCCTCCCTCGAGCGCGTCAGGTCGGGGGCGACCCTGCTGCCCGCCGCCGCCGAGGTGCTGAGGTCGGCCCGTGACGACGACCGCAGCGCGACCCTCGCCGAGGGCGACGGGTGGACGATGCTGATCTCACGGTGGAACCGGGGAGCCGACGTCACGGTCACCGCCACCACCGCCGAGCTGGCCCGGAAGGTCCTGTCCGAGGCGACCGACGGGGCCCAGGACGAGCCGGAGCCGCAGCCCGAGAACGTGACCATGGGCTTCTGGTACGTGTCCCCGCGCCGTGGCCCGCACCGCACCACCCGGCAGATCGCCGCCGGCACGTGGGACGAGGTCCGGTCCAACTACACGGCCCCGGTGGCCGATGCGATGGACCGGCTGATGAAGGTCACCCCGGACGACATCTCCGGCCGGCTGCTCCTGCTGCACGGCCCTCCGGGCACCGGCAAGACCTCGGCGCTGCGCACCCTCGCCCGGTCCTGGCGCGACTGGTGCCAGGTCGACTGCGTCCTGGATCCGGAGCGGCTGTTGAACGACGTCGGCTATCTGATGGACATCGCCATCGGGGAGGACGACGGTTCGGCGAAGGGGCGCTGGCGGCTGCTGCTGCTGGAGGACTGCGACGAGCTGATCCGCGGTGAGGCGAAGCACACGGCGGGTCAGGCGCTGTCCCGGCTGCTGAACCTCACGGACGGCCTGCTGGGCCAGGGCCGCAACGTGCTGGTGGGGGTGACGACCAATGAGGACCTGGAGCGCCTGCACCCCGCCGTCGTACGGCCGGGCCGCTGCCTCGCCCGTATCGAGGTGGGTTCGCTGACCCGCGCGGAGTCGGTCTCCTGGCTGGGTACGGAGGAAGGGCTCGGCCGCGAGGGCGCGACGCTCGCCGAGCTGTACGCGTTGCGGCGGGGCAGCGGCCCCGCGTCCGTGCCGAAGCAGGACGTGGGGTCCGACGCGGGGCTGTACCTGTGAGCGGGCGTCAGCGCGTGTAGGCCGCCCGTACGGCGTCCTCGGCGAGGGCCAGCGCGTCGGCCCTGGAGAGGCCGAGGCGTCGGGCCTGCTCGGCGTACTCCTGCGCCGCCGTCGACGCGTGGCGGGCCGCCGCGTCGCCCGCGGCGGCGATGAACGTCCCGTTGCGCCCCCGTGTCTCGATCACCCCGTCGCCCTCCAGCGCGCGGTAGGCCTTCGCAACGGTGTTGGCGGCGAGGCCCAGCTCCCCGGCGAGACCGCGCACGGTCGGGAGGCGGTAGCCCACGGGCAGGGCACCCGAGCGGGCCTGTTCGGACAGCTGGGCGCGCAGCTGTTCGTACGGGGCGGTGGCGGAGTCCGGGTCAACGGCGATCTTCGGGGTCACGCGCCGATTCTCCCCCACCGCCGGAAAATCGGAGGCGACCGGGCGGGCCGGCCCGCTACCGTCCGGCGAATGACGGTGATGGTGCGTGACTTCCGGCCCTCCGACGCGGAGGCCTGGGTACAGGTGCGGCGTGCCGCGCTGCCCTGCATGGTGACGACTCCGGAGCAGGTCCTGAGCGACCTGGCCCGGGCCCACCCCGGCCGGCACTACCGGCTGCTGGTCGCCGAGGAGGACGGCGAGGTGATCGGGACGGCGCAGGTGGGCGTCTCCCACGAGAGCCCGCAGCCGGGCCAGGGTTTCTGCAATCCGTATGTGCGTCCGGACAGGAGGGGGCGGGGCGCGGGGGCGCTCCTGACGCGGGCCGGCGAGGAGCATCTGACGGACGTGGGCGCGACCGACGTCTACACCTGGGTACTCGACGAACCGGGCAACCGCGCGTTCGCGGAGAGGCGCGGCTACGCGGCGCGCAGACCGGCGCACTTCCTCCGTCTCCGTCTGGCGGAGGGCGCCCTGCCCCCGCTCCCGGAGCTCCCCGCCGGGGCGGAGCTGCTCACGGCCGCCGATTTCGAGGACGATCCGCGCCCGCTGTTCGAGGCCGACGCCCAGACGACGGCGGACGAGCCGAGTGACGTCCCGGTGGAGTTCTCCGACTACGAGGACTGGCTGGCCACGACCTGGCGACGGCCCGGGCTGGATCACGCGCTCACCACCGTCGTGACGGTGGACGGGCAGGTCGCCGCGTTCAGCGCGGCGATGACCGACGGTCTCACCCGCTACTCGTCGGCCATGACCGGCACCCTGCGCGCCTTCCGGGGCAGAGGGCTGGCGAAGCTCGCCAAGAGCGACTCGCTGCACCGGGCGCGGGCCGCCGGATACACGGACGCCTACACGGGCAACGACGCCGACAACGGTCCGATGCTGGCGGTCAACCGCTGGTTCGGCTACGAGATCTGCGCCACGGAGGTGCGTCATGTCCGCCGGCTCGCCTGAGAACGACCTGTCCGAGAACACTCTGTCCGTCCACCTGGTCAAGGCGGGCAGCACCAAGATCCGCTACCCGGCGGACCTCGTCGGCGACGACGGCACCCGCATCACCGTCCGGGCCCCCTGGGCGGCGCCGCACGCCCGTGACTTCGGCTTCGTACGGTTCGAGCCGGGCGATGTCCTCACCGAGCACTACTGGCGTGACCGGTGGTACGCGGTGAAGGAGGTCCGCACCGGGGGCGGGCTGCTGAAGGGCTGGTACTGCGACATCACCCGGCCCGCCGTGCTGCGGGGCACCGAACTCCTGGTCGAGGACCTGGACCTGGACCTGTGGGTGTCGGCGGACGGATCCTCCGTACTGCGGCTGGACGAGGACGAGTTCGAGGAGAGCGGTCTGGCCGCCGGCGACCCGCCGGCGGCGGAGGCCGCCGTCCGGGCCCTGGACGAGCTGGACCACCTGGCCCGCACGGAGGGGATCGCGGGGCTGCTCGCCTGAGACGGAGCACCCTCGGCCTCGGTCGAGCGGGCCTCGAAGGCCGGCCGGGCGGCACCTCAGGGCGCGACCAGCTCCACCTCGTGCCCCGCCGTGTCCACCAGGCGGGCCGCGTGGGGACCGCTCTCGTCGGCGTACGGAGGCAGGCCGCTCGTCAGCGGCCGCCAGCCGTGTCCCGGAGCCTCTGCCACCAGGGCGTCGAGCGCTGCGCGGTCCCGGACGTGGAACGCCAGGCGGCCGATGCCGGGGCGCTCCGTGCCGTGTCCACCACCGGGCAGGTCGGGGGTGTGCCTGACCACCACGTAACTGTCGCCCCGCCGCCAGCTCCGGCCGTACGCCCAGCGCTGGTACGGGACATGGCCGAGGCGTCCGAGCAGCCAGCCCCACTCCGCGTCGGCCTCGGCCGGGTCGGGCGCCCACAGCTCGACGTGGTGCAGCCGGCCGGTGGGGGCCGCCGCGACCGGCAGCGGGACGGCGCGCCGGGCGCCCCGCGGGGCGTACGCGACGGTGTCGTCGTCCTCGTGCCAGTGGATCAGGAAGCGCTGCTCCGCGCGGTACCCGTCGAGCCCCGCACGGCAGTACGCCACCATGTCGTCGGGCAGCGCGTCCAGGGGGAACCAGTCCAGCTCGGAGCACTTGTCCGGCTCCGCGTTGCGGGGCGGGCGCGCGGGGTCGTGATCCGCCTCGAAGAACCAGCCCATCCTGGGGTTGCCGCCCGGTCCCCTGTGCTGCATGACCAGGGCCACCCGAAGCTCGTCCGGGTCCAGCTCGACGCCGATCTCCTCCGCCGCCTCCCGGATCATCGCCGCCCGGACGTCCTCTCCGTCCTCCGCGTGACCCGAGGGGGCGTGGAGCAGCCCGTCGGCATAGCCGGTGCCGGCCCGCCGGGCGAGCAGCACGTCGGAGCCCCTGCGCAGGATGAGGTGGACGTCGACGACCTCGGTGTGCCGGTGCGGGGGCTCGGCGCGGGCCACCAGGGCGTACCTGTCGTCGTCGACCTCCTTGCCCCAGAGCCGGGAGTCCTCGGACAGCGGCTCGTGGTGGACCCGCTCCGTGTGCTCGGCGAGGAGCGCGGTGAGGTCGGCCGCGGAGATCCCGGTGCCGTCCCACACGCCCTCGATCAGCACCAGCCGGCCGCCGGGCCGCAGCAGCGTGAACCAGTGCCGCAGGACGGCCGCCGGGTCGGGCAGCAGCCACACGATGTGCCGGGCGAGGATCACGTCGAACCGCTGCTTGCCGACCGGGGGGTGCGCCGCGTCGCCGACGAACACCTCGGTGCCCGTCCCGGCCAGCTTGGCCCGCGCCCGCTCCACCATCCGGGCCGAGCGGTCGACGGCGGTGACGCGGTGCCCCTGGCCGGCGGCGACCAGGGCCAGGCTGCCCGTACCGCATCCGAGATCGAGGACCGCGGAGCGTGCGGTGGGCAGCCAGGTCTCCATCCGTCGCGCCCAGGCACTGCGGACCACCGGGTCGTGGAGGCCGTGGTCGGGTGCGTCGTCGAAGGAGTCGGCGGCGTCGTCCCAGTCGATCGTGGTCATGCCCCGATCCTCTCAGCCGCCGCCGACATTCCCTCAGCCCCGGTTCCGCGCCGGCGCCTTCCTCACCAGCGGCCAGGCCAGGATCAGCGCGACGACGACGTAGACCGTCACGGAGAACGGGGTGTTGACGAGCCCGGTCACGCTGCCGTCACTGATCTGGAGGGCGCGCCGCAGCTGCTGTTCGGCGGACGGGCCGAGGATGACCGCGATGATCGCGGGGAGGACCGGCAGGCCGTACCGCCGCATCCCGAAGCCGATCAGCCCGATCACCAGCAGGATCACCAGGTCGACGGCCTCCCCGCCGACCGCGTACGCCCCGACCGCGGCGAAGAACAGGATGCCCGCGTAGAGGTAGGGGCGCGGGATCCGCAGCAGCTTCGCCCAGAGCGGCGCGAGGGGCAGGTTCAGCGCGAGCAGCAGCACCATGCCGACGAAGAGGGAGGCGATCAGGCCCCAGACCAGCTCGGGTTCGCGTTCGAACAGGAGCGGGCCGGGCTGGATGCCGTACTGCTGGAAGGCGGCCAGCATGACGGCGGCGACGGCCGTGGTGGGCAGGCCGAGCGTGAGCATGGAGACCAGGGTGCCCGCGGCGGAGGCGGAGGCCGCCGACTCCGGTCCGGCGACGCCTTCGATGGCGCCCTTGCCGAATTCCTCACGGTGCTTGGAGAGCCGCTTCTCGGTGACGTACGAGAGGAAGGTGGGGATCTCCGCGCCACCCGCGGGGATCGCGCCGAACGGGAAGCCGATGAGGGGCCCGCGCAGCCACGACTTCCAGGTGCGCCGTACGTCGGACCTGCCCAGCCAGGGGCGGCCGACGGGGATCGGCTTCCCGCTGGTGCGGCGCAGGTGGGCGGCGACCCAGAGGGCCTCCCCGATGGCGAAGAGGCCGACGGCCACGATCACCACGTCGACGCCGTCGGCCAGTTGGAGCGAGCCGAAGGTGAGACGCTGCTGGCCCGTCATCTGGTCCAGGCCGACGAGGCCGATGGTGAGGCCGATGAGGAGCGACGCGAGGCCGCGGATCCGGGAGGAGCCGAGGACGGAGGTGACCGCGATGAAGGCCAGCACCATGATGGCGAAGTAGTCGGGGGCGCCGATGTCGACGGCGAGCGAGGCGACGGTCGGGGCGAGGACGACCAGCAGGATGGTGCCGATCATGCCGCCGGCGAAGTGACCGATGGCCGCGGCGGCGAGCGCCTGGGCGCCCCGGCCGGCCTTCGCCATCGGGTTGCCCTCGATAGCGGCGACCACGGCCGCGCTCTCCCCCGGGGTGTTGAGGAGGATCGAGGTGGTGGAGCCGCCGAACATCGCGCCGTAGTAGATCCCGGCGAACATGATGAAGGCGCCGGTCGGTTCGAGTCCGTACGTCACCGGCAGCAGCAGTGCCACGGCCATGGCGGGGCCGATGCCGGGGAGCACCCCGATGGCCGTGCCGAGGAGGACGCCGAGCGCGGCCCAGAGCAGGTTGACCGGCGTGAGCGCCGTGCCGAAGCCGTCGATGAGGGAGTTGAGGGAATCCATCGGTCAGAGCACCCCCATCAGCGGGCCGCCCGGGAGGGGCACCCCGAGCAGGTTGTCGAAGACGAAGTAGGTCACCAGGGCGAGCCCGGCGGCGATGAGCGGATCGCGGTCGAGGTGGCGGCTGCCCAGCGCGTAGGCGGAGCCCCAGAAGAGGAGGGCGCCGGAGATCGGGAAGCCCAGCGGGCCGATGAGGACGGCGAAGGCGAGGAAGACGCCGGTGAGCAGGGCGACGGTGCGCCGGTCCGCGGGTTCGTCGAGGTCGACGTCCTCGCCGGCCTCCGCCTCGCCGCGGCCGCCGCGCAGGACGTCGACGGCCAGCAGCACGGCGACGGCCAGCAGCCCGATGCCGACGGCGACCGGGACGGTCCTGGGTCCGACGGGTCCACGCTGGGTGATGTCCACGCTCATCGTCAGGGCGTCGGTCAGGACCAGGACGCCTAGCACGAGCAGCAGGACGCAGACGCCGAGTTCGGAGTGTTCGCGCAGCCAGGCGCGCGCGGTGGCGGGCCGGGCGGGAGTGTTCTCGTCGCTCACAGTCCCAGCTCCTTGAGGACGGTGGCGACGCGGCGGTCCTGGGCGTCCAGGAAGTCACCGAAGGCGTCACCGGCGAGGAAGGCGTCGTCCCAGCCGTTCTTCTTCATGGAGTCCCGCCACTGCTTCGAGTCGTGCAGCTCGCTGACCAGACCGATCAGCTTGTCGCGCTCGGCCTCGGAGAGTCCGGGCGGGGCGACGATGCCGCGCCAGTTGGTGAAGTCGGTGTCGAGACCGGCCTCGCGGAGGGTGGGCGCGTCGAGACCCGGGACCCGCTTCGGACCGGTGACGGCGAGCAGCCGCAGCTCACCGGCCTCGATCTGGTCCAGGTACTCGCCGACGCCGGAGACACCGAAGCCGACCTTGTTGCCGAGGATCGAGGCGAGCAGTTCGCCGCCGCCGTCGAACGGGATGTAGTTGACCTGCCGGGGTGCGATCCCGGCGGCCTTCGCCATCAGCATCGGCGCCAGGTGGTCGGGCCCGCCGGGCGAGGAGCCGCCGCCGACGGGGATCTTCCCCGGGTCCTTCTTCCAGGCGGTGAGCAGCTGGTCGATCGTCCTGTACGGGGAGTCCTTGGCGACGACGACGATGTCCTGCTCCTCGGTGAGCCGGGCGATCGGAGTCGTGTCACCCAGGGTCTTGGGCGACTTGTTGGTGTGCACGGCGCCCACGACACCGAGGCCCATGGACATGGCGAGCTTGCCGTTGCCGTGCTCGGCGGCGAGCCGGGTCACACCGACGGTGCCGCCCGCGCCGGGCAGGTTGAACACCTCGATGCCGTGGGTGAGCCCCGCGTCCTCGGCGTTCTTCGCCGCGGTGCGCGCCGTGATGTCGTAACCGCCGCCGGGTGTGTTGGGGACCATGAAGCGCAGTCCGGGGATCTGCGTGCCGGTGTCGGAACCGCTGCCGGTGGACAGCAGCGGCGGCCCGACGAGTACCAGCAGCGCTGCCCCGAACAGGGCGAGTGGAGTGCGCAGTCGCACCGGATGCCGCCTTTCGAGCCGTACGTGCAAGCGTGTGAGGTGGCCCACATGTTGCCTGCGCGTTAACGACCTGTCGCCTTTCCGGAACCAATGGACGTTGTGGTCGTTGTGGTCGCGCCCTACCGTGGCCGCGTGACGAAAGTGCTGGTGGTGGACGACGACTTCATGGTCGCGAAGCTGCACAGCCGGTATGTGTCCGCATTGGACGGTTTTACGGTCGTCGGCGTGGCCCACACGGGCGCCGAGGCCCTGCGGACGGCCCGCAGAACACGCCCTGACCTGGTCCTGCTCGACATCTACCTGCCCGACATGGACGGGATACAGGTCCTGCGGGAGCTGCGCGCGGCGGAGGAGCGGGACGGCGACGCCCACAGCGCGGACGCCCTCTTCATCACCGCCGCCCGCGATGCCGGAGTGGTCAGGGCGGCGCTGCGGGCGGGCGCCCTGCACTATCTGATCAAGCCGTTCCACCGCTCCGCCCTCCAGGAGCAGCTGCAGCACGTGGCCTCGCTGCGCAACCGCCTCGACGCGCTGGACGAGGCACGCCAGGAAGCCCGCCAGGAGGATGTGGACCGTATCTTCGGCACCCGTCCGCCGGGCTCACGTGAGCTCCCCAAGGGCCTGGCGGCCCACACCGCGGACCTGGTCGAACGCGTCCTGCGTGAGCATCCGGGCGGACTGTCGGCCTCGGAGTGCGCCGAGGCGGGTGCCCTCTCGCGGGTCAGCGCGCGACGTTACCTGGAGTACTTCGCGGAGACCGGCCGGGCCGAGGTGTCGCTGCGCTACGGCGGGACGGGCCGGCCGGAGCGCCGCTACCGCGCGGTGTCCTGAGCCGCTCCCCTCCGAGGGCATTTCGCTGCCCTGTTCACGTAACGCTCGGCCCCCGGCCATGCGCTGCGTGTGAGCATGACATCAATTCCCGGCAGCGTGTCCGAGGTTGGCGCAGATCAACCGAGGAGGGCGTAACCCGTGGTCGCGAATTCCGTGTCCCGCAGGCAGATGTTCGGATTCGGCGGGGCGGCAGCCGCCGCGCTGATGCTCGGGACGGGGGCGTGGGAGGCGCAGTCCGCGTTCGCCGCGCCCGCCCTGAAGGGTGACCCGTTCACCCTGGGTGTCGCCTCGGGCGACCCCACGTCGGACGGCGTCGTGCTCTGGACCCGCCTGGCTCCCGAACCCTTCGCGCAGGACGGTCTCGGCGGCATGCCCGCGAAGCCGGTCCGTGTGCACTACGAGGTGTCGCTCGACGAGCGGTTCCGCCGGGTCGTACGCCGGGGCAGCGTCGTCGCGAGTCCCGAACTGGCGCACTCCGTCCACCCGGAGGTGCACGGGCTCGCCCCCGACCGCACGTACTGGTTCCGCTTCAAGGCCGGCTCCGCGATCTCCCCCGTGGGCCGTACGCGCACCACTCCGGCCCCCTCGGACAACCCGCGCGGACTGAAGTTCGCCTTCGCCTCCTGCCAGGCCTGGCAGGACGGCTACTTCACGGCGTACCACCACATGGCGCGGGAGGACCTGGACCTGGTGGTGCACCTCGGCGACTACCTCTACGAGTACGGCGTGAAGACGAACAAGCGCGGCGTGACGACCGATCCGAAGTTCCACACGGAGACCCTCGACCTCGCCCGCTACCGCCTCCAGTACGGCCTCTACAAGTCCGAGGCCCCACTGCGCGAGGCGCACGCCAACTTCCCGTGGATCATGACGTTCGACGACCACGAGGTGGAGAACAACTGGGCGGACGAGACCTCCGAGAACAACCAGGACCCGAAGACGTTCCTGCAGCGCAGGACCGACGCCTTCCAGGCCCTGTACGAGCACGCGCCGCTGCGCCGGCCCCAGTTGCCGAAGGGCCCCGACGTACAGATGTACCGCAGGCTCTCCTACGGCCGGCTGGCCGACTTCACCATGCTCGACACCCGCCAGTACCGCGACGACCAGCCGTGCGGCGACGGTTCGTCGGCCGACTGCGCCGACCGCTTCGACACGGACCGGACCCTGCTCGGGGCCCGGCAGCGGGACTGGGTGCTCAAGGGCTTCAGCCGCTCGCGGGCGCGCTGGCAGATCCTCGGCAACCAGGCCCCGATGGGCCAGACCGACCAGGACCCGGGCGAGGCCACGAACGTCTTCATGGACCCGTGGGACGGTTACGTCGCCGAGCGCAACCGGCTCCTCGCGGAGGCGGACACCCGCGGGGTGCGCAACCTGGTCGTGATCACGGGTGACCGCCACCAGAACTACGCCTGGGACCTCAAGCGCGACTACGCCGACCCGGAGTCGGCGACCGTCGGCTCGGAGTTCGTGGGCACCTCGATCACCAGCGGTGGTGACGGCGCGGACATGACGGCTCAGGGCGAGACCTTCCTCGCGGCGAACCCGCACATGAAGTTCTTCAACAGCCAGCGCGGCTACGTCCGCGTCACGGTGGACCGGGACCGCTGGACGAGCGACTTCCGCGTCCTGCCCTTCGTGACGAAGCCGGACGCCACGATCAGCACCCGCGCGAGCGTGGTCGTGGAGGACGGCACCCCGGGCGTCCAGGTCTGACTTAGGCCGGTGGGAAGTCACGGACGCCTGATTCGGGCATTCCGCCCGGATGTGCGTCCGTGACTTCCCATCGACCTGTTTCCTCCATTAGGGAGAGCTTAAGGGCGGCATAAGGGGCGCCACCTGGGGCTTTTGCCCTCCTGACGGCGGCTAGTTTGCTGGGCAACCAGCCGTGCCGCCGAAGGAGAACCACCACCATGGCCGTCATCACCACCGCCCGCCGTCGGACGAAGAGGGCCGCCGGAGCCGTCGTCGCGCTCGGCGTCGCACCGCTCGCGCTGACCGGTCTGTCCGCCGCCCCGGCGGCCGCCCACGGTTCGCTGAGCGATCCGGTCAGCCGGGTCTCGGCCTGTTTCGCGGAGGGGCCGGAGAGCCCGCGGTCGGCGGCCTGCCAGGCGGCGGTCGCGGCGGGCGGGACCCAGGCGCTGTACGACTGGAACGGCGTGAACATCGCCAACGCCGCCGGCAAGCACCGTGAGCTGATCCCGGACGGCAAGCTGTGCAGCGCGGGCAACGACAAGTTCAAGGGGCTCGACCTGCCGCGCGCCGACTGGCCGTCCACGCCCATGGAGGCGGGCAGCCACACCTTCCGGTTCCGGGCGACGGCTCCGCACAAGGGCTCGTTCGAGCTGTACCTGACCAAGGCGGGCTACGACCCGGCGCAGCCCCTGAAGTGGTCGGACCTCCAGGAGAAGCCGTTCGCCACGGCCACCGACCCGACGCTGGAGGACGGTTCGTACGTCTTCGACGGCACCGTGCCGGAGGCGTCCGGGCGTCAGTTGATCTACACGGTCTGGCAGCGGTCGGACTCCCCCGAGGCCTTCTACGCCTGCTCCGACGTGGTCTTCGGCGGCGAGAAGTCCGGCAGCGGTTCCGTCGCGGCCGTGCCGGCGCCGGCCGCGTCCGCCCCGTCCGAGCAGGAGATCGAGAAGGGCGCGGAGCAGTCGTCCGTCGAGCACGGCGGCCACGGTGACGACGACGCCTCGACCGGCGCCGAGGTCACCGAGGCCGCCCCGGCCGAGGACGCCGGGGCGAACGCGCCCGAGCCGAACAGCGTCGCCGCCTCCCCGGCGGACACGGCCCCGGCGGACACGGCCCTCGCCGAGACGGGTGGCAGCAGCAGCACCTCGTACCTCGCGATGGGCGGAGCCGCCGCGCTGGCCCTCGGGGCGAGCGCGCTGTTCGTCTCGGTCCGTCGCCGGTCCTCGGGCGGCGCGCACCGCGCCTGACCGGTGGTGACGGCGGGGCCTGTCTCCGGGCCCCGCCGCACGTCCCGTGTCTCAGCCGACGACCGAGGCACAGGTGGTCGGGGTGGCGTGCGCCGGGTCGAGGGCGTTCACCACCTCGTGGAAGGCGATCCTGTCGATGGTCCCGATCGTGACGTGCTCGGACAGGTCGACCGGGCACAGGTCCTGGAGCAGGACGTTGCGTACGTCCGGCCCGTCCAGGTACTGCGTGCGGTACGGGGTCACGACTTCGTCGTACCGGGTCGCGATGACGGTGTAGCGGACCCCGGGCACGGTGTCGCCGCCCGCGTTGAGCTTCGCGAGGAAGGCGGAGCCGGCGATCTGGTCGGCGAGGCCCGGGGTGTGCGTCGTGAGGAGGTCCTCGGCGCCCGGGAAGTACGGCAGCAGCCGGGTGAGGCCGAGAAGCGTGGTGCCGTGGTTGTCGGGGGCGATCCCGACGAGTGTGTTCACCTTGTCGGCGCCGCCGAGGAACTTCAGGTAGTAGCGGGGCATCATGCCGCCCTGGGAGTGTCCGACGAGGTCGGCCTCGGGCGCGCCGGTGGTGCCGAGCACCTTGTCGACGAACACGTCGAGCTGTTCTGCCGACGTGTCGATCGGACCCAGGCCGTTGAAGAAGGGCACGCCCGGGAGCCGGCCGTAGTCGAGGGAGAAGACGCAGTAGCCCCGGTTGACGAGGTACGGCGCGAGGACCAGCCAGTTGTCGACCGAGTTCCCGAAGGTTCCGTGGACGAGGACGACCGGGCGGGGGTGGGCTGCGGAGGGCTTGCAGGAGTAGTCGTTCCATCCGCGGGACGGAGCGGCGGCTTCCGTCGCGGTCGCGGTCGCCGTGGGGGCGACGAGCGCGGCGACGGTGAGGAGCAGGGCGGCGAGGGTGCGGCGTGCGCGTGGGGAGCGCCGGGCACGGGTCCGGGGCAGCATCGGGTGGTCTCCTTGCGGCTCAAGGGAGTTGCGATGTCGGTGCGCCCTGCGGCCCGGACCACAGTGGTACTGCGTGGGCATGGCTTTGCGTGCTCATGCCAAGTTACGCACGGGTAAGGCCGTGGGGGAAGTTACGCGTCGGTAAAAAGATTCCGGTGCCCCGGGTCAGGCCGCGAGCCGTCCCGGCTTCACGGCCCCCGGACCGAACCTCGCCCGCAGCCTGTCGGACACCGCCTCGATCCGCCGCGCCCGCTCGTCCACCGGGTCGAAGGTGAGCTGGTGGGCGGCGCGTTCCGCGTCGTGAAGCCCCTCCGCCCGCAGCCCGATCCCCCGCACCCGCGCCCGCTGCAGGGCGAACGAGTCCTGGATCCGGTACGCGAGCGAGGTGAGCGCCGCCGAGTGCGCGGTGGGCTCCGTGAGCGTACGGCTGCGGGTCAGCGTCGCGTAACCGGTCCGGTCGGCGTAGCGCACGGAGACCGCGAGCGAGCGGCACACCTGGCCGTCGCCGCGCAGCCTGGCCCCCAGCTCCTCGGTGAGCGAGAGGAGCGCGCGGCGGTGCTGCTCCGGGTCCAGCTCGTCGCGGGGGAAGGAGCGTTCGGCGGCGATCGACCGTGCGGCGGCGTTCGGCACGACCCGCGTACGGTCGATGCCGTTGGCCCGCTCCCACAGCTCGCGCCCGGTCCGTACGCCGGTGATCCGCTGCAGGGTGGCGAGCGGCGCGGCGGCTATCCGGCCGATGGAGTCGAGCCCGTATCCGCACAGGGTGCGCGCGGTCGCCGCCCCGACGCCGTCCAGTGCGGCGGCGGGCCTGGACGCGAGGAAGCCGGCGTGCTCCCCGGGGGGCACCACGAAGGTCGTGCCGGGCGCCGCCTGCCGTGCGGCCATCCTGGCCAGCATGGGGTTGGCGGCCGCCCCGATCGCGCAGTCCACGCCGTGCAGGGCGAGAGCCCGCACCCGGATCACGGAGGCAAGGCCCGCCGCGTCCTGCCCGAAGTAGCGCAGCGCGCCGCTGACGTCGGCGAGCGCGACGCCGGGCGGGGCCGCCTCGACGACCGGGGTGAACGCCCCGAGGAGGGCGAGCAGTCCCTCGTAACCCGCGCTGTCCGGCAGTCCGCCGCCGATCCGGCGGAACCGCAGGCACAGGACGGCCGGCTGGTCGTTCATCCCGCGCTCCCCTGGCTCCGGTGCCACAGTTTCCTTCCGGTGGGCGTCCCTTCACCGGCTGGCTGGAGGTCGGCCCACGGGTTCATCTCGTAGCCGGTCGGCAGCTGGATGCGGCGGCCGTCGTCGGGTGCCTCCTCCTCGCCGGAGGCCGGCTCCTCCGCCAGCCGTGCCGCGACCGCGTCGAGGCCGCCGGTGCGGCGGAGTTCGGCCAGCTCCGCCAGGTTCCAGGCCGCCGAGCCGACCACGCTCATGCTGCGCGCGCCGCGCCGCTGGACCACACCGCGCACGAGCAGCAGCCAGGAGTGGAAGACGGTGTGCGCGCAGGCGGCGTGGCTGTCGTCGAAGAAGGCCAGGTCGACCAGGCCCGTCCCGTCGTCCAGGGTGGTGAAGATGACCCGGCGCCCGGAGCGGACCGGCGGGGTCTGGGTGGCGACCTTGGCCCCCGCGACCAGCACGGTCTCCCCGTGCCCCGCCTCCCGCAGCCGCTGGGCGGAGACCGCGCCGAGCTCCTTCAGGAAGGCGTGGTGATCACCCATCAGGTGGCGCGACACGTCCATGCTGAGGACGCCGAGCTCGGCGCTGAGACGTTCGGCGTCGTTGAGGTCAGGCAGTCCGACGGTTCCGGTCCTGTGTCCGCCGCCGAGCGGGAGCTGGGCGCCCGCCGCGCCGGAACCGGAGCTCCGCTGGGCGCGGTGGAGCTCGGACAGGTGCAGCAGCAGGTCCCGGCGGTTGGCGCCGAAGGCGTCCAGCGCGCCGACCTGGGCCAGCCGTTCGGCTGCCGGTTTCCCGGGCCTGGCCCGCTGCCAGAAGTCCAGCAGCGAGGCATAGGGCTGCCCGGCCTCGATCCGGGCGACCTCGGCCTCGCTGATGCCGTGGACGTCCGAGAGCGCCAGCCGCAATCCCCATTTGTCACCGTTGTCGCCAGACACCAGTTCGATCCTATGGACGGCCGCCGACCGGTTCACGTCCAGCGGCAGCACCGGAACCCCGCGCCGCCGCGCGTCCGCGAGCAGCAGCCGCTTCGGGTACATCCCCGGGTCGTGCGTGAGCAGCCCGGCGTAGAAGGCCGCCGGGTGGTGCGCCTTGAGCCAGGCCGACTGGTACGTCGGCACGGCGAAGGCGACCGCGTGCGCCTTGCAGAAGCCGTAGCTCCCGAACGCCTCGATGATCTCCCAGGCACGGCCGATCACCTCGGCGTCGTACTTCCTGCGCGCCGCCCGCTGTGCGAACCAGACCCTGATCCGGGCCTGCGACTCGGGGTCGGAGAGCCCGCGCCGCACCCGGTCGGCCTCGCCGCGTCCGCAGCCGGTCATGACGTTCACCATCTCGATGATCTGCTCGTGGAAGACGACCACCCCGTAGGTGTCGCGCAGCGCCTCCTCCAGGTCGGGGTGCGGATACCGCACGGGTGCGCGGCCGTGCCTGGCCTCGATGAACGGCCGCACCATGTCGGCGGCGACCGGCCCCGGCCGGAACAGCGATATGTCGACCACCAGGTCGTGGAAGGTGGCGGGCTGGAGCCGGCCGACCAGATCGCGCTGGCCCGGCGACTCGATCTGGAAGCAGCCGAGCGTCTCGGCGCTCCTGATCAGCCGGTAGGTCTCCGGGTCGCCCTGCTCCACGGCGTCCAGGTCGACCTCCTGTCCCGAGGCCCGCTTCACCTCGGTCACCGCGTGCGCCATCGCCGACTGCATCCGCACGCCGAGCACGTCGAGCTTGAGCAGCCCGAGGTGCTCCACGTCGTCCTTGTCGAACTGCGACATCGGGAAACCCTCGCCGCTGGTGGGCATGACCGGCGTACGCCGCAGCAGCGAGTCGTCCGAGAGGAGCACCCCGCACGGGTGCATGGCGATGCCGCGCGGCAGTGCGTCCAGTGATTCCACCAGATCCCAGAGCCGGCCGTACTGTTCCTTCCGCCCGGCCACGGCGCGCAGTTCGGGCAGCTCCTCCATCGCGGCGCGGGCGTCCCTGGCCCGGATGTGCGGGAAGGCCTTGGCGAGCCGGTCGGTCTCGGCCGGGTCCATGGAGAGCGCGGCGCCGACGTCGCGGATGGCGTGGCGCACCCGGTAGGTCTCGGGCATGGAGACGGTCGCGACCCGCTCGGCACCGAAGCGCCCGATGATCGCGCGGTAGACGTCCAGGCGGCGGGCCGACTCGACGTCGATGTCGATGTCGGGCAGCACGAAGCGCCGCTTGGACAGGAAGCGCTCCATGAGCAGTCCGTGTTCGACCGGGTCGGCGTGGGCTATCCCGAGCAGGTGGTTGACCAGGGAGCCGGCCCCGGAGCCGCGTGCGGCGACCCGTATGCCCATCCCCTTCACGTCCTCGACGACCTGGGAGACCGTCAGGAAGTAGGAGGCGAAACCGTGGTGGGCGATGATGTCCAGCTCGTGGTGCATCCGGTCCCAGTAGTCGCGCCTGCGGTCGTAGCCGTACCGCACCATGCCGGCGGCGGCGCGGGAGGCCAGCACCCGCTGGGCGGTGCGCCGGCCGGCGCCGACGAGGTGCGGTTCGGGGAAGTGGACGCTGCCGAGACCCAGGTCGCCCGCCGGGTCGACGAGGCAGGCGTCGGCGGTGTGCCGGGTCTCCGCGAGCAGCCGCTGCCCCGCGTCCCGTCCGAGCCCCGCGGCGGAGGCGATCCGCTCGGCGGTCTCCCGCATCGCGCCGGCGTCCTTGAGCCAGCGCTCCCCGCTGTCGAGGGGCGAGCGCCGCGGGTCGACGGGGACGAGCCGGCGGGCCGAGTCGAGCACGTCGGCGACGGGGCCCTGCCCGGGGTCGGCGTAGCGGACGGCGTTGGTCAGGACGGCCCGCACCCCCTGCTCGGCGGCGAAGCCGACGGTACGGGCGGCGAGCCGCAGCGATCCCGGGCCGGTGCCCTCGCGGCCGTGGTGGACGGCTTCGAGGCGCAGGGCGTCTCCGTAGATCTCCCGCCAGGGGGCGAGCAGCGCGGCGGCCCGGTCGGGCCGGCCCGCGGCCAGCGCGGCGCCCACCTCGGAGGCGGGGCCGAGCAGCACGGTGAGCCCTTCGGCGGGCAGCGCGTCCCGGCCGACCAGGGGCTGCCCGGCGTCCGGGTCCCCGGCACCGGGGGCGTGGGCGGCGGTGACCAGCCGGCACAGCTCGGCCCAGCCACGGGCGCCGTCCCGGGCGAGGAAGGTGACCCGGGGTGCGGATTCATCGACAAAGGCGCCTCCGCGGACCGGCGTGCGCGGTCGGTGCGTACGCCCTCCTCCGCCGGTCTGCGGCGCCACCGCGAGCTCCGCCCCGAAGAGCGGACGTATCCCGGCCTTCTCGCAGGCCCTGGCGAAGCGGACCGCACCCGCGAGACTGTCGCGGTCGGTCAGCGCGAGGGCGTCCATCCCCCGCTCGACGGCACGCTCTGCCAGCCGCTCCGGGTGCGATGCCCCGTACCGCAGGGAGAACCCGGAAACGGTATGCAGATGCGTGAACCCGGGCATCCGCACCTCCTGGACCGATCCGTACTCACCACCCCCTCGCTCTCCACCATAGACCAAGTTTCGAACGTTCGTACGATAACCGGGCGCGGGGTCACCTCTCCGCCATTCGGCCTGCCCCCGCCTGCGCGAACGCCGGACTCCCCGGACCGTGGGTGCATGACTTTCGCTGACGAGGTGAAGAGCGCCGTCACCACACGGGCCGCGCTACTGGTTGTCGGTGTCCTGGCACTGCAGCTGCTGTTCATCGCCTCGTACGTCGGCGCGCTGCACCGGCCCGACCCGACGGAGGTCCCCTTCGGAGTCGTCGCCCCGCAGCAGGTGTCCGGGCAGCTCGTCACCCAGCTGGGTGATCTGCCGGGCGACCCGCTCGACCCGCGCGCGGTCGCCGACGAGGGCGAGGCCCGCCGGCAGATCCAGAACCGCGAGATCGACGGCGCCCTGATCGTCAGCCCCACCGGGACGACGGACACCGTGCTCGTCGCGTCCGGGGGCGGCACCGTGCTGGCCACCTCACTCACCAAGATCATCAAGGAGGCGGAGGCGCCCCGGCAGCGCACCGTACGGGCCGAGGACGTGGCACCCGCCTCCCCGGACGACTTCGACGGCCTCTCGTCGTTCTACCTGGTCGTGGGCTGGTGCGTGGGCGGCTACCTCTGCGCCTCGATCCTGGCGATCAGCGCGGGCACCAAGCCGGCCAACCGGCAGCGCGCGGTGATCCGCACCGCGGTCATGGCGCTGTACTCGATCGCGGGCGGCATCGGCGGCGCGGTCATCATCGGCCCGGTCCTCGGCGCGCTCCCGGGCAGCGTGTGGGCCCTTTCCGGCCTGGGCGCCCTGACCGTCTTCGCGGTCGGCATGATCACGCTCGCCCTGGAGGCGCTCACCGGCATCGTCGGCATCGGCCTGGCCGTCCTGCTCATCGTGATCGCGGGCAACCCGAGCGCCGGCGGCGCCTTCCCCCTGCCGATGCTGCCGGACTTCTGGCGGGCGATCGGCCCCGCCCTCCCCCCGGGAGCGGGTACCTGGGTGGCCCGCTCGATCGCGTACTTCAGGGGCAACGCGGTCACCGGCCCCCTGCTGGTGCTCTCCGCCTGGGCGGTCGTCGGCACGGCCCTGACCCTGCTCCTGTCGATGCGCGGCCGGGACACGGACGGGGCACGGACGGCGACGGACCCCGCGGGCGGCAGCTCGCGTCCCGGCTGACCACGCGTCCTCGTCCGGCGTCCTCCCTCGGGCGACGGTCTTGACGGCCTGCCCCTGACGCTCAAGTGTGTTCCCCCACCGAAGCCGGCCACCTGTTCCGGGACGGCTCGGGCCGCACCGACATCAGGGGGTGGCCGGCGCCCTGCCGGCGGCAGGAGGCCCGCACCTTCCTGATCCGGATGTGGGAGGCGATCACGGCGATGCAACTGTCCATGCGTCCGGATCTCGGCGTCTCCGCACCGCCCCGACCCCGAGATCCCGCTCCGGGCAGGCCGACACCTGACAAACGTCATCTCTTCCCGTGTACCAGGTCGTTCCCAGGGAGGATGGATGACCGGTGTGACGCGCAGAGGATGGGGAGCCCTGCCACACACACCTGACGAGACGGGATCCGACCATGCCTGACGCCCGACCGCCCTACCGCCCCTGCCGCCGGGGACCGCGCCTGGCCGCCGTGGCATCGGCGGCGCTGCTGTCGCTCGCGGTCGGTGCGCTTCCGGCCGGGGCGGCTCCCCCACCGCCGGCCGCCGCCATCGCGTCCGCCCCGGTCACGTCCGGCCTCGACCGGCAGGCACTCCGCGCCTCCCTGGAGGCCTTCCACCGGGCGGGGATGTACGGGGCCTACTCATCGGTCAGGGACGGCTCCGAGCAGTGGCGCGGAGCGACAGGCGTCGCCGACATCGACAGCGGGCGGCCGATGCGCCCGGACTTCGAGCACCGGATCGGCAGCATCACCAAGACCTTCACCTCGGTGGCCGTCCTCCAGCAGGTGGCCGAGGGCCGAATGGACCTGGACGCCCCGGTCGGCGACTACCTTCCGGAACTGGTGCCGGGCGAACGGGGCCGGGAGGTGACGGTGCGGATGCTGCTCAACCACACGAGCGGCATCGCGGACTACATACTGTCCGCCTTCCCCAAGCTGGTGACGGACCCGGGACAGGCCCTGGACGAGGGCCGGTTCCGCAGGATGGCCCCGGAGGAGTTGGTCCGCCTCGGCCTTGCCGCCGAGCCGCAGGCGCCGCGTGGCACGCACTCGTACGCGAACACCAACTACATCATCGCCGGTCTGCTGCTGGAGAAGGTCACGGGCCAGGACGCGGAGTCGTACATCACCAGGAACGTCATCCGCAAGGCCGGGCTGCGGCACACGTACTTCCCGCGCTCCGCCCGCATATCGGGGCCGCACGCCAAGATGTACGAGTCGTTCTACGGGACCATCGAGCCGGCGCGCGACTACAGCGTCTACGACATGTCCTGGGCCGGCACGGCCGGTGCGATGGTCTCCACGACGAGCGACCTCAACGACTTCTACCGCCTGCTCCTGAGCGGGAAGCTGCTCGGCGCGGCGGAGCTGCGGGAGATGAAGACGACGGTTCCCGCCTACGAGCCGGCACCGGGCCAGGAGGTGGCGGTGCGGTACGGCCTCGGTCTGTCCGCGCTCAAGATGCCGAGCAGCGGCTGGCACTGGGGTCACGACGGTGGCGTGTTCGGGGCCGGGACCTGGGCGCTGTCCACGGAGGACGGACGCCGCCAGGCCGCGATCGGCTACAACCTGATGAAGTACGAGCGGTTCGGCGAGGACGGCACGCCGTTGCCGGACCCGATCGGCGAGGCACTGTTCGGATACATGGACGGAGCGCTGAGCGGCGCCCCCGTCGACCGGGCCCCCGGCACGTCTCCTGTGCCCCGGCGTCCGGTCGCACCCGAGCTGCTGCGGACGGTGAGGTAGCGCCTCACCGCCTTCGAGCGGACGAGCCCGCCCCCTCGTGCGAGGGGGCGGGCTCGCCGGTTCACCGGAACCGGAGGGGGCTCGGCGTCAGCCGATCTCGGCGCCGAAGGCCGCCAGTGCCTCGGGCACCGGCTGGAAGAACGTCTCGCCGCCGGCGGAGCAGTCACCGCTGCCGCCCGAGGTGAGGCCGAGCGCGGTGTCGCCCGCGAAGAGCGAGCCGCCGCTGTCGCCGGGCTCGGCGCAGACCGTGGTCTGGATGAGGCCGTTGACGATGTCGCCGTTGCCGTAGTTGACCGTGGCGTCCAGCGCGGTGACCTCACCGTCGTGGACCTGGGTGGTGGAACCGCTGCGGGTCACCGCCTGGCCGACGGTCGCGTCGCCTGCCTGGGTGATCGCCTGGGTGGAGCCGTCGTAGAGGTCCACCTCGCTGGGGTGCGCGGTGTCGGAGGTGTACTTGACCAGGCCGTAGTCGTTGTCCGGGAAGCTGGAGCCCTCGTTGGCACCGATCTCCGTGCCGCCCTGCGTGTCGGACCAGCTGGTGATCCCCTCGGTGCAGTGACCGGCGGTCAGGAAGTACGGCGCGCCGTCCTTGACCACGTTGAAGCCGAGCGAGCAGCGTCCGCCGTCGCCCCAGATGGCGTCTCCGCCGGCGATCAGGGGCTTGAACTCCCCTGCGGACTTCTTGAGTTCGGCCTTGGCGCCGAGCCCGTCGACCACCTTGCTGAGCTTGTCCCAGGCCGCGCCGTCGACCGTACGGTCGGCTGTCACGACCACCTTGTTGCTGACCGGGTCGACCGCCCACGAGGTGCCGGGGACGGTGGCCTTGTCGGTGAGCGTCTGCCGCGCGTTCGTCAGCTCGGCGAGCGTGTGCTGTACGAGTCTGGCCTTGCCGCCCGCCTGGCGTACCTGCTCGGCCGCCGCCTCGTCGACGACGTTGACGACGAGGTTCTTGGCCTCGGCGTCGTAGTACGAACCCGCCGTGTCACCGCCCAGGGCCTTGTCCAGGGTGGTGGCGAGACTTCCGGCCGAGTCGGCGCTGAGGGTCTTCGCGGTGAACTCGGGTACGTCGTCGCTGGCGTTCGCGGTCTGGAACGTGAATCCTGCCGCGACCAGTGCGAGCACAGCCGATCCGGTCAGGGCCGCACGCTTCCTGGGTATGCGTCGGTGCTTCAACTTCGACCTCCTGTGGGGCCGTGCACGGACAAGTGGGGTGTCCGGAGCACGGAGGATGGGGCGCCCACTATTCCGATGAGGCCGTTAGCACACAAGGTCGACTTCCGGACGCGCACATGACGACGACGGTTCGCCCGCGCCGTGTTCACAACCCGGGTGTCGCACCACGTCGGTTCCGAACGCGAACACCCGGTGCGATGGCCCGTCGGCGGCGGGTGAGGACTGGTCCTGTCCTGTAATGACTGCTGGAGTCCGGATGCTGGGGAGGGCACTCCTGAAGCCGAACGCCCCCGAATGCCTCCGGACGTCCCGAACACCACCGGCTCGTCCCGACAGGGAGTGCCGGTATCGGCCCCGATAGGTCATCATCGAACTGGCAGTGCACGCCGGGCACTTGGTGTCCGGACCGAGCGGGGTGATGAGCGGAGGGACGTCGTGCGGAGTCGGGTGCGCGTGGCCGACGGACGGCATCTGATGGTCGAGCGCCTGGGGGACCCCCGCGGCAGACCGGTGTTCCTCCTGCACGGCATGCCGGGCAGCCGGCTGGGCCCGGCGCCCCGAGGGATGGTCCTCTACCAGCGGAACATGCAGCTGATCGCCTACGACCGCCCGGGGTACGGCGGCTCGGACCGGCAGCCGGGCCGGCGGGTGATGGATGTCGCCGAGGACGTACGGGCGATCGCGGACTCCCTCGGTCTGGAACGCTTCGCCGTGGTCGGCCGCTCCGGGGGCGCACCGCACGCCCTGGCCTGCGCCGCGCTGGCGCCCGACCGGGTCACCCGCTGCGCCGCTCTGGTCAGCCTGGCTCCCCCGGACGCCGAAGGGCTCGACTGGTTCGACGGGATGGCCGCTTCGAACGTGCTCGCGTACTCCAGGGCGGCGGCGGACCCGGACGGGCTGGCGGAGTCCTTCATCAGCCGCTCGGAGGAGATCCGGCAGAACCCGGTCCGGCTCCTGGACGACCTGCGCCGCGAGCTGACCGACTCCGACCGTACGGTGGTCAACGACGCCGGGATCCGCACGATGTTGCTCGCCAACTTCCGCGAAGGACTGCGGACGTCGGCGTACGGCTGGATCGACGACGCCCTCGCGTTCTCCCGGCCGTGGGGGTTCGACCCCGCCGACATCAGGTGCCCGGTGATGCTGTGGCACGGCGTGAAGGACGTGTTCTCCCCCGTCGGCCACTCACGCTGGCTGGCCGGACAGATCCCCGACGCCACCGCCGTACTCGAACCGGCGGCAGCGCACTTCGACGCGCTGTCCGTGCTGCCCGAGGTGCTCAACTGGCTGCTGGACGAACGGGCGGCCGCGGTCGGCTGACCGGTGGTGATCCGGAGGAAGCCGGAGGTCGAGGTCCGGCCGACGAAGGTGAAACGGGTGTCACCCCCGAGGTGCTTCTCCACCCGCGGCCTCGACGCCCGGCCAGTTCCTGTCGGTGTAGTCGTCGAGGATGACCACACCGCCGCTCGCCACCAGCGTCTCGGCCCATTCGAGGTCCTCGCGTACGCCCATCCTCGGAGTGGTCACCGTCGATGACGACGACGCCGTACTCCCGGTCGGAGACGGCGGCGCGGACCTCGGGGTCGTTCGAGAGGCCGCGCCGCAGCCGGATCCGTTCCTCGGGCAGTCCGGAGAGCCCGAGGTCGGCGCGCACGACCTGCTCGCTGATCGGGGTTCCTGACGGATCGGCGCCGAGTACGGGCCCCGGCGGCAGCTGGACGTCGGCCAGCGGGTCGACGATCGTCAGACGGGGGCGTAGCCCGCGCTGACGAGCTGCCGGGCCGGGCCTGCCGCGAACAGGCCGTGCAGCGTGCCGATCTCCAGCACGTCGTCGTTCGGCGGCTTCAGCAGCGGGACGGTGGACAGTTCGCCGACGACGTTCCGCCCCAGCAGCAGCTCGACCGCGTTGCTCTTCACCGCCACGCCGTCCAGTTGCCGCCGGGTCTGCTCCGGCTGCCGGCGCAGCTCCGCGTTCTCGGACCTGGCAGCCGCCGGGCGCACGGCGACCGGCCGGTGGATGAACGGTGCGCGGCGGCACACAGGGGCGGCCCGGACACTCACCCTGGCCGCCCCTGTGTGCCTCGACTCCCCGGTGTCACACCGACATCGGCTCCAGCTCGCGCCAGAACCTGCGCTCGTCCCGCGCTATCCGGGTCAGCGGGTGCTCGTCGCCGAGCTGCCGTGCCAGTTCGTCCCCCGTCTCGGTCCGCAGACTCAGCGCCTCGTCCTTGCGGCCCATCGCGCCGAGCGTGACCGCGAGGTTCGACTTCATGGCCAGGGTCTCCGGGTGATGCGCCCCGAGGACGTCCCGGAGCTGGCCGGCGACCCGGCGCTCCGTCTCCAGGACGAGTTCGAGATCGCCCCGCCCGGCCGTCGCGTTCGCCAGGTTCATGACGCAGAACAGGGTGTTCGGGTGCTCGCGGCCGAACACCTCCCGCATCGAGGCGACCACCCGCGTCAGCAGCTTCTCCCCCTCCAGCGGTGCGCCCGCCCCCGAGAGGTAGGCGCCGAGATTGTTCTGCGCGGCCAGGGTGTACGGATGGTGCTCCCCAGGCACGTTCATGTACTGGTCCACCACCTCCTGCGCGGTGTCCCTCGCCTCGACGGCCTCCCCCGCGGCGAACAGGTCGGACGCCATGTTGAGGTCGCACGCCAGTGACTCGGGGTTGGCCGCGGTGTACTTGGCCCGGTACCTCGCCCGGGTGGCCACCGTCAGCCTCCGCGCGTCCTCCAACTGCCCCGCCCTGCGGAGCGAGACCGCAAGACTCTTGGCGGCGCTGAGCGTGGTGGGGTAGGTCCGGCCGAGGGTGGCCTTGTACGCGTCGTACGTCCGGCTGAGCAGACCGACCGAGTCCTCGTACCGCCCCACCTCACGCAGATCACGTGCCAGCGAGATGGCGGAGGACAGGCTGTAGGGATGCTCAGGGCCCAGGACCTCGGACCGCAGGTCGTAGACATCCTGGTCGATCTCCCTGGCGCGGGCGTACTGCCCGACGCTCCGCAGATTCAGCGCCAGGTTGTTCGCCGCGGCCAGAGTCCGGGGATGCCTGTCGTGGAAGATCTGACTGAATCCCTCGTGCGCCGCGGTCGCCAGCTCGATCGCCTTGCCGTAGTCACCGAGGAGCCCGAGGTCGATCGCCAGGCTGCTGGTGGTCATGTACGTGTGCGGATGCTCCGGTCCAAGCACCGCTCGCTGCCTGCCCAGGGTCACCTCGTCGAGCTCCTTGGCCTCCACGTACCGGCCGCGGGTGCGCAGGATGTTGGAGAGGTGGAAGCAGAGGTAGAGGTACTGCAGGTCCTGGTTGCCCAGCATCTCCCGCCAGGTGTCGCGGAGTTCGTCACCGAGCCGGCCCGCAGTCCGGACGTCTCCCCGCTTCCACAGGTAGCGCACCCGGTCGATCAGCAACCTGCGGGTCTCCGGGTCCTTGCAGTTACGTGCGTCCGACGGGCCGAGGTGCGGCCAGATCGTGGCGAAGCGCGGCCAGGTCTCGGGGTTGTCGATCGGCTCGTCGTCGTCGGGCCGGGCGCCCGCCAGGATGCGGTGGACGACATGCCTCGCCTCGCGCTGCTCCTCCTCACTGAGCTGGGCCCTGATCACCGCCTGCACCAGACGGTGGACCTGGATGGAGTTCGACACCTGGTCCACCTTGGCCAGGGCGAACCGGCCGATCTCCCGGATCACCCGGCCCAGGACCAGCTTCTCCTGGAGCGAGGCGTCATACGGTTTCAGCGCCTCGATCATCTCCTTGCTGTAGAGGAGATTCGCCGAGATCGGCTCGGGCGCGAAGAACGCGCAGAGCTGGAGCAGCCGCACCGCGGCGGGCGAACGCTCCTTGAGGCGTTCGATGGAGATGTTCCAGGTGGCGGCGACGGGCTGCGGATACCCGGCCGGCTGGTTGAGGGCCAGGACCTCCGGGGCCTGCTGGGCCAGCTGCTCCAGATAGGTGTCGATCGGGGTCGCGGTCTCCGCGATCCAGGCCGCCGCCTGTTCGACCGCCAGCGGCAGGTCTCCGACCGCGGTGGCCACCTGGGCGGCGTCCTCGTCGCTCAGCCCCGGCGCACGGCGCTGGAGGTGCTCGATCGACTCCTCCCGCAGGAACACGTCGACGGGCAGCGCGTCACCGTGCTGCGACCAGGACTGGTTCCTCGACGTGACGAGGATGTGACCGGATCCGCCTTGCGGGAAGTACCGGCTGAGGCGTTCCGGATCGTCGGCGTTGTCGAACACCAGCAGCCAGCGTTCCGAGGGCACCCCCCGCCGCAGCAGATCCACGGCCTCCTGCGAGGCGGCTGCCATGTCGTCCCCGCCCTGGGCACCCAGCCGTACGGCGAGTTCGGCGAGGCTGGCCACGACGTCGTCGATCTGCTCCGACGATATCCACCACACCAGGTCGTAGTCGGCCATGAAGCGGTGTACGTACTCCAGGGCGACCTGTGTCTTTCCGACACCGCCGAGGCCGTACAGCGTCTGGGGCTGCGGCAGCACGACGGCCATGCCGCCGCCGAGCTGGTCGCGCATCCGCTCCAGGACCAGGGAGCGGCCGGTGAAGCCGGGGTTGCGGGGCGGCGCGTTCCAGATCCTCGGCACGGTGCCCGGGAAGCGGGGACCCGGCGACATCCCGTCGCCGAGCTGCACCGGCCGGTCCAGGGCACGCATCAGGGCCGTGGTGGCGTGCACCTCGTCCAGACGGAACAGGTCGACCGGGTTGCGGTCGATGTACGGCGCGGAAAGCCGGACGTCGCTGACCCTGAGCGGCAAGAGCTGGCGCCGCCCGCCACCGGGGTCCTCCGAGACCGCGCGCTCCCAGAGGTCCACGGCTCGCTGTGACTTGAGATAGGCGCTGGAGAGCAGGACGACGGTGCGGGTCGCGTTCTCGACCGCGTGGTCGGCGTCCACGGTTCCTGGCTCGGCGGAGACGTCACGCGGGACGACCCGGAACCCGGCCCGGGTGAGGACCGATTCGATCCAGTCGGCCCACATGCGGTTCTCGGCCACATAGCTGAGGAAGAGATCGGCGGGCAGAGCCGGCCTCCGCCGGGTGAACGCGTCGCGGATGCGCAGCCGGACTTCCTCACCCACCGGGGGCATGGAGGTGACCTCCTGCTGGGTGACGACCGCGGTGAGACGTTCGAACGCGGACAGGAGCGAGTTGCTGAGCCCGGCCTCGTCGCCGAAGGTCGCGAGGGTCTCCTCGTACGCGTAGTAGGGACGGTACGGGATCTCCACCGCGCCCCAGTAGGCGGTGAGTTCGTCACCCGAGAGGTCACGGGGCAGCCGGTCGAACTTCAACCGGGCCAGCGCCCGCCCGGCGTCGGCCTTCTCCTTCTCGCCCTCGTCGATCCGCATGGGGACGGGGAAGATCGAGATAGGTCGGCCGGTGTAGCGCTCGGCGATCTGCCGGGCGACGGAGGCCGCGCCGTCGATGGACTGGTCGCTGAGAGTGAAGCAGTCGACGAGCGCGTCCGGAAGGTGGACGGTGCAGATGTCCGCGATGTCGCTGAGACCCGTGCGGCTGTCGATGAGCACGTAGTCGTAGTTGGCCTTCATGTCGTCCCGCAGGGCGTCGAAGAAGTGGCCGCCGCCGAGCCGGTCGTAGAAGTTGTCCCAGTCGAAGGTGGACACGGTCGCGGAGTACTCGCGGTTCTGACGCCCGGCGGAGACGAAGTCGAGGGTGCCACCCCTCGGGAACTCCCAGCCGAGCGCCTCGGGGGTGAGCGATACGGCGTGAGGCTGGATACGGGCGTAGTCGCGGTGCCAGTCGTCCGCCCGCTGGGCCGGGTTGGTCGCAGCCCAGGCGTATTCGGTGATCAGGTCGATCACGCCGGTGGTGGCCCCGAGGGTCGAGGGATCGAGGAAGGGGTGGAAGAACCGGTGGAGGCCCGGCGCCTCCAGGTCCCAGTCGACTGCCAGCACCCGCTTGCCGTTGGCGGCCAGGATCCAGGCGGTGTTGGCCAGGGCCATGGTGCGCCCCGTGCCGCCCTTGTACGAGTAGAAAGTGACGACGCGCCCGTCACGACCGGCTGTCATACGTCCTCCGCATCCGTCGCAGGGTCGTGCATGTCGGGTATGAACTGGGTGTTGCCCATGGGCCCCATCAGCCGCGTCCGCTCGCTGTGCCGCCCACCGGCCGGTGGATAGACCGTGGCGTGCCTCAGATACTGCTGGGCAGCCACCTCGACCACTTGGGGCAGGATCTGGCCGAACGCTTCCATACTGGGTACCCCCTTGGCCGCGACACGGCAGAAGGCCCGCCCCTGCTGCATCTTGACCGGCATCGTCTGCTCGAGTCTCTCGGTCAGTTCGACTTCGGCCGCCCTGCTCTGATGGTCCTCCCTGCACCACGGGACGACCATGGTCACCCAGGGCCTGTTCTCCCGGTCGAAGGCGGCGAGCCGGCGCCTCAGGTCCTCGTCCCGCAGGGCCCAGCGGTCGACCAGGAGGATTTCGGGGGTGCTCGGCGGCTGCTTGCCCTCCCGCTGGCCGGGTTCCTCGTCGAACGACGTGATGACGGCCTGGTAGTTGAGGGAGCGCACGAGCTCTTCGGCGACATAGGCCAGAGGTCGGGCGGCGGCCGGATGGTAGGGGTTCCACTCCTGCGGAATGTCGCCGTAGTACTCGGGGTTCCGGCCTTCCGGCAGGTCGTGGCGAGTAGGTGCGGCGATGGTGATCCGCATGGGCCTCGGCGCACCCGCGCCGCTGCCCGGCGCTCCGAAGGCGCTGGGGACGAGGCGGAAGTCGAGGGGCCTGCCCGAACCTATCTGGACGCTGTCGGCGACATGGACGATGCGCTTGGCCAACTGGTAGACGGCCTGCTCGTAGTCCTGGGCGAACAGGGTGAGTTTGATCAGCCCGTAGAGCCCGTCGCTGACGTACCGGTCCCCGAAGTCCCGGTGGTTGAACTGTAACCTCTCGGCGGGGCCCGGGAGTTGACTCGGCTGCACCGGCACCCAGAGGGCGGGCACGATCGCCTCCGCCGGCTGGTTCGACCGGGCTCGGTGGTGAATGGCGCGCTGCTCGAAGGCGTACCACTCCTTGCCGCACATCTCGCTGGCGAAGTAGCGCGGCGAGAAGAGCGGGACGAAGACCCGGCAGTTGGCCAGGACATTTCCCAGCCGTTCGGACCAGCCCTCGCCGGAGCGTATCTCCCGGTCCATGAATCCGGCCGGTGATCCGGCCGGGAGGTTGGTCATGGCCATCACATGACCGCAGAGATCTTGGAAAAGCCGCTCGACCCACATGTCTGGGTCCGATCCACCGCCGTACCCCGGTGTATGCGCGTAGCTCAGAAAAAAGTACGGCCGATGGTCCGCTCGCTGTTGCGTCATGCGTGCACACGACCCCCGTCCTGTGTGAGCACCCGCATCCCAGGACTGTGGAGAGGGTGCGAGCGAATTCATCATTCCGGAGCGGACTGTGCTCCACCCCCACGACGTTCGGTCAATCAACGCCGCTTTTCAGTCATCCATACCCAGGAATCATCGAACACGTTCTAGATTCACGGCATTCGTGGGGACGTGCATCCCACTTGTCCCGTGTACACCTCCCGCCTCGTCACGGAGCGACCTCAGCAGCCGCATTCCTCCGACAGTGGGCTCGGCTGCCCCGTCCATCATGTCGAGTGCCTCTGACACTCCGTCCATGGATTCGGGAACAAGAACGGAAAGACCCACGCGTTCGTACGTACCCGCCAGCAGCCCGGAAAAGGGGACCTTCACATTCCGCTCCCAGGGCAGCCGGTATTCCCAGGCTCCGTCCAGCGCGTAGAGATCCATGACGTCCAGGAGCGCCCGGAACCTGGCCCGCCGCAGCCCGCGCAGCAGGGCGAGAGCGAACTCCCGGGTGTCCTCGGCCCACACGAGTCCGACGGCCCCGTGGCCGTGCGGCCGCTTCGTGTGGCGGCCGGCGACGAGCGGGGTCAGCGTGGTCAGGCTCTCCGCGGCGTCCGCCGTCCGGTGTGGCGCGGCCCGTTCCAGCAGCTCCCACGCACGGCCGACTCCCTCGGCCCAGGCCTCCGCCTCCGTCCGGCTCAGGCGGGGTGCGGCAGGAGCGTCGAAGCAGTCTCTGTACGGATCCAGGTCGTCCAGGGCGAAAGAGGGAGCGCTCCCCGCAGCGAAGTGCCGCACCGGGAGCCAGCCGGGCCCCTCACTCCCCCTCACGACGATCCGTTCACCGCCGCCCTCACGCCGGACCGCGAACCCCTCACCGAGGGCTCGCACGAGGACCCGTCCCGTCCCGCCAGGCTCGGCGACCCGCAGCTCGCCGAGGGTGGGAAGGAAGAGCCTGCCGTCCCGGTAGTCACAGGGCACCTCCAGACCGAGACCTGACCGCACCGCGGCAGCCGCGACGTACGACGGCAGCCGCAGCGCCTGGCCGACGGCTTCGGGGCGTTCGGCGTGCAGCCCTTCCAGGACGTCCAGCAGCCAGGTACGCGTGTAGGGGTGCGCCACGACGCGGTCGAGCCCCGCGGCGCCCTCGCCGGAGGACTCCAGAACGCCTGCGAGCCCCCAGGCCTCGTCCCATCGGGCTCCACCACGGCCGTCCAGCGCCTCGTGGAGGCCGGCGAGGAGCGTGCGGGTCAGTTCGTGCTGCTCGGCCGCCAGTTCATGCCGGTCGGACAGGGCCAGGGACACTGCGGCCGCGCTCGTGCGTTCCTGGACACCCCGCACCAGCGCCTCCAGGTCGGCGCAGTAGACCGACGGGTTGTCGAAGTCGTTCGCCGAGCTGTACCGGTGGGTGTAGAGCCCGCCGCCGCAGGAGCGTACGACGGGGCACCGACGGCACGCATCGCTGACGCCTGCCAGGCCGAGCTGCCGCGCCCGGACCCCGGGGTGGGCGGCGACGTCGTCGAAGGAGTGCGAGAACACGTCGAACCCGGTGGCCGCGGCACCCTCGTAGGCGCTCTTGAGGGAGTCGACCTGTTCCAGCTGACCGTCCGTCTCGACGACCACCAGGTCCGTGGGCGCGAGCCCCAAGGACTCGGTGAGACTGGGCCCGCCGCTCAGCGTGGAGAGCACCGAGGAGAACAGGCGCACCGGCACCGGACTTCCCTCCTCCTGCCAGCGGTCGAAGACCGCGAGGAGCCACTCGGCGTAGGCCGTGGGTGATCCGTCCGGACGGGGAGGCGGCTCGTCCCATGTGGCGTGTGGGAGGAGGAAGTCGATGAGCGGAGGATCGAGGGCCACCAGGGCGTCCAGCACCGCGTGCGGGTCGTTCTCGATGTCGACGGTGCACAGGAGCCCGAGGTTGAGATGACGGTAGCGGTCCTGCCGGAGCAGCTCGACCGCTTTCAGCACGAGGGGGTGGCTGCTGCGTCCGTCGGCGAATCGCCGGTGCCGGTCGTTGGCCGCACGGTCACCGTCGAGGGAAATACCCACCTTGACGTCGAACTCGTCGAAGAGGTCCAGATACCGGGGGCTGAGCTGAAGGCCGTTGGTGTGGATCCTGAGGTCCAGCTCGGCGACTCCCGCCAGGGCTGACCCGAACTCCTCGCAGACGCGCCGCAGTCGGGCGGGCCCGGCGAGCAAAGGCTCCCCTCCGTGCAGGATCACTGACACGGAGGGCAGTGCATGTGTCTTCGCGTGCTCAGCGAGGCGCTGCGCCGTTCTGGAGATGACATGATCAGAAACAGTCTTCGGCCGGGTTCTCCAGCTCTGATCAGCATGTTCGTAGACATAGCAATGATCGCAGGCTAGGTCACACCTGCTGTGAACCTTCAGAACGATTTCGCGGAACGGGACCGCGGGGCCTGTCATTCCACCACTCTAGTCCAGCCGCGCCGCGAATCCGGACGACGGGCCACAGTAGCCGATCGGCCGAACGGGTGGAATTATTGCAGCTTTACGGCAGCGGCGGTCCTGCTGTTCTTACAGCGAGGAGTTGAATGTCGAGATCTGTGTCGGACGGCCGCCTGCCGTCGCGAGCACCCGGCCCATCTTCTCTGCTGCTGCACTGCCGGATGCGTCGATCTTCGCAAGCGGCACACGACGCTTCGCGACAGCGAAGCTCGGGGTGGATTCGTAGGTCTTCACGGCCGTCCTTGATGGGCTCGTTCCGGACACGGAAACAGCACCGGCACCTGCACCATTGCAGTGTCCGGCGGCACGACTTTACTCTCATGGCCCCGGTGTGCAACTCGACTCGTTCAGCCGTAACCCGAGTGATTTGCGGGACTACTCCAAATGGGCCTCAACCCATTCACACACCGCCCGGGGTGACCACAACATCGAATACGGGGGTGAACATGGCGGCGATTCCAGGACCACTGCAGAGCATGGTCTTCAGGAGCGCTGATCTGCCCGCACTCTTCCACCACACCGACGCCGTGGCCGTCGCACGCCAGCGTGAGGCGGTCAACACCACCCGCGGCCAGCTCGTCCTGCTCGTCCTGGGCACCGTGCCCGCAGCCCTGCCGTGGCACGCCGAGATCGGGTCCGGTTTCCAACTCCTCAATGGTATCGCGGTGTTGGCGTATCTCGGTGTCCTGATCACGACCTACCTCGGCTCCCGGCGCAAAGCAAAGTCGCACTGGCAACTGAACCGTTCCGCCGCGGAGTTCATCAAGTCGAACTGCTGGCGCTACGCCGTCCACGGCTCTCCCTTCGACTCCTCCGTCCAGCACCCCGAGGCGGTGTTCGCCAGCCGGCTGGAGGAAGGGCTCCAGGAGTTGCGGAAGGTGGGGTGGGACGACCCGAGGGAGGAGATGGCGGACTCGGGAGGCGGTCTCATCACCGCGTCCATGCGGGAGTTGCGGGGCAAGGCGTTCACCGTACGCAAGGAGACGTACATCCGGGACCGGCTGATCGAGCAGCGGCGCTGGTACCGCAGGCGCAGACTGGTGTCGCGGCGCGGGGCGCTCGTCTGGTCCAGCACCATCGCCGCGCTGACGCTCCCGGCCCTGGTCCTCGCCGTGCTGCAGACCTTCGGCGGCGCCGGGTCGTTCGCGCTCACCGGGACGTTCTCCGCCGCTGCCGCCGCCTGCCTCGCCTGGAACGAGATGCGCCGTCACCACCCTCTGGTGACCGCTCACTCCCTCGTCGAGGACGATCTGGAGAACATGCAGGCCGCGATGGAGACCACCCTCACCGAACGGCAGTGGGCGGCCGCCGTCTTCGAGACCGAGCGCATCGTCTCGCCCGAGCACACGGACTGGCTGGTCAGGCACCGGATGTGAGAGCGCGTGGGCTCAGCCGCGCTCCACGCCGTCGCGCCAGATGACGGTGACCGGCCGGCCGAGGCTCCGGGCGTACGTCACGATGTCGCCGGTGCCTCCTAGACCCCGCGCGGGCAGGCCGTCCCAGACCGCGATCAGCCGGTCGCAGTGGTCGGCGATCCAGGCGCCCGCCGCGTAGTAGGCCTCGTCGGTGGAGTGCGGGAAGTCCAGCCGGATCTCGCGGGCGGCCCGGGCCTTGAGCGTCCGGTAGCGCGCGAGGTCCGCCTCGTCGGCGAAGCCGTCCTCGTAGTCCCCGCTGGGGATGACCACGGTGAGCTCCGCGCCCTGGGCCAGTGCGACGTCGGCGAAGAGCTGGTCCGCCCCGACCGCGAGGCTGGAGAGCGCCTCCAGTGAGCCCTCGTGTCCGCACAGTGCCGCCCTCAGCCCCTCCAGGACATGCTCCTGGACCTCCTGGGGGATGGAACGGTGACCGGTCACTCCGATGCGTTTCACGGACCTGGAACCCCCTGGTGTCTGCGGGGGCTCCCGGAGGGCATCCCTCCGGACCGCACAGCGTCCGCCCCCCGTGGAACCTCTGCGACCGACCGTCCCCACATCCTCTCAAGAGCAGCGGGCCGAAAGGGAGCCCCCGCCCGGTATCGGCGGGGGCTCACAGGAGTGCGGCGGTGCCCGGCCGGGTCAGAACACGCTGACGCCGTACGCGCCGAGTGCTTCGCCGACGGGCTGGAAGAAGGTCGTTCCGCCGGAGCGGCAGTCACCGCTGCCGCCGGAGGTGAGACCGATCGCCCGGGTACCCGAGTAGAGGGGGCCGCCGGAGTCACCGGGTTCGGCGCACACATTGGTGCGGATCATGCCTCGGACGATGTCGCCGCTGCCGTAGTTGACCGTGGCGTTGAGGCCGGTGACGGTGCCGCCGTGGGTGCCGGTGGTGGAGCCGCGCCGGGTGACGGACATGCCGACGGTGGCGTCGGCCGCGCTGGTGATGTCCTGGCTGCCGACGGTGCCGGACTTGGGGACGGAGGTGTTGGTGTAGCGGACGATGCCGTAGTCGTTGACCGGGAAACTCGATCCCGTGGTGGTGCCGAGGACCGTGGTGCGGGCGGGGTCGGACCACCAGTCCCCGGCGCCGTCGGTGCAGTGACCCGCTGTCAGGAAGTAGTAGGTGCTGCCGCTGCGGACGTTGAAGCCGAGGGAGCACCGCCAGCTGGAGGCGTGGACCGCGTCGCCGCCCGAGATCAGCTTGCTGAATCTCCCCGGGGTGCGCTCGATACGCAGGGCACCCGCGTTGACGCCGGCGGACTCCTTGATCCGGTCGATCTCCGCCTGCGAGACGGTGCTGTCCACGGTGACGAGGACCCGTCCGGTAGCCGGGTCGACGTTCCAGGCGGTGCCCGCGATGTCGGCGTCGAGCACCGCCTCCCCGACCGCTCTCAGCTGGTCGGCTCCGTAGGTTCCGGCCTGGTCGGCGTTGGCCGCCGGGACGGCGAGCGCGGCCACGGCGACGAGGCCGGCGGATACGGCCGTGATCCGGATGTGTCTCGCGGTGCTGCCGCTGCGGGGGTTGGTGCGCTTGATCCTCACTTTTCATTCCTCCCGAGGGGAATCGGGGGCCCGCCTGTGGGGTGGCCGAGCCCGTGAGGCGCGGTCATGAAACACGACAGTGTCCCGAAAAGCGTTCGAATTCCGGAAGTGTCGTACTCGTGACGAGCGCTGCTCGGGAGTATCAGGGGGCGTCAGGAGGCTCCGCAAGGGCGCCTTTTCGGACGCGGACGGCCCCGCGGGCCGACCCCACGCAGCCCTGGGGCCGGCTGGCGGGGCCCGCCTCCGCCTCGCGTCCGGAAGGTGCGGTTCAGCCGTCGATACGGTTCCGCTCCCCCGCGGGGACCGCCACCGGGAGGGTGTTGCCCGGTGGCGGGAAGGGGCAGATGAAGTGGTCGGCGAAGGCGCACGGCGGCAGCAGGGCTCGGTTGAAGTCGACGCGCACCCGGCCGGACGCGTCGGGCGCCGGAGGCCTCAGGAAGCGGAAGCGGTAGCTGCCGTTCCCGCTGGTGGTGTCGGCGAAGACGGCCCAGAGCGAGCCGTCGGGCTCGACCGCCACCTGGAGGGTGTGCTCGGCGCCGTCCAGCGTGAAGGCGATCTCCCCCGCGAGCCCCAGCCCCCGCCGCCGCCCGTCGGCGTTCTCCACGCGGACGGTCCGGTCCGAGTCGTACGGCCGGAAGGTGCCCTCCAGCGACCACTTCGGGTCGTACGGGGTGGCGTCGATGCTCCGGAAGGCGTGCCTGGCCGGGGACTGGGGGTCGAAGTCCCTCACGGCCCAGAGGCCTTCGCGGCTCAGCACGACCAGCCGGCGCTCGCCCTGCGCCACCCGGGAGGTGTCGATGGGCCCCCGGTCGGCGCCGAGGCGGATCTCGCCCGAGAGCGGCTCCGTGTCGACGGTCAGCCCGTCCTCGGGGGTGGCGGTGAGCACCACCTCGTCGCCCTCCTCGCGCCACTGACCGGGCACGGCCGGAATTCGACCCTCCGGGTGGTCGGCGAGCCAGTGGGTGCCGGTGAGGGAGAGCGGGCCGTGCGGCGCGGCCACGGCGACGATGCGCCGCTCGTGCCAGCGCTGCCAGGCGTGGAACTCCTCGCTGTCCTGCTGTGCGTCCGTGCTCATGCGGTCAACTTTTCCATACGGGCCGGGCCAGGCCGAGGTGCGACCTCAGCGTGGAGCCGGTGTATTCGGTGCGGAAGGCCCCGCGCTCCTGGAGGATCGGGACGACCCGGTCGACGAAGCCGTCGAGGCCGCCCGGGGTGAGATGGGGTACGAGGATGAAGCCGTCGGCCGCGTCGGTGGAGACGAACGTCTCCAGTTCGGCGGCGACCGTCGCGGGGGAACCGATGAAGGACTGCCGGGCCGTGGCCTCGATGGCCGTCTGCCGGATGGACAGCCCCTTCGCCTCGGAGAGCTCCCGCCAGCGCGCGGCCACGGCCAGCGGGTCCGCGATCCGGACCCTGCCCTGGACCAGATCCGAGGACGGGTCCGGGTCGATGTCGGGGAGGGGCCCGTCGGGGTCGTACGAGGAGAGGTCGCGGCCCCAGATCTGTTCGAGGGCGAGGATCGCGTTCTGCGGTGACACCTGCTGGTGGCGGATCTCTGCGGCGTTCTGCTGGGCCTCCGCGTCGGTGTCGCCGAGGACGACGGTGACCCCGGGCATGATCTTCAGGTCACCGGGCTGCCTGCCGTATGCCGCGAGGCGGGCCTTGACGTCGGCGTAGAACCGCCGGCCGGCCTCCAGGGTGCCGTGCCGGGTGAAGACGACGTCGGCGGCGGACGCGGCGAACTCCCGGCCCTCGTCGGAGTCCCCGGCCTGGATGACGACCGGGTGCCCCTGCGGTGAGCGGGGGACGGTGAACTCCCCGGAGATGTCGAAGTGCTGCCCCGGGTGCGCGAACGGCCGCGCGTCTCCGTCCGGTGTCCAGGAGTCCCAGAGCTCCCGCGCGGTGGCAACGAATTCGGCGGCCCGCGTGTACCGGTCCGCCCGGTCGAGGTAGCCGCCGCGGCGGAAGTTCTCCCCGGTGAAGGCGTCGGACGAGGTCACCACGTTCCATGCGGCGCGGCCGTCGCTGAGGTGGTCGAGTGTGGCGAGGCGCCGGGCGAGTTCGTACGGTTCGTTGAAGGTGGCGTTGACCGTGGCGGCGAGCCCGAGGCGGTCGGTGACGGCGGCCAGGGCGTTCAGGACGGTCAGGGACTCGGGGCGGCCGACCACGTCCAGGTCGTGGATGCGGCCGTTGTGCTCGCGCAGCCGCAGCCCTTCCGCGAGGAAGAAGAAGTCGAACTTCCCGCGCTCCGCGGTCCTCGCCAGGTGCTCGAACGAGGCGAAGTCGATCTGGCTCCGGGAGCGCGGATCGGTCCACACGGTGGTGCTGTTGACGCCCGGGAAGTGGGCGGCGAGATGCATCTGCTTCATGAACGGCCCCCTGAGGTCCTCGCGAGCGTGTGACGGTTGGCGGGCCGGCCGAGGCCGAGGTGCTCGCGGAGTGTGCCGCCCGGGTGGAAGGTGCGGAACAGACTGCGGTGCTGGAGCAGGGCCACCGTCCCGTTGACGATCCTCTCCAGGTCGCGCTCCGGTGCGATCGGGGTGAGGTGGAAGCCGTCCACGGCTCCGCCCCGGTGCCACCGGATCATGAGTTCGGCGAGGTCGACCGGGCCGCCCCGGAAGTAGGTGCCCCGCCCGGCGAGCTGCGGACCGCTCTCCAGGCCGGGTTCGGGTGCCTTCTCGGAATCCGAGAGATCGACCGTGAGGGCGACCAGGATCCGCAGGCCGTCGGGGTCCCGGCCGTGGGCCGCGGCACTGCGGCGCAGGTCGTCACGGAGCGCGGCCGCCTGTTCGGGCGACGTCGCCCGTACGTGGACGACGTCGGCGTACCGCGCGGCGGTCTCCTGGGCGGGGCCGCTGCTGCCGTCGATGACGGTGACGGGCCGGCCCTGCGGTGGCCGGGGCACGATGGCCGGACCCCGGACGGAGAAGGTGCTGCCCTGGAAGTCGACGTGGTGCAGCTTGTCCCGGTCGATGAAGCGGCCGGTGGCGACGGACCGGATCTCCGCGTCGTCCTCCCAGCTGTCCCAGAGCCGGGCCCCGACGTCGGCGACCTCCCCCGCCTCCTGCCACAGGGCGCCGGCGGGTGCGGCGGACCGCCGGCCGAACAGCCGGGCCTCGGCCTCGGTCGTCGACACGTCGGGCTGCCAGCCGGCCCGGCCCTTGCTGACCCAGTCGAGGGTGGCGACGGCGGACGAGACGTGGAAGGGCTCGGTGTGGGTGGTGGTCACGGTCGGTACGAGCCCGATCCGCGTGGTGGCCGGGGCGACGCGGGCCAGTACGGCGAGCGCGTCGGGGCCCGGGCGGCCGAAGGAGTCGCTCAGGGTGATGTAGTCGAGCGCTCCCCCTTCGGCGAGGCGGGCGAGTGTGACGTGCGAACCGGCGGCGTACCGCGGGGGGCCTCCGATCTCGGCGGCGAGGTGGAGTGGCCTGGTGGCGGGCATGAAGGACCTCTCGGGTTCGGTTCCCGGTCTCGGGCGGGCAGGACGGATCGGTCGCGGGGGCACGGCTCAGATGACCTTGGAGAGGAAGGCGCGGGTACGCTCCTGGACCGGGCGGTCGAGTACGTCGGCGGGCGGGCCCTGTTCGACGATCCGTCCCTCGTCCATGAACACGACGGTGTCGGCGACCTCGCGGGCGAAGCCGATCTCGTGTGTGACGACGATCATCGTGGTGCCCCCGCGGGCCAGGTCCTTGATGACGTCGAGGACCTCTCCGACGAGTTCGGGGTCGAGCGCCGAGGTCGGCTCGTCGAACAGCAGCAGTTTCGGTTCCGGAGCGAGGGCCCGGGCGATCGCGACGCGCTGCTGCTGGCCGCCGGAGAGCTGCCGGGGATAGGCCCCTGCCTTGTCGGCGAGCCCGACCCGGGCCAGCAGCTTCTCCGCCGCGGCGACGGCCTCCTCACGGGGGCGGCCGAGGGCGGCGACGGGAGCCTCGATGACGTTCTCGAGGACGGTGAGGTGCGGGAAGAGGTTGAAGTTCTGGAAGACGAAACCGATCCGGGTGCGCCGGCGCAGGACCTCGCGCTCGCGCAGCTCGTACAGTTTGCCGCCGGACCTCCGGTAGCCGACGAGCGTGCCGTCGACACCGACCCAGCCCCGGTCGGCCTTCTCCAGGTGGTTGATGGTGCGCAGCAGGGTGGATTTGCCCGACCCGGAGGGGCCGAGGACGACGGTCACCTCTCCCGCGCGTACGGACAGGTCGATGCCGCGGAGCACCTGGAGCGGGCCGAAACTCTTGTGTACGGACCGGATCTCGACCATGACGTCCTGACCGGTTGCCCGGTCCCCGGGTGTGCTCATCGCACGGCCTCCCTAGGCGTAGTGATGTTCGGTGTGGTGCCGGCGTGGAATGCGGGCGCGGCGGTCGGGCGCCGTGCTCACGTGGTGAGGCGATCCCGGCAGGAGAGGTCGCGCAGGAACGCGAGGGCCGTGCGGGCGGTGGCGTCGTTCTGCCGGAGGGCCGGGCCGCCGGTGCGCGGCCGGGTGAAGGCGCCGCCGGCCCGCGCGGTGGTGCAGGGGCCGAGGGCGAAGCGGCGCGGGTGCGGGCGGCCGTCGAGCTCCAGGATCCGGCCGTCGGCGGGGTCCACGGAGAGCAGCCCCGTGCGGGTGCCGGCCGCCCCGTCCTCGTACAGCGCGCTCAGCAGCGGGCTGCGGGTCCTGCGCAGCGAGGGGCCGGGCAGCCGGGCCTCGACCAGGGCCCGGGCCTCGGTGTACGCGCCGGGCACGGTGGTGCTGCGGGCACGGAAGACGCCCTGTTCCTCGTCGGATTCGACGGTCATGCCGGCGCCCAGGAAGCGGACGATGCCGGCCCTTGAGAGGGCGAGGAGCTGGCGCAGCCGGGGCCCGGGGGGTCCGGAGGCGAGGTAGCTGAAGAAGCCGTGCCACCGGGCGCCGATGTCGCCTGCGCCGGTCAGCCGGCCGTATACGGAGAGCAGTCCGAAGAACACGGCGAGGTCGGAGCTGTGCGCGGGATCGTGACGGCGTTCGAGATCGGCGGTGATGTAGGTGCGCAGCCCGTCCTGCAGGGAGTCGTACGTGGCATGGCGCACCCCGTCGAGCGGGCGGTCGAGGGCGTCGAGGTCGAGCCGGTCGGCCGGGTCGGGGACGGCAGAGGCGACGAGCGCGGCGAGCTCGGGGCTGCCGGGCTCGGCGACGGCGTACTTCTCCTCGAAGTCGCCCAGGTCCGCCGCGGTGCGCTCGGGGTGGGTCGTGAAGAGCCGGTGGTAGTGGGCGTGGCCCAGCTCCTTGGCGATCAGGGGCCACAGGTCACGCCGGTAGTCCACCGGGCCTGGCCTGTTCACGATCTCGTCCACCTGCGCTTCCCCGAAGTGGCGGGGCAGCGGCGGCCGTTCGCCCCGCCAGGTGTAGCCGATCTTGGAGTGGTACGGGACGCCCCGGCGTGACCCGACGCAGAGGACGGGTTCCTTGCCGGAGGGGACGTAGACCCCGTCCTCGTACCGTCCGCCGCGCCCCTCGGTCAGCAGCACCATCAGGTCGATGAAGGCGAGTCCGAAGCCGCGTACGAGGACGGTCTCGCCCGCCGGCACGGCGGACAGGTCGGTGTCGGCGGTGAAGTCGGGCGGAAGGTGGACCAGCCCGTGACGTGCGGCGAAGGCGGCCAGCTCCCGCTGTTCCGCGTCCGGTTCGGCGTCGAGGTGGCCGACGGTGAGGACGACGAGGTCGGCGGCGAGCGGCTCGGCGCGCCCCTCGATCCTGACGCGCTGCCGGCCGTCGCGGGGCCCCGAGACGCGCAGGGCGAGGCCGGTGTGTTCGTGGACCCTGACTCCGGGCGGGAGCGCGGCGACGGCCTGTTCGTAGGCCCAGCGCAGATAGGCGCTCTGCAGCCGCCGGGTGGGGAAGTCCTGCCCGCCGAGACCGCGGATCTCCTCCATGACCCCGGGGCCGGCGGAGATGACGGTCCGCCCCTCGCGGACGTCCTCGGCCCAGGTGTGCAAGGCGGGGCCGGGGCGCACCGGGCCGTCCAGCTCGACGGTGTCGTCGGTGAACATGGTGACGTCCTCGGCCATGGAGTTCATCCGGAGCAGCGGGGACTGGTCCTGCCGCCAGATCCGGCCGCCGCCCGGCGGGTAGGGGTCGACGAGGTGGAGGTCCAGGGGCCGGTCGCCGTACAGCTCGGCGGCGTTGGCGGCTATGCGTTCGATGACTCCGGTGCCGCGCGGTCCGCCGCCTATGACGACGAGCGTCGGGGTGTCGCTCACCGGGCACCCGCCGTGCCGCGTGCGTAGTGGCGTTCGACGTAGTACTGGCCGATGGACAGCAGCGAGGTGATCACGGCGTACCAGAGGGTGGCGACCAGCAGCAGCGGGATGACCTCGTAGGTGCGGTGATAGACGAGCTGCACGGAGTGGAGCAGGTCCTGCACGGCGATGATGCTGACGATCGAGGTGCCCTTCAACGTCGCGATCAGCATGTTCCCGGCGGGAGGGACGATGGAGCGCATGGCCTGCGGCAGCACGATCCGCCGGAACCGGCGCCAGGGCCCGAGGCCGAGTGACTGGGCCGCCTCCAGCTGTCCGCGCTCGACGGACAGGAGGCCGCCGCGGAGCACTTCGGCGGCGTAGGCGGCCTCGTGGAGGGTGAGGCCGATGACGGCGACGGCGATCGGGCTGAGGAGGTCGACCGTGTCGACGCCGAGGATCTGCGGGTAGAGGGCGCCGATGTTGAACCAGAAGAGCAGCTGGACGAGGATCGGCGTCGACCTGAAGAGCCAGATGTATCCCCAACTGACCGCTTGGAGCACGGGGTTGCCGGAGAGCCTGGCCAGGGCGAGCAGGGTGCCGAGGGCGAAGCCGAGCACCATGACGAGGCCGGTGAGCCACAGGGTGAGGCCGAGGCCCCGCAGCACGGAGCCGGTCGTGAGGTAGGTGGCCACGACGTCCCATTGGAAGGCTTCGTTGCGGACGACCGAGACCAGGGCTCCACCGAGGAGGAGCAGGACGGCAACGGCCGCCGTCCACCGGCCGGTTCGGCGTACGGGGACGATGCGAGGGGTGTCCTCCTCGGCGCGCTTTTCCGGCGGGACGGGAAGTGACGGGGCAGGGATGTCTGTCTGCGCGGACATGCGAAGGCTCCGTGGATGCAGAGATCGAACACGGGGCGTGCCTTCGACGCGGAACACGACGTGGACCGGGCCCCTCAGCGCCGGTCCGCTTCCGAGAAAAGCGCCACCCGGTGCCGTTGTCAAGCGTGTCCACAGTGTGAGCCGTGCGTCCTGGTCCAGTTGACGCGCCACCGGATGCCTGTTCCACTTGGGCCATGTATTCGCAGCAGTGGCTGGTCACCCGCTCCCACATCGACTTCGGTCGTGTGTGGTCCTGTTCCTGTTGAGCTGACCCCCTGCGTCTCCTTTCTCCCGCTCGCGCCCTTGCCGGTGCTTGAGCGGTCTCCCCCGCGTTCCTTCGCGCACACGACATGGCTCGGCCCTCCCCTCGTACAGCTGATCTCCCGCCCCGACGCTCCGTGCTGCCCTGGCCCCGGAGCGGGGCCTACGAATCCGGAGAACCTCCGTCATGCCCCGAACCAGGCAGACCGCTGCCTTCGCACTGATCACCGTGGCCGCACTCGCACTCAGCGCCTGCGGAGCGGGGGACCCCGCCGTCTCTCCGGCCGGCGCGGGATCCGCGGCCGGGGGCGGGATCCCGACGACCGACGTGGTCTCGTCGGTGAAGAGGAACGAGGACGCGGCGAAACTGCTGCCCGGGAAGGTGCGGGCCGCGGGCACCCTCTCGCTCGCGACCGCCACGGGAGCCCCTCCCGGCGCCTTCTACCTGGAGGACGGCAAGACGCTCGCCGGGGCCGACATCGACTTCGCGGACGCGGTGGCCAGGACGCTCGGACTGGAGCTGAGGCGGGAGGTCGCCTCCTTCGAGGCGATCCTGCCGGCGCTCGGCAGCGGCAGATTCGACGTGGGCACCGGCAACTTCGGAGTGACGGACGAGCGCCGGAGGACGATCGACTTCGTCACGTACATCAACGACGGACAGGGCTTCGCCGTCCGGGACGACAGCGATCTGAAGAAGGTCACCGACCTCACGCAGCTCTGCGGCCTGACCGTCGGCACCGGTGCGGGCACGACCTTCGAGGCGACCCTGGAGGAGAGCAAGCACCTGTGCGCCGACGCGGGCAGGAAGCCGTACGAGGTCAGGACGTACTCCGATTCCTCCGCGGTCTGGATCTCGCTCCAGCAGGGCCGCAGCGATGTCGTGATGAACACGATCAACGGACTGCGCTACGGCGTGACCCAGCTGGACGGGCTGCGCTTCCTCAACGAGTACAAGCGGCTCGACGTCGGCTTCGTGTTCAGGAAGGGCACCCCCCTGGCACCGGCCTTCCAGGCGGCGGTCAACGGCCTCAGGGCCGACGGGACCTACGACCGCATCCTGAAGAAGTGGGGCACCACCGGATCGGCGATCCGGACGTCGCGGATCTCTCCGCCCGAGATCAGATGAGTGCGCCGCCCGGCTGACGTCACGTCAGCAGTCGCACCCGCAGCCGTCGCAGCAGTTGCCGCACTTGTCGCAGCAGCTGCAGCACTCGCAGCAGCCCTCGCACCAGTCACTGCAGCTGTTGTTGCGGCAGAGCCCTTCGCGCTCCTGGCCGCTCCATGGGTCGTGGAAGCTGCCGGCGCAGCACATCTGGCAGGTGCAGGCGAGCCCCGTCCAGACCAGGCAGCCGGCTATGAGGCCACGTCGGTTGCGGGGCGGCCCGGGCGGGAGCAGCGGGCCCGGGGGGCCGGACGGACCTCCCGGGTTCGGGGCGTACGGATTGCCGGGTACCGGACCGTAGGCGCCCGAGGGCCGCCCGTCGGCCTGGTGCGCGCACGTGCCGGGGCCGAAGGCCCTGTCCACCGAGCGCCGCAGCTCGTGCACCAGGAGCATGTGCGCCAGCGTGCCGTGGGTGAATTCCGCGTCCCTCATCGCGAGGCGCACTCCGTGGAGCGCGTCGTCGCAGAGTCGGCGGGCCTCGGCGAGCGGGGTGCCGGTCGCGGTGAGCGGGTTCCAGGCACCCGACGCGGCGTCAGCTTCGCGGTCCTCGACGGCGTCCAACAGATGGGCGAGCCGTCCGAAGAGCCGGCCTGCCTCGGCGAGCGGCTCCGCGTTCTGCGGCTTGCCCGCGAGGACGGCGGTGTGCGCGAAGGCCGCGGCCGTCGCCGTCTCGGTGGGCTCGGTCACGGTCAGCAGCGGGGTACCGGGGCCGGCGAGGGACTCGATGCCGGTCTGCCGGTCGACCGCGTCGACCAGGACCGCGGTGTCGAAGCCGAGCTCGGCCCCGGTGCGCGCGCCCGCCCTGTCCCAGCCCGCCGCGACCCGGCGTGCGGCGGCGGCCACCGGGCGCCGCTTCAACAGCCCGTCCCGGTCGGCGACATGGTCGCGCACCTTCGCGGACGCCAGCACGAGCGACACGGCGGCGGCGAGCCTGGCCCCCTCCCCGCGGGCGACCGGAGCCGTCCGCATGGAGCGCAGGGGGCAGGGACCCGCGGTGCGCCGCTGCCCGGCGGAGGGCTCGGACTGAGCCTCCGTCAGGACCGAGACGATCAGGCCGTCGTAGTTCGTGACGATCCGGGCGAACTGTCCGTGGTCGGCGCGAAGAGCGAGACAGAGCCCGCAGAGATGGGCCATCCACTCGGTCTTGAGTCCCTCGGACAGCCGATGGGTACATGGCCTCACGATTCCGAACACGACGATCCCCCGGGAGCCGTTCACCTGACGAGCCGCGCTCATGCGCCTGCGCGGGGTGCATCGTACCGAGCCGCGCGTTCACCCGTACGCCTCCCATCTCACCCGTACGGACGGGTGCATCATATTTTCCTTCCGCAAGCCCCCCTATGCGGTACGAACCCTGACGAATCGCCACATCTTCTGCACCAGTAGCGTCACGAATCGCCTGCACGGCGACTATCCCCTTGGCGCTGTATCCGCATCATGGACGACCATAGGGATAGGAAAGAGATACGGAACCAACGAACCGCGGTGAGAGGAGGCGTCCATGGGATCGGTGCGCAAGGCGAGCGCCTGGCTGGGCCTCGTGGAGGACAACGACGAGCGGTACTACGACGACGAGTACTCCGAGGAGGCTGAGACCGGCACGCATCAGCCCTGGGTGACCGACCCGCGCGTGCGGGTCGCCTCAGAGAAGGCGGAGGACAAGGGCCGCCGGATCGCCACCGTCACCCCCGACAGCTTCCGGGACGCGCGCGCCATCGGCGAGCTCTTCCGGGACGGTGTGCCGGTGATCGTCAACCTCACCGCGATGGACCCCGGCGACGCCAAGCGCGTCGTGGACTTCGCCGCGGGACTGATCTTCGGACTGCACGGCTCGATCGACCGCGTGGCGACCCGGGTCTTCCTGCTGTCCCCCGCCCACACCCGGGTGGTCAACGGCGAAGCCGCCGGCCGGCCCGCCGACGGCTTCTTCAACCAGAGCTGAGCAGGGCGCTCGCCGGAGAGCCCTACCGGAAAGCGTCCAGGCCGGTGAGCGCCTTGCCCAGCACCAGCTGGTGCATCTCCACGGTGCCCTCGTAGGTGAGCACCGACTCCAGATTCGTCGCGTGCCGCATCACCGGGTATTCGAGCGAGATCCCGTTGGCACCGAGGATCGTGCGCGAGGTACGGCAGATCTCGATCGCCTCCCGTACGTTGTTGAGCTTCCCGAAGCTGACCTGCTCGGGGCGGATCCGGCCGGCGTCCATCCGGCGGCCCAGGTGGTGGGCGAGCAGGATGCCCTTGTGGAGCTCCAGGGCCATGTCCGCCAGCTTGGCCTGGGTGAGCTGGAAGCCGCCGATGGGCCTGCCGAACTGCTCACGGGACTTCGCGTAGTCGAGCGCCGCCTCGAAACTGGCGCGCGCCGCGCCCATGGCGCCCCAGACGATTCCGTAACGGGCGTGGCTGAGACAGCTGAGCGGGCCGCGCAGCCCGGTGGCCCCGGGCAGGACCGCGTCGGCGGGCAGCCGCACACCGTCCAGCACCAGCTCGCTGGTGACCGAGGCGCGCAGCGACCACTTGTGCCTGATCTCGGGTGCGGAGAAGCCGGGGCTGTCCGTCGGCACGACGAAGCCGCGGATCCCGGAGCCGCCACCCGCCTGGTCGGTCTGTGCCCATACGACGGCGACCCCGGCGACCGATCCGTTGGTGATCCACATCTTGCGGCCGGTGAGGATCCAGTCCTCACCGTCCCGTTCCGCGTAGGTCCGCATCCCCGCGGGGTCGGAGCCGTGGTCCGGTTCCGTGAGACCGAAGCACCCGATCGTCTCGCCGGCCGCCATGCCGGGCAGCCACCGCTGCTTCTGCTCCTCGGAGCCGAAGCGGTGGATCGCGTACATGGCGAGCGAGCCCTGGACGGAGACCAGGGAGCGGATGCCGGAGTCGGCGGCCTCCAGCTCCAGACAGGCCAGCCCGTACTGGACGGCGCTCGCCCCGGCGCATCCGTACCCCTGCAGGGACATGCCCAGCGCGCCGAGCGAGCCCAGCTCGCGGGCCAGCTCGCGGACCCCCGGGAGTTCGCCGTCCTCGTACCACTCGGCGATGTGCGGGAGGACCCGGTCGGCGGCCCAGGTGCGCACGGTGTCGCGGATCGCGAGGTCCTCGGGGCCGAGGAGGTCGTCGATGCCGAGCGGGTCACCCGGGTCGAACGGCGGGGCCTTCATCGGCACGGACGACTTCGCGGACTCGGTGGTGGACATGAGTGCCTCCGGCGGCTCGCACGGTACAGAAACGCGCCACGGTACTAAAACTAGCAGTGGTAGTTACGGCGCCGTGCCGACGTTACGGCTCAGCGTGCCGATCGTCCAGAGCCCGAGGCCTCGGCGGGTTCACGCCGGGAGGGGAGGGGGACCCGGCGTGCGGGGGCGTCGGACTCCGCGAGCGGACGGTGCTCGCCACGCGGTGCGGACCCGGCCGTTCCGGGACCGACGGCCTGCTCCGGGAGGGCTGCCCCCCGCTCCCGGCGGGTGCCCTTCACCGGCGGGCAGTCCATGGCACGCGGGAGACGCAGCGCCGCCAGCGCGCCGAGCAGCAGGAGACCCGCGCTGACCAGCAGGGTGAGGTGGAGGCCGTCGACGAAGGCGTGCCGGGCCGTGCTCCTCAGCAGGTCACCCATGGGGCCGCCCAGCCGGCCGGCCACCTGGTAGGCCTCGCCCAGCGAGTGCGAGGCCGCCGACCCCGCTGCGGCCGGCACACCCTCCTCGTGGAGCCGGGAGAGCCCGGGGGCGTAGGCCGCGTTCATGACGCTGCCGAGCAGGGCGATGCCCATGCCCGCACCCAGCTGGTAGGAGGTCTCGCCGATCGCGGCCGCGCCACCCGCCCGCTCGGCGGGAACCTCGCTCAGCATCGACTCGTACGCCCCGAACAGCGTGGACTGCAGCCCGAAACCCAGCAGAACGAAGCCGGCGGTCAGCAGCACGGGCCGGTCGTGCTGGCCCATCAGGGTCAGCAGGAGCACCGAGGCCGCCGTGAGCACGAAGCCCCAGCCGACCATCCTTCGCGGACCGACACGGCTCAGGGTGTACGAGCCGGTGGCACCCGCCGCCATCGCGGCGAAGGTCAGCGGCAGCAGCCGCAGACCGGTCTGCAGCGGACTCAGATCCAGCACCAGCTGGAGGTACTGGACGGCGATCAGCTCCAGGCCGACCAGGGCCAGCATGGCGAGCACGATGCAGCCGACCGCGGTGGTGAAGGCGGGCCGGGAGAACATCGCGATGTCGATCAGCGGGTGCGTACGCCGCTTCTGCCTGCGCACGAAGAGGACGACCAAGGCGGCTCCCGCGCACAGCGGGACCAGGGCGGCGAGGTTCAGCAGCCCGTCGCCGCCGCCGATCCGCTTGATCCCGAGGACCACTCCGAGCACGCCGGCCGCGGCCATCAGCGCGCCGAGCACGTCCCACGGGCCGTCGGCCACACCGCGGGACTCGGGCAGCAGCCAGCGGCCGACCGGGAGGATCACCATCATGAGCGGGATGTTGATCAGGAAGACGGAGCCCCACCAGTAGTGCTCCACCAGGAAGCCGCCGATGACCGGCCCGGTCGCGGCTCCGACGGCGGCGACGGCGGTCCACACACCGATGGCCAGGGCACGCTCCCGGCGGTCGGGAAAGACCTGGCGGAGTATCGACAGCGTGGCCGGCATGATCATCGCGCCGCCCACGCCGAGCAGGGCGCGCGCGGCGATCAGCACACCGGGCGAGCCGGCCGTCGCGGCGAGCGCGGAGGCGACGCCGAAGAGCGCGTAACCGAAGAGGAGGACACGCCGTCTGCCGATCCGGTCGCCGAGCGTGCCGAAGAGGATCAGCAGCGAGGCGCAGACCAGCGGGTAGGCGTCCACGATCCACAGCAGTCCGGTGGCGCTGGGCCGCAGGTCCTCGGTGACGGCGGGAACGGCGACGTGCAGCACGGTCGCGTCGAGCGCGACGAGCAGGAGACTGAGGCAGAGGACGACCAGGACGACCCAGCGGTTGGCACCGTCGGCTGCCGCGCGCAGCCTGCTCACGGCCGTGGACGTCCCAGTCATGTACGTACCTCCCACAATGAGTCCCTCGCGCTCGGCAGACCTGCTGGGACCGGCTCACGGCGTCCCCCGGGCCCGGCATCGACGGGCGAGTGAGCCGTCAGCGTACGCGAGTTCCGGGTGGTCACGCGTGGTGCAGCTCATACGTTCGTCGGCCACCGGGTGTGGCGTACGCCACTCCGCACTCCCGCGAGAGGGTGCGTCCGGCCCGCCGCGCCGGCCCCCCGACGGCGTGTCGGCGCGCCGGGCGGTGACCCTCCGAATGGCGCACCGACTCCCCGGCGCGGTCACGCTGCGCCATTCCATCGACACCCAAACATTTCTACGAATAGCGCGGGAAACCAATAGGCGGCGAGTCGGAACCCATTCCCCGGCGCATCGGGAATGGATACCTGTCTGAGACAAAGTCCACATCACATCGTCATCACAAAGACGCGGGATCGGCCGGATCACACACTCACTCGCTGTAACGTCCATTGTGTGCGTACCGACATCTTTGCCCGTCTGGACCGGGAGCCGGAACCGCCGAAGATAGAGACCCCGCGGATGAGTCCTCACCGCATCGCTCTCTTCGGCGGCACTTTGGCGTTCTATCTCGCCATCGTCGTTGCCGTGCTGGTCTCGTCCTGGCTGGTGGCCCTCGACTGGAAGGTCATGCTGTTCCGGCCCTACCAGCAGTGGCCGGAGCTCCACGCCTTCCTCGACTACTACGTCGTGCTCGGCCAGCGAGGCCCCACGGCCGTGATGGTCGCCGCCTGGCTCGGCTGGCGCTCCTGGCGCCAGCACACGCTGCGCCCGCTGCTCACGCTGGGTGCGTCCCTGCTGCTGCTCAATCTGTCGGTGGGCGCGGTCAAGCTCGGCCTGGGGCGGCTCGGCCCGCACTACGCCACCCAGATCGGCTCGGCGGAGCTCTTCGCCGGCGGCGATATATTTCCTTCGGGCCACACCGCCAACGCCGTCGTGACCTGGGGAATCCTCGCCTACCTGGCCACCACGCCGCGGGCCAGGCGCTACCTGTCGGCCGTGTCGGCCTTCGTCTCGCTGGGCGTGGGGCTCACCACGGTCTACATCGGCACCCACTGGCTCAGCGACGTCCTGCTGGGCTGGGCCGCCGGCCTGCTGATCCTGCTCGCCCTGCCGTGGTTCGAGCCGCTGATCACACGGGCAGAGGTCCTGATCCTCGCAGTGCGCGAGCAGTGGCGGAACCGCCGCGGACGGCTCCGCAAGCCCGCGCCGCCGTCCCCCGTGACCCCGGAGCCGGTCCTGCTGCCGCAGGCGCTGGGCGGCGGAACGGCCGCCGAGGGGGTCCAGGAGGCCGCGAGTAAGGCCCAGGCCCCCGGGGCGCCGGGGACCGCGGGCGCGGGACACCCGGGGGCACCCGCCAGGGCCCGGGCGCATCCGGCGCACCCCGCGCGTCCGGACCGGACACCGCCGGCTCCGGCCGGCTCGCGCCGCCCGCCCCACGCGGACCGCTCGCCGAGGAACACCACGGGCCAGTCCCGCCCGGTGGCGGGCGGCCCGGTCGCCCCCTGACCTGCGGGAACATGAGCGCTGCCGGCGCCCACGCACAGCGAAGGCCCCGACTCCGGTCGGGGCCTTCGCTCGTGGGACCGGGGTCAGCCGACCCAGCAGCGGGTCACGGTCGAGGCGTCCACCTCGAAGTTGATGCGCCCGCCGCGGAACTCCATGGTGATGACGGTGCCCGGCGGAAGAGCCCGGACCGTGCTCCAGCCACGCGCTCTGGCCTGCCGTTCCGCGGCATCCGCGTCGAGGCCGACGTACGTCTCGGGGGTGTCGTCCGGCTGGGCGGGAGGGGTCGGTACAGATGCCATACCTCTCACCGTAGGCCGCCCGGCGGCGCGGCGGAAGCGGTGGCGGTCACGGGTCCCGATGCATCTCCGTGTACCCCGGCGGTCACGCTTGTGTCACAGGATCCCCACGCGCGTTTACCAGGGACGACTTCACCCGAACGGCAGCCTGGCTCCACTCGGACTGAATTACTAGGCATCCAGGAAATGCAGCCGCAGAGCAGCCGGGAGGAAATGGCGGAGAGGGAGGGTACCTTGCGCGTTCTTCTTTTCGGAGACCCCGGAAAGAAGAATATACGGACAGGCCACCTCGAATTCACTCCGCCTTATGCATTCCTTACCTTTTCCGGCCCACCGCCCGGGTGCCCCGGCTCAGGCTCCCCTGCGGATCACCGCCGCGGCCTTGTAACGCAGCGCGTACGCCCCGTCCAGCACGCCGCCCCTGGACCGGTGGTACGCGCTGCGCAGGACGCTCTGTGACCGTGTCCCGCCGCCCCGGGCGGCCAGCTCGGCGAAGAGCCTCTCGTGCCGCTCGGCGATCGGCGCGGGGTCGAACCGCGCGGCCGAGGCCCGTGCGGCCCGGCCCATGCGGTGCCGCAGGGCGTCGTCGTCGATCAGGCCGAGCAGGGCCTGGGCGAACGCGTGCGTGTCCCCCAGCGGAACCAGCCGCCCGTCCGTGCCGTCGTCGATGATCTCGGCCGGCCCGTGGGGGCAGTCCGTCGCCACGACCGGCACTCCGCACCTCATCGCCTCCACGATGGTCATGCCGAAGGACTCCCGCTCGGAGGTGACGGCGGCGATGGAGCTCTTGGGCCACTCCTCCTCCATCGGATCGGCCGAACCCATGAGGAGAACCCGTTCCCGCAAGCCGAGCTCGTCCACGAGCCCGCGCAGGGGCTTCTGCTCGTTGCCGGACGCGTCCCCGGCGCCGTAGATCCGCAGCCGCCACTCCGGGCGCACCGCCGCGATCTCGGCGAAGGCCCGGATCAGCACGTCGTAGCGCTTGACCCGGTGCAGCCGGCCCGCCGCCACGATCGACTTGGCGTCGCAGTCCGCGGGCGCGCCGGCGGGCTCGGGCACGCTGTTCGGGATGGCCTCGATCCGCACGCCGGGCAGCCGGAGACCGGTGCGGTAGTCCCGGGCGTCGGCCTCGGTGACGGTGGTGACCGCGTCGAGCTGCTGGTACCGGTGGCTTATCTCCCGGCGCAGGCGGTAACCGTGGCTCTCGAGGGTGAGGTGCTCCTGGCCGACCCGTACCGGACCGCGCGGCGCCTGCCGGCTGATGTGGACGTTGAGGCCGGGGCGGGTGCCGACGACGACATCGGCCTCCAGGGCGCCCAGGTGAGCCGCGATGCGGCTGTCGGTGAGCCTGCTGTATTGCCGGTGCCTGGTGTCGCCACGCGGAAAGACCGACGCGGGCCGGGAGTGCTCCTCGGCCTCCCCGTCGTATCCGGGGCTCGACTTGCGCAGATCGACGAGGTGGCTCATCCGCACCCCCTCGGGTGCGCCGAGCTTGGGCTCGTCGCGGTGCCGGAAGACGGAGACGATCTCGACGTCGTGCTGTTCCGCCAGCGTCCTGGCGAGCGTGAAGGTGGTACGGATCGTTCCCCCGATGCCGTACGCGTTGTGAAGCAGAAATGAAATGTGCATTGCGTAGTCGTTTCCCCTGGTCGACTGGTCTGCAACGGACCCTACGTGGCGTCAGGTCACGACACAGCATTCGCACAGGAGTCGCACAAAGCCGTGACGCTTCGAACGAAGGCGCGTGCATCGGGGGCCGCCGCACGGAAGATTGGGCTCCGGTTCGTCCGCCCGCTCCTCCGGTTCATCGGCCTTCCGGCTCCGGCGCTCGACCGGTCTCTTAATCTCCCGATTCGCGCGTGACCCCGGCCCCGGGTCTTCCGTTGTCTTCCATGAGCCGGGAACCGCCCGGCCCACGCACCGAGTTCGAGGAGCCACCCGTGCCGCGCATGCTCGACGTCAGCGAGGACGTACGCGCCGAGATCGGCGATGCCGAAGCCGACCGGCTGCTCGTCGGCGACAGTGCCCCAGGCAGTTACGACTGCACCTCATGCCGTACCCCCGGCGACTCCGACCAGGAGCGCACCAGCACGGTCCTGTTCGTGGGCGACGAGACCGCCGTACTCGCCTTCGCCCACGCAACCTGCATCCCCTCGCAGGTCGTCCAGGTCGCGGAGGACCAGCTCCAGGGCGCCGTGCGGTCCATCACCGGCAGCGAGCAGAAGAATTCGGAGGGCCTCGTGCCCGAACAGGCCGTCCTCGGCATCACCAGCGGTCTCGTCCTGATCGAGGACGACCTCCGCCCCGCCCTCGTCGTCGAACCGACCGGTCCGATCGCCCGGCCCGGCACGGACGGCAGCGGCGGCGACCAGTTCCTCCAGCTCCTGCTGGAGCAGGGCTTCCAGCCGACGCCCCATCTCAACCGCCTGCCCGGCGTCCTCGCCGGCTGGTCCGTCCTCCTCGCCATGGGCCAGCTGCACGCGGTGCTCCAGCCCGGCGCCGGCGGCGGCAATCCCGTCGCCTGGTGGCAGGCGCACCAGCCGCTCCAGGTCACCGAGGGCTGGCGGACGGCGGCCAACAAGGCACAGAGCGTCCTGGTGTTCGCCGCTCCGGCCGGTTCCATCGGTCAGCAGCCGCGTGAGGACCTGCTCCGTGACGCGCTGGACAAGGCCGCGGTCAACGGCCTCCTGGTCGCCGCGACGATGCCGCTCGCCGGGACCTGACCGTGCCCCCGCTGCCCTCCCCCGCCCGCCGGACAGCGTTTTCTCCGTCAGGCCCGCATCCGACGGGCGGTGAGGTCGTTGGCACCTACGTGCACTCATACGACCCTCCTCGCCAGCAGCAGACCCCGATTCCGGCCATGCGCCCGTCGCAGGAACCCTCGGGCGGCAAGTCCGCCACCCCGATCTACGACGCGCTGTACTCCGAGTACAGGCGATCGTTCCGGGCGCTTCCCGGGGACCGCACCGGCGAGGAGAATCTCGGCTTCAGAACGTTCGGCATCGGGACGTTCGGCAGCCGTGCACCGCTGAGCGGCCGTACCGCGGCGAACGCCCAGGGCAGCCACAGCACGGGCGGCGGCAACCCGGGTTCCTGGCAGCGGGTCGGACGGCATGCCGGGCGTGCCCGGCCCGCGGCGCTGCCGCCCGGGTCCACGGACGCCTGAGGAACACGGCGAAGCCCCCTGGACCCGCAAGGGACCCAGGGGGCTTCGCCGTGTTCCTCAGCTCACTTCTTGCGGCCGCGCTTCTCGCGCACCCGCACCGAGATGTGGATCGGCGTGCCCTCGAAGCCGAACTCCTCGCGCAGGCGGCGTTCGACGAAGCGGCGGTAGCCGTGCTCCAGGAAGCCGGACGAGAAGAGGACGAACCGCGGCGGCTTGGTGCCCGCCTGGGTGCCGAAGAGGATGCGGGGCTGCTTGCCGCCGCGCACGGGGTGCGGGTGGGAGGCGACGATCTCACCGAGGAAGGCGTTGAGCCTGCCGGTGGGGATGCGGGTCTCCCAGCCCTCGATCGCGGTCTCGATCGCCGGGACCAGCTTCTCCATGTGCCGGCCGGTGACGGCCGAGACGTTGACGCGCGGGGCCCACGCGACCTGCGCGAGCTCCGTGTCGATCTCGCGCTCCAGGTAGTAGCGGCGCTCCTCGTCGAGGGTGTCCCACTTGTTGAACGCGATCACGATCGCACGGCCCGCTTCCACGGCCATGGTGACGATCCGCTGGTCCTGGACGCTGATGGACTCGCTCGAGTCGATCAGGATGACGGCGACCTCGGCCTTCTCCACGGCGGCGGCGGTACGCAGCGAGGCGTAGTAGTCCGCGCCCTCCTGGAGGTGGACCTTGCGGCGGATACCGGCCGTGTCGATGAACTTCCAGGTGACGCCGCCGAGCTCGATCAGCTCGTCGACCGGGTCACGGGTGGTGCCGGCCAGCTCGTTGACGACGACGCGGTCCTCGTTGGCGACCTTGTTCAGCAGCGAGGACTTGCCCACGTTCGGGCGGCCGATGAGCGCGATGCGGCGGGGGCCGCCGAGCGCGGTGCCGAAGGTCTGGGCAGGTGCCTCGGGCAGCGCCTCCAGGACGGCGTCCAGCATGTCTCCGGTGCCGCGGCCGTGCAGGGAGGAGACCGGGTGCGGCTCGCCGAGCCCGAGCGACCAGAGCGCGGTGGCGTCGGCCTCGCCGCTCTGTCCGTCGACCTTGTTGGCACAGAGGACGACGGGCTTCTTGGCCTTGCGCAGCAGCCTGACGACTGCCTCGTCGGTGTCGGTCGCGCCGACCGTCGCGTCGACGACGAAGACGACCGCGTCGGCGGTCGAGATCGCGTACTCGGCCTGGGCGGCGACGGAGGCGTCGAGGCCGAGGACGTCCTGCTCCCAGCCGCCGGTGTCGACGACCTTGAAGCGGCGCCCGGCCCACTCGGCCTCGTAGCTGACGCGGTCACGGGTCACGCCGGGCTTGTCCTGGACGACGGCCTCGCGGCGGCCGATGATCCGGTTCACCAGGGTCGACTTGCCGACATTCGGGCGGCCGACGACGGCGAGCACGGGAAGCGGTCCGTGACCGGCCGCACCGATCGCGCCTTCGACCTCCTCGGGGTCGAACCCCTCCTGCGCGGCGAGCTCCATGAACTCCGCGTACTCGGCATCGCCAAGTGCTCCGTGCTCGTGGTCCGAGCCGCCGGAGTGAATCTGGTCGTTCATGAAGTCCGTTCCTCTTTGCATCATCATCGATGGGCCGCGATCGCGCGGCCCACTACTCAAGTCCTGACCGGGCGCCCGGTGAGGCGCCTGGCGTTCTCCAGGTGCGCGGTCAGCTCTTCCTGGATCCGGAGAGTCGCCTCGTCCAGCGCCTTCCTCGTACGCCGGCCGCTGCCGTCTCCCGCCTGGAAGGCGTCGCCGAAGACGACGTCGACCCTGCTGCGCAGCGGAGGCAGTGCTGATATCAACCGTCCGCGGCGCTCCGTGCTTCCCAGGACCGCGACGGGGACGATCGGCGCCCCGCCGCGCACCGCGAAGTACGCGAGCCCCGCGCGCAGGGAGGCGAAGTCGCCTTCGCCCCTGGTGCCCTCGGGGAAGATCCCGAGGACCCCGCCGTCGTCCAGCACGCCGAGTGCCTGCGTGATGGCGTTGCGGTCGACGGTCGTACGGTCCACCTTCAGCTGCCCGATTCCGCGGAGGAACGGGTCGAGGGGGCCGACGAACGCCTCCTTCTTGATCAGGAAGTGGACGGGCCGGGGCGCGGTGCCCATCAGCATCGGTCCGTCGAGATTGTGCGCGTGGTTCACCGCGAGTATGACGGGTCCCGTGGTGGGGACGCGCCATGCTCCGAGCACACGGGGCCTGAACAGCCCGTACATGAGCCCGATGCCGATCCCGCGCCCGACGGCCGCTCCGCGCAGCGTCGGCGCGGTGGTGGCTTCGGTCACTTCGCGGCCCGCTTCTCCCCGACGAGGGTGACGACGCACTCGATGACCTGCCCGAGGGTCAGGTCGGTGGTGTCCACCTCGACGGCGTCCCCGGCCTTGGCCAGTGGCGAGGTCTTGCGGCCGGAGTCCGCGGCGTCCCGCTTGATCAGCGCCTCCCGGGTGGCGGCCAGGTCGGAGCCCTTGACCTCACCGCTGCGCCGCGCGGCACGCGCCTCCGGGGAGGCGGTCAGGAAGATCTTGATGTCGGCGTCGGGCAGCACCGTGGTCCCGATGTCACGGCCCTCGACGACGATGCCGCGCTCGGCCTCCTTGGCGATCGAGCGCTGCAGCTCGGTGATCAGGGCGCGCACCTCCGGCACGGCGCTGACGGCGCTGACCTGGGAGGTGACCTCCTGGGTGCGGATGGGACCCGAGGCGTCCTCGCCGTCGACGGTGATCGTCGGGGCGGACGGATCCGTGCCGGAGACGATGACCGGCTTGGCGGCGGCCGTGGCGATCTCGGCCGGGTTCCGCACGTCGATGCCGTTGTTCAGCATCCACCACGTGATCGCCCGGTACTGCGCGCCGGTGTCCAGGTAGCTCAGGCCGAGCTGGGCGGCGACGGCCTTGGAGGTGCTCGACTTGCCGGTGCCGGAGGGGCCGTCGATGGCGACGATCACTGCGGCCGGGGCGGTCCGGGCGGCGGCACTTACGGTTTCCACGGTGGTGGACACCTTCCTGGTACACGGGGACGGGCGGAGCGGGCCACGGAACGGCCTCCCCCAAGGTTACCGAGTGCGCGAAGCGCCTTCGCACCCCTGTCACCGGGGTCCGCTCCGGTGCTCCTACGGGCGGATCGACCAGCCCCGTTCCCTGAGGGCGGCGCTCAGCGAGGGTGCGGCGCTCGGTTCGACCATGAGCTGGACCAGTCCGGCCTGCTGGCCGGTGGCGTGCTCGATGCGGACGTCCTCGATGTTGACGCCGGCCCGCCCCGCGTCGGCGAAGATCGATGCCAGCTCGCCCGGCCGGTCGCTGATGAGCACGGCGACGATCTCGTACGAGGCCGGGGCCGCCCCGTGCTTGCCGGGGACCCTGACCCGGCCCGCGTTGCCGCGCCGCAGGACGTCCTCGATGCCTTCGGTGCCCGTGCGGCGCTTGTCCTCGTCGGCGGACTGCAGGCCGCGCAGGGCCCGTACCGTCTCGTCCAGGTCGGTGGCGACACCCGCCAGCACGTCGGCGACCGGGCCGGGGTTGGCGGAGAGGATCTCCACCCACATCCGGGGGTCGGAAGCCGCGATGCGGGTGACGTCCCTGATCCCCTGGCCGCACAGGCGTACCGCGGTCTCGTCGGCCTCCTCCAGCCGGGCGGCGACCATCGAGGAGATCAGCTGCGGGGTGTGGGAGACCAGGGCGACGGCGCGGTCGTGGGCGTCGGCGTCCATGACGACCGGGACGGCCCGGCAGAGCGCGACCAGTTCCAGGGCGAGGTTGAGGACCTCGGTGTCCGTCTCCCGGGTCGGTGTGAGGACCCAGGGGCGCCCCTCGAAGAGGTCGGCGGTCGCCGCGAGAGGCCCGGAGCGCTCCTTGCCGGCCATGGGGTGCGTGCCGATGTACGGCGTGAGGTCGACGCCGAGCGCCTCCAGCTCACGGCGCGGGCCGCCCTTGACACTGGCGACGTCGAGGTAGGCGCGCGCGATCCCGTCCCGCACGGCCGTGGCCAGCACGGGCGCGGTGTGGGCGGGCGGCACGGCGATGATCGCCAGGTCGACGGGGCGCTCGGGCGCCTCGTCCGTGCCGGCGCCGAGCGCGGCGGCGGTCCGCGCCGAGGACGGATCACGGTCGACGAGGTGCACCTGGACGCCGCGCCCCGCGAGGGCGAGGGCGGCGGAGGTGCCGACCAGTCCGGTTCCGATGACGAGGGCGGTTCTCACTGGGCGATGTCCTTGCGGAGGGCGCCGGTGGCGCCGAGGTAGACGTGGCTGATCTCGGACTTGGAGAGATACGTCTCCACATGGGCCAGGACGCGCACCACGCGCGACATGGCCCCGGTGACGTCGAGCTCCTGGGCACAGATCAGCGGTACGTCGACGATACCGAGTCCCCGGGCCGCGGCGGCCGGGAAATCGCTGTGCAGATCGGGGGTGGCGGTGAACCAGACGCTGATCAGGTCGTCGGCGACGAGCTGATTGCGTTCCAGGACCGCGGTGAGGAGTTCACTCACCCGCTCGTCCATGTGACCGGCCTCGTCCCGGTCCAGCTGGACGGCTCCACGGACTGCTCGTACCGCCACGTCGTACCCCTCGTCGCCTCGTGCTGCGTGCCCTTTCAGCCTAGAGGTGCCACGGCGCCGCCGGTCACCGGTGCTCTGTCCGTGAGACGCGGAGGTGAGCCGGGTGCTCCCGGACACCCGGTCGGACGTGTGCGCGCACGCGGGCTGCGTCGCCTCCTCGGTCGCCGACGGAACCGTCGACTGCGCCTGCTGGCGGATCACGGTCGAGGGCGACAGCATCCGGCTCGCGTGGGGGGTCTTCCGCGCCCGGTTCGTCGTCCGGCGGTACTACCACGCGACCGACCGGGCCCCGGCGCCCGCGCGTGGTTCCGGACGTAGGATCGGCCGTCATGCCGTCAGGCCGCCGCGATCCCCGTCCGTCGCGGCGGCGCGGCGAGGGCCCGTCCCCATGGAGAAGTCACGGTGCGTCCCAGCAGAACTCCCGCAGGCACGTCGTCCGACGCGCTGTCCGGTCCGGCCGACGGCGCACGGCTCGTCCGGGAGCACACCGTCTACTCCTGTGTGATGGGCTCCCGCGCCTTCGGGCTGGCCACCGAGGGCAGCGACACGGACCGGCGCGGGGTCTTCCTCGCACCCACCCCGCTGTTCTGGGGCTTCACGAAGCCCCCGACCCACGTCGAGGGCCCGGCCGACGAGCAGTTCTCCTGGGAGCTGGAGCGCTTCTGCGAGCTGGCGCTGCGGGCGAACCCCAATGTGCTGGAGTGCCTGCACTCCCCGCTCGTGGAGCGGGTCGACGCCACGGGCCGCGAACTCCTCGGCCTGCGCGGGGCCTTCCTGTCCCGGCAGGCCCACGGAACGTTCGTACGTTACGCACTGGGCCAGCGGCGGAAGCTGGAGGCCGATGTCCGGGCCCACGGCGCTCCGCGCTGGAAGCACGCCATGCATCTGCTGCGGCTGCTGGCGTCCTGCCGGGACCTGCTGCGGACGGGCGAGCTGCGGATCGAGGTCGGTGACGCGCGGGAGGATCTGCTGGCGGTGAAGCGGGGCGAGGTCCCGTGGGCCGAGGTGGAGCGCCGCATGACCCGCCTGGCCGGGGAGAACGACGAGGCGGCCGCCCGCTCCCCGCTGCCGCCGGAGCCCGACCGGGACCGCGTGGAGGCATTCCTGATCCGGACCCGGCGGGCGTCCGCGGAGGCGTAGCTCAGGCGGAGTCCGCCGGGCGGCGGGCGACCCAGAGGCTGCGGGTCGAGCGGACGACGAGGTCGTCCCGGTGGCGCACGTCCGCCGGGCCTCCGTCGACCAGGGTGCCGAGCGCGGCGAGGTCCGCGGGGTCGGCCCGGCCGTCGAGCGCGCCGCGGATGCGGTCGAGCACGATGTGGGCGTACCGGCCGACGCCGGCGGGCAGCGGGTCGCGCAGCTCCAGCCGCTCGGTGCGCTCGTCCTCGACGAGGAGGCCGGCCTCGGCCAGCATGGCTCCCCAGTCGGCGCCGATGTGCGGCATCTGCTCGGCGTGGAGGCCGTCCAGCGCAGCGCGGCACCGCGCCTCCAGGCCGGGGCGGCCGGCCACGGCGTCGTCCGGGAGGAAGTGCGGCATCCCGTCCAGCTCGGCGACGGCCACCAGTCCGCCGGGGCGCAGGGCGGCACGGACCCCGTCGAGGGCTGCGGCCGGGTCGTCCACGTGGTGCAGGGAGGCCGAGGCCCAGACGAGGTCGGCGTCCGTGATGTTTGCGAGCCCGGCGCCCGCGTCCGTCTCCAGGGTGTCCACCCGGTCGCCCAGGCCCTTCGCCCGGGCAGCCTCGACGAGCCGGGCGAGCATGACGGGCGAGCTGTCGACGGCGGTCACACGGGCGCGGGGGAAGCGTTCCAGCAGGGCGAACGTGCCGGTCCCGGTGCCCGACCCCAGGTCGACGACGTGCGCGACGCCGTCCCCGGCGAGCTCGGCGAGCCGCCGGGTCACCGCGGTGAGGTACGGGGCGAAGATCTCGGCGTCGAGGTCGAGCACGACGGCGAGGGCGTCGTCCTGGCCGGTGTCCGCCTGTCCGTGGCCGTGCTCGTGGTGGTGTCCGGGGCCGTGGTGGTGGCCGGGGCCTTGGTGGTGTGTGGGGCCTTGGTGGTGTGTGGGGGAAGCGGAAGGTGTCATGCCGCCGAGCCTACGAAGGTTTGCGCACAACGCATACTGTCTTGCCCATGACGCAAGAAGGAAGTGCTCTGGACGGCCTCGTACGCAAACGGATCCGGGCCCTGCGTGCCGCGCACAGCTGGTCGCTCGACGACCTCGCCGCCCGCTGCCACCTCAGTCCTTCCACGCTCAGCCGGATCGAGACGGGCCACCGGAGGATCGCGCTCGACCAGCTCACCGTGATCGCCCGGGCGCTGGGCACCTCGCTCGACCAGCTCGTCGAGACGGACGCCGACGACGTGGTCACGAACCCCACCCTCGACCTGGCGCGGGGCCTGACCCAGTGGGCGCTGCGCGGCCAGCCCGGCGTGACCGTGGCCCGGATACGGCTGACCGGGCCCCCGGCCGAAGGCCCTGCGGCGCTCAAGGCGCACCCCGGCCGGGAGTGGTTCACGGTGCTGTCCGGCACCGCCTTGCTGGTACTGGGGGAACGGCGGCTGCGGGTGGAACAGGGGCAGGCGGCGGAGTTCACCACGATGCTCCCGCACGCGCTGGGCGCCGTGGGCGGCCCCGCGGAGGTCCTCGGCATCTTCGACCGGGACGGCCGCCGCTCCCATCTGCGCGAGCGCGGGTGAGAGGGCGGCCGCCGGGCGGTCAGGACGGGACGGTCTCTCCCAGCCGCGCACGGACGGCCAGATCGTGCAGGGCGTCGAAGCCCGAGGGCGCCTCCGCGAGCGGTGACGCGGTCTGCGCCTCGTCGAGCACGAGGTGCAGGGCCTCGACGTCCTGCGCGACGGCCGCGCCGTCATCCAGGTGCGCGGCCCCGTGCTCGGCATCCGCCTTCGCCTCGATCAGCGCGGGCAGGTAGGCCGGCGCGGCCACCTCGCCCAGCAGGGACGGCAGATGCGCCACCAGGGTGCCGGTGCGCATCAGATGGATGCCGGTGAGCAGCGCGCGGAACGTGTAGAGGAGCGGCTTCAGCTCGCCGGTCCTCTCGTACAGCCGCCACTGCGTCCCCGCGAAGCCCCGGTAGTGGTGGGCATGGTTGCGGGTCACCACCGCCGGTGCCAGCTCCACGAGTTCCGCGTGGAGTGACGTGGTGTGCACCACCAGCGGGGACAGGAGCTGTTCGAGCACATAGCCGTTGGGTCTGAGCATGAGCCGGACGAACTTACGCAGGTCATGGGTGACGAGGTCCATCTCCACCCCGTCGTGGTCCCACATCCGTGACCGTGTCTCCTCCGGCGTCCGGAGGCCGACGAGATCTTCCGCGGGCAGGACGTGGACCCCCCGCAGGTCCACGTCCGAGTCACGCGAGGGAAAGCCGTACAGATGGGCGCCCGAGACCGTGGCGAAGAGGAGCGGGCAGGGCTCCTGTCCGAGTACCGGGGTCAGGTCGGTGACCGGCAGCCCGGCCCGTCGAAGGAGCGTCGTGTCGCTGTGCATCGGTCACGCGTCCCAGAGCGCGGCCAGCGACAGCAGGTCGCTGCGGTACTCGATGCGTTCCGACCACTCCTTGGGCCAGGCGCCCGCTCCCAGGTGCGCTCCGGCGAACGCGCCCGTGAGACAGGCGATGGAGTCGGAGTCGCCCCGGGTGCAGGCCGCCCGGCGCAGGGCGGTCAACGGGTCCTCGGGGAAGAGCAGGAAGCAGTGCAGGGCGGTGGCGAGGGCCTCCTCGGCGATCCAGCCGTCGCCGGTCCGCTCGCACGGGTCGGTCTCGGGTGACGGGCGGCGCAGTGCGTCCTGGAGGTGTTCCAGCACGGCCAGGCACTCGTCCCAGCCCCGGCTGATGAACGCCTCGGGCGAGGCGTCGTGGGTGTACCGCCACAGGTCACCGAGCCACCGGCCCGGATAGCGGCCCCGGTTCTCGTACGCGTAGGAGCGCAGCTGGCCCACCAGGCCGAGCGGCTCGGCACCCTGGGCGAGGAGGTGGACCGCGCGGGCCGTCAGGTCGGAGGCCGCCAGCGCGGTGGGGTGGCCGTGGGTGAGGGCGGCCTGGAGCTGGGCCGCCCCGGCACGCTGTTCGTCGCTGAGGCCGGGCACGAGGCCGAGGGGCGCGACGCGCATGTTGGCGCCGCAGCCCTTGGAGCCGGTCCGGCTGGCCTCCTGCCAGATCCGGTCGCCCTCCAGCAGCGCACACGCCTCCAGGCAGGTGCGGCCGGGAGCGCGGTTGTTGTCGGGTGAGCGGTTCCAGCGCACGAACTCCTGCCGGACCGGACCCACCATCCGCTCGGGGGTGAGGAGCCCCTGGTCCATGGCGGTCCGTATGCCGCGTCCCAGGGCGAGGGTCATCTGGGTGTCGTCGGTGACGAACGCGGGCTCCGGGAGCCGCATCTCGCGCCAGGGCCCGCACTTCGCGAGGATCGCGGGGACGTCGTTGAACTCGGTGGGGAAGCCCAGCGCGTCGCCGAGCGCGAGCCCGGTCAGCGTGCCTGTGGCCGCCTGCTTGGTGAGAATCCGTGTCGGGATCATGACTTCCGTCCTTCAGGGCGTCCTTCCGGGCGCAGCAGTGGAGGGTGCAGGGCGGTAGCGGCACCCGCCCGGTAGAGAGCGGCCGGTTTTCCCCGTCCGCCGGTGCGGCGCGGCGGTCCGTCCACGGCCTGGACGAAGCCGGGCGTGGTGAGGACCTTGCGCCGGAAATTGGGCCGGTCGAGCTCGACGCCCCAGACGGTCTCGTAGACCCCCTGGAGCTCCCCGAGGGTGAACTCGGCGGGACAGAACGCGGTGGCCAGGCAGGAGTATTCGAGCCTGGCGCCGATACGGTCGTGCGCGTCGGCGAGGATGCGGTCGTGATCGAAGGCGAGCGGCCCGGTGGCCCCGGCGTCCCACCACCGGGCGTGGGCGGCGTCCCCGCCGCCGCGCGGTTCGGGGAGGTCGGGCACGAGCGCGGCGTACGCGACGGAGACGACCCGCATCCTGGGGTCGCGGTCCGGATCGCTGTATGTGCGCAGTTGTTCGAGGTGGAAGGCGCATACGGACTTCTTCGTGAGGCCGGTCTCCTCGGCGAGCTCGCGGCGGGCGGCCTCCTCGGCGGACTCGCGGGGCAGGACGAAGCCGCCGGGCAGCGCCCACCGCCCCTTGTAGGGGGCCTCGCCGCGCTCCACGAGCAGTACATGGAGCCGCGCTTCGCGGACGGTGAAGACGGCGAGGTCGACGGTGACGGCGAACGGGAAGAAGGCGTGGGGGTCGTATCCCTCGGGTGCGGTGCTCATCGCCGCTCCGGCAGGGGTGCGGTGAAGCGCCAGCCGGTGGCGAGGAGCTCGTCCACGGCGGCGACCGCCGCTGCGAGGCGCTCGTCGCGGTCCCCGGTGATCTCGATGAACGGCCTTCCCGTGCGAGTGAGTTCGGCACGGAAGCGGTCTGTCATCCAGGGCCGCAGCTCCTCGCCGTCGCGCAGTCCGTCGTCCTCGAACGCGACGCCCTCGTGGTCGGTGAGCAGCCAGAGGTGGTGGGTGACCCGGTCGGCGGTCTTCTCGACGAGCGGGTTGCGTCCGCCGATGTAGCGCTCGTGCCAGACGGTGGTGGCGAAGGAGTCGGTGTCGCAGAAGAGCACCGGCGATCCCGCACGCGCGGCGGCGTCCTCCCTGGCGTTCTGCGTCTCGGCGATGAGGGGGAAGTCGTCCGTCGTGAAGGAGACGTCCTCCCACTGGGCGTCCGGCCACCGCTCACGCAGGGCGGCGAGCTTGGCCTGGCTGAACTCCCGCCCGTACTCGGCGACGTACCGCGTCCGCGCCCACGTACCACCGCGCCGGCGGTAGTGGTCGGCGAGGGCCAGGGCCAGGGTGGTGGTGCCGGTGGACTCGGCGCCGAGGACCACGACCCGGCGCGCGAGCGCGGCCCGCACGGGCGGCTCCAGATAGTCCCAGCAGCCGGCGGGGTCGGCGCGGACCGCGGTGCCCGAGACGGGGAAGAGGGTGCGGCCGGGGTCGACGAGGACGGATTCCGCGCCGAAGCGGCGGGCCAGCTCCCCGCCGTACGCCTCGGAGGTGAAGACGGCGTCGACCCGTTCGGGCACGGCGCCGGTGAACACCTCCATGTGGGCGTCCCAGACGGCCGCGTCGGTGATGTCCATGGGGATGTCGTCGACGGTCCCCACCACCCGGACGTCCGGGTGCGCCTCACGCATCCAGGCGACCCGGTCGGCGAGCGGTACGGATTCGACCGAGGCGGCGCAGACCAGGACGGTGAGCCGCTCGCAGCGGTCCCGTGCGGTGCGGACGAGGTGGTGGTGGCCGGCGTGCGGCGGATAGAACTTGCCGAGGACCAGTCCGTGCCCGTGGCGCTTCATGCGGGCAGCACCGTGTCCTCGCGCCGGCCTGCGGCGAGGTCGCGGCTCCAGTTGCGCAGCCCGATGAGGCAGAGCGTGAGGAAGCCTACGTACAGCAGGGAGGTGAGGTAGAGCTCCTTGTGGGCGTACAGCGGGATGTAGACCACGTCGGCGGCGATCCACAGCCACCAGGACTCGACCCGCTTGCGGCACTGCCCGTACGTCGCCATGAGCGACAGGGAGGTGGTCAGCGCGTCCCAGAACGGCACGGTCGAGTCCGTGGCCCGGGAGAGCAGCAGGGTGAGGCCGAGAGTCCCCGCCGCCCCCGCCGCGAACAGCCAGGTCCACTCGGTGCGGGTGGTGTTCCGCACCGGGAGGACGGATGACCCTGGTCCACCCCCGTGGGTCCAGGTCCACCAGCCGTACGCGGCGAGGGAGATGAAGACGATCTGCAGGCCGGCGTCGGCGTACAGACCGGACTGGGCGAACAGCAGGATGAAGAACAGGTTGTTGGCGATGCCGATCGGCCAGTTGGCGAGGTGCTGGCGGGCCACGAGCCAGACGCACAGCGCACCGCTGCCGAAGCCCAGCACCTCGGTCCAGCTGACCGGGGTGTCCAGGACCGTCACCAGGGGCTGCTGCAGGGGATCGAGTACGTCCGCGAGCGTCACGCCGCCTCCTTCTTTATGGTCACTATGACTATAAAGAAGAATCGCCGGTCGCAAAAGGCCCGCGGCCGGTTCCTGTTCGAAAAAATGAACGAGGAACCGGCCGCGGGCCGTTCGGTGCGGGGCGCGGGTTACAGACCGACCTCGCGCATCAGCATGCCGACCTCGGTGTTGGTCAGGCGGCGCAGCCAGCCCGACTTCTGGTCGCCCAGCGGGATCGGTCCGAAGGACGTCCGCACGAGGCGCTCGACCGGGAAGCCGGCCTCGGCCAGCATCCGGCGGACGATGTGCTTGCGGCCCTCATGGAGCGTGACCTCGACGAGGTAGTTCTTGCCGGTGTTCTCGACGACCCGGAAGTGGTCGGCGCGGGCGTAGCCGTCCTCCAGCTGGATACCGTCCTTGAGCCGCTTGCCGAGGTCACGCGGGAGCGGGCCCTGGATGGCGGCCAGGTAGGTCTTCTTCACGCCGTACCGGGGGTGCGTCAGACGGTGGGCCAGATCGCCGTGGTTGGTGAGCAGGATGATGCCCTCGGTCTCGGTGTCGAGCCGTCCGACGTGGAACAGCCGCGTCTCGCGGTTGTTCACGTAGTCCCCGAGGTTCTGGCGGCCGTCCGGGTCTCCCATGGTGGAGACGACACCGGCGGGCTTGTTCAGCGCGAAGAAGAGGTACGACTGGGTCGCGACGGTCAGGCCGTCGACCTTGATCTCGTCCTTCTGCGGGTCGACGCGCTTGCCCTGTTCGAGGACGATCTCGCCGTTGACCTCGACACGCGCCTGCTCGATCAGCTCCTCGCACGCCCGGCGCGAGCCCATGCCGGCCCGGGCGAGGATCTTCTGCAGACGCTCGCCCTCCTGCTCGGCGCCCGGGTTGGTCCGGGGGGTCTTGATCTCGGGCTTGCCCGCGTACCGGTCACGGTTGCGCTGCTCGATCTTGGCGTCGAGCTCACGGGGGCGGGACGGAGCGCCCACACGGCGTCCGCCCTTGGTCACCTTCTGTGTGGGCTTCGGGCCGCCCTTGGCGCCGCCGCGGGCCGCCGCGCCCCGGCCCTTGCGGGGGCCGCCGTCGCCGCCCGGCTTGTCGGAACCCACGTCGTAGCGGCGCTCCTCGGGGCGGGGCCGGCGGGGGCGCTGCTCCTGCTTGTCGTCGCGCTCGGAGCCGGAGACCCGCGGGTTCGGGTTGCTGTTCCTGCCGCTGCCGCTGGTGTTCCTTCCGGCACCGCTCCTGCCGCCGCCGCTCCTGGAGCCGCCACCGCTCCTGTTGCCGCTGCCGTTGTTGCTGCCACTGCTTCGCATCAAAAGTCCGTCTTGTCGTCTGCGTGAGTTTCCGGGGTGTCCGGTGCGTCCGGATCGAACGACGGCACACCCTCTAGCGTCTCAGCCTCGATCGCGTCCGCCTCCGGGAGGAAGGGCGCGAGCTCCGGGAGCTCGTCCAGGCCTCGCAGGCCCATGCGCTCCAGAAAGTAGTTCGTCGTCCTGTACAGGATCGCACCTGTTTCGGGTTCCGCGCCCGCCTCCCCGACGAGACCCCTCTGGAGCAGGGTCCGCATGACGCCGTCGCAGTTCACCCCGCGTACCGCCGAGACCCTCGACCGGCTGACCGGCTGACGGTACGCGACCACCGCGAGCGTCTCCAGCGCGGCCTGGGTGAGCCGGGCGTGCTGCCCGTCCAGGACGAAGCCCTCGACCGCTACCGCGTACTGCGGACGGGAGTAGAAGCGCCAGCCCCCGGCGACGAGTCTGAGGTCGAATCCGCGGCGCTGGACGGTGTACTCGTCGGCCAGCTCCCGCAGGGCGTCCGCGACGGCCCTGCGGGGCCGCTGGAGGACTTTGGCGAGGTGCTCCTCGGTGGCGGGCTCGTCGACGACCATGAGGACCGCCTCCAGCGCGGGCTTGAGGTCCAGCCCGGCAACCGGGGCGCCCTGCCCCTCGTCGTCTGTGCTCATGCCTGTACGTCCTCCTCCGCCTCGCGCGTCTCCTGGTCGAACTCGTCCGTGACCACCGGCTCCGCACCCTCGCCCCCGGCCCAGCGCACCAGGAGGTCACCGAGCGCCTCCTCCTGGTCGAGCGTGACGGCCTTCTCCCGGTAGAGCTCCAGGAGCGCCAGGAAGCGGGCGACGACGGTGAGGGTGTCGTCCGCGTCCTCGGTGAGCTCACGGAAGCTGATCTCACCCCCCGCGCGCAGCCGGGCGACCACGATCTCCGCCTGTTCGCGCACGCTGACCAGGGGGGCGTGGATGTGGTCGACGTACACCTGCGGCCTGGGTCTGGGCTGCATCGCCTTCACCGCGAGCCGCGCGAACCCTTCGGGGCCGATGCTGATCACGACTTCGGGCAGCAGCTCCGCGTGCTGGGGTTCGAGCCCCACGGTGCGCGGGTAGCGGCGGGACTCGGACTCCAGCCGGTCGCTGAAGATCTCCGCGATCCTCTTGTACGCGCGGTACTGCAGCAGCCGCGCGAAGAGCAGGTCCCGTGCCTCCAGGAGGGCCAGGTCGGCCTCGTCCTCCACCTCGGCGGTGGGGAGCAGCCGGGCGGCCTTGAGGTCGAGCAGGGTGGCGGCGACGACGAGGAATTCGGTGGTCTGGTCGAGGTCCCAGTCCGTGCCCATGGCCCGGATGTGTGCCATGAACTCGTCGGTGACCTTCGACAGGGCGACCTCGGTCACATCGAGCTTGTGCCTGGAGATCAGCTGGAGGAGCAGATCGAAGGGGCCCTCGAAGTTGACCAGCCGCACGGTGAACCGCCGGTCGGCTCCCGCCGCCTCCCCGGTTTCGTCCCCGGTTTCGTCGGCGTCGGGCACGAGGGCCACCGGAACCGCCTCGGGACGGCTCTCCACGGGCCCGTCAGTGGCCGGCGGGGCCGGCGGCGCTTCCACGGGCCCCGCGGGCCCGGTCGGGGCTTCCACGGCCGCCACCGGCCCGGGGGGAGCCTCCGGGGCCGCGTACGGGGCCGCAGGCGCCCGGTCGGGCCGCGTCCCCGGCCCGCGGCCGAGGGCACGGCGGGTCGGGCGGGGCGTGTCGTCGGCAGTCGGCATGCGCTGGGGTCCAGGGGTGCGGCGGGAGGCGGGCGGTGGGCCCCGGGGCGGGGCCGTCCGTGCGACGGCCCTCCCCCGGCAGGCTACCGGCGCCGCGCCGGTCAGCGGCCCCGCAGTCTCCGTACGAGGATGCTCGCGTCGCCGCGCGACTCCAGGTCGGCCAGCACCACGGCGACCGCTTCGCGGACGATGCGTCCGCGGTCGACGGCCAGCCCGTGCTCGCCGCGCAGCACCAGGCGCGCGTGCTCGAGGTCCATCAGTTCCTCGGCCGACACGTAGACGGTGATCTTCTCGTCGTGGCGCTCACGGCCACTGGGCCGCCGGTTGGCTCCCCGGCCGCCCCCGCGTCCGCGTTGCGGCTGGACGGTGGCGGACGTCCCGGTCTGCTCCTGCCCGGGCGCGGTACGGGCCCGGGGCGGGGCGGTCCGGCCCCGGTCGTCCCCGTCGGCGCGGCTGCGGGAGCCGCCGCCGTCGGCGTCCGCCGCGGAGTGCTCCTCCCGGGACGCCCCGGCGGGCGTGTCGCCGCTTCCCGGAGTACCGTCCTGGCCGGTGTCCGGCGCCGTCGTCGAATCACTTCCACCGGCCGGTGCGGGAACCCGCGCCTCGCCGTTCGCCTTGCGTCGCCGCTCGGCGGGGGACGAGCCCTGGAGCCCCATGCCCCCGGTGGTACGGAACAGCTCGTCGGCCCCCGGCAGACTCACTCGGCGTGACACCGGGCGAGCACCTCCCTGGCGAGCTGGCGATAGGCGGCGGCACCGACCGAGTTCGACGCGTACGTCGTGATGGGCTCACCGGCGACCGTGGTCTCCGGGAAGCGCACCGTACGTCCGATGACGGTGTGGTAGACGTGGTCGTCGAAGGCCTCGACGACACGGGCGAGCACCTCACGGCTGTGCACCGTGCGGGAGTCGTACATCGTGGCCAGGATGCCGTCCAGCTCCAGCTCGGGGTTGAGCCGCTCCTGGACCTTCTCGATGGTCTCGGTGAGCAGCGCCACACCACGCAGCGCGAAGAACTCGCATTCGAGCGGGACTATCACCTTGTGAGCCGCCGTCAGGGCGTTCACGGTGAGCAGGCCGAGCGACGGCTGGCAGTCGATCACGATGTAGTCGTAGTCGGCCATCAGCGGCTTGAGGGCGCGCTGCAGCGTCGACTCCCGGGCCACCTCGCTCACCAGCTGCACCTCGGCGGCCGAGAGGTCGATGTTGCTGGGGAGCAGGTCCATGTTGGGCACGGCCGTCTTCAGCAGCACGTCGTCGGCCGCCATGCCCCGCTCCATGAGCAGGTTGTAGACGGTGAGGTCGAGCTCCATCGGGTTGACCCCGAGGCCGACGGACAGGGCTCCCTGCGGGTCGAAGTCGACGAGCAGGACGCGGCGGCCGTACTCGGCGAGGGCGGCACCCAGGTTGATGGTCGACGTGGTCTTGCCGACGCCGCCCTTCTGGTTGCACATCGCGATGATCTTCGCGGGGCCGTGGTCCGTCAGGGGACCTGGAATCGGGAAGTACGGCAGCGGCCGGCCGGTCGGGCCGATCCGCTCGCGGCGCTGACGGGCGGCGTCGGGCGCGAGGGTGGCCGCGTACTCCGGATCGGGCTCGTACTCGGCATCGGGGTCGTAGAAGTGCCCCTCGGGCACCTCGGCGAAGTCGGCGAAGTGGGAGGTCTCTCGGCCACTTTCGTTGCCGGCCATGGCGTTCACGTGTAGGCCGTCCATCATCTGGGGGGCTGTCGTCATGTGCTGGTGGGTGGCGAAGGTGCGGACAGCGACGGAGCCGACAGCTTCGAGCCCGATCGGGCTCAGACCCCGTGCAGGCATCCCTGGTTGACCACCCCCGGGAGTAATTGTCGACTCATTCACAAGTCGTCTTACCTCCTTGGATGTGACCAGGAAACTTATCGATAGGTCAGCGTGGCACCATGCCGACGATTGGCGACTCTATGGCGTGTCACCGGTTCGCAGCAACACAATCCGCCGGACCCGGCCCTGTGTGTCGGCAATCGAACACCCCTCTGTCAAGAGCACGGAGCGCCCGGGGCGCACCTTTCGCGGGGGTGCAAAACGGGTGGAGGGTTACGTCTCAGGCGAGTTGATCCCGGCCCTCTCACGCCTCCGGCCGGACCTTGCTGGGCAAGGTCCGGCCGGACGTGTGAGGTTGACGGAGAGGGTTGACCGCTCAGCCGAGAAGCGCACTCAGTTCGACGTGGTCGAGGCCGTGGGCCTCGGCCACCTCGCGGTAAACCACCTGGCCGTCATGGGTGTTGAGACCCTTGGCCAGTGCGGCGTCACGGCGCAGGGCATCGGCCCAGCCCCGGTTCGCGAGCTCCAGGATGTAGGGCAGCGTGGCGTTCGTGAGCGCGTAGGTGGAGGTGTTCGGCACGGCACCCGGCATGTTCGCGACACAGTAGAAGACCGAGTTGTGGACCATGAAGGTCGGCTCGGCGTGCGTCGTCGGATGCGAGTCCTCGAAGCAGCCTCCCTGGTCGATCGCAATGTCGACAAGAACACTTCCGGGCTTCATCTTCGCGACGAGTTCGTTGGTGACCAGCTTCGGCGCCTTCGCGCCCGGGATCAGCACCGCGCCCACGACGAGGTCGGCCTCGACGACGGCCTTCTCGAGCTCCAGGGCGTTGGAGACGACCGTCCGCACCTTCGTGCCGAAGATCTTGTCGGCCTCGCGCAGCTTGTTGATGTCCTTGTCGAGCAGCGTGACGTGGAAGCCCAGCCCGACGGCGATCTGCGTGGCGTTCCAGCCGGAGACCCCGCCGCCGATGACGACGGCCCGGGCCGATCCCGTGCCGGGGACTCCGCCGGGGAGCACACCGCGCCCGCCGACCGAGCGCATCAGGTGGTAGGCGCCGACCTGCGGGGCGAGGCGGCCGGCGACCTCGGACATCGGGGCGAGCAGCGGCAGCGCGCGGTTCGCGGTCTCGACGGTCTCGTACGCGATGGCGGTCGTGCCCGACTCCAGCAGGGCGTCCGTGCAGGCGCGGGAGGCGGCGAGGTGCAGGTACGTGAAGAGCGTCTGGCCCTTGCGGAGGCGGTGGTACTCCTCGGCGACCGGCTCCTTCACCTTGAGCAGCAGGTCGGCGGCGGCCCAGACCTCGTCGGCGGTGGGCAGGATCCGCGCGCCGGCGGCGACGTACTCCTCGTCCGGGATGGAGGATCCCTCACCGGCGTGCCGCTCGACGAGGACCTGGTGGCCGTGGCGTACGAGCTCATGCACTCCGGCAGGGGTGATCGCCACCCGGAACTCGTTGTTCTTGACTTCGCGGGGGATGCCGACCTTCACGTCGATCACGGTCCTTGACTCGGAGGCTGGCTGGGCATAGCGGGACATAACCGCATGAACCAAGCATAAAGGGGGACGCCGCAGAGATCTGCGGCAGAGCCATCATTAATGAAGGACTTCCCGCTGTCCAGCCTTACAAAGCATTAAGTTTTGTTCGAAGCACTACGGATTTCGTAGGCAGAGTCCTCCTCACCGAGCAATCTGTCGGCCGTCGCCCGGTGGAGCCGGGCCGCCGCCGGGTCCCCGAGCCGGTCCAGCGTGTCCGCCAGCCTGAGCTCCAGCGCGGCCTGGAGACGGGCGTCACCCGCCCTGCGGGCCAGGTCGACCGCCTCCCGGCAGGTGTGCAGGGACTCCTGGGGCCGGCCCGCGTACTCCTGCACCCGTGCGGCCTCGCTGAGCGCACGCGCCTGCGCCGGGAGGTCCCCCAGCCTGCGGTGGCCGGCCGCCGCCGCGCGCCAGTTGCGCAGCGCCTCGCCGTACCGGCCGGCGTAGGTGTGGACCGCGCCGAGCCGGCCGTACAGCCGCGCCTCGTCGGCCCGCTCCCCCTGCGAGAGCCGCTGCGCGAGCGCCCGGCCGTACCAGTCGGAGGCCCGGTTGAAGTCCCCGAGCTCGGCGTACGCGCCGCCTGCGGATTCCATCGCCCTGCCGGTCGCGTAGAGGTCGTTCGCCGCGCGTCCGGCGTCCAGCGCCGCACGGTAGCGGGCCAGCGCCTCCCGCGTACGCCCGGTCCTCGCGTCCAGATCGGCGAGGTTGAGCAGGGCGGCGGCCTTCTCCCGGGGCAGGTCCCGGCGCTCCGCCACATCGAGGACCAGGCCGTGCAGCCCGTAGAGCACGGGGGCCGCCTCCTCGGTGCCCCGGTGCACGGCGAGGGCGCGGACGAGGGCGGCCACCAGCCGGCGGGCGAGCGTGTCCAGGTCGCCCTCGCGCACGGCGGCGCGGGCGGAGGCCAGCAGCGCCGGCTCGCGGATCCGCAGCCACTCGGCGGCGTTCTCCGGGCTGGGGAAGCGCAGCGAGCGCGGCAGCCCGGCGAGCCGGCGGCGGGCCGGGGAGTCCTCGGGGTCGGTGACCGCACGGCAGGCCTGGAGCCGGCGCACGGTCCGCTCCAGCATCCTGGCCCGGGCGAGCTGGATCTCGGCGGGCCGCTCCCGCTCCTCCAGCACGGCGCGGACCAGCGGGACGAGGCAGCCCGGCATCTCGTACTCGGGCTGCTCGGCGCCGTTCGACCTGAGCAGCCCGGACCTGACGAAGTCGTCCAGCGTCGCCTGCGCCGCGGATACGGAGCACCCGGCCAGGGCGGAGGCGGTGTGGGCGTCGGCCAGCCCGGCGGGGGCCAGGGCGAGCAGCCGCAGTATCCGGGCGGAGGCCGGTGGCAGGGACTCGTGGACCAGCAGGAAGGCCCGGGCCAGCGGCCGGCCGCCGGCGGTCGGTTCGGGTGCGTCCTGTTGGTCGCGCAGCTGCTTGGCGACATCGGCGACCGAGGCGCCGGGCCGGGCCGCGAGCCAGCCGGCGACCAGGGTCAGGGCGGCGGGATGTCCGCCGCACTCCTGCGCGAGCGTCTCGGCGGTCCGCGGGTCGACCGTGATGCGGACCTGGCCGATGGCGCGGGCGAGCAGCTGCACCGCGGACCCCGCGTCCAGCCCGCCGATGGTGCAGGGGCGGACGCCCTGGATGCCGGTGAGGGGGCCGGTCGCGGTGGCCACGACCAGGCAGTCGGGGTTGTCGGGGAGCAGCGGGTCGACCTGTTCGGCGTCGACGGCGTCGTCCAGCAGGATCAGGGCGCGGCGTACGGCGAAGGCCTCGCGGACCATCTCGGAGAGTTCGTCCTCGTCCGCTCCGGGCGGCGCGGTGACCCCGAGCAGGTCCAGGAGCGCGCGAGCGGTGCGCTCCGTGGGGACGCGCTCGCCCCCCGGTTCGGTGAGCGGGACCCGGAACACGCCGTCGGGGTAGTCGCCGGGTTCGGCCAGCCCGCGGGCGAGCTCGGCGGCCAGCGCGGTGCGTCCGGATCCGGGCCGGCCGGCGATCAGGAGGACCCGCGCGCGGGCGGCCTTGCGGCCCGCCAGTGTGTCCAGGCCCGCCCGCTCGATGTCTTCCCGGAGGGCTTTCAACTCGCGTGCGCGGCCGAAGAACTGAGTGGTGGTCACGTCCGGCGGCTCTCTGGTTCCCGCCGTCCCCGCCACTGGGGCCGGGCCGCTGGTGTCCACCGCCTGATCGGTCACGGGCCACGCTCCACTTCGCTGCACGCGGTTGCCCGCCGGAAGTCCGGTCCGGGCCTTTCGAGCGTAGTTCAGTGGTGCGGGCGATCACGGCCGAGCGCGGCGGACACATCCCTCGATCGGATCAGCGTTTCGTACGATCGGCCCACGATCGGCCCGGCATTCGGACCGGTGTCCGGCCCGCCCTCGGGAGGGCGGGCCGGACCGGGTCAGGCCTCGAACGGGCGGGCGGGCCAGGGCGCCTCGGCCGGGCGCAGCCAGTCCACCCCGTCGCCCGCGAGGACCGCGGTGAGCGACAGGACGCCCACGACCAGGCAGTTGTTGTGCAGGTCACCGGCGAGCACGCCCCGCACGAGCTCCTCGAGGGGCACGCGTGCCAGCTCCATGTCCGCCTCCTCCTCCGCGACCTCGAAGCGTTCGCCCTCGGCCTCGGAGAGATCACGGGCGAGGAAGATGCGCACGGCTTCGTCGCAACCGCCCGGCGTGGTGTAGACGTCGGTCAGCACCCGCCAGTCCTCGGCCTTGACGTGCGCCTCCTCGTAGAGCTCGCGCTGCGCGGCGTGCAGCGGGTTCTCGCCGGGGACGTCGAGCAACCCCGCCGGGATCTCCCACAGCTTGTGGCGCACCGGGTGCCGGTACTGCCGCAGCACGAGCACCCGGCCGTCCCCGTCGAGCGCGAGGACGGCCACCGAACCGGGGTGGACCTGGTAGTCGCGGCTGTGGACGCTTCCGTCGGGCATCACGACGTCGTCGGTGCGGACGCTGGTCTTGTTACCGGTGAAGGGCGTCACCGTCGCGGTGACCTGCCACTCCTCGGGCGTGTCCTGGAAACCCATGTACGTCCTCCCACGAACGAAAGAAACCGGGGCACGCATCCCGTGAGGGATCCGTACCCCGGTCAACCGTATCGCCTTACGCGTCGGCGGCGGGCGCCTGCGCCGCCGCGACCTTGCGCTCCACAGCGGCCTTCACCAGGCCGGCGAAGAGCGGGTGCGGGCGGGTGGGGCGGGAGCGCAGCTCCGGGTGCGCCTGGGTGGCGACCAGATAGGGGTGCGTCTCACGCGGGTACTCGACGTACTCGACGAGCTTGTTGTCCGGGGAGGTGCCGGAGAAGACCAGTCCGGCCTTCTTCTCCAGCTCCGCGCGGTAGCCGTTGTTGACCTCGTAGCGGTGGCGGTGGCGCTCCTCGACGTACGGCTCGTCGGCATAGGCCTCGCGGACCAGGGAGCCCTCGGCGAGCTTCGCCGGGTACATGCCGAGCCGCATGGTGCCGCCCAGGTCGCCCGCGCCCTCGACGTACGCGAGCTGCTCCTCCATCGTCGAGATGACGGGGTGGGCCGTGGCCGCGTCGAACTCGGTGGAGTTGGCGTCGGCGATCCCGGCGAGGTTCCGCGCGGCCTCGATCACGATGCACTGGAGGCCGAGGCAGAGGCCGAGCAGCGGCACCTTGTTCTCACGGGCGTACTGGATGGCGCCGACCTTGCCGATCACGCCGCGCTCGCCGAAGCCGCCGGGGATGCAGACGGCGTCGACGTCACCGAGCTGCTTCTTGGCGCCGGCCGGGGTCTTGCAGTCGTCGGAGGCGACCCACTTGACCTTGACGCGTGCCTTGTTCGCGAAGCCGCCGGCCCGGATGGCCTCGGTGACCGAGAGGTAGGCGTCGGGCAGGTCGATGTACTTGCCGACCAGGGCGACGGTGACCTCGTGGTCCGGGTTGTGGACACGGTCCAGCAGGTCGTCCCAGGTGGTCCAGTCGACGTCGCGGAACGGCAGGTCGAGCTTGCGGACGACGTAGGCGTCCAGGCCCTCGGTGTGCAGCACCTTGGGGATGTCGTAGATCGACCGGGCGTCCTTGCAGGCCACCACAGCGGTCTCGTCGACGTCGCACATCAGCGAGATCTTGCGCTTGATGGCGGTCGGGACGTCGCGGTCGGCACGCAGCACGATGGCGTCCGGCTGGATGCCGATGTTGCGCAGGGCGGCGACGGAGTGCTGGGTGGGCTTGGTCTTCAGCTCGCCGGAGGGGCCGATGTAGGGCAGCAGCGAGATGTGCACGACGAAGACGTTGTCGCGGCCCACCTCGTGGCGGACCTGGCGGACCGTCTCCAGGAAGGGCAGCGACTCGATGTCGCCGACGGTGCCGCCGACCTCGGTGATGACGACGTCCACGTCGTCGGTCGCCATGCGGCGGATGCGGTGCTTGATCTCGTTGGTGATGTGCGGGATGACCTGGACGGTGTCGCCGAGGTACTCGCCGCGCCGCTCCTTGGCGATCACGGTGTTGTAGACCTGGCCGGTCGTGACGTTGGCCGAACCGTCGAGGTCGACGTCGAGGAAGCGCTCGTAGTGGCCGATGTCCAGGTCGGTCTCGGCGCCGTCGTTGGTGACGAACACCTCACCGTGCTGGAAGGGGTTCATCGTGCCGGGGTCGACGTTGAGGTAGGGGTCGAGCTTCTGCATGGTGACCCGCAGGCCACGTGCCTTGAGCAGGGCACCCAGGCTGGAGGCAGTCAGACCCTTGCCGAGGGAGGAGGCGACACCCCCGGTGACGAAGATGTGCTTGGTCGTCGTGGATGTGGGCTGCATAGCCAAAGGGGGCTCCCGTGGTCGCGATCGTGAGGTGCGTACCGGCATGCCGACGAAGATTTTCTTCGGGCGCCGTCGCTGCGGTTCGGGGGCCTCGTCCACTGTCGGGACGACCACCGCTCCACGGGCTACCAGGGTAACAGCGACGCGGGGAGGCCGCTTCCGGCCATGCCCCTCCGGCGTGGGCACAAGATCACCACGTCCGTTTCAGGTCCCACCCATTCGCCCGTGACAGGCGACGGACAACTGCCGGACAGTCGCGCGGAACCCCCATCTGCGTCGTATCCTGCTCGGACACTCGCTGCCGAGTTGGCCGGCCCAGCGGCTCCACCCCAGCCCGCTCACCCGTGCAAGAGCTCGTCGGTTCTATTACAACGACCCCTTGACCAGCAGTAAGCGCCCTGCGGGGCGACATGGCCGTTCGACTGGAGACGCACGTGGCCGGGCGCATCGAGGATTACGCACTCATCGGAGACATGCAGACCGCAGCCCTGGTCTGCCGGGACGGCACAGCGGACTGGCTGTGTCTGCCCCGCTTCGATTCACACGCGATTTTCGCCGGACTTCTCGGTACCGAGGAGCACGGCTTCTGGCGGCTGGGCCCTGCCCGCCCCGAGGGGGCGGAGCCCCCGGCTGCCGACCGGCGCCGTTACCGCGGCGACTCGCTCATCCTGGAATCGGAGTGGGACACCCCACGCGGCACGGTCCGCGTGACCGATTTCATGCCGCCGCGTGACGGTGCCCCCCAGCTGATCCGCATCGTGGAGGGCGTGAGCGGCCGGGTGCCGATGCGCTCCGAGCTGAGGATGCGTTTCAGCTACGGACGGGTCACCCCCTGGGTCCACAAGGTCGACAGCCGTACGGTCGCCGTCGCGGGGCCCGACTCCGTGTGGCTCGACACGGAGGCGGAGACGTACGGCCAGAACCTGACGACGTACTCCGACTTCACCGTGGCGCCCGGCGACCGGATCGCGTTCACCATCAGCTGGCAGCCCTCGCACCACGAGCCGCCGAGCGTGCCGGAGCCGGAGTCCTCCCTGGAGGCGACGGAGAGCTTCTGGCGCGAGTGGGTCGAGCAGTGCACGTACCACGGCCCCTACCGGGAGGCAGTGGTCCGCTCGCTGATCACGCTCAAGGCGCTCACCTACGCCCCGACCGGCGGCATCGTGGCCGCGCCGACCACCTCCCTGCCGGAGGACATCGGCGGCTCCCGGAACTGGGACTACCGTTACACCTGGCTGCGGGACGCGGCGATCACGCTCTCGTCCCTGCTGCGCACCGGGTACCGCGAGGAGGCCCGCGCCTGGCGCGAGTGGCTGCTGCGGGCCGTCGCGGGCGACCCGGAGAACCTGCAGATCATGTACGGCATCGCGGGCGAGCGTGAGCTCGGCGAGGCAGAGCTGGACTGGCTGCCCGGGTACGAGAACTCCGGCCCTGTCCGGGTCGGCAACGGCGCGGCGAACCAGCTGCAGCTCGATGTGTACGGCGAGGTCACCGAGGCGCTGCACCTGGCGCACATGACGGGGCTGACCCGCAACGACTACGCCATGGGGCTCCAGCTCAAGCTGATCAGCTATCTGGAGAAGCACTGGGACGAGCCGGACGAGGGCATCTGGGAGGTGCGCGGGCCGCGCCGGCACTTCGTGCACTCGAAGGTGATGGCGTGGGTCGCCGTCGACCGCACGATCAAGCTCATCGAGTCCGGGGACGCGGAGGGGCCGCTGGAGCGGTGGCTCCAGCTGCGTGACGACATCCACCGCGATGTCTGCGAGCGGGGTTACGACCCCGAGCGCAACACCTTCACCCAGTCCTACGGCTCGCAGGAGCTGGACGCGTCCCTGCTGCTGATTCCGCAGATGGGCTTCCTGCCGCCCGACGACAAGCGCGTCATCGGCACGATCGAGGCGATCCAGCGGGAGCTGTCCACGGAGGACGGCTTCGTGCTGCGCTACCCCACCGAGGGGGACGACGCGGGCGTCGACGGCCTGGAGGGCGACGAGGGCGCGTTCCTGGCCTGCTCGTTCTGGCTGGCGGACGACCTGGCGATGATCGGCCGGGTCGACGAGGCCCGCCGGCTCTTCGAGAAGCTGCTGTCGCTCCGCAACGACCTGGGCCTGCTGGCCGAGGAGTGGGACTCCGGGCTCCAGCGCCAGGTGGGCAACTTCCCGCAGGCGTTCAGCCATGTACCGCTGATCGACACGGCGCTGCGGCTGACGGCCAGCGGGGCGTACGTCGGGTGATCCGGAGGGTGTGACGGGGTCCGGTGGGACGGCCGGCTTCCACGGCCGGACCTACGATGGAAGGGCCCTGTCACGCCTTGCGAAGGGGGCACGCCATGACGCCCCGCACCTCGGCTCCGGAGTCCGCTCCGGCCGGCCTCCGCTCCGGTTTCACCGGCGCGGTCCTCGTCCCCGGTGACCCGGGATACGACGAGGCCCGGACCGTTTTCAACAGCATGATCGACCGCAGACCCGCGGTGGTGGCCCAGTGCGCCTCCGAGGCGGACGTCGCCCGGGCTCTCCGCTTCGCACGCGCGGAGGACCTGGAGGTCGCCGTGCGCGGGGGCGGTCACAGTGTGGCGGGCATGGCCCTGAGCGAGGGCGGTCTGGTGATCGACCTGCGCCGGATGCGCGCGGTGGAGGCCGACCGGGAGGCCCGCTCGGCCCGCGTCGGCGGCGGAGCCACCATGGGCGACCTGGACCGGGCCACCCAGCCTTACGCCCTGGCGACCACGGGCGGGCGGGTCTCGACCACCGGTGTCGGCGGTTTCACGCTCGGCGGCGGTTCGGGGTGGCTGGAGCGGGCCTTCGGACTGGCCTGTGACAACCTGCTGGCCGCCGAGCTGGTCACGGCCGACGGCGGCCGCGTACACACGAGCGCGCAGGAGAACCCCGAGCTGTTCTGGGCCCTGCACGGCGGCGGGGGCAATTTCGGGGTGGTCACCTCCCTGACGCTGCGGCTCCACGAGCTGCCCGCGATGAGCATGGCGCTGCTTCTCCTGCGCCCTGAGAACGGCCCGGAAGCGGTCCGTACGTACCGGGACGTGATGGAGTCCGCCCCGGACGCGGCGGGCGGTGCCTGCATCTACATCACCGGTCCGCCCGAGGAGTGGGTGCCCGGGGGCCTGGTGGGCCACCTCGTCTGCGCGGTCCTGGTCACCTACGCCGGCACGGAGGCGGAGCTGCGCGAGGTCGCGGCGCCGCTGCTGGCGCTGGAGCGCGAGGCCGAGGTGATCGGTGCTGTCGACTACGCGGACCTGCAGTGCATGCTCGACGACCCGCCCGGCATGCGGAACTACTGGTCCGCGGAGTATCTGGACGTCTTCCCCGACGAGGCCGCGGCCGCCTTCTGCGCCGGTGCGGCCACGATGCCCGTCCCCTCCGCCTCGCAGCACGTGCTGTTCCCGATGGGCGGCGCGGTGGCCCGGGGGCCCGCCGACTACCCGGTGCCCTGGCGCTCCTCCCCGTGGGCGGTGCATCCGTTCGGTGTCTGGGAGAGCGAGGCGGACGACGAGCAGGGCAGGGAGTGGGTACGCCGGGTGCGCGGGGCGGTCATGCCGTGGGCGAGCGGCTCCGTCTATCTGAACTTCATCGGGCGGGAGGGCCAGGAGCGGGTCGTCGCGGGCTTCGGGGAGCGGGCCTACGAGCGGCTGTCCCGGGTGAAGGCACGCTACGACCCGGACAACGTGTTCCATATGAACCACAACGTGAAGCCGGCCGTGGCCGCGGTGTGACGCGCCGGGCCGGGGGCCGGTAACTTCCTGACCGGGGGCGTTACCGCCCCTCGTCGGGCACGAGCGCGTACGCGCCGATACGGAAAGCACGAGGCCGCAGCCGGTGGAGACAGAGGGCGGGATCACCGTGCGGCGGGCGCTGGAGCTGCCGGGGCTCCGCGCCGGACTGCCGGAGGTGCTCACCTGCGCGGACCGGCTGGACCGGACGGTGCGCTGGGTGCACGCCGGGGAGGCGCCGAACATCCCCGCGCTCCTCAAGGGCGGGGAGCTGCTGCTCTCCACGGGGCTCGGCCTGGGCTCCCGGCCCGGCGACCAGCGTGCCTATGTCCGCAAACTGGCCGACCGCGGCATCGCCGCGCTGGTCGTGGAGCTCGGGGCGCGTTTCGAGCGGTTGCCGACGGCGATCGTGGAGGCGGCGAGGACGGCGGGGCTGCCGCTCGTGCAGCTGCACCGTGAGGTGCCGTTCGTGGCGGTGACCGAGGAGATCCACACCGAGATCGTCAACGGCCACTACGCCCTGCTCCAGCGGGCCGAGGAGGTCCACCGGCGGTGCACCCGGGCGGTGCTCGGGGGCGGCGGGGTGCCGCAGGTCCTGGGGATCCTGGCGGATTTCGCCGCGAACCCGGTCTTCCTGGAGACCCCGGACGGCCGGCTGCTGTTCGCCGCGGGGGCCGGGCCGGTGGGCGCCGATCCGCTGCAGGTCTGGGAGGGGCTGCGCGGGGCCCGAGCGGCCCGTGAGGCGCCACCGGCCGGCGCGCTGCTGGTGGAGGTGCCGGGAGGCGGCCTCGGGGCCGGTTCCGTACGGGCCCGGCTGGTGCTGCTCGCGGTGTCGGGCCCGCTGGTGACGGTGCACCGGATGGCGGCCGAGCGGGCGGCGGGCATCCTGGCGGTCGTGCTGATGCAGGCCCGTCAGGAGGACGAGGTGGCGGCGCGGGGACGCGGCGACTTCCTCACGGATCTCGCCGAGGGCCGGATCGCCCCCGAGGACGCTCCCGCGCAGGCCGGTGTGCTGGGCTTCCGGCCCGGCGGGGATCCGCTGCTGCCGGTGGTGATGAGGCTGGCGCCCGAGTCGGCGCCGTCGGGCAGCTGGGCGCTGCTGGCCCGGGCCGTGACGGAGGAGCTCGCGACGGTGGGCGCGCCGGTGCTGGTGGGGGTGCGCCCGGTGGAGGGCAGGGTCCCGCTGCTGCTGGCACTGCGCCCGGGGACCACCCGTGCGGCGCTCGGCGACCGGGTGGCGGCCGCGCTGCGGGCCGGAGCGGAGCGGGCCGGCCTGGAGCGGGCCGGTGACCGCACGCCGGTCGTCGTGGTGGTCGGGGCCGCGGGCGGCTGGGCGGCGGCGGGCGCGGGGCTGCGGCACGCGGCGGAGGCGGCGACGGCCGCGCAGGGGCTCGGGGAGCGCCCCTGGTACGACGCGCGCAGCCTGGACATCGATCTGCTGCTGTGGCGGCTGCGGGACCATCCGGATCTGGCGTCCTTCGTGGACCGCGCGATCGGCCCGCTGCGCGAACACGACCGGACCTCGCGTCCCGCCCTGCTGCCCACCCTGGAGGCCTACCTCGCCCACGCGGGCCGCAAGGCGGAGGCCGCGCGCGAACTGCATCTGAACCGGCAGACGCTCTACAACCGGCTGGCCCGCATCGGCGATCTGCTCGGCACGGACCTGGACGACCCGCAGGCGGTGCTCGCCCTGAGCCTGGCTCTGCGCGCCCGCCGCCACACGCTTTAGACCGTCACCTGTTGCGCCAACTCGTCGTAGACGGAGAGCACATGGGCGACGGTGTCGTCCTCGGTCGGCCAGCCGGCGGCCTGTGCGCGCCCCGAGTCGGCGAGCCGCTCCCGTCGTCCGGGGTCGCCGAGGAGCCGTACGACGGCTCCGGCCAGCGCGTCGGCGTCCCCGTAGGGCACGAGCTCGGCTGCCTCGCCGACGAGTTCGGGCAGTCCGTCGGCCCGGGCCGCGACCAGCGGGACGCCGAGCCGCAGGGCCTCCTGGGCGAGCAGCTGCCCGCCCTCCCCGCGGCCGGACAGTACGGCGATGTCGGCGGCGGCGAGGAGCTCACCGATGTCGTCCGCGCCGCCGGTGAGGACGACGGGCAGCCTCTCCGCGGCGATCCGCCGCCGGAGGGCGCCGGCCCGGTGCCCCTCCCCCGCGACGGCCAGCAGCGGCACGGGGTCCAGCGCACGCCATCCGCGCGCGGCGTCCAGCAGTGTCCCGTGGTCGTGCTGTGCCACCGATACCAGCAACGGCCTTCCGACCGCGCCCAGTTCGGCGCGCGCCTTGCCCTCGTCGGGGGCGTACGCGAAGCGGCTCGCGGGGACCGCGGCCGGTGCGAGCCGGGCGTCCCTGGCACCCCGGCGGCGGGCCCGGTCGACCAGCTCCCACGAGGTGCCCAGGACGACGGCGGCCGCACGGGCGGCCCTGCGCTCCAGCAGCCGCAGCAGCCTGCCGCGGGCCCCGTCGGCGTGGGTGCGCGTGTGCCAGGTCACGACCAGGGGGACGCCCCGGCCACTGAGGGCGATCCGGGCGCGTACGGCGGCGTGCAGTCCGTGGGCGTGGACGATGTCCGCTCCGGTGCAGGCGGTGCGGAGGGCGGCGACGGCCGCGGGGTCGCTGCGCCGGGGCACCGCGACGAAGCGGGCGCCCGTCGTGGGGAGGCCGTGGGCGCGGCCGGCACCGGCCGGGGCGCAGACGGTGACCTGCACGCCTCTGGCGACCAGACCTGCGGAGAGCGAGCTGACATGAGCGCTGCTTCCGGCACCGCCGCCCAGGACTTGGACCGTACGCAGCTGTGACACGTTGATTGGCTCCCGGGGATCCCGAGTCGGTGGAAAGTACAGCGCCAAGGATGCCAGTCCGTACGAACGTTCCGGGACTGACGAAACGTTGTTCCCGTCGTCGCGTCGACGGCCGGGCGGCCCGCCTCACCCGTACGAGTGAGGCGGGCGGCGCGGGATTGACGGGGGCGGGTCGTCAACCGTCCGCTCGCGCGGTCTCCAGCAGCTCCTCGGCGTGTGCCCGGGCGGTCTCGGAGTCCTCCTGGCCGGCGAGCATCCGGGAGAGCTCCCGGACCCGGTCCTCACCTTCGAGGACCGTGACGCCGCTCCTGGTCACCGATCCGTCCACGGTCTTCTCGACCAGCAGCTGCCGGTCGGCGAAGGCGGCCACCTGCGGCAGGTGGGTGACCACGACGACCTGCGCGGACCTGGCGAGCTTCGCCAGCCGCCGGCCGACCTCGACGGCCGCCTTGCCGCCGACGCCCGCGTCGACCTCGTCGAAGAGGTACGTCGGCACGGGGTCGGAGCCCGCGAAGACCACCTCGACGGCCAGCATGACCCGGGACAGCTCACCGCCGGAGGCGCCCTTGGCGATCGGCCGGGGCTGGGCGCCGGGGTGCGGCGCCAGCAGGAGTTCCACCTCGTCGGCGCCGGAGGGCCCGTAGAGCACGCTGCGGCCGCCGATGTCGATGCCGGACCCCTCGTCGGGCGCCTCGGTCTGCCTGACGGCGAAGGAGACCCTGGCGTGCGGCATGGCGAGCGAGGCCAGCTCCTCGGTGACGGCCTCGGCGAAGCGCGCCGCCGCCTCGGTCCGCGCGTCGGTCAGCTCCTGGCCGAGGGCGGAGAGCTCGGCGCGCAGCGCGTCGCGCTCCGCCGTGAGCTCACCGATGCGGTCGTCGTCGCCCTCGAGTTCGGTCAGCCGGGAGGCGCCGTCCTCGGCCCAGGCGAGTACGGAGGTGATGTCCTGGCCGTACTTGCGGGTGAGCGCGGTGAGCGCGGCGCGCCGTTCCTCCACGGCGGCGAGCCGCAGCGGGTCGGCGTCGAGCTGGTCGGCGTATCCGGCGAGCTCACCGGCCACGTCGGCGAGCAGGATCGAGATCTCGCCGATCCGGTCGGCGAGCGCCGCCAGCGCCGGGTCGTGGGCCCGTACGGCGTCCAGGGACTGTCCGGCGGCCGCCACCACCGTGGTGGCGTCCACGCCTTCCGGGTCCTCCGGGTTCCCCGCGAGCGCCGCGTGGGCGAGAGCCGCGGCGGAGGCGAGCGCCTCGGCGTGACCGAGCCTCTCGGCCTCCGCGGCGAGTTCGGTGTCCTCGCCGGGCAGCGGCTCCACGGCGGCGACCTCGTCGAGGCCGAAGCGCAGCAGATCCGCCTCCTGGGCGCGCTCCCTGGCCCGGGTGGTCAGCTCGTCGAGCTCGGTGGCGACCGCGCGGAGCCGACGGTAGGCCGCCGCGTACTTGGCGTGCGGGCCCTCGACGCCGCCCCCGGCGTAGCGGTCCAGTGCCTGGCGCTGCCGTGCGGGCTTGAGCAGTCCCTGCTGGTCGGTCTGGCCGTGCACGGCGACGAGTTCGTCGGCGAGCTCCGCGAGCAGCCCCACGGGCACGGATCTGCCCCCGAGATGGGCACGGGAGCGCCCTTCCGCCGAAACGGTACGGCTGATGATCAGCGCACCGTCCTCGATCTCGCCCCCGGCCTCCTCGGCGCGTACCGCGGCCGCGTCGCCCCGGGACACCGTGATCCGCCCCTCGACGACCGCGGCCTTGGCACCGACCCGCACGAGGGCGGGGTCGGCGCGCCCGCCGAGCAGCAGCCCGAGGCTGGTGACGACCATGGTCTTGCCCGCGCCGGTCTCGCCCGTCACCGCGGTGAAACCGGGTGACAGCTCCACCACCGCGTCGTCGATGACTCCGAGCGACCGTATCCGCATCTCCTCCAACACGGACATGACCTTACGAGGTCCGGGGCCCGGTGTGCGACGGGCCCCGGTGGAGGATTCACTCACGCGGGTGTGAGCAGCGGCCCGGGGATTCAGTGCGGAGCGCCCCGCCAGCCCTGTACGGGCAGCGCGAACTTGGCCACCAGACGGTCGGTGAACGACGCCTGGTGGAGCCGCGCGAGCCGTACGGGCACCGCGCCACGCCGCACCTCCACCCTGGCCCCCGCGGGCAGCTCGACGGTCCGCCGGCCGTCGCACCACAGCACCCCGTGCGGGGTGTGCGGCTGGACCTCCACGGCCAGTACCGAGTCGGGCGAGGTGACCAGGGGCTTGGCGAACAGCGCGTGGGCGCTGATCGGCACCATGAGCAGCGCCTCGACCTCCGGCCAGACGACGGGGCCGCCCGCCGAGAAGGCGTACGCGGTCGAGCCGGTCGGGGTGGCGCAGACGATCCCGTCACATCCGAAGCCGGTCACCGGACGGCCGTCGATCTCCAGGACCACTTCGAGCATCCGCTCGGGCGAGACCTTCTGGACGGCGGCCTCGTTGAGCGCCCAGTCGGTGTGCACGACATCGCCGTTGCTGTGCACGATGACGTCGAGCGTCATCCGCTCCTCGACCTGGTAGGCCCGGGTGACGACGCGCTCGACGACCTGGTCCAGGTCGTCACGCTCGGCCTCGGCGAGGAAGCCGACCCGCCCGAGGTTGACCCCGAGCATCGGCACACCGGAGGCGCGGGAGATCTCGGCTCCGCGCAGCAGCGTCCCGTCCCCGCCGAGCACGATCAGGAGTTCGCAGCCGTCCACGGCATCGGTCGTCGCGTCCGTGACCGTGACCACGGACGAGGGCAGCGGCAGGTCCTGCGCCTCCGCCGCCAGCGCCCGGACGCCGAGGCCGTTGCGCAGCAGCCCCTGGACGACGAGTTCGGCGCTGCGGATCGCGGCCGGGCGGCCGGTGTGCGCGAGCAGGAAGACCGTGCGTTCCGCGTTCCCTGGTTGTGCCGCTTGCGTTGTCAACGGGGCCCCTCCGCCACTGCGCGGTCGACGTCCGCGGGATCCAGCTCAGGTGCGCCGGCCCGCAGCCACAGAAAATACTCGACGTTTCCCGACGGGCCGGGCAGCGGGCTCGCCGTGACCCCCAGGACACCGAGGCCGAGCAGTCCGGCCCGTCGCGCCACTTCCCGTACGGCTTCGGCCCGGAGCTCGGGGCTGCGGACCACACCGCCGCTGCCGAGGCGCTCCTTGCCCACCTCGAACTGCGGCTTGACCATCAGCACCAGGTCGGCGCCGGGGGCGGTGCAGCGGGCGAGGGCGGGCAGCACGAGACCGAGCGGGATGAACGAGAGGTCTCCCACCACCAGGTCCACCGGCTCACCGTCGATCTGCTCCACCGTCAACTCGCGTACGTTGGTACGGTCCTTGACGGTGACGCGTTCATCGGACTGCAGGGACCATGCGAGCTGCCCGTAACCGACGTCCACCGCCACGACGTGTGCCGCGCCGGCCCGGAGCAGCACATCGGTGAACCCTCCGGTCGAGGCCCCGGCGTCCAGTGCCCGCCGGCCTTCGACCTTCAGACCCAGGGGCCCGAAGGCGGCGAGGGCACCCGCGAGTTTGTGCCCGCCGCGTGAGACGTACTCGGGGTCGCTGTCGTCCTTGACGACGACGACGGCGGCGCTGGTCTCGACCTGGGTGGCCGGCTTGGTCGCGGTGTTCCCGCCGACGGTCACCCGCCCCGCCGCGATCAGCTGGCTCGCGTGTTCGCGCGAGCGGGCGAGCTTGCGGCGTACCAGCTCGGCGTCGAGGCGGCGACGTGCCACTCCTGCCACTTCTCGTTCAGCTCCTGTTGTCGTGCGCGGGCGTCGGTGCGGGTGCGGGCCGTGCGTCCAGCGCGGTGAGTTCGTCACGCAGCCCACGGTGTACATCCTCGTACACCTCGGTGTGGCCGTCCGCCGCGAGGTGGTCGGCGTCGGCCAGCCGCTCCAGCCGCGCGTCGACACCGGCGTGTCCCGTGGGGGTGCGTGCGACGCCGAGGGGCGCGGGCGGGGCGGGGTCGAAGGTGGGCGCGGGAGGCGCCGCGTCCGCTTCGGCCGGCTCACCCTGCTGCGTCGTGTCCGGCCCCGGCATCCAGTCGCTCATGCGGGAACGCTACCCCGAAGGGCCGGTGTACCGTCGGTGACGATGGCGACCATGGCGGAGTGCCGCAGCGCACTCGACACACTTTCCGACAATCTGGCGGGGGCGGACGGCGACGTCCGCGGCGCCGCCGACCTCGACCGCTCGCTGAGCTGCCACATCAGGGATCTCGATGTGACGTTCACCGGACGGCTGGCGAACGGCCGGATCCGGGTGCTGGACACGCACGACGGCCCGCCCGTGGAGAAGGCCGAGATCCGGCTCGCCATGACCGGGGACGACCTGGTGGCCATGGTCGACGGCGAGCTGAACTTCGCGAAGGCCTGGGCGTCCGGCCGGGTGCGGCTGGAGGCCGGCTTCCGCGACCTGCTGAAGCTCAAGTCGCTGCTGTGACCGGCGGCGGCCTCAGACGGAGGCCGCCGCGCGCTTGCGGCGGGCGGCGGGGACCACGAGCGGCGTCCCCGTCTCCGGATCCTCGATGACCTGGCACCGCATCCCGAAGACCTCCTCCACGAGCTGCGCGGTGACGACGTCACCGGGCGCGCCCTCGGCGATGACCGCACCCTCGCGCATGGCGATGAGGTGGGTGGCGTACCGGGCCGCGTGATTGAGGTCGTGGAGTACGGCGACGAGGGTGCGGCCCTGCGTCTCGTGGAGCTCCGCGCAAAGGTCGAGCACGTCGATCTGGTGCTGGATGTCGAGATACGTCGTCGGCTCGTCCAGCAGCAGGAGCGGGGTCTGCTGGGCCAGGGCCATGGCGATCCAGACCCGCTGGCGCTGGCCGCCGGACAGCTCGTCGACGTAACGGTCGGCGAGCTCGCCGACACCGGTCGACTCCATGGACTCCTTCACGATCCGCTCGTCCTCGGGTGACCACTGGCGCAGCAGCCCCTGGTGGGGGTAGCGGCCGCGTGAGACGAGGTCGGCGACGGTGATGCCGTCCGGGGCTATGGAGGACTGGGGCAGCAGGCCGAGCGTCCTGGCGACCTTCTTCGCGGGCATCCGGTGGATGGACTGCCCGTCCAGCAGGACGTCCCCCGCGTTCGGCTTCAGCATCCGGGAGAGGGCGCGCAGCAGGGTCGACTTGCCGCACGCGTTGGGGCCGACGATGACGGTGAAGGAGTTGTCGGGGATCTCGACCGAGAGGTCCTCCGCGATGACCCGCTGGTCGTAACCGAGGGTCACCGAGTCTGCGGTGAGGCGCTGCATGGTCGTACTCCCGGAGTCGGTGGGACGGGTCTGAGAGGGGTGCGCTCCGCCCGGCTTCATATGCGGCCCGCCCTGCGCTCGGACACGAGGAGCCACAGCAGGTAGCAGCCGCCGAGTACGCCGGTGACGACGCCCACCGGGAGCTGGCGGTCCCCGAAGGCGTTCATGGCGGTCCAGTCGGCGACGAGCAGCAGGGCCGCTCCCGTGGCGGCAGCGGCGGCCAGGTTGGGGCCGGGCGCGCGGGTGAGGCGGCGGGCGACCTGCGGGGCGCTGAGCGAGACGAAGACGATGGGCCCGGCGGCGGCGGTGGCGACGGCGACGAGCAGCACGGCGCAGCCCAGCAGGACGAGCCGGGTGCGTTCCACCCGTACGCCCAGGGAGTGGGCGGCGTCGTCGCCCATCTCGATCATGCGCAGCGCCCGCCCGTGGCCGAGGACCAGGGGGATCAGGACGCAGCAGACCGCGAGGAGCGGCCAGACCTGCGCCCAGTCCCGGCCGTCCAGCGAGCCGGTCATCCAGACGACGGCGCGGGTGGCGTCGACGAGGTTCGCCTTGGTGATCAGGTAGTGGGTCGCGGCGGTGAGCATCGCGGCGGCGCCGATTCCGACCAGGACGAGGCGGTAGCCGTGCACCCCGCGCTTCCAGGCCAGCAGATACACGGCGACGCCCGTCAGCAGGCCGCCGACGACGGCGCCCGCGGCGACTTCGGTGGGCCCGCCGTGGAAGAGCACGATCACGATGAGGGCGCCGACCGCGGAGCCCTGGCCGAAGCCGAGGACGTCCGGGCTGCCGAGCGGGTTGCGGGAGACGCTCTGGAAGACGGCGCCGCCGGCCCCGAGCGCGGCGCCGACGAGCAGTCCGACGAGGACCCTGGGCAGCCGCAGTTCGGTGACGATGAACTCCTGCTGGAAGGTTCCGTCGCCGAGCAGGGTGGTGACGACCTGACCGGGCGACATGGAGTAGTCACCGCTGCCGATCAGCACCACGGCGGCGAAGGCGGCCGCCGCGACGAGCAGCGCGATCACGACGGACGCACGTGCGTCCACACGGAAGGAGAGCCCGCCGGCCGTCCGCACGGCGTGGACGGTCTTCGTGGTGTCCTGAGCGGCCTTCACAGCTGGGCCATCCTCTTGCGGCGTACGAGATGGATGAATACGGGCCCGCCCAGCAGCGCGGTGACGATGCCGACCTGGAGCTCGGCGGGGCGGGCGACGACCCTGCCCACCACGTCGGCGCCGAGGAGCAGCACGGGAGCGAGGACGGCCGCGTAGGGCAGGATCCACCGCATGTCCGGGCCGGTGATGGTGCGGACCAGGTGCGGGATCATCAGCCCGATGAAGACGATCGGCCCGCACGCGGCGGTCGCCGCCCCGCAGAGCAGGGTGACGGCCACCATCGCGAGGACGCGTGTTCGGGTCAGATGCGCGCCGAGCGCCCTGGCCGTGTCGTCGCCCATCTCCAGCGCGTTGAGCGGCCGGGCGATGGCAAGGGCCAGCAGCACGCCGAGGGCGATGAACGGCCACACCTTGCCCACGGTCTCCGGGTTCGCGGAGGCCAGCGACCCCACGGTCCAGAAGCGCAACCGGTCCAGGGCCGCCGAGTCCAGCAGCTGCACGGCGTTGACGTAACCGAAGAGCGCCGCGGTGACCGCCGTGCCGGCGAGCGCCAGCCGTACGGGATTCGCGGACCGGCTGCCGCCGAGCAGGTACACCGCGACGGAGACGACCGCGGCGCCGCCGAACGCGAACCAGACGTATCCGGTGAGCGAGGTGACGCCGAGGAAGGTGATGGCGGAGACGACGGCCGCAGCCGCGCCCGCGTTGACACCCAGCAGACCGGGCTCGGCGAGCGGGTTGCGGGTCAGCGCCTGCATCACGGCCCCGGCCAGCCCCAGGGCGGCCCCGACGATCAGCCCCAGCACGGTGCGCGGCACCCGCACGTCCCGCACGAGGACGTCGCCGTTGGTGCCGGAGTAGTGGAACAGGCCGTGCCACACCTCGGAGACGGGCAGCGCCTTGGCGCCGATCGCGATACTCGCGAGGCACACCAGGGCCAGCACGCCCACGGCGACCAGCAGCCCCACGGCTCGCACCGCGTGGCGCCCGGAGCGCGCGGACTCGTCCCGCGCTGCCGTGGGACCGGCGTTCGTTTCGGAAGGGCTCTCTACCAACACCGGGTTAGGGTAGCCTACCCTCTGGTTCCGGCCACCATGGGAGCCGGGGCATCCGCCGCGCGGGCCGCCCGGCTCCGCTCCGTGGAGCGTGCCGGGCGGGACTCATCCACTGCGCGGACGGCCGGGCCGAGGGTTCGCCGCTACAGTCCGAGCCTGGCCACGGCCTTCTCCGCGTCCAGCCCGCACGAGCCGTTCCCGGCATGCGTCCAGGCCGCTCCGCACAGGGCCCGCAGCCCGTCGATCGCGTCGCCGTCACCTTCCAGGACGAGCGTGTCCCCCCGCACCACGGCCGTCCACCCGCCGCAGCGGAACGCGCCGTCCTCCTCCGACACCTCGGGCTGCCCGGTGAGCAGGCCCCGCAGGTCCCGGTCCACATAGGTCGGGCGGTACTTGGGTTCGGCCGCGATCAGCTGCGCCGCGTCGGTCACCCCGGTGAGGACGAGCAGCGAGTCCACGCCGCCGTTGAACGCGCCCTCGATGTCCGTGTCCAGCCGGTCCCCGACGACCAGCGGCCGCTCGGCACCGGTCCGCAGCACGGTCTCCCGGTGCATCGGCGGCAACGGCTTGCCCGCGACCTGCGGCTCGGCGCCGGTCGCGATCCGTACGACCTCGACGGCCGCGCCGTTGCCGGGAGCGATACCCCGGGCGCCGGGGATCGTCAGGTCCGTGTTCGACGCGAACCACACGGCCCCGCGCGAGATCGCGTACGCCGCCTCGGAGAAGCGGCCCCATGCCAGATCGGGCCCGCCGAACCCCTGCGCCACGGCGACGGGTTCGTCGTCCGCCGACTCCACCGGCACCAGGCCGCGCTCGCGCAGCGCGACCCGGAGCCCCTCGCCCCCGACCACGAGGACCTTGGCCCCGGACGGCAGCTGATCGGCCATCAGCCGGGCCACCGCCTGCGCCGACGTGATCACATCAGCGGCGTCGGCCGGCACACCGAGCTCCGTCAGGTGCTCCGCCACCGCGTCCGGCGTCCGCAGCGCGTTGTTCGTCACGTACGCGAGACGCATGCCGCCCGCGCGCGCACTGCCCAGCGACTCCACGGCGTGGACGATGGCGTGCCCGCCCGCGTAGACCACCCCGTCGAGATCGAGCAGGGCCGTGTCGTACGCCTCACTCAGCGCCACACCGCTTCCGAGCGGCCGGGACCTGTACTGCTGACTCATATGCGTACGCTCCTCTTTCCATGCTTCTCCCCCGATCATCGCGCATGGCGGGAGCGCACATACGATGCACAAATGAACACATCCGGGCCCGCTGCCGGCGAGGGACTGCGGCTGGCCGCCTTCCGTGGACTGCGGTACGTCCCCGAACGGGTCGGCAGCCTCGCGGCGGTGACCTCGCCTCCGTACGACGTCGTCGTCCGGCCCGACGGACTGCACCACCTGGAGTCCGCGGACCCGCACAACATCGTCCGGCTGATCCTCCCGCAGGCCGGTACGGCCGCCGCACGCCACCGGCAGGCCGCCGACACCCTGAAGCGCTGGCTCGCGGAGGGTGTGCTCGCCCCGGACCCGGTGCCCGTGCTCTACGTGTACGAACAGCGGGCCGGCGACGTCCTCCAGCGCGGTGTGATCGGGGCTCTGGCCCTCTCCCCCGCGTCGGAGGGCGTGGTGCTGCCGCACGAGGACGTCATGGCCGATGTGGTGGAGGACCGCGCCGACCTGATGCGCACCGCGGCCGCACACCTCGAACCCCTGCTCCTGAGCTATGCGGGAGACGGCGGGCCGAGCGGCACGACGGCCGTCATCGAGCGGGTGGTGGAGCGCCTACCGCTCCTCACCACGACGACCGAGGACGGTTTCAGCCACCGCCTCTGGGCCGTCTCCGACCCTGCGGAGCGGGCGGAGATCGAGGCCGATCTCTCCCGTCGCCAGGCACTGATCGCCGACGGCCACCACCGCTGGGCCACCTATCTGCGGCTCCAGCGGGAACAGTTCCTCCCCGGCCCCTGGGACTTCGGTCTCGTCCTGCTCGTCGACACCGCCCGCTATCCGCTCCGGGTCCGAGCCATCCACCGGCTGCTGCACCGCCTTCCGGTCGCCCAGGCGCTGCGCGCCCTCGACGGCCTCTTCCGCGTCCAGCGCGTCGACGGACCGCTGCAGCAGGCGCTCGACGCCCTCGCTGCGGCCACGACGGACGGCAACGCCTTCCTGCTCGCGGGCGACGGCCGTTTCCATCTGGTCGACCGGCCGGACGAGGGGCTGCTGGCCCGCACGGTCCGCGCCGACCGGCCGGCGGCCTGGCGCGCCCTGGACGCGACCGTCCTGCACTCCACGCTCCTCGACGACGTGTGGCGGATCCCCGACGCCCCCGAGCACATCGCCTACATCCACGACACGGCGGCGGCGGTCGAGCAGGCGGAACGGCACGACGCCACGGCGGTGCTGATGCACCCCGTGCGCGAGGAGGTGGTGCGGGAGCTGGCCAGACAGGGCGTCACGATGCCCCGTAAGTCGACCTCGTTCGGTCCCAAGCCGGCCACGGGACTCGTCCTGCGCACTCTCGACACGGACTGAGGAACAGGCGGCAAACAGAAGAGGGCGGCACCCGTGACGGGTGCCGCCCTCTTCTGTCAGCTCTTCAGCGCTTACGCCTTCGCGGAGCCTTCCGAGTCGTCGTCGACTTCTTCGATTTCCTCGTCGTCGTCGTCGTAGTACTCCTCCACGCCGTCGTCCTCGTCGTCCAGCTCCTCGACGCCCGGCGCCTCGGTCACGACCACGGCCGGGTGCTCGTCGTCCTCACCCATGGCGTCGACGAACTCCACACCATCGAGCGCGGCGAGCCGGTCCGACGCATCGGTCGCGCCGTCCTTGTCCGCCTCGAGAGCCTTGCCGAACCACTCGCGTGCCTCGTCCTCGCGCCCTGCTTCCAGAAGTGCGTCCGCGTACGCGTACCGCAGGCGCGGGGTCCACGAGTGGACGGCGCTGGAGGCGAGCTCGGGGCCCTGCAGCGTGACGATTGCCGCGTCGATCTGGCCCATGTCCCTGCGGGCTCCGGCGGCGACCAAGCGCATCTCGACCTGGCCGGCCTTGTCCAGCTTGTGGACCTCGGGCCCACCCGCCATGTCCATCGCCCGCTCGGGCCTGCCGAGTCCACGCTCGCAGTCGGCCATGACGGGCCACAGGTCCACGGAGCCGGTCATGCGACGGGACGCCCTGAACTCGGCCAGTGCCTCCGCATACCTCTGCGTCGCGTACGCGGCGAAGCCGGCAGCCTCACGCACCGCTGCGACGCGCGAGGCCAGACGCAGTGCGATACGCGAGTAGGCGTAGGCCTGCTCCGGGTCCTCGTCGAGGAGGCGGGCCACCATCACGAGGTTCCGTGCGACGTCCTCGGCCAGGGTCTTCGGCAGGCTGTACAGCTCCTGCCGGACATCCTTGTCGATCTCGTGGCCGGTGACGTCGTCGGGAATGGGGAGGCGCTTGATGGGCTCACGGTCGCGGTCGTCGCGCCCCTGGTAACCACCACGGTCGTCGCGGCCTCGGTAGCCACCGCGGTCGTTGCCCCGGTCGTTGTCACGGCGCGGACCGCGATCACCGCCGCCTCGGCTGTCGTCGCGGCGGAAGCCGCCGCCGGTGTTGCCTCCTCGGCTGTCGTCACGGCGGAAACCACCGGGGCGGTCGTCGTCGCGACGCGGGCCACGCGGCCGGTCGTCACGGCGCTCGAAACCGCCACCGGCCGGACGTCCGCCACGCTCGTCACGCTGACCACCGCGGTAACCACCACGGTCGTCCTCACGACGCGGAGCCCGGTCGTCACGACGGAAGCTGCTCGGCCGGTCGTCATCACGGCGGGGGCCACGGTCGCGGTCACGGTCGTCACGGCGGAAGCCGCCGCCACCACGGTTGTCGTCGCGGCGGAAGCCGCCACCGCCGGTGTTGCCGCCACGGCTGTCGTCACGGCGGAAACCACCGGGGCGGTCGTCGTCGCGACGCGGGCCACGCGGCCGGTCGTCACGGCGCTCGAAACCGCCACCGGCCGGACGGCCACCACGCTCGTCACGCTGACCACCGCGGTAACCACCACGGTCGTCCTCACGACGCGGAGCCCGGTCGCGGTCACGGTCGTCACGGCGGAAGCCGCCGCCACCACGGTTGTCGTCACGGCGGAAGCCGCCACCGCCGGTGTTGCCGCCACGGCTGTCGTCACGGCGGAAACCACCGGGGCGGTCGTCGTCGCGACGCGGGCCACGCGGCCGGTCGTCACGGCGCTCGAAACCGCCACCGGCCGGACGGCCGCCACGCTCGTCACGCTGACCACCGCGGTAACCACCACGGTCGTCCTCACGACGGGGAGCCCGGTCATCACGACGGAAACCGCCGCCGGCACCGGCACCGGCACCACGGTTGTCATCACGACGAGGACCACGGTCACGGTCGTCGCGACGGAAGCCACCGCCGCCGACGTTGCCACCACGGCTGTCGTCACGGCGGAAACCACCGGGGCGGTCGTCATCACGGCGGGGGCCACGCGGCCGGTCGTCACGGCGCTCGAAACCGCCACCGGCCGGACGGCCACCACGGTCATCACGCTGACCACCGCGGTAACCACCACGGTCGTCCTGACGACGGGGAGCCCGGTCATCACGACGGAAACCGCCGCCGGCACCGGCACCGGCACCGGCACCGGCACCACGGTTGTCATCACGACGAGGACCACGGTCACGGTCGTCACGGCGGAAACCGCCACGGTCGTTGCGGTCGCTGTCACGCCGAGGCGCGCCGGACCGGTCGTCGCGGCCGCCTCGGAAGCCGCCCCTGTCACCGCCGTCCCGGCGACGCGGCTCGCGCTCCGGACGGTCGTCGGAAGAGTTGGTGGACATGGGGGTGACTCCTGTCATCGGGTACCACAGACATTCTCGCGCAGCCGACCATCCGACGCGCTTCGGCAAAACAAAAAGGACCCCTGGTCCCAGCATGAACGCTGGGACCAGGGGTCCTGAAAGATTGTTCGGCGGCGTCCTACTCTCCCACAGGGTCCCCCCTGCAGTACCATCGGCGCTGAAAGGCTTAGCTTCCGGGTTCGGAATGTAACCGGGCG
>NZ_JBVHKB010000016.1:0-142841 GCF_055559735.1 Streptomyces sp. NPDC023573
CACTCCCCGGGCTCCGACCACGGGTGCGGAGCGAGGTTGAAGGTGCCCCAGTGGATCGGCAGCAGCGCGCCGTGCGGCTCGCCGCCCTGGAGGTCCTGAGGCTCCTCATCTCGTGGATCGTGGCGTGATCGCCGTCGTCCTCGCCGCGGTCTCCTTGGCCTTCTGCGCGCTCACGCTCAGCGCTGTCATCAGGTCGACAGCCCTTCCTGGATGCTGGCCACTCTTCTCGGCAGGCTCCGGTGGCTCCTTGCCCTACACCTTCGCGTCGATGAGTTCTCGGGGCGTCGCGCTACTGGGCCCGGTGCCACTGGTGTCCTCGGCCGGCCATCGAGTCCATCCGCTTCACGGCCCGCTTCATCTCGCCCTCGCCGACATCAGCAGGGGGCGAGGCGAGCTCGACCGGCGAGCTCCCCTCGACCGGGCACCGCATGGCCGCAATGTTGGCGTGCCCACGCTCTCACCTCTCCCAGTCAGTCCGTCCTCCTCGGCAGGGACCGTTGCTGGATCACTAACGAGATTGATGGCGCATCCGGCGGGAGGGACCATTCGGTGACATGCAGGCCCGCCAGCTCGATCAGTTCCTCCGGGATTCCCAGCAGGTGCAGTGGAGTCCGGCCGTGGCTGGTCAGCCAGGCCCTGCGCCGTTGTCGTTCAGCCGAGTCGAGCTGCGCCCACACATCGACCATCACCCCGGGCGGCACACTGGGCACGGGTCGGGTGCGCCGCCGCACGTGGGGCAGGCTGGCCACGTCGCTGGCAAGCGCGATAAGACACCAAGCAACTTTGTAGGACAGTGTGTGGCCATGCGCGGCCCGCAGCCGGCGGGTGCGCCACTGCCAGCGCGGTGCCAGCAACCAACGGACCATCGTCAGCGATACGGCCCGCTCTCACGCCAAAGATCAGTCACGGGACAGCCCTTCAATCGAAAGGCCGGCCCGCGTTTGGGGTCGGGCCCAAGCTACGACCTCGGAGCCCACTCAGCTTACGCTCATTCCTTGGTCGGGCCACGTCGACGTCTCTTCGTAAAGTGCGTTGATCTTGCGCGATGCTTTCAGGAATGCATAATCGATTTCTCCGTCGATCGGTCGAGATCTGCGACTCTTCGTGTCCATCAGGAGTCTATGAGGAGGATCGTCCGTGTCGAAGCCGAAGAGATATTCGACCGATTCGGCAGATTCGGCAATCTTTCGGAAATACACCAGTGAGGCCATCACCATTCACCTTCCAAGTCTTCCCGCTTGAACAGTGGAATATGCTGTTCCCAGTTGTGATCTTCATTCGCGAATCGGTGGGCTTCCTGATAAGTGGATCCAGGGTGATCGCGGAGATATCCCAGCTCAGCTATTTCGTGTTCGAGAAGGATGTGGTCTTCGGGCAGTGCGTTGCCGGATCTGAGCCGGATCCACGCATCTGCAATCTCCGCATCTGCGTCGAACTTTCGTATCACCACCTTACGCGTTTCCGGGTCAACGATCGGATGCTCAGTGTCGAACACGTGCTTCTTGACCGACGCGATCTCCTCGGGTGCAAATCCTGTAGAGCCATTGCCTCGTTGCACGTCACGAGAATGTTCGGCGATGCTACTGACGTCACGAGAATCCTTCAGGAAGCTGTCATATGCATCTTCAGCCCACCTGGTTTGAGCCGGATCGTCCAGAAGGTCTCTCGGCCGTCGCCGTGCCCCGGTCATCCATTCGTCAGGATATTTACCAGGTACCACCTCGCGCATTCCGGCCCGCAGGCCGCCCTTGATCAAACCCCCGCCCTTGGTGCCGACCAGCTCGGGAATGAGTCGGCCGATGAATTCCGAGGGGTCTCCCTTGGCCGCGTCCCAGGCGTTCTTCAGTGCGCGGTCGGGGTTGGCGGCGGTGGAGACGAGGCCGGCGAGCGTCATGTTGACGCCCTTGTAGTACTCGGCCGGGTGCGTCAGGTTGTACGGGTCGGTCGGGTTGACCGAGCGGACGAAGTTCACCAGTCCTGCGGAGGCCTTGATGACACCGCCGCCGACGTGGGCCAGCTCGATGGACTGGCCGATTCCGTAGTCGATGAGTTCCTGCTTGGCCCGGTCCAGGCCGGTGGGCTCTTTTGGTGCGTGCGCCATTGCTGCCGTGATCGCGCCCTTGGCCGTTTCGGCAGCACTGTTACGTGCCTGGCGTGCGCGCTGAAGGATCTCCTGCGCGTGCTGGCGTTTGGCCGCCCCCGGGTCGGAGAACTTCCCCGGATGCGGGAGCGGGTGGTCGGTGTTGCGGACCGCGTTGTACGCCTCCGCCTTCTCCTTGAAAGCGGCAGCAGCAGTCTCGTAGTCCTGCTTGCCCTCCTTGTAGAGGGCGATCGCCTCACCGGCCTTGGCCTGCGCGCTGGTGACCGTCCCGGCGTACGTCTCCAGAGCCTTGGCCGCGTCCTCGAACGCGCCCGCCGCGCGCAGCCAGTCGGTGGGCAGCGTCTGGAACTTGGCACGGAAGGCGTCGGCGGCCTCGCCCTTCCAGTGACCGGAGTCGAGCTTCTTCATCCCGCCGCCGACGAGATCGAACGCCTTCTGGAAGTCACGGAGGTTCTTCACCGCCGCGCTGATCTTTTCCGGCCTGCCATGGATCAGCTCGTTCGCTTCCTCGGTTTGACCGAGCTGCTGCTCCCCGACCTCGGCGCCCAGCGAGGACGCGGTCTCATCGCCCCAGTCCTCGACGTTGTCGGCCCACTCATCGGCACCGACCTTCTCCAGCCCGGAGCCGACAATGTCAGTGCCCTTGTCGATGCCCTCGCCGACGACCTCCTTGCCCTTGTCGACGAGATTGCCCGCACCGTCGTAAAGGGCATCGCCCCACTTCCCCCAGTCCACCATCAGCGACTCTCCCCCCACCGCGGCTGCTCAGCCTGGTCGATCGTCTCCTGCGAAGGATCCAAATGCTCCTTCAGCCGCTCATCCACCTCCGAACGCAACGACGGGTCCACCATCCCGTTGCGCTCCATCGAGTCGAGCGCGGCATCCTCCACGTCGTAGGCGGTGTTCTTCCAGGTCTGGTTCACCTCGTCCTGGGCCTGGCTCATCGACTCCCAGCTGTAGTCCGGGTTGTCATAGGCGGACTGGGTGCTGATCCTGTCCCAGCTCATCGCCTTGACCTCGTCCTCAGACGCATGAGGATTCCCGTTCAGGGAGTTCACACCGATCTTGATCGAGTCCTTGACGTACTGCTCCTGCTCCGCATACGAACCCGCCGACAGCCCCACTCCGAGAGCGAAGCCGTTCCCTTTCTGCGTCAGGGCCCGCACACCCCACTCCCAACGGTTGCAGAACGTCTCGAACTCCGACGTCAGCCCGCCGTGCCCCAACTCCAGCCCCGACAACGCCAGATCCGAGAACCCCCGGCCCGTCGACGCTTCCCCGATCATGCCGAGCTCCTTCAGCTCCGCATGCGCCAGATCGATCCCCTTCGCGATCTCGGCCAACGCCTCCGGCGGAACTTCCAGGTCAGAACCTTCACCGCTCATTGACTCCCCCCGAGATCAACCGCAACCGCATCCGGCACGATGCCCACCACCGGCGGGAACAACATCCCGTCCGTACTGCCCGCATCCAGCGCCACCCCAGCCGGCCCGGGAAGCAACGGCACCATCACATCCAACAACCGCGCTCCCAGAACTCTCTGGTACGTCCACCCCCGGTCGCCCTCACCGCGAGCCAGGGCGAACCGGGCCAACGCCTCCTCGTCCGAGAACGCACAGATCCACCGCACGCCGTTCTGCTCCGCCGACCACAAATCCCCGGCCTCATCCAGCGGAACCAGCACCGCCGTACGCCGGAACTCGCCCAGCAACACAGCAAACTCTCGGCGCGCCGTAAGCAACTGCTCCTGGCCGGCCTCGATCGACGTCACAGTCGAGGCGCGCCTAGGCGACGGACCTGAAAAACAATCCAGGTCCGCCAATCGCGACCGTCTCTGCTGCTGCTCCGGTATCCCATCCCCACCCGTGGCCATAGGCAGGATCATCACACGCAAGAATTCTCGAGTGCAACGTGCCATCGCCTGCTGGCTGGGAAGCTGCTGCTTCGCACCCCAGCCCCTGCACGCAGGCAAGGCCTACGACGTACCTCACCTGCGGAAATGGCTATGAGCCAAGCACATCGGCGTGCGCATCGCCCGCAAGGGAGCCGAGTCCAGCGAACGCTTGGGACGCCGTCGAACCGGATACCGCAGACTCAACCACCGATACGAACGCCAACCCCGCAGCTACCCGGCCTTTCTCGGCCTCGCCGCGGCACTCTGCTACTACGAACGACGCGCCCGGCTCATCACATAGGACACGGTCTTACTCGACAGCACGTAGGCGCTCTGGACGTAGACCCAGGAGAGTCGGAAGAGGCGCTGCCAGCCGACACACCTATGCCGGGCGCCAGCCGGAGACGATCTCTTCCAGTGCATGGCGGCGTTCGTCCGGCGGCGCGTCGTGCCGCCTTCGGGCTCGGGCAGGCCTGCGATTAGGGCAGCGTTCGAGATCCGCCGACTTGCAGGCGGTGGCCCGCTGCTTCTTCAGCCGGCGGGCCACCGGGGAGCCGCCCTGGGTGGCCTCGCCGGGCGCGGCGAGTGTGCTGGTCCGAGGTACAGCGCAGCACACACATCAGGGGGAGTTGGCGGGCAGCCGGGAGCAAGGAGCGGGCTTCCTGAGCAAGCCCATGCCAAAGAATCATGAACGCGATGTCATGAGAGTGGCGTACCGCCGCCTCTCTCTTGTGAACGGCCACCGCGCGTCCTGTGCGCCACCGGCCCATAGTGCACGGGAGGTTGGACGGTGGAGCTCGCTGCCGCACTCTTGTCCGCGGTTGTTCCTCTGGTCCCTGCGGTCAAGCGTTGGCTGGACAGCGTGGCACTTCGCAACCGGTCCTCAGCCCGGGCCGAGATAATCCGTGCTCGGTCGGCCAGTCAGGGCGCCTCTCGAGGTATGGCCGCGGAACGGAAATCGGAGGAAGGCAATGGCTGAGCGTGAAGTGGAGCCCGCTGAGGCTCTGGGTACTCTGTACGCCAACTACCGGGTCAGCCTTACAAGCACCGCTCAGCAGGCGCTCCTCGCCCACGGCATCCCGGAGTCCGTCGTCTCGGCCGAGGATCTCGTGCAGAACGCCTTCGCCACGGTGCTGCGTCATCCGGCGTCTGTCGAGTACCCGGTCAGCTATCTGCGCGTGGTGATCCGCACGGAAGCGGCCAACCGAGCGCGCCAGCAGGCCCGACACCGTGTGCTGGAAGCACGGCGTGCGGCCGATCCGCTGCGCTTCGACCCCTTGCAGTCTGCGGACGTGGCCGCACTGGTGGCCAACCGCTGTGCCGTCGAGCAGGCCTTGGACGCCCTGACTCCCTCGCAACGCACCGCGGTATGGGCAACGAAAGGGCTGGACTGCACCCAGGCCGAGACCGCGGTCATGATGGAGAAGGCGCCCGGCACTGTCGCCACTCATGTCTCGCGTGGCCTCGCGCTTCTGCGTGCGAGCCTCGTTGCCGCCGTGGTCGCCGGCATCGTCTGCGGGGTGAGCCATTTCATCGGCGATCCGCTGCAGGGCACCCCTCCCGCGAGGGAGCCGAGTACAGGTTCCGGCCCACTGCCCCCACAGTGGTGGCCCGGGAAGCCAGCCCTGCTGTCCGCCCTGTACGCGCACTGGCCGGTGTCCGTCCCGGCGGCGCTGATGGCCACGTACGGCATTGTCTGCTGGCTGCGGCGGCGCTTCAGGGCCCACGGCAGGGCCGAGACACCATTCGGAACCTGGTTGGGCCTCCGGCGGACAGGCCAGGCCTGGCGGAGTTCGACCAACCAACTCGGGCTGCCCTACACCGCTCGCGAAGTCACCCGCGACGCGATCGTGTTCGTGGCCCCAAATGACCTCTCCGCCGAAGCCGTACTGAAGGGTTTGGAGGCGGTAACCATCCTGATGAAGCGAAAGCTGGGCCGCACCGTTCACCTGGAACTCTTCGGGGGACTCTCGTCACGGCAGCAGAGCTCCCCTGACAGCCGACTACGGGACGCATTCGACCTGACCGGCTGGTCCAGAGGCGAACTCGCCAGAAAGGTGAACCGGCAGGCTGCCACCCTGGGTTACCGGCAGCTGGCGACAGACCCCTCGCGGGTGCGCCGTTGGCTCGACCTCGGAGAGATCCCACGCGATCCCGTACCGCAACTGCTCGCCGCCCTGTTCACCGAGCGTCTCGGTCGTGTCGTGACCACCGAGGATCTCGGCTTGACCCGTCGCGCAAGCGTGGGGGCACGCCGCAACAGTGCGGAGCAGCAACACCCCGATGGGCTGCCGTGGGCGCCCGAGCGGACCGCCGTGGTGCTCACGGAATTCGCGGGCATGGACCTCATGCTCAATCGCCGCGGCGTCGTAAGCGAGAACGCCTCGCTCCCAGCCGATCGATCGATTCCACTGTCAGGGAACATCTTGACAAGGACAGTCCCGCCGGACGCCGGGCCGTGAGTGTCAGAGACCTGAGTACCAGCTCACCTCGGCCCTCGACTCTCCGCCGAAGCCGCCGACCATGCACGAGCTCGTTGCTACTGAACTTGATCGGGTGGTGTCGGACGGTTCACCAAACAGCGTCAAGGTGGCCTCGGTAGGCCTCGTGCGGTGAGACATTCGCAGGGCGGCTTGACCGGCGTCGTAAGAGCCGCGCGGGAGCGGGTCCGGCGTCAGGCCGCGACTGGCTTCGAGACTGGCGGGAAGAACAGGGAGTTCCCACGCTGCGGATCTCGGAGCGGTCGGTGGAACGTTGGCAACACCAGTGACGCGAGGACGGCCCTGCCTGAAGTGGCCTCCAAGGGGTCACCTGGTCGACCCCGACTACCTGACGCGCACCCGGCGCAACGAATTGCGCCAGCCAACGAAACGCCGCGACTCAGACGATGCGAGTCTTGACCAAGATGGGCGGTGAACCATGCGCGGAGGGCAACGGTGTGGGCTGTCCCAGGGCTACCGACCGTCCCTCTCGGAAGGGACCGTCGTCAGCCGCCCACAGACCGTTCCGCTCCTCGCGCGGCCCGTCGCCAAACAACGGAGCAAGCTGCTCGAGATTCCCCCTCGCTCCTTGTCACCGCTCGCCCGCGAGGTCGACTTCCTCCCGGTGCACCCGTGCCGCATCCGCCGCCACCGGGCGACGCCACGGGTGCGCGATCGGCGCCGACACCGCTCGCCACCAAGCTTCCGAGGGAAGATCCCCCGCCGGTTCGAACGGCTCGCCCGGACGGGGGAACGCCACCCCCTGCCCCACCTCGTCGGCAGCGTCCTGCATCCACTCCCCGGGCTCCGACCACGGGTGCGGAGCGAGGTTGAAGGTGCCCCAGTGGATCGGCAGCAGCGCGCCGTGCGGCTCGCCGCCCTGGAGGTCAAGATGTGCGCGCAGCCCCTCGGCCGGTGTCATGTGGATGTCGGGCCAGTACTCCGAGTAGGCGCCGACCTGGATCATCGTCACATCGAAGGGGCCGTGCTCGGCGCCGATGGCGCGGAAGCCGGAGAAGTAGCCGGTGTCCCCGCTGTGATAGACCCGGTGCTCGGGACCCGTGACGACCCACGACGCCCAGAGTGTGTGCTGCTGGTTGCGCAGCCCGCGGCCGCAGAAGTGCCGGGCGGGGGTGGCGGTCAGGCTGATGCCGGCGATCTCCGCGGTCTCGTTCCAGTCGAGCTCGTGGATGCGGTCCAGGGGCACGCCCCACCGCTCCAGGTGGGCGCCGACACCGAGCGGTACCGCGAAGACCGTGTCCGTCCCTGCCAGGGCCTTGATCGTGGACAGGTCGAGGTGGTCGTAGTGGTCGTGGGAGATCACCACGGCGTCCACCGGCCCGAGCGAGGCGAGCGGCAGCGGGACGGGGTGCAGCCGCTTGGGCCCGGCGAAGGCGAAGGGCGAGCAGCGCTCGCCCCAGACCGGGTCGAACAGCACCCTGCGGCCGTCGATCTCGGTGAGCACACTGGAGTGGCCCAGCCAGGTCACCCGGAGGCCCGTCGCCGGGGGCGCGGCCAGATCGGCCAAGGTCGTGGCGTGGACCGGTACGGTGCCGAGCGGGGACCTGCGGGCCCGCTGCTCCTTCTGGAAGTACACCTTGGCGAATTCGAGCATGGACCCGGAGGGCCGGGTCCGCGCGCCCTCCGGGTTCTGGAAGACACCGTCGGCGAAATTGGGCGAGCGGCGGATCCGCTCCATCCGCACCCCCGCCGGGTCCGCGCCGAAGGCGTCGGGGCGCAGAGAGCGGAGTCTGGTACGGAGCGAGGGCTGGTTGTCGGCGCCGGTCACAACATCTCCTGAGGAGTCGGTGTCGTCATTATGGTCTGGAATCAGGACGGGGAAAGAACCCGGCGGCGAACGGAGCACCGTCAGGGATCACCCGGAACCGTGCCCCGTGGGGTCCGCGGCCTCAGGCGCGCGGCTGGCCGTACACATGGTCGATCCGCAGGGTCAGGACGACTCTGCCGTCCTGGACCATCACCCGGCGGTAGTCGTCCCAGTCAGGGTGCTCGCCCCGCACGTCCCGGTAGAGGGAGACCAGCTGCTCCACGACCGCGTCGTGCGGGTCGGCGGCGGGCGGGGTCAGCTCTGCGGTGACATCGGCGACGGTCCAGGCCCACCGGTCCTCGCTGGTCACGTGATAGCTCGCTCGCGGGTCCCGGCGCAGATTGCGCGTCTTGGCACGCCCTTCTGTGATGGACACGCGGATCACTCCCTCTTCGGGGTAATAGGCGTGGTTCACATTGGACAGCTGGGGCCTGCCGTCACGCTTGAGGGTGACCAGCACCCCGCCGTCGTACTCCCCGATGAGTCGTAGCAGCGCCGCACGCGAGGGTTCCGTCATGCCGACTCCAACGTATGTGCCCCTCGCAGGATTCCGCATCGGGCGGACGGGGATGACACATCCGGCCTTCCGCAGGCGTTGACAGGCGTGTCAAGACCTCCGGATACTGACCCATTGTTCAGTAGATCGACTCGGATGTTCCAGGAGCCGCCCGATGCGGTCCCTCTCCCCCGCCCCGCCGGTGTCGCTGACCTGGACGGACCACGTCACAGGCACCGAGGGGTACCTCGTCGTCGACCGGCTGGTGCGGTTCGGCTGGTACCGGTAGGCCGTGGGCACGGGGGCCGGGTGCCGGCGCCGGGGAGTTGGTTAGGGTAACCGCGTGGCGAGAGTGCGGCTGAGTGTGGCGGAGCGGCGTGAGGAGCTTCTGCGCGCTGCCGTCGAGCAGATCGAGGTCCGGGGTGTGTCCGCGGTCAGGATCGCCGATGTGGCCGCCGTTCTCGGGGTGAGCAACGCGCTGGTGCTGTACCACTTCTCGTCCAAGGAGAAACTGGTGGCTGCCGCGTTCGCGTACGCGGCGGAGGCCGATCTCGCCCATCTGCGCAAGCTGCTGACCCGGCGCACCAGCGCGGTCCGGCGGCTCAGGTCCGCCGTTCGCTGGTACGCGCCGACCGGACAGGCCAAGGGCTGGCGGCTGTGGATCGAGGGCTGGGCCTCCGCCCTCCGTGACCCGGTGCTGCGCGAGGTGGCCGGAGACCTCGACCAGCAGTGGAAGGCCGAACTGGCCGAGGTGATCGAAGAGGGGGCCGCGGCGGGCGAGTTCCACTGCGAGGACCCGATGTCCGTCGCGTGGCGGCTGACAGCCCTCCTGGACGGGCTGGCCGTCCAGATGACCTCGTACGCGGGTCCGCTCTCCCGGGCCACCATGCTGCAGTGGACCGAGGAGGCGCTCGCCCGCGAACTCGGCATCGGGCACGAGGCCCTGACGGCCTGACGGCCTGAGGCGACAACGGGCGGGTCAGGTCTGGTGCACGGGGGCGTAGGCCTCTCCCTCGATGCCGAAGGTCCAGGCGACGCCCTCCTTGGCGGTCCGGGTCCTGGGCGGCACCCGTAGCCAGTAGACGCGGTGCGTTCCGTCGGGCTCGGGGGTGGAGTTGACGACTTCGACCATGACGACGTCCTCGTCGCCCTCCATCGCGATGCGCCAGAGGATGCCGGTCTCGTCGCGGTGTACCGGCTCCGCGCCCGACTCCGAGAGGTAGCGGTCGTAGCCGTAGTGCTCGAGCATCACACGGCGCAGTTCCGCGTTCTCCTCGGCACGTATCCGCTCCGGGGTCAGGCCTGCCAGGCCGTCCAGGAATTCGGCCGGCACGGGCATGCCGCGCCAGGCGTACAGGGCGAAGCCGTCCGGGTAGGCCAGGGCCGGTCCGTCACCGCGGTCGAGGCGTCCCGCCTCGTCGCGGTGGAGTTCCGCGGGGCGCTCGCTGATCACCACCGCGTGCTCGTAGGGCCACCACCAGCCGGCGTTCCTGGCGACGTCCGCCAGTCCGGTCAGGCGGTCTCCACGGCCGTCGAAGGCCGCCAGCCAGGCCGCATCGTGCTGGCCGAGGACCGCGTCGAGCAGCACGAGACGGATGTCGGGCTCGTCCTCGGGCCGTGTGGTCAGTTCTGCGACGATCCCCGCCCGTATCCGCTCTGCCAGTGCGGCGGTGGTCTCCCACAGCTGTGCGCCGGTGGCGGACCACAGCACGGACCAGCCGGCCGGGCCCAGCTCGTCGTACATCCGGCGCCGTTCCTCCGCCCAGGGGCGGGTGCGGACCTCGTCGCGCACTGAGCGTCCGGCGCCGGGCAGCTTCTCCACCACCTCGACGGCGGCCCTGGGCGAGTCGGCCCAGATGATGCGCTCCGGCTCCGCGAGCCCCGCGCTGCGATAGGCGAGCCGCACCCCGTCCTCGGCCGCGCCGCGGTCGGCCCTGCCCGTCGCCGCCGCCACGGCCCGCCACTCGTTCACGTACTGCATCGGTGCTCCCCGTCCCCTGTTCCTGTTTCCTGACCGCACATCACCGGACCGCCCCGTCTCCCGAAGGGGTCAGTCCGCGACGATCCGGACCGCGCCCGGGGCGTACTCACGCTGACGCACGACGCGGAACCACCCCTTCGGCAGCGCTATCGCGGCATGCTCCTCGTGGACCACGCGTCCGCCCTCGGGGAGATGGAGCAGCATCGGGCCGAACGGACCGGCCTCCCGGATCAGCCGGCCCGGCCCCTGCACCGCGTGTGCGTGGCCGGTGACCTCACCCAGTGCCAGGACCAGCCTCCCGCGCCCGTCGCGCGGTTCGCCCGGTGCGCCGAGGAAGTGCGCCGGCACGTCCGACTCCTCCAGCGTGACCATCAGTACGTCGCCCTGCCGGTACACAGACGTCTCCCCTCCGCCCCGGCACCCACTGCGCCGGTCACAGGGAAAACGCTACGAGAGGGGTCTGACATCGACGGCTGTCCGGGGCCGGTCGTTCCGATGTCAGTGCCGCTTGATAGACCTTGCGGACATCAGCCCTCCCCAGCATCAGGAGATCGGTGTCATGTCCGACGCGGACCGTCTGCACGAGTTGCTCGGCCTCCCGGCCGTCGATTTCCGGCGCGAGGACGAGGGGTCGCCCCGGCCCCCGGCCGATGCCGCGGCCTGGCGCGTCGGCGTCGAACCGTACGAGGACGACGGCACCTGGGAGGAGGAGTTCCACGCGTTCCTCGAAGCTGTGGACCCGTCAGGCGTCGAGGCACTGATCATCGGCCAGTGGGGCGAGTCGTACGAGGAGGACTCCGCCTACCCCATCGGGCTCGTCGTGGCCGCCGCGGACCGGCTGACCTCGCTCAAGGCCGTCTTCGTCGGGGATCTCGTGGCGGAGGAGGCCGAGATCTCGTGGATCGAGCAGTCCGATGTCACCGCTCTGCTCACCGCCTTCCCGGCGCTGACCCATCTCGGCATACGCGGCGGCACCGGCCTGGTGTTCCCGCCCGTCGAGCACGAAGCCCTGCGCGAGCTCACCATCGAGAGCGGCGGCCTGCCCGGGGATGCCCTGCGCGGAGTGCTGGGCAGCGAGCTGCCGGCCCTGGAGCGTCTGGACCTCTGGCTCGGCGTCTCCGCGTACGGGGGCGACGCGGTGGTCCCGGATCTGGCGCCGCTGCTCGGCGGCAATCGCTTTCCCCGGCTGCACCACCTGGGCCTGCGCAACAGCGAGTTGCAGAACGAGATCGCGGTCGCGATCGGTTCGGCGCCGGTCGTCGCGCAGCTCCGGACGCTCGATCTGTCGAACGGCACGCTGGGCGACGAGGGCGCGTCGGCGCTGCTCGAAGGCCAGCCGCTCACCCATCTCACCTCGCTGGACCTGCACCACCACTTCCTGACCGAGCCGATGGAGCGACGCCTCGCGGAGGCCCTGGAGCCGCACGGGGTGGTGGTGGACCTGTCCGGGCGCTGCGAGCCGTGGGACGACCGGGGCCCCGAGGGGCGTTACACCGCGGTCGCGGAGTGACGGCGCCATGACCGACGCCGTTCATCCCGAGACCTTTCACGGCCTGCCGGTCCGCGTCCGGGGCTTCGAGGACCACGAGGCACGCCGTGTCGCCGTCCGTGCGTAGCCGGACGCCGCGCCTCGCGGTCGTGGGCATTCCCGCCAATCGCAGGGTCGGTCTCTTCCAGGACGCCGTGCGCGCCGCCGGGCTGCCCGCCGCGCGCACTGTTTCCTGGCCGGAGGTGCTGCGCGGGGAGGCGGTTTTCCTTCCGGGGGAGACGGTGCGCGTCGATTCGCCCGGTGAGGACGCCGAGGTGGACCGGCTCCTGCGCGGGGCCGACGATCCGACCAGGGTCGAGGGTTCGGCCCGCTGGTACGCGCGCTTCACCTCTGCCGTTCGCGAGGTGGCGCGGGCGGCCACGGCGGCCGGTGCGGTTCTGCTCGACGACCCGGAGGACATCGCGGTGATGTTCGACAAGCGGCTCTGTCACGGCGCCCTGGACGCTGCCGGGGTGCCGGTGCCCGATTCCCCGACCTCCGGTCCCGACGTGGTCCCTGTGCGCGGCTGGACTGATGTGCGCCGTCTGATGTCGGACCATCGCATGCCGAGAGTGTTCCTGAAGCCCGCGCACGGTTCGTCGGCCTCCGGGGTGATGGCCCTGGAGACGGCGGGCGCGGGCAGGGTGCGGGCGGCCACCTCCGTGGAGCGGGACGAGGAGGGCCGGCTGTTCAACTCGCTGCGGGTGCGTCGCTGCACGACGGAGCACGAGGTGGCGGCCCTCGTCGACACCCTGGCGCCTGACGGGCTGCACATCGAGCGCTGGCTGCCCAAGGCCTCCCAGCGGGGGCGGGCCGCCGACCTCCGGGTCGTGGTGGTCGCGGGACGGGCGACCCACGCGGTCGTCCGTACCAGCCGGTCCCCGATGACCAATCTGCATCTGGGCGGGGCCCGTGGCGATCTGGACCAGGTGCGGGCCGACGTCGAGTCGGCGGGCGGCAGTTGGAGCGCTGCTCTGGCCATGTGCGAGCGGGCAGCGGCCTGCTTCCCCGACACGCTGTGCGTGGGTGTCGATCTGCTGCCCACGGCCGGCTGGCGGCGCTTCGCCGTCGGCGAGGTGAACGCGTTCGGGGACCTCCTCCCCCGTCTGACCGGCCTTCCGGGCAGCGGTGCGGAGGGCCTGGACACGTACGGCGCGCAGATCGCCGCCGTACTGGAGACTTCCTCACGCGAGGACCGGGCGGGCGGCGACACCCGCAGGTCCGGCCCCGCGAGCAACGACCGAGCAAGGAACGACCGTGCCATCCACGCCCCCTGACCCCGCATCCCTCGATTCCCGGGCTCCGGCCCCCGCCCCGGCTCCGGCCCCCGCCCCGGCACCGGCCCCCGCCTCGGCCCCGGCTCCGGCTCCGGCTCCCGACATGAACGCGATCGTGGGCAGCCATGATCTCCTTCTCGTCACCCTGGACACCCTGCGGTTCGACGTGGCCGCAGAGCTGGCCGCGGCCGGACGCATCCCTCATCTCGCCCGGCATCTGCCCGGCGGTGTCTGGGAGAAGAGGCATGCACCGGGCAGTTTCACCTACGCCTCCCATCAGGCGATCTTCGCCGGTTTCCTGCCGACGCCCGCCGCGCCCGGCCCCCACCCGAGGCTGTTCGCCGCACGTTTCGCGGGCAGTGAGTCGACCGCGGACGGCACCTTCGTCCATGAGACCCCCGATCTGCTCTCCGGCCTGGCCGCCGTGGGCTACCGCACGGTGTGCGTCGGCGGCGTCGGCTTCTTCAACCGCCGGCCCCCACTGGGCTCGGTGCTGCCCGGCATGTTCCAGGAGAGCCACTGGGAGCCTGAGTTCGGTGTCGCGTCGCCGACGTCCTTCGAGTCGCAGGTCTCACGCGCCGAGCAGGTGGTCGCAGGCCTTCCGGCTGACCAGAGGCTGTTCCTCTTCGTGAACGTGTCGGCGCTGCACCAGCCCAACTGGTTCCACAAGCCCGGCGCCACCGCCGAGGCGGGTGACTCGATGGCCACGCACGCCGCGGCACTGGAGTACGTGGACCGGCACATCGGTCGCCTCTTCGCGGCGGCGAGCAGCCGGCGCCCGTGCTTCGCCATCGTCTGCTCCGACCACGGCACCGCATACGGCGAGGACGGCCACACCGGCCACCGGATCGGTCACGAAGCCGTATGGACCGTGCCCTATGCCCATTTCTTCCTCGAACCTGGGGCGTCCCGATGACCGTCACCGCACACAGCACCAGCCCCTACCTCAGCTATGTCTACGCCTACCCGCACAAGACGGCCTACCGCCCGCTCGGGGACCACCCCGCCGGGCGTCCGCGGATCGGCGAGCTCTGGGCGGCGGAGCGCAAGGACGCGCTCTCCCTCTACCTCCACATACCGTTCTGCGAGGTCCGCTGCGGCTTCTGCAATCTGTTCACCCGGATCGGTGCCCCCGAGGAGCTGACGACGCGCTACCTCGACGCGCTCGACCGGCAGGCCACCACGGTCAGGGACGCACTGGGCGACGAGGAGCCGGTGCGCTTCGCCGCAGCCGCGTTCGGCGGCGGCACTCCCACCTTCCTCACCGCCGGGGAGCTGGAGCGCCTCTGTGACATCGCGGAGAAGCGGATGGGCGCCGATCTGAGGGCGGTTCCCCTGTCGGTGGAGACCTCGCCGTCGACGGCGACCGCGGACCGGCTGTCCGTCCTGGCCGATCGGGGAACCACCCGGATCAGCATCGGTGTGCAGAGCTTCGTGGACGCCGAGGCCCGCGCCGCGGTCCGCCCGCAGCACCGCTCCGAGGTGGAGGCGGCTCTCGGCCGTATCCGCGATGCCCGGGTCCCGGTCCTCAACATCGACCTGATATACGGCATCGAGGGCCAGACCGAGGCCACTTGGCGCACCTCGCTGGACGCCGCCCTGGCCTGGCGCCCGGAGGAGCTCTATCTCTACCCGCTGTACGTGCGCCCGCTGACCGGGCTCGGGCGGCTGGGTGCCGGGGCCAAGGCACCTGCAGGCCCGGACACCGCCTGGGACGAACAGCGTCTGCGGCTGTACCGCGCGGGGCGCGACCATCTGCTGGCCCACGGCTACGAGCAGGTGTCGATGCGCATGTTCCGCCGCGCGGACGCGCCGCACGCGGGCCCCGACGAATACGCGTGCCAGACCGACGGCATGATCGGACTCGGCTGCGGGGCCCGCTCGTACACCTCCGCCCTGCACTACTCCTTCGACTACGCGGTGGAGATGCGGGAGATCCGGGGCATCATCGACGGCTTCACCACGACCGAGGACTTCTCCCGTGCGGAGGTCGGCCGGTACGTCGACGAGGGCGAGGCGCGCCGACGCCACCTGCTCCAGTCACTTCTCCAGGCCGAGGGCATGCGGCCCGCCGAGTACCGCGAGCGCTTCGGCACCGGTCCGTACGAGGACTTTCCCGCCGAGCTGGAGCTCTTCTCGGCGCGCGGATGGCTGGACGAGGCATCGGGCCCTGCGCTGCTGCGCCTCTCACCGGAGGGCCTGGCCCATTCCGACGCCGTGGGACCGGAGCTGTTCTCCCCGGCGGTACGGGCCGCGATGGCCGCGTACGAGGCGAAGTGAACCGGCCGATGAGCGACGCGCCCGCCGCCCCCATGGACCTGACGATCCTCTACCGGGGGCCGCTCGCCTCGTGCGACTACGACTGCCCCTACTGCCCGTTCGCCAAGCGGCGGGACAGCGGTGAACAGCTCAGGTCCGACCGTGCGGCCCTGGAGCGGTTCACCGGGTGGGCTTCCGCACAGACCGGTGACCGCCTGTCGGTGCTGTTCACCCCGTGGGGCGAGGGCCTGGTGCGGTCCTGGTACCGGAAGGCGCTCGTCGAGCTGTCGCGGCTGGAGCACATCGGCCGGGTCGCCATCCAGACCAACCTCAGCGGCCGTACCGGCTGGCTGGCCGGCGCGGACCGGGACAAGGTCGCCCTGTGGTGCACGTACCACCCGGGGCAGACGCCGTACGAGCGGTTTCTCGGCCGGTGCCGGGAGCTGACGGCGCTCGGTGTCCGCTACAGCGTGGGGATCGTCGGTCTCGACGAGCATCTGGAGGAGGCCGGAAGGCTGCGTTCCGCGCTGCCGCCCGAGGTGTATCTCTGGGTCAACGCAGCGGAGGGGCACACCTACACGGACGAACAGGCGGCCCGCTGGACGGCTCTGGATCCACTGTTCGCCTACAGCAGGCACCCGCACCGTTCGGCCGGTCTGCCCTGCCGGACCGGCGAGTCGGTGATCTCGGTGGACGGTGAGGGGACGGTGCGGCGCTGCCACTTCGTCCGTGCCGAGCTGGGCAACCTCTATGACGGCAGCTATCGGAGTGCGCTCCGCCCGCGCGCCTGCCCGCTCGGTGTGTGCGACTGTCACATCGGCTATGTGCACCTGGAGACACTGCCGTTGTACGACGTCTTCGCGGGCGGGGTACTGGAGCGGATACCCGCCCGTCCGGTGCGGGTGTCCGCATCGGACGGGCTCGTTCCGCCGGGGCCGGCCCGGCGTCCGCTCCCCCTGGCCGGCCTCTGAGGACGGGGCACCGGCCGAGCGGTCAGAGCGGCAGCAGGTCGGGGCGCTTGGCCTCGACGTGGTCGCCGGAGGATTCCCCGCGCAGTCGGCGCCCGATCCACGGGACGAGATATTCGCGTGCCCACTGGATGTCGTCGCGGCGGACCTCGAGCGCTCCGCGCTGGGCCTGCGGGGGCCACAGCTGGTCGGGGTCGGCCGGCACCTCCAGGCCGAGGACCTGGGCGGCCCGCAGCGCGACGCGGGTGTGCCCCTCCGCCGAGAGGTGCAGCCGGTCGCTGTCCCATGCCCGCCTGTCCTGCACGGACCGCAGGGACCACAGGTCCAGCACCGGGCAGTCGTAGCGGTCGGCGATGGACCGGACGTGGGCGGTGTACATGGCGATCTTGCCCCGCAGGTGCTTGAGCACGGGGATGCCCCGGGTGTCGAAGCCGGTGGTGACCATGACTGTGCCGACCGCCCGCGTCAGGTCGGCGACCGCACGCTCGAAGCGCTCTGCCACGTCGTCCGGGTCGGAGCCGGGACGGAGGATGTCGTTGCCGCCTGCGCAGAAGCTCACCAGGTCAGGTGCCAGCTGCTTGGCGCGGGGGACCTGTTCCTCGACGATCTGGTCGAGGAGCCGTCCGCGTACGGCGAGATTGGCGTACCGGAAGTTGCCGTGCGTGTCGTCCGCGGGGGCGACCGTCGCGCCGGGGACCGGGAGCTGGTCCGCGAGGAGCACCGCGAGCCGGTCGGCCCAGCCGACGAGCGTCCCGCCGGGGCCGGGGTCTCCGACGCCCTCGGTGAAGCTGTCGCCAATCGCTGCGTACGACCCGATGATGCCTCGTTGTTTGTTTCTCGAATCGTCTGCCACAAGGGCTTATCTTGCACCTTCGATTGTGACCTACGCGACCGTAATAAGGGGTTGACGGGTGGTGAGAAAGACCACCCGGTCAGTTTTTGGTAAAGCCGGAATAAGGAGAGGGGCGGTGCGCACGCGCGCACCGCCCCTCTCCTTCGGCCCTGGGCCGGCAGGTCTCAGATGGAGACGCCGTGCGAGCGCAGGTAGGCGATCGGGTCGACGTCGGAGCCGTAGCTCGGGCCGGTCCGGACCTCGAAGTGGAGGTGCGGGCCGGTGGAGTTGCCGGTGCTGCCGGAGAGGCCGATCTGCTGGCCGCCGGTGACGGTCTGGCCGGCCGAGACCTCGAGCGAGGAGAGGTGGGCGTACTGGGAGTACATGCCGTCGCTGTGCTGGATGACGACCTCGTTGCCGTACGAGCCGCTCCAGCCGGCGGAGACCACGGTGCCAGAGCCGATGGACCGGACGCTGGTGCCGGAGGCCGCCTGGAAGTCGGAGCCGGTGTGGTAGCCGCTGGACCAGCTGGCGCCCGAGGCGCGGTACTGGGTCGTGACGTTGGCGTTCTCGACCGGGGCGGCCCAGCCGGAGCCGGTGCTCTCCTGAGACGCGGAGGAATCGGCGGTCTTCGCCGCCGGAGCGGACGCCTCCTCGGCCGGGGCGGCCTTCTTCTCGGCCGGGGCAACCTTCTTCGGTGCCGACGGGACGGCCTTCTTCGGTGCCGACGGGGCGGACTTGGAGGGCGTGGTCCCGGCGGAGCCGGACGCCTTGGCGCCGAGGGTCAGCTTCATGCCCGGGAGGATCAGGCTGGGGTTCTCGCCGACGACATCGCGGTTGTCCTGGTACAGCTTCTGCCAGCCGCCCTTGATCTTCTGGTCGCCCGCGATCTTCGCCAGGTAGTCACCGGAGACCACCGAGTAGGTCTTCGGGGCGCTCTTCGCGGCGGCCGGGGCGCTGTGCGCGGCGGCGGACTTGGCGGCCGGTGCGGCCTGCTCGGCGGCGTGGGCGCCGGTGGCGCCGATCAGCGGGAGGGCGAGAACGGCGCCGCCGGTCCCTGCGGCGAGGACGCCTCGGGAGATCGGGCCGGTCTTCGTACGACGGTGCTTGCCTTTTGCGGGCATGGGATTTTCCTCTCCGGCGCCTGCGAGGTGAGCTGTCGGGTTCGGACTGGAGATGTCCGGCCGCGCGGTGCGCGACTTCACCCCGAGCCGTACCGGATCCCTCCGGCCGGCGGCTTACCTGGTTCCCCCGCTCCTGCCACACGTGAGTCGGTGCGGATTCCGGGCGGCGGCAGGATTAGGCGTTCCGTCCGGATTGACCGTGACCGTAAGCGAGCCGGGACGTCGCGAACAAGCTGCGGATTCCCGACCGGAATCCGTGCTTCATTTCCGGCACAGAATTCCCGTCACACTCCGTGGATTACGGATCTTGGCTTTCCGCACGGCGTCCGGAATACCCCCCGGAGCCTTCGCCACGCACCGTCACGGATATGATCCCGCTCACCCGCCCCGCCCATCTCCCGCGCAAGCAGGGCATGTTCTGCTAAATGCACCAATACGGACATGACGTAATCGCCGTCCTCCCCTGGAGACCAGGAGCACGGCGACCGGGAAGGTTGCCCGATGCAGCCATGTCGTATCGTCGCGGGCGTGCCCCCGTCGGCGAGCGGCGCCGACGCCCGACACTCCAGGAGCCCTTGTGACGCAGCTGCCAGAGGTCCCGCCGGCCGGCCCCGAGCCGACGGACGTCAGCCTGACCGGTGTCCGCAACTTCCGCGACGTCGGCGGGCTTCCGACCGTCGACGGCGGCACCGTGCGGTACGGCCGCCTCTACCGCAGCGGTCACCTCGCCCACGCCACGGAGGCCGACGCCGCCTTCCTCGCGGGCCTCGGCCTGCACACGGTCTTCGACTTCCGCAACGCGGCGGACCGCAAGCTCGACGGTCTCGACGTGGAGCTGCCCGGCGTCCGGAATGTCAGCATTCCCCTCTCCGACCCGGCGGACGGCGCCGAGTTCTGGCGGCTGGTGCGCGACGGGAACATCCAGCAGCTTCGCTCGATCCTGGCCGACGGCAAGGGGACGGGGCGGATGATCGCCTCGTACCGCTCGATCATCAAGGACCGCACCGCCGAACACAGCCGCGTGCTGCACGCGCTGGCCGAGGACAGCGTGCCGGCGCTGATGCACTGCGCGGCGGGCAAGGACCGGGCGGGCCTGTCGATCGCGGTCTCGCTGCTCGCGGTCGGCGTCGGGAAGGAGGCCATCGAGGCCGACTACCTCAAGTCGAACGACGCGCACCGCCGCTACAAGGTGCGCCGCAGCGACACCTCACCGGTGGGGATGTCCGAAGAGGTGATGGAACTGCTCAACCCACTCTTCGGCGCCCACGCCGAATACCTCGCCGCGGCGTTCGACACCATCGACGAGGTCTGGGGCAGCACGGACCGCTATCTCCTGGAAGGCCTGAAGATCAGCGACGGGACCCGCGCGAAGCTGCGTGAGCGCCTCGTCGAGGGACCGTGACGCCGGCCGTCAGCCTTTCCCTGCCACGGTGAAGAGAAGGAAGAGGAAGGCCGCGATGACGTGCCCGGCCACGAGGTAGGCGAAGAGACGGATCACGACACCGCGGGGCATCCGCCGCTCCTGGGTGTCCTTGCTCTTCGGCCTGCGCGGGGTGAGCGGGTCGTAATACTCCGAATCGGACATGACAGTCCTCTCTTCCGGCCGCTCGGGCCGGGCTGGCGAAGGGGGCGCGCGGTGGGGGTGTGCGGGATCAGAGCCGGTGGATCCCGCTGCCCATACACAGCTCGGCGGCCGGGCTCTGCAGGAGCGTGTGGACGAAGAGCAGTCGCGCCCCACCGGTGTCGGGAGCCGCGATCCGGTGCGGGGTGAGCGAGTCGAAGTGCGCGCTGTCCCCCGGATCGAGGTCGTGCACGGTCTCGCCGAGCACGACCCGCAGCCTCCCGTCCAGGACGTAGAGCCATTCCTCTCCGGGGTGGACGCGCACGAGGTCGCCCTCCACGCCGTACGGGACACGGACGTGCAGCGCCTGCATGGCCCGGCCCGGCCCGCCCGCCTGCCGGTAGAGCCAGCCCCCGGCTTCGGTGGAGCGGGGCGTGCCGGCCGGTGGGCCGCCACGGACGATCGCGTCACGTTCGGGCGGCATCTCACCCAGAAGCTCGGAGACGGTCGTACCGTAGACCCGGGCGAGGCCGAGCAGCATCGGCAGCGAGGGCTGCCTGCGGCCCGTTTCGAGCCGGGAGAGGTGGGCCGGGGAGAGTCCCGCCCGTCCCGCCGCGCTCTCCAGGGTGAGGCCGCGGTTGCGGCGCAGGTCGCGCAGGCGTGGCGCGACCCCCGGGAGCTCGTCGGCCACCCCTCCGTCAGGAGGATTCATGCCTCCATTGGGCCAGAATATTTCCTCTGAGGCAAATTATTTGCCTCAGAGGCAAATCAGCGGTTGGCCACGGCCTGCTTCACCAGTGTCCTGCCGAAGTCCCACATCAGCCCGCCGCCGCTGTGCGCGTCGTCCATGACAGCGGTGAAGGCGGTGACGAATCGGTCGACCTCGGGCTCCCCGATGACCAGCGGCGGGATCAGCTTGATCACTTCCAGGTGATCACCGGAGACCTGGGTGAGGATCCGGTGCTTCTGGAGCAGCGGCACGACCACCATCTGGGCGAAGAGCCCCTTGCGGGCGGCCTGCAGCATCGTCCAGCGGCTGCGGAGCTTGAGTGAGGAGGGCCGGCCGAACTCGATGCCGATCATCAGGCCCCGGCCGCGCACCTCGTGCAGCAGCTCGTAACGGCCGACGAGCGCGGCGAGCCGCTCGCGCAGCAGATCACCGGTGCGACGGGCGTTCGCGACGGTCTCCTCCTGCTCCATCACCGCGAGGACGGCGAGCCCGGCCGCCATGGCCTGGGCGTTGGAGCCGAAGCTCGCGGAGTGGACGAGGACCCGGTCCATCGAGGAGTAGACGCGCTTGAAGATCCAGTCCTTGCCGAGCGTAGCCCCGACCGGGACGTATCCGCCGGAGAGCGCCTTGGCGACACAGAGCAGGTCGGGTTCGACGCCCTCCTCGTGCTGGTACGCGTAGAAGTCGCCGGTCCTGCCGAGCCCGGTCTGCACCTCGTCGGCGATGAGCACGGCCTTGTGCCGGTGCAGCAGCTCCTGTGCCCCGCGCAGGAAGCCGGGTGGGGAGGCGTGGACTCCCTTGCCCTGGATCGGCTCCACGACCAGCCCGGCCACGTCGCCGCGCTTCAGCTCGCGCCGCAGTGCGTCGAGGTCTCCGAGCGCGATGGCCGTGTCGGGCAGGAGCGGTGCGAATCCGTCGCGGAAGCCCTTCTCGCCGTTGACGGAGAGCGAGCCGGTGGTCAGTCCGTGGAAGGCGTGGTCGCAGTAGAGGATCCGCGGCTTGCCGGTGGCGTAGCGGGCGAACTTCAGCGCGGTCTCGACCGCCTCCGTACCGCTGTTCCCGAAGAACACGCGGTCGAGGTGCGGGCTGTGTGCCAGCAGCTTCTCGGCCAGCAGTCCGGGCAGCGGCTGGCAGTCGAAGCGGGTGAGGTCGGCCAGCGAGGCGTCCAGGACGTCGTGGAGCGCCTGGCGTACGACGGGGTGGTGCCTGCCGAGCCCCATCACGCCGAAGCCGGCGAGCATGTCGAGGTAGTCGTTGCCCTCCGCGTCCCAGAAGTGAGCGCCCTCGGCCCGCTCGTAGACCTTGTCGAAACCGAGGGTGTGAAGCATCCGCGGCAGCTGGTGGTTGAGGTGCCGGGTGTGCAGCTCGTAGCGTTCGGCCCCCCGTTCCCCGAGGAGCCGCGTCAGATCGAAGCCCGGCTGTTCGTCCTTCATGCCCCGTACTCCTTCGGCACGTTCCGCTCTCCCAATGCCGTGCGGCGCTCCAGCGCCGCGCTGACGCTTCCGGCGATCTCCACCGGAGTGAGTCCGATCCGGGCGAGTACCTCACCGCGCCCGGCGTGCGCGAGGAACTGCTCGGGGATGCCGAACGTCCGCAGCGGTACGTCGACGCCGGCGTCCCGCAGGGCCTGCCCGACGGCCCAGCCGACCCCGCCCGACCGGCTGTTGTCCTCGACGACCGCCACCATCCGGTGCTGCGCCGCGAGCGCGGGCAGCTGCTCGTCGACCGGTTTGACCCAGCGCGGGTCGACGACCGTGCAGCGGATTCCGGATCCGGCGAGCAGGTCGGCGGCCTGGAGACAGACCGGGGCCAGCACGCCGACGGCCACCAGCAGGACGTCAGGGCCGGGGGCCCGGTGCAGGACGTCCATCCCGCCGATCCTCCCGACGGCCGCGACCGGCTCCCCCACGGACTCCTTGGGGAACCGGATCACGGTCGGCGCGTCGTCGACGTCGACGGCCTCGCGCAGCTGCTCACGCAGTCGGTCGGCGTCGCGCGGGGCCGCGATCCGCAGCCCCGGGACGACCTGGAGCACCGACATGTCCCACATGCCGTTGTGCGAGGGGCCGTCGGCCCCGGTGACGCCGGCCCGGTCCAGCACGAAGGTCACCCCGCACCGGTGAAGGGCGACGTCCATCAGCAGCTGGTCGAAGGCCCGGTTGAGGAAGGTCGCGTAGACGGCGACGACCGGGTGCAGGCCTCCCGTGGCCAGCCCCGCGGCGGAGACCGCCGCATGCTGCTCGGCGATCCCGACGTCCCAGATCCGGTCGGGGAACTCCTCCGCGAAGCGGGTCAGCCCGACCGGATGCAGCATCGCCGCGGTGATCGCGACGACGTCCGGACGCTCGGCGCCGATCTCCGCGATCTCGTCGCCGAACACCGATGTCCAGGAGGGCGCGGCGGGCACGACCAGGGGTTCGCAGGTCAGCGGGTCCATCCTGCCGACGGTGTGGAAGCGGTCGGCGTCATCGGCCAGGGCGGGCGCGAAGCCACGGCCCTTCTCGGTGATGCAGTGCACCAGCACCGGGCCGTGGAAGCGCTTGGCCCGGTGCAGCGCGGACTCCACCGCCGCGGTGTCGTGTCCGTCCACCGGGCCGATGTACTTCAGGCCCAGGTCCTCGAACATGCCCTGCGGAGCGAAGGTGTCCTTGAAGCCCTTCTTCGCGCCGTGCAGCGACCCGTACAGCGGCCGGCCGATGACCGGTGTCTGCTGGAGCACCCCCTTGCCCCAGGACAGGAAGCGCTCGTAGCCGTCGGTGGTGCGGAGGGTGGCGAGATGGCCGGCGAGCCCCCCGATGGTCGGGGCGTACGAGCGTTCGTTGTCGTTCACCACGATGATCAGCGGGCGGTCCCCGGCCGCGGCGATGTTGTTGAGCGCCTCCCAGGCCATCCCGCCGGTGAGGGCCCCGTCGCCGATGACCGCCACGACGTGGCGCACACGGCCCAGCACCTCGTCGGCCTTGGCGAGACCGTCGGCCCAGCCGAGCACGGTGGAGGCGTGGGAGTTCTCGATGACGTCGTGCTCGGACTCCTCGCGGGAGGGGTAGCCGGAGAGGCCGCCCTCGCCGCGCAGTTCGGAGAAGTCCTGCCGCCCGGTCAGCAGCTTGTGGACGTAACTCTGGTGCCCGGTGTCCCACAGGATCCGGTCCACCGGCGAGTCGAAGACCCGGTGCAGGGCGATGGTGAGTTCGACCACCCCGAGGTTGGGGCCGAGATGGCCGCCCGTCCTCGCTACCGCCCGGATGAGGAACGCCCTGATCTCCTCGGCGAGTTCACCGAGTTCCGGTCGGCTCAGCGCCCTGAGGTCCTGCGGTGCCTTGATGGAATCCAGCAGCGTCACGCCCGGGCCCCTCTCTCTGCTCCTGCTGTCGGCTCACGGTCACGGCGGCGATCCCGGTGGGTCTCGTCCCCCGCACCGGCACCGGCGCGTCCCCCGCCGGCCGCCGCCGCCCCGGCCCGGACGCGCCGCGAGGGGCGGCGCACCGCGAGAGGCCGGGCCGGCGGCTGTTCACGACGTCACCGGTTCCCGCCGATCGTCTCCCGTGCCGCCCGCAGGGATTCCTTGAGCGATCCCATGGTGGCGAGCACCGCGGTGGGCTCGTAGCCGCAGTGCGCCATGCAGTTGGCGCAGCGCGGGTCCTTGCCGCGGCCGTACTTGTCCCAGTCGGTGTCCTCGATGAGCTCCCGGTAGGTGGGCACGTACCCGTCGCTCATCAGGTAGCAGGGCCGCTGCCATCCGAAGAGCGAGTAGTTGGGGATCGCCCAGGCCGTACAGGGGAAGTCGGCCTTGCCCTCCAGGAAGTCGAGGAAGAGCGGGGAGTGGTTGAGCCTCCACCGGCTGCGGTTGCCTCCCGCGAAGGACTTCTTGAAGAGCTCCCGGGTCTGCTCGACGCCCAGGAAGTGCTCCTGGTCCGGGGCCTTCTCGTAGGCGTAGGCGGGCGAGATCATCATCTCGTCGACCTTCATCTCGTCGTTGAGGAAGTTCAGCACCTCGATGACGGTCTGCGGGGTGTCGGTGTTGAAGAAGGTCGAGTTGGTCGTGACCCGGAAGCCGCGCCGCTTGGCCTCCTTCATCGCCTCCACCGCTTCGGCGAAGACGCCCTCCTTGGCGACGGACTCGTCGTGCCGCTCGCGCAGCCCGTCGATGTGCACGGCGAAGGCGAAGTAGGGCGACGGGGTGAACTTGTCGAGCTTCTTACGCATCAGCATGGCATTGGTGCAGAGGAACACGTATTTCCTCTTCGCCACCAACTGGCGCACGATCTCGTCGATCTGGGGGTGCATCAGCGGCTCGCCACCGGCGATGGAGACCATCGGAGCGCCTGATTCGAGCACCGCCCCGACCGCCTGGGCGACCGGCATGCGCTGCTTGAGCACACCGGCCGGATGCTGGATCTTCCCACAGCCCTCGCACGCCAGATTGCAGGCGAACAAGGGCTCCAATTCGACGATCAGCGGGAATTTCTCACGCTTGCGGAGCTTCTGTTCGAAGAGATACGTCGCAACCTTGATGGACTGACGGAGCGGCATGGCCATCTGGGCTCACCTCCTGGGGAGCAGCAAAGATCGGTGCCATTCATGGAAAGCCGGAAGGACAGCACGAAGAACACGGAATGCCGATATTCCACCGCGGACCGTGCCGATGCGGACGAGCTCATGCTCCGGAGCGTCCACGACCACCCGTACGGCGGCAACGGGGCGTGGCCCCGTCCGTACGGCGGTGCGGAGGGTGGCGGCGGACTCCATGTCCACCGCGATGGCGCCGGTGGCCCGGAGCGAGGCACGCTCCGGCCCCCGGACCACATGCGCGGAGCCGTTCAGCGGGCCCGTGTGGACGGTGCGTCCGGGCGCCGCTCTGACCAGTGCGTCGACCAGGAGGCCGGTGGCCGTGCAGGGGGTGGTGCCGGCGTGGTCCCGGGTCTCCTCGGCCACCACCAGATCGCCCGGGTGCATGCCGGGTTCCAGGCCGGCGCAGAAGCCGGAGGCGATGACCGCGGCGCCTTGTGCGCCGTCCTGTCCCAGGGCGAGCCGGACGGCGTTCTCCGCGGCCCTGGGGCCCATCCCGGACCTGATGATGCTCACGGGCCCGGGGCCCGGGGCTCCGCCCCTCCTTCCGGTACGCAGGGCGAAGCGCTCGATGCCGAGGGCGCAGGCGATCAGCAGCGGCGTGGCGGGGCCGGGCGGTTCCTGTGGAGCCCCCATCGGCTCAGGCCCCCTTGCCGATGCCGGCGCCGATGCCGGCAGCGGTGGCGAAGGGGTCCCCGTAGACGTACCGGCCGAGTGCGGTGAGGGGGAACACCTGCCGGTACAGGTGGTAGTTGATGGAGAAGTCCCACGGGAAACCGGTCCCGGTGAAGTGCGGTTCGTCCCAGGACCCGTCCGGCTGCTGGGTCTCGGCCAGCCAGGCCACGCCCCGTTCCACGGATCTGCTCTCCCGCTCTCCCGCGGCCAGGAGGGCGAGAAGCGCCCACGCGGTCTGGGAGGCGGTCGAGGTGCCGTGGCCGATCCACTTGTCCTCACGGTAGGACCGCAGGTCCTCGCCCCAGCCTCCGTCGTCGTTCTGGACGGACTTCACCCATTCGACGGCCCGCCGCACCGAGGGATGGGCGGCCGGCAGTCCGGCGGCGATGAGCGCGGGCACCACGGAGCCTGTGCCGTAGATGTAGTTGACGCCCCACCGCCCGAACCACGCGCCGGTCGCCTCCTGTTCGGCGAGGAGCCACTCGACGCCGCGCCGGGTACGGGGGTCGTGCGCCCGTCCCTCGACAGCGAGCATCTCCACCACGTGTCCGGTGACATCGGCCGACGGGGGGTCGATGACCTCGCCGAAGTCGCAGAACGGAAGCCGGTTGGGGAACGGGCTCGTGTTGTCCGCGTCGAAGGCCCCCCAGGCACCGTTGCGTGACTGCATGCCGAGGTTCCATCGCACGCCGCGTGCGATGGCCGCCTCGATCCTTGAGGGGTCGGGGTGGCGGACACGGCGCAGCGCCAGGACGACTTCGGCGGTGTCGTCGATGTCCGGGTAGTTGTCGTTGTGGAACTCGAACGCCCAGCCGCCCGGGGCCAGTTCGGGCTTGCGTACGGACCAGTCGCCGGGCCGCACGATCTCCTCGCCGAGCATCCAGTCGGCCGCTCTCACGAGAGCCGGATGGTCCGGGCTCACCCCCGCGTCGGCGAGGGCGATGGTGGCGAGGCAGGTGTCCCAGACCGGGGACTGACAGGCCTCGATCATGCGGGCGCCGTCCTCACGCCACACGGTGAACCGGTCGAGCGACTCGAGCCCGGCCCGCATCACCGGATGGTCGAGGTCGTAGCCGAGCAGGTGCAGGGCGATGACGGAGTAGACCGCGGGGGGCTGGATACCACCCCAGCAGCCGTCGTTCTCCTGGCGTTCGATGATCCAGCGGGCGGCGGCGTTCATGGCGCTGCGCCGCAGCCTGCGGGGGGCCACCTTGTGGTAGAGGTGCAGCGCCCGGTCGAGCCGCTGGAACACTCCGTCCCAACTGGCGGCCGGAGCGGCGGGCTTGGGCGGCCGGGGGCACGCCGGGTCGGTGTGCAGCTCGTCCAGGGCGAACGGGGCGGGACGCACGGGCCGCTTCGCGGACACGATGGTGAGCGGCACGATGGTCTGGCGGGCCCAGCAGCCGAAGTCGTAGATGTTGAGCGGGACCCACTTCGGGAAGAACATCAGCTCGGGCGGGAGTTCGGGCAGGTCGTCCCACTTCCACCAGCCGAAGAGCGCGAGCCAGATCCGGGTGAAGACCCGGGACTCCGCGATGCCCCCCTGCTCCCTGACCCAGCCCGCCGCGCGGATCATGTGGGGGTCGTCCGGCAGATCGCCGGCCAGCCTCAGCGCGACGTACGCCTCGATGGTGGCGGAGAGGTCGGGCGGCCCCTCGTAGAAGGTGTTCCAGGTGCCGTCGCCCATCTGCTCGCCCCGGATGAAGCGGGCGGCGGCCTTGACGGTGTCCGGGTCCTGGATGCCCAGGAACTGACGGAGCAGCAGGTCCTCGGCGTCCATGGTGACGTTGGTGGCGAGGTCTCCCTTCCACCAGCCCTGTTCGTCCTGCCTGCCGAGGAGGTGCTCCACCGAGCGTTCCGCGGCCTGTCGCGCGACGGCCAGGATGTCGTCCGCGGTGTTGGTCGATTCGGTCGGATCGCTGGCCGAGGCCGCGCGGAGGTTCGCGGCCCCGGTGCTTCCGTCGGTCGTCGCTGTCATGGCTTCCCCTTCGTGCAGTTTGGTCCTCTGCTGTGCTGGGGTCTCCGTCGGCGGGCGCCCCGTGGGGCGCCCGCCGGCGACTGCGAGTCATATCTGGATGGTCATCATCTCTTTCGTACGACCACGAAGTCGGCGAGCTCGGTGAGCTGCGCCCGCACTCGTTCCGGCATGTCGACGCCGTGCAGCGCCTCGATGGCTACCGCGTGCTGACGGCGGGCTTCCTGGGCGGTCCACTCACGGCCGCCCGCCTCCTCGATGAGTGCCGCACGGGCGGCGAACTCCTCTTCGGAGAAGCTGTCGAAGTCGTTGCTCTTCGCGTCGGCGGCGAGCAGTTCGCCCAGCCGTTCCGAGGCGGGTCCGCCCGCGGCGAGCGCGGCCACGACGGGCAGGGACTTCTTGCGCTGGCGCAGATCGCTCCACGTCTGCTTGCCCGTGGACTCCGGGTCGCCCCAGATCCCGAGCAGGTCGTCGACCGCCTGGAAGGCGAGGCCGAGGTGGTAGCCGTACGCCTCCAGGACGTCGGCCGTACGGTCGTCGGCTCCGCCGAGCACGGCGCCGATGGAGACGGCGCAGGCGAGCAGGGCGCCCGTCTTGTTGCCCTCCATCTCCAGGCACTCCTCGACCGTGACCCGCTCGCGGTGCTCGTAGGAGATGTCCTGGGCCTGACCGTCGATCAGCTTGCGGCTGGCCGTGGTCAGCCGGCGGGCGGCCCGGCCGGCCTCGACGGTGCCGAGCTCCAGCAGAATCTCGTTGGCCAGCGCGAAGAGCGCGTCGCCGACGAGGATCGCCTGGGCGGGGCCGTGCACCTTCCACACGGTGTCACGGTGCCGGCGCTGCTCGTCGCCGTCCATCAGGTCGTCGTGCAACAGCGAGAAGTTGTGCACGAGTTCGACAGCTACGGCTCCGGGAATGCCGGCCTCCGCCGGGGCGCCCGCCGCTTCGGCGGACAGCAGGGCCAGCGCGGGACGCACGGCCTTGCCTCCGTCGCCGTCGGCGGGCCTGCCCTGGGCATCGATCCAGCCGAAGTGATAGGCCGCGACGGTGTCCATGGGCGGCGCCAGCCGGTCCACGGCAGCTCGCAGCACCGGCGCTGACAGGGCCCTTCCGCGCTCCAGAAGCGCGGTGACGTCCGTGGTGTCCGCCACGGTGTCGTAAGCCGGATTCGCCGGGGTCACAGACTCTCCTCTTGTTCCGGTGGTACTGCTCATGCCGCCTCCTGCAGCGGATGTTCGTGTGGCCGGCCGAGGGCCTGGAGCGCGGCGTCCGCGGCAATGGAACCACTGCGGACGGCACCCTCCATCGTGGCGGGCCAGCCGGTGGCGGTCCATGCTCCCGCCAGGTGCAGCCCGGGCACGCGGGTGTGCGTGCCCGGCCGCAGGCGACCCACGCCCGGCGTGGGCGCGAAGGTCGCGGTGCGTTCCCGGGTGACGAAGAAGTCGCGGATCCCGGCTCCCCGCGCCGCCGGGAGGAGCCGTTCCAGCTCGGGCAGGTACCGCTTGCGCAGTTCGGCGACGGGCAGGTCGATCTCGTCCTGCGCCGCGGACTGGGACACCGCGAGGTACTGTCCCGCGCCCTGGAGTCCCGAGGACGCCGTGCGGTCGAAGACCCACTGCACGGGTGAGCCGAGGGCGGCGAAGAAAGGCCTGCGCAGCACCTTGCGGTCGTAGACGACGTGCACGTTGAGGATCGGTGCGTCGGTCAGGCCGAGCAGCCGGCCGGGGTCGTCGAGCGCGCCGTCGGGCAGCAGCCGGTGGGTCTCCCCCTGCGGCACGGCGAGGACGACGGTGTCCGCCTCGAAGAGTTCGCCGTCGGTCCCGACGGCCCAGCGGCCGTCCTCAACACGGGTGAGGGAGCCGGCCCGGGTGCGCACATGGATCTCGACGCCCGCCGACTCGAGCGCCTTGCGGGCGAGGGTGTCGTGGAGGTCCCCGAGCGGCACGGCCGCCCAGCCGATGTCGGCGGCGCCCGGCTCGGAGAGGAGCCCCGTCTTGAAGACCATGGCGGCCAGCGCCATGGAGGCGTTCGGCGCGGTGGCGTTGAGCGTGGCGACGCCGACGAGGTCCCAGAGGGCCTCGATGGTGCGCTGCGACTGTCCCTGCCGGCGCAGCCAGGTCGCGAAGTCGATGCCGTCGAGCGCGGGGTCGGCGGGGTCGAGACGGCCCAGCGCCAGTGCGGCGCGGGCGACGCCCGCCTTCTCCGCGAGCGAGAGGTGCGGATAGGCGGCCAGCCCGCCGGCGAGGTGCAGCGGCACGGGCAGCCCGGTGCGGCGCAACCGTCCCAGGCGCGGTCCTGCGGGCCGGCCCACGTCGAGTACGGGCACGTCGAGGCGGTCCTGCAGCGGGGCGAGGTGGGCCCCTTCGATCCGGTCCAGGAACCAGCGGTAGCCCGTGCAGCAGCGGAGGTAGACGTGCTGGCCGTTGTCGACGGACAGGTCGCCGCGCCGGAAGGAGAAGGCGAGACCGCCGAGCCGGGGCCGGCCTTCGAGCAGGGTCACGTCAAGCCCCGCGTCGGCGAGACGCAGCGCCGAGGTGACGCCCGCGAGTCCGCCGCCGACGACCACTGCCCGGGAGGACCGGGGGTTCCGGCCGGTCATGCCTGCTCCCTTCGCCGTACAGTCGCAGACAGGGACGCACCGCGACGCCTTGGGGTTGCCCGTCCCCGGACCCGGACCGGACCCGTCATCAGACCCTCCCCCTCGCCGTCCGGCGTGAGATGTAACGCGCGTCGAGACCCGACAGGCCGCGCACCGCAACGTACGCCTTCTCATGGCCGGGCAGCGAGACCCTGCCGCGCAGGACCGCCTCGGGATCGCGTTCGATCCGGTCGAGGAGCCGGCGGTAGATGCCGGCCATGGCGGCCACACAGGCACCACTGCGCCGGTCCAGCATCGGCAGCAGCCGGTAGCCCTCGGCGAACAGCGCACGGGCACGCCGGACCTCGAAGTGCACCAGCCCGGCGAAGTCGGACCCGGGGGGCGGGGTGGCCCGGTGGAAGCCGGCGGAACAGCCGAACTTCGCGAGGTCGTCGGCGGGGAGGTACGTACGCCCGTTGCCGGCGTCCTCGCGGACGTCGCGCAGGATGTTGGTGAGCTGGAGCGCGAGACCGAGGGTGTCGGCGTACTCCGAGGCCCGTTCGGCACCGGGCGCGCCCGCCTCCGCCCCGAAGACGCCCAGGCTGAGCCGCCCGATGGCACCCGCGACGCACCGGCAGTACGCCTTGAGGTCGTCCCAGGTCTCGTACGTCGCCCCGCGCACGTCCATCAGTACGCCGTCGATGAGCTCGTCGAGACCGCCGAGCGGCAGCGGGAACCGGTGCGCGGCGTCGGCCAGGGCGACCGCGACCGGGTCGGTGTCGTCCTCGTCGACCGCGTTGTCCCGGATCCGGACGAGCAGTCCCCGGGTGTCCTCCAGCCGGGTGCGCTTCGTCTCCGCGTCCAGTTCGCCGTCGCCGATGTCGTCGACCCGACGGGAGAAGGCGTACAACGCCGACATGGCCTGCCGCTTCTCGTACGGCAGCAGTCGGATGCCGTACGCGAAGTTGCGGGCCTGCTGTCCGGTCACGGCCTCGCAGTAGCTGTACGCGGCCTGTACCGGTGCCGACATGTACGTCGTCTGTCCCTCCACGGTCCGGTTCACCCCTCTCTGTGCGCTCTTCGCAGGACGTCTCCCACTTCGCGCAGCAGTCTGGGCGCGGTGGGTTTGGGCGGTCCGGGCAGTACGTCGAAACCGGCGGCGGCGACCGCATCCAGGGCGGCGCGTCCTCCGCCGACGAATCCGGCGAGCAGCAGCTTGAGCCGGCCGTGGACGCTGCCCACCAGCGGGAGCCCCTCGTCCAGCAGGTCACGGGCGCGCTCCGCCTCGAACGCGATCAGCGTGCGCACAGCCGCGCCCGCGGACGGTGCCGCGAGGTCGCGTTCGCCGACATGGAAGCGGGCCATGTCCTCGGCGGGCAGATAGATCCGGTCGCGGCCGAGGTCCTCGGCGACGTCCTGGAGGTGCTCGGCGATCTGCAGCGCGGTGCAGACGGCGTCGGAGCGGCGGATCCTCTCGGGGCTCGCGGTGCCGGTGATCTGCAGGACGAGGCGGCCGACGGGGTTGGCGGAGAGCTCGCAGTAGGCCAGCAGGTCCTCGTAGCTCCCGTAGCGGCGGACCTTCTGGTCCTGCCGGTTCGCCTCGACGAGCCCGAGGAAGGGCTCGGGGGTGAGCGCGCAGCGCCGCACGGTGGGGCGCAGGGCGCGCATCAGGGGGTGGTGCGGGCCGTCGCCTGTGGACCCGAAGACGCGGTACAGATCGGCTTCGAGTGCGTCCAGGACGGCGAGGCGGTCCTCGGCCTGTCCGGGTTCGAGGCCGAGGTGGCGGGCGTCGGCGCCGCCGGGAGCCAGGTCGCCGTCACCGATGTCGTCGACGAGGCGGGCGAATCCGTAGACCGCCATCAGGTCGTCGCGCCATGCGCGGGGCAGGAAGAAGGGGGCCACGGGGAAGTTCTCGCCGGCGGCCTTGTCGAGCGTGGCGGTGGCGGCGTCGGCGCGCGCCCGCTGGGTACGAGTCACTGCGTACCGCCCGACGCGGGGACGGCGAAACCACGTCGGAGCTGGAGATTTTCCATCATTGCCGTCATATCTCCCGTTCTACACTGCTGACCCAAAACATCCCTTTTCGGACACGCCGCTCGTCCGGCCGAGTGCGACACGCACAGAACGGGCGATGCGCGGGGGCGTATCACCCCACATAGCCGCGAATCAGCACCGTTACAGCTTACGTTGTACAGCTCACAGGACCGCGCCGGGGTGCAGCACGCCTTCGTGCAACGCATCGGCCGCCGTCAACCTTCCCCGGATCCTGAGCAGTTGACGTCATCCGCCGGGAGGAGATCCACCCGGGCGCCTACCGCCCCCGCAGGTCCGCCCGCGCGGGCCCGCACACCGTACGGCCCCCGCCGAGGCGCTCCGGCGGGGGCCGCACGACGCGACGGGTCTACTTGCCCGTCTCCCGCTCGTAGGCCTTCAGCACCTCTTCGGTGGGGCCGTCCATCAGGAGCTCGCCCTTCTCCAGCCACAGGACCCGGTCGCAGGTGTCCCTGATGGTCTTGTTGTTGTGGCTGACCAGGAAGACGGTGCCGGCCTCCTTGCGCAGCTCGCGGATCCGCTCCTCGGAACGGACCCGGAACTTCCGGTCACCGGTGGCCAGCGCCTCGTCGATCATGAGGACGTCGTGGTTCTTCGCGGCCGCGATGGAGAAGCGCAGCCTGGCCGCCATGCCGGACGAGTACGTCCGCATGGGCAGCGTGATGAAGTCGCCCTTCTCGTTGATCCCGGAGAAGTCCACGATGTCCGCATACCGCGCGCGGATCTCCTCGCGGCTCATGCCCATGGCGAGGCCGCCGAGCACGACGTTGCGCTCACCGGTCAGATCGCTCATCAGGGCCGCGTTGACACCGAGCAGCGACGGCTGCCCGTCGGTGTACACCTTGCCGTGCTCCGTCGGCAGCAGGCCGGCGATGGCCCGCAGCAGGGTGGACTTGCCGGAACCGTTGGTGCCGATGAGGCCGATGGCCTGGCCCCGGTAGGCGGTGAAGGAGACGCCCCGCACGGCGTGCACCTTGCGCACGCCGCGCGGTTCGCCCTTGCCACGGCGCATGATCCGGCTCAGCGCGGCGGTGGCGCTCCCCTTGCCGCCACCCGTGCCGTTGACCCTGTACACGATGTGCACGTCGTCCGCGATCACGGTGGGGATGTGTCCCTGGGACTTTTCCTCAGCCACGGCCGTACCGTTCCTCTGCCTTCCAGAAGTACACGAAGCCCACGACGCCCACCACGAGCGCCCAGGCGAGCCCGACGGCCCAGACGTGCTGCGGCAGGTTCTCCGAGCCGTAGCCGTCGATCAGTGCGAAGCGGACCAGGTCCATGTAGACGGCCGCCGGGTTGTACTGCAGTACGTCGGCGATCCACTGCGGCTTGTCCGCCAGCATCACGGGAATCGAGAACATGACGCCCGAGGCGTACATCCAGGTACGCATCACGAACGGCATCAGCTGGGCGAGGTCCGGTGTCTTGCTGCCCAGCCGTGCCATCACGAGCGCCAGGCCGGTGTTGAAGAGGAACTGCATGGCCAGCGCCGGGATGACGAGCAGCCACGAGAGCGCCGGATAGCTGCCGAAGCCCACCGCCACGGCGATCAGCACGATCATCGAGTACAGCAACTGCTGGAGCTGTTGCAGCGAGAACGAGACGGGCAGCGACGCCCGGGGGAAGTGCAGCGCCCTGACCAGGCCGAGGTTGCCGGAGATGGAGCGCACCCCCGCCATGACCGAGCTCTGGGTGAACGTGAAGACGAAGACACCCGTCACCAGGAACGGGATGAAGACCTCCTGGGTCATCCCCTTCCGGGTGCCCAGGATCAGCCCGAAGATCAGGAAGTAGACCAGGGCGTTCAGCAGCGGCGTGGCGACCTGCCACAGCTGGCCGAGCTTGGCCTGGCTGTACTGCGCGGTCAGCTTCGCCCTCGAGAACGCCAGGATGAAATGCCGACGGCCCCAGAGCTGCCGGATGTACGCGAACAGCCCTGGCCGGGCGCCGCTTACCGTCAAGCCGTACTTGTCGGCCAGCTGGGACGCGCTCAGTCCCTCGTCGGCGGACGGCGGGCTGCTCAGCGCAATCCCGCCGTCATGGGTCGTGTCACTCACAGTTAAGAACTCTCGTCTTCACAATGCGCAGCCGGTCGCGGGCGCGGCCTAGGCGGACAGGTTCCCCGTACTGGATGAATACGGTTCATGGTCTCAGAGGAGAGCCTCTCAGATCACCGGTGGCCGGCCCAGCCTGGTCAGCCGCCATACCGTACGCCACCTCATGGGGCGCCGGGGTCCGCAGGGCTGGGTCCAGCCCTCCCGGAAGCCCCCGAACCATGCCTTGAGGGCGGGCAGGGAGGGCCTGCGGACCAGCGTGAGGAGCAGCCAGACCCCGACGTAGAGGGGGACCAGCGGTGCGGGCAGGTTGCGGCGGGCGAGCCAGACGCGGTTGCGTGCCACCATGCGGTGGTAGACAGCGTGACGCGAGGGAGCGGTCGTGGGGTGGTTCAGCACCATGTCCGAGCGGTACTCGATCATCCAGCCGGCGTCCAGGGCCCGCCACGCGAGGTCGGTCTCCTCGTGCGCGTAGAAGAACTCGGCGGGGAGGGGGCCCGCCTCCGCGATCACCTGGCTCCGCACGGCGTTCGCGCCGCCGAGGAACGTCGTGACGCGGGAGGAGCGCATCGGATCCGAGGCCCGCAGCCTCGGCACGTGCCGTCGCTGGGTGACGCCGGTGTCGGGGTCCGCGATGCGGAAGGTGACGATTCCGAGCTTCGGGTCCGCCTGGAACGCCTGGCGGCAGAGCTCGGCGGTGTCGGGGTTCGGCAGATACCCGTCGTCGTCGAGGAAGAGCAGGGCGTCCACATCGGCTCCGGACGGGCCGAACGCCTCGATGCCGACGTTGCGGCCGCCGGGGATCCCCAGATTCTCGGGCAGCTCGACGGTCCGTACGCCCGGGGGGACGTCGGGGACCGGGGCGCCGTTGCCGACGACGACCACCTCGATCCGGTCGCCGTCCTGCTCGGCGACCGAATCGAGAAGGGCGCGCAGTTCTTCGGGGCGGTTGCCCATGGTGATGATGACCGCGCCGAGTTTCATGGGTGAGCTCACTTCAGCCTGCTGGACGCCAGGATCGACACCAGGTGCAGGACGGTCTGGAGAAGGGCGATGCCGGCCAGCACGGCGACCGCGAGGCGGCTGAAGAACAGGTCGTCCCTGACCGTGTCGAGGACGGCGACGACCAGGATGACCAGCGACGCCTCGATACCGAGGATCAGCCGGTGGAACTTGAGCGCGCCGGCGGCCCGTCGGGCGAACGCCATGCCGGAGGAGCGCGGCTCGGACGCGGCCTCCTTGACGGGCGGCAGCCCGCCCTGGTGGCGGGCGACGCCGACGAGGTCGGTCTCCGCCTTGATCAGGATGGCGCCCAGCGCGGCCAGCGTGCCGAGGAAGGCCCACAGCCAGTCGATGCGTCCGGGGCCCCACAGGTCCGCGGCGCGCAGGCCGAAGCCGACGAGCACCGCCGCGTCACACAGATAGGCGGCCACCCGGTCCAGGTAGACCCCGCCCAGTGAGTACTGCTTCTTCCAGCGGGCCACCTCGCCGTCGACGCAGTCGAACAGCAGGTAGAGCTGGACCGCGAGCACGCCGAGCAGGGCCCCGGGGATGCCCGGGATCAGCAGGGCGGGCGCCGCCAGCACGCCGGCGACGGTCATCACGTAGGTCAGCTGGTTGGGCGTGATCCTGGTGTTGACGATGTGCCGGTCGATGCGCAGGGAGATCTCGCGCATGTAGAGCCGACCCGCCCAGTGCTCGCCACTGCGCCGGTCCTTCACGCCCGGAGGGTGCACGACCGGACGGAGTTCAGCTATGGATGGCTTTTGCATAGTCGGCGTACGCGTCCCTGATCTGGTCGGTGGAAAAGTTGAGGTGCTCCAGGATCGTGAAGCGTCCCGGGCGCGTCTGCGGGGCGTAGTCCACGGCCCGCACGAATTCTTCGGGGGTGAAGCCGATCTCGTCGGGCAGCACCGGCAGCCCGTGGCGCCGCAGTACGGACGCCATGAGCAGCGACTCCTCGTGCGCGCCCCGCAGGTGCATCGCGAAGCAGGCGCCGAGGCCGACCTGCTCGCCGTGGCTGGCCGCGCGCTTCGGGTACAGCAGGTCGAAGGCGTGGTTGATCTCGTGGCATCCGCCCGAGGCGGGACGCGAGTCCCCCGCGATCGACATCGAGATGCCGGTCAGGACGAGGCCTTCGGCCAGCACCTTGAGGAAGGCGTCGTCGCCGATCCCGCCGGGGTGGCGCAGGACCGCCTCGCCCGCCTGGCGGGCCATGGCGGCCGCGAGGCCGTCGATGTCCTCGCCGCGCACCTCGTGGGCGAGCTCCCAGTCCGCGACGCACGAGATGTTGGAGACCGCGTCGCCGATGCCCGAGCGCACATAGCGTGCGGGCGCCTCGCGGATCACGTCGAGATCGATGACGACGGCGATCGGGGTGGGGACCCCGTAGGAGCCCCGTCCGTTGTCGTTGTCCAGGGTCGCGACCGGGGAACAGAGCCCGTCGTGGGAGAGGTTCGTCGCGACGGCGACCATGGGCATGCCCACGCGCGCCGCGGCGTACTTCGCCACGTCGATGATCTTTCCACCGCCGAGGCCGACCACGGCGTCGTAGCGGTTGCCCTTGATGCCGTCGGCCAGCCGCACCGCGGAGTCGATCGTGCCGTCGGCGACGGGGTACCAGTCGGCGCCCGGCAGCACCGGGGCGAGCCTCTCGCGCAGGGCTCGTCCGGAGCCTCCGCTGATCGCGATGGCGAGCTTGCCCGAGGCGGAGATCCGCTGGTCGGCGAGGAGACCGGCCAGATCGTCCATCGCGCCGCGCCGGATGTCGACGACGACCGGGGACGGGATGAGGCGGGTCAGTACCGGCACGCGATCTCCCTGCCCCTGGCGAGATCGTCATGGTTGTCGATCTCCACCCAGGTCACCTCGCCGATGGGCGCGACGTCGACGGTGAACCCGCGGTTCACGAGCTCCTGGTAGCCGTCCTCGTAGTAGAGGTCGGGGTCGTGCTCGAAGGTGGTCCGCAGCGCGTCGGCGAGCTCCTCGGCCGCCTCGGGCTCGATCAGCGTCACGCCGATGTACTCACCGGTCGCGGTGGCCGGGTCCATCAGCTTGGTGATCCGGCGGACGCCCTTGCCGTCCTCGGTGATGACCTTCATCTCCTCGTCGGCGAGGCTCTTCACCGTGTCGAGGGCGAGGATGATCTTCTGGCCCTTGCCGCGTGCGTCCAGGAGGGTCTTCTCGACGGAGACCGGGTGCACGGTGTCGCCGTTGGCGAGGATGACGCCCTTCTTCAGGACCTCACGCGCGCACCAGAGGGAGTAGGCGTTGTTCCACTCCTCGGCCTTGTCGTTGTCGATGAGGGTCAGCGTCACGCCGTACTTCGCCTCGAACTCGGCCTTGCGGGCGTAGACCGCCTCCTTGCGGTAACCGACGACGACGGCGACCTCGGTGAGTCCGACCTCGGCGAAGTTGGCCAGTGTCAGGTCCAGGACCGTCTTCTCGCCGTCCACCGGAACCAGGGCCTTGGGCAGCGTGTCCGTGTAGGGACGCAGACGGCGTCCGGCACCTGCAGCCAGTACGAGGCCGATCATGCGAGTTCTCCTTCGTCGTGTACGGCGGGGGCCGAGGAGGACACCCAGAAGCGGATGGACTCCACGAGCACCACCAGAGCCACGGCGGCCGCGAGCGCGGTCAGAGCCGTGGTGAAACCTGAACCGGAGGTCAGTACGGCGGCGAGTACGGCCACGACCAGGGTCCGGCCCTCGTGCCCGCCGATGGTGCGCACCAGCCACTGGGGCGGCGCTCCGGTGCCGCCCCGGATGCGGTACACCGTGTCGTAGTGATGGTAGGCGACGGCCGAAACCAGGCCGAATGCCGCGGGAACGGCGTGCGGTACGTCACTGCGGGCGGCCAGCACCAGGATCGTGCAGTATTCGGCGGCCCGGAAGAGCGGGGGGACGAGCCAGTCGAGCGCGCCCTTGAGCGGCCGGGAGACGGCCAGTCCCGAGAGGGCCGCGTACACCGCGGCGGCGCCCACGGTCAGCCAGCCGCCGTAGGGGGCGAACAGCGCCGCGGCGACCATGACCAGCGCCCCGGCGAACGCCAGGAGCGGGGCCGTGAAGCCGCCGCCCGGGCGCCGGAGCGCGGCGGCGACGGCCTGGGCGACCGGGCCGGAGTCGGCCAGCTCGGCCAGGGCGCGGGCGGCGCGGTCGGTGCGCCGGGCCTTGCGGGTCAGGGAGCGCAGCAGCCGCCCCGCGGTGGTGTAGCAGGCGGCCAGGGCACAGCCGATGAGCAGCGCGTAGAAGACGATCCGGGGTGTGGTCACGGCGGTGAGCACGGCGATCATGGCCCAGCGTTCGCCGATGGGCAGCACTATCATCCGGCGCAGCCAGACCGTCCAGCCGACGCTGTCGAGCTTGTCGGAGAGCGCGGCGGTGGGACTCGTGTTGGAGACCGCGTCGTGGTTGGCCTCGTTGAACGAGAAGTCGACGACATGGCGGCAGGCCTGGAGCACCATCGCGCCGAGCGCGAGGACCCATACGTCGTCGCCGCCCCGGGCGGCGCCGAGGGCGAGACCCGCGTAGTACGCGTACTCCTTGGCCCGGTCGAAGGTGGCGTCCAGCCAGGCGCCCATCGTCGAGTACTGGAGCGAGTAGCGCGCCAGCTGCCCGTCGGTGCAGTCCAGGACGAAGGAGAAGAGCAGGAGCACTCCGGCCGCGACATAGCCGCCGCGGGTGCCGGTCGCCGCACTGCCGGCCGCGATGAGCGCGGTGATCAGCGAGGCGGTGGTGACCTGGTTCGGGGTGAGACCCCGGCGGGCGCACCAGCGGGCGATGTAGCGGGAGTACGGGCTGATGAAGAACGTGGTGAAGAAGCCGTCGTGGGCCTTGACCGCGCTGCGCAGCCGTACGGCTTCGTCGTCGACGGCGGAAACGGCGGCCTGCGCGGTGCTCCGCTCCTCGGGCCCGGTGGGCACGGCGGCGGTGAGGGAGCCGAGCTCGGGGCGCTGTACCGCGGTGCCCTCCGCGTCCAGCGCGACGGCCAGCCGTCCGGGCACGGTGCGGTCCTCGGCGACCGGTTCGAGGCCGGGTGGCGCGACGGGGCTTCCCGCGCCGACGGCGGCCACGGCCCGCTGCAGGGCGCGGAGCAGCGCCGGGCGGGCCTCGGGCTGCGCGGTGAGCGCTCCGGGGATCGACGCGGCGGCGAAGCGGGGGTCGGTGAGTCCGAGCCTGAGCGCGTGGACATGGCCGACGAAACGGGGGTCCACGAGCGCGACGCGCCTGCTCGCGGGGACTGCGGCGAGCAGGTCGGCGGCCTCGGAGGCGTCGGCTGCGGCAGTCACGTCGAAGCCGAGTGACCGCAGATCGTCCTCGAGCGACGATCCGGGTACCGGCGCACCGGTGAGGATGGCGGTCGACAGACGAACTCACTCCTTGGCACTGAAACGGGAACGGCGCGCGGACACCTGCGGCCCGGAGGTGGGCCGGTGGCGCGTCGGCTGAGGCTATCGGATGAACGGAAGACCGAGTTCACCGCCCGTTCGTGGTCCGTTCGGCCGAATCGGCCATGATGCGGCGCCGTTCGCGATCATCATCGTCGATCAAGGCCTCGCCCCACAAACCGCGTCGGGCGAACGCATAAGCTGACGTGCATGACGTGGTTGATCACTGGCGGAGCCGGTTACATCGGGGCACATGTGGTGAAGGCCATGAAGCGGGCCGGGGAAGAGGTCCTCGTGCTCGACGACCTCTCGACGGGCATCGAGGCGCGGCTGCCCGCGGACGTCGTGCTGGTGCGGGGCTCGGCCTCGGACCGCGGGCTCCTCGACAGGGTCCTGGCGGAACACGCGGTCACGGGTGTGGTGCATCTCGCGGCGAGGAAGCAGGTCGGCGAGTCCGTCGAGAAGCCGCTGCTCTACTACCGGGAGAACGTGGCCGGGCTCGGGGTGCTGCTGGAGGCCGTGGTCGCGGCAGGGGTGCCGCGCTTCCTCCTCTCCTCGTCCGCGGCGGTGTACGGCGTCCCGGACGTGGATCTCATCACGGAGGAGACGCCGTGCGCGCCGATCAATCCGTACGGCGAGACCAAGCTCGCCGGGGAGTGGCTGGTGCGCGCGACGGGGCGGGCCCACGGCATCTCGACGGCCTGCCTGCGCTACTTCAACGTGGCGGGGTCCGCCGAGCCCGGACTGTCCGACACGGGGGTCTTCAACGTCGTACCGATGTTCTTCGACCGGCTGACGCGGGGCGAGGCGCCGCGGGTCTTCGGTGACGACTATCCGACGCCGGACGGCACCTGTGTACGCGACTACGTCCATGTCGCCGATCTGGCGGAGGCGCACCTCGCGGTCGCCAGGCACCTGGACACGACCTCGGACGGCGGTGACCTCACGGTGAACATCGGCCGCGGTGAGGGCGTGTCCGTACGCCGGCTCGCCGAGCTGGTGGGCGAGGTCACCGGCCTGCGCACGGAGCCGGTGGTCGAGCCGCGCAGGCCCGGGGACGCGGCCCGGGCGGTCGCTTCGGCCGCCAGGATGACCGAGGAGCTGGGCTGGACGGCCCGCCGGGACGTGCGCGAGATGGTGGAGTCGGCCTGGGAGGGCTGGTGCCTCCACCACCCCGAGGCCCGCGCAGCGCAGTGAGGGAGTGAGGAGCAGAGCTCCGGCAACACGCTGACCTGCGATCGTTTCCGCAGGTCAGAGCACATGACAACGGTGTTCAGTGCCGTGTTGCCCCCTACCCCGCCCCCGTAGTTCACTGGCCGCATCGGCGAGGCGCGTCGGACGTGTCCGAGGGACACGACGGCTGTACGGAGGCGTTCACATGGGGGCTGGCCACGATCACGGGCACACGCACGGAGGGCCGCCCCCCACGGGGACGGCCGCCGCCGCGTACCGGGGCCGCCTCCGGGTCGCCCTGGGCATCACGCTCGGCGTCATGGTCATGGAGATCGTCGGCGGGCTGCTCGCGGACTCCCTCGCCCTGATCGCGGACGCGGCCCATATGGCCACCGACGCGGTGGGACTGGGCATGGCCCTGCTGGCCATCCACTTCGCCAACCGGCCCGCGGGTCCCAATCGCACCTTCGGCTTCGCCCGCGCCGAGATCCTGGCAGCGCTGGCCAACTGTCTGCTGCTGCTCGGCGTCGGCGGATATCTGGTCTTCGAGGCGGTCGAGCGCTTCATCACCCCGGCCGAGACCCGGGGCGGCCTGGCCATCGCGTTCGCCGCCGTCGGTCTGGTCGCCAACATCGTCTCCCTGTCCCTGCTCATGCGCGGGCAGCGGGACAGCCTCAACGTGCGGGGGGCCTACCTGGAGGTCGTCGCCGACACGCTGGGCTCGGTGACGGTGCTGGTGGCGGCGGGCGTCATCATGGCCACCGGCTGGCAGGCCGCCGACCCCATCGCCTCGCTGCTGATCGGCCTGATGATCGTCCCCCGTACGGTGAAGCTGCTGAGGGAGACGCTCGACGTACTGCTGGAGTCGGCGCCCAAGGGGGTCGACATGGACGAGGTGCGCGCCCACATCACGGCCCTTCCCGGCGTGCTGGACGTCCATGACCTGCACGCCTGGACGATCACCTCGGGCATGCCCGTCCTCTCCGCCCATGTGGTGGTGCACCAGGAGATGCTGGACTCGATCGGTCACGAGAAGCTCCTGCACGAACTCCAGAGCTGCCTCGGCAGCCACTTCGACGTCGAGCACTGCACCTTCCAGCTGGAGCCCAGCGGGCACCAGGAGCACGAGGCGCGGCTCTGCCACTGAGAGCCGTGGGCCGGAGCCCTCTCACCCAAGGGTTCCCGCCTGGACCTGACGCCCTGTCCGTCCCGCCGCGCCCCTCCCGCGCGGCGGGACGGACATGCCAGCACCCGAAGTGCGGACAAGCGGCTTTTGTACGGCAGACTTGACCGCACTCGAGGGGCCCGGCGCACGAGGCGGGGAACCAAAGCGAAGGATGGGTATGCCGACCACACCAGCAACCGCGGCGAACAGCTCGTCGAACGGCACAGCAGACGCGATCATGCTCGAACTGGTCGACGAGAACGGCACCACCATCGGCACCGCGGAGAAGCTCGCCGCGCACCAGGCCCCCGGCCAGCTCCACCGGGCGTTCTCCGTCTTCCTCTTCGACGAGCAGGGGCGGCTGCTGCTGCAGCGCCGGGCGCTCGGCAAGTACCACTCCCCCGGAGTGTGGTCGAACACCTGCTGCGGCCACCCTTACCCGGGCGAGGCACCGTTCGCGGCGGCCGCCCGGCGCACGTACGAGGAGCTGGGGGTCTCGCCCTCGCTGCTCGCCGCGGCGGGCACGGTCCGCTACAACCATCCCGATCCGGCGTCCGGCCTGGTCGAGCAGGAATTCAACCACCTCTTCGTCGGCCTGGTGCAGGAGCGCCTGCGGCCGGACGAGGAGGAGGTCGGTGAGACGGCCTTCGTGACCGCCGGTGAGCTCGCGGAGCGGCACGCCGCCGCGCCGTTCTCGGCGTGGTTCATGACCGTGCTGGATGCCGCGCGGCCCGCGGTCAGGGAGCTGACGGGACCGTCCGCGGGCTGGTGAGGCCGCCCGCACCGCCGGGGGCGGTCAGAGCTGCGTCTTCAGGGGCAGCGCCGCCCAGATGATCTTGCCGCCCCCCGCGGTGTGCTCCACGTCGCAGGTGCCACCCGCCTCGGCGGTGATCTCACGGACCAGGAGCAGTCCGCGGCCGCCGGTCTGCGCGTAGTCGGTGACCAGCGCCGTGGGACGGTAGGGGTGGTTGTCCTCGACGGAGACCCGGATCCATTCCGCGCCGATGGCGACCTCGACGGCCAGCTCGGGCGAGAGCAGCGCCGCGTGCCGGACCGCGTTGGTGACCAGTTCCGACACGATCAGCAGCAGCCCCTGGAGGATGTCGTCCTCGACGGGCACGCCCTGCCGGTCGAGGAGGTCCCGGACGGCGTGCCGCGCCTGTGGTACCGAGACGTCGACGGCGGGGGCGGTGAAGCGCCACACCCCCTCGTACGACACGGGATGGGCCGGAACACTCCCACGGCTCTCCATGGACCGCCACCCGCTCTCGATTCGCATGTCACTGACTATCGAGTAACGAGTCTCGGGAAGAGCGTGGTCCGGACTGCGGCACTGACCACAAGTGGTCACTTCTGGGAGCAATTTGACCGGGTGAGTATGACAGCGTCAGGTGATTGGACTACTTCTCGCCCTCTTCGAGCATCATCTGGTCCGTCACCGGACCGGCGCCCCCTCGCCCGCCGCTGCCGGGAGCGGCCGGCTCACCGGTTCGGGCCGTACGGATAGCATCCGGCGCATGGACCTCAGGGAGCAGGCGGTTCGGACGGAGCCGCGACTGGAGCACACGGTCGTGGACGGCGTCGCAACCGTCGTCATCAGCAACCCCGCCAAGCGCAACGCCATGAGCGCGGACATGTGGCAGACGCTGCCCGTGCTGCTGGAAGGGCTGGCCGCCGACCCCGGTGTGCGGGTCCTCGTGCTCACCGGCGCCGGTGACACCTTCTGCGCGGGTGCGGACATCGCCTCCCTCCAGGACCCCGGCGGGCGGCCGCAGTCGCTGGCCGTCCGGGCGGAGGAGGCCCTGGCGGCCTTCCCCCGGCCCACGCTGGCCTCCGTGCGCGGATACTGCGTGGGCGGCGGCAGCCAGCTGGCGGCCGCCTGCGACCTGCGGTTCGCCGAGGAGGGCGCCTCCTTCGGTGTCACCCCGGCCAAGCTGGGGATCGTCTATCCCTCCTCGTCCACGCGCCGGCTGGTCGCGCTGGTCGGCCCCGCCACCGCGAAGTTCCTGCTGTTCTCCGGGGAGCTGATCGGGACGGAGCGGGCCCTGCGCACGGGGCTGGTGGACGAGGTCCTTCCGGAGGGCGGGCTGGCGGCCCGCGTCTCCGCGTTCGCGCGGGTCCTCGCGTCGCGTTCGCAGCTGACCCAGGCCGCCGCGAAGGAGTTCGCCGACGGTCGCGAGGACCGGGACGCGCACTGGGCGCGGCAGGCACGCGGCAGCGGCGACACCGCCGAGGGGGTCGCCGCCTTCCTGGAGCGCCGCACCCCCCGCTTCACCTGGACGACGGGGGATGCCGGCGCCGCGCCTACGTCCGGATGAAGCGGCTCTTCGCCCGCCACTCCTCGACCATGGCCGCCGGAGCCTTCGCCGGCGAACCGCAGTCGTAGGGCGGCTGGGGGTCGTACTCGGTCAGCAGCTGGACGGTCCGGGCGTGGTCGTCACCCGCGATCCTGCCGAGCAGGGTCAGACCCATGTCGATGCCGGAGGAGACACCGGCGGCGGTGACGTACTTCCCGTCGATCACCACCCGCTCGTCCGTCGGCTCGGCGCCGAAGCCCTTCAGGACGTCCAGGGCCAGCCAGTGCGAGGTGGCGCGCCGGCCGGTGAGCAGCCCGGCGGCGGCGAGCAGCAGGGAGCCCGTGCAGACCGAGGTCGTCCAGGTGCTGGTGGCGTCCGCCGTCCGCAGCCAGTCGAGCAGCGTCTCGTTCTCCATCTGGTCGCTCTGGCCGGGCCCTCCCGGCATGAGCACCACGTCGGGTGCGGGCACGTCGGCGAGAGCCCGGTCGGCGACGAGCGAGAGGCTGCCCCTGTCGTTGCGCACGGGTCCTGGCCGCTCGGCGACGAAGACGGGCTCGGCACCGGGGGCCCGGCTGAGCATCTCGTACGGGCCCACCGCGTCCAGCGCGGTGAAGCGGTCGAAGAGGACGATGGCGATCCGCACGGGTGTTCCTCACGTCGGTGCTGTGGTGGCCGGGGCTTTCAGGCGGGCTGGGACCGGAAGCGGCGCCGGTATTCGGCGGGCGCGGTCCCGAGGGCCTTGACGAAGGCGCGCCGCATCGCCTCGGGTGCCGTAACCACTGGCCCGGGAGATCCCGGTGACGCCGTCGGTCGTGTCCTCCAGCAGCCGGCGGGCCTGTTCGAGGCGTACGCGCTCGACGTACCGGCCGGGGGTGAGACCCGTCTCGGCCTGGAAGGCGCGGGCGAAGTGGCGGGGGGAGAGCCGCGCGCGTTCCGCGAGTGCCTCCACCGAGAGGTCGGCGTCCGGGTGCTCGGAGATCCAGTGCTGGAGCTCACGGAGGGGTTCGCGTACGGCGGTCTGTGCGGTGAGCTGGGCGCTGAACTGCGCCTGGTTGCCGGGGCGCCGCAGGAACACGACGAGATGGCGGGCGACGGTGAGCGCCACGTCCCGTCCGTGTTCCTCCTCGACCAGGGCGAGCGCGAGGTCGATGCCGGCGGTGACGCCGGCCGAGGTCGCCAGCCGTCCGTCGCGTACGAAGATCGGGTCCGGGTCCACGCGCACAGCCGGGTACGCCCTGGCGAGCGCCTCGCAGACGGACCAGTGGGTGGTCACCCGGTGCCCGTCGAGCTGGCCGGCCTCGGCGAGGAGGAGCGCGCCGGTGCACACCGACACCAGCTGCCGGGCCCGGGGGCCGTGGGTGCGGATCCACTCGACCAGCTCGGGGGCGGGTGTCCTCGTGCCCGCGCCTCCCGGCACGAGGAGCAGATCGGGTGCCGGGGCGTCCGTGAGCCTGCCGTCGGGGACGAGCGTGAGGCCGCTGGAGCAGCGGACCGGCGCTCCGTCGAGCGAGGCGGTCCGCAGGTCGTAGGCGACGCCGGGGAAGCGGGAGGCGCCGGCGAAGACCTCCATCGGGCCGCTCACATCGAGGCTCTGCACGCCCTCGAAGAGGACGACGAGTACGGATCGCTGCTTCATGCCCTTCATCCTGGGTGGACGGAGCGATGGCCGCAATGACGAGTTCCCCACCTTTCCTGCCACGAGTGCCTCACGGCCGCCCCACCCCTGTTCCACGTACCAACCAGTCGGTAACGTGCGGGCATGAGTACTCTTCCGCCACGTGCCGGACGCCGCTGCCACAACGCGCTCAATCCGCTGCACTCCTGTGTCTACTTCTCCCCCGACCTCGGCAAGGAGTTCGGGGAGCTCGGCGTCGACGACGTGAGCCGGGTCTACCTCGCCGCGCGCGGCGCGGCCCTGGGTGCGGCCGGGGCGGGTGCGGTCACCGCGACCTTCTACAACTTCAACCACGAGCTGGTGGCCCGACACCTGCCGGCCGTCTGGTCGGACATCACCCCCCGGGCGGCACTGGACGCCCGTCTGCGGGCCGCCGACTCGACCCTGCGCCGGGTGCTCGGCGAGGAGACCCTCGCGTCCCCGGAGATGGCGGAGGCGGCCCGCCTGGCCCTCACGGCCGCCGAGGCCTGTACCCGCCACGCCCGGCCGCTGTACGCCGCGCACGCGGATCTGGAGGTGCCGGAGCAGCCGCACCTGGCCTACTGGCACGCGGCGACGCTGCTGCGCGAGCACCGGGGCGACGGGCACCTGGCCGCGCTCCTGACGGCCGGTCTCGACCCCGTCGAGGCTCTGGTGAGCCACACCGCCACGGGCAAGGGCATGGCGCCGCGCTGGGTCCTCGCCACCCGCGGGTGGCGGCGCGCCGACTGGGACGCGGCGGTGGAGCGGCTGCGCGGCCGGGGCGTTCTGGACGCGGCGGGCGAGCTGACCGAGGCGGGCACCGCGCTCAGGGCGGACCTGGAGGAGGCGACGGACCGGATGGACGCCGCGCCGTACGAGCACCTGGGCGCCGACGGTGTGGAGCGGCTCACCGAGCTGGGCCGGGGATTCCTGTTCGCCGCCGCCTCGGCGGGCGCGTTCCCGGACGATCTGGTCGGCAAGGGCTGAGCCCGTACACGTTTACGACGCGGAGAACCGGCCAGGCGCAGGACACACCCTACGAAGGAGGCACACCGTGTTCCGTGCGATCGCAAACGCTCTGAGTACCGTCGGCTCGGCCATTGCCACCGTGGTGACCCTGCCCTTCCGGCTCCTGGCGAGCCTCTTCGGCGGCGCGTCGCGCAGCGGCAGGACCCGGCGGGCCTGACCGGACCCTCCCGCAGGACGTCGGGGCCGTGATCGAGCAGGTCACGCGACACGGCCCCCGGCCACCCGGCACAATGCAGGCGAAGGGGCCCACCGGGTGTGGAGCACCCCAGTGGCACAGCCAGCACAGCCAGTACGAGAAGGCGAGTCGGGAAAACCGTGACGACGTCCATCGAAGGCAGGATCGCCGAGGAGCTCGGCGTACGTGAGCGTCAGGTGAAGGCGGCCGTCGACTTGCTCGACGGCGGGTCGACCGTGCCGTTCATCGCGCGCTACCGCAAGGAAGCGACCGAGATGCTCGACGATGCGCAACTGCGCACGCTCGAGGAGAGGCTGAGGTATCTGCGGGAACTCGAGGACCGCCGTGCGGCGGTCCTCGAGTCCGTCCGTGAGCAGGGCAAGCTCGACGCCACGCTGGAGGCGCGGATCCGGGCGGCCGACACCAAGGCGCGGCTGGAGGACATCTATCTGCCGTTCAAGCCGAAGCGCCGGACGAAGGCTCAGATCGCGCGCGAGGCCGGCCTGGAGCCTCTGGCCGACGGGCTGCTCGGCGATCCTTCCGTGGATCCGCTCGTCGCCGCCGCGGCGTTCGTCGATCCAGGGAAGGGCGTGGCGGATGCGGCCGCGGCGCTGGAGGGCGCCCGGTCGGTCCTGGCCGAGCGCTTCTCGGAGGACGCCGATCTGACCGGCGAACTGCGCGAGCGCATGTGGTCGCGCGGCAGGGTTCTCGCGAAGGTGCGGGACGGCAAGGAGGAGGCGGGCGCGAAGTTCGCCGACTACTTCGACTTCGCCGAGCCCTTCACGGCGCTTCCCTCGCACCGCGTCCTCGCGATGCTCCGGGGCGAGAAGGAGGACGTCCTCGACCTGGTCCTGGAGCCGGAGGAGCCGTCGGAGCAGCCCGGCCCCTCCTCGTACGAGAACATGATCGCCCGCCGGTTCGGGGTCGCGGACCGCGGCAGGCCGGGGGACAAATGGCTGGGCGACACGGTCCGCTGGGCCTGGCGGACCCGGATCCTCGTGCACCTGGGGATCGACCTGCGGCTGCGGCTGCGCACCGCCGCGGAGGACGAGGCCGTGCGCGTCTTCGCTTCGAACCTGCGCGATCTGCTGCTCGCCGCCCCGGCCGGCACCCGGGCGACGCTGGGGCTCGACCCCGGATTCCGTACGGGTGTGAAGGTCGCCGTCGTGGACGCGACCGGCAAGGTCGTGGCGACGGATGTCATCCACCCGCACGTGCCTGCGAACAAGTGGGACCAGTCGCTCGCCACACTGGAGCGGCTGGCCAGGGAGCACCAGGTCGACCTGATCGCGATCGGGAACGGCACCGCGTCCCGCGAGACCGACAAGCTCGCGGGTGAGCTCTGCGACAGGCACCCGGAGCTGAAGCTCACGAAGGTGATGGTCTCCGAGGCGGGCGCCTCCGTGTACTCGGCGTCGGCCTTCGCCTCGCAGGAACTCCCCGACATGGACGTGTCGTTGCGCGGAGCGGTCTCGATCGCGCGCCGGCTCCAGGACCCGCTGGCCGAGCTGGTGAAGATCGACCCGAAGTCGATCGGCGTCGGCCAGTACCAGCACGACCTGTCCGAGGTGAAGCTGTCGCGTTCCCTGGACGCCGTGGTCGAGGACTGTGTGAACGGCGTCGGTGTCGACGTCAACACGGCGTCCGCGCCGCTGCTCTCGCGGGTGTCGGGCATCGGCTCCGGGCTGGCGGAGAACATCGTGGCCCACCGGGACACGAACGGCCCGTTCCGCTCCCGCCGGGCGCTCAAGGACGTGGCACGGCTGGGCCCGAAGGCGTACGAGCAGTGCGCGGGCTTCCTGCGGATCCGGGGCGGGGACGACCCGCTGGACGCGTCGAGCGTGCACCCCGAGGCGTACCCCGTGGTGCGGACGATGGTGAAGCGGACGGGCGGTGACGTGGCCTCGCTGATCGGCAGCACCGAGGTCCTCCGGTCGTTGCGGCCGGACGACTTCGTGGACGAGAAGTTCGGTCTGCCGACGGTCACGGACATCCTGAAGGAGCTGGAGAAGCCGGGCCGGGACCCGCGGCCCGCCTTCCGGACGGCCACCTTCAAAGAAGGTGTCGAGAAGCTCGGGGACCTGGCTCCCGGGATGGTGCTGGAGGGTGTCGTCACGAACGTGGCGGCGTTCGGCGCGTTCGTGGACGTCGGTGTCCACCAGGACGGTCTGGTCCATGTGTCTGCGATGTCGCGGACGTTCGTCAAGGACCCCAGGGACGTCGTGAAGCCGGGTGACATCGTCAAGGTGAAGGTCATGGACGTCGACATCCCGCGCAAGCGCGTCTCCCTGACCCTGCGGCTCGACGACGAGGCCGGGGCGGAGCGCAGCGGCGGACAGGGGCCCCGGCGCGAGAAGGGCGGCCAGGGCGGCGGCGGGGAACGGCCTCCGCGCCAGCGGCAGGCGCAGGGTGGTGGCCAAGGGGCCCGCCAGGGGGGCGGCCAGGGCCGCGACCGGCGCGGAGGTGGCGGCCAGGGAGGCGGCGCCCCGCGTCCGGCGGCCGCGCCGGCCAACAGCGCGATGGCCGACGCGCTGCGGCGGGCCGGACTGGGCGGCTCCGACTCGGGCGGCCGCAAGCGCTGAGCGGGACCACGGCGACGGGCGGACAGGAGATTCTCCTGTCCGCCCGTCGCCGTTACTGATCGTCCGTCCCGCTGTATTGACCGCTACGGGTGAGTGACGTACGGTCACGGCAATTCATGTACGCGAACTCGGTTCATCATGCAGATTGCTGCATCGGGAGCGGAGACGGTTTCACCACTGCGCCGACCACCGCACCACCCACCGTCAGGTGCCTGCGGAGAATACCGCAGGCGGTGAAAGGGATGCCTAGTGAATACAGAGAACCAGCTGGTCAGGAGACGGGGCGGCCGCGCGGCCGCCACCCTCGTCGCCATCGTTTCCCTGCTCGCCGCAGGGCTCACCGCACTCTTCGCGACCGGCTCCGCCTCGGCAGCTCCCGCTGCGGGCTCGTACAGCCTGGCGAACGCCGCCAGCGGTCTGTGTCTGGGGGTTCCGGGCTCCAGCACCTCCGCGGGGACGCAGCTCGCGCAGAGCGCGTGCAGCGGCTCCGCCGCACAGACCTGGAAGCTCACCGCCTCGGGCAGCGGCTACACCCTGGCCGCCGCGAACAGCGCCAAGTGCGCCGGCGTACGGGGCGCCTCCACGAGTGCGGGCAAGGCCGTGGAGCAGCAGAACTGCAGCGGTGCGGCCACCCAGGTCTGGACCCTGACCGCGGTCAGCGGCAGCACCTACCGGGTCGTCAACAGCAACGGCGGCAAATGCCTGAACGTGAAGGACAGCTCGACGGCGTCCGGCGCACTGGTCCAGCAGAACTCATGCGACTCGGTGACGAGCAAGAGCTGGACCTTCACCGCATCGGGCACCGTTCCGACGGACCCGCCCACGGACCCGCCCACCGACCCGACGGACCCGCCGACCGACCCGCCCACCGACCGGCCGTCGTGGCCGGCCGCCAACGGCAGCCAGGCCGTCTCGTCGACGATCGAGGTCTCGGGCACGTACGACGGGGGCATGAAGCGCCTGTACGGCAGCGGTGACCTGGGCAGTGGCGGGCAGGACGAGGACCAGCCGCCGATGATCAAGCTGGCGGACGGTGCCACCCTGCAGAACGTCATCCTGGGTGCCCCGGCCGCCGACGGAGTGCACTGCGCGGGCACCTGCACGATCAAGAACGTCTGGTGGGAGGACGTGGGCGAGGACGCCGCGACCTTCCGCGGCGGCTCCTCCTCGACGGTCCGCACGATCGACGGAGGCGGCGCGCGGCTGGCCGAGGACAAGGTGTTCCAGCACAACGGCGTCGGCACACTGGTCGTGAAGAACTTCCAGGTCGACGACTTCGGCAAGCTGGTCCGTTCCTGCGGCAACTGCTCGACCCAGAACGCCCGGCACATCCAGCTCCAGAACATCTGGGCGACTGCCCCCGGCACCAGCCTGGTCGGCATCAACACGAACTACGGCGACACGGCCCGGATCTCGGATGTCACGATCTACGAGGACGGCGACCGCGACATGAAGATCTGCACCAAGTACAGGGGAACGACGAGCGGCGAGCCCAGCGAGACCGGCTCGGGCGCGGACGGGACCAACTGCCTCTACTCCTCGTCCGACATCAGTTACGTCGACTGAGTCAGCTCAGGCGTACCGGCCCCGCCCTCCCGTGCGACGGGACGGGCGGGGTCTTCGCGTCAGCCGGACTCGGTGACCTTGCCGTCGGACACCTCGACACGGCGGGTCGTGCGGACGGCATCGAGCATCCGCCGGTCGTGCGTCACCAGCAGCAGCGTCCCGGTGTACGCCTCCAGCGCCGACTCCAGCTGTTCGATCGCCGGCAGGTCCAGGTGGTTCGTCGGCTCGTCCAGCACGAGCAGGTTGACGCCCCTGCCCTGCAGGAGCGCCAGCCCCGCACGGGTGCGCTCGCCCGGGGACAGCGTCGTGGCGGGCCGCAGCACATGACCGGCGCGCAGGCCGAACTTGGCGAGCAGGGTGCGCACCTCGGCGGGCTCGGTGTCGGGGACGGCCGCGCAGAAGGCGTCCAGCAGGCTCTCCGTGCCGTGGAACAGCTCGCGGGCCTGGTCGACCTCGCCCACCACGACGCCCGAGCCGAGCGAGGCATGGCCCGCGTCGAGGGGGAGCCGCCCGAGGAGGGCGGCGAGCAGGGTGGACTTGCCCGCCCCGTTCGCCCCGGTGATGGCGACCCGGTCGGCCCAGTCGATCTGCAGGGTGGCCGGCCCGAAGGAGAAGTCCCCGCGGACGACGGCGGCGTCGCGGAGCGTGGCCACGACCGCACCGGAGCGCGGCGCGGAGGCGATCTCCATCCGCAGCTCCCACTCCTTGCGGGGTTCCTCGACGACGTCGAGGCGCTCGATCATGCGCTGCGTCTGCTTGGCCTTGGCGGCCTGCTTCTCGCTCGCCTCACTGCGGAACTTGCGGCCGATCTTGTCGTTGTCGGTGGCCTTGCGGCGGGCGTTCCTGACGCCCTTGTCCATCCAGCCCCGCTGCATCTGGGCGCGGCCCTCGAGCGCCGAGCGCTTGTCGGCGTACTCCTCGAACTCCTCGCGGGCGTGGGTGCGGGCGCGTTCGCGCTCCTCCAGGTAGGAGGCGTAACCGCCTCCGTAGAGGTTGATCTCCTGCTGGGCCAGGTCGAGTTCCAGGACCTTGGTGACCGTACGCATCAGGAACTCGCGGTCGTGGCTGACCACGACGGTGCCCGCGCGCAGTCCTGACACGAAACGCTCCAGGCGCTCCAGGCCGTCGAGGTCCAGGTCGTTGGTGGGCTCGTCGAGCAGGAAGACGTCGTAGCGCGACAGCAGCAGCGAGGCCAGGCCGGCGCGGGCCGCCTGGCCACCGGAGAGGGCCGTCATCGGGAGGTCGAGACCGATGGTCAGACCGAGGTCGGCGGCGACCTCCTCCGCACGTTCGTCCAGGTCGGCGCCCCCGAGTGAGAGCCAGCGCTCCAGGGTCTCGGAGTACGCGTCGTCCGCGCCGGGAGCTCCGTCGACCAGAGCCTGGGTGGCGGCGTCCATGGCGGCCTGGGCGTCGGCGACCCCGGTGCGGCGGGCGAGGAACTCCCGTACGGACTCACCCGCGCGGCGCTCGGGCTCCTGCGGGAGGTGCCCGACGGTGGCGGTGGGCGGGGAGAGCCTCAGCTCGCCCTCCTCCGGCCGGTCGAGCCCCGCGAGCAGGCGGAGCAGCGAGGATTTGCCGGCGCCGTTGGCTCCGACGAGACCGATCACGTCGCCGGGCGCGACCACGAGGTCGAGTCCCGCGAAGAGTGTGCGGTCGCCGTGCCCGGCGGCGAGTTCCTTGGCGACGAGGGTGGCAGTCATCAGGGTGCTGATCCTAACCAACAGCGGGGGCCGGTCCTCCCGCCGGACGGGGGTGCGAGCATGGCCCTCCCGTCCCCGGCGCGCGCGGGACGGCATGGAGACAGGGGTGAGCACGGTGGCGGACGTGATCGTGGTGGGCGGCGGGGTCAGCGGGCTGACCACGGCGCTGCTGCTGGCGGAGCGCGGCCTGCGGGTGCGCGTCTGGTCCAGGGACCCGGCGGCGGCCACGACCTCCGCGGTGGCCGGTGCGCTGTGGTGGCCGTACCGGATCGAGCCGGAGGCGCTGGTGGGGGGCTGGTCGCTCGAGACGTTGCGGGTGTACGAGGAACTGGCCGCCGCCCCCGCCGAGACGGGCGTCCGCATGGTCCCCGGGGTGCACGGGGGCGAGCGCCTGGCCGCGCTCGGGCCGTGGGCCCGGGCCCTGGAGGGCGCGTCCGAGGTGGCGGAGGGGCTGCGGGTCACGCTTCCGCTGATCGACATGCCGGCCCATCTGCGCTGGCTGGAAGACCGGCTGTCCGCCGCGGGAGGCGTGGTCGAGCGGCGTACGGTACGTGGCTTCGCGGAGGCGGCGGCCGAGGCGCGGGTAGTCGTCAACTGCACGGGGCTCGGCGCCCGAGAACTCGTTCCCGACGCCGGGGTGCGGCCTGTGCGCGGACAGTTGGTGGTCGTGGAGAACCCCGGCGTCGAGGAGTGGTTCACCGAGGCGGATCCGGCGTCGAGCGCGACGACGTATCTCTTCCCGCAGCCGGGTGGGCTGGTGCTGGGCGGCACGGCGGAGACGGACGACGCTCGCACCGCTCCCGACCCCCGTACGGCCGCGGAGATCGTGGCGCGGTGCGCCCGGATACGGCCGGAGATCGCGGGGGCCCGGGTCATCGGCCACCGGGTCGGGCTGCGGCCGGCCCGCGACGCGGGGGTGCGCGTCGAGGCGGAGGAACTGCCCGGCGGCGGGCTGCTGGTGCACAACTACGGCCACGGAGGTGCCGGGGTGACGGTGGCCCGGGGCTGTGCGCGGACGGCGGCCCAGCTGGTGTGCTGAGCCGCGGTCCCTTCAGGCCGGCGGGTCGTGCTTGTGGCGTTCGTCGGTGGTGATCTCCGCGGTGCCCGGCCCGATCCGGATCTCGAAGTCCCCGTCGTACTTGGCGTGTCCCTCGATGACGGCGGACTCGACGGCCTCCACGCCGAACTCCCTGCGGACGATCATCGGGTCCTGGCGCAGGTCCCTCATGAGCGCGACGCACATCCCGATCATGACGATGGTGAAGGGGGCTGCCACCAGGATGGTCAGGTTCTGGAGGCCCGCCAGGGCGTCCCCCTGCCCGTCGCCGATGAGCAGCATGATCGCCGCGACGGCCCCGGTGACGACACCCCAGAAGATCACGACCCACTTCGCCGGTTCGAGGACGCCTTTCTGGGAGAGCGTCCCCATCACGATGGAGGCGGCGTCGGCGCCGGAGACGAAGAAGATGCCGACGAGGATCATGACGAGGATGCTCATCACGGTGGCGATCGGGTATTCGTGGAGGACCCCGAAGAGCTGGGCCTCCGGGGTGTCACCGACGTCCCCGAGCTTTCCGTCCCTCTGCAGCTCGATCGCCGAGCCGCCGAAGACGGCGAACCAGACGAGGCTGACCGTGCTGGGCACCAGGATCACGCCGCCGACGAACTGCCGGATCGTGCGGCCGCGGCTGATCCTTGCGATGAACATGCCGACGAAGGGCGTCCAGGAGATCCACCACGCCCAGTAGAAGACGGTCCAGCTGGCGAGCCAGTCGGCGACCTCGCCCTCACCTGTCGCCTCGGTCCGGCCGGCGAGCTGGGCGAGGTCACCGAAGTACGCCGCGACCGAGGTGGGCAGCAGGTCCAGGATGATGATGGTGGGGCCGACGACGAACACGAAGATCACCAGGATCAGCGCGAGCACCATGTTGATGTTGGAGAGCCACTGGATGCCCTTCTCCACACCGGAGACCGCCGATGCGACGAAGGCGGCCGTCAGGACGGCGATGATCGCGACCAGCAGGCCGGTCCCGGTCTTCTCCATCCAGTCGAGCTCCTGGAAGCCGCTGCCGATCTGCAGAGCCCCGAGACCCAGTGAGGCCGCGGAGCCGAAGAGCGTGGCGAAGATGGCGAGGATGTCGATGATGCGGCCGACGACCCCGTGGGAGTGCCGCTCCCCGATGAGCGGGATGAACACCGCGCTGATGGTCTGGCGCCGGTGCCGCCGGTAGGCGCTGTAGGCGATGGCGAGCCCGACGACCGCGTAGATCGCCCAGGGGTGGAGCGTCCAGTGGAAGAGGGTGGTCGCCATCGCCGTCTGCATGGCCTCGGCCGCGTCGGCGGGGTGGGTGCCCGGGGGCGGATTGACGAAATGGGCCAGCGGTTCGCTCACGCCGTAGAACATCAGGCCGATGCCCATGCCGGCGCTGAACATCATCGCGACCCAGGAGACCGTCTTGAATTCGGGCTTCTCCCCCTCCTGACCGAGCGCGATCTTCCCGTATCGGCTGATCGCGAGCCAGAGGGCGAAGACCACGAAGCCGGAGGCCGCCAGCATGAAGGCCCAGCCGCCGTTGTGGATGAGTCCGTTGAGCAGCGTGCTGGAGGCGTCTGTCAGTGAGTCGGTGGCCGTGGCACCCCAGATCACGAAGGCGATGGTGAGCACCGCGGAGACGCCGAACACCACCCGGTCGGTCACGGGACGCCGGCCGTGGTGCGGATCGGTGGGCAGATCGGCCGTCACCGGCAGATACTCCCCTCGCCCACTCGTTCTCTGCTCTTCGTGTGACACAAATGGCACCTTTCACGCAATGCGAATATTTCGCTCTCCGTAGGCAGTACCACACTCGCCGCGCATCTTCCGGGACCGCCGAGCGGTACACGCACGACCGTTTACGGAGTGAACGGGTCCGCGTCTCCGGCGTCGGCCGGCTCCCGCCGGGCCGATAGGCTGACGGCGTCCGTGCCCGAACCCGCCGGTTCCGGCCGTTCCCAGCCCCGGACTCGCGTGTACGAGGAGCGCCCCTTGCCCGACCCGACCCCCGATCAGCACCGTGACGCCCGGCCCACCCTGGAGGCCGTGGCGGCCCGCGCCGGAGTGTCCAGGGCCACGGCGTCCCGTGTCGTCAACGGCGGCGCGGGCGTACGCCAGCCCCTCGTGGACCAGGTGCGCAAGGCGGTCGACGAGCTCGGCTACATCCCGAACCACGCGGCGCGGACGCTGGTCACCCGGCGCAACGGCGCTGTCGCCGTGATCATCGACGAGCCCGAGTTCCGCATCTTCTCCGACCCCTTCTTCTCCCGCCAGATCCGCGGGATCAGCCGCGAGCTCAACGCCCACGACGCACAACTCGTTCTGCTCCTGGTGGAGGGCAGCGGCGACTTCGACCGGGTCACCCGCTATCTGGCCGGCGGGCATGTGGACGGCGTCCTGGCCTTCTCACTGCACACCGACGACGAACTGCCCGCGATCATCCGGCGGTTCCGGGTCCCGACGGTCTACGGGGGCCGCCCTGAGCACCCTGCGGCGGCCGAGGGCACGACGCATGTGCCCTACGTCGACTGCGACAACCGGGGCGGCGCCCGCGAGGCCGTGCGCCATCTGGTCTCGCTCGGCCGGCAACGCATCGCGCACATCGCCGGGCCCCGCGACCAGACGTCGGCACTCGACCGGATCGACGGGTACCACGACGTGCTCCCGGACGCGGGAGCGGAACTCGTCGCGGACGGCGACTTCACCGCGGAGGGCGGAGCCCGCGCCATGGCGGGCCTGCTGGACGCCCGGCCGGATATCGACGCCGTCTTCGTGTCCAACGACCTGATGGCGTCGGGCGCCCTGCGGGTGCTGCGCGAGCGGGGCGTCAGGGTACCCGAGGACGTGGCGGTGGTCGGCTTCGACGACATGTCCTCGGTGGCGGAGGCCACCGTGCCCCCGCTGACGACGGTCCGTCAGGACGTGGAGGGCATGGGGCGGTTGATGGTGCGGCTGCTGATGGAACGGCTGAACAGCGACACCGGGACATGGCCCGAGTCCGTGGTCACCCCGACCGAGCTGGTCCGCCGGGCCTCGGCCTGAGTCCTCCCGAGGCCCGCCACCCGGCCCGTGCCGACCTGGCGAGCGGCAGGTAGCGCAGGCGCTCCGGGAGCAGGGGCACGATCCGCCGCACCACGGCGCCGAAGCGCCGCAGGCGGCGCTCCTGGTCCGGGGTCCAGTCGAGCCCGATGGCCTCGCGGGCGTCCGGCGGCATCAGCCCGACGGTGAGGAAGCTGCGGAACCGCGCCAGCGGCGGGAGGAGCACCGGCCACAGCACCTTCAGGACGAGTCGCAGGGCGAGGGGCCCACGGTCGGGCGGTGGTACGGGAGCGTCCCTGGCGACCAGTTCCCGTACGACGACGGTGGCCTCCACCTCGTCAGCCAGCATCGTGCGGTAGTACGGCCAGAACTCCTCGATCGTCTGCGGCATGTCCCGGTCGTGGATGCCGAGGATCCGGCCGACCTGGAGCCACTCCCTGTACAGGGCGCGCTCCTGCGCGTCGGTGAGCGGGCGGACCAGATAGTGCGACGCGTGCTGGTAGACGGGGAAGCCCGTGGCGTGCACCCACGCGTAGGTGGCGGGGGTCAGCGCGTGGTAGCGGCGGCCGCGGGTGTCGGTCCCCTGGATCGTGCGGTGGAGCCTCCTGAGCCGGCGCCCCTCCTCGGCGGCGGCCTCTCCCCCGTACACCCAGAGCAGGAGCGAGCTCAGCGACCGCTCGCCGCGGCCCCAGGGGTCCGTACGGAAGACCGAGTGGTCGTCGACGCCGGCGCCGACGGCCGGGTGGGCGACCTGGAGCGTCAGGGCGGCGGGCAGCATCAGCAGCCCCCGGATGTCTCCGGCGAGGCTCCACAGGACGCCGCCGGGCGGGGGCGGTGCGGGCTCTCCCGCGCTGGTCATCCTGATGCTCCCAGGGGTCGGAGGGTGCTCGGGCCGTTCGTGTTCCAGTATGCGGCCGCGCCGCAGTGTTGACGCGCCGCGTGAAACAAGTCAATAGTATTTGTAACTTTGACTCTCCATGGCGAGAGGTTCGGCCGAATGCCTTACGCAGCAGATGTGTTGAGCGGAGGAGGACGCACACCGTGGGCCGCTACAGCCGATTACGCGAGATACGCCGGATGGATCCCGTCAGCGACTGCGCCGAGATACTCCGGCTGATGTCCCAGTACGAGTTCCCCTGGGACTACCGGCAGGGCATCAGCGTCGCCTTCCTGCGCGACTACGGGGTTCCGAGGATCTCCGTGCTGCTCGACCGCACCCAGGAGTTCGAGCGCAACGGCCAGAAGCGCTACGACGACACCGTGCTGTTCGGATACGAGATGGCGGCCGAGGGCTTCGATTCGGAGCGCGCCAGGGCCGCGGCCCGCCACCTCAACCGGATCCACGGCAAGTACCGCATCCCGAACGAGGACTATCTCTATGTGCTGGCCACCACGGTCGTCGGACCCAAACGCTGGATCGACCGGTTCGGGTGGCGGCCCCTGTGCGCGCAGGAGGCGGCGGCACTGGCCGAGGTGGGGCGGCGGATGGCGGCCATGATGGGCATCGAGGGCGCACCCGCCACCTATGAGGGGTTCGAGGAGCTGCTCGACTCCTACGAGACCCGCATGTTCGCGTACGACCCGGCGAACCGGCGCGTCGCCAACGCCACCTTCCGGGTCATGGCCGCCTGGTACCCGGCCCCGCTGCGCCCGTGGGTGGCCAGGTTCTCGCTGGCCCTGCTGGACGAGCCGCTGCTGCGGGCCCTGGGCTTCCCGGAGCAGCCGCGGTGGGTGCGGTCGGCGGCGGACCGCCTGGTGCACGCCCGCTCGCACGGCGTACGGCTGCTGCCCGCGCGGCCCCGGTGGCTGCCTTCCCGCCCCCGGCCGCGCAGCTACCCCTTCGGGTACCAGCTCGACGACCTCGGACCGCACTGGGCGCAGAGCCGCCCGCTGGAACCACTGCCGACGGAGAAGTCATGACGACCGGAACAGACCCCGCGGTGCACGGCATCGAGGAGATCCGCGCCGCGGTGGCGCAGGCCAGGAGTGCCGGCCGCGCCTGGGCGGCGCTCGGGGCGCGTGAGCGGCGCGCGTCGCTCCTGCGCTGGAAGCGCGAACTGGCGCGCCGCGCCGAAGAGTTCGCCGAGTTGATCTCGACGGAGACCGGCAAACCGGTGCTGGACGCCCGCTCCGAGGTGCTGCTGACGGTGGTCCATCTGGACTGGGCGGCCCGCAACGCCCGCCGGGTGCTGGGCAGCCGGCGGGTCTCGTCCGGCCTGCTGTCGGTCCATCAGCGGGCGCTGCTGGCCTACCGCCCACTCGGGGTGATCGGCGTGATCGGGCCGTGGAACTACCCGCTCTACACACCGATGGGCTCGATCGGCTACGCCCTCGCGGCGGGCAACGCCGTGGTGTTCAAACCGTCCGAACTCACGCCCGGGGTGGGGGTACTGCTGGCCCGGAGCTTCGGGGAGGCCGTCCCTGACCACGCGGGGCTGTTGCGGGCGGTCACCGGACCTGGCTCCACCGGGGCCGCCCTGGCCGGCGCGGAAGGGCCGTCCGGCGTGGACAAGGTCGCCTTCACCGGCTCGCCCGGCACCGCCCGCAAGGTCGCCGCCGCGTGCGCGGCCACGCTCACACCGCTGCTCGCCGAGTGCGGGGGCAAGGACGCGGTGCTGGTCGCGGCGGACGCCGATCTGGACGCGGCTGCCGACGCGATCGTCTGGGGCGCGATGAGCAACGCGGGCCAGACCTGCGCCGGTGTGGAGCGGGTGTACGCGGTGGCCTCGGTGCACGAGGCCCTGTGCGCGCGCGTCGTGAGCCGTGCGCGGGCGCTGGTGCCGGGAGTCGCCTACGGCCCGCTCACCCTGCCGTCCCAGCTGGGGGTGGTGGAGCACCATGTGAAGCAGGCCCTGGTGGACGGCGGCACCGCCGAACTGGGTGGGCCCGACGCCCTGGGGGGCGGCGCGCTCGGGCCGGTGGTCCTTTCGAGGGTGCCGGAGGACTCACCGGCCGTGACGCGGGAGACCTTCGGCCCGGTCGTGGTGGTGAACCCGGTGCGCGACATGGACGAGGCCGTGGAGCGGGCCAACGCGTCGGCGTACTCCCTGGGCGCGGCCGTCTTCACCCGCTCCCGGGCGGCCGGGATCGCGCTGGCCGGACGCCTCGGCTCCGGCGCCGTGTCGGTGAACTCGGTGCTGGGCTTCGCCGCGGTCCCCTCTCTGCCGTTCGGCGGCGCGGGCGAGTCGGGCTACGGACGGATCCACGGTGAGGAGGGGCTGCGGTCCTTCGCGGCGCCTCACTCGGTCACCGTACGCCGGTTCGCACCGGCGGTGGACCTCACGTCGTTCGCGACGCCCCGGGAGAAGGTCGCCCGGGCTGTCGAGCTGGGAAGGAAACTGCACGCCCGGTTCTGAGGGTGGTCAGCCGGCGCCGAGCAGCGGCACCAGATAGCGCCGCGCGAACGTGCGCACCTGCTCGTCGTCGTCCAGCTCGAAGCAGCTCACCGGGTTGAGGAGGAAGGAGACCGTGATCCGCACCATCAGTTCGGCGACCGGTGTCGTGTCCGTCTCCGGCCGCCCTTCGGCACGCTGGGCGTGGCGGAGCCGGTCGGCCAGATATCCGCGCATCGCGCGGAGGGCGGGGCCGCTCTCCAGCGTGAGGAAGGGGAGCATGATCTCCGGCTCCAGCCGCAGCAACCCGCCCACCAGGGGATGTTCACGGATGTGCTTGAGGACGGCGACGAAGCCGGCGACGAGCCGCTCCTCCATGGTGGGCAGCGCGGCCACCGCCTTGTCCACGTCCACGACGAATCTGCGGTACTCCCGCAGCAGGCAGGCCGAGACCAGGCTGTCCTTGTTGCCGATCCGGCGGTACACGGTGACCCGCGAGACCTTGGCCCGCTTGGCGACGTCGTCGACGGTCGATCGGCGCAGTCCGAAGGTCATGAACTGCTCGCGTGCGGCGTCCAGGATCTGCTCGCTCAGCGCGTCGGACGGTGGTGTCCCGCCGAGCGCCCCGGCCAGCAGTGCGTCGTCGGTACCCGGTGCCGCCATGAGCCCTCTCCGTCCGTCGTGACCACTCAACCATATCGACAACGCGACAAAGCTATCCGATCCGGTTCTTTGTAACTCTCCTCCGCGCTTGCCCCCGCAACTCCCCCTGTGACTCCCCCTGGAGGCTTCCATGTCCACCGACCACGCTCTCCCCCGCTCGGTCTCCGCCGAGCAGCGGGCCTTCGTCGGCGCCCTGCGCGACTTCGCCCGGCGCGAGTGCGGCACGCGCGAGCAGCGCGACGCGCTGGCGGCGGAGACCGGCGGCCCGCACGCGCCGTCCCTGTACGCCCGGCTGGCGGAGCTGGGCTGGCTCGGCGTGTGCCTGCCCGAGGCCTACGGCGGCTCGGGCGGCGGGATGACGGATGCCTGCCTCTTCCTCCGGGAGACGGCGCGTGGCCTGGTACCGGCGGGCGGGTTCATCACCTCGGTGATCACGGCGAAGGCGTACGAGCGTTTCGGCAGCGAGGCCCAGTGCAAGGCGGCGATCGGTGGTGCGGTGGACGGCCAGGTGCTGTCCATCGCGATGTCGGAGCCGGAGGCCGGTTCCGACGTGGCGGCGCTGCGGTGCCGGGCCGAACGGTCGCCGGACGGGCGCTGGCTGGTCAACGGTCACAAGACCTGGATCTCCAACGCGCATCTGGCCGAGCACATCCTGCTGGTCGCCCGCACGGACGCGAGCGGAGCGAAGCACGAGGGGCTGACCATGTTCCATGTCCCTGCCGGGACGCCCGGGATCGAGATCCGGCCCATCGAGACGATGGGGGGCCGCGAGGTCAACGACGTCTTCCTCACCGATGTCTCGCTGCCGGCCGACGCGGTGGTGGGCACGGCCGACCGCGCCTGGACCCAGCTGATGGCCGGTCTCGACGCGGAGCGGCTCTTCCTGGCGGCGAACATGCTGGGTCTGGCGGAGCGGATCCTGGAGGACACCGTCGCGTATGTGCGGGGACGCGAGCAGTTCGGCCGCCCGGTCGGCTCCTTCCAGGCGCTGCGGCACCGGCTGGCCGACCTGGCGACGGAGATCGAGTGCGCCCGGCTATTGGTCTTCCACGTGGCGGCTGCCTGCGACGCCGAGCCGGAGCGGCTCTTCCCCCGCGAGGCCTCGATGGCGAAGCTCAAGGCCACCGAGACGGCGCGGCACGCGGCTCTGGAGGGCATGCAGATGATGGGCGGCTACGGCTACGCGACGGAGTACGACATGGAGCGGCATCTGCGGGCGGCGGTCGTGTCGACCGTCTACGGCGGCACGAGCGAGATCCAGCGCGACATCATCGGCAGGAGCTACGGCCTGTAGGGCACCACGCGGGCGGCACTCAGCCGAAGTCGTACACCGTCACCTCGATACCGCGGCTCACCAGCCGGTCGGTGAGGAGCGGCTCGACGCGGGACCAGGTGCCGCCCGCCAGCCCGCAGCCGATCCTCGGCATGTGGACCGACGCGCCCAGCTCGGCCGCCCTGGCGGCCACCTTGTCCAAGCCGGCGTCGATCGCCTCGTAACGCACCGGCACGCCTTTGCTGCCGGTGCGTATCCCCCGCTGCCCGACCAGATTCGCCACCCAGGTGTACGGGCCGGCCTGCACGAACTGCACGGCACCCAGGCCGAAGTCGTTGGCCGCGCGCTCGCGGTGCCAGCGGCGGTAGGCGGCCTCCGGCTCGGGCCAGCGGCGGGAGAGGGCCAGGACGAAGCCCTTTCCCCAGCCGCCCAGGTCGTTGCAGCAGTGCACGATCAGCTTGACGCCCTTGCCCCGGGGGCTGGTGGCGTCGCCCTGTACGTAGGTGATCCCCGACATGTCCTCACCGTACGTTCCCCCACCGACAGCCGGCCCCGGATCAGGTGCCGCTCTCCTCGTGGAGTGCGTCCAGCACCTTTGCGTACTGCTCGCGTACGACGCGGCGGCGCAGCTTCAGCGAGGGGGTCAGCTCGCCGGTGTGGGGACCCCACTCCCTGGCCAGCAGCCGGTGGCGTTTGACCTGCTCGGTGCGGTTCAGCCGGGCGTTGGCTGCCTGGACGGCGCGGTCCACCTCCGCGCGTACGGCGGGGTGGGCGGCGAGCGCCGCCATGTCCTCACCGGCCTCGATTCCCCGGGCCGCCGCCCAGGCGGGTGCCGTCTCCGCGTCCAGGACGAGGAGTGCCACCAGGTAGGAGTGTCCGTCGCCGTGGACGAACGCCTGGCCGATCAGCGGGTGTTCCTTGAGGGCGTTCTCCACCAGGGCCGGGGAGACGTTCTTCCCGGTCGAGGTGATGATCATTTCCTTCTTTCGGTCGGTGAGCCACAGGTAGCCGTCGTCGTCGATCCGCCCGATGTCCCCGGTCGGGAACCACCCGTCGGCGTCGAGCGCCCGGTCCACGGTCCCGTCGGCGCGCAGGTACCCCGCGAACACCGTCTCGCCCCGGACCAGGATCTCGCCGTCCTCGGCGATCCTCAGTTCCAGCCCGTCCAGCGGCCTGCCGACCGAGCCGAGGCGGAACCCGGAGGGGCTGTTGGTGGTGAACACGCCGACCGTCTCGGTGAGCCCCCAGGCGTCCATGACGACGATGCCGAAGCCTGCCCAGAAACGCACCACGTCCAGCGGCATGGGCGCGGAGGCGCTGGCCGTCCACACCAGCCGCTCGAAGCCGGCGAGGGAGAGCACCGGGTCGAGGACCGTCGCCTTGACGCGGCGGTAGGCGCTCTCCAGCTCCGCGGGCGGCTGTTCGCCCCGCTCACGGAAGGCCACGTGCTCGCGGGCGGTGTCCCCGGCCGCCTCGATGGCGGCCCGCTGCTCCTCGGACAGGGTGGCGAGCGCGGCCTTCACGGACGCGGCGAGCTTCTCCCACACCCGGGGAACGCCGAAGAACTGGGCGGGGTGCAGGTCGCGCGCGGTGGCCGCGACGGCCGCGGTGTCGGCGCAGAGATGGACGTGCGAGGCGCGGAAGACCGGCAGGTAGATGCCCAGCATCCGCTCGGCGATGTGGGCGAACGGAAGGTAGCAGATGTGCGCGACATGGTCCGGAAGCTCCACCACCCGGTCCAGGGCCAGCGCGTTGACGACCACGCTGCGGTGGGTGAGGGGCACCGCCTTCGGGTCGCCGGTGGTGCCCGAGGTGTAGACGACCGTGAGGGGGTCGTCGGCCCGGGAGGCCTGCCAGGCCGCCTCGAACCGCTCCTCGTCGTAGACCTGTTGCCCGGTCGCGTACAGGGAGGCGTACGTCCGGTCGTCGGCGTCCTCCGGCTCCACGACGAGCAGCGCCTCCAGGGGGACGGTGGCGTCCGCGAGGAGGGGCTGCCAGCGGGCGCGTTCCCGCGCCCCTTCGACGACCGCCAGCCGGGCACCGCTGTGCCGGGCGATGTGCGCGATCTGCTCGGGGGCGGCGGTGCCGTACACGGTGACCGGCACCGCGCCGAGGTGCGTGAGGGCCAGGTCGCTGAGCCAGTGTTCGGGGCGGTTGCCCATCATCATGAGGACCTGCCGGCCGCGCGCGACGCCCTGGGCGGCGTACCCGGCGGCGAGCACCGCGGTCTCGTGGCGCACCTCCCGCCAGGTGAGGGTGGTCCATCCGTCGCCGCTGTCCGGGCTCCGCCAGGAGAGGGCGGGCAGGTCACCGTGGTCCTCGGCGTTGCGTGCCAGCAGGGCCGGCAGGGTGAGCCGGTCGGTCTCGGTGGGGACTCGCAGGATCGTGGTCACGGCCGTCTCCTGTTGCCGTCGGCCGGGCCGCACGGGCCCGCACCGGAGGAATGAGGCGCTTCGATGGTGCCGGAGACTTTCACACCACTGGTGAGACAGCAACACTGTTGCACCTGATTGGTACAACGCCGCCGGTGCGATCCCTGCCGTGCGGCACTTTCACAACAGTAGTGATACAGCAATACTGTTCCACTGATCGACCCAGGCCCGGCAGGACGGGCCTGCCCGCGACAAGGAGCAGCCATGGCACCCGGGACCGACGAGCCGACGCTGACCGTCGACGAACTGGCGGCGCGCGCGGGAGTCACCGTGCGCACCGTGCGCTTCTACAGCACCAGGGGTCTGCTGCCCCCGCCGGTGATCGGGCCCCGGCGCGTCGGGCACTACGGGCACGACCACCTGTCCCGGCTGGCCCTCATCGAGGAGCTCCAGCACCAGGGCATGACGCTGGCCGCCATCGAGCGCTACCTCCAGCAGCTGCCGCCGGACCTGAGCGCGCAGGACCTGGCCATCCACCGCGCCCTGGTGGCGTCCTGGGCGCCGGACGCGGCCGAGGACATGGAGCGCGCGGAGCTGGAGCGCCGGGCGGGCCGGCCCCTCAGCGAGCAGGACGTGGACCGGCTGGGTGCCATGGGCGTTCTGGAGCGCCCCGGGAAGCCCGAGGCGCCCTTCCAGGTGGACCCGGGCCTGCTGCGGCTCGGGGTGGAGCTCCTTGACGTGCCGATCGCCCACGAGACGATCCTGGCGGCGCGCACGGTCCTGCTGGAGCACACCCGGTCGGCCGCACACGAACTGACGCGGCTGTTCCGGGACGAGGTGTGGAATCCCTACCGGGAGCGGGAGTCGGACCCGGAACACGTGAAGGCGATGAAGTCGCTCTCGGCCCATATGCAGCCGATGGTGCTCCAAGCCCTGCTGACGGCCTTCCAGCGGTCGCTGAAGGAGGAGCTGCGGGCCGCGTTCACCGCGAGCGAGGAGAGGTGAACGCGGCCCGTGGGGCGGCCGTCAGTCGTGGAAGGTCTCGCCCTTCTCGGCCTTCTCCACGAGGTACGCGGACGGCAGGAAACGGTCTCCGTACCGTTCGGCCAGCTGCCGGGCGCGCGCCACGAAGCCGGGCAGGCCGCCCTCGTAGCCGTTGATGTACTGGAGCACGCCACCGGTCCACGCCGGGAAGCCGATGCCCATGATGGAGCCGATGTTGGCGTCGGCGACGGTCATCAGGACGTTCTCCTCCAGACAGCGGACACTGTCCAGCGCCTCGGAGAAGAGCATCCGCTCCTTCATGTCCTCGAAGGGGATGTCGGTGCCGGGCTTCGTGAAGTGCTCGCGCAGCCCCGGCCAGAGCGCTCCGCGCCTGCCGTCCTCGCCGTACTCGTAGAACCCGGCTCCCCCGCTGCGTCCCGGCCGTCCGAACTCGTCGACCATCCGGTCGACCACCTCGTCCGCGGGGTGCGTGGCCCAGGTGCCGCCCGCCTCCTCGACGGCACGCCGGGTCTCGACGCGGATCTTGCGGGGCAGGGTGAGCGTCAGCTCGTCCATGAGGGAGAGCACCTTGGCCGGGTAGCCGGCCTGCGCCGCGGCCTGCTCGACCGACGCCGGCTCGGCGCCCTCGCCGACCATGGCGACGCCCTCGTTGATGAAGTGGCCGATGACGCGTGAGGTGAAGAAGCCGCGCGAGTCGTTGACGACGATCGGGGTCTTCTTGATCCGGCGCACCAGGTCGAAGGCGCGTGCCAGGGCCTCGTCGCCGGTCTTCTCGCCCTTGATGATCTCGACGAGCGGCATCTTGTCGACGGGCGAGAAGAAGTGCAGCCCGATGAAGTCCGCCGGGCGGGTGACCCCTTCGGCGAGCGCGGTGATGGGCAGCGTCGAGGTGTTGGAGCAGAGCAGCGCGTCGGGGTCGACGATGTCCTGGATCTCCTGGAACACCTTGTGCTTGAGCGTGGTGTCCTCGAAGACCGCCTCGATCACGGCGTCGCAGCCCGCGAGGTCGGCCGGGTCCCCGGTCGGGGTGATGCGGGCCAGCAGCTCGTCCCGCTTCGCCTCGGTCGTACGGCCCCGGGACAGCGCCTTGGCGAGGAGTTTCTCGCTGTATGCCTTGCCCTTGGCGGCCGCCTCCGTGGACACGTCCTTGAGGACGACCTCGATGCCGGCGCGGGCGCAGGAGTAGGCGATGCCCGCGCCCATCATCCCGGCGCCGAGGACGGCGACCTTGCGGACCTGACGCTCCGCTACGCCCGCCGGGCGGCTGGCGCCGGAGTTGACGGCCTGGAGGTCGAAGAAGAAGGCCTGGATCATGTTCTTGGCGACCTGGCCGGTGACCAGCTCGGTGAAGTAGCGGGCCTCGATGGTCTGTGCCGTCTCGAAGTCGACCTGCGATCCTTCGACGGCCGCGGCCATGATGTTGCGGGGTGCGGGCATGGGCGCGCCCGCCAACTGCTTCTTCAGGTTGGCGGGGAAGGCCGGCAGGTTGGCCGCGAACTTCGGGTGGGACGGGGTGCCGCCGGGGATCCGGTAGCCCTTGACGTCCCAGGGCTGCTGCGACTCGGGGTGGGCGTCGATGAAGGCGCGGGCCTTGTCGAGCATCTCCTCACGGGTGGCGGCGACCTCGTGCACGAGGCCGTTCTCCAGGGCCCGCTGCGGGGTGTACTGGGTGCCCTGGAGGAGGACCTTCAGCAGCGCGTCGGTGACGCCCATCAGCCGTACGGTGCGGGTCACACCACCGCCGGCCGGCAGCAGGCCGAGGGTGACCTCGGGCAGGCCGATACGGGAGCCGGGGGCGTCCAGGGCGATGCGGTGGTGGGCGGCGAGCGCGATCTCGTAGCCGCCGCCGAGCGCGGCGCCGTTGACGGCGGCGACGACCGGCTTGCCGAGGGTCTCGATGCGGCGCAGGGAGTTCTTGATGGCGGTTCCGGCGTCGAACGCCGCCTGGGCGTTCTCGGGACCGATCCTGATCATGTCCTTGAGGTCGCCGCCCGCGAAGAAGGTCTTCTTGGCGGAGGTGTAGATGATGCCCCGGATGGAGTCCTTCTCGGCCTCGGCGCGCTCGGCGACGGCCGCGATGGACTCCTTGAAGCCCTGGTTCATGGTGTTGGCGGACTGGTTGGGGTCGTCGAGTACGAGGGTGACGACGCCGGTCTCGTCCTGTTCCCAGCGGATGGTCGTGCTCTCGGTCATTGCTTGTCTTCTCCGTAGGCAGGGATGGCCGGGGGGACGGTCAGAGACGCTCGATGACGGTGGCGACGCCCATGCCGCCGCCGACACAGAGGGTGGCGAGGCCGTAGCGCTTGTCCTGCCGCTCCAGTTCGTCGACGAGGGTGCCGAGGATCATCGCGCCGGTCGCGCCGAGCGGGTGGCCGAGCGCGATGGCGCCGCCGTTGACGTTGACCTTGTCGAGGCTCAGGCCCATGTCCTTGGCGAAGCGCAGGACGACTCCGGCGAAGGCCTCGTTGATCTCGACGAGGTCGATGTCGTCGATGGTGAGCCCGGCCTTGGCCAGTGCCTTGCGGGTGGCGGGGGCAGGCCCGGTGAGCATGATGGTCGGCTCGGAGCCGGACACGGCGGCGGAGACGATCCGCGCGCGGGGGGTGAGGCCGTAGCGCTCGCCGGTCTCCTTCGAGCCGATCGCGACGAGGGCCGCGCCGTCCACGATCCCGGAGGAGTTGCCCGCGTGGTGGACGTGGTCGATCTTCTCGACCCAGTGGTACTTCTGGAGGGCCACCGCGTCGAAGCCGCCCATCTCGCCGATCGTCGCGAAGGACGGCTTGAGCGAGGCGAGGGAGTCGGCGGTCGTGCCGGGGCGCATGTGCTCGTCGTGGTCGAGGACGAGCAGACCGTTGCGGTCCCTGACCGGGACGACGGAGCGGGCGAAGCGCTCCTCCTTCCAGGCGATCGCGGCGCGCTCCTGCGACAGGGCGGCGTACTCGTCGACGTCGCGCCGCGAGAAGCCCTCGATGGTGGCGATGAGGTCGGCTCCGATGCCCTGCGGGGCGAAGCCGGTCTCGAAGCTGGTCATCGGGTCCATGGCCCAGGCGCCGCCGTCGGAACCCATGGGCACCCGGGACATCGATTCGACGCCACCGGCCAGGACGAGGTCCTCCCAGCCGGAACGCACCTTGGCCGCGGCGAGGTTGACGGCCTCCAGACCGGAGGCACAGAAGCGGTTCTCCTGTACGCCCGCGACGGAGTCCGGGAGTCCCGCCGCGATCGCGGCGATCCGCGCGATGTCGGAGCCCTGGTCACCGAGCGGGCTGACGACGCCGAGGACGATGTCGTCGATGGCCGCCGGGTCGAGGCCGGGGAAGCGGTCGCGGATCTCGTGGATGAGGCCGACGACGAGGTCGATCGGCTTGGTGCCGTGCAGGGCGCCGTTGGCCTTGCCGCGGCCGCGCGGGGTGCGGATGGCGTCGTAGACGAATGCTTCGGTACTCAAGGCAGCTGCCTTTCGGGTTCGGTGCGGGGCGGGGCGGTCAGGAGAGCAGCGAGCGGCCGATGATCTCCTTCATGATCTCGGTCGTCCCGCCGTAGATGGTCTGGATGCGGCCGTCGGTGAATGCCTTGGCGACCCGGTACTCCGTCATGTAGCCGTAGCCGCCGTGGAGTTGGAGGCAGCGGTCGGCGACGCGCTTCTGCAGTTCGGTGGCCCACCACTTGGCCATCGAGGCGTGGACGGCGTCGAGCGTCCCCTCGGAGTGGTCGACGATGCACCGGTCGAGGAAGGCCCGGGTGACGGCGCACTCGGTGGCCATCTCGGCGATCTCGAAGCGGATGTGCTGGAGCTTGGAGAGCGGGCGTCCGAAGGCCTCGCGCTCCTTGACGTACTGAGTGGTGATCTCCAGGAGGTGTTCGGCGGCGGCGATCCCGGCGACCGCTATGCCCATCCGTTCCTGGGCCAGGTTGGTCATGAGGTGGATGAACGCGCCGTCGAGCTCGCCGAGGAGGTTCTCCTTGGGGACGCGTACGTCGTCGAAGAACAGTTCGGCGGTGTCCTGCGACTTCTGTCCGATCTTGTCGAGGTTGCGTCCCCGCTCGAAGCCCTCGGCGCCGCGCTCGACGACGAGCAGCGAGAGCCCCTTCGCACCGCCCTCGGGGGAGGTCTTGGCGACGACGATCACCAGGTCGGCGAGGATGCCGTTGGAGATGAAGGTCTTCGAGCCGTTGAGGAGCCAGTGGTCGCCCTTGTCCTCGGCGCTCGTGCGGATGCCCTGGAGGTCGGAGCCCGCGCCGGGTTCCGTCATGGCGATGGCGGTGATGTTCTCGCCGCTGCAGAAGCCCGGCAGCCAGCGCCGCTTCTGCTCCTCGGTGGCGAGGCCGGTGAGGTAAGGGCCGATGATGTCGTTGTGCAGGCCGAGCGCCAGCCCGGACACCCCGGCCCGGGTGAACTCCTCGGCCAGTACGGCGCTGTAGCGGAAGTCGGCGTTGCCGCCGCCCCCGTACTCCTCGGGGACGGCGAGGCCGAGCAGCCCCTGGCGGCCGGCGGCGAGCCAGGCCTCGCGGGAGACGATGCCGTCCTTCTCCCACTGCTCGTAGTGCGGGAGTACCTCCTTGGCGAGGAAGGTGCGGACGGTCTCGCGGAACGCGTCGTGCTCTTCGGTGAAGATCTGCCGCTGCACTTCAAGCCCCCTGGAGCCAGTTCTTGACGGTGGAGATCAGCCGCGCCGGCTCGGGGCCGACAGGGGTGACGTCGAGCATGGTGACGCCGGCCTCGCGGAAGGCCTCGACGCGGTCGCGTACGTACCCCTCGGGGCCGCAGAGCGTCATGAGCTCGCAGAACTCATCCGGGACGGCCGCCTCGGCCTCCTTCTTCCTCCCGGAGAGGTAGAGCTCCTGGATGGTGGCGGCCTCCTTCCCGTAGCCGTAGGCCACGGCGAGGTCGTTGTAGAAGTTCTTGCCGGGCGCGCCCATGCCGCCCACGTACAGCGCGATCTGCGGCCGGGCGAGGTCCCGGACGGCGGCGGCGTCGTCACCGATGGCCAGCAGGCCGCCCGCGACGGTCTGCAGGGGGCCGAGCGAGGGGTCACGCTTCGCCTTGCCTTCGGCGAGTGCCGTACCCCAGACCTGCTGGGCCTTCTCCGGGATGTAGAGGCTGGGCAGCCAGCCGTCGGCGACCTCGGCGGTCAGCCGGACGTTGGCCGGGCCCAGCGAGGCGACGTAGAGGGGAATGGTGTCGCGCACCGGCCGGGTGAGGATCTTCAGCGGCTTGCCGAGCTTGCCGCCCTTCTCCTTCGGCAGGGGCATGTCGGTGATGCCGTGGTGGTCGATGACCTCACGGCGCCAGATCCGGCGGCAGAGCTCGACGGTCTCGCGGGTCCGGCCGAGCGGCCGGTCGTACGGCTTGCCGTGCCAGCCCTCCACGACCTGCGGGCCCGAGGCGCCGAGGCCGAGCAGGGCGCGGCCGCCGGACACGGCGTCGAGCCCGGCGCCGGTCTGGGCGATGAGGGCGGGGGTGCGGGAGTAGACGTTGAGGATCGCCGCGCCGATCTTCAGGCGTTCGGTGCGGGCGGCCAGGTATCCCATGAGGGTGGGCGAGTCGAAGCCGTACGCCTCGGCGACCCAGACGGCGTCGAGGCCGGCGGACTCGAGTTCCGCGACCTCGTCGCAGGCGGCGCGCGGGTCGCCCGCGTAGTTCAGTTGCAGGGAGAGTTCCATCAGCCGGTCTTTTCCTTCCCGGTGGTCAGCAGGCCCGGCAGGTCCCAGTCCGCGGCGACGGCCTCGGTGTCCGCTCCGGGCAGCGCGGGTGCGCTGCGGACGGAGACGGGAGTCGCGGAGAAGCGGGGCGCGGGGGCGGGCTGGGTGAGTCCGCTGTGCTCCACGTAGGTGGAGCGGGCGGCGAGGTGGGGGTGGCGGGGTGCCTCACGGAGCGAGAGGACGGGGGCCACACAGGCGTCCGTCCCCTCGAAGACCTCGGTCCACTCGGCGCGCGTACGGGTGCTGAACCGGTCGGTGACCAGGGCGCGCAGTTCCTCCCAGCGGCCGGGGTCGTTGCGGTCGGGGGCTTCCTCCCCGAGTCCGAGGAGCCCGGCGAACTCCTCGTAGAAGCGTGGTTCCAGGGCCCCGACGGCCATGTAGCCGCCGTCGGAGGTCTCGTAGGAGCCGTAGAAGGGGCAGCCGCCGTCCAGGAGGTTGGAGCCGCGCCGGTCCTGCCAGCTGCCGGCCGCGAGCATGCCGTGGATCATCGTGGCGAGATGGGCCGCGCCGTCGACGATGGCCGCGTCGACGACCTGTCCGGTCCCGCCGGGTGTACGGGCGTGCTGGAGGGCGGCGAGCACGCCGACGACGAGGTAGAGCGAGCCGCCCGCGTAGTCGCCGACCAGGTTGGCGGGGACCGCGGGCGGTTCGCCGGATCTGCCGATCATGGACAGGGTGCCGGTGAGGGCGATGTAGCCGATGTCGTGTCCGGCCCGCCCGGCCAGCGGTCCGTCCTGGCCCCAGCCGGTCATCCGTCCGTAGACGAGCAGCGGATTGCGTTCCAGGCAGGCGTCCGGGCCGACGCCGAGGCGTTCGGCGACGCCCGGCCGGTAGCCCTCGATCAGGACGTCGGCGCGCTCGACGAGGTCGAGGACCTGCCGGGCTCCGCCCTCCGCCTTCAGATCGACGAGGACCGACCGCTTGTTGCGGTTGGTGAGGTCGAAGGCGGGCTCGATGCCGATGACCGAACCTCCGGGCCGGTCGACGCGCACCACGTCGGCACCGAGGTCGGCGAGGAGCATCGCGGCGAACGGGCCGGGGCCGATGCCCGCCAGTTCGACGACGCGCACGCCGGTCAGCGGGCCCTGAGGCCTGTGTCCTGTCGTTGCCATCAAGCCCCCAGCGGTGTGACACAACTGATGTAACATCGATGATGCTAAGAACCGACCGTACTCCGCACAACCCTTTTGGCCGAGCAAGCGCTTAGTCTTTGCCTTCGGATCCTCTCGCATCGAAGCCCGCCCGGCCGCGCGGCACGACAATCGCCTCGGCTACCCTCTGGCTGCCACATCGGCGCCGGCGCAGACGGAGGCACTCATGAACAGGCAGAACGGGGCGGAACGCCCCTATGACGTCGTCCTTTTCGGAGCCACCGGCTTCGTCGGGGCGCTCACGGCCGAATATCTCGCGGCACACGCGCCGGCCGGCTGCCGCTGGGCCCTGGCGGGCCGCAGCCGGGGCAAGCTGGAACAGCTGCGTGAGCGCCTCGCCGGACGTCACCCTCGATGCGCGGACCTGCCGCTGCTGACGGCCGACGCGGACGATGCCGACGCCCTGCGCGAACTCGCCGGGTCCACGCACGTCGTGGCGTCCACGGTCGGGCCGTACGTCTGGTACGGCGAGAAGCTGGTCGCCGCGTGCGCGGAGGCCGGGACCGACTACACCGACCTCACCGGGGAGGCGGAGTTCGTCGACCGCATGTACCTGGGGTACGACGCCCGTGCCCGCGAGACGGGGGCACGCCTGGTGCACGCCTGCGGCTTCGACTCCGTACCGCACGACCTGGGTGCCTACTTCACGGTCCAGCGGCTTCCCGAGGGAGTGCCGCTCACCGTCGACGGCTATGTCCGCACCAACGCGGTCTTCTCCGGCGGTACGTTCGCCTCGGCGCTCACCGCCATGGGCCGCGGCCCTCAGATGGCGCGGGCGGCGCGTGAACGGCGCCTGCACGAACCGCGCCTGGTCGGCCGCAGGGCCCGCGCCCCGCAGGGAGCACCGCACTTCAGCCCGGAGACCCGCACCTGGGCGCTGCCGCTGCCGACCCTGGACCCTCGTGTGGTGGAGCGGTCCGCACGAGGGCTGGAGCGCTACGGCCCCGACTTCCGCTACCGGCACTTCGCCTCGGTGAAGCACCTGCCGGTGGCGCTCGGCGGCACGGCGGCGACGGTCCTGCTGGCCGGGGCCGCCCAGATCCCCGCCGCGCGCGACTGGCTCTCCACCCGGGTCGCTCCGGGCACCGGACCTGACGAACGGCGCAGGAGGCGGAGCTGGTTCACCGTCCGCTTCATCGGGGAGGGCGGCGGCCGACAGGTCTGCACGGAGGTGTCGGGCGGCGACCCGGGCTACGACGAGACGGCGAAGATGCTGGCCGAAGCGGCTCTGGCGCTCGCCCTCGACGACCTGCCGGCGACGTCGGGTCAGGTCACGACGGCCGTGGCGATGGGCGACGCACTGCTGGAGCGGCTGACGGCCGCCGGGCTGCGCTTCCGGGTCGCGGCGGTGCGCTGAGCCCCGGACGTGCGCAGGTGGGTCAGAGCATCCAGGACGCCAGCGTGACGACCATGGACACGGTCCAGCCGGCGCCCGCGAGGACGCCCAGGGTCATGCCCACGGCAACGCCGCGCTGGGAGAGACGTACGGTTCCGGTGCTCATCTGAGGTGCGTGGTGGTCGATCATGTGTACCAGCCTGCCCCTGATGTTCGACAAACAACATCCGTATTTGTACTCAGTCGGCAACAGATCCCCGGGCACGGACCTCCCTCAGCCGATCGCTTCCTTCAGGGCGGCCCGGCAGAGGGCGTCCGCCCTGCGCGTGGTCTCCGGCTGGCGGAAGTCACGTGCCAGCGCGAGCGTATGGGCGCAGGCGTTGTCCAGGCCGGTGCGATGACCGACGGAGACGAAGACGGGTTTCGTCTCGTCCTGCGTGCGCAGGGCCCTGCCCACCTCCTCGTCCCCGTCCATGAGCGGGGTGAAGTCACCTCGCCGGGGGCCGGGTTGTTCGTAGCGGAAGGTGAAGGGGTTCTTCGCGACGCCGATGACCGGCAGTCCGGTGAGGACGCCGAGATGGCTGGCCAGCCCGAACCTGCGCGGGTGCGCCCGCCCGTAGCCGTCGCATACGACGAGCCCCGGGTCCACCGGCAGGCCTTCCAGTGCCGCGAGGACAGCCGGTATCTCGCGGAAGGCGAGAAGTCCGGGAACGTACGGAAACGTCACCGTGCCGTTCGCGGTGGAACGGGCGATCACGTCCAGGGTCGCCGCGTCCAGGACGACGGCGGCCGCGACGACGAGGTCGCGCTCGTCGTCGTACGCGACGTCGACGCCGGTGACCCGGCCGCCGCCGGGCGGCGGCCCCGGCTCGTCCAGCACCACGCGCGCCCGCAACGCGTCCTGCACGGCGCGGGCTTCGGCCTCGTCGGCGGGCATCCGGAAAGTCGTCATGACCGGTCAGTCTAGGCAGCCGGTAACCTGCCGGCATGTTCGTACTCGAGTTGACCTACACAGCCCCGGTCGAGCGTGTCGACGCCCTCATGACGGAGCACGTGGCCTGGCTGGACACGCAGTACGCGGCCGGGGTGTTCATCGCCTCGGGGCGTAAGAACCCCCGCGACGGAGGTGTGATCCTGGCGGTGGGCGAGGACCGCGCCGGGATCGAGAGGATCGCGGCCTCCGACCCCTTCGCGGAACACGGGGTGTGCGCCTACCGGATCACGGAGTTCCTTGCGACGAAGACCTCCGAAGCGCTGGCGCCCTACCGGCAGCAGCCGCCCGGCCGGGACCGCCGGGAGTGACCATGACGTCGCCGCCCATGGGGATGTCCACCACGGTGGCCGCTATCGCAGCCTCGCGACCCGGCCCTGCTCGCCCGCGGCCCAGCAGCCGCCGCCCGGGGCGCAGTCGACCGTGTCGTACGAGCCGGTGTCCACGGTCCGCCAGGTGCGCCCGCCGTCCCTGGTGAGGTCGGTGCCGGTCGGCCCCACGGCGAGCGCCGAGCTCCGGCCGTGGGGCAGCCAGGCGACGCCTGAGCGGTAGGCGGGCGGCGGGGCGGGCGCGCTCCGCCAGCTCCGGCCACCGTCCCCGGTGACGGCCGCGGCGTCCGGCGACGCCTCGTCCGCGCGGTAGTCGCCGCCGACGGCGATGCCGTGCGTACGGTCCCGGAAGGCGAGGCCGAACACGCCCCGCGCCGGGTCACCCGCCGGGATGTGCGCCCCGGCTTCCGTCCAGGTCAGGCCGCGGTCGGCGGAGTGCAGCACCCGGGCGGCGGCCGCGCCGCCGGTGGCGAGCCAGACGTCCGTGCGGCCCGAGCTGACGAGGCACTGGCCGCTCGCCGCGAACCCGGCCTCACCGGGCTGCGCCGCGGGCATCCCGGCATCGGGCAGCACCCGCCAGTTGCGCCCGCCGTCCGAGGTCGACAGGATGCGGAACTTCCCGTCCACCGGGTCGCTCATCGCGAGACCGTGACGGCTGTCGAAGAAGGTCAGGCAGTCGTAGAAGGCGCGGGCGTCGGTGTTGCGGAAGGACTCGGTCCAGGTCGCGCCCCCGTCCTCGGTACGGAAGACCCGGGACGCCTCGCCCTCACCGATGGCCAGGGCCACCGCCCGCCGCCGGTCGAAGGCCTCGATGTCCCGGAACTCCAGTCCGGCGGCCTCGTCCGGCGAGACATCGCGCCAGTGCCGCCCTCCGTCCGTGGTGCGCAGCACCGTGCCCCCGGAGCCTGCTGCCCAGGCGGTCTCGCGGCCCACGGCGGCGAGACCGCGGAAGCGCGCGTCCGTGCCCGTCGCGGTGAGCGCCCATGCGGGCTCCCGCTCCTCGTGCCCGGCCGGCGTGGCCCGCGCCGAAGGCGCGGCCAGTGCGGCGGTCACCGCCGCCCCGCACAGGAGCGGTGCGATCAGCCGTCTCGTCTTCCCGATGCGCCTCATGGCGCTGGAAGCTAACCCACCGGTGGAGGCGCGTCCAGGGTGCGCCGCCCCGAACGGGGCAGTCGATCAGAAGGAGACAGGGCGGTGACGCAGCTCACGCCGCCTCCCGGTGCACGGATGGAGGCGTTCCGTCGTCTACTCCATTGCCGGGAACCGTTCGTCCGAGGCGAGAGGGAGCAGGTCTTGTCCAGCGTTATCGAGCAGTCCGTGCAGGCCCGTATGGTCGCGTCCGCGCCGCGTATGGAGACTCTGCCCGCCACACTGCACTACGACCGCAAGGACCCCTTCGCCGTCCGCATGGCGTTCCCGGCACCCGCGACCCTCGAAGGCACCGAGGTGTCCTGGGAGTTCTCGCGTGAGCTGCTCGCCACCGGCATGGACGCGCCGGCCGGCCTCGGTGACGTCCGGGTCCGGCCGTTCGGTTACGACCGTACGGTGCTGGAGTTCCACGCGGTCGAGGGCATCGCCATGGTCCATGTCCGGACGTCCGAGCTGCGGCGCTTCCTCAAGCGGGCGCAGGAGCTGGTCCCCGCGGGGGACGAGTACCGCTTCATGGACCTGGACGGCGGTCTGAGCGATCTGCTGGGCGGGTCCGCCTGAGACAGCGGCCCGCTCTCCTGAAGCGCCGCCGGAATCCGGTTGCGTGGCCACGGGCGGGCTCGTAGCGTCGTCGACGCCCTGTTGTCGTCGGATCGGAGAAGGACGTTGCTCCACATCTGAGGTGTCCGCGTTCCGCGCCGCGTGCCCTGCCGCACGCGTGCCCTGCGTGACACCGGTGTCCGAGCCGTTCTCCGTGATTCCTCGACGCAGCCGGGAGGCCATCGTGCCTGCATCCACCACGCATATTCACTGCACCTCACTGTCGTTCGCCTGGCCCGACGGGAGCGAGGTCTTCGATGACTTCCAACTGGCCGTAGGCCCCGGCCGGACCGGGCTCATCGGTCTCAACGGCTGTGGGAAATCCACTCTGTTGCGGCTGATCGCCGGTGAGCTCACGCCGACGGCCGGACGCATCGGCACGGCCGGTGACATCGGCTACCTCCCGCAGGACCTCGTCCTGGACGTCGCTCTGCGGGTGGACGAGGTCCTGGGTGTCTCCGCGACGCGGGCGGCGCTCCACGCCATCGAGGCGGGCGATGCCCGGGAGGAGCACTTCGCCGCGGTGGGGGACGACTGGGACGTCGAGGAGCGCGCCCGGGCGGTGCTCGACCAGCTGGGCCTGTCCGCCATCGGTCTCGACCGGACCGTCGGCGAGCTGTCCGGTGGTGAGTGCGTGCTGCTGCGCCTGGCCGCCCTGTTGCTGGCGCGCCCTGCCGTCCTGCTGCTGGACGAGCCGACCAACAACCTCGATCTGTACGCCCGCGGGCAGCTGTACGACGCGGTCGACGCCTGGACGGGTGTGCTGGTCGTGGTCAGTCATGACCGGGAACTGCTGGAGCGGGTGGACCGCATCGCGGATCTGCGCGACGGCGCGGTCACCTGGTACGGCGGCAACCTGTCGGCGTACGAGCAGGCGCTGGCCGTGGAGCAGGAGGCGGCCGAGCGCCTGGTGCGGGTCGCGGAGGCCGACGTTCGGCGGCAGCGGCGCGAACTCGCCGACGCCCACGTCAAGCTGGCCCGGCGCAGGCGGTACGGGCAGAAGATGTGGGACACCAAGCGCGAGCCGAAGGCCGTGATGGGCCAGCGCAAGCAGACCGCCCAGGAGTCGGCCGGCAAGCACCGCATCATGCACACCGAACGGCTGGCGGACGCGGAGGAACGCCTCGACGAGGCGGTCGACGCGGTGCGGGACGACGAGGCCATCCGGATCGAGTTGCCGCACACAAAGGTGCACCCGGGCAGCGACGTGCTGCTGCTGCGCGAGCTCGAACTCGCTCACGGGGCGCGGGTGCCGGGCGAGTGGGAGCTCCGCGGTCCGGAGCGGATCGCGCTGGTCGGCCGCAACGGGGCGGGGAAGACGACACTGCTGCGTACGATCGCGGGCGAGCTGGACCCGGTGTCCGGTGAGGCCACCGCCCAGGTCCCGGTGGGATTCCTGCCGCAGCGTCTCGACGTCCTCGACGACGCCCTGTCGCTGGTGGACAACGTGGCCCGTCTCTCGCCCCGCACCACGGACAACGGCATCCGGGCCCGGCTGGCACACTTCCTCTTCAAGGGCGGGCGCGCGGACCGCCCCGCCGGGACGCTGTCGGGCGGCGAACGTCTCCGGGCGACGCTCGCGGCGCTGCTGCCGGCCGACCCGGCGCCCCGGCTGCTGATGCTGGACGAGCCGACGAACAGCCTCGATCTGTCCGGTGTGCACCGTCTGACGTCGGCGCTGGCGGCGTACCAGGGAGCGCTGATCGTGGCGAGCCATGACATGGCGTTCCTGAAGTCGCTGGGGATCACCCGGTGGCTGCTGCTGGACGAGGACGGGCTCCGGGACACCGCCCCCGGGCAGCTGCCGGGAGCCGGGGGTGCGGGAGCCTGACTTGTCCCCCGAAGATCCTCATGACCTGCGTGGATAACGGTGTGTGAGCACATGCCGCGAGGACCGGGCTTGGCCGCGGCCTTACTGCCGCCTTAACCTACGGTCACGTAACCTACGAAGCCGTAGGTAATTCTCCCGTCCCCAGGAGCCCCCGTGACGATCACCTCTCCCCACACAGGCAGTTCGAAGGCGTGGACCGACGCCCAGCTGCTCTACGCGCTGGAAGAGGTGGTGGAGAAGGAACTCAACCGCCATCTCAAGGTCGCCAAGGACTGGATGCCCCACGAGTACGTGCCGTTCTCCGACGGCCGTAACTTCCCCGGCCTCTTCGAGGACGGAGAGGCGTGGGAGACCGGCCAGTCCAAGGTCACCGACATCGGACGTATCGCCCTCGTCGTGAACCTGCTGACCGAGGACAACCTCCCCAGCTACCACCACGAGATCGCCTCCCTCTTCGGCCGCGACGGCGCCTGGGGCACCTGGGTGCACCGCTGGACCGCCGAGGAGGGCAGGCACGGCATCGTGATGCGCGACTACCTGCTCACCTCGCGCGCCGTGGACCCGGACAAGCTGGAGCAGTTCCGCATGGCACACATGGCGGAGGGCTTCGAGTCCGACAACCGCCACTCCATGCTGCACTCCGTGGCGTACGTGGCCTTCCAGGAGCTCGCGACCCGCGTCTCGCACCGCAACACCGGCCACCAGTCGGGTGACCCCGTCTGCGACCGGATGCTGGCGCGGATCGCGACCGACGAGAACCTGCACATGGTCTTCTACCGCAACCTGCTCGGCGCGGCCTTCGAGCTCGCCCCGGACCTCACGATGCAGTCCGTGCGCGACGTCGTCGTCAACTTCCGGATGCCCGGACACGGCATGCCCGGCTTCGAGCGGGCCGCCGCGCAGATGGCGATCGGCGAGATCTACAACATGCGGATCCACCACGACGACGTGATCCAGCCCGTCCTGCGCTACCTGAAGGTCCTCGACATCGACGGCCTGGGCCCGGAGGGCCTCAAGGCTCAGGAGGAGCTCGGGCTGTACATGAACGGCCTGGACAGCGAGGCCGCGAAGTTCGACGAGAAGCTGGCGACCCGCAAGGCCCGTATGGCCGCCCGGGCCGCACAGGGCTGACCCGCTCGGCACATCCGCCCGGCCGGGCTCGGGATCCGCTCCCCGACCCGCCGGACGAAGGCGGCGGCGCACGCACCCCGCGTGCGCCGCCGCCGCGCGTTCACACCACCCCCACAGCACATCCAAGCTGTCCCCACAGCTTCACTGACCGTACTCTGTGGCGGGTGAAACCAGTGACGCGTCTTGTTCTTTTCGGTGCACCGATCGCCATCGCCGCCTCGATCCTGTTCAACGGTGGCGACTCGGAGCCGCCCACCGTCCGGCAGGCGCCCGGAAAGACCGGCACGGCGAAGCCGGCCGCGGACGCGCAGGCCGACGAGCACGCCGACGAGACCGACACCCTGCCGCCCGGCCTCGCGGCCCCGGCGATGAAGGAGACCGCCTCCCGGCTGGTGGCCAGCGCGGAGGCATCCACCCTGGACTGGCGGAGCCGGTACGGGGCGATCGAGGACATCGGCGACGGCGCCGGCTACACCGCCGGCATCATCGGTTTCTGCTCCGGCACGAACGACATGCTGCAACTGGTCGAGGCGTACACCGAGGAGCATCCGGACAATCCGCTGGCCACGTACCTCCCCGCCCTGCGCGCGGTGGACGGCACCGATTCGCACGAGGGCCTGGATCCGGGCTTCACCGACGCCTGGCACCGGGCCGCGGGGGACCCGGCCTTCCGCAAGGCCCAGGACACGACGCGCGACAGGCTGTACTTCGATCCGGCGGTCCGGCTGGCGAAGTCGGACGGCCTCGGCACCCTGGGGCAGTTCATCTATTACGACGCGATGGTGCTGCACGGGCCCGGTGTCGAGGCGGACGGCTTCTACGGCATCCGCGACGCCGCGATGGCCTCGGCGGACACGGCCGCGGAGGGCGGCGACGAGACGGCGTACCTCGACGCCTTCCTCGACGAGAGCCGGTCGGCGATCAGAGCCCGGAAGGTGCAGCGCGACACGACCCGGATCGACACAGCGCAGCGGGTCTTCCTCCGCGAGGGAAACCTCGGGCTGGAGAAGCCGCTGGTGTGGCAGGTGTACGGCGAGCCCTTCCGGATCCCGTGACGGCACCGGCTTCGCACTCCCGGTGTTCAGCCGCGGTCGGACCGGCCTCTGCGCAGCCGGTCCCGCTCCTTCTCGGAGAGCCCTCCCCAGACGCCGAAGCGCTCGTCGTGGGCGAGTGCGTACTCCAGGCAGGCCACCCGGCCCTCGCAGGCGTTGCACAGCTGCTTGGCCTCGCGGGTGGAGCTGCCCGGCGCCGGGAAGAAGAACTCGGGCCCGGCTTGCGCGCACAGCGCGGTCTCCTGCCAGGCGAGCTCGTCGGAGTCGGTCACGGTGTTGATCGGCATGCGCCACACGGTGCCCGGTCGCGATAAACAAGTGATCAACGATCGTTCAACAGCAGGCGGGTCCGGGACCTGCCGTTGCTCCTCCGGCCCGGTCCGTCCTATCCCATGGGCGCCGGCTTGATCACCGCGAACGCCGCACCCGCGGGGTCGGCGAAGGTGGCGATCCGTCCGACCTCCGGCACGTCCGTGGCGGGCATGGTGACGTGGCCGCCGAGGCGTTCCGCGCCGGCGACCGTGGCGTCGGCGTCTTCCACGGCGAAGTACGGCAGCCAGTGCGGGCCCGCCTGGGACTGGCTGGGGACCGCGTCGAGGGGCACGAGCCCTCCGAAGGAGGAGTCGGCGTTCTCGTTGCCGGCGGGCCGGATCATCGTGTACGTACCGCCGGGATACGACATGTCGTCGGTCTGCCAGCCGAAGACGGTGTGGAAGAACGCGGCCGCCGCCGGGACGTCCGGGGTGTACAACTCGGACCAGACCAGCGCGCCCGGCTCCATGATCATGCCGAGGCCGGTGTTCGTCCCGGGCTGCCAGACGCCGAAGTACGCCCCGGTGCTGTCCGTGAAGCCCCCCATGCGCCCGTAGTCGAGCACGTCCATCGGAGGAAACGCGGCGGTGCCCCCGGCCCGCTCGACCGTCCGCGCGGTGGCGTCCGCGTCGGGGGTCTGGAAGTACACCGACCAGGCGGGCTTCCCCTGGTCCTCCGGCACGGTCATCACACCGGCGACGGTGCTGCCCCGCAGCTGGTACATCCCGTAGCCACCGGTCTCGGGGCCGCCGGCCACCATGTCCCAGCCGAAGAGGCCGTTGTAGAAGGCGGTGGCCGCGGCGAGATCGGGGGTCCCGAGGTCGATCCAGTTGGGGGCGCCGGTGACGAAGGCGGGGTCGATCATGGTGCGACTCCTCGGGCGGAACCGTGTCTCACGCGTGTGCTCACGCCGGACGTCCTGACCCTCCGAGTCTCGCACCGGGTACCGACAACCGCAGCTCCGGCGGACCGGAGCTGCGGTTGGGCGCGGGCCCGCCCGGCGGAACGGCGGCGGCGTCACACGCCCTCGGGAGCACAGGGGCGCCCGGCGGGGAGCGGCCCGGCCCGTCTCAGTGTGCGTGCTCCCGCGCCGCGCCTGCCGTGTGGTGATGCGGATCGTAGCCCGGCACCGTGCCGTCCGGCTTGGCGACGAGCAGCAGGCCGGCCATCCCCATGTCGGAGTGGCTCTGGACATGGCAGTGGTACATCCAGGCGCCGGCTCCCACGTGTTCGCCGGCGATGATCTGGAAGCCGAAGGAGTCGGCCGGTCCGCAGATCTTCGTGTCGACCACGCGGCTGGGGTCGTCCGGGCCGGTGAGCAGCCCCGTCCGGTTGTCCGCCCAGCGGTGCCCGTGGATATGGAACGTGTGGTAGTACTCGCCGTGCGTGATCATCACGACTTCGACCCGGTCGCCCACGGTGGCCTCGAAGTTCGGGCTCTTGTCCGCCGCCTTGTTGTTGATCGTCATGTCGTTGAAGACGATCGTGATCGTCTTGTCCGGCAGCACATCTCCCTTGCGGCGTACGACAAGTGGCCCGTACAGCCCCTTGCGGATGCCGCCCGTGCCGTGGTCGGTGCCGACCACATGGTCGTGGTAGTGCCAGTAGCCGGCGCTCCCCGCCCGCCAGGTGCCGTCATTGCGGCGGCCGGGGGCGTGGGTGCGCCAGGTGTACGTCCGGGTGCCTCCGGGTTCGACATGGCTGCGGTTCATCCGGGTGCCGTCGCTCGCGATGTCGTAGTCGACGCCGTGCACATGGAGGCTGGCGTCGACGTCCGTGGTGTTCTCGAACTCGATGTGCAGGGTGTCGCCCTCGGTGATCTCGATGAGCGGCCCGGGGATCGACGCCTTGCCCTTCTCCAGGCCGTACCCCAGCTGACCGTCCGCCAGTTTCTCCGCGAACAGCTTGAGATGGCGGACGGCGCCGCCCGCGGGGGCCGTCTTGGCGGGGTTCTCCGCGGAGGTGGCCTGCACGGCACCGAGTGACATCGATGTCACGCCGGTGGCCGCCGCCACCCCGCCGCCCACCAGCATCCGGCGGTTGAAGGTCCTTCGGTCCATGTCGAACTCCCCACTGCGAGACGGAAACTGACGCGCTGCTCCCCTGGACGGCCCACACGGTATCCGGGGGCCGTTGGTTTATCCACACTCAGGACAAAGTTCGTTCGATTGCTGCCATACCTATTGGCGAGCCACGAAAAGAGGTCTAGCTTCATGCGCTGTCGCAGTGACCACAGAGGCGCGGTGACGAGAGAAGTGACCAGAGAAGTGACCAAGAGGGGTGGGTGACCACATGCAGCGCACACCACATCACAGGTCCAGATCGCGCCGCGGAATCGCGGCGGCCGTGGCAGCAGGTGCCCTGACCGCGTCCCTGCTCGGCGGCAACGCGGCCACTGCCAGCCCTTATCCGGACCCAGGGCTGAAGGAACGGATGGCGACAACGTTGTCCCTTCCCACGCCGCCCGGCGGGGCCGACGTCAAGGTGCTGGTGTTCCACGCATCGGCCGGCGAGGAGTCGCCGACCGTGGACGCGGGCATCGCGGCCGTGGAGAAGATCGGACTGAGCGGTCCTGAGGCAGGACGCTTCAAGACCGTCGCCACCGACGACGCCACGGTCTTCACCAACGGCAAGAAGCTCGGCAGGTACAACGCGGTCGTCTTCCTGACCGGGGGCGGCGATGTGCTGGACCCGGAGCAGGAGGCCGGCCTGGAGGCCTACATGGAGGCCGGCGGCGGCTTCCTCGGCATCCACGACGCGGCGCGCACCGAACCGTACTCCGACTGGTTCACCGGCCTGGTCGGCGCCCGCCCGGCGGCGGACAGCCCGACAGCCGTCCAGCGTGCCACCGTGGAGATCGGCGACCGGCAGCACCCGGCGACGAAGAACCTCCCGCTGGAGTGGAAGCGCCCGGACAAGTGGCTGAACTGGAAGGACAACCCGTCCGGCGACGTGCACACCGTGGCCCGCGTCCGCGAGCTCACCTACACCCCGGGCAAGAGCGCCAACGGCTGGGACCACCCGGTCTCCTGGTGCCGTGACTACGACGGCGGACGCTCCTTCTACACCGCCATGGGCGGTACGGCGGCGAGCTTCGCGGAGACCGACTTCCGTGACCACCTGCGCGGCGCGCTGGCCTGGACGAGCCGCCTGTCGCAGGCCGACTGCAAGGCCACGATCGACTCCAACTACACGGCCGAGCGGCTCACCCAGCCCAACCAGCCCGGCCGGAACGACCAGATCGGTGAACCGCACGGCCTGGTGACCGCGAAGGACGGGCGGGTCTTCTACATCGGGCGCGGCGGCGCGGACAGCAGCGTCCCGGTGGTCACCGACTGGAACGACCCGAACGTGGGCAAGGGCGAGGGCGAGATCCACGTCTACGACCCGGCCACCAAGAAGGTCACCCTCGCCGGGAAGCTGAGCGTCTTCGGCAACAAGGGCGGCGGCGACGAGCTGGTGAAGGTGGAGGAGGGACTGCTCGGGATCGAGCTCGACCCGGACTTCGCCACCAACGGCTGGGTGTATCTGCACTACACCCCGCATGCGAAGATCGACCGCGACAAGCAGATGGCGGTGCGCCAGGTCTCGCGCTTCACCTTCGACCACGCCACGAACAAGCTGGACCTGGCCTCGGAGAAGGTGCTCCTGCACTGGCCGGTCCAGATCCACAGCTGCTGCCACGCGGGCGGCGGGATGGCCTGGGACTCGGAGCAGAACCTGTACATCGCGACCGGTGACAACAACTCCTCGCAGTTCAGCGACGGTTACTCCGGCAACAACCCGCAGCCGAACTACAAGGGCGTGTCCTTCGCCGACGCCCGGCGCACCGCGGGCAACACCAACAACCTCAACGGGAAGATCCTGCGGATCCACCCCGAGGACGACGGCACCTACACCCTGCCCGAGGGCAATCTCTTCACGGGCGAGGAGCCGGACGAGGGCGGCGGCAAGACCCGCGGCGAGATCTATGTGATGGGTGTCCGCAACCCGGCCCGCATCTCGATCGACACGTCGACCGACACGCTGTACGCGGGCTGGGTCGGCCCCGACGCGGGCGCGCCGAGCACGACCTGGGGGCCCGCCAAGTACGACACGTTCGCGGCGATCACCAAGGCCGGCAACCACGGCTGGCCGTACTGCATGGGCAACAAGCAGCCCTACCGGGACCGTAACCTGCCCGATCCCACCAAGCCGCTGGACTGGTACGACTGCGACGCGCCGAAGAACGAGTCGCCGAACAACGACGGCCTGGTCAACCTGCCGCCGGTGACCGGCAACACCATCTGGTACTCGCCGCAGGGCGGCGGCGTCGACTACCCGCGCGACGAGAACGGCATCCCGAGCTACAAGGTGGAGGAGGAGAAGGAGCTCCTGCCCTGGCTCAAGGGCGGCGGCCAGGCCACGATGAACGGCCCGGTCTACCGCTACGACGCGAAGAGCACCAGCGAGGCCAAGTGGCCCTCGTACTGGGACGGGAAGTGGTTCGTCGGTGACTTCTACGACGACACCCAGCCGCGTCACGCCGTGCTGACCGACCCGAAGACGGTCGGCAAGGGCGGCCTGCCCACGCACGCCGAGTCGCTGAAGAAGATCATTCCGGTCGGTGCGGACGGCATCCGCAACCTCATGGACTGGAAGTTCGCCCCGGACGGCTCGCTCTACGTCCTGGACTACGGGCGCGGCTTCTTCACCTCCGACTCCAAGTCCGCGCTGTGGCGCGTGACGTACAAGGGCGGCGGTCAGACCCCGGCCGCCGCAGACCTGGCCAGGAAGGCGGCAGCGCAGTGAGACACCCTTCACTCCTCGCGCGACGGCGGTACGGGCCAGCCCGGTGGTGGCTCGCCCTGCTCGGTTCGTTCCTGATGGTCCTCGGACTGGCGTCCACGGCGGCGTACGGCCGCGAGGACGACCGGGCGGCGGCAGCAGCCGACCAGGTCCTCACCTGGACCGCGGGCGATCCCATCGACCACTATCTGACGGCTCCCGAGACCGCGGTGGCCGGTGCCGCGACCATCGTCTTCGAGAACAGTGAGGCCACGGGCAACACGACGAGCATGCCGCACACGCTGACGTTCAGCGTGTCGGACCCGGAGTACAACAACGACGTCCAGGTCAACATCCTGGCCAACCCGGGTGACAGCGAGGGCGGCAAGCACAGCGTCGAGGTCACCCTCACCCCCGGCAAGTACTTCTACCACTGCACGATCCCCGGCCACGGCTCGATGCAGGGTGTCCTCACGGTGACCGAGGACGGTGGCGGCGGTGACGACACCACCGCCCCCGAGACCTCGGCGACGGTGGACGGGGACAAGAACGCCGACGGCGCGTACATCGGCCAGGCCACCGTCACCGTGGCGGCGACCGACGCCGGATCGGGCGTCGACACCGTCGAGTACGCGGTCGGGGCGGACGGCGCCTGGCAGCCGTACACCGCACCCGTCGTGGTGAACGAGGTGGGCGACCACACCGTCCGCTACCGCGCCACCGACAAGTCGGGCAACGCGGCGGAGGAGAAGTCCGTCGACTTCGCGGTCGCCGCGCCGCCGACGGACGACAAGACGCCCCCGGAGACCTCCGCGACCGTCTCGGGTGAGAAGGACGACGCGGGCGCGTACCTCGGCATGGCCACGGTCACCGTGACCGCGTCCGACACCGGGTCAGGGGTCAACACCATCGAGTACGCCGTCGGGGCGGACGGCGCCTGGCAGCCGTACACCGCACCCGTGATGGTGCACGAGGTCGGTGCCCACACCGTCCGCTACCGCGCCACCGACAAGTCGGGCAACGCGGCCGAGGAGAAGTCCGTCGACTTCACCGTCGTCGAACCGCCCTCACAGGACAAGACGCCGCCGGAGACCTCGGTGGTCGTGACGGGCGACAAGAACTCGGACGGCGCGTTCATCACGAGCGCCGAGGTCACCCTCAGCGCGACCGACGACGACTCGGGTGTGGACAAGGCCGAGTACTCCCTCGACGGGGGCCCGTACCTCGCGTACTCCTCCCCCGTGATCGTCGACCGCGTCGGCCATCACACGTTCGCCCACCGGGCGACCGACAAGGCCGGCAACACCTCGGAGGCGAAGCGGAGCTCCTTCACCGTCGCGCAGAGCGGCGGCGTCCCGGCGCCCAACTGCCCCGAGTTCGACGAACGGCTGACGGTCATCGTCGGCACGGTCGACACCGGTGTTCCCAACCGGCTCACCGGCAACCGCTGCACGATCAACGAGCTCATCGAGGACGAGAAGGACTGGTCCTCGCACGCCCTGTTCCTCAAGCACGTCGACAAGGTCCTGGACAAGCTGCTCACCGCCGGGGTCGTCGACGCCCGTGAGCACAAGAAGATCTACCGCGCGGCCAAGCAGTCCGGCATCGGCAAGCCGGGCCAGGACGAGGGCTACCGCAAGCTCTTCGACGGCACCGCCGGATCCCTCGCCAAGTGGGAGCAGGTCGGCGGCGGTCAGTTCGCGCTGAACGAGCAGGAGGGCTCGATCACCAGCTCCACCACGGTGGACGGCATGGGGATGCTGTGGTTCCCGTCCCGGCAGTACGGGGACTTCTCGCTGAAGCTCCAGTGGCGGGACGACGCCGCGGAGGGTGCCAACGCCAACGGCGGCGTCTTCGTCCGCTTCCCGAACGTCCACGACCACCCGGAGGAGTCCCGTCCGGAGTGGGCCGCCATCAAGTACGGCCATGAGATCCAGGCCTATGACGGGCCCGGCGGCGACATGTACAAGACCGGTTCCGTCTACGGTTTCGACCGGGTCGGCCTCGGCGGCGCCGCGGTCACGCCGAAGGGCACCTGGAACGACTACGAGATCCGGGTGGTGGACCAGCACTACTCGGTCTACCGCAACGGTGTCCTGATCAACGAGTTCGACAACAACGGCGGTCAGGCGTTCGAACCGCCGCGGGGTGACGACCCGGGCACCGACGGCCGGCGGTACGCCTCCGGCTACATCGGGCTCCAGGTCCACAGCACCACGGACGTGATCTCGTACCGCGACATCCGTATCCAGGAGTTGTAGGCGAGCCACGCTCAGACGGCGGCCGTGGCCGCATGCTCCGGCATGTGGTCACGGCCTCCTGGGTGCCGGTGGCGCCACACCCAGAAGACCGTGCAGGAGACCAGTGACCAGGCGGCCAGCACCAGGAACGGGAAGGCCATCTGGTGTCCCTGGTAGTAGACCGCCGTGTGCTGTGCGTTGACCGAGGCGCCCGGCGGCAGCCAGCGTCCGATCTCGCCGAGCACCGAGGGCAGAAGCGGCCAGGACACCGCTCCCCCGGACGAGGGATTGCCCAGCAGCACCATCAGTCCCCAGGTGGGAAGCATCGCCCAGCGTCCCATCATGGTGTTGAACATGGTGAAGACCATGCCCGACGTGAACATCGTGAGTGCCAGGATCAGCCAGGACTCGACGAACGGCAGGTCCAGCGCGCCGATCAGCCAGTCCACCACGGCGGCGATCGCGAAGCCGCCGAGCAGCGAGTAGGCGACGGTGAAGGCGATCCGCTCGCCCGGATTGAGTGCTCGGGCGTGCACGCTGAGCTGGATGGCTCCGACGAAGCCGATGATGACGGCGGCCAGCGAGATGTAGAAGAGCGCCAGCCCGCGCGGGTCACCCTTCTGGAGCGGCTTGACGTCCGTGATGGTGACCGGGACCCCGGTGGCCTTCGAGACCTTCGCCCCGGTCTCGGCGAGCAGCTGGGCGACCGTGGCCCCGGCGGCCCCGGCGATGTCCATGGCCACCCCGCGCTCCCCGGGCCGCAGGGTCACGAAGACCTTCTGTTCCTCCATGGCCTCCCGGGCCGCGCCCCGGGAGGCGTACGGGCGCAGCTGGAGGGAGGCGTCGAGGGCCTTCTCCATCCCGGCGATGAACTGCTTCCCGCCCTCGGCCTGTACGTCGCCGACCACCGCGGAGGGGATATGACGCGGCGTCGGGTCGGCCATCGTGTAGGTGTACGAGCCGGCGAAGAGCCCGGCCGCCGCGGCGAGGATGAAGAGCAGCACGAAGGCGGGGACGTACGGGGACTGTTTGTACGATGCCCACTTCTCGGCCCGGGTCGGGGGTCTGCCGTGGGCGCCGTGCGCCGGGGGACCGGCCCCCTCCTCGGCGCTCATGCGTCGCCGTCGTCGTGCCGGGCTCGGCTGGGCTGCACCCGCTTGGGCTCCCCGGGCATCTTCGGGTACTCCGGCGGATAGGGCAGGTCACCGAGCTTGTGCTCGTGCTCGTCCCTCCGTGCCAGCTCCAGCACGGCGTCGAGGCGGAAGGCGTGGTCGTCCATGTCGGCGTGCAGGTCGCCCACCTCGGCGTACCGCGCGGGCATGGTCCGCAGGTCGAAGTCGCGGGGCTCGGCGTCGTCGATCTCCTCCCAGCGCAGGGGCGCGGAGACCGGTGCGTGCGGGAAGGGGCGTACGGAGTAGGCGGAGGCGATGGTGCGGTCGCGGGCCGTCTGGTTGTAGTCGACGAAGATCCGCTCGCCCCGCTCCTCCTTCCACCAGGCGGTGGTCACCCGGTCAGGCATCCTGCGTTCCAGTTCCCTTCCTACCGCGATGGCAGAGCGTCTGACCTGGGTGAACGTCCACTCCGGGACCAGCGGGACGAAGACGTGGATGCCGCGTCCGCCGGAGGTCTTCGGCCAGCCACGCAGCCCGTGGTCGTCCAGGACCGAGCGCAGTTCGTGGGCGGCCCTCACCGCGTCGGCGTAGTCGGTGCCGGGCTGAGGGTCGAGGTCGATGCGCAGCTCGTCGGGGTGGTCGGTGTCCGCCCGGCGCACGGGCCAGGGGTGAAAGGTGAGGGTGCCGAGATTGACGGCCCAGAGGACCGCGCCCAGCTCGGTGGGGCACATCTCGTCGGCGTGCCGGCCGCTGGGGAATTCGATGCGGGCGGTGGGGGTCCAGTCGGGGAGGTTCTTCGGTGCCCGCTTCTGGTAGAAGAAGTCGCCCTCCACCCCGTCGACGAAGCGCTGGAGAGTGGTCGGCCGCTCACGCAGGGCACGGAGGACCCCGGGGCCAACGGCCTGGAAGTAGTCGGCCACGTCCTTCTTGGTGTAGCCCTTGTCCGGGAAGTACACCTTGCCGGGATTGGACAGCCGTACGGCCCGTCCGTCCACGTCCAGCTCCACCGCTGCTCCTGCTCCCATGTCGGACACCGTAGGCCGGGCCCACATATGCCGCATATCGGAAGACGTGCTCCGTGCGGTGAGTGAGAATCGGGCCATGGACCTGCCGGTGATGCCTCCTGTGAAACCGATGCTCGCCAAGTCCGTGTCCGCGATTCCCCCCGGTATGCAGTACGAGGCGAAGTGGGACGGATTCCGGGCGATCGTGCACCGTGACGGCGACGAGGTGGTGATCGGCAGCCGCACGGGAAAACCCCTCACCCGCTACTTCCCCGAGGTGGTCACCGCCGTGCGGGAGAATCTGCCGCCGCGCTGTGTGATCGACGGCGAGATCGTCCTGCCGTACGAGGGGCGGCTGGACTTCGACCGGCTGAGCGAGCGCATCCATCCGGCCGATTCCCGGGTGCGCATGCTGGCCGAGCAGATCCCGGCGAGTTTCGTCGCCTTCGACGTCCTCGCCCTCGACGACACGTCCCTGCTGGACGCGGCGCAGACCGAACGGCGCACGGTCCTGGAGCAGGCCCTGGCCGACGCCTCGGCTCCCGTCCATCTCGCTCCGTCGACCACGGACCCGGCCCTCGCCCAGGAGTGGTTCGAGCGGTACGAGGGTGCGGGGCTCGACGGGGTGGTCGCCAAGCCGCTCGGTCTGGCGTACCGGCCGGACGCCCGGGTCATGTACAAGATCAAGCACGAGCGGACCGCCGACTGCGTGGTGGCGGGCTACCGCTTCCACAAGAGCGGCCCGGTGGTCGGCTCCCTGCTGCTCGGTCTGTACGACGCCGGGGGCGCGCTCCAGCACGTGGGAGTGTGCGCGGCCTTCTCGATGAAGCGGCGCGCGGAGCTCCTGGAGGAGCTCGACCCGTTGCGCATCGACCCCGCGGAGCATCCGTGGGCGGCCTGGGCCGAGGCGGCGGCACACGAGGGGGCGCGGCTGCCGGGAGCGCCGAGCCGCTGGTCCGGCAAGAAGGACCTGTCCTGGGTGGCGCTCGCGCCGGAGCTGGTCTGCGAGGTGGCGTACGACCACATGGAGGGGGACCGCTTCCGCCACACCACCCAGTTCCGGCGGTGGCGGCCGGACCGCACCCCTTCCGGCTGTACCTACGCGCAGCTGGAGGAAGTGGTGCGGTACGACCTGTCGGAGGTCCTCGACGGCCGCTGACCCGTCATGCGGTGGGCGTGGGGCAGGGCTCGCCGGTGGTCGCGTCCGTGGGTGCGTCGGCGCCGGGCTCCGGCTCCGCGGAGGGCGTGGGGCAGGCCGGGTCCGTGGTGCCCGGGCCGGGGTCGGGGGACGTGGTCGGGTCCGGTGTCGTGGTCGGGTCGGGCGTGGACGTGGGGTCCGGCGTCGTCGTCGGATCAGGGGTCGTCGTCGGATCCGTGGGCCCGCCGCCGGTCGGGTCGGGGCCCGGGTCCGTGGGCGTCGCCGAACCGCTCGGACCCGGGGTGCCGGAGCCCGTCGGGGCGGGGGCCGGCGAGGTGGACGGAGACGGGGTGCGAGTGGGCTGCGGGCCGACGACGATGCCGCCGCCCTTGCCGGGAGTGTTCCCGCCGACCGGGCTCTTGGGCGCGTGGGGGCCTCCGGCGCCGGGGCTCTTCGGGATCACGCCCTTGCCGTCGGCCACGGGGTGGACGCCCTTGCGGTAGAACTCCAGCCAGGACAGGACCGTACGGAGGTAGGTGTCCGAGTGGTTGTAGCTGAGGACCGCCTTGTCCAGGTCCGCCCGTAGGGACAGGTCGCGGGTCCCGGCGCAGAGGTAGTGGCCGGCGGCGAGTGCCGCGTCGGCGATGTTGCCGGGGTCCTCGCGCCCGTCGCCGTTTCCGTCCTTGCCCCAGTGCGCCCAGGTGGACGGGATGAACTGCATGGGCCCGACAGCCCGGTCGTAGCGGGTGTCGCCGTCGTAGGCGCCGCCGTCGGTGTCGGCGATGTGCGCGAACCCGCTGCCGTTGAGGACGGGGCCGAGAATCGGGGTGAGGGTGGTGCCTGCGGCGTCCACCCGCCCTCCGCTCGCGTGGCCGGACTCCACCTTGCCGATCGCCGCGAGTAACTGCCAGGGCAGATGGCAGCCGGGGTCGCTCCGGCCGAGTGCTCCCTGCGCGTCGCGGTAGGCGGCCAGGACGGTGGCGGGGATGCCCGCCTCGGCCCATGACCGCGCCACGGCGGGCGCGGGCTTCCCGCCGGTGCTCTTCGGCGGCTCCGGTGACTCCAGGGGCGGCAGCTCGGTGTGGTAGCTGTCGTCGTTCTCCACCTCGGTCCAGACCACGTCCTCCGACGCCACGTTCTTCATGTCGGCGGCTCCGCCACCGCCGGTGAGTCCGGGGGCCTGGGACGCGGTGAGCGCCGCCATGGCCGCGACCGCGGTGGCCGTACCGGTGAGTCCGCGGCGCACGGTTCCGTCGAACCTCATGTGTCCTGCCTCTCCTGAGTCATCGCGTGAACGTGTCGATGGCCGCGATCCGCCAGGTGCCCCCGCGGCGAACGGCGTCCACGGCGAACATGGCGGCCGCGTACGTCGTCTCCTCGTCCTTGCCGGTACGGGTGTTGCTCTGGTCGGCGAAGATCAGCAGCCGGGCCCGGTCGCCGTCGAGCAGCTCCACGCCGCTCTGGGTGACGGTGGTGGTGAGGACGAGTTTCTGTTTCGGCGCCTGCGCGCGTACCTCGGCGAGCATGTCCTTGTGCTGCTGGACCGCCTTCCCGGTCAGGTGCTTCCGCGCGGCCTTGTCGGACTTGGCGGGCGAGGCGTAGTCGTAGGAGAAGACCGCGCCGACGGCCTCGGTGATCTGTCCCTTGACCTCACTGGTCCTGCCGATGTCGGTGAGGGCCGTGTTCTGCCGGCTCGGCTCGTCGCGCAGCGTGCCGGCCGACGTGAACGACCAGGCGGCGAAGGCGCCGAGGAGGACCGTCGCGGCGCAGAGGACCGCGGGCAGTCCGACGCGCAGGCGGGGCAGCCGTCCGCGTGGCGGCCCTTCGCCGGCGGCCTCCTCCTCAGTCCCGGTCCCGTCCCCGGGTGCTCCGGCGGCTGCCGCGTCCGCCGCTTCCGGGGTCTTCGCCGCCCCGGGAGCTCCGGGCGCCGGTCCTTCCGGCGCCGTGGTCCCCCGCGGTGGCGCGGTGGTGGCGGTGACGGTGGCCAGCCGGCGGCGGCGGTTGACGAGGTGACGGGTCGTCGACATCTCGGGGGTCCTCTCGAAGGCGTGCGTGGCGGACGTGCGGAGTCAGCCGGTGGTGTTCCCGACGGGTGCCTGGCCGAGGGCGCTGAGCTTCCACCCGCCGGGGGTGCGGGTGAGCTGACCCAGCATCCGGCTCTCCTTGACCGCGGGGTCGCCCTCGGGTGCGGTGACGGTGACCCGGAGCGCCACCATCACACCGGCCTTCCCCTCCCGGTCGTCCAGCTCCGTCACCGCTCCGGACAGGACCTCGGCGGTGCTGACCGTTCTGGCCGCCTCGATCTGCTCGACGAACGCGTCCCGCCCGTCGACGAGTTGCTTGTGCAGATCGCCGGTGGTCGAGTCCTCCCAGCTGTCGAGCCCCTGGGCGAGCCGGGCGTGGTCGAGCGTGTTCATGTTCTGCACCGCCTGCTCCCCCGCCGCAAGGGCGTCGTCGCGGGCCTGCGCGTAGGCCGCGGAGTCGTCGTGCGCGGTGTCGTAGCGGGACCAGCCTCCCCAGCCCGCGGCGACGGCGGCCGCGACCGTCAGCGCGACCGCAGCCGCCCGCAGCGGATTACTCGTCGTGCGTACCCGTGCCATCGGTGCTCTCCCCTACCTGGAGGTGATGTCGACGATCCGCCAGTGCCCGTCCCGCAGTTCCGCGGTCACGGACAGCTGCGCCGCCGCTGTGGTGGGTGGCTTCCCCTCGCGCTCGTAGATCTGGTCGAGGAAGACGAGGAGGTGGGCGCTGCTCCCGGTGAGCCGGGTGACTCCGGCACGTACGGCCTGGCTGGTGAGCGTCAGCTTCTGGTCCGCGGCCTGCTTCTCGACCTGCCCGAACAGCGCCGCGTACTGCTGGAGGGCCCGGCCGCCGAGCAGTTGCTTCGCCGACTCCTTGGTGGCGCCGGTGGCCTGCGGGCTGTACGAGAAGACCTTGCCCAGCGCGCTGCTCACGTCGCCGGCGACCCGGGCGGTGGCGGCGGAGTCGGTCAGGGCGTGGTTGGAGGTGGCTGGAGTGTCGCGCAGCCGCTGCCCCTGGACGAAGAGGGTGGCGCCCACGCCCAGCAGGGCGACTGCCAGCAGCGCCGCGGCCGGGCGGGCCCACCTCCGGTGGGCGGGGGGAACGTCCGGCGCGGGGTCCGCGTCCTGTGCGGGCTCGACGTCCGGCTGGATCGTCGCTGTTCCCGTGCTCTGTCTCATGAGCCGCTCCCGACCGGTAGCGCGTCAAGTGCCTTGATCTTCCAGCCGTTCCCGGTCCGGGCGAGTGTCGCCTCGAAGCGTTTACGCTCCGTCCCGGCCTTGCCGGTGCGCGGGGTGATCCGGACGTCGACGGTCGCGATGAACGCCGCGGTGCCGGCCCGGTCGTCGAGCGCGGTGAGGGCGGCGTCGGTGACCTTGGCGCGTGCGGTGGCACCGGACTCGGTGAGCTCTGCGGCGTCCTTCTTCCGGGTGCGCTCCAGCCGGTCGTGCAGCGGTCCGGTCGAGGCGTCGAGCCATGCGGTGAGCCCGGACTTCACGCTCGCGGCGTTCCTGCCGTCCATGCTGGTCAGCCGGGCGAGGTGCCGCCTGCCGTCGGCCAGGGCGGCGTCGCGGCTCTTCGCGTACGCCAGCGTGTCGTCCCCCCGGGCCTGGGCGTACGACCAGGTACCGAGCGCGCAGACCAGCACGGCGGCGAGCAGGGCGGCCCAGCCGAGCCCCGTTCTCGTACGGTCGCTCATGCGCCGCCTCCCAGTCCGAGCAGGCCGGCCATGCCGTCGGACCGGGGCACGGTGATCTTCCCGGTGGTGCTGCCGAGCGTGTCCGGGAGGAGGCCGGAGCCCGGCGTGAACGGTTCGGGCACGGGGCCGCCCTTCGGGGCGTTGGCGCTGCCGCGGACGTTGATGCCGCTGCCGGGTGAGGACACGCAGCGGGCCTTGGTGCCGGCCGCGGGGGCCGCCGAGACGTCGGTGCCGGGGCGGTAGGTGGTGGAGCCGTATCCGGCGGTGCAGGGCAGTGGTTCGAAGAAGGTGACCGACATGCCGAACCTGGCACCGTCCTGGTCGACGGCGCTGGCGCCGGCGGCCGCGACGGCGGGGAGCTTGACCAGGAGTTCCTCCAGTCCGCGCTGCCGTGTGACGGCGACCTCGGAGGTGGTGAGGAGGTTGGCCACGACCACACCGAAGGCGGGGTCGAGGTCGCGGAGCAGGCCGCTGATCTGTTCGGTGGCACCGGGGGCCGCGGCGATGAGTCGGCGCAGGTCGGTGTCGGACCCCTTGAGTTCGGCGGCGAGTTCCTCGGCCCCGGAGGCGAAGCCCTTGAGCGCTTCGCCCTGTTCGTTCTGGGTGCGCAGCACGGTCTCGCCGTCGGCCATCAGCTTGGTGGTGGTCGGCAGGGACTCGTCGGCGGCTTCGATGAACTCGCTGCCGGTGTCGAGCAGCACCTGGAGGTCGTCGCCGCGCCCGCTGAACGCCGTGCCGAATTCGTCGACGACCGTGCGCAGGGCTTCCGCGTCGACGGAGGCCGTCAGGTCGTTGACGCCGACGAGGACGTCGGTGACGGGTGCGGGGATGGTGGTGTCGGCCTGGTCGATGACCGAGCCGTTCTCCAGGAAGGGGCCGTCCGCGCGGGTGGGGCGCAGATCGATGTACTGCTCGCCGACCGCGGAGAGGCTGGCGACGACGGCCTGCAGGTTGTCCGGGATGCGCGGCGCGTCGTTCTCGATGCGCAGTTCGGCCTCGACCCCGTCGTCGGTGAGCTCGATCGGGCCGACCCTGCCGACGGACACACCTCGGTAGCTGACGTTGGAGTGGGTGAAGAGGCCTCCTGTCTGCGGCAGTTGCACCGTGACGGTGTAGTAGTCGCGCAGGCCCACGTAGTGGCCGAGGTCGGCGTACCGCACCCCCAGGAAGCCGAGGACGAGTACGGCGATGACGAGGAAGGCGATGTTCTTGAGCCGGATGGCGAGGGTGATCATCAGCGGGTGCCCTCCGTTCCCGGTGTGGTGACCGAGGGGAGCGGCAGAGGCAGCGCCGCTTGCGGCGCCTTCCGCGCGCCGGACGCCGTGGGCGGGGTGAGTGCGGGGATGACCTGGGTGCCGGGCTGGGCGGTCACGTCCAGGTAGACGTTGAGGTAGTCACCCTTCACCCCGCGGAGCACCTCGTCGGTGAACGGGTAGGTGACCAGGACCTGGAGGGAGTCCGGCAGGTCGTTGCCGGAGTCGGCGAGCGCGGTGAGTGTGGGTGCGATGGCCTTGAGGTCGGCGATCATGTCGGCCTTGCTCTTGTTGATGGTGTCGACCGCGACGGTGGAGAGCGAGTCGAGCGAGCGCAGCATGGTGAGGAGCGCTCCGCGCTGCTTCTCCAGGACCTTCAGACCGGGGCTGAGACCGGTGAGGACCGTGCCGACGTCCTGTTTGCGGGTGGCGAGGGTGGCGGAGAGCCGGTTGACGCCGTCGAGTGCCTGGGTGATGTCCTCCTTGTGGCCGTCCAGGTTCGTGACGAGGGTGTCGACCCGCTTCAGCATCGAGCGGATCTGCGGTTCCTGTCCGGCGAGTGCCTTGTTGAGCTCGGTGGTGATGGTCTTCAGCTGGTCGACGCCTCCCCCGTTGAGGAGCATCGACAGGGCGCCGAAGACCTCTTCGACCTCCGGGTTGCGGTTGGTGCGGGAGAGCGGGATCCGGTCGCCGTCGGAGAGGTCGCCCCGGGCGGTGCCGGAGCTCGGGGGCGAGAGCTGGACGAACTTCTCGCCGAGGAGGCTGGACTGTTCCAGGTGGGCGTAGGCGTTGGCGGGCAGATCGATCTTCCCGTTGACACGCATGGTGACCTTGGCGGTCCAGCTGCCTGGGGTCAGGGCGATCTCGGTGACCCTGCCGACGGCTACGTCGTTGACCTTGACCGAGGACTGCGGGGCGAGACTGAGGACGTCGCCAAACTCGGCGGTGATCTCGTACGGATGGTCCCCCAGGTCGGCTCCCCCGGGCAGCGGCACCTCCTCGAGGCCCGAGAACGACGGCAGGCCGACGGTCGTGGCGACGAGCGCGAAGCCGAGACCGGCGGCGACCAGGGCGCCGAGGCCCGTGACCGCACGGGTGCCGGGTCTGCGCAGGGCGCGGCTCATGGGGTCGCCTCCTTCTTCTCGTCCGTTCCGGTCCTCTTCGTCCCGGGCTTCTCCGGCGTGCCGTAGACGGTGCCGACGGCGGGCAGCGGGAGTGCGGGGAGCGCCTCCTGCCGGGTGGTGTCCGCGGGGGCCAGCCCTCGCAGCCCGGCGGCGTCGGCCTCGGTCCCGGTGAGCGGCCCGCCCATCGACAGTTCGTTGAGGTTCGTGCGCCCGTTGAGGGTGCGGTTCGCCGGGTCGTAGGCGTTCAGTACGTTCCCCGCCGCGAGGGGCAGGGTGTCGAGGGACTCGGCGAGCGAGGCGCGCTGGTCGACCAGGGTCTGGGTGAGCGGCAGCAGGAGGTCGACGTTCTGCTTGAGGGCGCCGCGGTTCTTCTGGATGAAGCCCTTGACCTGGCCGAGCGCCTTGCCCAGTTCCTTCAGGGCCGCGCTGAGATTCTTCTTGTCGTCGGCGAGGAAGCCGGTGACGGTGTTCAGCTGCTGCTCGGCGGCCCGCACATTGCCGTCGTTCTCCTTCAGCACCGTGGTGAAGGTCTGCAGGTAGGACAGCGTGTCGAAGAGGTTCCCGCTGCTCTTGTCGAGTGTTTTGGTCGCCTTGCCGAACTGTTCGACGGAGTCTCCGATGGCCTTTCCGTTGCCGTCGAGGTTCTTCGCCCCGGTGTCGAGGAGTTCCGCGAGCGCGCCGTCGGTGTTGGCGCCGTCCGGGCCCAGGGCCGTGGAGAGCTCGGTGATCGACTCGTACAGCTGGTCGACCTCGATGGGGGTGGCGTTGCGGGCGGCCGGGAGCACCGCCTCGTCCTTGAGCCGCGCTCCCCCGGTGTACGCCGGTGCGAGCTGTACGTACCGGTCGGCGACCAGGCTGGGGGCCACCACGACGGCGTGTGCCCCCTCGGGGACCTTGACGCCCTTGTCGAGCCGGAGGGTGACCCTGACCTCCTTGCCGCTCGGTTCGACGGATTCGACGGTGCCGGCCTTCACGCCGAGGATCCGCAGATCCGATCCGGCGTACACGCCCGTGGCCTGGTCGAAGTAAGCGGTGACCGTGGTCTTTCCCTGGTCGTCCATCGCCATCACTCCTGAAGTGGCGGCGACCGCCACGACCGCGAGCCCGGCGCCGATCCCGATGACGCGTGCGCCTCTCATGTCAGCGCCCTCCCTGCTTCGGTGGCATGCAGTCGCCGCCGTCGGGGGGTGTGCCGGCGGGCAGGTAGCTCTTGGGGACGACCCCGCAGACGTAGTTGTCGAACCAGCGGCCGTTGCCGAGGGTGTTGCCGACGAGGCGGTTGTAGGAGCCGGCCAGGGAGAGGACCTTGTCGAGGCTCTTGCGGTTCTTCACCAGGACCGAGGTGACCCGTCCCAGCGAGTCCAGGGTGGGTTTCAGCTGCTTGTCGTTGTCCGTGACGAGCCCGGTGAGCTGCGTCCCGAGGCTCCGGGTCCCGGTGAGCAGCAGGTGGATGGAATCGCGGCGCGCCTGGATCTCACCGAGGAGCAGGTTGCCGTCCTCCAGGAGGGTCTCGAAGCTGCTCTTCTTGCTCGCGAGCGTCTTGGTGAGCTGCTTGCTGCCCTTGAGGAGGGTGGCGAGCTGGGCGTCCCGCTCGGACACCGTCCTCGACAGCGCCGACAGCCCGTTCGCCGCGCTGCGTACGTCGGGTGGTGAGTCCTTGAACGTCTCGGAGATCGTCTCGAAGCTCTGGGCGAGCTGCGCGGTGTCGATCTCTTCGATCGTCTCGCCCAGCCCGTTGAACGCCTGGGTGACGTCGTACGGGGACGTGGTGCGTCCGGCGGTGATGCGGGAGTCCGGGTCCTGCCGGGCGTTGCCGAGGGGGTCGACGGCGAGGTACTTGTCGCCGAGGAGGGTCTTGATGGCGATGCCGACGGTGGAGGAGTCGCCGATCCAGGCGTCCTCGACCCGGAAGTCCACCTTCACCTTGGCTCCGTCGAGCGAGACGCCGGTGACCTCGCCCACCTTGACCCCGGCGATCCGTACCTCGTCGCCCTCGTCGAGGCCGGCGGATTCGGTGAAGTCGGCACTGTAGGTGGTGCCCCCGCCGATGAAGGGCAGGGCGTCGGCGCGGTAGGCGGCGAGGCCGACGAGTGTCAGGACGAGGAGGCCGACGATGCTGACGGCGACGGGGTTGCGTTCCCGTACGGGCTTGATTCTCATCCCTGGCACCTCGGCTGGTCGATGGTGACGCCGGTGGGCGGCGCGCTGCCGTCCTCGGTCGTCACGCCGTTGACCCTGGCTTCGCAGAGGTAGAGGTTGAGCCATGACCCGTACGAGGTGAGACGGGTGATCGCCTCCATCTTGGCGGGGGTCTTCCGCAGGAAGCTCTCGATCTCGGGGGCGTTCTCGTCGAGCCCTGCGGTGAGCCGGCCGAGCTGGGCTATGTCCTCCTTGAGCGGCTCGCGGCCGTCCTGGAGGAGGCCGGCGGTGGCGGTGGTGAGCGCGCCCATCGCCGTGACCGCCTCGCCGAGCGGCTTGCGGTCGCCGGAGAAGCCCGTGACGAGCTTCTGGAGGGTGACGACGAGGTCGTCGAAGCCCGCCTCCCGGTCGTTCACGGTCTTCAGGACCGTGTTGAGGTTCTTGATCACCTCACCGATCACCTTGTCCTTGGCCGCGACGGTGCCGGTCAGCGATCCGACGTGGGAGAGGATGCTGTCGACGGTGCCGCCCTCGCCCTGCAGCACCTGGACGATCGAGCCGGCGAGCTGGTTGACGTCCGGTGGCGACAGCCCCTCGAAGAGCGGCTGGAAGCCGTTGAAGAGCTGGGTGAGGTCCAGCGCCGGTGTGGTGCGCGAGAGCGGGATGGTCGCTCCGGAGCGGAAGCTGGCGCCGACGGGCCCGGCGCCCTGGTCGAGGTCGACGTAGCGCTGGCCGACCATGTTGAGGTACTTGATGGAGGCGGTCACCGAGGCGGGCAGCTTCCGGCCCTTGCGGACGGCGAACCCGACCTCGGCCAGCCGCTTGTCGGCGACCCGGATGGATTCGACCTGCCCCACCTTGACGCCCGCGATCCGCACACTGTCGCCGACGACGAGTCCGGTCGCGTCGGTGAACCGGGCCTTGTACGAGGTGGTGTCGCCGACGCCCGTGTTGGCTATGGACAGCCCCAGGACGGTGGTGGCCAGGGCGGTCACCACGACGAAGACGATCGACTTCACGAGGGGTCCCGCGAGGGAGCGGCGCTTCACTTGAGCTTCACCTCCGCACCGCGGAAGGCCGGACCGATGAGCACGCTGCTCCAGTCCGGCAGGGTCTGGGGCCGCACTTCCAGGGAGGGGGCGACGAGCTCGTTGACGAGCCGGCTCTCCTGCGGGGAGTTGGGCATGCCGAGGGCGGTGCCGGCGGCTCCGGTGTCCGGGCCGGTCGCTTCGGGGGCGCCGTCCCTGGCGGAAGCGGTCCGCGCGTCGGCGGTCCGCACGGGCCTGCCGGTGTACGGCACCGAGTAGCAGTGCGGTCCGCCGGTCGCGTCGTAGACCGGGGTGTCCTTGCCCGCCACGTACTTGCCCTTCGACTCGACGGGCTTGAGGGTGACGTGGAGGCCGGGCCGGTCGGTGCCCTTGCCGAGCGCCTTGTCCATGGCGGGTATGAAGCCGGCCATCGTACGCAGGGTGCAGGGAAAGGCGTCCGAGTACTCCGCGAGGAGTTCCAGCGTCGGCCGGCCCGAGGCGGAGAGGTGGATGAGGTTGTCCTTGTTCTTGCGCAGGAAGGAGGTGACGTCCTGTGCGGAGGCGGTGGTGGAGCCGTACAGATCGGCGAGTTCCGCCTGCTGTTCGGCGATGGTGCCGCTGGTGGTCGTGAAGTCGGTGAGGGCGTCCAGGACGTCGGGGGCGGCGTCCGCGTAGAGATGGCTCACCTTGACGAGTTCCTTGATGTCCGCGTTGAGGGTGGGGAGTTGGGGGTTGAACTCCTTGAGGTGGGCGTCGAGGGTGACCAGCGTGTCGCCGAGTTTGCCGCCGCGCCCTTCGAGCGCCTGGGACACCGCGTTGAGGGTGGCGGCGAGCTTCTGCGGCTGGACGGCGGTCAGCATCGGCAGGACGTTGTCGAGGACCTCCTCCAGCTCGATGGCGTTGGAGGAGCGGTCCTGCGGGATCACGGCACCGGCCCGCAGGGTCCGCGTGGACGGGACGGGCGGGGGTACGAGGGCGACGAACCGCTCGCCGAAGAGGGTGGTGGGCAGCATCTGGGCGGTGACGTCGGCGGGTATCCGCTCCAGCCGGCCGGGCCGGATGGCCAGGGTCAGCCGCGCCCCGTCGCCGGCCGCCTCGATGTCACGCACCTCGCCGACCACGACTCCGCGCAGTTTCACCTCGGCGTTGTCATGCATCTCGTTGCCGACGCTTCCGGTGCGTACTGTCACGGTGGCGTCGTCCGTGAAGTCCTTCTCGTAGACGGAGACCGACAGCCATACGAGCACGGCGGGCACGAGCACGAAGGCCACGCCCGCGAGTCTGCGGCGCACCGTCTGCGCCGTTGGGGAATGCATCAGCCGGCCACCTTCACCGTTGTCGTCGCGCCCCAGATGGCGAGCGAGAGGAAGAAGTCGGTGACGCTGATCAGCACGATGGCGTTGCGCACCGAGCGGCCCACGGCCACGCCCACGCCGGCCGGGCCGCCGGTGGCGTGGAAGCCGTAGTAGCAGTGGGCGAGGATCACCAGCACGCTGAAGATCAGCACCTTGAGCACCGACAGCAGCACGTCGTCCGGGGAGAGGAAGAGATTGAAGTAGTGGTCGTAGGTGCCCGCGGACTGCCCGTTGAACAGGACCGTGATGTAGCGGGACGCCAGGTAGGAGGAGAGCAGCCCGATCGCGTACAGCGGGATGATGGCGACGACGCCGGCGATGATCCGCGTGGTGACGAGGTAGGGCATGGAGCGCACGCCCATCGCTTCGAGGGCGTCGACCTCCTCGTTGATCCGCATCGCGCCGAGCTGGGCGGTGAAGCCGGCGCCGACGGTCGCGGAGAGGGCGAGTCCGGCCACGAGCGGGGCGATCTCCCGGGTGTTGAAGTAGGCGGAGATGAAACCGGTGAAGGCGGAGGTGCCGATCTGATCGAGGGCGGCGTACCCCTGGAGGCCCACGACCGAGCCGGTCGCGAGGGTCATCGCGATCATCACACCGATGGTTCCGCCGATGACGCCGAGGCCGCCGCTGCCGAAGGCGACCTCGGCGAGCAGCCTCTGCACCTCCTTGAGGTACCGGCGCAGCGTCCGGGGGATCCAGATGAGCGCCCGTACGTAGAAGGTGAGTTGCTCCCCTGAGCGGTCGAGCCAGCCGAGCATCGGCATCGGTCAGCCCCCCTTCGGGGGGACGATCTGGAGGTAGATCGCCGTGAGGACCATGTTCACCGCGAACAGGAGCATGAAGGTGATGACGACGGACTGGTTGACCGCGTCGCCCACTCCCTTGGGTCCGCCGCGCGGGTTCAGTCCCCGGTAGGCGGCGACGATGCCCGCGATGAAGCCGAAGATCAGCGCCTTGAGTTCGCCGACGTAGAGGTCGGGCAGCTGGGCGAGGGCGGAGAAGCTGGCGAGGTATGCGCCCGGTGTGCCGTCCTGCATGATCACGTTGAAGAAGTAGCCGCCGAGCGTGCCGACCACGGACACGAGCCCGTTGAGCAGGACGGCGACGCACATGGTGGCCAGCACGCGGGGGACGACGAGGCGCTGGATCGGCGAGACGCCCATGACCTCCATGGCGTCGAGCTCCTCGCGGATCTTGCGCGAACCGAGGTCGGCGCAGATGGCGGATCCCGCGGCCCCGGCGATCAGCAGGGCCACGATGAGCGGACTGGCCTGCTGGATGACGGCGAGGACGCTGGCGCCGCCGGTGAAGGACTGGGCGCCGAGCTGTTCGGTGAGGGAGCCGACCTGGAGGGCGATGACCGCGCCGAAGGGGATCGAGACGAGGGCGGCGGGCAGGATGGTGACGCTGGCGACGAACCAGAACTGCTCGATGAACTCCCGCACCTGGAACGGGCGGCGGAAGACCGCCCGGCCGACGGCCAGGGCGAGGGCGAACAGCTGCCCGGTCTGGCGCAGCGGGGCGAGGAGTCGCGAAGGCTGCCGCGGTGTCTCCTCCCCCGCCTCTTCGCCGGCCGGCACGGGCGGGCGTACGGGCAGTGGTGCCGTCATCGGCGCCCACCGTCCAAGGTCGGCGTGTAGCTGTTCGTGATCGCCGTACGGGCCGCCTCCGGCAGCTGGCCCATCATGGAGAGGACACGCTCCCGGCGACGCAGGGCTCCCTGCCGGACGGGCAGGCCCGGCGAGGGCTCCAACTGCGGCACGACGGTGCGGGGCCCGGCCGTGTGGTCGAAGCCGTTGCTCTGCTCCGCCGCCAGGGTGGCCGCGTCCTTCTCCTCCGACATGCCGATGGGGCCTTCGCGGCGGCCGGCGAGGAACTGCGAGACGACGGGCATGTCGCTGGTGAGCAGGACCTCGCGCGGGCCGAAGGTGACGAGGTTGCGGCAGAACAGCATCCCCATGTTGTCGGGGACGGTGGCCGCGATGTCGAGGTTGTGGGTGACGATGAGCATCGTCGCGTCGATCTGGGCGTTGAGGTCGATCAGAAGCTGCGAGAGGTACGCCGTACGGACCGGGTCGAGCCCGGAGTCCGGCTCGTCGCAGAGGATGATCTGCGGGTCCAGGACGAGGGCGCGGGCGAGACCGGCCCGCTTGCGCATGCCGCCGGATATCTCGCCCGGCAGCTTCCCCTCGGCGCCCAGCAGGCCCACGATGTCGATCCGCTCCATGACGATGCGGCGGATCTCGGACTCCTTCTTGCGGGTGTGCTCACGCAAAGGGAAGGCGATGTTGTCGAAGAGCGACATCGAGCCGAAGAGGGCGCCGTCCTGGAACATGAGGCCGAAGAGTTTCCGGGTCTCCATGATTTCCCGCTCGGGGCTGTTCACCATGTCGACGCCGTTGATGAGGACACGGCCCTTTTCCGGCTTCAGCAGTCCGATGATGGATTTCAGGAACACGGTCTTCCCGGTACCGGAAGGCCCGAGCATGACGCTCACCTCACCGGCCGGCAGCGTGAGGCTGATGTCTCGCCAGATGTTCTGCTTGCCGAAGGACTTCGTCAGGCCTTCGACGACTACTTCGATACCCATCGGCCCTCCCTCGAAGTGGTGGTGAACGACGTCATCTGTCAGCGCTCCGGCTCCGGTGAATGCAATGGCGGCTCGTCACACATGCACCAGGAGGCGCACGTTATGTCCGTCGAAACCGCGAGGACAAGCCGTTGAACAGCGGAAATCGCCGGACGTCGATCTCTGAGTGGATCACTTGTCACCGACTGACAAAACCGCCCGGCGGCCTTGTCGGAATCTGCGCAAGCTCTCCGGTCGCACCGGGGTCCCGCGGCCCAGGGGGGCCGGAGCCACGAGACACCGGCGGCCGGAAGAACCCCGTCCCGGGTGGGAGGGTCCGGGACCGGAGGAACTCCCGGAGGAATCCCGGTCACGGGGGGCGCGACCAGAACTCCACGTGCGTCGAACGAGCAGGTACGGATACCTTTCCGGGCTGCTCAAGCGGGACGCTACGGGCCGGTAACCTAAGTCCGCAATAGCACTTCACGAACTTTCTCCGAGGTAATCGCAGCGCACCGTTTTCTTGTGCCCCGATGAGTAATCGGGCCGCGAAACCTGTCGAAAAGTGAGGACCTCCGGGCGGAAGCGGCCGGCTCGAAGAGGCCGGTTCGGACATGCCGGAGCCCGTCCCGACCAGGGTTCATCCGGTCGGGACGGGCTCATGGGCGGTCGAGTGCCGGGGCGCACGAAGTGACAAGAAGCCGAAAGAGCGCGGCCCGTACTCTTCTCGCCGGTTACTTCACCGCGGAGTGCCAGCTCTCGGCGAGCTCCTTGCCGGCGTCGGGCACCGACAGACCCGGTGCGGTGAGTCCGGCCGTGTAGGTCTTGGCGTCGTTCAGGACGAGGCTGTTCGATCCGGCCGCGGCGGGCAGGCCGACCTTGAGGTCGATCGCCCAGCTGAGAAGGCCGCCGAGCCCGCAGCCACCGGCCTTCGGCGCCGAGAACCGGCTGTCGCCCTGTGCGGCCCCGGACAGGGCGATCTGGATCATCGATCCCTCGTCCGGGTTCGCCGAGCCGTCACCGTTGAACCGGGAGGCGGAGAAGCTGGGCGCACTGAGGTTTCCGGGCTGCAGGATCACCGGATTGCTGCTGCTTCCGATGTAGCAGTTGGAGCCGAGCAGCGGATTCTCCAGGCGGATCTTGACGGGCAGCTTGACGATCGGCCCTGAGGATATGCCCGCGACCAGGCTGAATTCCGTCGGCGTGCCGGCCGACTCCACCGTGGCCGTCACCTTGTTCAGGGTGGCGTCGGTGATCTGTCCGCAGACGGCCGAGATGACCGGGACATTACTGGGGCACATGATGCCGAGGAGCCCACCGGGAATGGTGGTCTTCCCGCTGATGATGGATCCGGCCGCCGGTGGGATGACCGTATAGGTCCCCTCGGCCGGATGCTGGATGACGCCGAACTGCAGGTTCGTGGACCCGGTCGTCGCCGTGGTGTTGCCCAGTTTGATCGTCCCGTTGGGCGAGGTGGACGTCACACACAGCGGGACATCGGTGTCGCCGTCCGTCGCGAGCATGGCCGGGGCGTCCACCGGACAGCGGTCGAAGGGGGCCCAGGAACCGTTCAGCTGGGCGGCGGCCGTGGCGGCGCCGGCCGGGGTCGCGCTCAGGGGCATGACCAGCGCGGCGGACGCGGCGACGGCACCGGCGGCCTTGATCCAGGTCTTCGGGGCAGATCCCATTGTTCCCTCAATTCGTCAACGGCTGCGGAAAATGCGGGGTTCGGTGCGATGGGTGGGTATGGCTCGGCAGGTCAGCGGATCGCTTCGGGCACACCGACCGGCTCGTACTCGTCCGTACAGACGGCGCCTTCGGAACCCGGCACGTGCTGCTGGGCCGCGCACGGGGCTCCCTGCACCTGTTTGACGTAGCCCGGCACACCGGACAACGACGCGGTGAAGAGGTTGTCGAGGTCCTCGCCTGCGCCACACCCGCTGAACGGGGGAAGGGTCACCGACCCCGTCAGAGCGCCGCCCGTCGCCAAGGTGTAGCCCGTCGTGACACCGTCCTTCGCCGTCATCCTGCCCTCCAGAGACAGGGTGAAGGGCTTGCTGCTACGGCAGTTGTCCCCCACGTCCAGAGGCACGCCGTTCACCTTGACGTCGCGGAGTCGGAGCATGAGGTCGAGGTCGATGGTGGTCACGCCCTTGTTCGACATGTCGGACCAGTCCACCACCAGGTGTGACCTCACGTTGTAGTCCGGGGTCCCTTCGGCATCCACGCCCGGGGGGACCTGCGTCATCTCCAGGGTCGCGGTCGTCGGCATGAAGCCGAAGGTCAGAAACGTTCCCGTGGCGGGCGGCAGCTGAGGCTTACCCTCGTAGTCGAGCAGGGCGGTCGAATCCTGGTAGATGTGCGTGAACCCGGGCTCGGAGAGATCGACGCGGGTCGGCCCCTGCTCGATCTGCGTACAGGCCAGAGGAAACTTGGTCGCCCCGTCCAGCTTCGCCACGTTGGCATAGCCGGTCACATAGGCGTTCAGGTTGAGACCGTTGTTCACGTCGCCGACGCACGCAGGGGCGTCAGGGGCAGCGGGCTGCTTCGCCCTGGTGCCGACCTCGGGCGTGGCCTCGACGCCTGTCGTGTCGCTCCCGGAAGACGCGGATGCGGGTGGGGCCGACGCGGACGCACCATCCTCGCCCTCACCACTGATGTCCATCTCCGCCAGCCCGGTCCCCTGACCCGGGTCCGGGGCGCAGTCCAGGGACGTGCCGGACGGTTCTGCGGGCGTGCCCTGGGCGGAATGCAGAACGAGGTCCACCGAGAGCGCTCCCGCGTCGAGGCTCAGGTCTCCGGACGCCCCGGGTTTCACGTACGGGACGGTCCCCGAGGTGGTCAACGGCAGATCGCCCTCGGCAGGGATCGGCACGGGCTCCGCTGTCGTTCCGATCCACTCGGCCCGCGCATGCTGGTCCTTCTGGGACACATCGACAGCGAGCCTCATCTCCGCGCTCACACTCGCCGCCGAGGAGCCGGCCGCTACAGGGATCACCCCCTCGGGCAGCGTCGCCTCCAGGACCACGTCCTCGGGCTGTACCGCCTGCCCGGGCTGAGCCGACTCGGGGACCTTCGCAGTGACCTTCACCCTGGCCTTCACCGACTGCTCGCCCTCGGGAAGGTCGCAGGTGTAGGCCAGCTCCGTATCGATGTCCTGGACACCAGGTGCGGCCTGCGCACCCGGAACCATGCCGCCGAGCAGCACGACGGTGGCCACTGCGGCACCACGTGCCGCGCCCCTGCGTGCTCCCGTTGTACGACTGCCTCTCACTGACGATGTCCCCTTTCGGACCGACCGGACGTGCATCGCGTGGCGGGCGGACCGCCACGGCTCCTGCTCATCGAGGAGGGGTGTGGCTGGATCAGGGGGTGAACACGATGGTCGGCCTGGTGATGCCGCCGCTCGGTGTCGTCACGGAATAGAGGGCTCGGTACTCCCAGTTGTCGCCCACTGCCGCGAGCCCGGCACACCCCGGAGTAGCTGTCCCTACCGTGATCTTGTAGGTGCTGTCGTCGTTGATCTGCAGCTTGCCGGTGGAGTTGGTGTAGGTGGTGGCGAGTCGCCCCGACGCCGTCATGGAGCAGGTGAGCATCTGCAACGTGAGCTTCACGCCGGAGATGTATCCCTCGGTGACACCGGCGTCGTAGCTGTTCACCATCAGCTTCCACGGGGTGGACGTGTCGGCGACAGGGTTCAGCGGGCCGAACGGGCTGGTGCAGTTGCTCCAGGTCAGCGGAGCGACCGTACCGACCTGCACGTTCGCCGTACCGGAGGCGGTGGCCAGGTTGCCCCGCGCCGCCGATGACTCGCAGGTGGTCGGAAGGTTGGCGTCGAGGCCCCATTGGAACCGGACGGTCCCGGAGACGGCGGAGAAGGTCTCGGCCGGCTCCGGGCCGACGGTCCACGTCGGCGCCGCTACGCCCGCCGTCGCGACCGGTGCCGCGAGGATGACGGCGGCGGCAGCGGCCCCGGCCGCCATCACGAGCTCCCTGAGAGACCTGCGCACAGCTGGCTCCTCCGTTTCGGCAACGGTCCGGTGGGCACGGGGTCGCACGGCGGGCGGGCCCCGCCGTGCGACCCCTGCTCATCCCTGAGTGGCTCGTGACCGGATCAGGGGGTGTAGACGATGGTCGGCTTGGTCGTGCCGCCGCTCGGTGTGACTGCGTTGTAGTTGGCGGTGTAGGTCGGGTTGTTGCCCACGGCCGCGATACCGGCGCAGCCCGAGGTGACGGTGGCGACGGTCAGCTTGTAGGTGGCGTTGTTGCTGACCGCCAGCACACCGGTGGAGTTGGTGTACTTGGCGGCGACGTTGCCCGTCACGGTGAAGGTGCAGGTGAGCACCTTCAGCGTGGCCTTCACTCCGGAGATGTACCCGTTGGTGACACCAGCGCTGTAGGTGTTCGCGTTCAGCTTCCACGGGGTGGACGTATCGGCGGTCGGGGTCACCGGGCCGAACGGGCTGGTGCAGCCGCTCCAGGTCAGCGGAGCGATCGTGCCGACGGTCACGTTGGTCGTACCGGAGGCCGACGCGAGGTTGCCCTGAGCCGCGGACGACGTACACGTCATCGGGATGCCGTTGAGGGCGAGGGTGACGGTGCCGGCCGTACCCGAGAACGACTCCGGCGAGTTGGGGCCGACGGTCCAGGTCGGGGCTGCGACGCCGGCGGTGGCGGTGGTGGCTCCGAGGGTGACAGCCGCCGCGGCGGCACCGGCCGCGATCGCGATCTTTCTGAGGGAGTTGCGCACAGTGAGTTCCTCCGATTCGCCAGTGCGGGTGCACTGTTGCGGGGAAGGCACTCGAATTCCTGCAAAGGCGCAGGGAGTGCCGCGAAGAATCGTCTTGCGTGGGGGCCGTGCTGCGCTTTCAGCCACACATGCTCTGTGACAGGGCGTGACGTTACTTGCGGGAAACTTGGAGCACAATCCCGCCGGTCAAGATTGGTTGGGCAAGTTTTTTTCCTCGTCAGTACGTCACTAATTCGCCCGGCGCACTTGTCACTTCCTGCGCAATATCACTGCGGATATGCCGCGTTGACGTCGGCCTCCGGCCCGACGCCACCACCGGCCGGGACTTCCGGAGAAGATCAGAAGACGCCGAGGGGGTCCGGAGACACCCCCGGGACAGCCGGCGCGGCGGACACCACGACACCCCGTCGACGCCCGCGGTGCGCCCCCGGCCGAAAACATTGTCCGGAAGTGAGCATTTACGGCCCCACCTGCACCGGAGCGCCACAACAGGGCCAGGTTGTGTGCACCCTGCACTTCGATCCTGTCCAAGCGGTGTGCGCCCCGCCCGACTTGGTCTATCTTCGGCGCCGGATGTTGGTATACACCTGTCGGTCCGTGGGAGCGCTTTCCCCCACACGTTCCACCCACTCCGGGCCCGGGAAGCAAGGGGACGGTCATGCCGAGACTTATCCAGCCGCTGGACACCGGAGACCCGCTGGGGCCCCTCCCCCAGGAGTTCGCCGCGATCATGCGGCCCGAACTGCCGAGCCTGATCAAAGAGATAGGCATGGAAGTGACCCGCGCCTATCCGGAATACGCGCGTCTGCTGAACGGCCCCAACGGGACCTCCATCCGCCTGGGCGTCGAGCAGAGCCTTTCCTCCTTTGTCGATCTGGTCGCCGAACCCTCGTCCCCCACGGTCCTGCGCGACGACATGTGCCGGAGATTCGGCAGGTTCGAGGCGTACGAGGGCCGCACCATGGACGCACTCCAGGGGGCCTACCGCCTGGGCGCGCGGGTCGCGCTGCGGCGTGCGAAGAAGGTGGGCCGGAGTTACAACTTCTCGCCGGCCCTCATGCTCAGCTTCGCCGACGCGCTGTTCGCTTACGTGGACGAACTCGAGTCGCTCTCCCGCGAGGGCTATCTGGAAGTGCAGGCCCAGTCCGACCAGCAGGGCGAGGCGGTGCGCCGGCGGCTGCTGCATCTGATCCTCACGGGCAGACCCGTGCCCCGTAGCGCCATCGCCGAGCTGTGCGAGCAGACCGGCTGGTCCCTGCCCGAGCAGGTCACCCTCGTCGCTGTGCGTGCCCCGTCCGGGCTGGACCGGATCAGCGCCGACCACGACGTCCTGATCGACCCCGGCGACCCGCAGCCGCACCTGCTGATCCCCGGGCCGGTGAACGACGCGCGCAGGGAGATGCTCGAGCGGACGATCCCCGGCGGCGGCGCGGCGATCGGGCTGACCGTGCCGACCGCGCTCGCCGCCGACTCGATCCGCTGGGCCCGGCGTGTCCTCGAACTGGTCGACGCCGGGATCATCGACGACGCGCCCGTCATCCTCTGCGAGGACCACCTCATCACCCTGTGGCTCCTCTCCGACACCGCTCTCCTCGACCAGCTCGCCGAGCGGGAACTTGCCGCCGTCTCCGGTATCAGCCCCACCCGGCGGGAGCGGCTGATCGAGACGCTGCGGATCTGGCTCGACACCCGGGGCACCGCCGCCCAGATGGGCGAGCTGCTGGACGTGCACCCCCAGACGGTCCGTTACCGGATGCGCAGCCTGGAGGCCATCTTCGGCGACCAGCTCACCGATCCCGAGAGCCGCTTCTCGACCGAAGCCGTGCTGCGCGCCACGCGGTTACGGGCTCGCAGCGGCCAGTCTCTCGGCTGAGGGGGCATCACACGCTGCGTACCGAGTCAACTTACCGCCAGGTAAGGCGAAATAGACGGTCAGTCCCAAACGGTTGCGACACGGAGACGTTCTCAACAAGAAACCCGGAACTGCGTCCCGTTACATAGGGAGGAGCGGTGGCCCACCGGTCATCGCGGAGCGCCACCTCCTGGCCAACCATCCGAGAGGGAACCCCCACATGACCGCCTCGCACCTCCTCGTCCCCGTGCCGATCCCCGACCGGGTCGCCGCACTGATCGGGTCCTGCACCCCGCCGCACATCCTGCGGGCGGAGTTCGACGCCGACTGCGCCGCCCGCGAGGTGCGCAGGTTCCGTGGGCCGAGGCTCGGCATCGAGGACCAGGCCGACCGCGAGCAGGCGCTGTCCGAGCTCGCGTGGGCCAACAAGGTGCTGTCCGCTCGTCACCCAGATCTCGCGGTGCGCCACGACGGCGCCTGGTGACGTCGTCCGCTTGCGCGGCGGCGACGGCCGCCTTACCTTACCCAGAAGTAAGTTTACTCTGGAGTAAGGATTTGGCGTGGCCGACAACAGCAGCGGCAACCTCACCGACGAACTGTCCGGGCTCGACTTCGGTGCCGTCTCCCCGGAGGAGTTCGCGCGCATCGTCAAGGGCCTGTCCGCCAAGCAGCTCGGCGAGGTCATGCACGGTGAGCTGCGCGCCCGGGTGCTGAGCGAGGTCTTCGGCCGGATGCGGCAGCAGTTCCGCCCGGAGGCGGCGGGCGGGCTGAAGGCCCTGATCCGCTGGAAGATCACGGGCGAGAGCGAGGAGGTCTACGAGACCTCCATAGCCGACGGCACCTGCACGGTGCGCGCGGGCCGCTCCGACGCCGAGCCCCGTACGACGCTGGTGATGGGCGACGCCGAATTCCTCAAGCTGGTCTCCGGCAACGGCAATCCCGTGACGATGTTCATGATGCGCAAACTGAAGGTCGCCGGTGACGTCGGCCTGGCCTCGGGCCTGACCCGCTACTTCGACATCCCGAAGGCCTGAGCCCATGAGCTACTTCTCCCTCGCTTTGACCGAGGAACAGCGGGACCTGCGCGACTGGGTGCACGGCTTCGCCGCCCAGGTGGTGCGCCCCGCGGCGGCCGAGTGGGACGAACGCGAAGAGACCCCGTGGCCGGTCATCCAGGAAGCGGCCAGGATCGGGCTGTACGGATTCGAGTCGCTCGCCGACATGTACGGCGACCCGAGCGGGCTCTCCCTCCAGATCGCCAACGAGGAGCTCTTCTGGGGCGATGCCGGAATCGGCATGGCGCTCTTCGGTACCTCGCTCGCGGTTGCCGGGATCTTCGCCTCCGGCACGCCCGACCAGCTCGCCGAGTGGGTCCCGCAGTGCTACGGCGACGAGGACGACCCGAAGGTGGCCGCCTTCTGCGTATCCGAGCCGCAGGCGGGGTCCGACGTCTCCGCGATGACCACGAAGGCCCGTTACGACGAGGCCAGGGACGAGTGGGTGCTCTCCGGCCAGAAGGCGTGGATCACCAACGGGGGGATCGCGGAGATCCATGTGGTGGTCGCCTCGGTCGACCGCGCGCTCGGCGCCCGTGGCCAGGCCGCGTTCATCGTGCCGCCCGGCACGAAGGGCCTGGCGGCGAGCCGCACCATCAAGAAGCTCGGCCTGCGCGCGTCGCACACCGCGGACGTGTTCCTCGACGACGTACGCGTGCCCGGGCACTGCCTGCTGGGCGGCAGGGAGAAGCTGGAAGCCCGGCTGGCGCGTGCCCGCGAGGGCGGAACCGCCAAGAGCCAGGCGGCGATGGCGACCTTCGAGGTCAGCCGTCCCACCGTGGGTGCCCAGGCGCTGGGTATCGCACGCGCCGCGTACGAGTACGCGCTGGAGTACGCCGGTGAACGCGAGGCCTTCGGCCGGCCGGTCATCGAGAACCAGTCGATCGCCTTCGCCCTCGCCGACATCCGTACGGAGATCGAGGCCGTACGCCTGCTGATCTGGCAGGCGGCCTGGATGGCCCGCAACGACCGGACCTTCGACGCGGGCCAGGGCTCCATGTCCAAGCTCCGCGCGGGCGAACTCGCGGTCTCCGCGACGGAGAAGGCGGTCCAGATCCTCGGCGGCGCCGGATACAGCAGGGAGCACCCGGTGGAGCGGATGTACCGCGACGCCAAGATCTACACGATCTTCGAGGGTACGAGCGAGATCCAGCGGCTGGTCATCGCCCGTGCGATCTCGGGGCGTCACATCCGCTGACAGCGGGAGCGGGACACGGCATGATCGTGCGGTGCGGCAGGCCGTGTGGGGAGGCGGGCCCGCCGTGCCGGTCGCGCCTCCCCGACGGAGGTCCCATGCGACGCGCACTCCTTGCCGCGACCACTCTCGGAGCCTTGGTGCTGGGAGTGTCCCCGGCGTCCGGGGCCGACGGGTGGGAGCCGGCCCCGACGCCTGCGTACGACCTGCCGGCCGGAACCCGCTGCGACGTCCCGGTCCACACGGAGCCCGTGGTGGACGAGGTGGTGCGGCGGGTCCTGGACCGGCGGCCGGACGGCTCCCCCTCCCGGGTCGCCTACCGCGGTGACCTCGTCGTCCGCGTCACCAATACGGACACCGGCGCCTTCTACGACGCCGATGTCAGCGGCAGCGCGATCGTCGACCAGCACGCGGACGGCTCGCAGAAGTGGTACGTGGTCGGCCCCGTGCTGGCGGGCGTCGGCGAGAACGGCGGGAACCTGGCGCGGGGGCTGTATGTGCTGGACGGCGTGTACACCATGGACATCAGCGCCACCGGCTACAAGTCGGTGCGCCTGACCCACGGCTCCGCCGACGACGTGTGCGCGCGGATCGCCTGAGTCGGGACCGCTCGGTCCGCGGTGCCGTCCACGTCATGCGCCCACCGGGCCCACAGGCGTGAAGCGGACCGGGAGCGACGCCGGGCCCCGGGTGAAGACGCCCTCCTCGGCCGGGGTGAAGCCGTCGGCGAGCCGGAGGCCCGGCATCGCGTCGAGCAGCTGGTTCACCCCGGTCTCGACCTCGGCCCGGGCCAGCAGGGCGCCCACGCAGAAGTGCCGGCCCAGCGCGAAAGCCAGGTGGTCGGCGGCCGCCGAGAACGCCGTGGTGCTCGTCAGGTCGTCACGGAACAGGTCGAAGCGGTCCGGTTCGGTGTAGCGGGCCCCGTCCCGGTTGGCCGAGCCGATCAGACAGGTGACGGTGGCACCGGCCGGGACCATGCCACCGGACAGCTGCACCTCCCCCGCCGTCTGGCGCATGATCATGTGGACCGGCGGCGTGTAGCGCAGCGTCTCGGCGAAGGCCCGGTCGATCAGGGACCGGTCCCGCTGCACGGCGGCGAGCTGCTCGGGGTGAGCCAGGAGGTTGGCGAAGACCGAGGCGATGGCCTTGTCTGTCGTCTCCCCGCCGGCCGCGAGCAGCAGGCTGCAGAACGCCTTGATGTCCTCGTCGCTCATCCGTACCCCGTCGACCTCGGCGGCGCAGAGCGCGGAGAGCAGGTCGTCCCCCGGTTCCTCCCTGCGCCGCCGGATGACGGGGATCATGTACTCGGCGAACTCCTGGCGGGTCCGCTCCCCCGCCGCCGTGATCGCGGGGTCGCCCGCGAGGTTGCCGAGGAAGGCGATGACGTTGGTGTACCAGCCGTGGAAGCGCTGGTGGTCCGCCCTGTCCAGGCCCAGCATGTCGGCGATGACCAGGACCGGGAAGCGGGTCGCGAACGCCTCGACGAGGTCGGCCTCCCCCGTGTGCCGGAAGGCGTCGATGAGCTCGCGGGCGTTGCGCTCGATGACGGGCAGGAACTTCTCCTGCAGGTCGGCGCCGCGGAAGGCGGGGGCGACCAGGGCCCGGCGTACGGCGTGTTCCCTGCCGCTGAGCTGGAGGATGGTGCGGCCGTGGACGGGCTCCAGCTGCCAGTCGTAGTTCTCGGTGGTGAACTCCTGCGCCCGGTCCTTGAAGACGCGCTCGACGTCCTCGTACCGCGAGACGAGGTAACTCCCCGTGGCCTCGTGGTGGATCAGCGGGGCGCTCTCGCGCATCGTCCGGTAGGCCCCGTAGGGATCGGCGGCGAAGGCGGGCGAGAGAATATCGGGCGGTGAGGACGCCTGGGACACGTGTGACTCCTGTGGGGCAGAGACCAGGGACTTCGATGCGGTGAACGGGCAACACCAGCAAGGCTATTGACCGGAAGCCGGATAACGAACCCCCTGGGAGCACTTCTTGATCGCCGCGTCGGAGACACCACGTCCGTCCGTACTGTTCGTCACCGACCTCGCCTACGAGGCGCGCGGGCGGCGCTACTGCGACGAGGACATCTTCCTCACGTCCCGGCTGCGCGAGACCTTCGACGTCGCGCTCTGTCACCCCCGTGACGCGGTGGCGCTGCTGGACGGGTTCGACGCGGTCGTCGTCCGCAACAGCGGGCCGGTCCTGCACTACCAGGAGGCGTACGACGCGTTCCGCACCCGCGCGCGGGAGGCGGGGACGCGGGTGTACAACACGCTCGACGGACGTGGGGACATGGCCGGCAAGCAGTACTTGGTCGATCTGAGCCGGGCCGGCTTCCCGGTCATCCCGACCGTGGACCGTGCGGCGGATCTCGGGCTGCTCCCCCGCTCGGCCGGTTATGTGGTCAAGCCCAAGCTGGGCGCGGACTCGGTGGGCCTGCGTTTCACCGACGAGCCGGAGTACCCCGGGGGCGCCGACGGCACCCTGCTCGTCCAGCCCAGGATCGACTTCCGCTACGAGGTGTCCTTCTACTTCGTCGACCACGACTTCCAGTACGCCCTGCACGCACCGCGGCCGGACAGGCGCTGGGTGCTCGAACCGTACGTCCCGGGCCCTGCGGACCTGGACTTCGCACGCCGCTATGTCGAGTGGAACACCCTCACGCACGGCATCACGCGGGTGGACGCCTGCCGGACTCCTCAGGGCGGCCTGCTGCTTGTCGAGCTGGAGGACCTCAATCCGTATCTGTCGCTCGGCCTGGTGCCGGAGGAGGTCCGTGAGGCGTTCGTCGCCCGGATGACGGACTCCGTGCGGGAGCTGCTCACCTGACCCGTCCGGCCCGCCCCGCGTGCGTGGGCCAGGACCGGGTGTGAGGGTGCGAGGGTGACCACTGCCAGCGAGACCGCCCCCGCCGCGCAGAGTGCCGCAGCGCCACCCGTCCTCGACCGCAGACGCCGGAACATCGTGTTCGCCACGATCGTCCTGGGGATCCTGCTCGCCGCGCTGGACCAGACGATCGTGGGAACGGCGCTTCCCACGATCGTCTCGGACCTCGGCGGCGCGGAGCACATGTCGTGGGTCGTGACGGCGTATCTGCTGGCGGAGACCGTGGCGACGGTCCTGGTCGGCAAGTTCGGTGACCTCTTCGGCCGGAAGTTGATCTTCCAGATCTCGGCCGTCATCTTCATCACGGGCTCGTTCCTCTGCGGCCTCGCGTCCAACATGCTGCTGCTGATCATCTGGCGTGGTCTGCAGGGGATCGGCGCGGGCGGACTCATGGTCACCGCCATGGCGCTGATCGCCGACGTCATCCCGCTGCGCGACCGGGGCAAGTACCAGGGGGCGATCGGTGCGGTCTTCGGGGTCGCCACGGTGGTCGGACCGCTGCTGGGCGGGCTGTTCACCGACCACCTGACCTGGCGGTGGGCGTTCTACGTCAATGTGCCGATCGCGATCGTGGTGGTCATCGCGGCCGCCCGCACCATCCCTTCCGTGCGCGCGGCCGGACGGCCGGTCATCGACTACCTGGGCATCGCGCTGGTCGCCGTCGGCGCCAGCGCTCTGATCCTCGGCACGAGCTGGGGCGGCAACGAGTACGCCTGGGGCTCACCGGTCATCATCGGCCTGTTCATCGGCGGCCTCGTCGCACTGGCGCTCTTCTGCGTCGTGGAGACACGGGCGAAGGAGCCGATGCTGCCGATGCGGCTGTTCCGCAACCCGGTGTTCGCGGTCTGCTCCGTCCTCAGCTTCATCGTGGGCTTCGCCATGCTCGGCGCGATGATCTACCTGCCGACCTATCTGCAGTACGTCGACGGGGACTCGGCGACCCTCTCCGGGGTGCGGACCCTGCCCCTGGTGGTGGGTCTTCTGGCGGCCTCGATCTTCAGCGGCAACGTGGTGAGCAAGACCGGCCACTACCGCGTCTTCCCGATCGTCGGTTCGCTCGTCATGGCCGTCGGCCTCTACCTCCTGTCCCGGATGGGCCCGGGCAGCGGCGTCTGGCTGGAGTCGCTGTACATGGTGGTGCTCGGCATCGGGATCGGCCTGTCGATGCAGGTGCTGACGATCGCCGTGCAGAACACCGTCGACTACTCGGACCTCGGCACCGCCACGTCCGGTGTGACGTTCTTCAGGACGCTCGGCAGCTCGTTCGGCACCGCGGTGTTCGGCACGATCTACGCCAACGCCCTGCGGCCGAATCTGGCGCAGGGCGTCGAGCAGGCGGCGGGGGCCGGCGGTGACCCGGCCTCCCTGGCGCGGGCCGCGGAGAGTCCGAAGGCCGTGCACGCCCTGCCCGCCGACCAGACCGCGCCGCTCGCCCAGGCGTACGCGGACACCCTGCACACGGTCTTCTTCTGGACGGTGCCGGTCGCCCTGCTGGGGTTCGTCGTCTCGCTCTTCCTGAAGCAGGTGAAGCTGCGCGACAGCGCCCGAGCGGGCTCCACCGACATGGGTGAGGGCTTCGCCCGGCCGAACACCGGCGACGCGGCGAACGTGCTCGAATCCGCCGTGGCACGGATCCTGCACCAGGCCGGTCCCGACACCGCCCGGCGGCTCGTCGCGGACTCCGACACCCGGCTCGACATGGCGGGGGCCTGGGCGGTGATGCAGGTCGACCTCTTCACCCGGATGGTGGGCCACGCGGGACTCACGCTGATCGCCGCCCGGCACCGGATCCCGCCGGAGGTGCTGGTGCCCGTCTTCGACCGGATGATCGAGGAGGGCTATCTCACCGGGGACGGCCGGCTCTTCACCCATACGGCCGCGGGCAGCCGTGAGGCGGCGACGATCTCGGCGGCCTGGAGCCGCTGGCTCAACGACCGGCTGGCCGAGGACGGCGCCCGGCCCGACGACCGGCAGCTGCGCGCGGCGGTCGACGTGATCGCCAAGCGGCTGCTCGCGGAGGACCTGGAGCAGCAGCTGGCCCCGCCCGAGCGCGCGGGGGTCCCGGCCTGATCCGGGCGGACGGCTACTCGACGAAGACGGCGGCCTCGTACACCCAGGCACCCTGGACGCGGATGAAGCGGCTCTGCTCGTGGAGCGAGTCCGGCCTGCCGCCGTCGGTGTAGTGGGCGCGGAAGGTGACCGTACCGGTGGTGTGGAAGGCGCTGCCCTCGGTGGTGGCCAGGATCTCCAGCCGCTCCCAGCGCAGGGCCGGGTCGAAGTCGACGGCCGGCGGGCGGGTGGCCGGGTGCCACGTGCGCAGCAGGTATCCGGCGTCCCGGACGACGAAGGCGGCGTACCGCGAGCGCATCAGCGCCTCGCACGTCGGGGCGGCGACGGTGCCCGCGTGCAGCCGGCCGCAGCACTGCCCGTAGGCGTTCGGCAGACCGCACGGGCACGGTGCCTCCGGAGTGATCCGCGGGGGTCCTGCCTGTGGGGCGTCCGGCCGGCGGGGGCGTGAGGTGCGTCGTGACATACGTCCATTGTGGCCTGCCGTCCGGGGCGCCCGGGGGCGGGGCAGGGGCCGGAGGTCCCCCGCCGTGCGCGGTCAGCGCTTGCGCGCCACGCCCGCGTAACCGGGGATCGGCTCGACGCCGGGTACGTCGATGACCTCGCCGAGCTCCGGACGCCAGTCCGCGGAGAGCGAGACACCGGGCTCCACGAGTTCGAGGCCGTGGAAGAACGCGGTGAGTTCGGCGCGCGAGCGGGGGCGCAGGGTCATCCCCCGCGCCTTGTACATGGCACGCGCCTGGGCCGCGCCCTCGGGATCGAAGTCACCCGTGGTGTGCGAGAGCACCAGATAGCTGCCGGAGGGCAGCCGCTCCACGAGGCGGTCGACGAGCTCGGCGGCCCCGTCCTCGTCGTCGACGAAGTGCAGCAGGGCGAGGAGGGAGAGCGCGATCGGCCGGTCGAAGTCGAGGATCTTGCCCGCCGCCTCCAGGATGGCGTCGGGCTTGCGGGCGTCGGCCTGGATGTATTCGGTGGCGCCCTCGGGTGTCGAGCGCAGCAGCGCCGCCGCGTGGGCGAGGACGATCGGGTCGTTGTCGCAGTAGACGACGCGTGCGTCCGCGGCGGTCCCCTGGGCGATCTGGTGCAGATTCGGCTCGGTGGGTATACCCGAGCCGATGTCGAGGAACTGCCGCACACCGTTCTCCGCGAGCCAGCGGGTGGCCCGGTGCATGAAGGCACGGTTGACCCGGGCCATGTCGCGGCCGCGGGCGTCCAGGGCGAGCAGCTGCTGGGCCATCTGTTCGTCGACCGGGTAGTTGTCCTTGCCGCCGAGGAACCAGTCGTACATCCGTGCCGGATGCGGCTTGCTCGTGTCGATCTCGACGGTCTGGGGATCCTGCCCGGTCATGACGCACTCCGTTGGTCGGGGACTTCGGCGAACAGCGTGTGGTGTGACAATAGGCGGCCCGTGCGTCAGGTGAGAAGGAAATCGGCCTGCCCGGACTTGGCGCCCTGGATGAAGGCGGCGATCTCGCCGTTGGAGTAGATGAGTGCGGGGCCGTCCGGGTCCGCTGACTGGCGGACCGCCACCCTGCCGTCGGCCAGCTTCATGGCCTCGATGCAATTGCCGCCGTTACCACCGCTCCACGGCTTGTACCAGCCTTCGGTGCCGAGGTCGGCGGCCGGCATGCCGTTGTATATGTGGTTCATCACAGCTCCTTGCGGAAGTCCCTGAGGATTTCCTTCGTGCGTTGTGCAGTCGCGGCCTGAGCCGCCATTCGGTCCATGACCTCGAGGTAGGAGGCCACCTCGGGGCGCGCGTCGAAGTACACGGCGCCCGTCAGGTACTCGCTGTAGACCATGTCGGGCAGCTCGGGGACCGCGAAGCGGAAGAGGACGAACGGGCCGTACGTGCCCGGGTGGTGGCCGGTCGAGAACTCCGCGATCTGCAACGTCACGTTGGGCAGGTCGGTCGCTTCGAGCAGGCGGTCGACCTGGGCCCGCATGGCGTCGGGGCTGCCGACGGGGCGGCGCAGGACCGTCTCGTCCATGACCACCCAGAGCTTCGGCGCCTCCGCCTTGGTGAGCAGCGCCTGCCGTTCCATCCGCAGCGCCACATGGCGCTCGATGTCGGCGGGCCGGGTCTGGCCGACCGCGCCGGTGCGCAGGACGGAGCGCGCGTAGTCCTCGGTCTGCAGGAGCCCGGGGACGAAGTGCGGTTCGTACGTGCGCAGGAGGCTGGCGGCGCCCTCCAGGCTGACATACATGCTGAACCAGTCGGGCAGCACGTCGTGGAAGCGCTGCCACCAACCGGGCTTGTTGGCCTCTTCCGCCAGTTCGACGAAGGCGTCGGTCTCGGCGTCCGCGATCCCGTAGGCCTTGAGGAGGAGCTGGACGTACGGGATCTTCAGCCCGACCTCGGCGGTCTCCATCCTGCGTATGGTCCCCGGGGCGACGCGGAGCACCTTCGCCGCCTGGTCCCGGCTCAGGCCCACGCGTTCCCGCAGATCCTGCAGACGCTTACCGAGAACGACCTGGCCCACGGTCGGGGCCGACCGCGGTTCGCTCACTTCAGACCTCCCGATGCGCTGTGTGCGAGCAGTGTGCCATGCGCGGGGCCCCATGGACACAGTCACTCTGAATTTTTCAGAGTGCCTCTTGCCAAGTGTTCATGTCAGGGGGAGAGTTGGTAACCGAACCAAGTTCGCTTCGTCGCGTCCGCCCGTTCCGGGACGGCGCGAAGCGTGACACAGCCCCCACTGTGAGGAATCGGTCGTGGCACCTGGCAGTGCGCTCATCCCCCGGCTCATGGACCTCAGCCCCGGGGCGGAAGCGCTCCGTTACTGCTTCGCGCTGCCGGCGCACCCCGAGTCGGTGGCCGGCGCCCGACGTCTCACACGGGCCCGGCTGGCGGACTGGCGGCTGACGGGGGACGCCCACGACGCGGCGGTGCTGATCGTCTCCGAGCTGGTGACCAACGCCGTGGTGCACACCGCGAGCGCCCGGGTCGTCTGCGAACTCCGCTGCGAGGACGGCCGCTTGCGCGTGGCCGTACAGGACCAGGGGCATCAGCCCGGCGGCCCCCGGCTGTCTCTCACCGCCGACGGGGAGCACGGGCGCGGTCTGCTGCTCGTCGACTCCATGAGCAGTGCGTGGGGGTCCCACGACGCGGGGAACCACTCCGGGCGCATCGTATGGGCCGAACTGCCGTACGGCCCGGAGCCGACATGCTGAAGAACGCCCTGTCCCAGCTGCTCGGCGCGCGTCGCACCCAAGTCCCGGACGAGGACGGCGCACCGGGCCGGGTCCGGCTTCCGCTGCCGCCCGCCCTGTCGGCGAGCCTCGGCTGCGACGCGGTGGGCGTGCCCGCGCGGTACGGGTTCAGGCTGATGTCTCATCTGCCGCGTGCGGGATGCGTCTTCGCCGACGCCGACCGGTGGTGGTGGATCGTCCCGTCGGGTTCGGACCTCGACCTGGACTGGCCGGAGCAGGCGTCGTACGCCACCGGGGCCTACGTCCCCTCCGGCCGCCCCAGGCTGATCCACGCGCCCGACAGCCGTACGCCGTACACGCCGCCCATTCCGCTCTTCCTCATGGTCTGTCAGGTCACCGGTGTCGTGCCGTCCTGGGACCCGTCCGGCCGGCCGAAGGCCGTGCCCGCTCCCTGAACGGTCACGGCGCGAGGTAGGCGAGACCGGGGTGGACCTCCGTGTACCCGTCGACCAGCCGGCGGGCCACGGAGACGGAGTCGACCAGCGGGTGCAGGGCGAAGGCCTTGACGGCCGCGGCACGCGAGCCGGTCTCCGCCGCTTCGAGCACGGCGCGTTCGACGGCCTTCACGGCGGTGACCAGGCCGACCGCGTGGTACGGGAGCGGGTCGACGGCCACGGGGTGGGCGCCGTTGGCGTCGACCAGGCAGGGCACCTCGATGACCGCGTCCTCGTCGAGCACCGAGAGGGTGCCCCGGTTGCGGACGTTCAGGATCAGGGAGGTCCGTTCGTTGCGGGCGACGGCCCGCATCAGGGCGAGCGCCACCTGTTCGTAGCCCCCGGAGTCCAGGTCGCTCTCCTCGCGCTCGCCGGCCCCTGCCACGTCGCGGTTCTCCGCCATGTACGTGGCCTCGCGTTCGGCGCGCGTACGGTCCCAGGTGGTGAGCGCCGGGGCGTCCGGGTCCTTCATCCGGGCGTAGAAGCCCTCCTGCTGGTCGCGGAGGAAGGCACCGCGGGTCCGTTCGGCCTCCTGGTAGGCGCGGACCGCTTCCCGGTTGAAGTAGTAGTAGTGCAAGTACTCGTTGGGGATCGAGCCGAGGGAGCGCAGCCAGTCCGCCCCGAAGAGCCTGCCCTCCTCGAAGGAGCCGAGCAGCGCGGGATCGGCGAGCAGGCGCGGGAGTTCGTCACGGCCGTCGATCTCCAGGCCGCGCACCCAGCCGAGGTGGTTGAGCCCCACGTAGTCGACCCGGGCCCGGTCCGGGTCGGCGCCCAGGACCCGGGCGATACGGCGGCCGAGCCCCACCGGGGAGTCGCAGATCCCGATGACCCTGTCGCCGAGGTGCCGGGACATGGCCTCGGTGACCAGCCCGGCGGGGTTGGTGAAGTTGATGACCCACGCCTCGGGGGCGAGCCGCGCGATGCGCCGGGCGAGTGCGACCGCGACGGGCACGGTCCGCAGCCCGTACGCGATGCCGCCCGCACCGACCGTCTCCTGGCCCAGGACGCCTTCGTCCAGTGCGACGCGCTCGTCCGCGGCGCGGCCTTCGAGGCCGCCGACGCGGATCGCGGAGAAGACGAAGTCCGCGCCGCGCAGTGCCTCGTCGAGGTCGTCGGTGGCGATGACCGCGGGCGCGTCGTGGACACCCCGCGCCTGTTCGTCGAGGACCCGGGCGACGGCGGTGAGCCGGTCCGCGTCCGTGTCGTACAGGGTCACCCGCGAGACGCGGCCCTCGGCGTGATCGCCGAGGAGTGCCCCGTACACCAGAGGGACCCGGAATCCGCCGCCGCCAAGAATTGTCAGCTTCACGCTGCTCGATGGTACGGGCCCGGCGGCCCGTCGCCCCGGACCCGCGGGTCCGGGGCGCCCGCGACGGCGGACGGTGCCGGTGTCAGTGGCCGTTCCACCACCGCACGACGGCGCGCCAGATCTTCGTCGGCCCGCTGCGCTGCGCCGGGACGAGGGCGCCTTCCGCCGGTTCCGCGTGCTGCGGCTCGGCGGTGCGCACTCCGGCCGGGAGCCGGCCGGCCGGGGCCATGGGGCCGCGGGGGGTGACGGGTGACGACACCTCCCAGTCGGCGCGCGAACGGGACCGGGACACCGCGGGCAGCGGTTCGGCGTCGATCTCCTGCTCCGGGGTGGGGGCGAAGCCCGCCGGCAGGTCCACCAGGTGCCGTGACATGAAGTTCCCGGCCCAGGTCAGCTTCTCCTCGTCGACACCGAGTTCCAGGTCGGGCAGGCGCATCAGCAGGGCGTCGACGCCGACGTCGGCGATGGCGCGACCGATGTCCTGGCCGGGGCACTCGTGGGGGCCACTGCTGAACGCCAGGTGAGCGCGGTTGCCCTCCATGCTGACGGTGAGGTCGGGCCGCACCGCGGGGTCGGTGTTGGCCGGCGCGATGCCGACGATCAGGGCGTCCCCCGCCTTGATCTGCTGTCCGCCGAGCTCGGTGTCGCCCACCGCCCAGCGTCCGAGGACCGAGGTGAAGGGCGGCTCGTCCCACAGCGTCTGCTCGACCGCCTCGGGCACGGTCATGTGCCCGCCGCTGAGCCTGGCCCGGAACCTGGGGTCCGTGAGGACCATGCGCAGGACGTTGGCGATCAGGTTCGTGGTCGTCTCGTAGGCGACGATCAGCACCACCCGCAGATGCTCGCTGACCTCCTTGTCGGTGAGGTCGGCGGGGTGCTCGACCAGCCAGGTGGCGAAGTCCTCGGCGGGGGCCGCCCGGCGGCGCTGGACGAGCCGGTCGAGTGCGCCGATGACGTAGGCGTTGCTCTGGACCGCCGTCTCCGAGCCCCGCGTCATGTCGCGGGCGGCCTGCACCAGGCGGTCGTTGTACTCCTCCGGCATTCCGATGATCGCGCACATCACCATCATCGGGAGGCGCTCGGCGAACTGGCTGACCAGCTCGGCCCGGCCTTCCCGGCAGAAGTCGTTGACGAGCCGGTTGCTGTACCGGTTGATGTGGCGGCGCACGCCACGGGTGTCGATGCGCGCCATGCTGTCGGTGACCGCGCCGCGCAGCCGCTCGTGTTCGGCGCCTTCGGCGAAGGAGCACACCGGCTGCCAGGTGAAGAGCGGGGCGAGCGGGTGGTCCGGGGCCACGCTGCCGTCCTGCAGGCCGCGCCACCGCCGCGAGTCGCGGGAGAACTGCGAGGGGGTCCGGGTCATGTGGAGGTTCTCGCTGTGTCCGAGCACCAGCCAGGCGGGAACGTCCTCGTGCAGCAGGACGGGCGCCACCGTGCCGTGCTCGGCGCGCAGCTTCTCGTACAGGCCCGTGGGGTCCGCCTCGGCCTCCGGACCGTACAGCCGGCGCAGTCCACCGGGCCCGATGCCCATGCCGTGCGCGGGGCACTGCGGGGGCGGCACGGGGCCGGTGGCCGATCCGGGTTCATGCTGGAAGGGGGTTGTCACAGGGGCTCCAGGTAAGACGTGACCGGGCGAGTGGGGACATGGCCCGTTACAGAGACAGAGATGTGTACCGCCGTCAGGCGAGCGGCACGGCAAGGCGGTGCAGGTAACGCATCAGGGTCATCAGCACATCGCGGCTGGAGGTGCGCAGCCGGGCGTCGCAGTCGATCATCGGGACCTCGTCCGGCAGGTCCAGGGCGCTGCGCAGGGCCTCGACGGGGTGTCGCGGCGCTCCGGGGAAGGTGTTGACGGCCACGACGAACGGGACGCCACGCTCCTCCAGCCTGCCGATCACGTCGAAGCTGACCTGGAGCCGACGGGTGTCGATGAGGACGACGGCTCCGAGCGCACCTTCGAAGAGTCCGTTCCAGAGGAACCAGAAGCGCTCCTGGCCCGGGGTGCCGAAGAGATAGAGGATCAGTTCGTCGCTGAGGCTGATCCGCCCGAAGTCCATGGCGACGGTGGTGGCGGTCTTGGTCTCCACACCCACGTTGTCGTCCACGCCGACACCGGCCTGGGTCATGGTCTCTTCGGTGGTCAGGGGCCGGATCTCGCTGACCGAGCCGACCATGGTCGTCTTGCCGACCCCGAACCCGCCGACGACGACGACCTTCACCGCGGCCGTGGCCGTGTCGGGAAGGACGTCCTCACTGCGGGGGCCCGTGATCGTGTCAGAGCTTCTGAAGTCCATGCATCACCGCTTCGAGGAGGGACCGGTCCGGGAGCGCGGCGCGGACGATGGGCGCGCGCGACTCGATCAGTTCGGTCGCCAGGAGTTCTGTCAGGAGCGAAGTGACCACACTGAAGGGGAGGCTCAGGTAGGCCGAGATCTCGGCGACGGACAACGGCGCCTTGCAGAGCCGCAGGATCGCGGCCTGCTCGGGCTGGACCGTCGGCGACGGCTCGGCCTGCGCCACCACCATCGTGACGAGGTCGAGTTCAGCTCTTTCACCGTCGGGTGCGCCGGTGATCACGTACAGCCGTTCCGGGTCGCTCACCGCCGGGTCGGCCTTACGGCGTTCTCGCCGGGGAGGACTCATCCGGCCTGCCCGTCATGGCGCGGGGGACTCGTCAGGTGTGCGCCGATACGGACCACCATGTCGCGCATGCGGGCGCCCACCAGTCCGGCGTCGACCGTCTCGCCGGCAAGGACGGCGAGGTAGGCGCCGGCGCCCGCGGCCATCAGGTAGAAGAATCCTCCGGTGACCTCGATGACGACGAGCTTCATCAGGCCGTCGCTGTAGGGGATCTCGGTGGCGACGGCCGCGGCGAGGCTCTGCAGCCCGGCACAGGCGGCGGCGAGACGGTCGGCGACGTCGGGGTCGCCGCCGTGCCGGGCGATGCGGAGGCCGTCGGCGGAGAGCACCACGATCTGGTGGATGCTCGGTACGTCGTCGGCCAGTTCCTTGAGCATCCAGTCCATGTTTCCCCGCTGCTGGATCACTTCTCGTCTCCCTTGTCCCACACGTCGTCAGACTTTGTGTCGTGCTTCGGCTCCTTGGGCACACCGTTGACGGCCTGGGTGAAGGCCTCCAGCCAGAGACCGGGCGGTGCCGTGGAGCCGCCGCCCTGTCCGTTGTGCCCGTTGCGGGCGGCGGGCTCCGGGGCCGGTGCCGACTGCTGCGGGAGGTTGTGCGAACCGAGGGGTGCGCGCCCTCGGCTCCGGCGCTGCGGGAGTCCGCCCTCGGTCCACTCGGTCACGACGATCTCGTCGTCACCCATGGCGGACGCGGTGGGCACGGACCGTGCGGCGGACGCCGCCGGTGCGGGGGCCGGTGCCGGGGACGCGAGCGACGGGACGGGCCCGGTCGCGGCGGGGCGCGCCTTGTGCTTGCCGCGCGGCGGGACGACGTGCTTCATCTGCGACATGTCGAGCGAGCTCTGGGGCCGCGAGGTGGCGCCGATGCCGTGCGCGATGCCGGGGGCGGGGCCGGTGGTGATCATGTCGCGCGGCACGATGAGTACGGCGCGGACCCCTCCGTACGCGGACTGCCGGAGGGAGACCTGGAGTTGGTACATGCGGGCGAGACGGCCGACGACCGCCATGCCGAGACGCGGGGACTCCCCCAGATCGTTCATGTTGATGCCGGCCTGGGCCTGGGCGAGCATGTTCTCGGCCCGCGCGCGGGCCTCCTCGCTGAGGCTGACGCCGCCGTCCTCGATCTCGATGGCGATGCCGGTCTGCACCTCGACCGCGGTGACGTGCACCCGGGTCTGGGGCGGCGAGTAACGCGTCGCGTTGTCCAGGAGTTCGGCACAGGCGTGGATGAGCGGCTCGACCGCGGTGCCGACGATGGCGACCTTGGCGATCGAGTGCAGATCGACGCGCTGGTACTCCAGGATCCGGGACATGGCGCCGCGCAGCACGCTGAACAGCGGTACGGCCTTGGGCCACTGGCGACTGGGGCGGGCGCCGCCGAGTACGGCGATGGAGTCGGCGAGCCGGCCGATCAGCGCGGTGCCGTGGTCGATGCGGAGCAGGTCGTCGAACACATCGGGGTTGCGCCCGTGGTGGTCCTCCATCTCCCGGAGTTCACTGGCCTGTCGGTGGACGATGGCCTGGACCCGGCGGGCGACGCTGACGAAGGCGCGCTGCGCGGAGTCACGCATCGCCTCTTCGTTGTCGATGATGTCGAGGACCTGGAGGACCAGGGCGCGTTGCGCCTTGGGGAGGTTCCGGTACGACGCGTCCGCGTCGACGATGTCGCGCATCACCTCCTGCGGCGAGTTGCTGGCACGCAGCCTGCGGATCGCGGCCGGCAGGAGTTCCTTGCTGAGCCTCTCGGTCTCCTGGTCGTAGGTGGCGACGCGGTGTTCCAGGGCGGCGATGCGCTGTTCGTACGCGGCGCGCTGGACGCGCATCGCCCGGCGCCGGCGGTTCAGCACGACGGCGAGCGTGGCGACCACGACTGTGGCGATCGCTCCGCACCAGACGACTGCCGCCCGTGTGGCCCCGGTGACCGGCACAGCGCCTGCGGCGGTCGCGCCGGCCATCAGCACGACGGGCAGGAGCGCCGCACGCACCACGGGGATGTCTCTTTTGGTCGGCGGTGATTCAACACGGACCATCTAAACCCTCTGGCGGTTGATTCGGGAAGGTATTCGGGACGCACGGCACGAGTGCACACATTGGCGAACAAGTGCTCGAATGCGTATCAACTCGACTTCACTGCGCGTGAGCCTAGCCAGATCAGAACAGTGCTTCGGCATATTCGCCCAACCCCCTGCGCGAGGGCGCGGGTGGTAATAAACTCACCAGTTTTCACACTCAGCGCCGTCGCGCGTGCGCGGGGAGTGACGCCTTGCGGGAATCGGGAGGAAGTAGACACATCTGTCCCGCCCTGCGGGACATCGGAGACTCCGCAGTGTTCACGCCGGACTGCGAGTTTCCAGCACAAACGAGAAATAATGCGCACGCACGAGCGACAACAATCAGCATGTACGAATAGAAGTGCACCTCAGAGAGGGACAAGAGCACATGTGATCGAACCGGATCGAAAGGAGCAGAACCCTGAGCGACGGACGGATGTACGAAGCTCCGGCGCGGAGTTCCCGGGGACCGCACCGTCCGGTCGCCGTGCTGCGACCCGGGGCGGCGCGGCCGCTGTCCGCCCGCGCGCGCCCTCACCGTCGGTGAGGACGCCCCGCCGCCGCCCGCGCCGGAGCGGCGCGGCCTCAGCGGCGGCCGCCGAGCCGGCCCTCCAGTTGCACCAGCAGTTCGCCGAGCTGTCCGCTGAGGCCGCTGCGGGTCTCCTCGTCGAGCCCGGAGAGTACCGACCGCTCGTACGCGAGCTGTTCCGGCAGCAGGCGGTCGACCAGGTCCCGGCCCGACTCGGTCAGCCCGACGTGGGCGACCCTGCGGTCCCTGGCATCGCTCCGGCGGCCGATCAGACCGGACTCCTGCAGGGCGCGCAGCCGCTTGGTGACGGCGGCTCCGGACGAGAAGGTCTCCCGGGCCAGCTCGCCCGGCGTGAGCTCCCGGCCGGTGCGCCGCATGGCGCCGAGCAGATCGAATTCGGCACGGGTGAGCCCGGCGGCCCGCAGGGGGGCGTCCTCGGCCTGCTGGAGCAGGGCCGCGCAGCGGTTGATACGGCCGATGAGTTCCATCGGTCCCGTGTCGAGCCCCGGATTGACGGCCTGCCACTGCCGTACCACCGAGGCCACGATGTCGTCGGTCACACCGCTCCGTTCGCCGGGGGCAGGGTGATCAACCCCTGCCGTTGTGCTGTCGCCGCGAGCGTACGGTGTCCCGCCTGCTCGGCCGCCAGCAGCTCTTCCTCGCGCAGGGCGCGCTGCCACCACTCGCCCGAGGCGATGTCACTGGCGTCGCGCAGCTCGACGAGGGAGGCGGTGAGCCTCCTGCGGGCCGTTTCGAGTGCGAGGGCGTCGGCTGCCGGGTCGGCGATCGCCCGTTCGGCGCGCTCCCGGGCATCCGCTGCCGCGGCGAGGGCCCGTTCCACGCGTCCGGACGCCCGGCGGTTGGTGACGGCGATCGCGGCGAGGAAGCCGACCGCGACGCCCACGAGGGTGTCCAGGGCGCGGTCGGCGATGAGCTCACCGGCCGGCTGGAACCCGCCGAATTCGAGGATCAGCAGGGCCATCGGGGTGACGGCGATGGAACCGAGCCAGTAGTTGCGGGTGATCAGGGCCTCGGCCGCGAAGTTGAAGAACAGGACGCACAGGACGAGGACGAGCGGGCTGACCCGGGCGAGCGGGATGACGGCCGCGAAGACCAGCACGCCGAGAAGGTTGCCGACGGTCCGCTGCAGGGCCCTGCTCCAGGAGAGGGCGAGGTTGGGCTGGTAGACGGAGGCAGCGGTGACGATGGCCCAGTACGGGTGCCCGACGCCGAGCGCCGAGGACACGTAACCGGCCAGGGCGCAGCCGACGAGTGTCCGGAAGGCGACGGGCAGCACCGGGGAGCCGGGGCCCAGTGCGCGGAGCAGCCTGTGCCGGGCCTCGCGCCGGCCGCGCCGCATCCGCTGTCCGGCCCGCTCGGCGTCGATCCCGAAGAGGTGTTCCACCGTGCCGGGCGCGGGAGGCGGGCTGGGCACGGGGCCGCGGGCCCGGGTCCCCACCGCCCACCGGCGGAGCTCGTCGGGTCCGGCGCCCGGGACGCGGCCACCGGAAGCGGTGGTGGCGAGGGCCCGCTCGGCGTGGACGACCAGCCGTTCGAGCCCCTGGCGCACGGGGGTGGGGCGTCCGGCGGCGAGCAGTGACTGCCAGGCGGCCTGGACCGCCGTGGCCGCGGCGTGCCGGGTCCGGGCGTCGGGGCTCGCCGCGTGCGCCGCGGCGGCGTCGAGGGCGCGGGCGGTGGCGAGACGCTCGGGCCCCTCCCTGTGCCACAGGGCCGGGCCGGCGGTGACCAGCCAGGAGAAGGCGCCCGCGGCCAGCATCAGAGCCATGTGCCCCGGCACCTGCCCGAGCTCCTGGGGGGCGAAGAGCGCGGCGGACGTGACGAAGGCGAAGATCACGTTGCCGGGCGGGCCGATGCGCGTCGCGTCGCAGAAGGTCTTCTGCACGGCCGCGAGCAGCGCGCCGACACCGATCAGGACGGCGGTCGAGTCGGTGAGCGAGGCGGCCACCAGCGCGACGGCGAGACCGGCCGCCATCCCAAGGATGACGCGGAGGACGGTGTGAGCCCTCCTGGCGTACGGCAGGTTGTGTCCGTACAGCGCGCAGAGCGATCCCGCCATCGTGTACATGACGAGATCGAGGCGGTCGAGGGAGTACAGCAGCAGGTTGGGGACGGCCGAGGCGACCACCACGCTCAGCGCGGGCTTGTACCAGATCTCCGCGGGGCTGTTCAGCCTCAGGACACCGGCGACCGGCAGTTTGTGGACGGATGGCTTCCGGGTTCGCACGGCTGTATCACTCACCCATTTACTTTAGCAGGTGTTACACACGTAAAATATTTGTCGGCCGCACCCGGCCGTCTCCGGTAGCCGCCCTCTGCGCGCGGCCCTAGCGTGCTGCACAACAGCGTAGGAACGTGACTGTCGGCGCGCCTCGGGAGGAAACCGCATGAAGACCGGTGAACCGGTGCCCGGTGGGCCCTGCTGGGTCGAGCTGGGCACCTCGGACGTACAGGCCTCCCAGACGTTCTACGCGGGACTCTTCGGCTGGCGCTCCGAGACCGATCCGCGGCCGGAGGCGGGCGGCTACACGACGGCGCGCCTCGGTGAGGACGCCGTCGCGGCCCTCAGCCCTCTCTACCGGCCGGAGCAGCGGCCCGGCTGGACCGTCTCCTTCGCCACCGAGGACGCGGACGCCACGGCCGATGCCGTGCGCTCGGCCGGCGGCACGGTGCTGCTGGGACCGATGGACGTCTTCGACCAGGGCAGATTCGCCGTTGCCGCCGATCCGTCGGGCGCGGTCTTCTCACTCTGGCAGGCCCGCGCCTTCCGGGGCGCGGGGCGCCTGAACGATCCGGGAACCCTGGGCTGGGCCGAGCTCCGCACCCCCGATCCGGGGAGCGCACTCGCCTTCTACCCATCGGTGTTCGACTGGACGGTCAGCAGCTCCGCGCACTTCACCCACTGGGGCGCGGACGGGGCCGACTTCGGCGGCATGAAGGTGCAGGACGACGACGAACGGGTCGAGGCGCCCCCGCACTGGCTGCCCTACTTCACGGTGTCCGACACCGAGGCCACCGCCGCCAGGGCCCTGACCGCGGGCGGCGAGCCGCTCACGCCCCCGACGCACATCCCGGGCGGGCCCTGGGTCGCGGTGCTCAGTGACCCGCAGGGGGCGCGGTTCGGCATCCACACGCCCTGAGGTGCCCGCGCGCCCTGAGCCGCCCGCACGCCCTGAGGTGCCCCGCCGTCACCGCCGGGCGGGCTGCGCGGTCTCCTCCGGGGCCCGGAAGGCCTCGGCCGCGTCCGCCACCCGGTGCATGAGACCGAAGAGCGTCTCCTGCTCCTCCGCGGAGAGCGGGCCGAGGAAGACCTGGTTCATCCCGACCGTGCGCAGGGCGAGCCGCCGGTGGGTCCGCACGCCCTCGTCGGTGAGCCGGAGCAGGAAGCGCCGTCCGTCGCCGGGGTCCCGCACCTTGTCCAGCAGCTCCCGGCGCAGCAGCCGCGTGATCACCTCGGCGACGGTGGACCGGTCGAGGCCGACCCGCTCCCCCACCGTCCGCTGGTCGAGGCCGGGTTCCGCGGTCAGGGCGTTGAGGACGGCGAACTGGGGCGAGGTGATCTCCTGGGAGACCATGGTGTTCCAGAGCAGGTGGTGCGCCTGCTGAAGACGCCGGGCCAGATGCCCGGGGTGGGTGCTCAGGTCGACCGCCTGCACGGCACCGCCCCTCTCTCTGACGGCCGTCGGCCGTCGGCTCCGTCGGCCGGGATGCCGAGATGGACAGTGTACTGAGGGTCTTGACCTCAACAGTGAGCCCTGGGTAGCTTCATGGCCATCGCATTTTACTCAGTGCACTGAGCATTTCACCCATCACGGAGCCGTGACATGACCGCACGTGACCTTCCCGCATATCCGCTGCCCGACGGGATGAGCCAGCAGGAGATCGACTCCGAGGTGACCAGGGCCCAGGCGGCTGCCGAGCCGGGCGCTCACCACCCGCCGCGCGACTATCCCCCCTACCGCAGCAGTCACTTCCGCCACCCGCACCGCTCGCTCATCCCCGTGCGCGACCCGGAGGCGGTGGAGCTGTCCGGCCCGGCCTTCGGTGTCACCGATGTGACCGCGCTGGACCGCGATCTCACCGCCCAGCACCACGGGGAGCCGCTCGGCGAGCGCATCACCGTCAGCGGGCGGGTGCTGGACCGGGCGGGCCGGCCGGTGCGGGGCCAGCTCGTCGAGGTGTGGCAGGCGAACGCCTCCGGGCGCTACGCCCACCAGCTCGACCGGCACCCGGCCCCGCTCGACCCGAACTTCACCGGCTTCGGGCGCTGCCTGACCGACGACGACGGCGGCTACTCGTTCACGACCGTCAAGCCGGGCGCCTACCCGTGGCGCAACCACACCAACGCCTGGCGCCCCGCGCACATCCACTTCTCGCTGTTCGGCACCTCGTTCAGCCAGCGGCTCATCACCCAGATGTACTTCCCGGGTGATCCGCTCCTCCCCTACGACCCGGTGATCAGGTCCGTCACCGACCGGGCCGCGCGCGAGCGGCTCATATCGACGTACGACCACGGCCTGTCCGTTCCCGAGCTGTCCCTCGGCTACCGCTGGGACATCGTCCTCGACGGACCGTGCGCCACCTGGACCGAGACCGAGGAAGAAGGCGACGCCTGATGTCACACGCCCCGACCCCCTCCCAGACCGTGGGGCCGTTCTACGGCTACGCGCTGCCCTTCCCCGGCGGCAGCGAGGTCGCCCCGGCCGGACACCCCGGCACGGTCACGGTCCACGGCCGCGTGCTCGACGGCCGGGGCGAGCCCGTGCCCGACGCGATCGTGGAGACCTGGCAGCCCGCGCCCGACGGCTCGCGCGCGGGTCTGCCGGGGTCGCTGCGCCGCGACCCCGCGACGGGCAAGGTGATCGGACGCGACGGGGTGGACTTCACCGGGTTCGGCCGGGCGCCGACGGACGCGGCCGGGCACTGGTTCGTGCGTACGCTCCCGCCCGGCGGCGTCCCGTACCTCTGTGCCGCCGTGTTCGCCCGCGGCCTGGTCCACCACCTCTACACCCGTGTGTACCTTCCCGATCTGCTCGACGAGGGCGCGGGCGACCCGCTGCTGGAGTCGCTGGACGCGGAGCGGCGCGCCACACTGATCGCGACACGCACGGACCTCCGCACCTACCGCTTCGACATCCGTCTCCAGGGTGACGACGAGACGGTCTTCCTGGAGTTCAGCTGATGCACGAGAGCGACGCCGGTCTCCTCGCCCCCGGACGCGCCGGCTCCGCCGCCGAGACCGCCACCGGCGACCACGCTTTCCTGCGGGCGCTGCTGGACGCCGAGGCGGCGCTCACCCGGGCGCAGGCCGCCTCCGGGCTCGCCCCCGCCGAGGCGGGGCGGGCGGTCACCGCGGCGGCCGGCCACGGCGGGTTCGACGTACGGGAGCTGGCACTGCGGGCACGGTCCGGCGGCAATCCGGTGATCCCTCTCGTCGCCGCCCTCACCGCGGCCGTCGACGAGGACGCACGCCCGTTCGTGCACCGGGGCGCGACCAGCCAGGACATCCTCGACACGGCGGCGATGCTGGTGGCCTCGCGGACCCTGGCGCTCGTCCTCGACGACCTGGGACGGACCGCCGACGCGCTGGAGCTGCTGGCCGCCGCGCATCGCGACACGCCGATGCCCGGCCGCACCCTGACCCAGCACGCCGTGCCGACGACCTTCGGCCTGAAGGCCGCCGGCTGGCGGTCGCTGGTGCTCGACGCCCGGGACCGGGTGCGGGCGGTCCGGGGCGCGCTCCCCGTGCAGCTCGGCGGCGCGGCGGGCACGCTGGCGGCCTTCACCGCCGGGGGCCGGGACGGGGCGGGGCCGGCGCTCGTCGCGGCCTTCGCCCGGGAACTGGGCCTGGCCGAGCCGCTGCTGCCGTGGCACACCCTGCGTACCCCGGTCGCGGACCTGGCCGGTGCGCTCGCTTTCACGGCGGGTGCGCTCGGCAAGGCAGCGGCCGATGTGCTGACCCTGTCGCGCACCGAGATCACCGAGGTGGCGGAGGGGGCCGGCGGCGGCTCCTCCGCGATGCCGCACAAGGCCAACCCGGTCCGTGCCACCCTGATCGCCGCCGCGGCGCGACGCGCGCCGGGGCAGGCGGCCACGCTGTACGGTTCGCTCACCGCCGAGGACGAACGGCCCGCGGGAGCCTGGCACGCCGAATGGGAACCGCTGCGCGATCTGCTGCGCCTGGTCGGCGGGGCCGCGCGGGACGCGGCGGAACTCGCCGAGGGGCTCCAGGTGTTCCCGTCGGCCATGCGGAGCCACCTGGGACTGACCGGAGGGCTGATCGTCTCGGAGCGGCTGGCCGCCGTCGCCGCCGGCCGGGTGGGACCCGCCCGCGCCAAGGAGATCCTCACCGAGGCCGCCGGCCGTGCCCGTGACGGGGGCGGACCGCTGGCTGAGATCCTCGCCGGGGAGCCGGCCTTCGAAGGGCTGGACCTCGCGGAACTGACCGACCCCGCCCGTTACACCGGCTGCGCCGGCCCCCTCACCGACCGCGCTCTGGAGCGCCGATGACCATGACACCCGACCGTCTCCTCCACCACAGCGCCGAAGGACCGGCGAGCGCTCCCCCGCTGCTGCTCGGCCCGTCGCTCGGCACCTCCACCGCGCTCTGGGACGGGGTCGCCCCCGAACTCTCCGCCGCCCACCGGGTCGTACGGTGGGACCTGCCGGGCCACGGCGGCTCGCCGGCGGGTCTGATCGGCCCCGGGGCGGGGATCGCCGATCTGGGCGCACTGGTCCTGGATCTGGCCGACTCGCTGTCCCTGGACCGTTTCTCGTACGCCGGGGTGTCGCTGGGCGGAGCCGTGGGCCTCTGGCTCGCCGTCCACCACCCGGAGCGCGTCGACCGTCTGGCCGTCGTCTGCTCGTCCGCGCACTTCGGCGACCCTGGGGCATGGCGGGAGCGCGCGGCCCTCGTACGCGCCGAGGGTCTCGGCAAGGTGGCGGAGAGCGCGGCGGGCCGCTGGTTCACGCCCGGATTCACCGAACCCCGGCTGCTCGACGATCTGCTGGGCACGGACCCCGGGGCGTACGCCGCGTGCTGCGACGCTCTCGCCGACTGCGACCTGCGGCCCGGGCTGTCGGACGTACGGGCGCCGACGCTGGTCGTCGCGGGCCGCGAGGACCCGGCGACGCCGCCCGCGCACGCCCGGGAGCTCGCCGACAACATCCCCGGCGCCGCGCTGACCGAACTGCCGGGTGCCTCCCACCTGGCTCCAGCCGAACGTCCGGCGGCCGTACGGGAGGCGCTGCGCGCCCATTTCGCGCCCCGGGAGCCCGGGAGCGGGACGGCGATGCGCCGCGAGGTCCTCGGCGACGCGCACGTGAACCGGGCACAGGCCGCGACCACGGAGTTCACCGCGCCCTTCCAGGACTTCATCTCCCGCTACGCCTGGGGCGAGATCTGGACCGACCCCACACTGTCCCGGCGCGAACGCAGCCTGATCACGCTCACCGCCCTCGTCGCTCACGGCCATCACGGCGAACTGGCGATGCATGTCCGCGCGGCGGTGCGCAACGGGCTCAGTCCCCGCGAGATCGGAGCCGCACTCCTGCAGACAGGGGTCTACTGCGGTGTCCCGGCGGCGAATTCGGCGTTCGCTGTGGCGGAGCGGGTGCTGGCGGAACTGGCGGAGGCGGAGCGGAAGGGGACGGCGCAGGCCTGAGGCCGGGGCGGCGGCCCCGGCCCCCACGGATCAGCCGAGGCCGCGGGAGTCCTGCTTGAGTGCGGTGTCCACGGTCAGCGCCGTGGCCACGACGAGGCTCAGCAGCGGTTCGGGGAGCTGGTAGTGGATCTGCAGCACATAGTTGTCCGCGGTGGTGAACATCGTCTTCGCCAGGCCTTCCCAGGTCTTGGTGATCCTGGCGATCTCGGCGTCGTTGTGGTCGACGATGGCGAAGTTCCACGCGCGCCAGTTCTCGGCCTTGATCGCACCGATCTGACGGCCGTCGGCCATGACGGCGAAGTTGATCTTGCCGATGGCGTTCTGCTGGACGATCTCGCCCACGGGCCGGCCGTCCGGGCGCTGGACGACGACCCGGGACTTGATGAACTTCGCCGGGCGGGTCAGGAGCAGCTGCGGCTGCCCGTAGGCGTCGCGGATCTCCAGGCGGTGCGTGAGGTACTGGTCGACGCTGGAGACGAACCTGAGCACCTTGCGCACGGAACTCTGGCCGACCTGCACGACCGAACCGAGGGTGTTGCCCTGCTGGTCGAAGACGCTGTACTCGTTGGTCAGCTCGATCAGCTTGGCCTTCTGGTTCACGACCAGGACCTGCTGGTCGAAGAGCGTGCCGCCGCCGGGCCCGGCCTGCTGGGGAACGGCCTGCTGCGGGGTTGCCGCCTGCTGAGGGGCGAACTGCTGGGCGGGCGCCTGCTGCTGCGGCACCGCGGAGTTCGGCTGGGCGGCGTACGGGTGGGCGGCCTGGGGCTGGGCGGCCTGCGGCTGCGCGGGAGCCTGGGCCGGGTGCGTGTGCTCGGTCCACCGGGAGCCGTCCCAGTAGCGCAGCAACTGGGGCGCGCCGTGGGGATCCGGATGCCAACCCGCAGGTACGTTCGATTGCGTCGTCACCGGGGCACACTATCCTGCCAACCTGTGGGCCGACTCATTGAAGTTTCACACACCATCTACGATGGCGGCGATGACCAGAGCGAGCGTGTGGACCGAAGGGCGACGGAGCGGCAGAGGCCTGCCCGCCGCCCCGGTCTGGGCTCTGATGCTCGTGGCGGTGTTCTTCTGCTGCTCACCGGCGGCCACGGCCTCGCCCCGTGCCGAGGCACCTTCCGCGACGGCCGCGAGGGCCTTCACCCCCGTGCCCTCGGCTGCCGTGTCGGTCGTGGTGGCCGACGCCCCTGACGAACGCGGGATCGGCAGCTCCTGTCACGGGACGACGGACCACTCGACGGCCGTCGTGCTGCCCGGCCATCCCGCTCCCGTCGCCCTGCCATGCCCGTCGGCGGCGCCCCGTACCGCCCCGCTCACCGGCGCCGCGGCGATCCGTGGCCCCGCCAACGACAGCGTGGGCGCCGTCGACCATCTGCGTCTTCAGGTCCAGCGGATCTAGGCCTGCCGTTCCGACCACCCTCCGCGCCGTCTCCGGCGCGCGGGAGGTGGCTCGTCCGTGTGCCCGTTCCCCCGCGTGACGCGCCGTCCGCGCCACGCGATCCGCCGAACCCGAGGACCAGACATGGCTTCCCCCAAGAACCAGAACACCCCCGCCGCCGCTCGCCGCGCCAAGCTCGACGAGGCGCGCCGCAAGGAGCGGGCCCGCGAGCGCCGCAGCCGCATCCTCACCATCACCGCGGCCGTCGTCGTGGTCGCCGGCCTCGTCGCCGGCGGCGGCTACCTGATGTCGGCCGCCGACGAGCAGGACAAGGCCGAGGAACAGGCCAGGACGTCACCCGTCACCGGCGAGAAGTCCTGGGACGACCTGACCCAGGAACACGTCGGGACGCCCGTCGACTACCCGATGAACCCGCCCGTCGGCGGTGATCACAACCCGGTCTGGATGAACTGCGACGCCGACGTCTACACCGAGGCGATACCGAACGAGAACGCCGTCCACTCCCTGGAGCACGGCGCCGTCTGGGTCACGTACAACGACAAGGCCAAGGAGGCGGACGTGAAGGCGCTCTCCGAGCGGGTCGCCAGAACGCCCTACTCCCTGATGAGCCCCGTGGCCGACCAGAAGGACCCGCTGATGCTCAGCGCGTGGGGCAAGCAGCTCACCGTGAAGAGTGCCACCGACGCCCGCGTGGCACAGTTCTTCACCAAGTACGTCCAGGGCGCACAGACCCCCGAGCCGGGCGCCGCCTGCTCCGGCGGGGTAGCCAAGTGACCTCGTCCGCGCGCTTTCCGCGTTCGCTGGTGTGGTCGGGAGCCGCGGTCTTCGTCGTGGCCGTCGGGCTCGTACTGCTGATGGTCGTAAGGCCGTCGGCGGCCTCCCCGTCGGACTCCGGGGCACCCGGTGGCGTCCCCGCGGAGAGTTCGGCCGATGTGGGGTTCGCCCGCGACATGTCGGTCCATCATCAGCAGGCGGTGGAGATGGCGTTCGTCGTCCGGGACCGCACCGAGGACGAGGACGTGCGCCGTCTCGCGTACGACATCATCAACACGCAGGCCAACCAGCGGGGCATGATGCTGGGCTGGCTGGAGTCCTGGGACCGGCCCAAGAGTTCGGACCGGCCGCCGATGGAGTGGATGGGCCACCAGGTAAGCCCGACCGACGGGTCCCTGATGCCGGGCATGGCGACGGACACCCAGCTGGAGGCATTGCGCGCGGCCGAGGGCAGGGACGCGGAGGTGCGCTTCCTGCGGCTGATGACCGTCCACCACCGTGCGGGGGCCGACATGGCACTGGCGGCTGCCGGTTCGGCGGGCACGGACGAGATCAGGGACCTGGCGGCCGGGATGGCCCGTGCCCAGGAGTCGGAGATCTCGCTGATGGCGGACATGCTCGAGGCCAGGGGCGCGCGGCCCTGAGCCCCCCGGGGCGGGCGGCGGGCGGGCCGGTGACACACGTCGCCGGACCCGCCCGCCCCCGCGAATTCACCTGGCGCCCATCTCGCCCCCATGGGCACGACACCGGGGCACCGCTCACCCACCCGACACTTTCTGGCGAGTCATGGACATGTCCCTCTCACGACAGGAAGCATCCGTGCGCATGCATCGCTCCCCCTGGCCGGCGGCAACCACCCTCCTCGGTACGGCACTGATCACTCTGGTCCCGCTGTCCCCGGCGCACGCACATGCGCTGCCGTCCGTCGGCGCGACGGCCGAGACGGCCCCGCTGTACGACGACGAGGCGGGCGGCAACGCCGACGCCGACGACCCCGCGATCTGGCGCAACGACGCCGACCCCGGGCGCAGCCTGGTCGTCGCGACCGCCAAGGAGGGCGGGCTCCGGGTCTACGGTCTGGACGCGTCCCTGGTCCAGTCGGTCCCGGCACCGTCACCCGCCGCGGAGGACGACGCCCCGGGCAGGTTCAACAACGTCGACCTCGTGACCGGGCTCCGCACCCCGTCCGGCCGTGCCGACGTGGCCGTGGTGAGCGACCGGGGCAACGACCGCCTCCGTATCTACCGCGTCGACCCGTCGCAGCCGGGCGGCCCGCTGAAGGACGTCACGGCCCCTGACGCCGCCCCGGTCTTCTCGTCGGACCAGTCCGAGATCAACGAGCAGCGGACGGCCTACGGCCTCGCGACCTGGCAGGACCGCTCCTCCGGGCGGTCGTACGCACTGGTCAGTCGCCGCAACACCACGGACCTCGCGCTGCTGGAGCTGAGGCCGACGGCGACGGGCACGGTGGGCTACCGCAAGGTGCGCGCCTTCTCGCTCCCCTCGTCCTTCCGGCTGCCGGACGGCACCGCGTGGACGCCGTGCGGCGAGCCGGGCGAGCTGCCCCAGGTCGAGGGCATGGTCGTCGACCCGGACGACGGCACGCTCTACGCCGGACAGGAGGACGTCGGCGTCTGGCGGCTGCCTGCCTCACTGACCGGGCGTCCCGTCCTGGTGGACAAGGTCCGGGAGTACGGCGTGCCGGGCACCTACGACCCGGAGACCGAGGAGTGTGCCCCCGGTGCCGACCCGGGCTTCGGCGGAAAGCGGCTGGCGGCCGACGTGGAGGGCCTGACCCTCTTCCGGGAGTCCGACGGCGACGGCTACCTCATGGCGTCCGGTCAGGGTGACAACAGCTTCGCGCTGTACGACCGCGAGATCTCCGAGGACAACGAGTACGAGGGCGGCTTCCGCGTCACCGCCGTGTCGGCGGACCTCGACGGCAGCGAGGAGTGCGACGGCGCCGCGGTGCTCAACGCGCCGCTCGGCTCCCGCTACCCGCACGGGCTGCTCGTGGTCCAGGACGGGCACGAGACGTCCGCGTCGGGCAGTGAGGAGGGCCGGGAGGCGACCGGCTTCAAGTTCGTCGACCTGGGCGCGGTGACGGACGCGGCGGACATGTGAGCCCCCCGGCCCCGCCACGTACCGCGAGCCGTGTGCGCAGGGTCATCGCATAGGCTCGACGACGATATGAAGAGCTACCTCACGCCCTTGGGGTCCAAGGCCGACAAGGACACCGTGCGGCGCCACAACCTGAGCCTCGTGCTGCGCGCCGTGCGGGACGAGGGCGAGGCCGGCGAGGCCACCCGGGCCGGGGTGTCGGCCCGGGTCGGGCTGACCCGCGCCGCGGTGTCCTCCCTGGTCGAGCAGCTGCTGGACAGCGGCTTCATGACCGAGTCGGGCAAGACGTTCAGCGGTCAGGCCGGGCGCCCCGGCACGGCGCTGAAGGTGGCGCGTACCGGGCCGGCCGGGCTCGGCGTGGAGATCAACATCGACTACGTGTCGGTGTGTGTCGTGGATCTGGCGGGCACCGGCCGGGTGCGGCAGACCGAGCACCTCGACAACCGTGAGGCCCCGCCGGAAGAGGTCCTGGCCCGGGCGGCGGCGATCGCCGCCCGCACCCTGGACTCGGCGCGGGAGCAGGATCTGTACCCGGTCGGCACGGCGCTGGCACTGCCGGGTCTCGTCTCGGGCGGTTCGGTGCGCCAGGCGCCGAACCTCGGCTGGAACGAGGTCGCCGCCGAGGAGCTGTTCGCCGAGGCCCTCGCCGGACTGCGTCCCGGCACGGCACCGCTGCCCGTGCGCTCGGAGAACGAGGCGAATCTCGCGGCGCTGGCCGAGCTGTGGTTCGGCGGACTCGGCGCGGTCCGCAGCTTCCTCTATCTGACCGGCGAGATCGGTGTCGGCGGAGCCCTGGTGCTCGACGGCGAACTGCTGCGCGGCGCCCACGGTTTCGCCGGGGAGATCGGGCACGTGGTGGTGGACCCCGCGGGTCCGGAGTGCCGCTGCGGCTCGCGCGGCTGTCTGGAGCAGTACGCCGGTCAGTCGGCTCTGCTGCGCGCGGCCGGCATCGACGGGGCCGCGGGCGGGGCGGCCGGAGTGATGGAGCTGGAGCGGCGGGCGCAGGCCGGTGACCCCGTGGCGCTGGCCGCCGTGGCCGACGCGGGCCGGATGCTGGGTCGGGTGCTGTCCGGCGCGGTCAATCTGTTCGACCCGGACGCGGTGGTGCTCGGCGGGATATACCGCGGGCTGATGCCGTGGCTCTCACCCCCCGCCGACGAGGAGCTGACCGGCCGCGTGGTGTCCGGCCTCTGGGCCCGGGGCGGCGGCCGGCTGCGCGCGTCGTCCGTCGCGGGTGACGCGGCGCGGGGCGCGGCGGCGCTGGTGGTGCAGGACGTGCTGGCGGACCCGGTGGCGTACGCCCTGCCCGCGTCCATGGACGCCTGACACCGGGTCCCGCTGCGACCCGGGTGCCCGACGGTGATGCCTCACCGCCGGGCACCTGGGGTGGTGTCAGCGGACGCCGATGAGGTGTTCCATGGCGAGCTGGTCGAGGGCTTCGAAGGCCATGGAGCGTTCGGCGGCGGCGGTCGCGTCGAAGTCCTCG
>NZ_JBVHKB010000017.1:0-91167 GCF_055559735.1 Streptomyces sp. NPDC023573
TCCGCGTCCAGCATCCCCGCACTCAACGCCATCCCCGGCGCCGACCTCGCCTGCATCAACAACGCATTCATACCCGACGTCGACAACGCACGGGAACGATGGCGGCGTAACGCCGCGGCGTGGTGGCGGCCCGAGGGGTCGTTCTCGGCGAGGGACTCGGCCATCTCGCCCGCGGCCCACAGCACGTTCTCGTTCTCGTCGAGCTCCCACCGGTGCCCGGACCACCGGTACCAGCCCAGGCCCGGGACATGGCGGAAGTGCTTCCTGTGCTCGGCGACGAAAAGCTTCGCGTTGCCGCGGTCGGTGAGATCGTCAGGCAGGAGGCCACAGCCGGGGGTGCCGGATGCGGTTGCCTCAGCCATGGAATCTCCCCGCCGACGGCTGGGTGCGGGCCTTTGCCGGGACGGGCGAAGATGTGGCCGCCCGCTGGGAGTTACGGAACTCCATGAGCGTCGGCCGGGGGCGGGCGTGTCCACGATGCACTGAGTCGCTCGTGAACAACCCCAGTTCAAGAGGCATGCTCGCTTCCTCTCAGCGACTGAAGCGACTCAAGGATCGAATAGGTCCTGCGCGAGGGAGGCGTGAGTGCCACAGCTGCCACGCCCCCCTGCACGGTGCTGATGGATCAGGAATAACATAATGCTTACTCGGTTTGCTTGTCGACGGTCTGCCCGGACCTGAGTGGGAGCCGCCCGGCGCCTCCCCTAGGCGGACACGGTGGTGACCAGCGCCGACGCCGCCACGGTGTCTCCCTGAGCGGCGACCAGTTTGATGCTCGACGCGTCGAGGGCTTCGGCCTCGATCAGACAGGGCTGGTCCAGTTCCACATACCGTTTGAAGACCGTGTCGAACGACAGAGGCCTGACGCGGCGCGGTGCGCCGATGGTGTGTGCGGCCTGGGCGAAGGCCTCCAGGAGGACCATCCCCGGTATGTGGTCGTGCGGGTGGTCGAACAGGACAGGGTGGGTGATGTCGGCTCGTAAGTGCCACAGGCCGGTACGGGTGGTGGGACTGAGGACGACGTCGCGCTCGTGTTCGCGGCCGGCCAGGTCCGCGGGCACCGGGGGGCCGAGAGGGATCGCCCGCGCGCAGGACTCGGCGGCGTCCGAGTGGCGTCCGCGCAGCCGGCGGTAGAGGGCCGGCGGGTAGGCGGTGTAGCGGATCTGGGCGCTGCCCACCCGTACGCCGTCCCGGAAGGCATGCACCTGCGCGGTCAGCCGTGCCGAACCGAGGCGCCGGACCGCCACCGAGGTGTGGGTGATGTGGAGTTCCACCGTGCCGGGGGTGGCAGTCGTGCGCAGCCCGGCGGGGGTGCTGGAACAGCTGACGTAGTCCCAGCCCAGCCGGTGGTCGAGGGGGATGCCGAACTCGGTGTGCGACAGCAGCGCCAGCGCTTGGCGTGTACTTTCCGTGAAGAGAAGCGGACTGTACGAGTCCGAATCCAGGGTGTAAAACGGGTGGAAGAGGGGCCATTCGATGTTCACGACGTGCTCGGTGTCCGAAACGCTGTGCCAGTCGGTAACGAGAACTTCTGCCGGGTCGGTCTTGCGGACGATTTGTTTGGCTACGGTTGGCTGTCGTAGGTGCAGGACAGTCGATCCATGTCTGCTGGGCGAAGTCATCACGAGCTCACTCCCATGGGGAAACGAAGTTGACCGTGCTTGGCGCTCGACCGCGAATGCTGGCACCTGCGCTATAAAATAAGGATTATTCTTTTTTTTGTCTACGAGGGGGAAGTATCGTGTCCGATTTGCCTGATAGGCGGGAAGTGAAGCAGGAGCGCGCCCTGCGGACACGGGCGAGCCTCATCCGGGCTGCGGCCGAGGTCTTCGCCGAGAGAGGCTTTGCTGGAGCAAGTGTCTCGAGGATCGCGGATCGGGCCGGCGTGACCCTGGGCGCGATGTACTTCCACTTCAAGAACAAGGAAGCGCTGGCCCGCGAGATCGTCCGCGGCCAGCCGGACATCGTGGCGCCGCCGATTCCCTCCGACGGCTTGCAGAAGCTTGTCGACATCACGTTGACGTGGGCCTATCAGATGCTCGACGAGCCGCTGTTGCTGGCCGGGGCGCGGCTGGTGGGTGATCAGGAGCTCTTCATCTCCAGCGAGGAGAACTCGCACCAGCAGTGGGTCGAGGTGCTGGTCTCCGGATTCGCCGAAGCGAATGAAATGGGCCAGCTTCGTGGCGGTGTCGACACCAGGGCGCTCGCGCGGATGATCGTGAGTGCCTGCACCGGAGCACAGATGCATGCGCAGATGGAGTCCGGGCGCCGGGACCTGCCATGCCGCGTCGAGGAGATCTGGCAGTGTGTCCTGCCCGCGATCGCGATGCCCGGCGTCCAGGAGCTACTCGTGTTCGGCGAGGCGCGTGGGCGCCGGATGGCCTACCGCTGAGGGCGGGGTCCGGCCCTCGGCTCCTCCGCGGGCGGGGCGCCGAACAGCATTTGTTCCGCAGCCGTACCCGGGGACGAGGCCACTGCCCGCTATGGTCGTCCCCCCAGTGATGCAGTGACCGGTTTCACGTCCGGCCGTATGCGGGCGTGCAGGGGGAGGGTCCATGTACGCGGTCTCGGGTGGCTTGTTGCACGGCAAGAGAATCATGATCACGGGCGCGTCCAGCGGAATCGGCGAGGCTGCGGCCCGGCTGTTCGCCGCCGAGGGGGCGGCGGTCGTCCTGATGGCGCGGCGGGAGAAGATCCTGTGTGACCTGGCCGAGGAGATTCACGCCTCGCGCGGCCGGGCCATCGCGGTCGCCGGGGACGTGACGTCCGCCGAGGATGTCGACCGGGTCGTCTCGGCCGCGGTGGAGGTGTTCGGCGGGCTGGACGCGGCGTTCAACAACGCGGGCTGGGGGGCCAAGGGAGCCCCTCTGCACGAGACGGAGGACTCCGCGTACGACCAGATCATGGACGTGAACGTACGCGGGGTGTGGAACTGCCTGCGCCGTCAGATTCCGCTCATGCTGGAGCAGCGGACCGGCGGCACGATAGTGAACACGTCCAGTACGGCCGGGGTCTTCGCCACCGGTGCGCTGGCTCCCTACGTGGCGGCCAAGCACGCCGTTCTCGGGCTGACCAAGGCGGCCGCCGCGGAGTACGGCGCCCGCGGGATCCGGGTCAACGCCCTGGTGGTGGGCAGCACCCGTACCGAGCTGACGGAGGCGTCGATCCGAAGCAGGCCGGAGCGCCCGGTCGCCTCGCGGGCCATCCAGCGCAGACTGGCCGACCCGTCCGAGGTGGCCCAGGCGGCCGCCTGGCTGTGCAGTGACCGCTCCTCGTTCGTCACCGGCGGAGCCGTTCCGGTGGACGGGGGATGCAGCGCGGTCTGAGGCCCACCGAGGCCGGGCCGTTTCCGTCGCGGGAGGCGCCCCGGCCTCCCGGGTAGGGCCTCGCTGGGCCTGTGCGTGCGGGCCTGTGCGTGCGGGTTCACGCGTACGGGTTCATGCGGGCGGACTCATGACGGACACCGGGCGGAGACGCCGCTCATGACGAGCTGCCAGATCCGCGACAGCAGCTCCACCGCGCTCTCCGGTGGCTCCGCGGGGACGACCAGGCGCCGGCGCAGCACGATCTCCGCTCCCGCTATCAGATGCACGATCAGGTTCGCCATCGCCTCGGGGGACGCCGAGGCGCGCAGTTCGCCGTTGTCGTACGCGCGGCGCAGCAGTTCGTCGGCCGTCGGCAGCCAGATCTCCGACCAGTGCGTAGCGCCGACGCGCTCCCGCTCCAGCCGCAGCATGGCCCGCACGACATCCTCCTGCTCGATCAGCCGGGCGAGCTCCAGCGTCAGGCCGGACAACTGGTCCAGCGGAGGGGCAGGGTGCAGATTTATCCGCTGCGTGGCCGCTCGGACCTCCGCGCGGCCTTCCTGCTCGACCGCTTCGGCGAGTTCCGCCTTGGACGAGAAGTGGAAGGTCACCGCGCCCAGTGAGATGCCTGCCGCCTTGCTGATCCTGGCCAGGGACGCACCCGCGTACCCCTCGGCGTCGAACTGTTCGGCGGCCGCCCGGACAAGGGTGTGACGTGTTCTCGCCGCCCTCTCCTGCTTCACCATGTTGTCTCCGAAAGCGTCGGCGGGCAGGGCGCCGGGAGGGCGCCGGCTGAGAGCCGATGCGATGTTCCGGTGCTTCCTTCGATCGGCCGGCACGAGTGGATCCAGCTTGAACGGCGCTGCGGTGCCCAGGCAACGGTGAGTTGCCGAAGTAGGGAAAGGCCTTGGTCAGAGCGGTGGGAGGCATCCTGACTGCTGGGTTCCGGCCGCATCGCGTCTCCTTCCGCGAAGGAGAAGCGCTCCTCCGTTAGAAAAAAAAGATAACGTTCGCTATTCTACAGCGGTAGCCGGTCGGCTGCTCGATGCAGGAGGGAACTCGCCATGGCGGCACAGGCTTTGGACCGCGCGCACATGCCGGTCTCCGTACTCACTGAACAGATCTTCGGGCACCTGCCGCGCGCCGATCAGCGGCAGTGGGCGCAGGCCTACCTGACCGGTCTGCTCACCACCGAGGGGAAGAAGTCGGTACGCCGGATCGCGGCCACGGTCTCCGGATCACCCACGGCGTCGCAGTCCATGCACCAGTTCGTCAACGCCAGCCCCTGGGAATGGGATCCGGCCCGCGCCGAGCTCATGCGCTGGGTCGAGCAGCGGCTGACCCCTCGTGCCTGGACGCTCGACGTGGCACTCCTGCGCAAGCGGGGCGACCACTCCTGCGGCGTGCACCGCCGCTTCGTCCCGGCCACCGGACGCTCGGTCAACTGCCAGCTGGGCATCGGCGCGTTCCTGACCACGGAGGCCGAGGCGGTGCCGGTCCACTGGAGTCTGCTTCTGCCCGGGGCCTGGGTCAACGACGAGGAGCGCCGGGCCCGGGCCCGTATCCCCGCCGAGGTCACCAACCGCACCATCGAGCAGCACGCCCTGGACCTCGTCGACGCGCTGAGCGACAGCACGCACCTCAACGCTCCGCCGGTCGTGGCCGACCTCAGCTACTACACCGGAGTGACCTCGCTCGTACGCGGACTCAGCGCGCGGGGCCGTGACTTCTTGATCAGCCTGCCCGGCCGGACCCCGGTCGTCCCCGTCGGCCGCACCCCGGCCCGCCAGCCGTACGCCTCCGAGCTGCCCGCGGCAGTCGAGGCGCAGCGGCTGCTGGAGCTGAAGCAGGGCAGCCACCTCCGGCTCGACAGCTACGCCCTCGGCGGCCCGGACGGCGGCCCGGCCCGCGCCTCGGTGATGACGACTCTGGTGCGCCTGCCCGAGGTACGGCTCGCCCGGAACGCGCAGCACCCCGCCTACCGGCTGTTCGCCGCCCGCCCGTACGCGGGGCGCCGGTCCACCCGGATGTGGCTGACCAACATGACGCACCGGCGCACCGACGAGCTGGTGGCGCTGACGAAGCTTCAGCGCCGGGCTTCTTCCACGGTCCAGTCCATGGAGGACGACTTCGGGCTGCTCGACTTCGAGGGCCGCTCCTACCCGGGCTGGCACCACCACATGACGCTGGTGTCCGCCGCCAGCGCCTACAGCCGGCTCGAACTGAACAGCACGCTTCCCGTGATGCCGCCGATGCCCGTGATGTCAGCGGTGCCCGCGCTGACGGCCGTACCCGCCTGATGCGCCCCTGCGCCCGGGGCGCGCGCCGGCTGGGACGCGAACGACAGCCGGCGTACACGGTGAGGAGGCCGGACGCACCCGCTGCCGGTGCCGGTGGACACGTGCTCCGCCAGGTCCGGCGCAGAGCCCACCCGGGAACGGCTGCGGCACTGGTCTCCGACGGGAATCGGTTCCCCGCACCGTCGTGAGTCCGTCCGCCGGGGGGCCTGCGGCACTGCTTCCCCGTGGACCGGCTCTTCGCGGCCATCCACGGCAGCCGCAGAACGCGCTTCAGGCAGGAGCCGGCCGTGCCGTCCGCCGGGGCGGCGGCATCAGGTGGCGCTTGGCCACCAGGGCGAGCAGGACGTATCCGGCGATCAGCAGCAGCGCCGTGAAGATCCACTCGGTGGACCCGGACCGGTCGTAGACCCGCCCCTGGTTGCCGAAGTCCAGGGCCGCGGCCTTCTGGCCGGCCTCGAACGTGTCCCGGCCGCTGCCATAGAGTTTGATGCCCTGGAGCTGCACCGATCCGTCGGTGGAGCGGAATGTGCCCGACCACTCACAGGTCTCGTGGCCGGGGTGCCGGATACAGGTGAGCCGGCTCGCGGTGAACGTCCCCGCGGCCCCGTCGGCCGTCGCTGACCGGACCGCGTTGCCGATGTTCGGCAGCGACACGTACAGCAGCAGACAGCCGGCCAGGAGCAGCAGCAACGACACGAACCCGGACGGCTTCCTCTTCTTCCCGTTCATCCCGTTCGCACCCATGGCCCGCGCGTCAGCCCTTCGGCGCGCACTCGCAGCGGGCGGCGGCGTTGTCGGCCCGGCCCGTGCGGGTGTGGAGGTACATGGCCACGACCATGGGGACGGTGACGAGCGTGTTGTAGAAGAGGTGCAGCTCCACGCGCGGGGCGATGAGCTGGATGATGCTCGTCGGGGCGGCTTTGCCCAGCAGGTACGAGCCGGCCAGGGCCTGGACCAGCAGCAGCAGGTGCTCGAAGTGGTGCCAGACCTGGATTCCGAGGGACGCCTTCCACCAGGTGCCCGAGCGGCCGGTGAAGCCCGCACTCAGCATCATCAGGCCGGCCATCATCAGCAGGGCGTAGCCGTAGTGCATCCACTCCGAGGTGACCAGCCAGGGGAACGGCACCCCGAGCACGCCCCGGGCCTCGGGCACGGACCAGCCCAGTACGTAGATCTGGAGGGCCTGCACGAGGTGTTCCGCCCAGTGCGCGACCACGATGAACAAGAAGACTCGCAGGCCCAGTTGGTGGTGCCTGCCGTTGAGGGAATCGAGTCCGCCCCGCAACCGGTGCGGCGGGGCGTCGGTGGTGGTTGCCATGTGATGAACCTCCATGCTCCGGAACCGTCGGCTCATCACAGCACCGGGCCGTCGTGAAGGCTTATCCCAGCGTGCGGACCTCGCGTCGGGGGCATCGTGCGAGTTCTTTCACGCAACTCGAGCGGCTAGGGTCGGCCCATGCTGCCACGGACATACGAAGGACAGGACTGTTCTCTCGCCCGTGCCCTCGAAGTGGTCGGGGAGCGCTGGACCCTGCTGATCGTCCGCTCGGCCCTCCTGGGCGTCGAACGGTTCGACGGGTTCCTCGGCCACCTCCCGATCGCCCGCAACGTACTGACCAACCGGCTCGCCCGCCTCGTCGATCTCGGCATCATGGAACGGGTGCAGTACCAGGACAGGCCGGTGCGCCACGAGTATCCGCTGACCACCATGGGCCGGGACCTGACCGTGGCCGTGATCGCCCTGATGCAGTGGGGGGACCGGAACCTGCCCACCGAGCTCGGACCGCCGCGGCGCGCGGAGCACATCGGCTGCGACGGAGATGTGCGGGTGCGGATGGGCTGTGGCTCCTGCGGCCGGGACATCCACGACGAAGAGGTCGCGGTGCGCCGCACGCGGTGAGGTGACACGCCCTTCCCCAGCCCCCGGACACCTTTCGGCCGAGGGTGTTGCGCATTTGCGAAGATGCTCCCTGCTTTGCGGCCAGCCGACCATGAGGCCTCCGCCACCCCTTTGGCGGCCCGGTCGAGGAGGCACCGCGTGGCAACGGCAATGGGTTCTGTACGCAGACTGCTGATGGCTCCGTCCCTGCGTGACGTGAGCTTCGCCGGGCGTGGATTCCCGGTCACCGAAACCGCCGCGACCCGGCAGCTGGAGTCGATCCCGCAGGCCGTCGTGACCGGCTTCGAGTGGGGCATCGAGTCCCGCGACCTGTGGGAGACCGAACGGCGCCTGGCCCTGGTCGACCCGGAGGTGCGGGGCTTCGCCTACGAGGGCGCCACCATGGCCGCCGTCATCCGGGACTCCATGCCCGGCCCCGGCGGGCGCACCCGGGAGCTGCTCCAGGGCGCCGGGCGGCGGCACATCTTCCTGAACTACATCGGCATCGGCTTCGCCATGGCCAAGCTGCCCCGCCCGCTGTGGAAAAAGGTCATGCCCGAACTCGACGGCGAGGAGTTCTACCCGCCGATGACCTGGCTGGCCGTCGACGGCTACGGTTTCGACCGCGCCTACTTCGACCCCGCTCGCTGGGTCGACGGGCAGCGCCTGGACACCCCGTACGCCTGGGACGGTGACGCCGCGTACTTCCAGCGGGCGGTGGACCAGGGCATCGGACGCGCCCTGTGGTTCATCCACGGCGCGCACGTCGAACACGTCGCCGCCGCCGTGCGCCGGTTCGCCGCCGATCGGCAGGCGGACCTGTGGGCCGGGGCCGGGCTCGCCGCCACCTTCGCCGGCTGTTCCACGGCCGACGACCTGGCCGCGCTGCGCCGTGCCGCCGGTGAGCTGTGCGGCCATGTGGCACAGGGGTCCGTCTTCGCGGCCAAGGCACGGCACTTCTCCTCCACCGTGCCCGAGCACACCCGGGCCGCGCTGCACGCGCTGGCCGGGATCACCGTCGAGCAGGCGGCTGCGCTCGCCGACGAGACCGCGCCCGCCCCGAGCACCGCGGGCGGCGTGCCCACGTACGAGGTCTGGCGCCGCGCGGTACGTGAACACCTGCTCGTGAATGCCGTCTGAGCATTTCGGGAGTAGACGGCACTGTACCCCCGTTGAATATCTTCGATTTAACGTAAGGGAATTCTAGGCAAAGAAGTCGAGGGGCGGTCTTTTAGGTGTCGATCTTGCGTGCGCTGAGGCGCCGAGTCCTCACGCCCAACGTCCGGGAAACGCAGCTGAAAACACGCGGGTTCCACGTCAAGAATGCCGAGGCGAAAAACCAGCTGGAGACGGTCGGGGCGAGTTTCCTGCAGGGCTACGCATATGCCGTGGAGGCCCGTTCCGCCGATCAGGCCGTCGAATGGCTGGAGACCGTCCCCCGGGCTTTTCGCGGGTTCGCCTACGAGGGTGCGGGCATGGGCGCCGTCATGCTCGACTCACTCACGGGCAGCGACAAGCGCCTCACCGGGCTCCTGGAGGGCGAGGGCCGGAACCACAACTACATGATCTACGTCGGTGTCGGCTGGGCGATGGCGCGGCTGCCGCGCTTCCTGTGGCCCGACGTGACCGGGACCGACCCGGTGCTGCGCTGGCTGATCCTGGACGGGTACGGCTTCCACCAGGCGTACTTCAAGACGGACTCGTACGTCCGCGACCCCGGCACCCAGCACCCCTTCAGCTGGAAGGGCGGCCCGGACGCATACAGCTTGCGCGTCATCGACCAGGGCATCGGCCGCGCGCTGTGGTTCGTCGGCGGGACCGACCCCGATGTGGTGGCAGGGCTCATCGCCGCCTATCCCGCGCACCGTCAGGGCGACATGTACGCCGGTGCGGGGCTCGCCTGCACCTACGCGGGCAGCGCCGACGAGGACGAGCTGCGCCGCTTCGCCGAGCACGCGGGAGTGCACCGCCCGAACCTCTCGCAGGGCTCCGCCTTCGCCGCCGAGGCGCGCGAGAAGGCCGGCACCACGATCGCCCACACGCATGTCGCCGCTCATGTCCTGTGCGGCGGCCGGACCCCCGAGGAAGCTGCCCGGGTGTGTACCGACTCGATGCCCGCCGGCTGCGACGGCGGGGACATTCCTGCTTTCGAGACCTGGCGGCAGCACATCGCCGCAGAAATCACATCTGTTCCGCACGCGCAGAAAGGCGCTGTCGCATGACACACCCAATTTCCTGGCTGCGGAAGCAGGCGCCCGGTGTCGTGGCACTTGCTCTCATGGTCGGCACCTTTTACGCGGTGAAACCGTCCGAGTCGAGCGCTGCCGACAAGGCCGAACTGGCGGAGAATTTCGCGTTCCAGCCCATGGCCATAGCCATGCCGGGCGGGTTCGAGCAGCAGACGGTGCGTAAGGTCAACAAGGCCTACAAGCACATCGAGGCGTGGATCTCCTCGGTCGGTGCGGGTGTCGCCATGAACGACATCGACGGCGACGGCCTGCCCAACGACCTCTGCATCACCGACCCGCAGATCGACCAGACCGTGGTCACCCCCGCGCCGGTGCCCGGCCGCGTGAGTCCCTCGTACGCCCCGTTCGCACTCGACCCGGCGCCGCTGCCCAAGAGCGACATCATGGCCCCGATCGGCTGTGTTCCCGGTGACTACAACGAGGACGGTGCCACCGACCTCCTCGTCTATTACTGGGGCCGTACACCGGTCATCTTCCAGGCCAAGAAGGACCTCGCGCGGAACGCGACGCCGGTGACCGCGGACCGCTTCGAGCCCGTCGAGCTGGTGCCCGGCGCGGGCGGCAGTATCTACACGGGGCCGCTGTGGAACTCCAACGCCGCGGCCGTGGCCGACTTCGACGGCGACGGACACAACGACATCTACATCGGCAACTACTTCCCCGACAGCCCCGTCCTGGACGACACCAAGGACGGCGGCGTGACGATGAACGACTCGCTGTCGCACGCCCAGAACGGTGGCGGCGGGCACTTCTTCCGCTGGACCGACGCCGGATACCGCGAGGTCAAGGGCGTTCTCCCGGACGACATCGACAACGGCTGGACCCTCGGTGTTTCCGCCACCGACCTCGACGGTGACCAGCGCCCCGAGATGTACCTCGCCCATGACTTCGGGACCTCGGCACTTCTCTACAACAAGTCGAAGCCCGGAAAGTTCGAGTTCAGCGAGGTCAAGTCCGAGCACACCGCGACCACCCCGAAGTCCAAGGAGATGGGCCGCAGCTCCTTCAAGGGCATGGGCGTCGACTTCGGTGACCTCGACAACGACGGCATGTACGACGCGTTCGTCTCCAACATCACCACGTCGTTCGGTATCCAGGAGTCGAACTTCGCCTTCATCGGCACCGCGAAGGACAAGGCCGGCCTGCGGGCGTCGTTCCGCGACGGCGTCGCCCCGTACAAGGACGAGAGCGCCCCGCTCAACCTCGCCTGGTCCGGCTGGGGCTGGGACGTGAAGATGGGCGACTTCGACAACAACGGCTACCAGGAGATCACCCAGGCCGTCGGCTTCGTCAAGGGCAAGCGCAACCGCTGGGCGCAGCTCCAGGAGCTCGCCACCGCCAATGACGAGCTGGTCAGGCACCCCTACTTCTGGCCCAAGCTGGAAGAGGGCGACGACCTCGCCGGTGACCAGCACCTGCGTTTCTATGCCAGGGACAAGGACGGCGAGGCCTACAGCGACCTGTCCGAGCAGCTCGGACTGGCCGTGCCCGTGCCCACGCGGGGCATCGCGACCGGTGACGCCGACGGTGACGGACGCCTCGACCTGGTCGTCGCCCGGCAGTGGGAGGACCCGGTCTTCTACTGCAACATGAGCCAGGACGCCGGGGACTTTCTGGGGCTCGACCTCACCGACGAGGCCGGCTCGCCCGTGATCGGCGCCCAGGTCACCGTGACGCTGTCCGACGGCAGTACGCGTCTGGGCCGTGTCGACGGCGGCAGCGGGCACTCGGGAAAGCGCAGCCAGGACGTGCACATCGGCCTCGGCCAGGAGGCCGACGGGCCGGTGCAGACCCACCTGACCTGGCGTGACCGCACCGGACAGGTACGCAACGAGGAACTCCAGTTGAGCCCCGGCTGGCACTCACTCCAGCTCGGCACCGATGCCAAGGAGAAGTGACATGCCTGCCGAAAAGACCACCGGTGCCGCACCACGGCACAACGTCAAAGTCATCACCGCGCTCCGCCGCTTCGCCATCTCGATCTCGGTCCTGAACATCGCCGGGTACACCTTCCTCGGCTTCGAGCAGCCCTGGCTGTGGCCGTTCATCGCAGTCGCCACCGCCTACACGGTCGAGATCGCCCTGGAGGCCCTGAGCGCCCGGGGTGAGAAGCGCGCGCCCCGCTACGCCGGCGGCGGCTTCAAGGGAATGGTGGAGTTCCTCTTCCCCGCCCACATCACCGGCCTCGCGGTGAACATGCTCACCTACGTCAACGACCGCGTCTGGGTCATGATGTTCGGCGTCATCGTCGCCGTCGGCACCAAGTGGGTGCTCCGCGCCCCGCTCAAGGGCCGCATGCGGCACTACATGAACCCCTCGAACTTCGGCATCGCGATCATCCTGCTGCTTTTCCCGTGGGCCAGCATCGCCCCGCCGTACCACTTCACCGAGTACCTCTACGGACCCGCCGACTGGGTCCTCCCCGGCATCATCCTCATCCTCGGCACCATGCTGAACGCCAAACTGACGGGGCGTATGTGGCTGATCGGTGCCTGGCTGGCCGGCTTCGCCCTCCAGGCGGTCATCCGCGGCCTGCTGCTGGGGACCTCCATCCCCTCGGCGCTCGGCATGATGACCGGTGTGGCCTTCATCCTCTTCACGAACTACATGGTCACCGACCCCGGCACCTCGCCCTCCAAGCGCTCCTCCCAGATCGCCTTCGGCGGCGGCGTCGCCGCGATGTACGGACTGCTGACCGGCTTCGGTATCGCGTACGGCATCTTCTTCGCCACCGCCCTGGTCTGCCTGATCCGCGGCGGCTACCTGTGGGCCCTGCACTTCCTGGCCAAGCAGCGTGAGGCCGAGGCCGAGCGCACCCGTCCGGCCGAGCAGCTCGCGGCCGTACCGGCCTCCGCGCCGGCCTCCGAGCCCGTGCCGATCGCGGCGGTTCCCTCCGGTGACCCGTGCCAGGACGGCACCTGCTTCCACGGAAAGTGCGCGGCAGCACGGGCAGAGAACGACAAAAAGGTGGCGATGCCCGTATGAGCAGGACCGCGATAGTCGGGGTGGCGTGCCGCTACCCCGACGCCACGACCCCACGCGAACTGTGGGAGAACTCGGTCGCCGGACGACGGGCGTTCCGCCGGATGCCCGACGTCCGCACGCGCCTGGACGACTACTACGACCCGGACCCCACGGTCCCGGACAAGTTCTACTCCCGTAACGCCGCTGTCCTGGAGGGATACGAGTTCGACCGCATCGCCCACCGCATCGCGGGCAGCACCTACCGCTCCACCGACCTGACGCACTGGCTCGCGCTGGACACCGCCACCCGGGCACTGGCCGACGCCGGCTTCCCGGCCGGAAAGGGGCTGCCCAGGGAGCGCACCGGCGTCGTCGTCGGCAACACCCTCACCGGTGAGTTCTCCCGCGCCAACGTGATGCGGCTGCGCTGGCCGTACGTACGGCGGGTGCTCGCCGACGCCCTGAAGGGCCAGGACTGGGGCGACGACCGCATCGGCGAATTCCTCGAAGGCGTGGAGGGTGCCTACAAGAAGCCGTTCCCCGCCATCGACGAGGACACCCTCGCGGGCGGCCTGTCGAACACCATCGCCGGGCGGATCTGCAATCACTTCGACCTCAACGGCGGCGGCTACACCGTCGACGGCGCGTGCTCCTCCTCGCTCCTGTCGGTCACCACAGCCTCGGCCTCGCTGCTGAACGGCGACCTCGATGTCGCCGTGGCCGGCGGCGTCGACCTGTCCATCGACCCCTTCGAGATCATCGGCTTCGCCAAGACCGGAGCACTCGCCAAGAAGGAGATGCGGCTGTACGACCGCGGTTCCAACGGCTTCTGGCCGGGCGAGGGCTGCGGCATGGTCGTCCTGATGCGTGAGGAGGACGCCCTCGCGGGCGGCCACCGCATCTACGCCTCCATCGCCGGCTGGGGCATCGCCTCCGACGGGCAGGGCGGCATCACCCGCCCCGAGGTCAGCGGCTACCAACTCGCCATGTCCCGCGCCTACGAGCGGGCCGGCTTCGGCATCGAGACCGTTCCGCTGTTCGAGGGCCATGGCACCGGCACCGCCGTCGGCGACGCCACCGAGCTCAAGGCGATCATGGGCGCCCGTGCCCAGGCCGACCCCAATGCCCCCAGTGCCGTCATCAGCTCCATCAAGGGCGTGATCGGCCACACCAAGGCCGCCGCCGGAGTCGCCGGACTGATCAAGGCCACGATGGCACTGGACGCCGCGACGCTGCCGCCCGCCATCGGCTGCGTCGACCCGCACGAGCTGCTCACCGACGAGTCGGCGAACCTGCGGGTACTGCGCAAGGCGGAGGCCTGGCCCAGGAACACACCGCTGCGCGCCGGGATCACCGCCATGGGATTCGGCGGTATCAACACCCATGTGGTCCTCGACAAGGTGGTCCCCGCCAAGCGCCAGCCCGTCAGCCGCCGGGCCACCACTCTGGCCAACTCCCTCCAGGACGCCGAACTTCTGCTCCTGGACGCCGAATCACCGCAGGCGCTCGCAGAACGCCTCACCCAGGTCGCCGACTTCGCCGCCACGGTCTCATACGCGCAGCTCGCCGACATGGCGGCCACCCTCCAGCGCGAACTGCGCGAGCTGCCCTACCGGGCGGCCGCCGTCGTGACCTCGCCGGAGGACGCCGAACTGCGGCTGCGCCGGCTGGCCGACGCGGCGGAGTCGGACGCGGACGCGAGCATCACACTCTCCTCCGACGGCCGGACCTTCCTCGGCCGGGCCGCCGACGGCGCCCGCATAGGCTTTCTCTTCCCGGGGCAGGGCTCGGGCACCTCGACCGGCGGCGGGGCGCTCGCCCGCCGCTTCACCGAGGCCGCCGAGGTGTACACGCGGGCCGGGCTGCCCACCACCGGCGACATGGTCGCCACCGACGTGGCCCAGCCCCGCATCGTCACCGGCTCCGCCGCCGGGCTGCGCGTCCTGGACGCGCTCGGCATCGAGGCCGACATCGCCGTCGGCCACAGCCTCGGCGAACTCTCGGCCCTGCACTGGGCAGGCGCCCTGGACTCCACCACCCTGCTGGAGGCGGCCCGGGTCCGCGGCTCGGCCATGGCCGAGCACAGTGCCTCGGGGACCATGGCCTCACTGGCCGCCACCCCCGAGCAGGCCGGGGCGCTCATCGAAGAGCTCCCCGTCGTCATCTCCGGGTACAACGGCCCCCGGCAGACCGTCGTCGCCGGCCCCGTCGACGCCATCGCCACCGTCGCCGAACGAGCCGGGCGGGCGCAGGTGACCTGCACCCGCCTCGCGGTCTCGCACGCCTTCCACTCTCCTCTCGTCGCACCGGCCGCCGACTCCTTCGGCGACTGGCTCGCCGGAGCGCCCCTGGGCGAGGTGGACCGCCGTGTCGTCTCCACCGTCACCGGTGAGGAGCTGGAGAACGACGCCGACCTCGCCAAGCTGCTCCGACAGCAGATCACCGACCCGGTGCTGTTCACCCAGGCGGTACGGTCGGCCGCCACCGACGTCGACCTGTTCGTCGAGGTCGGCCCCGGCCGGGTGCTCGCCGGCATGGCGGCAGCCGCCGCCGACGTACCTGCCGTCGCGCTGAACACCGACGACGAGTCCCTGCGCGGACTCCTCCAGGTCGTCGGCGCCGCCTATGTGCTCGGCGCCCCGCTGATGCACGAGCGCCTCTTCAACGACCGGCTGACCCGGCCACTGGAGATCGGTGCCGAGTTCAGCTTCCTGACCAACCCCTGCGAGCAGGCGCCCGATGTCGCCCTGCCTGCCGCGCGGGGCCCGCGTACCGAGGACTCCGGCACCACCGCTCAGGCCGGCGGTTCCGAGGGGGAATCGGCACTCGACGTCCTGCGCGCCCTGGTCGCCGAACGGGCGGAGCTGCCGCCCGAGCTGGTCGACGCGGACAGCAGCCTGCTCGACGACCTGCACATGAGCTCGATCACCGTCGGCCAGATCGTCAACCAGGCCGCTGTCCGGCTCGGCCTCACCGCCGCCCACGTACCGACCAACTTCGCCACCGCGACCGTGGCCGAACTGGCCGAGGCCCTCACCACGCTGGCCGAGACCGGCGCCGACGGCGCGGGCCCCGCGCCCGTCGTGGCGGGTGCCGCCGCCTGGGCCCGCCCCTTCGCCGTCGACTTCGACACGATCGCCCGGCCTGCCGCCGTACCGGGCGGTGACAACGGGTCCTGGGAGCTGTACACCGCCCAGGACCACCCCTTCGCCCAGGACGTGCGACGCGCCCTGGAGAACGCGGGGGTGGGCTCGGGAGTCCTGGTCTGCCTGCCGCCCGCCTGCTCGCGGGAACAGATCGAGCACGCGCTGAACGGGGCCAAGGCCGCTCTCGGGGGCGACCGCGAACGCCGCTTCGTCCTGGTGCAGCACGGCCGGGGCGCGGCCGGACTGGCCAAGACCCTGCATCTGGAGGCGCCGCACCTGCGGACCACGGTGGTCCACACCCCCGTGGCCGAGGGCGCCGCGGACCGGGTGGCCGCCGAGGTCGCCGCGACCAGCCGCTTCAGCGAGGTCCACCTCGCCGCCGACGGCAGCCGCAGCGTCCCCGTACTGCGCGCCCTGCCGGTCCGGGCCGAGCGCGCCGACGAGGTCCTCGACGAGTCCGACGTACTTCTCGTCACCGGCGGCGGCAAGGGCATCACCGCCGAGTGCGCGCTTGCCGTGGCCCGGCGGACCGGAGCCAGGCTGGCCGTACTCGGCCGGTCCGACCCGGCCCGCGACGAGGACCTCGCCGCGAACCTGCGGCGCATGGCGGACAGCGGTGCCACCGTGCGCTACGCCGCCGCCGACGTCACCGACCCGGTACGCGTCGCGGCTGCCGTCGCCGAACTCACCGGCGCGCTCGGCCCCGTCACCGCTGTGCTGCACGGCGCGGGCCGCAACGAGCCCGCCGCGCTCACCGGCCTCGGCATGGACACCGTCCACGCCACGTTCGCCCCCAAGGTCGACGGGCTGCGCACCGTCCTGGACGTCGTCGGCGAGGAGAACCTGAAGCTCCTCGTCACCTTCGGCAGCATCATCGGCCGGGCCGGACTGCGCGGCGAGGCGCACTACGCCACCGCCAACGAATGGCTGGCCGACCTCACCGAGGAGGTCGCCCGCAACAACCCGGACTGCCGCGCCCTGTGCATGGAGTGGTCCGTATGGTCCGGCATCGGCATGGGCGAGAAGCTCTCCGTCGTCGAGTCGCTGTCCCGCGAGGGCATCGTCCCGGTCTCGCCCGACCAGGGCGTCGAGATCCTGCTGCGGCTGATCTCGGACCCGGACGCCCCGGTGGTGACGGTGATCAGCGGACGTACGGAAGGCATCGGGACCGTGCGCCGGGACCTGCCGCCGCTGCCGCTGCTGCGGTTCGCCGGCACTCCGCTCGTCCGCTACCACGGGGTCGAGCTGGTCACCGAGGTCGAACTGAACGCCGGTACCGACCTCTACCTCGCCGATCACATGCTCGACGGCAATCTGCTGCTGCCCGCCGTGCTCGGCATGGAGGCCATGGTCCAGGTCGCGTCCGCGGTCACCGGCCGCGCCGACGTACCGGTCATCGAGGGGGCGCAGTTCCTGCGGCCCATCGTGGTGCCCCCCGCAGGGACCACCCGTATCCGGATCGCGGCCACCGTCACCGACACCGACACCGTGGACGTCGCCATCCACTCGCAGGACACCGGCTTCGTCGCCGAACACTTCCGGGCCAGGCTGGACTACTCCGGTACGGCCATTCCGGACGGGCCCCCGGCCCAGGTGGGCCCGGACGTCCCGCCCGCCCCGCTGGACCCGGAGGCCGATCTGTACGGCGGCGTCCTCTTCCAGGGCGAGCGCTTCCAGCGGCTGCGCCGCTTCCACCGGGCCGCCGCCCGGCACGTCGACGCCGATGTGGCGGTCAACGCGCCCTCCGGCTGGTTCGCCGGCTTCCTGCCGGGCACGCTGCTGCTGGCCGACCCCGGAATGCGGGACGCGCTGATGCACGGCAACCAGGTGTGCGTCCCCGACGCGACCCTGCTGCCGTCCGGCATCGAGCGGCTCCATCCGATGGCCGCCGGCGGCGAACTGCCGGAGGAGGTGCGCTACTGCGCCACCGAGCGCTACCGGGACGGCGACACCTATGTGTACGACATCGCGGTCCGCACCCCCGACGGCACCGTCGTCGAACGCTGGGAGGGGCTCACCCTGCACGCCGTCCGCAAGACGGACGGTTCCGGACCGTGGGTCGCCCCGCTGCTCGGCTCCTACCTGGAGCGGACCCTGGAGGAGGTCCTCGGCACCCACATCGCCGTCGCCGTCGAACCGGACCTGCCCGGCGCCGGGGAGTCCACGGCCGAGCGCCGTGAGGCCACCGCCCGGGCGGTCCAGCGGGCACTGGGCGAGAGCGCCGAGGTGCGCTACCGCCCCGACGGCCGCCCCGAACTCGACAGCGGGCGGCTCATCTCGGCGGCCCACGGCCTGGGGGTGACCCTCGGGGTCGCCGCCGCGACGACCGTGGCCTGCGACGTCGAAGCGGTCAACATCCGCAGCGCCGCCGACTGGGAAGGGCTGCTGGGCGACCACGGCGAGCTGGCCACCCTGGTGGCCAGGGAGACGGGGGAGGCACCCGACACCGCGGCGACCCGGGTGTGGGGTGCCGTCGAGTGCCTGAGGAAGGCCGGACTGCTCGGCGGGGTGCCCCTGACCCTGGTCCCGCAGATCCGGGACAACTGGGTCGTCCTGTCCGCCGGCGGACTGCGGATCGCCACCTTCGTCACGGCCCTGCGCAACGCGCTGGAGCCGGTGGTGTTCGCCTTCCTCACGGACGGCCGGGACACCGCGCGGGCCCCGGGAGCGGAAGGGTGAGCGCCATGACGGCGACAACGGACCCGGGCAGCCACTTCGCGTACCAGCACACGGTCGCCTTCGCGGAGACCGGTATCTGCGGCACCGCCGACTACGTGACGTACATGAGCTGGCAGGGACGCTGCCGCCGGGAGTTCCTCCGCGAGGTGACCGGCCACGCGGAGGACGGGGACGACGGCACGAGGCTGTTCACCCTCCAGGTGGACTGCGAACTGCTGGAGTCGGTGAAGGCACTCGATCAGCTGTCCATCCGGATGCGGGTGGCGGACATCGGCCACACCGAGTTCGGCCTCGTCTTCGAGTACGTCAAGAACGACGGCGAGGTACTGGTGGCCCGCGGCCGCCAGCGCGTCGCCGTCATGAGCGGTCCACCCACCGCCCCTGTTCCCGCACTGATCCCCGACGTGCTGGCGCGAGCGCTGGCACTCTATGCGGCCGATCCACGGCCGTCGGCTGGGAGGCAGATATGAGCCTGATGGCTGCTCCGCCCGCGGAGCTCGTCAACCTGCTGGACAGTAAACAACTGCGAGGAACGTTCGGGGCGTTCCCCACCGGGGTCACCGTGGTGACCGTCGGCGGGGACGCTCCGCGGGGCATGACGGCGAACTCGTTCACCTCCGTCTCCCTCGCACCGCCGCTGGTGCTGTTCTGCGTCAACAAGGACGCGGTGATGCACCACAGCCTCGACCAGTCCTCCACCTTCTCCGTGTCGGTGCTCGGCGCCGGCCAGGAAGCCGTGGCCCGGCACTTCGCCAACCGGTCGCGGCCCGCCGGGGCGGGCCAGTTCGACGCCGTCGACTGGTTGCCCGGAAAGGTCGGCGACGCCCCCCTGATCGAGGGCGCGGTGGCCCACCTGGAGTGCGAGAAGTGGCGGGTCTACGACGGGGGGGACCACACGATCTTCCTGGGCAAGGTCATCACAGCGGCGCGCTGGCCCGTCCGGGAGGCCCTGCTCTTCTCCAACGGGCGCTTCCGCGGATTCCTGCCCGAACACCTCGAAGGCAGGGCGGCATGAGCGCCGACCCCCCCGGGCCACCGGTCGCGGCCCTGCCGGGGCTCCTGAGAAAACTCGCCGTGGACCGCCTGGGCCTGATGAAGGACGCGGCCGGCCTGGGCGACGCCGTCCGGGTCTCCATGGGCCCCAAGAAGCTCTACATCTTCAACCGGCCCGACTACGCCAAGCACGTCCTGGCCGACAACAGCGCCAATTACCACAAGGGCATCGGCCTCGTACAGGCCCGCCGCGTCCTGGGCGACGGCCTCCTCACCAGTGATGGTGAGGTCTGGCGCAACCAGCGCCGGGCGGTGCAGCCCGCGTTCAAGCCGGGCCGCATCAACCAGCAGGCCGACGCCGTCGCCGAGGAGGCGGTGAAGCTCGTCGCCCTGCTGCGCACCCACGAGGGCGGCGACCCGGTCGATGTCCTGCAGGAGGTCACCGGGCTCACCCTCGGGGTACTCGGCCGCACCCTGCTCGACTCCGATCTCACGGCGCACGAATCCGTCGCGCATGCCTTCGAAGAGGTCCAGGACCAGGCCATGCTGGAGATGGTCACCCAGGGGATGATGCCCGCCTGGCTGCCGTTCCCGGCGCAGCGCCGCTTCCGCCGTGCCCGCCGGGAGCTCTACCGGGTCGTCGACCTGCTGGTGGCCGACCGCAGCGCGCGGATGGCCGACGGCGAGCCGGCCGACGACGCGCTGTCCCGGATCATCGTGGCGGCCCGCGGACAGGAGCGCGACCCGGCCGGGGTCCGGAAGCGGCTGCGGGAGGAACTGGTCACGCTGCTGCTCGCCGGGCACGAGACCACGGCCAGCACCCTGGGCTGGGCGCTCCACCTCGTGGAGCGCCACCCCGAGGTGCGCGCCGCCGTGCGTGCGGAGGCGCGCGCCGTTCTCGGGGACCGTGCCCCCGGAGTGGAGGACCTGCACCGGCTGACGTACACGACCATGGTGGTGCAGGAGGCCATGCGGCTGTACCCGCCGGTGTGGGTGCTTCCCCGGGTCGCCCAGCAGGCCGACGAGGTCGGCGGCTTCCGGGTGTCGGCCAAGGCGGACGTGCTGATCTGCCCGTACGTCATGCACCGCAACCCGAGCCTGTGGGAGGAGCCGGAGCGGTTCGACCCCGAGCGGTTCGACCCGCAGCGGGTCGCCAGCCGGCCCCGGTACGCGTACATACCGTTCGGCGCCGGACCGCGGTTCTGCGTCGGAAGCAACCTCGGGATGATGGAGGCGGTCTTCGTCACGGCCCTGGTCACCCGGGATCTCGAACTGCGCACAGTCCCCGGCCACCGGGCGGTGGCCGAGCCCATGCTCTCGCTGCGGATGCGCGGCGGGCTGCCGATGACGGTGCACCCGGTGGGCTGACGCCGCACCGACACACAGCTGAGGGCCGGACGCGGATCACCCCGCGTCCGGCCCTCAGCTGTGTGTCAGTGTGCTGTTACCCGCTGCGCCACGGCGCCGCCGTCGGCGAACCGGGCCACCAGGAGCGGCGGGTCGAGCTCGTCCGGGCGGCGCAGCACGATGTCGGCCGGACGCAGCAGGGAGCCGGGGTGGACGGAGACCGGGCCGTGCTGCCCGACGGACAGGATGTCGGCGCCGTCGGAGCCGAAGGAACGGTGCTCGTGGCCGTAGGGCACGGAGTGGACCAGGATGTACCAGGTGCCGCCGGGCACCCCGCGCAGTTCGAAGGCCCCGGGGCCTTCGAGCATCGTCCAGCGTGCCGGCTGGCCCTGACGGACCCGGCTGGGGAAGAGCCCGACGAAGATGTTGCCCGGCTCCTGGCCGGGAGCGAGGGCGATGCGGCCGCGCAGCGACAGGCTGTGGGCGACGGAGGGGGTACGGACCGCGGTGGCGGGGAAGTTCGGCATGACACCACCGAAATCCCGGTAAGCGCTCGGTGAGAGCCCCACACATGCCTTGAACCGTGAACTGAACGTACCGACGCTGCTGTATCCGACCTGGCTGCTGATGTCCGCGACGCTGAAATCCGTATGCGTCAGGAGTCGCTTCGCTTCCTGAATACGCAGCGCTGAGAGGAAACGCCCGGGAGAAGTGCCGGTGACGTCCCGGAAGATCCGGGTGAAGTGGAACTTGCTGAACATCGCCGTGCGCGCCATGTCGTCGATCGTCAGATCCTGGCCGAGGTTGACGTGCATGTAGGCGATGACTCGGCGGACAGCGTGCTCGATGGTATTGATGGTCACCGTATCTCCCTGTCGAGGCGTGGCGTCAACGTCGAGTTGGCTGAGTCGCACGGATTTCCGGGATGCCCGCCGAGCCGGTGTGCCGGCGCCTGACCAGGTCCTCGGCGAAGCGCCGCCAGGCATCGGAGCAGTGCTGGGCCAGCTCGGCCATGGAGTCGACGCAGTGCGGCGGTATGGCGTCCGCGCGCTTGCGCCACGCCTCGTCGAGGATGAAGCGGGTGTGCAGCCAGCGCACGAACTCGCGCCCCGAGTCGGTATGGCGCAGTGACGGGTCGTTGGCGAGCTTGCGCAGCGTGTCCATCGGGGCGCGGGACCTGGGGGAGAGCGGCGTCCGGGGGACCCGCGCGGCTGCCTGCGCGGCCGGGTCCGGTGTGACGGCGGTGCTCCCGGAGGGCCGCTCGGGCTCCTGGTCCGGGACGGTGCCCGCCTCGGGCACCGTGCCCTGCCGGCTCTGCGGGACCGGGTCCTCGCCGCGCAGAAGCCGTCTGCGGACATCGTGCGCGGTGCCCAGCGAGAGGCCGGTCCGCTCGACGACGGCCCGCAGGGGCAGCGCGGGGTCCTGGGTCAGCAGAGCCGCGGCGTGGATGCGCTCGGCGGTCCGGTCGAGCGGATGGGCCCGGCCGTCGGCCCCCGTACGTATGTTCAGCAGCGGAGAACCCGCAGCTGAACAGACCCGTACGCCGGCGACGGTCTTGGCGTCGAGGCCCACGTAAGTGGCCACGGCACGGTTCGAGAGGCTCGGGTGCGAGAACAGGATGCGCTGGGCGGCGGTCTTGCGGTCGGCGACCGACAGCGGAAGCCCGTTGGAGATGTTCGCGGACACTGACTGGAGGAAGACCTGGTTCTCGGCACCCTCGAAGAACCTCACCTCGACCGTTTCCAGGCCCTTGAGGATGGCGGCTTTGATGCGGTGCATGCCGTCGACCACCCGCATGGTGGGGCGATGCACGAGCACCGGCGGCAAGGCGGCGTAGACGGCCGCCAGCCGGCGCACATGCGACGGGTCGATGCCATTGAGGCGCGGTGAGTCCGCGGGAATGAGTTCATCGATCCGTACGAGGTGCGTGGGTTTTTCCGGTACTCGCAGATCGGCGTCTGCACTTTTCACGTTTCCCCCAAGCATGAGACCGGGCCCACTTCCGCATGCCGTTGTCGATGCAGAAGGAATGTCACGTGCGGGTGGTGAATGCGTCCAGGTTCCGAGCCTAGTGAGAAGCCTGCCGATGCTCCTGATTCCGCCGCCGTGACAGGTCAACTCAGGGGAGTCGGGTTCAACCTCACGACTACTTTGGCGAGTTGCTTGAACCCGGCGGCCGGTTCTAGCTTTCTGTCACGCCGCAAGGCGCCCCACTCCGCACCATCCGAGAGGAGATCGAATTGCGAAACGGAAATGAGCGAGTGGCGCCGGACGGCGAACTCCGGACGATGACACTGGAGGCCTATGCCGACACGATCATTCCTGGACAGAAGCGCTCGCCCGAGGACCGCGCCATCGCCGGTGTCTCCACCGGCGGCGGCGCGGTCCAGGCCGGGGCGCTGGAGCTCCTCGAATGGGATGCCACCGGCATCCACGAGGGCCTGGACGACCTGGCCCGCCTGGTCAACGAGCACGCCGAGGTCTATGCCGGGGAGCAGGGACTGACCCTCGACCCGGCTGTACCGCCCTTCGTGGCGCTGGAGTACCCCGACCGCGTCGCCCTGATCCGGCGGCTGACGACACCCGGTCACCCGGAGAAGGACTTCTGGGTGATGCTCTCCCTCTTCTGCAACATGTCCTTCGACTCGGCCGCGCACCTGCACACCGCACAAGCGCTGGCGGACGGCCACCCCGGGCTCGCGGCCATGGGCCTCTCGCATCCCGACGCGGACGGCCTGTGGCGCTTCAAGGACTTCGGCTACGGCCGGCAACTCGCCCGACTCCACCCCGACACCACGGCCACCGGGAGCCCAGCATGAGCAGCACGGCCGAGCGCACGGACGTCCTCGTCATCGGCAGCGGTTTCGGCGGTGCGATAGCCGCCTACCACCTGGCCGCCGGCGGCGCCAAAGTCACCGTCCTGGAACGCGGACCATGGCTGGAGAGCAACGACTTCGAGCACGACTACAAGCTCGGCTCGTCCTACACCCGGGCCTTCGACTTCGTGGTCGGAAACGGAATGAGCATCCTCGGCGGAAACTGCGTCGGCGGCGGCAGCGTCGTCTACTTCGCCGCGATGCCGCGTGCCCCGCGCTTCGTCTTCGACCGGCACGGCTCCATCGGCCGCCGGATGTGGCCGGGATCGGTCAGCCGCGACACCCTCGACCCTTGGTACGACCGGGTCGAGGAGTCCCTGTCGGTCGTACAACAGGACTGGAAGGACGTCAGTTACGCCGGTGGCCTGTGGGCCGCCGCCTGCAACCACTCCGGCCGCACCGCCAACCCGCTCGCCGTCGCCATCGACAACACCAAGTGCGTCAACTGCAACTGGATGATGGCCGGCTGCCGCTTCGAGGCCAAGCAGTCGCTGCTGGTCAACTACCTGCCGGCTGCCATCGCCCACGGCGCGCAGATCCGTCCCCTGCACGAGGTACAGCACATATCGCGCACCTCTGACGGCGACTACCAGGTCCATTACAACGTCGTCCACGACGAGGACTACCGTCTCCAGGCCGGCAGTGGCGTGATCGAGGCGAAGATCGTGGTCATGGCCGCCGGAGCCGGTGCCACCCCGGTCATCCTCCAGCGCAGCGAACCGCACCTCGGCACGATGCCGCGGGCCGTCGGCCGCTACTTCTCCGGCAACGGGGAACGGCTCAACACCGCCATCATCGACGAGGAGAAGGCGGCCGAGCTGCTCGGACTCGACCGCGGCGACGGACTGGCGTACGCCGCCAACCAGATCGGCAAGGGCCCCACCGTGGCCAGCTGGGACAAGCTGGACGGTTCCCTGCCCGAATACTCCCGCTACTCCCTGGAACAGCTCTACTTCCCGCCGGGTCTCGGCACGATTCTCGCCCAGGTCCCCGACGCCACCGGACCGAGCTGGTTCGGCACGGAGAAGAAGGAGATTCTCAAGAAGTGGACGTCCTGGCTCACGATCTTCTCGATGATCGAGGACGACAACGAAGGCGTCTTCGGCCCGCCGCCCGCCACCGGTAACGCCCACCGCATCTCGCAGCAGATGCTCGGCCGCGGCAACCTGACGTACGAGCCGACGAAGAACACCCTGGGCGCCTGGGACGCCTCGGACGCCGAGGTCAAGGAGATCCTCGAGAAGGACGGTCTGGCCAAGGTGATGCCCTGGACCAACGACCTGGTCGGTGCCTACACCGTCCACCCGCTCTCCTCCTGCCGGATGGGCGACGACCCGCACACCTCCGCGCTCGACGACCGCAACGAACTCCGTGACCATCCGGGAATCTTCGTCACCGACGGCTCCGCTGTACCCGGTGCGCTGACCGTCAACCCCGCCATGACCATCGCCGCGCTCGCCGAGCGCGCCATCCCCGGCATCGTGCAGGCCGCCCAGCGCAAGGGAATCTCCGTCACCTACGGCGCTCCCGCCCCCGACGGCGCCCGCAGCGGCCGCAAGAACGTACTGAAGCTGCTGTCCACGCCGGCCCGCGCCTGAGCACCCGGCCGGGACACCACTGAGCAGTAACACCGCGCACACCCGCGTATCACCACGCACATCCGCGTAACGAGGCGCACACCAGCGCCGCACCGAGCAGGGCCACCCGCACCTGCGCACACCACGCGTCCGACCGGCGAGAGATCGCCTCGGGCGGACGCGTCCGGCCAGTGAGTTGTTTCAAGCAACCAGCTGAACACCGGGCCTGGCGACCTGACGGTACACGGACCACGACGAAGGGCTACGGACGATGACTGCGACGACCGACTACTTCGAGTACACCCACACGGTCGGCTTCGAGGAGACCAACCTCGTGGGCAATGTCTACTACGTGAACTACCTGCGCTGGCAGGGCCGCTGCCGGGAGCTGTTCCTCAAGCAGAAGGCGCCGGCGGTGCTGGCCGAGGTACAGGACGACCTCAAGCTCTTCACGCTCAAGGTGGACTGCGAGTTCTTCGCCGAGATCACGGCCTTCGACGAGCTGTCGATCCGGATGCGGCTGTCCGAGCTGGGCCAGACCCAGCTGGAGTTCACCTTCGACTACGTGCAGGTGACCGAGGACGGCGGCGAGACCCTGGTGGCCCGCGGCAAGCAGCGGATCGCCTGCATGCGTGGCCCGAACACCGCGACCGTTCCCTCCCTGATCCCCGAGGCCCTGGCCGAGGCGCTCGCACCCTACTCGGGCCAGATCCGTTCCCTGGCCGGCCGGGCCGCCTGACCGCGAGCCGCGTGGCGAGTCCTTCGCACGCCCAGTGAGTTGCTTCACGGGACCGACCCGGCCCCGCGACCTCGAAGTCCGTACGAGAAGGAGAAAGACATGAACACGCTCAACGACGTCCTCAAGCACCTCACCGCCGACATCGACGAGGTCGCCCGGCTGGTGGAGAACCTCGACGACGAGGCATGGAACACCCCGACCCCCGCCCCGGGCTGGAGCGTCGCCGACCAGATCGCCCACCTCACCTTCATCTTCACCCTGGCCAGGACGGCCGCGTCCGACCCGCAGGCTTTCAAGGCCGTCACCGCCTCGGCCGCCGGGGACTTCGACGGCGCGGTGAACGCCGCGCTCCAGCAGTTCAACGGCTTCCCGCCCAAGGAACTCCTCGCCCGCTTCCGAGCACAGGGCGAGGCATCGGTCGAGGCGCTCGCCGCGGTCCCGGCGGGCCAGGTCGTGCCGTGGCTGGTCAATCCGCTGCCGCCGGTCGTGCTGGCCTGCGCCGGGATCATGGAGGTCTTCGGCCACGGCCAGGACATCGCCGACGCGCTGGGAGCCCGCAGGGAGCCCACCGAGCGGCTGCGCAACATCGTCGACTTCGCCTGGCTGACCCGCGACTTCGGTTACGAGTCGCACGGTCTGACCCCGCCCGCCGAGCCCCTGCGCTTCGTGCTGACCGCACCGTCCGGCGAGGTGTGGACGGTTGGCCCCGAGGACGCGACCGAGACGATCCAGGGCCCCGCGCACGACTTCTGCCTGCTCGTCACCCGGCGCCGGCACCGCGAGGACCTCGCCCTGACCGCGACCGGGGCGAACGCCGGGCAGTGGCTGGACATCGCGCAGGCGTACCGGGGACCGGCCGGGGAGGGCCGCAAGCCCGGCCAGTTCACGGACGCCGAGCGGTGAGCGGCCCTGTTCCGTCCCGCCCCCCGCACCGCTGCCCCTGTATCCGCGCCAGAAGCCCACCAGGAGAAGACACATGACAAGCACCGGCCTGGAACGCGTCATCGTGATCGGCTGCGGCCTGATCGGTACGTCCATCGCGCTGGCCCTGACCCGGGCCGGGGTGCGGGTCGCCCTCGACGACCTCGACGGCGAGGCACTGGACCAGGCCCGCCGGATGGGGGCCGGGAGCGTGCTGACCGAGGACACCCCGGTCGCCGACCTCGTGGTGATCGCCACTCCGCCGTCCACCGTCGTGGACGCCCTGTACGACGCCCAGGCCCGGGGGCTCGGCCGCGCCTACACCGACGTGGCCGGCGTCAAGGAGCACATCTGGACGGAGGCCGAACTGCGCGGCTGCGACGTGCTCGGTTACGTACCCGGACACCCGATGGCGGGCCGGGAGCTCTCCGGCCCCGGCGCGGCGCAAGCGGACCTGTTCGCCGGGAAGCCCTGGATCCTCTGCCCGTACCCCACCGTCGAGCCCGACGCGCTCTGCGCCGTCGACGCGCTGGTGTCGCTGTGCGGAGGCCGGCGCAAGGACCTGACACCGGCCGCGCACGACCGGGCGGCCGCCGCCCTCTCGCACGTACCGCAGGTGGTCTCCTCCGCGCTCGCCGCCCAGCTCACCGACCTCGGGCCCGAGGTGCTGTCGCTGGCCGGCACCGGGGTGGGCGACACCACCCGGATCGCGGGAAGCGACCCCCGGCTGTGGGCCGACATCCTGGGCCAGAACGCCTCCTCGGTGGCGGACGCGGTGGAGCGGATGGCCAGCGAACTCGCCCTGTTCGCAGCAGAGCTGAGGAAGGGCGGCGCCGTTCCCTCGGACGCCGCGGGCGAGCTGGTGGCCCGGGGGAGCCTGGGCCGCGCGGCGCTCCTCGCCGCGCGCCCCCCGCAGGCTCCCCTGCCCCGGGAACTGCCCCTGGCTGCCCTCACTCCGCTCCCGCACGGCCCGCACCGGGCACAGCAGCGCTCACCGCGCCTGCGGCCGGGCACACCCGCCGGGCCGATGCCGCGCGTCCACCGCTTCGCCGGATGACCGCCCGGCGCCGGCGGCGCGCGGGGCTCAGTGTCCGGGCGCCGGGCGGGGAACGGCCAGCCGGGTGCCGACATGGACGGCGGTGGTCAGGGCGGCCCAGGAGGTGAGCTCGATCAGCTCCCGGTCACCGGGGCGGTGCTCACGGAACGCGTCCACATCGCCGTCAGTGACCTGGTACGCGGCGAACGCGGTCAGCAGGGCGAGCCGCGCGGCGGGCAGACAGTCCGCCGGCAGACCGGCCAGCGCCCGGCCGAGCCAGGCCCGGCCAGGACCCACCGGGCCGCCGTCCCACCCGGCCAGCCGCTCCCGCAGCCGCTCGCGCACCGGCTCGGGCACCCAGCGCGCCGCGTCGTCCACAGCCGCCACCGCCCGCCCCAGCGCGTCGGCCACCACCGGGTTCCCCCGCGCCCACTCCAGGCCGGCCGGCAGGGGCGCGGCAGGCAGAAGGGCGAGCGACTCCCCGGCCCGCAGCGGTCCCGGAGCCACCGGCCGCATGGTGCGGGCGACCGTACGCAGGATGGTGCCGCGCAGGATTCCGGGGGTCCGGCCGGGCACGGGGGAGTCGGCGAGGAAGAGTGCGACCATCCGGTTGACGTAGTGGAAGGTGACGGCCACCCCCTGGATCTCGGCGGCTCCGGCGGCGGAGAACAGCAGGACGGGCGCCTCCCGGTTCTCCTCGTCACGACGGCCCGTCGTGCGGGCCCACGTGGCGAGCGCGGCATCGGCGCCCACAGGCTCCGGCCCCAGCGTCCGGAGCGTGGCCCGGTGCACATCGACGCAGTACGCGCAGGAGTTGGCCTCGGAGACCGCGGTCGCAGTGACCTCCTTGGCGGCCCGGCCCGCAGCCCCTTCGACCAGCAGCGTCTCACGCAGCATCACCCAGCCCGCGGCGAGCGGGCCGGGGGCCGGCGAGTGCAGGGCCACCGGCGGGGCCAGCACCCCGAAGTCCCGCTCCACCTGTGCGTACACCTCGGCCACCGGCCCGCGGGCCTCGGCGGGCGCGACCGCCCGCACGTACCGCACGTCCTTGAGCGCCCCCCGCAGCACCGCCCTGACAACCGGTCTCACTGTCATGCACCTCCCTGGGTCCCGCCTCCCGCCGACGGCAGGCATGACGTGCACCTGATCCTGGCCTCGAGGCCCGGTGTGACGCATCCTCAGAACTGCTGGAGGAGGGTGCCGTCGAAGCGTCACGCGCCCGTGCGGGAGCGACGCGAGGGCCTCACCGTCCGGTGCCCGAAACCTCACCGGACAGGCCCGAGGACGCTGTCCGCTCGTGGAGCAGCAGAAGCAGATAGGCGGCCAGGGTGGAGTCGTCGCGGATGGCACCCTCGCGGACCATCCGTTCGAACTCCGCGCGTGCGAACCAGCGGTGGCGCATGTCCTGCTCCTCGTGCTCGCGCCGGGGCACGCCGGAACGCAGGCCGGTGGCCAGGAACACAGTCGCTTCCTGCCCGCTGGCGCCGTGCCAGGCGCTGAGCGTGCCGAGCGCGGTCCACGACCGGGCGCTCAGCCCCGTCTCCTCGGACAGTTCGGCACGGCCCAGTTCCTCGGCCGTGCCGGTGCGTCCCTGCGGGAAACAGCCCTGCGGGAACTCCCATCGGCGCGCGCCGGTCGGGTACCGGTACTGGTCGACCAGGTGGAATCCGCCGTCATCGGCGGCGATCACCACGGCGAAGTCGGGCCGGTCGACCACCGAGTAGATGCCCTGGGTGCCGTCCGGGCGCTCCACCACGTCCTCGCGCAACGACAGCCACGGATTGCGGTACACCTCGCGGGAGGAGACCGGCCGGATGATCCCGGGCTGGGGCTCTGCGGGCTGGGACATCGCCGTACCGCCGTTTCTCGCTCGCCGACCGTCGCCCGCCCACCGTATGCACGCGGCGTACGGGCACCCACTTCCCCCGTGCTGATTTCCGGCCTGCGGCCGCCCTCGCACGGTGCTCCCCGGCCGGGCATCCAGGGCCGCGTTCACGCCGGTCCACTGCCCCGGGCAGACCTCAAGCGGCGGGCGGCACGGCTCGCAGCGCGGGTCCGCGGACCCCGGCCCGGGCCGGCACCTCGCCCGCCAGGCTCAGCGGCGGGACGGCCGGCCCACCGCTGTCCGTGGCACGTCGTGCCTCGGCCTGCGCGACGGCGGCACGCATCCGGTCCCAGTCGGTGGGCTCCGTGGCCCCGGGCGCGGACACGGGTGCGCGCGCCGGGTCCTCGTCCGGATCCGGGCCGTGGAGGGCGACGCCGAACACCCCCTGGTCGACGAACATCTGTACCAGCGCCGTGGCCGCGCACCTCGCGGCCGCCGCGGTGTAGGCGGTGGACGCGGCGGCCGCCGCGTGGAGCACCGCCGCCGGTTCGCTCTCGGCCCTTCGGGCCGCTGGGCGGATGTCGCTCATGCTCTGCCTCCCTTGCCGGGTGGGAGCCGGGGCCGGCCTCGGCCACGGCGTGGTGCCCGGAGGGAACCGTGTCAGCGCAGGGCGACGGTTCCGGTCCGGCAGACCTCCCGGAGCACTTCGCCCCGGGACAGCGCGGTGGTGATCAGCTCGATGTCCTCGGCCATCGACCGGTCCACGCCCAGCGGCGGCACCAGCGAACGCACCGTGTCGTACGCCGCCTGGGCCGCGGGCCCGAGCTCGTCGAACCGCCGTCCGACGTCGACGGCCTGGACGGCGGCGAGGAGCACCACCGCGAGGATCCGGTTGTTGTTCTCCAGCACCCGCCGGGTACCGCGGGCCGCGACGAGTCCCATGCCCGCGATGCCGGGGCCGTCACCGGCGGCCGGAACGGACTGGGTGCTGGCGGGGCCTATGGTGCGGTTCTCCGCGACGAGGGCCGTCGCCGGGTACCGGGCCGCGGCGAACCCGTGGTGCAGCACCGGGTCGGCGGCCATGAGGGAGGCGGGCAGCACCCCGTCGGGACCGCAGCTCAGGAGCCGGCTGAGCTGCCGCTCGGCCAGTACGCCGAGCTGGACGAGGGCGATCGTCACGAAGTCCATGGCGAACGCGACCGGCTGCCCGTGCCCGTTCGCGCCCTGGGCGACCTCCCCGCCCTCGAGGAACAGCGGGTCGTCACCGGCCGAGTTGAGCTCGCTCTCCAGCGTGTCCACCGCCTGGTACAGCGTGTGCCGTACGGCCCCGAGCACCTGAAGTGCGGCCCGCAGGGCGAACGTCCCCTCGGCAGAGGGCTGTTCCGGCGGCTCACCACCGCGCAGCAGGTCGCGCAGGCCGGCGGCCGTGTCGGTCTGCCCCCGGTGCGGGCGTCCGGGGTGCCCGGCGGCGGGAGGTGGCCCGGCAAAGCCTCCGAGCGCCCCGGTCAGCAGCGCCGCGACGATCTCGGCCTGGCGCACCTGGTCCAGGGCGCGTGCCACCACCAGGGAGCCGAGGCCGGTCGTCGCGGCACTGCCGCCGATCAGCGCCCGCCCCTCCTTGAAACGCAGCCGCAGTGGCGCCAGCCCCAGCTCGCGCAGAAGGCGGGCGGTCCCCGTCCGTCTGCCGTCCCGCAGGACATGGCCCTCACCGATCAGCGTGCCCGCGATGTGGGCGAGCGGCACCGAGTCGCCCCCCGCGCCCGGTGAACCGAGCTCGGGAACGGAGGGGACGATCCCCTCGTTCAGATACCGTGCCAGCCGCTCCAGCACCTGTGGCCGTACCGCGGAGTACCCCTTGGCCAGCGAGTTCAGCAGGGCCGAGACGATCGCCCTGGCCTCGTCCTCGGCGAACGGGGGACCGATGCCCGTGCTGTGGGCGCGCACCAGATTGGTCTGGTACGTATGCTCCTCACCGGCGTCGACGCGGACCCACCGGCCGCCTTGCCGGAACAGGGTGACCCCCTCCACGGGAACGCCCTTGCGCAGGAGGTCCTCCAGGGCTGCCCGGCTCCGGAGCACCCCGGACAGCGTTCCCTCCGTCAGAGTCACCGCGGCGTTCTGCTCGGCAACTCTGCGGACGGCCTCGACGGTCAGGCTCTCCCCGTCGAGGACCACGGAATCGACCCTGGTCCCGAACACCGACAACGTCCGCCCCTTCCCTGCTGAGAAGGAACATTCTCGGACCCGCCGCCGCCGGGGGCGTCTTCTCCCGTGCGCAGAACCGGCCCGGTTCTCCCGCCCCGGTCCCCCGGACCTGCCTGAGTGCGCTCGGCGGGCGGACCCTTCCGACACTTGGCCAAGTCCCTGTGTCCTCCGGGCGCGTCCGTCCTTTGGATGGACAGTGACTCCACGCGCGCGCCGTGGTGTGCCCGCAGACACACGCGACGGCACCGCGTTCCTGATCTCCGAGAGGAATCACTGGGCATGGCTGGGACACTGTTCGCCTCGGAGTCCGTGACCGAAGGACATCCGGACACGATCGCCGGTCAGAGCGACGCCAGGGTGCTCCAACCGGCAGGGGACTGCATCGAGCCGGACCCCGGGGACTACCGCCCGCCGCTCGACACGACCGGGCGGTCCGCGACCGGAGGTCCGGCGTCCGACGCGGGGCCGACCGGTCGGAGGGCCTTCTCCGACACGTACGGCGGGACGGCCCGCCACGTCGTCGGCGTACCCGCCACCTCCTTCTGAGAGCCCGCAGCCGGGGGCCGCGCACGGTCTCCCGTCCGACACCCACCCCTCCGTGAGGAGTCACCATGCCGAGCATCTCAGCACAGCTCCTGAGCACGCCACGGGCGGCGAAGGCGCATCCGCGCGACCGCCTGGACGCACTCGCCGCGCACGCGCGGTGCGGCGCCTGGGCGCCCACTGCGCTGGAACGGCGCATCGCCGGCCTGCTCACCGTCGCGGCGGCGGGCGACGGTCTGCTCACCGCGGAGCGGGTGCGCGCCGCGTTGTGGGAGGGGGCCGTCGCCCTCGTCCAGGAGAACGGCGGCGAACTGGCCGCGCTCCTGGCGGACCTGCTGCCCGTCCTGACGGAGCACGAGTACGGGGCGGACGGAGTCCGGCACACGGACGGCTTCCTGGACGACGTGTACCGGTTCGTCGCCGCGACGGCCACCGGCCATGCGTACTGACCTCGCTGTCCGCCGTCCGCTGCCCGCTGTCCCCAGCTCACGGTGGCCAGCCCCCGCGCCACCCGCACCGCTGATTCCCGGACTGCTGATCCCCGGGGCGCCTCCCGGTGCGCCGCGGCTGTCCGACGGTGCCGTGCACCTGTGGCTGGCGGATGCGACCACACACCCCGAGAAGGTGGCGGAGCTCGCTCGTCTCGTGCTCGACGACACGGAACGGGACCGGGCCGCCGCGCTGAGCCGCAGCGCGGACCGCCGGTGCTACGTCACCGCTCATGTGGCCCTGAGGCAGCTGCTCGGAGCCCAGACCGGGATCGCTGCCGACCGGGTCCGCTTCCGGCGCGAGCCCTGTCCTTGCTGCGGCGGACCGCACGGGAGACCCGCGCCCGAGGACCCGGACGCGCCCCTGCACTTCTCGCTCTCGCACAGCGGCGACCTCGCGCTGCTCGCCTTCGCCGCGACGCCCGTCGGAGCGGACGTACAGACCAAGGGCTCGGCCGAGGCCGCCGACGAGATCAAGGGTGTGCTCCATCCCCGGGAGGAGGCGGAACTGGCGGCCTGTTCCGAAGCCGACCGCCCCGACGCCTTCGCGCGGGCCTGGGTGCGCAAGGAGGCCTACCTCAAGGGGCTCGGTACCGGCCTCGCCCGCAGCCCGGCGCTGGACTATCTCGGCACCGGCCCGGCGGCGGCCGGGCTGCCCGGCTGGCGGGTGGAGGACGTCGCCGTGCCTCACGGATACGCGGCCGCCGTAGCGGTACGGAAGGAGGCCCGGCCGGCCTAGGCCCGGCCGTGGCCCCTGGAGGCCGGGTCAGTAGCCGAGTCCGACGGTGTCGGTGCGGCCGGAGCCGATGTCGGCCAGTGCCCTGAGGACCATCGGCGGGTGCTCGGCCAGGCGCTGGAGCAGGTGGAGCCACCAGTTCGTTCCGTACGTGGCGTAGATCCGGCACGCCAGCCCGGCCTCGAGGTAGCGTCGCAGCAGCTCCGGCCGCACGCCGTGCAGCATCTCCACCTCAGTGACGCGCTCCAGCAGTCCGCGCTCCTGCGCCGCGGCGAGCACCACGGGGTCCTGGGTGGCCAGGCTCAGCCGGACCCCGCGGTCCAGGAGGCTCTGCGCGAGGTCGAGGAACCGGTCGTCGAGGGCCGGCCCGCGGGGCAGAGCGATGTGGGGCGGTTCGGGAAAGGCCCCTTTGACCAGCCGGATCGTGCGGTCGGGCCGGGCCAGCAGCGCGGCGTCGTGCTCGGTGCGGTGCAGGTGCGCCTGGAGGGTGACCCCCACGTTCGCGTAGCGGCCCGAGAGCTGGCGGTACGCGGCGAGCACCGCGTCGACGCCTGACGGGCGTTCCATGCTGAGGACGATCTCGCCGCCGTGCCTGGCCGCCGCCGCCGCGATGCGCGCGGTGTTCTCCACCGCGAGGCGCGAGGAGCGGGCGAGGCCCACCTGGGACAGTTCGAAGCCGAGGCGGTCGGGGGCCGGTTCGGCTACGAGCAGGCTCAGATACTCCTGGACGACCTGTTCGATCTGCGCCGGATCGTCGGCGTTCTGGTGAGGTGCGGCGCATTCGGCGGTCACCAGGTAGCCCTTCGCCCGCAGCTTTCCGACCTGTTCCAGGAACCCGGCCCGGTCGGGAGCCAGTACGTAGCGCCGCGCGGCGGGGGAGAGGATGTCCTGCAGCACCGAGCCGGGGGCGGCGAACGCGACACGGCAGCGGGTATCGGTGGCCAGTTTGCGCAGCCCCTCGGCCGCGGATTCCAGCAGAGCACGCTGGGAGAGCTCGTTGGTCATGGCAGCGCCTCGGTATTCGTCTCGGTACGCAGGGGCGCCCAGCCCCACGCGCACGGATCGTCGGTGAAGGCCTCTGGCAAAATATTGCCAACCGGATGAGCGGACGGGAGTGCGGAAGCGGCGGGAAAATGCCTGTTCTGCCTGGTGATGCACATGATCCGCCGCTCCCTGGCCGAAGGACCGGCCTGCTCGACATGCCAAATTTGCCACTCTCGGGCAAAATATTGCCACGCAAGGGGCCAGGTTGGCAATATCGATGAGTGCTGTGGGCAGGCATCGGGCGCTTCCAGGGGTTTCCTGGCCCGGGACGACTGCGGTTCAGCCGTACGGCGCGTAAGGGGGAGAACGGGGCGGCTCGTTCGAGCGGCGATCGCGAGCGCAGCCCTCACGCGGCGGCAGACATACGGTCGCGGTCGCGGTCGCGCACGCCGGCCCGGCCTGCGCCACGGGGGCATCCGCCACCGCCTGGTCACCGGGCGGTGGTGCCCTGTGCGGCGGCCGTCAGCGAGGCGGACGCCTCGCCGGAGCCGCCGCCCGGCAGGACGGGTGTCAGCCGGCGGGGGTTCTCTGAGCCTTGTCGCGGGCCTTCATCAGGCACTCGGCGGCCAGCCGCCAGATCTCCGCGGCGAGATCGACGTTGGAGTTCTCCTGGGCCTGCAGGGCGAGGGTCTGCAGGCCGGCCAGGCCTTCGTCCTCCTCGCCGTCCAGGATCCGCAGCTGGTTACCGAGGACCTCCAGGCGCACGCGGGTCTGGTACGGCAGACGCAGCTCGGTCCGGCCGAGCCGGTCCAGCAGCGCGCGGGTATCGGCGAACCGGCCCTCGTGGAAGGCGAGCCGGGCCCGCAGAGCGGTCAGCGACTGTTCGAGCGCGGGTGTGCGGGCGAAGGGAAGCGCCGCCTCGGCGGCCTCGATGCACCGCTGGGCGGCGTCGGGCTCGGGCGGGAACTTCTGCAGGTGGAGTTCGGCCATGGCCACCCGCAGGCGCAGCCAGATCGTGAGGTTCTCGCGGCTGTCGAAGCCGTCCAGAGCCTGCTGGAAGAGGTCCCGTGCCATACCGAACTCGCCCTCGCGCACCTTGAGCGCGCCGGCGGTCCACAGCGATTCGGCCCACAGGGTGTCGGAGCGGCCCTGCACCAGGGAGGTCAGCTCTGCCGCGTGCCGACGGGCGTCCGGCATCCGGCCCGCCTCTGCCTCCACGGACACCAGGACCAGCAGCGCGGCGGCCACGTCCTGGGTCGTGAGGTCGTTCTCCCGGGCCAGCCGGTAGGCCGTCCCGGCGGCCTCGACCGCGGGGACGATCTCGCCGCTGACGCGCAGGGACCTGGCCAGCTGGGTGAGTGCCCGCGCGCGCAGTTCGGCCAGGCCGATCTCCTCGCTGAGTGCGGCGAGTTGGTCCAGGTAGACACGCTCGGCCGCCTGATCGCCGTGACGGCGCTTCCACTGGCCGAGCAGCCACAGGGCCTGCCAGCGAAGCATCGGCTCCTGTCCGTGCGCCGACTCCAGCGCCTCTGCCAGCAGCTCGCTGGTCTCGTCGGATTCGAGGGAGGTGGCGAGCGACAGTATCTGGGCGAGCGAGGTGGCCCGGGATTCCTCGAACTCCGAGGGGCTGATGCCCAGCTGCCCCGCCAGGTGTGCCACGGCACGGTCGGTGGGCTGGCGTGCGCCTGACTCCAGACGCGAAAGATAGCCGGTCGACATACCGTCCCCGGCGACTACGGCCTGCGACAGGCCGCGCTCAGTCCTCAGTTGCCTCAGTCGGCGGCCGAAGGATGGCTGCTCCAGCACGTGTACGCCCCAACGGATGATGGATGACAGAGATTCCGAACCCGATCGTGTTGCCGTCTTCGTGTCACGCTGTTCGTTCCAATTGTGCCAAAGGGTATCCGGGAAGTATACGGGCTGGCAAACGCCTGGCCTCCAGGAGTGCCGGATCGGGGCGACCGGAGAGGGCTGTCGGGCAACACAACTTGCCATGAACATAGGAAAGTTGTTGCCAAGTGGATGGCGATGGCCGTACGGTAGTGGGCAATAAGATGCCAGCCGACGATGTCCACAGGAGTGGCGAAAATGAACCGTGACCGCTCTGCAGTCGTCGCCATGGCCGGTACCGACCGGGCAGGCGCCTCCGACGCACCCGCCGACCACGCCCAGGAGGCGGTGCGGGAGTTCGTGTTCCGTGCCTGGAGCGATCTGCTCGGCTGCCGGGATCTCACCGAGCATGCCGACTTCTTCGCCCGCGGCGGGGACTCGCTGCTGTTCACGCGGCTCGTGCGGCGCGTCAGCAAGGAGTTCGGCGTCGCGATCCCGCTGCACGACATGTCGCGGCGGAATCTGGGCGACCAGATCGCCCTCGTCCACCTGCTGCGCTCCCGCGGTGCGTCCGGGAGTGTCCGCCCGCCCGTCACGGCGGGCGACGTCCGGACGTTCCTGTCCGAACAGTGGTGCGATCTGCTCGGCTGCCCGGAGCCGTCCGACGGCTCGGACTTCTTCACCCTGGGCGGGGACTCCCTCCTGGGTACCCGGCTCGTGCGGCGCGTCAGCAAGGAGTTCGGCACCGTGGTCTCGGTGCGCGACATTCTGACCGCCACGACGCTGGCCGAACAGACCCAGCTGGTGAGCGCTCTGCTCACCGAGGTGCTGCGACCCGCCCCGCTGCTCCGGCGCCGGGCCGCCTGAGGCCCCTCCTGACCAAGGGCCTCTCGTCTGGATCACGCCCGGCTCGCGTGCCCTGGCACCGCACCTCGCGGCATCGTCGTCAGCCGGCGGCGCTCCGCGTCGCCTCCCTCCCTCCCTCCCTCCTCCTCCTCCTCCTCCTCCTTGTGATGCCCCCACGGCCTGAACGGCGTGGGAGGCGCCCCACCACCGGACCCCGCTCCCTGACCCAGCCTGATCCAGACGGAAGATCCTGGCGCAGACCCTCCCCGCCCTCGCCCCGGCCCGGTTCACCAGGCCGGGGCGAGGGCTTTCCGCGTGCTGTGACGGCTCCCCGCGCCGGCCGCCTTCCCCGCGGGGCCGCGGCCCGCACGGCTCCCTCGTGCCCCCGCGACCGGCGTACCGGAACGGCTGAGAGGGGTCACCCCTGCCATACAGGCAAGTTGCCAAAGTCTGGCAAAACATTGCCATGCTCTGCGGAGCTCAGTACCTTCCTGTGATCGGGAGCCTTCCCACGGATCGTGGCCGGGCCTCCGTGCCTGTATCCCGCCTTCTCCGAGGAGCCGACATGCGTATCGTTCTCACCGTGACCGACGGCCGTGCCGATTCCGGCGAAGGCGTCGAGTGGCCCTGATCCCGCCCGGCCGGGGCCGCCGGGAGCCGCGTCCACCGGATGCGAACGGCGGACGCCGGCCCGGTCCTTCGCCGAAGAGCCCGCTCCGCACCTGGCGCCCAGCGGGTGCTGACGTCCCGTACGACGCCTCACGCTTGCTGACAAGGGGCCTTCCGTGCCACACATCCAGCTCGACAACAACCTCCCCGGGATCAACGGCCTGCTGGCCAACCGGCCCGACACCGCACAGCCACTGGGGGCCCTCGCCGACGCGCTCCTGCGCTCACCGTCCTCGCTGAGCGCGGGTGAGCGCGAGCTGATCGCGGCGTACGTCTCCGAGCTCAACGGCACCGAGTTCTGCTCCGCCTCGCACAGTGCCTTCGCAGCGGCACAGCTCCCCGGCGGCCAGGCCCTGGTCGCCGCGGTTCTGGCCGACCCCGGAACGGCACCTGTCAGCGGCAGACTGCGCGCCCTGCTGCGGATCGCGGCCGAGGTCCAGGAGGCCGCCGGCCCCGTCTCCGAGAAGGCGGTCACGGACGCTCGCGCCGAGGGTGCCGATGACACCGACCTGCACGACACGGTGCTGATAGCCGCGGCCTTCTGCATGTACAACCGCTACGTCGACTGCCTCGCCACCGCACTGCCGTCGGAACCCGGCTACTACACGCGCGCGGCGGAACGGATCGTGTCCCGCGGCTACCGCGACGAGGCCGCACCGGTGCACTGACCGCGCGCCCGCAGACAGCGGCGTCGCCACAGGAGAGGGGGAGTACCGCATGGGTGCCAGGCGCAGGTGGACCGCTCTCGACGTCCCGGACCTCACAGGACGCACCGCGGTGGTCACCGGAGCGAGCTCCGGGATCGGGTTCCACACGGCCAGAACGCTCGCGCGGCGCGGCGCCCGTGTCGTGCTCGCGGTACGCGACCCCGACCGCGGCGCGCTCGCCGCGGCCCGGATCGGGGCGGCCGCCCCCGCGGCCCGCCCGACGGTGCAGCGGCTCGACCTCGCCGACCTGGCGTCCGTACGGCAGGCGGCCGGGGAACTGCGCGAGCTCTGCCCCCGCATCGACATCCTGGTCAACAACGCGGGTGTGATGTGGAGCGGGAGGACCAGGACCGTGGACGGACATGAGCTGCAGTTCGCCACCAACCACCTCGGCCACTTCGCGCTCACCGGACTGCTCCTGCCCGCCCTGAGGGCCGCCGCGGGCGCTCGCGTCGTGACGATCAGCAGTCACGTCCACAAGCTGGGCCGGATCGAGTTCGACGACCTGAACGGCGAGCGCCGCTACAACAGGTACCGGGCCTACAACCAGTCCAAGCTGGCCAACCTGATGTTCGCCCTGGAACTCCAGCGCCGGCTGGCCGGGGCGGGCGCGGACACCCTCTCGGTGGCGGCCCACCCGGGCCTGACCTCCACCGGGCTGGGCAGGGACTTCCCGGCAGCCGTGCGCCGGACCGGGCCGGTGCTCGCTCCTCTGTTCCTCCAGCCGGCCGAGATGGGCATGCTGCCAGGTCTGCGCGCGGCCACCGACCCGGCCGTCCGGGGCGGCGAGTACTACGGCCCGCTCGGTACGACCGGGACGAAGGGGTATCCGGGTCTCGTCCGGCCGGGCCGTTCGGCCCGCGGCCCCGGGACCCGGCGCCGCCTGTGGGACGAGTCCGAGCGCCTGACCGGCGTCACCCACCGCTTCTGACCGGCTGTGCGGGCGACGACAGGAGCGGGGGCCGGCTGACGCCGGCCCCCGCTCCTGTCGTGTTCCTAGTCGACGATCTCCATCTGGGCCATCATTCCCGCCACGTTGTGCTCCTGCATGTGGCAGTGGTAGACGTACTTCCCCGGAGAGCCGGTGAACGTGGCCTGCAGGCGCAGCCTCTCGCCCGGCCGCACGAGCACGGTGTCCTTGAACCCCTCCTCGCCGGGCAGCGGCGGTCTGCCGTCCCGGTCCAGCACCCGGAACTGCACCAGGTGCAGGTGGAAGGTGTGGTCGATGCCGCCGAACTCCGAGTCGACGGTGTCCGCGTTGTAGACGTTCCAGATCTCCGTGGTGCCGTTCTTGATGGTGGTGTCCACCCGGTCCGCGTCCCACGACAGGTCGTTGATCGCGTACGCCATCTTCGAGGGCGCGACCGCCAGTTTCATCGGACGGGTCCTCGTCGGGGTGGCCAGCGGGGGCAGCGCGCGCAGTCGCGCGGGCACCGTGCTGTGGTCCCGGGCCCTGCGGTTCACGTCGAACCGCATCACCGGCCCGGTGGCGTCGGAGAGCACCAGCTTGCTGCCGACCGCGTGGCGGGAGAAGTCCACCACGATCTCCGCCCGCTCGGCCGGTGCCAGCACCAGCTTGGTCCGGGTGACCGGCTCGGGGAGGAGCCCGCCGTCGGAGGCGATCTGCACCATCTCCGCCCCGCCGAGGTCGAGCTCGAAGACCTTGTAGATGGACGAGTTGAGCAGCCGGAAACGGTACTTGCGCGCGGCCACCGGGAAGTAGGGCTGCGGGCGGCCGTTGACGAGATAGGTGGACCGGGCCTCGGGGTGCTCGACGTCGAGAATCAGACCGCCGCTCGCGTCGAAGTGCGCGTCGCGGAGCATGATCGGCACGTCGTAGCTGCCGCGGGGCAGGTTGAGCGCCTTCTCGTCCGGTCCCTCCAGCAGGTAGAAGCCGTGCATGCCCCGGTAGACGTGCTCGGCCTCCATGTGGTGGGTGTGGTCGTGGTACCAGAGGGTCGCGCCCAGCTGCTGGTTCGGGTACTCGTACGTACGGGAGGCGCCCGAGGCGATGAGGTCCGTCGGGTAGCCGTCACTGCTCGCGGGCACGTGCGCGCCGTGGAGGTGGACGTTGGCACCCTTGTCGAGACGGTTGACGTACTTGACGCGCACCGCACGCCCGGCACGGGCACGGATGGTCGGACCGACGAAGGTGCCGTTGTAGGTGATGGCCGGGGTCTTCACACCGGGCAGGATGTCGGCCTGCGCGGTCTGCAGGGCCACCTTGTAGACATCGGCGTCGGCGAGACGCCGCACCGGGGCCAGCACCGGCGGGACGGGCATCCTCACGGCGAACGGGGTCGCGGCCGCCCTGCTGCTCGCCTTCGCGTTGCCGGCGAGGGCGGCGTGACGGTGGCCCTGAGGACGCGGCGGAGCTCCGGCCCCGGCGGTACCCTCCCGGGCGTTGAGGACGCCCACGGCCCCGCCTGCCACGACCACGCCCGCGCCTATGGTCAGCACGCGTCGTCTGTCAAACATCTGTTCCCCGATCGGTGCGCACGTGGACAGGAAAATGTTCAGAGGGCGGGCGAGGTGGTCACCCGGCTCGGGCCGGCCCGCGGCGGCCCGGCACCAGGGGTGTGTACGCGGCCCTGGCGCGCTGTCCGCCGCCGCAATCCTCACACCCGGGGCGCCGCGCTGTCCCCTTCGAAAATGCTTTCCATGCGGGGCGGGTCCAGCGGGCGTGGCGCAGGACAGCAAGCGCGGAGATGTGCCTGTCCGGGGCGGGCGTCGACCATGGCCCCATGGATGACGTACTGACCGGCCCCGCGGACATCGGCAGGCACTACGACGAACGCACGCCCATCGGCGAGGAGTTCCGGGGCGGCCAGCTGCACATGTGGTACTGGTACGACCGCGACGACGAGGCCTCCCTGCCGCAGGCCGTGCACCGCACCACCCGGAAGGTCACCGAGACCCTGGGTCTGTGTCCTGACGAGCACGTCCTGGACGCCGGGTGCGGTCCGGGGGAGACCGCGGTGTACCTCGCCAAGGAGTACGGGGTCCGGGTCACCGGTGTGACCGTGAGCGGGTTCGAGCTCGACGCCGCGCGTGCCCGGGCCGGCGCGGCACAGATCGGCGACGACCGGATCGCCTTCCGCTACGGGGACTACATGGACCTGCCGTTCGCGGACGGGACCTTCGACGCGGTACTCGCACTCGAGTCGCTGCAGAACGCCCCCGACCTGGGGCAGGTGCTGGGCGAGCTGTTCCGGGTGCTGAGGCCCGGCGGCCGCATCTCGTTCTCGGACTTCAGCCTGGAATCGGACGCGGAGCCCGAGCGGGTGGAGCGGTTCATGACGACGCTGAAACTGCCTGTGCTGCCCACCCTCACCGAATGGCTCGGCCACCTGCGCGGCGCGGGGTTCGAGATCGAGGAGTACACGCAGTGCGGCCCGCGGGTGTTCGGTATGAAGTCCAAGTACCTGGAGACGGCCATGGGCCGGCGTGATGAGGTCGCGGCGAAGTTCGGCGAGGGCGAACTCGCCCAGTTCTCCCGGCTGCACCGGGGGTTCTTCGCTCCGCGCAAGGACCAGATCGGCTACGCCGTCGTGGCCGCCCGCAAGCCCCGCCGCTGAGGGGCACACCAGGAGATGCGCCGGCCGGCGGCCCGCCCGGACGATGTGTGCGAGCCCGGTGCTCACATGCCCGGCCAGTCGACCAAGGAGACCAAAGTGCCCGAGCTGGACAGGTGGGAGCTGCTGGTCAGGCGGGACGACGTCACCGTACGCCGGATCCGCCCGGTACCGAAGGACACCCTGAGGCCCGGCCAGGTCCGGCTCGCGGTCGAGACCTTCGGTCTGACCGCCAACAACGCCACATATGTACGCCTCGGCGACTCCGAACTCCCTTTCTGGGAGGCGTTTCCCGGTCCGCCCGGCTACGGAAGGGTGCCGGCCTGGGGATACGCCCGTGTCGAGGAGTCGAATCACCCGGACATCGCCGTCGGCGACCGTGCCTACGGCTATCTGCCGATGGGCACCCACGTCACGCTCATGGTGGAGCCCACCGAAACCGGCTTCGTCGAGAGCTCGCCCGAGCGGGAGTTCCTGCACCCCTGGTACCGGACCTATCTGTGGGCCGATGACAGCGACGTGGCGGACGAGCGGGCCACCCTGCTGCGTCCGCTGTTCTCCGCGGCGTACAACGTCGCCGACTGTCTCGTGCACCGCACGGACACCCCGCCCGTGTCCGAGTTCCTCGTCCACCGCGACGGCCCCGTGCCCCGGTCCGTGCTGATCACCAGCGCCTCGTGCAAGACCGCGATCGGCCTCGCCGGGCTGCTCGCGGGGCGGGAGGATCTCACGGTCATCGGCGTCACCTCTCCGCGCAACGAGGCGTTCGTCGCCGGACTCGGCCTCTACGACAGCGTCGTGACCTACGACAGCCTCGCCTCGGCCCCGGTCCAGGAGCCCGCGGTCCTGGTCGACTTCACCGGGCAGCCGGAACGGCTGGGCCAGGTCCACGAACACTTCGCGGGCGAGCTGGCCCAGACCCTGCTGGTCGGATACACGCACCCGGGCGCGCGGATCGAACCTCCGCAGGGGCTGCCCGGTCCGGTGCCGGAGATCTTCTTCACCCCGCCCGAGGAGGCGCGGATCATCGCCGCCGAGGGCGCCGAGAGCTACCTGGCCCGGTACGGAGCCGCCGAGGAACGGTTCGTGAAGGAATCCGCCTCATGGCTCTCCGTCCGGCGTCCGAAGGGCCCCGACGCGCTCCTGGAGGTCCTGGAGGCCCTGCTCGCCGGGGAACTTCCCGCGCACACCGGGACCGTCGTCAGCCCTTCCTGACCGCCCTGCCCCGTACGGCGGAGGGGCCGGAGCCCGGCCTCCCGGGCTCCGGCCCCTCCGCCGTACGTACCGCCTACGACAGGTCCGGGAGCAGCGCGGTCGCCCCCGGCTCGATGTCGCCACGGAACACTCCCCGCGGGTCCACCCGCCTGCGTACCGCGTCGACGGCACGCACCGCGTCGGCGTCGAGATGGCCCTGGGGCTGGCCCGCGGTCGCGACGAAGGTGGGCGCGGTACGGCCGGTGTCCCACGGCGCGAGTGCCGCCCGGACCTGAGCACAGTGCTCGTCGATGACCTCTTCGGTCATCCCCCCCACGGGCACACCGGCACCCGAGTAGGCGTACCGCGCATCGAGGTGGTTCAGCGCACCCCCTGCCGGATCCGGCTCCGCCAGCGCCCCGCCGAGCTGACGCAGCTCGCCGGCCACGAGTGCCGTGCCGGGCCGGTCCACCGCGCGCAGGAACGCCTGGACGCCCTTCGCCCCGAGCTCGCCGAGCAGGAAGTGGTCGCCGTGCACCGGTACGGGCTCCGGCGGGTCCATGTGCGTCTCGGGAACGTCGCAGGCGTCGGCCGTCCGCCAGGTGTCGAACACCGGCGTGGCCACGGCACGCAGCGGGGCGAGCAGTTCCTCGGCCTGACGCTCGGCGCGGGCCACCTCCGCCCCGGTACCGGCGACCACCACACCGTCCAGGCACAGCACCGGCCCCCGGGTGAGCACGGACGGCAGCTCCGGCAGCTCGGGCAGGTTCATCACCCGCACCGCCGTCGTCGCCTCCCGTGGCGCGGCCTCGGTCCACCGGCGCCACAGTTCGAGCAGCCGGGGGGCGTCGGAAACCGGCCAGAACGCCGCGCCCGTGACCACTTTCGCCACAGGGAACAGCGCGACCTCGACAGCTGTGACGACACCCAGGCCGCCACCACCACCGCGCAGGGCCCAGAACAGTTCCGGGTCCGACTCCGGGCCGGAACGCCGCAGTTCGCCGTCGGCGGTGACCAGCTCTACGGCGCGCACACTGTTGGCGGCCAGGCCGGCCTCGCGGCCGTAGAAACTCAGGCCACCCCGCAGCAGATAGCCGACGACCCCCACGTTCGGCGACGAACCGTGGGGCGCCGCCAGCCCGTGGGCAGCGGCCGCCTCGACCACCTCGCCCCACTGCGTACCGGCCGCCACCCGTGCCACCCGGCGTTGGACATCGATGCCGACCGGCTCCCGCAGCCGGGTGCGGATCAGCAGGGCGTCGTCCATGGGACGGGCGGACGCCGAGGAATGCCCTGTCGAGTGCACGCGCACCTTCAGGCCCTGTGCCGCGGCCGTCCGGACCGCGGCCCGGACGTCGTCGACACTGTGAGCCGTGACCGCGGCCGCCGGGCGCAGCGGGGCGTACAGGTTGAAGACCGCCGTCGCGGCGTCGTAGGCGCCCTCGCCGGGCAGGGCGAACCCGGCCCGGCGCTCATCCGGCGCGATCACGCCGGCTGCCCCGTGCGCTCGGCGGTGAGGATGACGAAGCTGCCCGGGCCCGTCTCGTGACGGATCGTCAGTCCGGCGTCCGTGAGCCACTGCCTGATCTCGTCCAGCTCGAACAGCAGCATGCCCGCGGGCCGGCTCGGGAAGTGGTGGCCGCCCTGGAAGTAGCGGTCGACCGGATCGTCGGCCCACCGGAACGTCAGCATGGTGAAGGTGCCCCCGGGCCGTAGGACACGGCCGATCTCGGAGATGGCCGTGGCCGCCTCCTCGGGGAAGGCCTGAAGCGCGTTCCAGCAGTTCACCGCGGCCAGCGTGCCGTCCCCGTACGGCAGGTCGAGGGCGCTGGCCATCACGGCCGGGACCTCGGGCAGCCGGGCACGCATCGCCGTCAGCATGGGGGCGCCCATGTCCTGGGCGAGCAGCCGGCCGGCGCCCACGGTCCTCGCGACCACGGCCGTCCACCTGCCCGCCCCGCACGCCAGGTCGAGCACGGGACCGTCCACCGGGTCGATGTGCGCGGCGAGATAGGCGTCCTCGTCGGCGGGCGAGACCTCATCGGCCCAGTTCATACCCGCGATCCGCAGGAACGCGGGACGCAGCACCGACTCGTAGTACAGCCCCATGCTGGGCATCTCGGAGAGCTTCTGGAGCAGGTCGGCGGTGACGTCCTCGGAGTCCTCCTGCGCACTGTCGCGGATGCCGGCCGACAGATCGAGCAGGCCCTGGGCGATCGGGTACGTCGTTGCGCAGGGGGCGCACCGGGCGCTGTCGGCTCCGAAGGAGAGGCCCCCGTGGCAGGACGGGCAGCGTAGCGCCCGGTCCAGCCGGGCGAACGCCTCGCCCGTCGGCACGGGGACCGTCACCGGCTCCGTCGCGGACGCGGGAATCGGGTAGGAGGTCTCCGCGGGGATGCCGTGCCGGACCGCCCAGTAGGCCCGCATACCCACGTACGCCAGCACGGTGCGGGTGTCGTTGTCCCAGTTGACGGTGGTCTGCTCGGGAGTGAGCTTGCCGATCCACTCCTGGTCGAAGCTCTGCTCGTCGTCGTCCAGCTGCCACACCGCGGGGGAGGGCCACACGCGGCCGAGGTCGGGACGGGCGGGGTCGAGGCGGCTCAGACAGCGCTCCAGCCGCGAGCGGTCGTGTTCGTCGAGTTCCAGATGCGCGGACGCGGCCAGTACGCGGTCGCGGTCGTCGGGGAAGTGCGCGAGGAGATAGAGCAGCGCGAGACCGAGCGGATCGTCCTTCGTGCAGCGCCCCAGTACGCTCAGGTACCGGTCGGCACCGGCGTGCACCGCGGTGCTCAGGGGGCCGTTCATGGCGGGGAACTCGGTCTGGACGAGCAGACCGAGCAGGATGGCGAGGTACCCCTTGCGGACGTCGTCCACCTCGTCGAGAAGTGTCACGAGGGCAGGGGTCAGAGCCGGTGCCCGGTCCGTCGGGCCGTCCGCGCTCCAGACAGCTCCGGCCAACCGCCCGAATTCTTCGGGCAACTGCTCGGGCGTCGCACGGGCGAAGGAACCGAGCAGCTCGACGACGGGCGGACGGGTGGTCGTCACAGTCATTGCGCAGCCTTTCAGGAGGACAAGGAGGACGAAGGTGCGGGAGCCGGCGCGACCAGCTTGTTGCGGCCGGCTCCCCGCGGCATCTCACCTATTGCGGTGTTCGCGGGGCACCGGGTCGCAACACGGGAACGGGGCGGGCCGTCGGTCCGGCCCGCCCCATTCCCGTGTTCATCGGTCCCTCCCGCGTGTCCGCCCCCTCAGGCGCGCACGAGAAGACCTCGTACTACTCCGCGGGCATCTCGACGAGCGGACGCACCTCGACACCGGCCTTGGCCGGCACGTGCGAGGCGATCGCGACCGCGTGGTCCCGGTCGCGTGCCTCGAGGATCATGAAGCCGGCCACGACCTCCTTCGCGCCGCCGAAGGGGCCGTCGGTGGTGACGCCACCACGGATCGACACGGCCTCCGTGCTCGCGAGCAGGGCCTGACCGTCGACGATCTCGCCGCCGAGCTCCACCAGCTTCTTGCCGAAGTTGTCGTGGGCCTCCAGCTCCTCGGGCGAGAGGTCCATCGGGTCGGCGGGCACGGGGGCGTAGAGAAGTACGGCGAACTTGGCCATGGGGGTCTCCTTCAATCTGTTTCAGTCGCACACCGACGACGGCCGTACCGCGCGCGGCCGCGGCGTCCTTACCGGACTCCGGTGCCACGTGCACGGCCTGCCGCGGCACGCACCCTTGACGCACCCGGCTCCGCAGCGGTGTTCACTTCCCCCACCGTTGCACGCCCGCCGGCCGTGTGTCTTCTTCCAACGTGCTCTTCCCCGGAGGACGCGGCGAGCGGGGCCGGTGCGGGAGCCAGGGTCACCGGGACACCGTTGAAAACGGCGTTCCCCGAAAGGCTGTCGGTGACCGAGTCGTCGGTGAGGGCATTGGCGTTGACCCCCGGATGCCCGGCGGCCACCCGCTGCGCGGAGCCGGCGTGGCCCCATCCGTGAGGCAGGCTGACCACGCCGGGCATGATCGCGTCGGTGGCTTCCACGGGTACGACGAGTTCGCCCGCTGCCGAGCGGACCCGGGCCCAGTCGCCCAGACCGTGGCGGGCCACGTCGGCGGGGTTGATGTGAAGCGTGCAGGTGTTGCTGCCGCCGACCAGGGCCGGCACGTTGTGCAGCCAGCTGTTGTTGGAGCGCAGCTGGCGCCGGCCGATCAGGACGGTCTCCGGCGCCGGGGACGTGAGACGCTCGCCCAGCCGCCGCACCTCCGGCTCCAGATCCGGGTGGGACAGGCGTACCCGTCCCGAGTCGGTGCTGGTCATCTCCGCCAGCCGGGGCTGCAACGGCCCCAGGTCGAGACCGCTCGGGTGCTCGCGCAGTTCGTCCAGCGACAGCCCGTACGGGCCGAGCTTCAGCATCGCGTCCAGGATGAGCTCGGGTCCGCTCTCGCCGGTGAGCCCGGCCCTCAGCACGTCCACGTCCTGCCCTTCGGCGGGTGACCCGGGTATCTGCACCCCTCCGGCCAGCAACTGACCGAGGATCATCTCGTCCAGCTGCGCGGGATCGGCGTCCGCCCCCTGCCCGGCGGCGATCAGGGACAGCCTGGCCAGGATGTGGGCCTCCGAGAGCTGACCGGGCTCCAGCGGGAGCGCCGGCGGGGAGAACCGCGTGTAGTTGCGCACAGTGACCGTCAGCAGCAGGAAGTCGTAGTGCGGCATCTGGAGCATGCGGGGCGGCGGCAGAATCACGTCGGCGTGCCGGGTGGTCTCGTTGAGGTAGGGGTCGACGCAGACCATGAAGTCCAGGTCCGCCAGGGCGCGCTCCAGCCTCGGCCCGCTGGGGGCGGAGACCACGAGGTTCCCGGCGACCGTCACCAGCGCCTTGATCTGCCCCTCGCCAGGGGTCTCCATCTCGTCGCAGAGTGTGGCCACCGGCAGCTCGCCGAGCGCCTCCGGCAGACCCCGCACGCGGCTGTGCCAGCGCCCCATGGTGAAGGGGCGCGGCCCCCAGGGGACCTCCATCGTCGCGGGCTTGGGAAACATCACCCCGCCGGGCCTGTCGAGGTTGCCGGTCAGCACGTTGAGGGCTTCGACGAGCCACTGGGTCAGGGTGCCGAAGTCCGCGGTGCACGTGCCCATGCGGGTGTACACCGCGGCGGTGGGCGCCGCGGCGAGCTCGCGGGCCAGTCGCACGATCTGCTCCGCGGGCACCCCGCAGACCGGCGCCACCGCTTCGGGCGTGAAGGGCGCGGCGTACGCCCTCAGATCCTCCAGGCCGTCGGCCTCGACCCGTACGGCCGTGAGCTCCTCGGCGAACAGCGTGTGCACCAGGGCGAACAGCAGAGCGGCATCGGTACCGGGCCGGACGAACAGGTGCTCGTCGGCGACGTCGGCGGTGCGGGTGCGGCGCGGATCGACCACGACGATCCGGCCGCCCCTGCGGCGCAGCGCCCTGAGCCGTCCGGGGAAGTCGGGGGCGGCGCACAGCGAACCGTGCGACACCAGCGGATTGGCACCGAGGATGAGCAGGAAGTCCGTACGGTCCAGGTCGGGCACGGAGATGGCGGTGCCGCTGCCGAACATCAGGCCGCCCGCGACGTGCTTGGGTATCTGGTCGATGGAGCTCGCACTGAAGAGGTTGGTGGTGCCCAGGGACTGTGCCAGCGGCCCGCGGTAGAGGATGCCGGCCATGGTGTGGAACGTCGGGTTGCCGAAGTAGGCGGCGAGCGCCTGGCGTCCGTGCTTCTCGATGACACCGTTCAGGCCCCGCTCGACGGTCCGGAACGCCTCGTCCCAGCCGACTTCCCGCCACTGGCCCCCCGTTCGCACCATCGGTGCGGTGAGCCGGTCGGGGTCCTCGTCGATCCGGCCGAGGCTGGCGCCCTTGGGGCAGATGTAGCCCTTGGAGAGCGGGTCGTCCGCGTCGCCTCGGACGCTCTGGACCCTGCCGTCGTCGTCGAGGGCGATCCGGAGCCCGCAGACGGCGTCGCAGATCGGGCAGGTGCGGTGCACGGTGGGCATCGGGACTCCCGGGGTCGCAGCGTGACGTCCGCAATGCCGGCGGACCGTACCAGGCCGGTCGACCGTCCCACCGCCGGTGCGGCTCCCGCATCTTCCTGATTGCGCGGCGGCTCGGCGGGCCGTGCGCCGGGCCGCCGCGCGGTACCACCGCAATCCGGGAGATGCGCCCCACGCGGGCGGGGCCGACTCTGACCGCATGACTGACTTCGAGGGCAAGACCGTATTGATCACCGGTGGCGGCAGCGGCATCGGTCTGGCGAGCGCCCGCAGACTCCTGGACGAGGGCGCGAACGTGGTGCTCGCCGGCCGTGGTGCCGACCGGCTCGCTGCCGCGGCGAAGGAACTGGACGCGGGCGAGCGGGTCCTGACCGTCCCGGCCGATGTGTCACGCACGGCCGACCTGGACACGCTCATGGCACAGGTCGAGGAGCGCTTCGGCCTCCTGCACGGGGTGTTCGCGAACGCGGGCGTCGGTCTCAACGCCCGTACCGCGGACGTGACCGAGGAAGCCTTCGACGAGGTGGTCGGCACCAACTTCAAGGGCACGTTCTTCACCGTGCAGAAGGCGCTGCCGCTGCTGGCGGACGGCGCGTCCGTCGTGCTGAACGCCTCGTGGCTGGTCCACCGGGGCATGGGCGCGGGTTCGGTGTACGCGGCCAGCAAGGCCGCCGTGCTCAACCTTCCGCGCACCCTCGCCCCGGACCTGGCCGACCGCGGCATCCGGGTCAACGTCATCACCCCGGGCCACATCCGGACCGAGATGTTCGACGCGGTCGCCCCGGTCGAGCAGGCACGCGAGTTCTTCCGCGGACAGGTGGCGCTGGGCCGCCTCGGCGCGGCCGGGGACATCGCGGACGCCGTCGCCTTCCTGCTGTCCTCCCGGTCGTCGTACATCACCGGCCAGGAACTCGTCGTCGACGGCGGCCTGGTCGGTTCCGTACCGAACTGACACCGGACGCGGACCTCTCCGCACCGAGCACCCGTTGGGAGAACTCGTATGAAGATCGGCCTGTCCATCGCGGACTTCGCCTGGGAGGGCGGACCGCCCCGTATGGCGCAGTCGCTCGCGGAGATGGCGCGCTCCGCCGACGACGCCGGATTCGACGTGATCGGGGTCGCCGACCACGTCTGGCAGGGGCCGCACATGGGCGGCCCCGAGATGCCGCAGCTGGAGTGCTTCACGACGCTGGGCGTGCTCGCCGCGCACACCCGGCGTTGCCGCCTGATGCCGCTGGTCGCCGGCGTGCACTTCCGCTCGCCCGCCCTGCTCGCCAAGTCCGTGACGACCCTGGACGTCCTCTCCGGGGGCCGGGCCTGCCTGGGCATCGGTACGGGCTGGTACGAGGAGGAGGCGGCCGGCCTCGGCCTCCCGTTCCCACCGCTGTCCGAGCGTTTCGGGATGCTGGAGGAGGCCGTTCAGGTCTGCCTGCGGATGTGGGACGGCGAGCGCGGCGACGAAAGTCCCTTCGAGGGACGCCACTACCGGCTGGAGCGGCCCCTGAACGTCCCGCAGAGCCTGACCCGGCCGCGCCCGCCGATCATGATCGGCGGCGGCGGCGAGAAGAAGACTCTGCGCCTGGTGGCCCGTTACGCCGACGCCTGCAACCTCTATCCGGGGCCGGACCTGGCCGGAAAGCTCGATGTACTGCGCGGGCACTGCGAGGCGGAGGGCCGTGACTACGACGCGATCGAGAAGACCTGCATCATGCCCTTCGAGATCGGTGCGGACGGCGACGGGGCGGGCGAACTGACCGAGCTGATGCACCAGCTCGGCGGACTGGGTGTGCAGACGGTGATCGGTATCGTCGCGGGCGCCGGACAACACCGCCAGATCGAGCTCATCGGCGACAAGATCATCCCTGCGGTGGCGGCCGCCTGAACCTCGTCGACCGCCGTGCATGCCGGTGCCCCGGTCCCCTCCGCACCGCGGAGGGGACCGGGGCACCGGCCTTTCTGAAGGGGCGTCCGGCCGAGGGGGGCGGCCGGACGCCCTGGGCGTGGGAGTGTTCCGTCGGGGCGCCGGCCGGGGCGGCGCCAGACCGCCGCTCGCCCCGCCGGTGTCAGTCGGGCAGCTGGACCGACAGGCCGTGACGGAACTCGTCGCGGGGGTCGTACCGCTGCTTGATCCGCCGCAGCCGCGGATAGTTGTCCTTGTAGTAGAGCGTGTGCCACGCGACGCCCGAGGTGTTCAGCGCGGGATCGGCCAGATCGGTGTCCGCGTAGTTGACGTACGAGCCGTCGTTGGCCTCGTCGGGCACCGGCACTCCGCCGGTCTCCGCGTAGACGTCGCGGTACATCGCCCGCAGAGCCGCGAGGTTCGCCTCGTCCTCCTCCTCGGTGGACCACACCGCCATGTAGGCCGCCTTGAGGACCGAGTCCCGCTGCGCGGTGGCCGTCGCGTCGGAGGCGACCGCGTTCACACGGCCCCCGTAGCCGATCAGGATCAGCTGGGCCGCCTCGGACCCCTCCGCGGTCAGATGACGGTGCAGAGTGGCGATCTGCCGGTCGGAGTACGCCTTGCGCAGATACGCCGCCTTGATCTTGATCCGGCGGGCGTCCGGGTTGCCCGGGTCGCCCCAGCCCGGGTACGAGGAGAAGTACAGCCATGGCTTGACCTGCTGCACACGGAACACCGGGGCCAGGTCCACCCCGGCGGCGATCTCCTCGAAGTAGGTGTCCATCAGCTTCTGGGCATCGGGTGCGTCGTCGTCGATCATCGCGCCGACGGTCAGCCCGAACCCCGAGCGGTGCGAACCGTGGAAGAAGCCGGTGATCTTCGTGTAGGGGGAGTCGGGGGCGCTGTTGCGTTCGAACCAGGCACCGAAGTTGCGCTGCAGCGTGCCGAACGCCTCCTCGGTCATACCGTCCCAGGACCACACGGCCATACCGCTGCGCCACTGGCCCGGTGCCCGGGGCAGCTGTGCCTGCGGTGGAGCCGACTCCGTGCCGGGTGTGCGCATCCAGAAGCGCGTCACCACCCCGAAGTTTCCGCCGCCACCACCGGTGTGTGCCCACCACAGGTCGTGGTGCGGGTCACCGGGATCGCGGGAGGCCACCACGGTGCGGACCGTGCCGTCAGCGTCGACGACCACGACCTCCACGGCCTCCAGGTAGTCGACCACCGAACCCAGGCTGCGGGACAACGGCCCGAAGCCGCCGCCGGTGATGTGGCCTCCGACCCCGACCTCGGGGCACTCGCCGGCCGGGATGGTCACGCCCCAGCCCTTGAACAGCACCCGGTACACATGGCCCAGCGTCGCGCCCGACTCGATCGCGAAGGCCCGGCGGTCTTCGTCGTAGAAGACCCGGTCCATCTCGGAGATGTCGAGCAGCACCTCGATACCGGAGGCGTTGAGGTTCTCGAAACCGTGTCCGCCACTGCGGACGGCGATCCGCTTCCCGGCCGCCACCGCCTCGGCCACCGCCGACCGCACCTGTTCGGTCGTGGTCACCACCCGGACGTAGTCGGGCCGGCCGGTGAACCGGTGGTTCGTGCCGCGCACCATGCTGGCGTAGCGCGGGTCATCGGCGGCTATCGTGGCCGTGCCGAGATCCGCGGTGTCCGTCTGAGACACGTCGGTCGTCCCTTCCTCATCCTCTGCTGCCCTGTGCACGGGCCGGCCGTGACCGTCGGCGGCACCCGGTCCCCGCCGACGGCGATGTGACCGGCCCGCCGCCCGGCCTCCTGCATCCTGGAGCCCATGGGAACGGGGACGCATCTTGCGGATTGCGCTGCCCCCGCACGCCGTGGCCGGTCCTCAGATCCGTACCGTGAGCGTGTCCTCGGTGAGCGGGCCCGTACCGAGCGCGTACGCGTTGTACGCGTCGAGGACGCGCTGGGCCTCGGCCTCCGCACGGGCGAACCGTTCGGCGACCGGCACTCCCTCGGTCAGCGCGTCCTGCATCGCTTCCATCATCACGATCTGGATGCCGTGCAGCCCTCCGGCCAGCGGGCCGTGCACATGCGCGGGTCCGGCGCGCAGGGCCAGCTGCTCCAGCGGCGCCCGGTGGTGGGGGTGCTCGTCGAACCAGCCCTCCCGCTCCAGGAGCGCGACCGACTCGTGGGTGACCGGCGCGGAACCGCTGGCCTTGTGCCAGAGGGCGACGCTGCGGGGGCTGCCGAGGTACTGCATGAACGCCAGCGCGCCCTCGCGGGACGCCTCGTCCAGCCCGTCGGCCAGCCACAGGGAGTCCCCGCCGATCCAGTTCCCGGCCCACGGCACGGTGTCGTTGTGCGGCAGCCGGCCGACCTCCAGGCCGAATCCGGCGTCCCGTGCCGCCCGGACCATGTAGTTGGCGTCGAAGGACGAGCTGAGCCGCAGCGCCACCCGCTGCTCGGCCAGTGCCCCGAAGGTGCCCGCCCAGTCCTCCGGAACCCCGGTGTGCAGGTAGTGGCCGTTGTGGTGCAGCCGCTGCCACCAGGCCACATACGCCAGCAGTTCCGGCGAGGTGAGACGGACCCGGCCGGACCGGCCCGAGTGGCCGTTGTCCGCGTCGGTGAGCACACCGCCCTGCTGGGCGAGCGCGTGCTGCATGAACTTGCCGTCGACCGGCCAGGCGATGCCGTGCTCCGGCCCGTCCGGCAGCGCGGTGACCGCCTTGCACGCCTGTTCCACCTCGGTCCAGCTGCGCGGGACACGGGGTGTCCCCGCCCGCTCCAGCAAGGTCGTGTTGGCGTAGAGCAGCATGGTGGACAGCGTCAGCGGCATCGAGGTGAAGTCGCCGTCGTACGTGTAGTACTCGCGCACTCCCTCCAGCACGTCGTCGAGCACGACCGGCTCGCCGAGGATCTCGGTGCGGCCGCCGATCGCACGCTGGACGGAGGTGAACAGCGGCGCACCGTCCGGCGTACGGGTGTCGCGGGCCAGCTGGGAGGCGCCCGAGTAGTACGAAGCGACGGCGGGGGCGGAACCGTTCGCCGCGGCGTGCGCGATCCGTGCGGGGAGTTCCTCGTACGAGTACCCCCGGATGACGATCCGGTACTGCGGGTGGGCCTTCTCGAACTCGGCGGCACGCGCCCGTACCGGTCCCAGGAAGTCCGGGAAGGGGAACTCGGAGAGCCATGCCTCGATCACGGTCGTGCCGGGACCTCCGGCGGCGCTCCGTGACCGGACGCTCGCGGCGTCGTCCGCTGCGGCGTCCGGCACGGCCGACGACGTGGCTGCACGGTGGCGGGGGCGCATGGGGCCTCCAGTCGGGGAAGTGGGCAGGGGCTCGGAACGGGGGCGGTGTCGAGTGCCCCTGCCCATCGTCACCACCCGCGCGAGGGCCGGCATCTCGATGATTGCTGACCTGCCCGGGGGCGGTGCGGCGCACCGCAATCCAGGAGATGCGGGCCCGTGCGGGCCGCTGTGACGCTGCCTCCATGCCGTGAGCCGGCACGACGGTGCACCGACGGGACGGATGGCAGCCCGGCGGGGTGTCCCGCCCGAGGAAAAGGATCCCGCGCAGCGATGACAGTGACCGCGAACGTTCCCGGGCAGGGCCTGGTCCTGCCGCCCGAGCCCGGCCTCACTCCCGACGACGTGGTCGGCCGGGCCGAGGCCATCGCCCGGTCCCTGATCTCCCGCCAGGCCGAGACCGAGCAGCGCACCTTCTACGCCCCCGACACCCACGAGGCGTTCACGGCGGCGGGCTTCTACCGGATCCTCGTCCCGCGGCGCTACGGCGGGTACGAGTTCGGCGTCGAGACGTTCATGAGGGTCGTGATGGCCCTGACCCGGGGCTGCCCCTCCACCGGCTGGATGTACTGCCTGGGGGCCGCCCACGCGCACGCGGTGGCCACGCTCTTCGAGGAACGGGTCCAGGAGGAGGTGTTCGCCTCCGGCGACTTCATCTGCCCCGCGACCGTCGCGCCCAGCGGCACCGCGGAACGTACCTCCGACGGCGACTGGGTGCTCAACGGCACCTGGAACTACTGCTCCGGCTCCCCGTACGCGACCCACTTCATCGGCCACACCCTGGTCACTCCCGAGCCGGGGGCCGAACCGCAGCCCATGATGTTCATCGCCCCTCGCGATCAGTTCCGCCGCCTGGACGACTGGGGGCAGCAGCTCGGCCTCAGGGGGAGCGGCTCGCACAGCATCACGGTCCAGGACGGCCGGATTCCGGGCCACTGGACCATGCCCATGCACCTCAGCCAGGCCACGATCACGGAGGGAACCCCGGGCCTCGCGCTCCACGGCAACCCGATGTACGGCGGCGGGCCCCTGAGCTTCATGGTCCTGGAGGACGCCGCCCTGGCCATCGGCATGGCCCAGGGCGCCCTCGACACGTACGAGGAACTGCTGCGTACCAAGCGCACCATCTTCCCGCCCGTGGTCGTCCGCAGCGAGGACCCCGACTTCCAGTTCTGGTACGGCGAGGCCGCCGGGCTCATCGCGTCCGCCGAGGCCGCCTTCCTGAACGCGATCCGGCAGTGGGACGAGGCCGCCGAGGCGGGGCCGGTGCAGTTCACCCCCGAGCGTGAACTCGGCATCATCACGATCTGCCGGGAAGCGGTGAGGATGAGCTGGCGTGCCGTCGAGAGCCATCTCTTCCCCACCGCGGGATCGAGCGCCGTCCGGCACGGTGAACGCATGGAGCGGGTGTGGCGGGACCTGTCCATGCAGCACAGCCACGCCGGAATCGCGGTCTTTCTGTCCGCGGTCGCCAACCGGGAATTCACGCGATCCAGATTTCCGCTCGCGCCGTGAAATGAGCAGCATTCCAGAAGACGTGCTGAACACGTCTGCAGTGGCATTCTCAGATATCCGACATGAGCGACGGAAAAATTCGAGTCCCAGAAATTCGAGGAGGCACCCGTGACGGGCGAAAAGACCGGTACGCGCGCGGTGGTACTCGGCGGGAGCATTGCCGGCCTTTTCGCCGCAAGAGTGCTTGCCGATGCTTACGACAACGTGCTCATCGTGGACCGCGACGTGCTTGCCGGGGTCGACGGCCCCCGCCGCAGTGCCCCCCAGGGCCGGCACATCAACGGCCTGCTGGCACGCGGCCAGGAGGTCATGGAGGAGCTGTACCCGGGCATCACCGAGGAGCTCTTCGCGGACGGCGTGCCCACCGGTGACCTGGCGGGCAACGTCCGCTGGTACTTCAACGGCAAGCAGCTCAAGCAGCAGAGCGCCGGCCTGGTCTGTGTGGCCGCCAGCCGGCCCATGCTGGAGCGCCACATACGCGAGCGCACCGAGGCCCTGCCCAACGTCTCCTTCCTCGAGGAGCACGACATCCTGGGCCTGGAGACCACTGCGGACCGCAGCCGGATCACCGGCGCCCGTGTCCGACGCGTCGGAGCCGGCAGCGCCGAGGAGGTCATCGCGGCCGACCTGGTCGTCGATGCCACCGGACGAGGCTCGCGTACCCCCGTCTGGCTGGAGGAGCTGGGCTACGGGCGGGTCGAGGAGGAGCGCAAGAAGATCGGCCTGGGCTATGTCACCCAGCACTACCGGCTGCTCGCCGACCCCTACGACGGCGACCTCTCCATCAACCCGGCCGCCTCGCCCGAGGTGCCGCGCGGCGCCATCTTCACCAAGACCGACGGCGACCGCGTCGAGCTCACCACGTACGGTCTGCTCGGCGACCACCCGCCGATCGACCAGCAGGGCCTCTACGACTGGGTCGGGACGCTGGCGGTCCCGGACATCCACCAGGCGCTCCAGCACGCCGAGCCGCTGGACGAGCCCGTCGCGTTCCGCTTCCCGACGACGCTGCGCCGCCACTACGAGAAGCTCGACCGCTTCCCGGACGGCCTGCTCGTCACGGGTGACGCGGTCACCTGCTTCAACCCGATCTACGCCCAGGGCATGACGGTCGCCGCGCTCTGCGCCCTGACCATCCGCGACCACCTGCACACCGGTGCCTCCCCGCAGCCGCTGCAGTACTTCCGCGACCTCGCCCACGACGTCGTCGACCCGCCGTGGGAGATGACCAACATGGTCGACCTCGGCTTCGCCGGGGTCCAGGGCGCGCGCACGCCACAGGTCCGCGTCGGGCAGATCTACCTGAAGCTCGTGCAGAAGGCAGCGGTGCTGGACGGAGAGGTCACCGCCGCCTACATGAAGGCCGCCGGCCTGGTCGCGCGTCCCGACTCGCTGATGAAGCCCGCACTGGTGCTGCGAGTCCTGTGGAACACCGCGCGCGGAATGGCGGGCGCCCTCACGGGCGGCGCGCAGCACAAGGCCCGCCCCGCTCCGGTACGTCCGGGAACCGACAACGACCGGTCCCGCAAGGACCTCGTCGCGAGCTGATCCCCGTACCGGGGCAACGAAGGGAGCAGGCGTGATCGAGGCAACCGAGGCCCCCGCGGTGTCCGGGGGAGCAGCACTCCTCACCCGTACGCACGACGGGCTCCGGCCTCTTCACGGCCCCCTCACCGACGAGCCGGTGTACCCGGTGTGCCGGACGTACCGGGTGAGCGGCGGTCTCGACGCGCAGGCACTGCGCACCGCCTGGCGGGCGGTGGTCCAGCGGCACGACGTGCTGCGGACCGCCTCCGCCGCCTACCGCGGCACCGACCCCGTCGCACGGTTCGGCGTCGTGCGCCTGCGCCCCCGGGAACACCTCGTCACACTCCAGCTGCCCCAGGCGCTGACCGACGAGCGGTCACTGGCCGTGCTGATGCGTGAGATCGCCGCGTACTACGCCGCCGTCGCCCACGCCCGCCCCCTGCCCGGCGCACTGGCCCGGCCAGCGGCCCAGTACGCCGGGTCCGCCGCGCTGCACCGCGAACAGGAGAAGCACCCGGGCCACCCCGGGCTCCTGGACTGGTGGGTCGGCAACCTGACTCCGCTGCCGGCACTGCTCGACCTGCCCACCGACCGGGGACGCCCCGTCGTGCTGTCCGAACGCGGCGGCGCCGTGCGGTTCGACTGGGGCGCGGCCACGGCCGCACGCATGACGGCCCTGTGCCGGGCCGAGCGGACCACGCCGTACGTGGTCCTGCTGGCGGCGTACCAGGCACTGCTGGGCCGCCTGGGAGGCCTCGGCGAACTCACCGTGGGCGTACCGGCGACGCTACGCCCCGCGGGACCGCTGTTCGCCGACGTCGTCGGGCCCTTCCGTAACCACCTCGTCCTGCGCGCCGACCTCAACGGCCGGCCCTCCTTCCGCGAACTGCTGGGGCGTACGGCACTGCGGGTACGGGATGCCTTCGACCACCGCGAACTTCCCTTCGGACAGCTGGTGCGGGCGCTCGGCCCCGGCCTTCCCCGGCTGCCGCACCGGATTCCGCTGTGCGAGGCCATGTTCGCCTTCGAGGACGCCCCGGACTGCGAACTGCGGCTGCCGGGCGTGAGCGTGGTCCGCGGGCCGGCGGACGACACGACCGCGAGGACCGGCCTCACCCTGACCTTCCACCGGACGGGGAGCACCGTCGCCGGGGCGCTGGAGTACAGCGCCGCGCTTCTCGACCGGGACTCGGCCACCTCCGTGCTCGACCAGCTGCGCACACTGCTCAGGGCGGCGCTCGACGATCCGGGCACACCGCTCGACGACCTGCCCCGTGCCCCCCGCGGCCGTAACGCTTCCGGCGGGAGACCGGTCCACGAACTGGTGCGGGCCGTGGCCCGCACCGCGCCGGACTCGGTGGCCGTGGACACCGGCACCGGCTCGCTCAGCTACAGCGGACTCCAGGCCCGCGCGGCGGCTGTCACCCGGAAGCTGCGGGAGACCGGTGCCGGCGCCGGCACCCCTGTCGCAGTGCGGATGGCCAACGGCCCGGACCGGGCCGCGGCCCTGCTCGGCGTCTTCGCCGCGGGCGCCTACGCGGTCTGTCTGAACCCGGCCAAGCGCCGGAGCGGTGACCGCGACCGGGAGGCGCTGGCCGGCGCCGAACCGTTCTGCCTCCTCGCCGACCCCGGCGGCGCGGACGACACGCTGCTGACCTGGTACCGGGACGAGCTCGGCGGCCAGGTCATGGAGCCCGCCTCCCTCGCACCCGTGCCCGGCACGGCACAGGACGGCCGCGCGGCCGAGCAGACCGGTGACCCGTGGGCGTATCTGACGTACACCTCGGGCTCCACCGGAACGCCCAAGGGCATCCCGCAGACCCAGCACACCCTGTCGCAGTTCGTCGGCTGGTTCGCCCGGGAGTTCCGCGTCGGCGCGGGTTCGCGGGTCGCGCAATGGGCTTCCCCCGGCTACGACGCGAGCCTCGTGGAGATGTTCGCGGCCCTCGCCTCGGGCGCCACCCTGTGCCCGGTGCCCGACCGGATCAGAGCTCACCCCGAGAAGCTGGCCGCCTGGCTCCGCACGGAGCGGATCACCCACTTCCAGACCGTTCCGAGCTTCGCCAGGGCACTGCTGGGCGCCATCGGCGGCGAGGGGCACCGCCCCACGGAACTCGGACACCTCCTGCTGGCGGGCGAACCGCTGCCCGGAGAACTGGCCAACGCGCTGCGCGCGGCCCTGCCCGGGGCACGGCTGGTCAACCTCTACGGCGCGACCGAGACGATACTGGCGACCTGGCACGAGATCACCGGCCACCAGAAGACGACGGTCCCGGCCGGGCTGCCCATCCCCGGACGCCGCATCCTGATCCTGGACGAGCACGACCGGCCCTGCCCGGCCGGAACCACCGGCAGCATCGTCGTGCACAGCCACTGCGTCACCCCCGGCTACGTCGGCGGCGGCCCGCGGCACGACGACGCGTTCCGCCCCGTGGACGAGCCCGCGGGGACATGGCCCGCGGGCGGGCGGTACTACCGCTCCGGCGACCTCGGGCGGCTGCGCCACGACGGCGTGCTGGAGTTCGCCGGCCGCAGCGACTCCCGGATCAAGTTCTGCGGCGTGCGCATGGAGCTGACGGACATCGAGGCGGCCCTGACCGCCCACGAGTCGGTGGCCGACTGCGCCGTCGTCGCACACACCGGCCCCGACGGACTGGTGTCCCGCCTGATCGCGTACGTGGTGCCGGGCCCTTCCCCGCACCCGGAGGCCGACGCCACCCCGGCCGTCTGGCGGGCCGTACTGCGCCGCAGGTTCGGCGAGTCGATGCTTCCCGTCGCCTTCAGGGCACTGACCGAACTGCCGCGAAACGCCGGCGGAAAGGCCGACCGGCGCTCCCTGGCGGCCATGGACCGTGCCGCGGGGTGAACAGCGCCATGTGCTCCGCCCCGAAATACCAATGCCATCGCAGTCCTACCGAACCAATGATGAGGTGAGAATCGTGACCATTGTCGAGGCCGAACTCTCGGTCGATTCCGATGGGGCCACTGTCCAATTCGACGGAGAGACCTTGGACATTCCCGCGGTACGACGGGTTGCGGAGAACCAGGCACCCGTCGACGTGGCCCCGGAGGCGCTGGCCAAAGCAGCCGCGAGCCGCCGGGTGTTCGAGGACATCGTGCGCTCGGGTGAGCCCGTCTACGGAGTCACCACCGGCTACGGCGAGATGATCTACATGCTGGTACCCACCTCCAAGGAGGTGGAACTGCAGACCAACCTGGTGCGCAGTCACAGCGCCGGCGTCGGACCGCTGTTCGCCGAGGACGAGGCGCGGGCGGTACTCGCCGCACGCCTCAACGCCCTGGCCCGCGGCTACTCCGCCGTCCGCCCGGAGCTGCTGGAGCGACTCGCGCTCTACCTCAACCTGGGCATCACCCCGGCGATCCCGGAGATCGGTTCACTCGGCGCGAGCGGCGACCTCGCGCCGCTCGCCCATGTCGCCACCTCGCTCATCGGCGAGGGCTACGTCCTTCAGGACGGCGTCCGCACCGAGACCGGCGCCGTGCTGCGCCGGCACGGCATCGAGCCGCTGCAGTTGCGGTTCAAGGAGGGCCTGGCACTGATCAACGGCACTTCCGCCATGACGGGCGTCGGCTCCCTCGTCGTGGGCCAGGCCTTCGAGCAGGTACGGCAGGCCGAGATCGTCACCGCACTCGTCCTCGAAGCCCTGCAGGGTTCCACCAGCCCCTTCCAGGCCGAGGGCCACGACCTGGCCCGCCCGCACCAGGGCCAGATGGACACCGCGGCCAACATGCGCGCCCTCCTCCAGGGCAGCGGACTGGCCCTGGAACACGCCGAACTGCGTCGTCAGGCCCAGGAGCAGAAGACCGGCAACGGCGTGGACCGCACAGAGGTCTACCTTCAGAAGGCCTACACCCTGCGCGCGATCCCGCAGGTCGTCGGCGCGGTGCGCGACACCCTGTACAACGCGCGGCAGACGCTGGAGATCGAGCTCAACTCCTCCAACGACAACCCGCTGTTCTTCGAGGGCAAGGAGATCTTCCACGGGGCGAACTTCCACGGCCAGCCGATCGCGTTCGCCATGGACTACGTCACGATCGCGTTGACCCAGCTGGGTGTCTTCTCCGAACGCCGCACCAACCGGCTGCTCAACCGGCACCTCAGTGACGGGCTGCCCGAGTTCCTCGTCAAGGGCGACCCGGGCCTCAACAGCGGTTTCGCCGGCGCGCAGTACCCGGCGACCGCGCTCGTCGCCGAGAACCGGACCATCGGCCCCGCCAGCACCCAGAGCGTGCCGTCCAACGGCGACAACCAGGACGTCGTCAGCATGGGCCTGATCGCCACCCGCAACGCCCGCCGGGTTCTCCGGAACAACACCAGGATCCTTGCCGTGGAGACCCTCGCCGCAGCCCAGGCGGTCGACCTGTCCGGCCGCTACGACCGGCTCAGCCCGGCCGGCAGGGCCGCCTACAACAAGATCCGCTCGCTGGTTCCCACCTTGGACCGCGACCGCTTCATGTCCGACGACATCGAGCTCATGGCCGCCGCGCTGTCCCGCGGCGAGCTCCTCGAAGCCGCCTCGCAGAGCGGGACCGCGCTGCTCTGACCCGCCGTCACCGGCACCCTCGCGAACACACCGCACAGCAGACCGGAGCGGAACCGGCCTGCTGTGCGGCCCTTTCACCACTCCACGCGCACCGTATTGGGGACTTCATGAGCATCCCGCTCTCCTTCAACCAGGAATTCCTGTGCATGTTCGACCAGGGCGACGAGGAGGGGCCGTTCGGTCCCCGGTACAACATCGTCGGCGGCTGGCGGCTGTACGGAAAGATCGACACCGCCGCCCTCCAGGAGGCCCTGAACGACGTCGTCGTACGCCACGAGGGCCTGCGCACCTCCATCGTCCGCAACGCCGAGGGCCGCCGCCAGGAGATCCTCCCCGCCGGCCCCGTCGACCTGGAGATCCGCGAGTTGCCGGACACCGCTCCCGAGGCGCGCGAGCGCCGCGCGGAGGAGCTCCTCATCGACGTCGAAGGAAGCCTCTACGGCGTCACCCGGATGCCGCTGCTGCACGCTGTGCTCGGCCGCTTCGACGAGCAGGACGCCGTCCTGGCACTCATCGCCCACCACACGGCGGTCGACGAGGTCTCCATCCAGCTGATCACCAGGGACCTCGCCGCCTACTACGCACACCGGAGCGGACGGGAGGCCCCGCAGCTGCCCGAGGCCGCCCAGTTCCAGGAGTTCGCCGTCTGGGAGCGGGAGCGCTTCGCCCCGGACTCCGCCCCCGCCGTCAAGGCCCGCGCCTACTGGCACGAGAAGCTGGCCGGCTCGGTCATCACCGGCCTCCCCACCGACCACCCCAAGTCCGCCGGGATCGAGAAGACGACCGCTGTCCACCGCTTCCTCGTCGACGAGGAACTCACCGACGCCACCCTCGGCCTCGCCAGGTCGACCCGCAGCACCGCGTTCATGGTCCTGCTCGCCGCGTACAAGGTCTTCCTGGGCGAACTCACCGGCGCCCAGGACATCGTCGTGCCCACCATGTCCGCGGGCCGCGGCCCCCAGCGGTTCGAGAACACCGTCGGAGCGTTCTTCAACTTCGTTCCGCTGCGCACCGACATCTCCGGCTGCGACACCTTCCGCGAGGTCATCGCGCGAACCCGCACGACCTGCTTCAAGGCGTACGCCAACGAACTGCCCTTCGGCCAAGTGGTGGCCGAGGCACCCGAGGTCGCGGCCACCTTCGGCGCGGACGACCTCGGTGTCTTCGCCTTCCAGGTGTTCCAGTTCCCGGCCACGGAACGCGAGCCGGCCGGCGACCTCCGGTACTCCGAGATACGCCGTCGAGTCCTGTCCCAGTCCGTGAGCACCGACATTCCCGACGGGGCGATGCTCCAGCTGGCCGTCGACCCCACGTCCGGCGAGATGATCGGACACCTGGGCTACAACACCAACATCTACGACGCGGCGACCATGGCCGGACTGGCCGCCCGGTTCGTCACCTCCCTGCGGGCCACCGTCGGCGCCCCGGACGCGCCCCTGCGCCGTACCTGAAACCACGAGGAGAGCGCCGGCCGGGGCGACCCCGGCCGGCGCTCTCCCCGTGCCGCCTCAGCCTTCCATCAGCCCGTTCCGCGCCCCGCGCAGCTCATCGAACGAGGACAGGTCCGGCACGGTCCAGCCGTCCAGGTCGTACTCGCCCAGGCACTCGTCGACGAACGCCTTGTAGTTGTCGACCTGCCCGTTCGCCATCTGGGAGAACAGCAGCTCCACCCGGGTGTTCTCGTGGTTGCCCGCGTAGTTGCGCTCGTACAGCTCGTGCCGGCCGCCGAACTCCGTACCGACCGAGTCCCACAGCAGCTTCATCACCTTGACCCGGTCCACGGCCTCGGTCCCGTGCGAGCCGCGCAGGTACTTGTCCAGATAGGGCCGGATCTCCGGGTTCCTGAAATCCTCCGCACTGGAGTTGACGTAGATCAGACCGCTCGCCACATCCTGCTGGATGATCTCCTTGATCCGCGGATAGCCGATCTGCATGAACCACCGGTACGCCATCCCGTACTGAGGATTGGGCAGTACCGCTCCATTCGTCCATTCCACAGGATTGCGCGCGGCCGCGTCGGAGAGCGCCCAGAAGAGATTGCGCCAGGCGAGCACTTCACCGACCCGGGCCTGCACCCCGCGGAAATCCTTCGTCCCGGTGATCTCCAGTGCCTTGATCAGCAGGCCCGCGATGAATTCCAGCTTCACCGCCAGCCGGGTGCAGCCATGAAAGGTGAAACGCTCGACGAATCCGGAACGGGCGGTGAACGTCTGGATCTTCCCCAGATGCCCGTAGATGAAGACGTTCTCCCAGGGAATGAGAACCTTGTCCAGCACGAGAATCGTGTCGTTCTCGTCCAGCCGGGAGGAGAGGGGATAGTCGAAAGGACTGCCCATCACCGACGCCGTGGCACTGTAGGAGGGGCGGCAGATCAGCTTCATCCCCGGTGCGTCCATCGGCACCGTGGCCACCAGCGCGAACTCCCGCTTCTTGATCGGAAGCCCGAAATGAGCGATGAAATTGTAGTGGGCCAGTGCGCTTCCGGTGGCCACCACCTTCGCACCGCTGACCACGAGACCCGAGTCCGTCTCCTTCTCGACGTGGATGAACACGTCCTTGACCTCGTCCGGGGGCCGGTCCCGGTCCACCGGCGGATGCACGATCGCATGGTTCCAGAACAGGACCTTCTCCTGCGACTCCCGGTACCAGCGCCGCGCGTTGTCCCCGTACGGCTCGTAGTAGCCGGCGTTCGCCCCCAGTGTTCCGAGGAACGACGCCTTGTAGTCGGGGCTGCGCCCCATCCATCCGTAGCTCTGCCGTGCCCAGCCGGCTATCGCACGCTGGTCCGCGACCAGGTCCTCGGCACTGTGCGGAGTCCTGAAGAAGCTGTGGGTGTACCCGTCGCTGCCGGTGTCGGTGGGCCGGGTCAGAACGCCCCGCTGAGCCGGGTCGTGCAAAGAGTCGTACAACCGCGCCGTCATACGGATGGGATTGCGGAACGCCGGATGCGTGGTGACGTCCTTGACACGCTCGCCGTACAGGTAGATCTCGCGGTCGTCACGCAGGCTTTCGATGTATTCGTCCCCCGTCAACGGACGGGTCTTCCGCCGCTCCTCGGATGGGCCTGCGGGATTGTCCTGACGCTCGGTCATCAGATTGCGTCCCGTTTCCTCGTCGGCAAGGGCAATGCGGCCATGGTCGCAGCTGCCGACCTCCCCGGCTTCTCTGATATTGCGGCGTGATTCGAGCCGGGTCTCCGGCCGTACCGACCTGCGCACACGTCGCAATCCAGAAGATGCAGGCACTTCGAGCGGGCTGCGACGGTCGGTCACGAGTATCGCCGGACGGCCATTTCCGGGCCGCCGGCGGTGGTGCGTCTTTTCCAGGAGGACATGGTGTTGACAACCGATGTGCCGACGCGGGAACAACTGGTCCGCCGCGCCGCCGAACTGCGCCCGCTGCTGGTGAAGCACGCGGCCTGGGCGGAGGAGAACCGTCGCGTCCACGACGAGGCGATCGAGGCGCTCGACGACGCCGGCATCTTCCGGATGAGGCTGCCCGCCCGTCACGGCGGCTTCGAGAGCGACGCCCGCACCATGGTCGAGGTGGCATCCGAACTCGGCCGGGCGGACGGCTCCACGGCGTGGACCGCGTCCGTCTACTGGATTCCGGGCTGGATGGCCGGGCTCTTCCCCGACCCGGTCCAGGACGAGGTGTTCGCCTCCCCCGGTGTACGGATCTGCGGAACACTCAGCCCCGGCGGCATGGCGGCCCCCACCGACGGCGGCGTCGTCGTCAACGGCCGGTGGAAGTTCATCAGCGGCGCGCTGCACGCCCACTGGCAGATCATCGTCGCCGTCCAGCCCACTCCCGAGGGCGCCCCGATGCCGGTCATGGCGCTCGTGCCCATGTCCGACCTCACCATCGTCGACGACTGGCACACCTCGGGTCTCAAGGGCACCGGCAGTGTCACCACCGTCGCCCAGGACGTGTTCGTGCCCGCCGCACGCGTCCTTCCGCTGCCCGTCGTCGTGCAGGGCCAGGGCGGGGCATCGCAGGCGGGCGCAGACTCGCCGCTGCACCGCCCGCCGCTGCTGCCCGTCGCCTCCGCCTCGTCCGTCGGGGCGGTCCTCGGCCTCGCCAGGGCCGCCGGTGAGGCATTCTTCCAGCGACTGCCCGACCGCAAGATCACCTACACCGACTACGCCTCCCAGAGCGAGGCGCCGCTGACACACCTCCAGGTCGCCGAGGCCACCCACAAGACCGACCAGGCAGAGTTCCACGCCCTGCGTCTGGCCGACCTCGTCGACTCCAAGTCCGCCTACAGCCTCCCCTGGACGCTCCAGGAGCGGGTCCGCGCCCGCGCCGACCTCGGCGCCGTCTGCCGGCTCGCCAAGGAGGCCGTCGACATCTTCCAGACGGCCAGCGGCGGTTCCTCGATCTACTCCGACGTACCGATCCAGCGGATCTCCCGCGACGTGCAGGCGGTCAACCTGCACGCGCTGATGCACCCCGACACCAACGACGAGCTGTACGGCCGGGTCCTGTGCGGGCTCGACCCCAACACGCTCTACATCTGATCCTCCCGCGCCGGGAGGCGCACCCCATCACCGGCCGGCCCAGCCCACCGACAAGGGAGCACCATGACCGTCACCACCGACACGATCAGTACCGACGTCACCGTCACCGAGACCGACAGGGCGGCCGTCGTCGCCGTCCCCGGGCGTATCGTCGCGGCCTGGGCCTCGTACGACGCCGCCGCCTTCGCGGAGATCTTCACCCCGGAGGGCAGCATGATCCTGCCGGGTGCCTACCGCAACGGCCGGCAGGAGATCCGGGAGTTCATGACCGCCGCCTTCCAGGGCCCCTTCAAGGGCACCCAGGTCGTCGGCCGGCCGCTGGCCCTGAACTTCATCCGCCCCGACGTGGCCCTGGTCATCACCCAGGGAGGGATCCTCGGCCCGGGCGAGACCGAGGTCTCCGACGCCCGCGCCGTGCGTTCCACCTGGGTCATCAGCAAGGAGAGCGGCGAGTGGCTGCTCGCCGCCTACCAGAACAGCCCTCGCGACGCCGCCTGACCCGCCCGCACCCCGCGCCACGACCGCGCCCCCGGCTTCTCCGAGGAAGCCGGGGGCGCGGTCGTGGCGCGGCGCGTACGGGGCGTCAGGCGGCGGCCGCCGCGGGCACCGGCGCCGTCAGCCGTACCGGAAGGGCCCGGTGGCCGTTCATGATGAACGTCGGCAGCGGCTGCAGCTCCGCCTCGCCGACGGCCAGCGACAGGTCGGGGAACCGTTCGAACAGGGTCGACAGACCGATCGTCGCCACCATCCTGGCCACACCCGCGCCCAGGCAGTAGTGCGGGCCGACGCCGAACGACAGGTGATCCTTGTCGGCGCGCGTGATGTCGAAGGCGCAGGCGCTCTCGCCGTGCACCGCCGGGTCACGGCCGACCGCGCTGTAGTTGACGAGGATGGGGTCACCCTGCGGGATGGTCACCCCGTCCAGCTCGATGTCCTCGACGGCGTAGCGCAGCGGCAGGTGTGCCAGCGGTGACTCGACACGCAGCGTCTCCTCGATGACGTCGTCCCACGAAGCGGCACCCGACGTGACGAGCTCGAGCTGCTCGGGATGGGTGAGCAGGGCCGTGATGGCGTTGTCGAAGAAGTTGATCGTGGTCTCCGAGCCCGCACCGAGGATCGCGAAGATGGTGTCGGTCAGCTCGGCCTCGGACAGCCGCGAGCCGTCCTCGTCACGCGAGGCGATGAGGTCGCTGGTGATGTCCTCACCCGGCGTCTCCCGCTTCTCGGCGACCAGTTCCTCCATCGCCCCGCGCCAGTCCTGTAGCACGGACCGGGCCTGCTCGGGGGTGACAGTGGTGTCCACCATCATGTCGATGACCTTCGCGGTCTTGGCGCGGGCGTTCTCCGACATCCCGATGAGGTCGGCGACAAGCATCGCCGGCAGCGGATAGGCGAACCGCTCCCGCAGATCCACCACCTCGCCCGGCCCCACGTTCTCCAGCGCACCCACCAACTGCTCGGTGAGCTCGACGACGCGCGGCCGGACGGCCTCGGTGCGCCGCGGCGAGAACGCCTTGCCGACCAGCCTGCGCAGCCGCAGGTGGTCCTTGCCGTACGCGGTGACCATGTTGTCCATCGCGACCCAGCTGATCATCTCCCAGTTCGGCGGTATCTTGCCGCTGATGAACGCGGGCCAGTGATTGCGGGCACTCTTGGTGACCTTCGGGTCGGTCAGCACCTTGCGTACGCTCGCGTAGTCGTTGATCGACCAGGCGACGACTCCGCCGGGGAGCTCCACCTGTACCGCGCGGCCCTGAGCGCGCAGCCCTGCGGCCTCGGTGTGAAGGTCCCGGCCGGTGGTGTCCAGGGTGACGGGGCAGCGTTGTTCCATGGCATTCTCCCGGGAAGTGGTGGAGGGTACGGATGCGATGACAGGAGACCGGCCGGAGTCACCGGCCGGCGTGGTCCGCGTCCCGCGGCGCGGTCAGGCGGCGGAGGAGCCGAGCGCCCCCGGCACGTCGTCGTCCAGAGCGAGATACGGGTCGTTCATCTCGTACCAGCCCAGACCCGGCGGGCAGCGGTCGTAGCCGAGGAGCCGCCGCACCTCCTCCGGGTAGGCCATGACGGATTCCTTCGGCACCGCCAGGTACTGGTTCTCCTCCTGGCGCAGGTTGCCCAGGTCCAGAGCGATCGTCAGACCGGTGCGCGGGGAGTCCGTGATGTTCTTGCCACCGCCGTGGTACACACCGCCCAGCCAGATCAGGGCCGACCCGGCGCGCATCTCGGTCGGCAGCGCCTCCCCGGCGTGAGGCGGCCGCTCGTCGTCCCAGTGATGACTGCCCGGAATGACGAGGGTGCCGCCGTTGTCGGCGGTGAAGTCGCTCATGGCCAGCATCAGCTGCACCCGGCTGGTGGGCCCGGGATGGCGGCGCAGATGCAGCGCGTCGTCGCGATGCAGCGGCTGCTTGCCCTGGCCGGTGTGGATCTGGATGAGCTGCGTACCACTGATCTGGATGCTCGGCGTCATCTCCACCCGGGAGCGCCCGATCCAGACCGGCACCGGCTGCTGCATGATCCTGCGCGCGGCCTCCAGATACAGCGGATGGGTGACCACGGGCGTCAGCCGGTCCGTGCGAGCGAAGACAGAGGACACCCGCCGGGTACGGGTGCCGTTGTACCAGTCGTCCCCGTAGGCCCGGGACTCCAGAGCGGGGCCCAGGTCGTGCCACAGCCCCTCGAGTACGGCAGGATCGGCGAAGTCCTCGACGACCACCCCCCCGTCCCGTTCCAGGATCTCCACGACCTCGTCGGGATCGGCGTCGGGCGCCACCCGGACCAGACCCGTCATCACCGGTTCACCTTCCTCAGCTCGGTATCCCTACGGTGCACGCCGGTTCCCACCCGGCCCCCCTACGCGCCGGTGCCGGCGCGTTCGGCGACCAGGCCGATGAACGACGACAGCGTGGGGTCCTCCTCGAAGATGTCGCCGACCTCGATCAGCACGCCGAGGTCCTCCTCGACGCGCGCGACCATCCGCACCGCCGATATGGACTCGCCGCTCAGCTCGAAGAACGTCGCGTCCTCCTGCCGGGCGGCCTCGGCGCCGAGCAACTCGTTCCAGATGGCCGACACCTTCTCCTCGATCAGGAGGAGGCCCGTCTTCTCAGCGAGATCGCCGCTCATGAGTAACCCTTCTCGTCCGGCCGATGTTCACCGTGGCAGCGTCACACCCGGCCCGGGGAGGGGGCATCTCCTGGATTGCGGGGCCGTCCGGGGTGACGCGTGAGGGCGTTCCCGCAGTCCGGCGGCGTGCGGCTCAGTCCAGCGCGCCGGCGATCTCGGTGAGGTACCGGCCGTAGGCCGACTGCCGCATTCCGTCCCCGAGCCGATAGCAGGCCTCGGCGTCGATGAAGCCCATCCGCAGCGCGATCTCCTCCAGGCAGCCCACCCGTCCGCCCTCGTACTCCTCGATGAACTGCACGTACTGGCCGGCGGCCATCAGCGAGTCGTGGGTGCCGCAGTCGAACCAGGTGCAGCCGCTGTCCAGCTCGGCCATGTGGACCCGGCCGCGCTTGAGGTACTCGCGGTTGACATCGGTGATCTCCAGCTCGCCGCGGGGCGAGGGGGCGACGCCCCGGGCGATGTCGAGGACCTCGTTGTCGTAGAGGTACAGGCCGGTGATCGCCTTGTCGGAACGCGGACGCGGCGGCTTCTCCTCGATGGAGACCAGCCTGCCCCCGGAATCGACCTCCCCGATGCCGTACCGCTCCGGGTCGGACACGCGGTGACCGAACAGGGTGCAGCCGTCCAGTGCGGCCCGGGAGCGGCGCAGCAGTCCGGGGAGACCGGCACCGTGGAAGACGTTGTCGCCCAGGACCAGCGCGGAGCTGTCGCCGCCGATGTGGCCGGCACCGATCAGGAAGGCGTCGGCGATGCCGCGCGGCTCGTCCTGGACGGCGTACGACAGGTTGAGGCCGAGCTTCGAGCCGTCGCCGAGCAGGGCCCGCATGGCAGGGACCGCGGACGGCGTCGAGATGACCAGGATGTCCCGGACCCCGGCCAGCATCAGCACGGAGAGCGGGTAGTAGATCATCGGCTTGTTGTAGACGGCGAGCAGTTGCTTGCATGTGGCCAAGGTCAGCGGAAACAGCCGCGAACCGCTGCCACCGGCGAGGACGATTCCCTTCATCGGACGGTCCGTTCGTCGATTCGTGGGCGGGGGCCGGGGAAGCGGCCTTGCGGGGTCAGATCACCCGTACCTCAGGCACGTACACGATCCACTTGCCGCCGCCCTCGCGGAACCGCTGTTCCTTCGCCATGATCTCCTCGGCGTGGTTCCAGGCGAAGAGCAGCGCGTAGTCCGGCGGAGAAGCTCTGAACCTCTCCGGCGGGGTGACCGGAATATGCATGCCCGGGCTCAGCCTGTGCTGCTTGGCAGGGGTCGAGTCGCACACGTAGGGGACGAGGCCGGGCCCGATGCCGCAGAAGTTGGTGACGGTCGCGCTCTTGGCAGTCGCTCCGTAGCCGGCGACGGTCCTGCCACTCTCCCGGAGGGAGCTCAGCAACGCGACGAGGTCCTCGCGGATGCGGGTCACCGAGGACGCGAAACGCTGGAGCACCTCGGTCTCCGCCAGGCCCAGGGCATTCTCCTCGGCGACCAGCCGGGCCACCGAGGGCGACGGCCGGCGGGCACCGGCACGGGCCAGCGTGTAGCGGGCGCCCCCGCCGTACATCGGCAGCCGCTCGGCGTCCACGAGCTCGAACCCGAACCGTTCGGCCATGGCCCGCACGGAACGGACCGAGAACAGGTAGAAGCGCTCGTTGCAGATCTGGTCGAACGAGGTCTTCTCCACCATGTCCCGCAGGTAGGGATCGTCGAAGACGAAGATGCCGCCGGGACTGAGCAGAGCGTCCACCCCGCGCAGCAGCGAGGCCGTGTACGGGATCTGGCTGATGGTGTCCGACGAGTAGATGATGTCGGCCGGTCCGTCGGTCTCGCGGACGGCGGCCGCGGTCGCCTCCTCGAAGAAGTCCTCGCGTACGCGCGCACCCTGCCCCCGCGCGACGTCCGCCACTCCGCCGGAGGGCTCGAAACCGAGGTGACGTACTCCCGCCCCCGCGACGGTCCGCAGCAGAGTCCCGTCGTTGCAGCCGATCTCGACGAAGAAGGGGTCCCGTATCCCGGCCAGCTCGGTGTCGACGAAGCCCAGGGCGGTGCGGGTGAAGTGCTCCCGCATCGCCGCGGACTGGGCGGAGCGGTACGGGTAGTCGTGGTGGAACACCTGCTCGCGAGGCACTTCGTCGGTCAGCTGGACCACCGTGCAGGTCACGCAGCGCCCGACGGCCAGCCGGTGGAAGTACTCCGCGCCGACGTCGCCGGGGCGCAGGAACGCGTCGGGCAGCGGCTGGAGCCCCAGGTCCAGGAACTCCTCGACCACACCGCCGCAGATTCGGCATCCGATCACTGGCTCAGCCCTTCTTCACCGACCGCTGCCGGCCGCTCGTGAACACGTCCTCGGTTCGTGGCCGAGCATCTCCGGCGCGCGGACCGCACCGCATCTTCCGACGTGCGTGAACCGCCCGCGCGCGGGGGCGCCACCGGCCGGCCGGTGACCGTCCGGATCAGACCGCTTCGATGGCCGGCAGCGGGAAGACCAGCGTGCCGCCCGCCGCCAGGTACTCCTGCTCACGCTCGACGAACCCGCCGCGGTGAGCCCACGGCAACACCAGCAACTGGTCGGGGCCAAGCGCTTTGGCGTCCTCCTCCGAGATGATCGGAATGCCGGTGCCGGGGGTGAAGCCCCCGTGCTTCTCCGCACTGACCTCGCCGATGTACGGCAGGTCGTCGGCGGTGATCCCGCAGTACTGGAGAACCACGTTGCCCTTGGTCGACGCCCCGTACCCGATCGTGAGCTTGCCCGCCTTGCGCGACGCGTCGAGGAAGGCACGCAGTTCGTCGCGGTGCGCGCGTACCCGGCGTGCGAACTCCTCGTACGTGGCCATGCTGTCCAGTTCGAGCGCCGCCTCCCGTTCGCGGATCCGCTCGATGGACGCGGTGTCGATCGTGTGCCGGCCGGAGTCCTTGACCAGCGTGAGGCAGAGACTGCCGCCGTTGACGTCGGTGAGCTCCGCCGTGGACACGATGAGACCGACCTCTTCGGCCATCCACTCGATCTGGCGCAGCGAGTAGTACTCCAGGTGCTCCTGGCACACCGCGTCGTAGGCCAGCGCCTCGATCATGGAGGCCAGGTCGCTCATCTCGACCATCCACACGCCGTCGTCGTCGAGGATGTCGCGGATGTCGGCCATGAACCCGGTCGGGTCGGGCAGGTCGTAGAACATCGCGATCGAGGTGACGATCTTGGCCTTGCGGTCGCCGTAGCGTCGGGTGAAGGCCGCCTTGGAGAAGAAGTCCGGGATGAGATCGATGTCTTCGGGATAGTACTGGCGCCACTTGTCGCCCGTGGGATCGATGCCCACCCGGGTGAGACCTTCGGCCGCGTAGCCCTGCAGCAGGGTGGAGTCGTTCGCGCCGATGTCGAGGACCAGATCGCCTGGGCCGAGGCCGACCATGGAGGCCAGCCGGGCGGCCTTGCCGTGCAAATGGTTGATCATGAACGGGCGGATGCCCGAGCGGTAGCCGTAGTGTTCGCCGTACATCAGGGACAGGTCGGCGGTGTGCCGCAGCTGCACCAGGCCGCAACCGTCCGGGGAACATTTGACGAGCTCCAGCGGGGCCGTCGGCACGACCTCCCCGGGGCGGGGGAAGATGCCGGTCAGCGCCTGAGTTCCCAGGTCGAGCACCGGCAGCAGGTCGTGGCTGCCGCAGATGCGGCACTCGGTGCACTCGGTGATGTTCATGATGCCTTCCACTTGATGGTCATCGAGGACGCGATGTGCGGTATGTGGCGGTCAGGTTCTCCAGGGCCGGCACGATGTCGTTCGGGCTCGGCATCGCCCTCACCTCGGTGCGCAGCCGTGCGGCGTTCGCCGCATAGGACGGGTCTTCCAGAACCCGCTTGAGACCGTTGTGCAGCGCTTCGGCCGTCAGCGTGCTGGAATTGGCCGCGTACACACCGGCGCCGCGGTTCTCGAGCCCCGTGCCGATCGCCACCGGACCCCACCATTTCTCGACCTTGAAGTCATTGGGAACGATGACCTGCGGGACGGCGTTCTCCAGCGCCGTCGCGAAGCTCCCGACACCGCCTTCATGGACGATCGCCGCGCACGAGGGCAGCAGCGAGGTGAAGGGGACGAAGTCGACGGTGCGGATGTTGTCCGGTATCGCCGACACGGAGGCGAGCTGCTGGGCATTGAGGGTCGCGATCACCTCGGCGTCGAGGCCGGCCACCGCGTCGAACAGATCACGGGTCGAAGACGACACCCCGTCGATGGTCGCGTCACGGTGGGAGATGCCCTGCGTGATGACGATGCGCCTGCGGGCCGGCTCCTCGTACACCCACCGAGGCGTGGCCGAGGGGCCGTTGAACGGCACGGCCCGCATCGGCAGGTAGTGCACACCGTCCGGCTGCCAGATCCACGACGGCATCGGGGAGATGCTCCACTGCCCGAGCACCACCGACTCGTCGAACGTACAGCCGTAGCGCTGAAGGATCGGCTGCAGCCACTCGCGCATCGGGTCGCTGTCCGAGTCGAGCCGGTCCCGGCAGGCCGCGCGCAGCTGACCCACCCGGTCCACGCTGAGCATCATCCGGGCATGTGCCGCGCCGACGACCCGGGCGGCCACCGCGCCGGGGAACGCGGTCGGGTCCGTGATCACCAGGTCGGGCCGCCACTGCCGGGCGAAGCCGACCAGGTCGTCGAAGGTGGAGTCCGGGAAGAACACCTCGCGCACGCCCGTGGTGAGATCCTCCAACTCGGTGTGAGGGTCCCCCCAGCCGAAGTCGCCCTGGACCGACGTGCCCTCGCGCTCACCCCGCGCGTCACAGGGGCCCTCAGGTTCCTCGATCGGCTTGGCCTGAGCCATCCGCTCCTCGATGGAGAGACCGTCACCCACCGAAATGCCGTTCAGCCCGGTGTGCGCGATGGCCTCGGCCATGTCCGGCGGCCCGGCTATGCACACCTCATGGCCGGCGGTCCGCAGTGCCCACGCCAGCGGCACCTGCACATAGAGATGCGCCCTGAACGGGTTGGTGACGAAGAGAATACGCATAGGAGACCTTCCGCCTGAAGATGGGAGAGCTGCCACGAGCGGGCGTCACGAACGGCTCGGCACGCCGCCGTCAGACACGCTTGAGGGTGTCGCGGAGAACCGTGATGACCCGGTCCTGGAGGTCCTCGGGAAGCGAGGGGTACATCGGCAGCGAGAAGATCTCGTCCGCCGCGGCCTCCGTCACGGGGAAGTCACCGGTGGAGTGGCCCAGATGCGCGAACCCGTTCATCGTGTGCACCGGCCACCGGTAACTGACGTTGAACTCGAAGCCGAACTCACGCAGGGCCTCGAGGATGGCGTCCCGCCGGGGGTGGCGCACGACGTACACGTAGAAGACGTGGTCGTTGCCCGCGGCCACCTGCGGCAGGACGAGGTCGGTGTCGGAGAGCCCTTCGGCGTAGCGCCGGGCGACGGCACGGCGGGCGGCGATGTAGTCGTCCAGGCGGCGCAGCTTGCGGCGCAGGATCTCGGCCTGCACCGTGTCGATCCGCGCGTTGTGCCCAGGAGTGCGCTCCACGTAGTAGCGGTCCTCCATGCCGTAGTACCGCAGCCGGCGCAGGTCCCGCTCGGCGGTGTCGTCGGAGGTGATGACGGCACCGGCGTCGCCGTACGCGCCGAGGACCTTGGTCGGGTAGAAGGAGAAGGCGCCCGCGTCACCGGTGGTCCCCGCCATCCGGCCGTTGCGGCGAGCCCCGTGTGCCTGCGCGCAGTCCTCGAGGATCTTCAGGCCGTGGCGCTCGGCCAGCCCCTGGAGCGGGTCGAGGTCGACGCACTGGCCGTAGAGGTGGACCGGCAGCAGGCACGAGGTGCGCTCGGTGATGGCGTCGGCCACCTGGTCCGTGTCCATCAGGTAGGTGTCGGGAAGCACGTCGACGAACACGGGGGTGGCGCCCACCGCGTCGATGGCCAGCACGGTCGGCGCCGCCGTGTTGGGGACGGTGATGACCTCGTCGCCGGGACGGACACCCAGGGCCTGCAGACCGAGCTTGACAGCGTTGGTGCCGTTGTCGACGCCGACGCAGTGCGCCGCTCCGTGGTAGGCGGCGAACTCCTCCTCGAAGCTGCCCACGCTCTCACCGAAGACGAGCTTCCCCGAGCTGAACACGGTCTCGACCGCGTCGAGGATGTCCGTGCGCTCGGCTTCGTACTCCCGCAGGTAATCCCATACGTGAATGGCCATCAGTGTCCTCTCGTCCGTTAGGTGGCCGGCTCGGCTCTCTGCTGCTCCGTCGCGCAGCCGGGCGGCACATCACATCGCAGGGCGTCTCGCCGCCGGTGACAGTGCTGTCAGTATCGCGGCGGACGGCTCGGCAGAGCGTCTCTTGGATTGCGGCCCCGGCCGGTGACGGACCGCGCACGCCCTTTTCGGGAAGTCCTTCAGGTCACAGGCTGTTGAGACAGAACAGGAGGGTTCTTGCCTCGATACCGAGGTAATAGCTGTGCCGTTGGAGCGCCATCAGCTGCTCGACCGAGATCCAGGCGAAATCCGGGGGCACCTGGAGCGGGAAGCTGTCGTCGGCCTCCACCACGAGATAGCGGGTCTCGGCATGGAAGAAACGCCCTCCCTCCTCGGACTGTACGACGTCGTAGCGGACGTTCTCACGCGCCGCCAGCATGTGGTCGAGGAATTCCGGGCGGCGGTCCGCCGGGGTACTGGCGTCGTCGTCCATCATGAACCGCACGGTCGGACCGAACTCGGCCGTGTCCCGGTTGCCCGGCAGTATTTCGGCACGGATCAGAGCATGCAGCTTCCCGCCGATGTGGCGGACCATCAGCCCGGCCAGGGCGAGACCATGAGGCGCCAGCAGTGGCTGCTGCCAGCTGTGCACCTCGCGGGTGCGGGCATCGGCCCGGACACCGACGATGCTGAAGTTCCCGCCGTCCTCGCGGGAGATCCTCTCGGCGTCCCGTCGCCACCCCACCAGGGAGTTCATCGGGACCAGGCGGGCGGTCAGCTCGTGGTCACTCTTGCGGCCGGTGAACCAGCTGAGGATCTCCGTCATCGTGTGCAGGCCGTCCGGCTCCACGCAGTGCCCATGGCCGCCGACCGCCGTGTCAAGGCCGTCCAGCCCGCCCGCCGGGGCCGCGACCGGAAGGCATCCCAGGGCCGACCGGGTATCCATGCTGATGACGTTGGGCTGCTGGAGCAGCCGGCGGATCTGCCCCAGGGTCAGCCAGCGGTAGCAATCGTGGACGGGCACGTCGCCGGTGACCTCGACGACGATGTTCCGGTTCCGTTTGAGGTGGAACCAGGCACCCTGCTCCGACTGGAGGGCGTCGACGAGGACCCGCCCCCTGCCCGGCTCGGTGAAGTACTCGACGTAAGGAGTGCGCTTTCCGCGATGCACCCGGGTGTAGTTGCTCGGCGTCGCCTGGACCGTGGGTGACAGCTGCACCAGGCCGGCGTTGCCGGGCTCCATCTTGGCCTGCAGAAGAAAATGCAGTACACCGTCGAACTCCTTGGCTATGACGCCGAGGATGGCGATATCCCGCTGGACGAGAATGGGCTGCCACCATTCCGGGAGAGGACCGTGGTTCGTCCGGACATGCATACCCTCCACGGTGAAGAACCGGCCGCTGCGATGTTTCAGGTTCCCGGTGTCGGAATCGAAGAACCAGCCGTCCGGGCCGGTCAGTTCGTCCAGCGTGATCAGGGAGCTTTCGAACGGCTTCTTTCTCTCCTCATCGACCCACGCGTCGGCGTCCGGGCTGACCCGGGACGTGGTAGCACGCGCCGAGACGGCGAGCCGGGCGGCGAGATCGACGAGCGTACTCATATCGGGCTGACACGGTGGGCGGGCATCGGCGCTCCTTGCGGTCGTGAGTTCCGGCCATCGTCGTACGGAGGGGAATTCCGCCGCATCTCCTGCCTTGCGGCGAAGGCCGGGAGCTCAGGGCATACCAGGAGATGCGGTGCGAGGGTGCCGGTCCGGAGAGTGATTTCCATGAATTCACTATCGGGTCTTGTCTCATCCGGTTCCCTGCCAGGACGTGTGTCGTGCCAGGGGAACGCCGCGGCTGCGGCCGTCGGAACGAGCGGTGTCGGACCGGCCGCGGCGGCGGTCCCCACCGGGATCGGGAGGTAGCGGTCATGGGTCGCGTCGTGGTCACCGGAGGGTGCGGGTTCCTGGGCAGCCATCTGGTCGATGAACTGGTCCGGCGGGGCGAGGAGGTCGTCGTCTTCGACGGCGGTACGCCGCCGGCCGACCAGCGGTCCTCGCCCTCGGTGCACTACGTCACCGGCGACATCCGGGAGACGGCACAGCTTGCCGAGGTCATCGACGAGGGTGTGGACACCGTCTACCACCTCGCCGCCGTCGTCGGCGTCGACCGCTACCTGGACCGCCCCCTCGACGTCATCGAGATCAACTTCCTGGGCACCCGCAACGTGCTGGACCTGGCCTCCCGGGCCGGCGCGCGGGTCGTGGTGGCCAGCACCAGCGAGGTGTTCGGAAAGAACCCGGCGGTCCCCTGGAGCGAGGACGACGACCGGGTCCTGGGCAGCACCGGCGTTGACCGCTGGTGCTACTCGTCGAGCAAGGCGCTGGCCGAACACCTGGCCTTCGCCTACGCCCGTGACCGGGGCCTGAAGATGTCCGTGGTGCGCTACTTCAACGTCTACGGTCCGCGCCAGCGACCGGCGTTCGTCGTCAGCCGCAGCATCCACCGGGCGCTGAACGGCCACCCGCCGGTCGTCTACGACGACGGCGGCCAGACCCGCTGCTTCACCTACGTCCAGGACGCCGTCGACGCCACCATCGCCGCCGGCACCCAGGAAAGCGCCCTCGGGGAATGCTTCAACGTCGGCAGCTCCGTGGAGACGACCGTCACCGAGCTGAGCAGCCTGCTCGGCGAGCTCACCGGTATCGGAACGACCGTGCCGGTCGAGACCCACGACAGGCTCGGTGACCGGTACCAGGACCTGCGAAGGCGTGTCCCCGACACCACCAAGATCAGCCGCACCCTGGGCTGGAAGTACACCACCGACCTGCGCGAAGGACTCGCCAGGACCATCGAATGGGCGCGCGAGAACCCCTGGTGGCTCAGCCTGCCCGACAGCGGCGCGACGCCCGCGGCCAGGCCCGGCCCCACGGACTGAGCCGGCCGGCCCCCGCGCGCGGGGGCCGGTGGCGGCCCGCCTGCCCGTCAGCTCGCCTTCAGGTAGCGGACGTTCTCCGTACCGGCCGGGACCGGCCGGTACGTCGCCCGTGCGGCCACCGGGGTGTCACCGCGGCCGATGCCCCGGTAGACGTACCCCGCCTCGCGCAGCCCGGCGATCGTGTCCTTCGGGTAGTAGGCGCGGCCGTCGAGCAGCAGGCACGGTTCGGCGACGGGCAGGGCGGCGAAGTCGATGCCGAGGAAGTCGCGGTGCAGCGCGAGCACCGCGACACAGTCGGCGCCCCGCACCGTGTCGTCGAGAGAGGTCTCCAGCTCCGTGCCGAACAGCTCCGCCGCCGCTCCCCGGTTCACCAGCGGGTCGTAGAGACGAACGGTGACCCCGTTCGCCCTCAGCCTCTCGACCACTCCGAGCGTGGGCGTGGCACGCAGGTCACCGGTGTCGTTCTTGAACGCCAGGCCCAGCACGGCCACCGTGGAGACCGCCGGGTCCTTGCCGAGCGCGGCCAGCTCGTCGAGGACCAGCTCAGCGGTGTAGTCCGGCATCCCGGCGTTGACCTGCCGGCCCGCCGCGGCGGTCTGGATACGTACGCCGCGCTCGTCGGCGGTGTGCCACACCATCCACGGGTCCTTGGTCAGGCACGACCCGCCGACCCCGATGCTGGGCAGCAGGATGTTCACGTTGCCGCCGCCCTTGGGAATGGTGTTCGCGGCGCCGATGACGTCGAGCACGTCCGCACCGTAGAGCGCGCACAGCTTGGCCAGCTCGTTGGCCAGAGCGATGTTCAGATCGATCCACCAGTTGTCGGCCAGCTTGACGATCTCGGCGGCCTCCAGGGTGTCCATCGGCACGATCTCCACCCCCAGCGTGCGCTGCCACAACGCACCGGCCGACGCCGCGCACTCCGGAGTCAGCCCACCGGCCACGATCGGGAAGGTACACAGCTCCCGCAACGCCGTTCCCTCAGCGAGCCGCTCCGGCGTGAAGGCCAGCCCGAAATCCTCGCCCGCCACCAGGCCATGCGTCTCCAGCAACGGAGCGAGCAGATCGCGCGTGGTGCCGGGCGGCACCGTGGACTTCAGGACGACCAACTGACCGGGACGCAGATGGGCACTCAACTCCAACGCGGCTGCTCGTAGTTGACCGTCCTCCAATGAGCCGTCGTCGCGCACCGGCGTGCCGACGGTGATCAGTACGACATCGGCGGCACCCGCCTGTGCCGGGTCGGTCGTCATCCGCAGACGCCCCGAATCCAGTCCTGAGAACAGCATTCGGGCGAGACCGTGCTCATTGAACCGGCACTCCCGCCGGTCCAGCTCCTTGACCAGGAGAGGATCGGTGTCGATCCCGATGACGTCGAATCCGTTCTCGGCCAGGGTCGCCGCGATGCAGGAACCCACGTACCCGAAACCGACTACCGCCACGGTGAGGTCGTCATGGTCGGAGAGAAAGCGCATCGTGCAGCTCCATTCTGAGACGGTGTGGACCCATGTCGATGGTTCACACCGCCACCCACGACCGGCATCTCCTGGTTTGCCGTCGCCCGGAATGCAGCAACGGAGAAGTGGCCGGAGCACAGCAATCCAGAAGATGCGTCGCACCCCTCGCCCACACGATGATGAACGTAGCCACGTGCCCCTACGAGAGTCTCTGATGCCCGCACTTCCCGATCACGACGTGAACACATCCGTCGGTGCCAGTGCCAGTGCCAGTGCCAGTGCCGGTGCCCGTATCACCGCCTCATCGGCATGTGCCCCGGCTGCTCGACCGGCACCCCTGTGCCCGTCCGTTTCCCGGTGACCCATCCGTACGGGGCCGATCGCGCCCTGGCGACCCAGCCCCCGCAAGACATGAGGAGACCTTCCATGGTGGAAAAGAGCAACGCGGTCATCGAGCAGGGCATCGTGCCGGTCGCGCAGTTGCGCGCCACGGTCAGCGGCCAGGTGCTCGAACCCGGAGACGACGGCTACGACAAGGCCCGCACGGCCTACCTGGGCGGCATGGACCAGCAGCCGGCCGTGATCGTGCGTCCGGCCGGTGCGGACGACGTGGCACAGGTCGTCAGGCTGGCCCGCGACACCGGAGTTCCTCTCGCGGTCAAGTGCGGCGGGCACAGCATGTTCTGTCTCACCGAGGGGGGCATCGTGCTCGACGTGTCCTCGATGCGCGACCTCCAGATCGACACCGGGACCCGTACCGCGTGGGTCGAGAGCGGCCTGACCGCCGGTGATTTCACCAACGCCGCCGCCGAGCACGGTCTCGTCACGGGCTTCGGGGATACCGGCAGTGTCGGCCTCGGTGGTATCACCGTCGGTGGCGGTATCGGCTATCTGGTCCGTAAGTACGGACTCACCATCGATGATCTGCTGGCCGCCGAAGTGGTCACAGCGGACGGGGAGCTGCACCGGGTCGACGCCGAGCATGAACCCGACCTGTTCTGGGCGATCCGCGGCGGCGGCGGTAACTTCGGTGTGGTGACCCGGATGAAGTTCCGGATGCACGAGCTGACCACGGTCCTGGGTGGCCTGTTGGTTCTGCCGGGTACTCCTGAGGTCGTCGCGGGCTTCGTCGAGCTTTCCCAGCAGGCCCCGGACGAGCTGACCAGCATCATCAACATCATGCCGGCGGCGCTGCTGCCGTTCGTCCCCGAGGAGTTCCACGGCGGTCCGGTCGTCATGGCCATGATGGTCTACGCGGGCGAGGGCGAAGCGGCCGAGCAGGCCATCGCTCCTTTCCGGGCCCTGGACACGCCTATCGCCGACATGATCGCGCCGATGCCCTACCCCGGTGTCTACCCGCCCGAGGACGAGGACGCGCACCCGGTCGCCGCGGCCCGTAACCTGTTCGTGGACAGCCTCGACACCCGCGTCGCCGCGACGATCCTGGAGCGGATCAGGACATCGACGGCCACCGTGCCCGCCGTCCAGCTGCGCGTGCTCGGCGGCGCCATGGCCCGGATCTCGAAGGACGCGACCGCCTTCGCCCACCGCGACCGCAAGGTGATGGTCAACCTGGCGGCCATGTACATGGACCCCGCCGAGGCCGACACCCACACCCGCTGGGCAGAGGAGCTCACCAAGGAGCTCCAGAACGGCGTGCCGGGTGTGTACGTCAACTTCCTGGCCGACGACAGCAAGGCACGCATCGAGGAGGCGTACCCGAAGGCGACCTGGGAGCGGCTGCGAGCCATCAAGCGCACCTACGACCCCACCAACCTGTTCCGCCAGAACAGCAACATCCCGCCCGCCGGGCAGTGACGGGAACGTTGCCCCCGCCCGCTCCCTGTCTCATCTGACGGAAGCGCGCCACCGGCCGGTTCCCCCGCCGGACAGCACGCGGCTGCCGCCCCACCGGCGGCGGCCGCGTGCTGCTGTCATTCCGGCAGCCTGTGGCCCGGGGGCCGGATCACACACCATGGCCCGACGGGCCGTTTCACGGCTCCGCCCGCCCCGCGACACCGCACGTTGGAAGGTGCGCGTTCAGCTACCGGGGCGCACTATCACATCCATTCCCGGCCAGGTCCGGCGTCATGGATGCCCTGCCGTGGCCGTATCCCTCCCCGCTCCTCAAGAAGGTGTGTCTTGACGCCATCGACCACCCGGGACGGTACGGCCGTCAGCCGGCCGCCGTTGCTGCCATCGCTGACGAGCCTGCGGTTCTTCGTCGCGGTACTGATCTTCCTCTTCCACGCAACCAACTACGTGCTGTTCGCCTCGCCCGGTGTGGGACAGCGCTACACGGACCTGGTCACCATGGGCGGGTGGGCCGGCATGAGCTTCTTCTTCATGCTCAGCGGCTTCGTCCTGACCTGGGTGGCACGCCCCGCGGACCGCACCGGCACGTTCTGGCGCCGCCGGCTGGTCCGCGTCTTCCCGAACCACGTGCTGATCCTCCTCGTCACCGCGGTTCTCATGGTCACCGTGCTGGACCAGGTCTTCGACGAGCGCAAGGCACTCGTCAACGCACTGCTGCTCCAGGCATGGTTCCCGCAGCTCGATGTCCGGATCGCGTTCAACTCGGTGTCGTGGTCGCTCTCCGCCGAGCTGCTGTTCTACCTCTGCTTCCCGGTGCTGATACGGCTGGTCGGCCGCATCCGACCGGAACGGTTGTGGGCGTGGACGATCGGCCTGCTGGCGGTGATCGCCCTGGTCGTGCCGCTGCTGGCCGCGAACCTGCTGCCGCACAAGGAACTCATGCCGTTCCTCGGCCTGAGCCCGGAGCAGTTCTGGATCCTTTTCCACTTCCCGCCCGTGCGCATGCTGGAGTTCATACTCGGCATGCTGCTGGCCCGGATCGTGCTGACCGGACGCCGGATACCGCTGAGCTTCGGCGGCGCGGCGGCGCTCTCGGTCACGGCGTACGCCATCGGCCCGATGTTCCCGCCCACCTTCAGGATGGTGGGGGTGATGGTCGTGCCGCTGGCCCTGCTGATCTCCGCCGGTGCCGTCTCCGACCTCAACCGGCAGCGGACGACCCTGCTCTCCAGCGGTCCGATGGTGCGCCTTGGCAACCTGTCGTACGCGTTCTACCTGGTGCACATGCAGGTGCTCGTCCTCGGCAGTCACTGGATCGGCACCACCGAACCGGGCAGCACACCGTTCTCGATCGCCATGATCGTGCTGATGGCCGGCATAGCACTGGCGCTGTCGTGGCTGTTGTTCACCACCGTGGAACAGCCGATGATGCGCCGCTTCGGAGCTCAGCCACGCAACCGCCGGCCGGGCCCGCCGCCGGCCGGCCCGATGCCGCCCACCCTCACCGGCCAGGCCCCGGCCACCTCCGGCACCACCACCGAAACTCCCGTCGGAGCCCGCTGACGGAGCCCGCCGGCCGGGAGGGGGAGGCCGGCACCGAACCGGCCTCCCCTCCCCGACGGCGATCAGTACCCCGCCCACCTGAGTGTCGGCCGGACCAACGGTCCCGGATACGCCCCCCGGTGCAAGGACAGCAACCTGAGAGTTGCCGGTGCGAATCCAGCGGTGTGACGCTGATTCGGGACACGGCGCTGTCTGCACGGTCCGACCTGCGCCCTCCGAAACCGGTTGCGGGATCTGCGGCTGCGAGATCCCGGCCCGCCTTGACGTAAGGAACGACCGTGGCCCAGAACCTCGCAAGACCCCAGGCGCCGGTGAGCCCGCCCCCGGCGCCACCTCGCCCAGAGAAGCCCGCCCCCGCCACCTCGCGCCCGTGGTGGCGACGGCCGTGGATCGCCCCCCTGTTCGTGCTCTCCGTCAGCTACATCGCGTACACCTCGATGCCGTACCTGGACCGGCAGACGGCACCGCTGATGCCGCACGAAGGCTTCCCCCTGTACTACCCGACGCTGATGACGCACATCGCGGTCGCCACCGTCGCCCTGCTCACCTCGATCTTCCAGGCATGGCCCTGGCTGCGCCGCCGACACCCGGCGGTGCACCGCTGGGGCGGCCGACTGTACGTGACCACCACCATGCTCGCCGGAGTGCTCGGGCTGGTGATCGTTCCCTTCGCCCCGCCCGTGGGCAAGCTCGGCGTCACCGTCGCGACGGTGCTGTGGATGGCCTTCACCGTCATGGGATACATCAGAATCCGGCAGCGCCGCTACGCCGAGCACCGCCGATTCATGCTGTACGCCTTCGCGATGGTGATGAACAACTTCTGGGGCTCCTCCATCGTCCTGGTCAGCGGATGGCTGGGCCTGCAACTGGACCCCAACTACCTCCTGGAAGCGGCCCGCTGGGTCGGCTGGATCGTCAACCTGATGTTGGTGCAGTGGTGGCTCAACCGCACGGCCGGCCGGCCGGTGCGCTGACCGGGGGACGCGGGCATCGCACGCCGCGCCCGGCTTGTCCGTAGCCCTGCCGGAGAACCCCCGGCCAGGTGACATCTGGAGGAAAGGAGAGCCTCATGGCTCAGGACGCGCTCACGGTCCTCGACGCGAACACTTCTCTGCGAACACGAAGACCGGCGGTGTGGCCACCGTCTCCTCCAAGGTCGTCGCACGCGATACCGACCCCCGACGGAAGGCTTCCTCACGCCGCTCGGCACAAGGGAAGCCTTCCGGCCCGAGAACGCACCGTCGCAGGCACACCACTGTCGCGTGCGGCTGCGTCCCGACCCACATCAAGGAAGGATCCTCGATGCAAACGAGCACCGAGAATGCACCGACGGCCAAGGCAGGACGCCGGGAATGGCTGGGACTGACGGTTCTCGTCCTGCCGGCGCTACTGCTGTCGGTGGACATGACCGTGCTGTACCTGGCACTCCCGCACCTCGCCCAGGACCTCCAGCCGAGCAGCAGTGAACAGTTGTGGATCCTGGACATCTACGGATTCATGCTGGCCGGGCTCCTCGTCACCATGGGAACCCTCGGCGACCGCGTGGGCCGCCGCAAACTGCTGCTGATCGGAGGGGCCCTCTTCGGAGTTGCCTCGGTGGTTGCGGCGTACTCCACCAGCCCGGAAATGCTGATCGCTGCCCGCGCGCTGCTGGGTATCGCCGGAGCGACCCTCGCACCGTCGACGCTGGCGCTGATCACCAACATGTTCCAGAACCCGAAGGAGCGCGCCTCCGCGATCGCGGTGTGGACCAGCTGCTTCGTCGGGGGCGGCGTGCTCGGCCCGGTCATCGGCGGCGCCATGCTGTCGTCGTTCTGGTGGGGATCGGTACTGCTGCTGGCCGTCCCGGTCATGGTGCTGCTGCTGATCGCCGGGCCGGTCCTGCTGCCGGAGTACCGCAATTCCGAGGCCGGACGCCTGGACCTGATCAGCGTCGGGCTCTCCCTGATGACCATCCTCCCGTTCATCTACGGACTCAAGGAACTCGCCCGCGGCTGGGCACCGATGCCGCTCGTGGCCGTCGCCGCCGGCGTGCTCTTCGGCGTGCTGTTCGTCCGGCGGCAGCGCCAGCTGACCGACCCGCTGCTGGACCTCGCCCTGTTCAAGATCCGCGTCTACCGCGGCGCCCTGGTGCTGGGCCTGATGGTTGGCACCATCACGGGTGGCAGCCTGCTGCTGGTCAACCTTCAGCTCCAGATGGTCGAAGGGCTCTCGCCGCTGACCACGGGCCTCTGGCTCGTGCCTGGCGCGATCGCCACGCTCGTCGCCATCGGCGTGAGCACCGGGCTGTCCCAGAAGTTCCGCCCCGCCTACCTCATGGCGGCCGGACTGCTGGTCTCGGCGGCGGGCTACGCGGTGCTCGCCCAGGTCCCCAGCGACGACAGCCTGCTGATGGTCGTGATCGGCTCGATCCTGATCAACGCGGGTCTCGGCCCGGCGGTGGCACTGGGCTACGCCATGCTCCTGGGCGCGGCTCCTCCGGAGAAGTCCGGCTCGGCGTCGGCGCTCTCGGAGACCAGCGGTGAGTTCGGTGTCGCGGCCGGCATCGCCATCCTGGGCAGCATCGGTACCTTCGTCTACCGCGATCAGCTCACGATCCCCGACGGCCTGCCGGCCGAAGCGGCAGCGTCCGCCCGGGAAAGCATCGCGAACGCTCTCGCCGTGGCCCGGAACTCGTCCGAGCCGGCGGCGGGTGAGCTGGTCAGTTCCGCCCGCGGGGCGTTCACTTCCGGGCTCAATCTGGTGGGTGCGCTGGCCTGTGTCTTGTTCGTTGCGCTGGCGGTGTGTGCGTGGCGGTGGTTCCGCCACATGCCGCCCACCCCCCAGTCGGATCCCGAGACGACCGGACCCGCAGCCGCGGAGCCCGAGAACACGGACGCGGCGGCTGGAACAGTAACGGCCGAGCCGGACCGGAACGAGCAGCAAACGGTACGGACCTGAGCCACTGGACAACGGCTGCACGGCCGACGCACACCGGGATCACGATCTGCGCGGGAGAAGGCGGCGCCACACCGTGCCTTCCCGTGCAGGTCGTGCTCCTGGCGTGCGGGGGCGGCCTGCCGGACCTCTGTACGGTCCCGTTCCTTGTGCCGTGATCACGCTGGTGCACGACACACGCTCCACCTCGCAGCGACGCGACCGGGCTGTCGCGATGATATTCAGGCGGTACGGCAGTCTTCCTGTGCGTACACCCGGAGCGAGGAAATGAGCGAACCATGCGCATCGTGATCGTTGAGTTCATGAGCCTGGACGGCGTCGTGCAGGCGCCGGGCGGCCCCGACGAGGATATGGACGGCGGTTTCTCCCACGGCGGGTGGTCGCACACGTTCTTCGACCCCGAGGTGGTGGGCGGCGCCTACAGCAGCACGCTGGCCAAAGCCGATGCGCTCCTGTACGGGCGACGTACGTGGCAGGCGATGGCCGCGGCGTGGCCCGAGCGGGCGGGTGACGCGTTCGCTGACCGGATGAACTCTCTCCCGAAGTACGTGGTGTCCGAGACTCTGCGGGATGACGAGCTGTCCTGGTCCCACACCGTCCGCATCCCCGGGAAGGACGCAGTCGACCGTATCCGCGAACTGCGCGGGACCGACGGCGGCGATCTGGTGATGATGGGCAGTCCCATGCTCGCGCGCACTCTCCTGCGTGAGGGTCTGGCCGACGAGCTGGTGCTCATGCTCATGCCGGTGATCCTCGGCGGTGGCAAGACGATTTTCCCCGGCGATGGTGTCATGAACAGGCTCGAACTGGTCTCGGCGGTCACCAACGGCAAGGGCGCTCAGGTGTGCACTTACCGGCCGGTCCTCGAGGTGTAGGCCTGGGCGCTCGTTCAGGGGGGTGAGTTCGCGTGGTCGAAGGTTGCGCGCCATCCACGACCGGGCCCCGTCATGGATCTCACCTCCGGAGTAATCATCGCACCGGTCAGCTCGTCGGCCGACGCCAGGACGATCGTGCAGGTGGCAGCCGCCCAGGGGTGCTTCGATGTCCAGCGCCTTCTTCCTGGAGGGCCCGGGCGCTACTGGCAGTGGAAGGCGGCAGCGGCTTCGTCTTCCTCGTGCGGATGGTCCGACTACCTGATCGTCGTCGGGGCGGTGACTGCCGGGTGACCGCCGGGGCCGTCAGCGCCGTGAAGGCCGCTGACGTCGAGGAGGTCGACCCTCACCTTTATCGGCCAGATCGATGGGTTGCCCGGGACCTGCGGAGATCGGGGACCTGCTTGTTGCCATGGATTGCCTCTGCGCTCTGCCGCAAGGCTACGAACGTGGTGGTGAACGAGTCGGGTCTGCTTGTCCCGGGCAGTCCCACTGCGGTCCTCATGCGGATCGGTGTCGTCCGCCGCAAGCAGGTGGCACGCCGAGACTTCGACCATATGGGGCCCGCGCACCAGCTCACCCGCGACCGGGAAGGGTGCTTCGAGCAGGTCGACAGCGAGGCCTGCAATCGCTTCGAGGACGTGTTCGGGCGACTCGCTGGCTGGCCCTGTGCAATCTGCTGGTGACGGGTTCCCGCGCTTGATCGGATCGGCCGGAGCAGAATGCGACCGCGGTCAGCGGTGGGAGCCGGGCACAGTCCTGGCGGCAGTCACGTGTCACGCCAAGTGCATACCCAGCTTTGCGAGGGTGGCGAGCTGGTCGGCGGTGAGTTTGTCCCGCCGGCTCTTGGTATTCGAGAGCCGGCGGGACGGGGCGGTGGGCGCCTTCTCGCTCGACCCACTGTGCGAGCTCGGCGAGGCCGCGTCGGAACGCCGCCTGCGCCTTGCTCGGCCCCTTCGTCGTATGCGTGGCCGCCTGGGTGGGGAAGGGGGGCCCGGCGGGCTGGACGCACAGTTCGGTCAGTCGTTCCTGCTGCTCGGGGGATAGCTGCGCCCAGGTGTGCGCCTCGTGTTGCCGCTCCTGCCACCGTCCGACGTCATCGCCGTCGAACAGCACCCCGGGTGCGATGGTGGGCAGGTGGCCGTCAGCGTTGACCAGGTCGGCGAGGACGCGGTAGTGCCGTTGCCAGTTCAGCGCCAGGGGCAGTCCCAGCCGCGCGGAAACGCCTTCGTCGTTCCGATTTCGACGTCGTAGCCGCACGGCGTGGAGGCCGGTGATCTCGTTCTCTTTCCGCTAGCGGGTGAGGGCTTGGCAGCCCTCAGCCAGACCAGGTACTCGGGCCGGTAGACGCGGGTGCGGAGGAAGGCTGCGATGGTGGCGGCGTCGCGCGGGGTGGAGAAGTGGAGCACCTGGGTGTGGTGGTGCCCCTGGTCCTCGCCGTAGCTGTCATCCTCGCCGTCGGCCCCGACGATCTGCCCGTTATCGTCCCGCCGGACGTGGACCTTGCGCCTCCCGCTCGTCAGCGCGCGGGAAGCGAGCTGCTCGACGGAGACGTTCGCCATGCGAACGCAAGCCCTGGAGTACGGCCACAAGGGGGCGAAACGAGGCGCTGGCGACCATGTCGGCGGGGTTCTCGCCGGGCTCCAGGAACACCGGCACGATGATGCGGGCGGCCTGGTGGAGCCGTCCTTGTTGAGCCTCAGCGCCCGGCCGATGTTCTGCACGATCTCCACCTGCGAGCCGCGGGTCTCCGCGAAACAGATCGAGTCGACTCCCCGCTCGCCGGTGATACGCGAACGCTGGCGAGGAAGGCCCGGTGCACCCGGCGGCCAGGTCGGCGTCGGAGGCGTCGTTGACGTACAGCTCGGCAGCGGTCTCCGCGAGCTTGTCCGCGAACGCGCGGGCTTCCTTGACCTTCTGGTGGAATGTCATCACCGTACGGAGGTTGTACGCGGCGGCGTGCTCCAGGAGCGCTGCTTCCTTGGACTTCCCGAGGACGGGGGAGGGGTCGCGGATCTCAAGGACATCTCGAACCCAGCGAGCCACGCGCCGTACGTGCCCTCCGGGGCGTCGGCCATGCTCGCGATCTCCGCCTCCTGGCCGCCGGCGCCCCTCTGCGGGCTGGCCGCGGCGAGGATGCGCGGGGTCGCCGTGAGGTAGAGCCGGAAGTCCGCCGGGGTCCGGGCGTTGCCATGGATCGCCGCCCACGGACGGCCAAGATCACCAGCGGTTCCGTGCGCCCGCCAGAGCGGCCTCCAACGGCCCGCGAACCTCCCGCTGGCAACGGGAGCGTCGATGTCCTCGCGGTCCACGAGAGAGGCGTACGTGGCGAACACGACGACCGGCCCGTGCCCGGCCCACAGAGCGAGCTGGATCGGGTTCGTGGTGGTGTGCACGCCCAGCTCGTTCAGCACCGCGTCGTTCTCCAGCGAGCACACTGCGACCATCGGTGCCCGGTGGCCCACCGCCCGCCACGCCTGGGCAGTCTGGGTGAGCAGGTCCAGGGTGGGGACGGTGACGAGGATCCGGCCGTCCGCGAAGCTCTCCAGCGCGCACGCAGCGGGCCGTGATCGTCTTACCCGAACCGGTCGCTGACACGATCGTGCCCCGGGCACCCTGTGGGGGCACAGATGACCTTGCACGGAATCCCGCCCACTTCCCGCACGCGGAGCGCTGATCTACCTGGTGTTCCTTGAGCCGAATCGCTGACATTCCGTGCCTCCCCGAGCGGTTAATGCGTGTGGTGGTTCAGAGGGCCGCGTGCGGAATGGAATCCGCGCCCGAGTTGTCCCAGATCGACGTATCCGCCTTATGTCATCCGCTCGGCTTTCCATCCTTGGAGGGCGGCTTGTCGTCCAGGCCGTAGTGCCTGGCATCGAGCGTGCAGACGACGACGTCCCCGTCCGCGTTCCATGTCGCGCGGTGCACAGACCGCCGGCCTCACCCAACGCCTCCAGCACCCGGCGCCGTGCCGTGGTGTGCGAGTGTATGAATGGAGCACCACCTGCAAAAGGAGAGGCGTCGTCGGCCGGAGTGCGGGTACGCTGTGGCCGGCCACGCGTCGTCTAGCGGCCCAGGACACCGCACTCGGGTTCGACCCGATGCGGAAACCCCGGTTCGAATCCGGGTGCTGGCCAACCCTGCCTGGCTTACGACCAGCACGCCCTCGTCCCACGCGGCCGGTGCGAATCCGTCCGGCTCCACCACCAGACACTGCGCCCCGGCCTCCAGCGAGGCCACCAGGCCGTCCGCCCGCCTCGTGTTCGGTGGTCTCGGTGGCGCGAAGCGAGGGCGCGCTGGCCTTCTTCTCCGGCCCGTTGCGGAGCTCCGGGCCGACAGCCGGCGGTCCGGCAGGCGTCAACGTCCTGCCCGGCCGCTCACGCCCTTC
>NZ_JBVHKB010000018.1:0-41306 GCF_055559735.1 Streptomyces sp. NPDC023573
CAGTTCTTCGCTTTCGCGTTTCCCTTTCCGGCGAGTCCGACTCTATCAGATCCTTTCGGGCCTGATTCCCAGTCAGCGGGGTTTGTCTTCCGGGCTGTTGGGCCGTTCCGACGCTCAAACTCTAGCGGATTCTCCCGGCGACTCATAATCGAGCCTGCGCATTGAATTCCGGGCATGCCGAAATTCTCCCCGCTGGGAGATCGTGCTGAGTTTGGTTGCCGCATTCGCGGCGGGATCGGCTGCCGCAGAACCGTACCGGCTCCGTGACAACTCGAAGAACCTTACGGAAGCGAGGGAGGCCTGTCAAGCCCCCTCCCCGCCCCGGCAGACCGTCAGTCCAGGTCGGTCAGCCGGCCGCCGGCGTCCGGCTGTTCGTGCTCCACACGGCGCAGGAGCCGGATCAGGATCTCGCCCAGTGCTCCGCGCTCGGCGCCCGAGAGGTCCTGGAGAAGGTCCTCCTCGAAGGTGGTGGCCATCCGCATCGCCTCCAGCCACTTCGTACGGCCTTCGTCGGTGAGCTCCACGATGACGCGCACCCGGTTGTTCTCGTCCCTGTCCCGCGTGACGAGGCCCTCGCCGGCCATGCGGTCGATGCGGTGGGTCATCGCGGCGGGGGTGAGGCCGAGACGCTTGGCGAGCTCACCCGGGCCCAGCCGGTACGGGGTGCCGGAGAGGACCAGGGTCTTCAGCACCTCCCACTCGGCGTTGCTGATGCCGAGGGCGGCGACCTGTCTGCCGTAGGCGACGTTCATCCGGCGGTTCAGCCTCCCCAGCGCGGAGACGATCTGCTCGACCTGTGGATCGAGGTCCCGGAACTCGCGCTGGTAGGCGGCGATCTGCTCGTCGAGGCTCGGCTCCTGGAGCTCGGGCTGCTCGGTGGTGTCAGACATGGCGGGCAGTATCGCACGCTCTCCATCCGTCGAAGTCCTTCAAGGTGAAGAGTTCAGTGTCTAACTTTAGTGTTAAAGTCTACTGGTTCGTGTTCTGGAAAATCGTGTTTTGAGGTAGGTGAGTGTGACCAGGGAGATGGGCGCAGCGCTGCGGCGGATCCAGGTGGGAAGCGCGCTGAGCGCGTTCGGCCTCGGGTTCACCGTCCCGTATCTGTACGTCTACGTGGCGCAGGTGCGGGATCTCGGTGCCGGTACGGCAGGTGTCGTGCTGGCCGTCTTCGCCATGGCGGCGCTGGCTGTGCTGCCGTTCACCGGGCGGGCCATCGACCGGCGCGGCCCCCTGCCGGTGCTGATCGTCGCCGCCGGTGCGGCCGCTGTGGGCGCATGCGCTCTGGGCATCTCGGACGGCGTGACCTCCGCCGTGCTCTCCGCCGCGGTCCTCGGCGCCGGTACCGCCGTCATGCAGCCGGCCCTCGCGACGATGCTGGTGTGGTGCTCGAGCGCCTCGACCCGTACCCGCGCCTTCGCGATGCAGTTCTTCCTGCAGAACCTCGGCCTCGGCATCGGTGGCCTGGTGGGCGGGCAGCTCGTGGACGTCGACCGCCCGTCGAGCTTCACCCTGCTCTTCCTCATCGAGGCCGCGATGTTCGTGGTGCTCGGTGTCGTCGCGGCCACGGTGCGCATGCCGCGTTCTCCCTCCCTCGTGGAAGCGACGCCCGCCGACGGCACGGCACCCAAGGCGGGGCTGCGGGTGCTGCTCTCGCACAGGGCCATGGTGCAGCTGTGCGTGCTGGGCTTCGTGATCTTCTTCGCCTGCTACGGACAGTTCGAGTCCGGTCTCGCGGCCTACGGCACCGAGGCCGCCGGGATCGACCCGTCCACCCTGGGTATCGCGCTGGCCGCCAACACCGCGGTCATCGTCGTCGCGCAGTTCGTCGTGCTCCGTCTCGTGGAACGGCGCCGCCGCAGCAGGGTCATCGCGTGGGTCGGTCTGATCTGGGCCTTCGCCTGGATCGTGGCGGGGTACGCGGGCCTCGGTCACGGCAGCCAGACCATGGCGACGGCCGCGATGATCTCGACGTACGCCCTGTTCGGGCTGGGTGAGTCGATGCTGTCGCCGACGGTGGCGCCGCTCGTCGCGGATCTGGCGCCGGAGGCCATGGTCGGTCAGTACAACTCGGCGTTCGCCCTGGTGAAGCAGCTGGCCCTGGCCGTCGGGCCCGCCGTGGGCGGGCCCATGGGGGCGGCGCTGCACGGGCCGTACATCGTGACCTTCGTACTGTTCTCCCTGGGCATCACCGTGCTGGCCCTCAAGCTGGGCCGTCAGCTCACGCCCGTACAGGACAAGCCGTCGCTCTCGGCGGTGCCGTCCCGGGTGGTCGCCGTGTCGCTGCCGGAGAGCGAGCCGGCCAGCGCGCCCACCGTCGCGCGCTGAGGCGGGTCAGTCCGGGAGCGCGAATTCGCACCAGACGGCCTTGCCGCCTCCGGGGGTGCGACGGCTGCCCCAGGACGTGGCGATGGTCGCCACGATGGAGATGCCGCGTCCCGCCTCGTCGGCCGGTTCGGCGCGGCGGCGGCGCGGCAGGTGGTCGTCCCCGTCCGTCACCTCGATGATCAGGCGGCGGTCCGTCCGGCGCAGGCCCAGGCGCATCGGCGGGGTGCCGTGCTGGAGGGAGTTGGCCACGAGCTCACTCGCGGCGAGGACCCCCAGGTCGCAGAGGGCCACCGGAAAGCGCCAGGAGGTCAGGACGCCTGTCGCGAAGGCGCGGGCTCTGGGGGCGGCCTCGATGCCGCCGTGCAGTTCGAGCGAGGCGTTGTGGAAGAGCTCCGCGCTCGCGCCCGTACGAGCGGGGTGCTGGACGACGAGGACCGCCACGTCGTCGTCGTGCTCCGCGGTGACGCCCAGGGACCGGATGAGCCGGTCGCAGACCACCTGGGGCGACCCCTTGGCGCCCGACAGGGCGCGCTCCAGGGCGGCCACACCCTCGTCGATGTCCTCGCTACGGCGTTCGACCAGGCCGTCCGTGTAGAGCACCGCCGTGGAGCCGGGCGGCAGAGGAATCGTCCCTGAGGTGTGGACCCAGCCGCCGGTGCCGAGCGGCGGCCCTGTCGGGTCCTCGGCGCGGTGGACCGTGCCGTCCTCGTCGCACACGAGGATCGGGAGGTGTCCGGCGGAGGCGTACACGAGGTGGCCCTCGTTGGGGTCGTGGACGGCGTAGGCGCAGGTGGCGATCTGGCTGGCGTCGATCTCGGCGGCGAGCACGTCGAGGAGCTGGAGCACCTCGTGCGGCGGAAGGTCGAGGCGCGCGTAGGCGCGGACGGCGGTGCGCAGCTGGCCCATGACGGCGGCGGCCCGCACGCCGCGCCCCATCACGTCGCCGATGACGAGCGCGGTCCGTCCGGCGCCCAGGGTGATGACGTCGTACCAGTCACCGCCGACGGCCGCGTCCGTGCCGCCCGGCTGATACGTGGCCGCGATGCGCAGGTCGTCCGGCTGTTCGAGGTCCTGCGGGAGCAGGGAGCGCTGGAGGGTGACGGCGGTCTCACGGTGGCGGCGCTCGCTGGCGCGGAGCCTCTCCGCCGCCTCGGCGTGGTCGGTGACATCGGTGGCGTAGACGAGGACGCCCGCCTCCCCGGCAGATCCGTCCGGGTCGCCGAGGGCCACGGGGGTGCAGGTCACCGTGTACGAGCTGCCGGCCAGGACCTTGCGGGACTTGACCGTACGCGGAGTGCCGCTGCGCAGGACCTGGTCCATGAGGGGCAGCACGCCGAGTTCACCCAGCTCGGGCATGGCCTCGACCGCGGGTTCGCCGCAGGCGCGTGGGCCGAAGGCCGCCGTGTAGGCGGCGTTGACGTAGGTGATGCGGTGCTCGGGACCGTGGAGCAGCGCGACGGGGGCCGGGAGCCTGCCGAGGAGTTCGCGTGCCGGCAGGGCTTCCAGCGAGGGGCCCGGGGCGGGGTCGGGGGGTTCCGAGGTGTCCTCCGGCGGGGTGACCGGGGCCTTCGGCCGTACGGACTCGGCGCGGGCGGCGGGTACGGAACTGTGGTCGTCCCGCGCGGCGGCTCGACGCTGCGTTCCGGGAAGGCGGGCGCTCCAGCGCGTGAAGTTCACGGAATTTCTGGCCTCGTGTGTCGGTCTGGTCCGCTCGGGCGAGCTGCTTCTTCTGCTGGTCCTGTGGCCGGTGGACCCCTGTCGGCCCGCATGCCGGGCCGGGGTGCCGGGGCCTGGCTTCCGGGAACGCGCGGCCGGGCCTCTTCGTGCTGGTGGTCTTCGCTTCCGGTCACTGTAGGTGACTGCCCGCCGGGTAACTCTGCGCAGGTGCGAGCCCACCTATGGTCACACGCCCAGTGTGACCGACCGTACTGACAGTTGCCGTACGGCAGTCGGTCCATCCGCTGAATTACGTCCTTCCCCGGGGCGTTCCGGTGCGCGGGAAACCGCGGATCAGCCGGACGTGTCCGGTGGCCTGCTGTTCTTCGGCGGGATGTCTCCGGGAGGTCCCGGGTGCGCGTGTCCCCGGGCCGCGAGGGCGAACTCCGCGCGCGGGTGTTCGAGCGACCCGAGGGAGACGATCTCTCGTTTGAAGAGTCCGGCCAGGGTCCACTCGGCAAGGACGCGCGCCTTCCGGTTGAACGTGGGTACGCGACTGAGGTGGTAGACGCGGTGCATCAGCCAGGCCGGATAGCCCTTGAGCTTGCGCCCGTAGACGTGGGCGACACCTTTGTGCAGTCCGAGCGAGGCGACGGATCCGGCGTACGAGTGCCGGTAGTCCTCGGCCGGCCGGCCGGCGAGCGTCGCCAGGATGTTGTCCGCGAGGACCTTGGCCTGGCGTACCGCGTGCTGGGCGTTCGGCGCGGTGTCCGTGCCGGGCTCGGAGGAGGTGAGGTCCGGGACGGCCGCCGCGTCGCCGGCGGCCCAGGCGTGCTCGGCGCCGTCGACCGCGAGCGTGGCCGTGCAGCGGATCCGGCCGCGCTCGGTGAGCGGGAGGTCGGTGGCGCCGAGGATCGGCGCGGGTTTGACGCCCGCGGTCCACACCAGGGTGCGGGTCGGGAAGCGTGAACCGTCGCTGAGGACGGCGACCCGGCCTTCGCAGCTGTCCAGGCGGGTGTCCAGCCGTACGTCGATGTTGCGGCCCCGCAGCTCCCTGACGGCGTACCTGCCCATCGCCTCGCCGACCTCGGGCAGGATCCGCCCGGTCGCCTCGACCAGGACCCACCGCAGGTCCGAGGGCTTGATGTTGTGGTAGTACCGCGAGGTGTAGCGGGCCATGTCCTCGAGCTCCGCGAGCGCCTCCACGCCGGCGTACCCGCCGCCGACGAAGACGAAGGTGAGCGCGGCGTCGCGGATGGCGGGGTCGCGGGTGGCGGAGGCGATGTCCATCTGTTCGATCACGTGGTTCCGGAGACCGATGGCCTCCTCGACGGTCTTGAAGCCGATGCCGAAGTCGGCGAGGCCGGGGACCGGAAGGGTGCGTGACACGGATCCGGGCGCGAGGACGATCTCGTCGTACGGGATCTCGAGGGCGCCGGTGCCGTCCTCACCGGTGGCGAGCGTCGTGACCGTCACGGTGCGCTTGGCGTGGTCGACGCGTTCGGCCTCACCGATGACGATCGTGCAGTTCTTCAGGACCCGGCGCAGGGGGACGACGACATGGCGCGGCGAGATCGAACCGGCGGCGGCCTCCGGCAGGAAGGGCTGATACGTCATGTAGGGCTCGGGCGTGACCACCACGATCTCGGCCTCGCCGCTTTTCAGTCTCTGTCGCAGCTTCCGCTGGAGACGCAGCGCGGTGTACATCCCGACGTAGCCGCCGCCGACGACGAGAATGCGCACACTTGGCCGGGTGCCGGGGGGTGCCCCCCGGGAATCTGGTGCCATCACCTTCCCATGACGCAACGGAGTCCGGTGTTTGTCCACAGGCCCGGCAAATTGTGTGACCGGAGCTCTTCGATCACCGAGCGGCGCGCTGCCCCTGCCCGTTTGCGGAGTTGCGCAGGTCAGGTACGGCAAAGGGGCGGGTCCGCGGGGGGCGAATCAGGGTCCAACCGGTCCTTGCTCCGATCGGGGGGCGCTCCGTGCGGAACTACCCCCTTCTGAATTGACCCGGGCTCAACTATGTTCGTACCCCGTCGGGGTGTCGGATTCGGACGAAGGTCCACACGCCGGCTGATACGGCGGGGAAGTCTCCGGGGGGAGACGTCATAACCGGGGGAAGTTATGCACATTCAGGATTTGCATGGGCCGAGCGCTGTCACCGCTTCGAGCGCTGTCACCGCTTCTGCCGAGGACCAGGGGCGGCTGAGCCCTGTGGGAGCGGTCGGCACGGTCGCGGGGTCGGGAACGACGGGCGGCACGTCCCGTTCCGCGCCGCTCCGCGTGGACGCACAGCGCAATCTCGAACACGTCCTGCGCGCCGCGCGCGAGGTGTTCGGCGAGCTGGGCTACGGCGCGCCGATGGAGGACGTGGCGCGCCGCGCACGGGTCGGCGTCGGTACGGTCTACCGGCGCTTCCCGAGCAAGGACGTGCTGGTGCGCCGGATAGCCGAGGAGGAGACCGCGCGGCTGACCGATCAGGCGCGCTCGGCCCTGGGCCACGAGGACGAGCCGTGGTCGGCGCTCTCCCGCTTCCTGCGCACCTCGGTGGCGTCGGGCGCGGGACGGCTGCTGCCGCCACAGGTGCTGCGTGTCGGGGCGGAACACGAGGAGGCCGCGATACCGGGCTCCGGTGCGGCCGACAGCGAGACGCGCGTCCCGCATCAGCGACAGGGAGTGGCACAGCCCGGCTTCCAGCCGGCCGGCGGGCACTCCGTCGACGAGGAGGGGCTCGGCGACGACCCCGGGGCGGCCGAGCTGCTCGAGGTCGTGGGCAGGCTGGTCGACCGGGCCCGTGAGTCGGGTGAGCTGCGGGGCGATGTGACGGTGGGCGACGTCCTGCTGGTCATCGCCACGGCGGCTCCGGCTCTGCCGGACCCCGCTCACCAGGCCGCCGCTTCGGCCCGGCTGCTGGACATCCTGCTGGAGGGGCTCCGCTCCCGCCCGGCGTAGACGCTCCTGCACGCGGGTGCGCCGCGCTTCCGGCGCAGGCGCTCCCGCGCGGGTGCGCCGCGCGACCGTCCGGGCAGACGGGTGGCCGCCGCCGGGGGGCGTCGCTCCTTCCGCGTCGGGTCCATGTCACCCCCGGCCGGGGGAAGACACCCCGGACGAGTGGATACTCCCGCTCCGGCCCCGTCGCCGCATGGCTCTGTGGCACTGTTGCCCCGGTATTCGGGTCCGCAGGTGTATTACGGGGGCTTCCGCGATGAGCGGTGAAGCGCAGCAGGAAGAACCGTCCGACGGTATCGGCGCGGCGGGCATGGAGGGCGGCGGCACGGTGCTGCCCGGCCCGTGGCCGTCGGCGTCCGCCGATGACGGGGCGCCGTCGGAACCCGCCGCGGAGACCGGTGCCGCGTACGCCGTCCCTCTGCAGCGCGAGGGGCGCACCGGGTCGGCCGATCTCGGCCCCTCCGACGCGCAGTTGGTCCAGGGCATGCGGGCCGGCGACGACGAGGCGTACGAGGAGCTCTTCCGCAGGCACTCCGGTGCTGTGCGCCGCTACGCCCGCACGTGCTGCCGGGACGCGCACACCGCCGACGACCTGACGGCCGAGGTCTTCGCCAGGACGCTGCAGGCCGTGCGCGGCGGCAAGGGGCCGGAGGAATCCGTCCGGGCCTACCTCATGACGGCTGTCCGTCATGTCGCCGCCGCGTGGACCAGGAGCGCGAAGCGCGAGCATCTCGTCGACGACTTCGCGGTGTTCGCCGCGCAGGCCACCCGTTCCGCCGAGCTGACGGAGGCCGACACTCTCGATCTCGGCGCAGACGTGCTGGCCATGCTCGAGGCGGACCGGTCGATGGCCATGCAGGCGTTCCGCAGCCTGCCGGAGCGCTGGCAGGCCGTGCTGTGGCACACGACGGTGGAGGAGGAGTCGCCGAGCGAGGTCGCCCCCCTCTTCGGCCTGACGGCCAATGCCACCGCGGTGCTGGCAGTCCGGGCCCGTGAAGGGCTCAAGCAGGCCTATCTGCAGGCCCATGTGAGCCAGTCGCTGACAGCCGGCGGCGACTGCGCCCGGTACGCCGACCGGCTCGGCGCCCATGCCCGGGGCGGTCTCAGGACCCGGGCGGAGCGCGGGCTGCGCAAGCATCTGGACGAGTGCGCGAAGTGCCGGCTCGCCGCCGGCGAGCTGGACCGTGTCAACGCGGGCATCCCGGCGCTGCTTCCCGTCGCCGTCATCGGCTGGTTCGCCGCGGGCTTCTCGCTCAAGGCAGCCGGCGTCGTGGCGGGCGGCGCGGCCGGGGCGGCCGGCGCAGGGGCCGCCGCCGCTGCCACGGGCGGCGCGTCCTCCGGGGGAGGAACGGCGGGCGGGGCCGCCGCCTCGGAAGGGATCGGGGCTCCGTTGAAGGCGGGGATCGCGGCGGCTGTCGCCGCGGTGGCCGCCGCCGGTCTCGTATGGGCCCTGGCCGGCGAGGACCGGCCCGCGCCGGAGGAGAAACCGGTGGCCAAGCCGCCGGTCGCGGCACCAGCCGCCCCCGCTCCCCCACCGGAGCCGGCACCGATTGCCGAGCCACCGGCCCCGCCCGCCGCACCGGCGCCCGAGACACCTCCCGCCGCGGAGCCGACCTCGACCCCGACGCCGCCCCCCTCGCCGACGCCGACACCGGCACCGACCCCTTCGGAGAAGCCGGCACCGCCTCCCCCGTCCTCCCCGGCCCCGACCCCGTCCGCCCCGGCGGAACCACCGCCGCCGCCGGCGCCTGAGGTCTACCAGGTCAACCAGCTGGCGTACTCCCTCACCGGCGATCACACGGGTCCGGAGATCCTGCTCGGCCGGAGCACCGGTGTGTTCTGGCAGCGCAACGGGATGTCGATCGCCTCCACGACGTACGCCCACGGGGTGACCGCCCCCTCCACCTCCTCGGTCGCTGTGCAGCTCAACCGGGCGTGCACCCGCTACGAAGCGATGGTGGGGGTCGACGATCTGACGCTGGGGATCGGCGCCGTGCGTTTCTCCGTGCGTGACGACGACGGGACGCCACTGTGGCGGTCCCCGGTGCTGCGGGGCGGCGAGCCCGCCGTTCCGGTGAGCGTCGGCATCGCGGGGCGCCGGACCATCCGGCTCGCCGTGGAGCCGTCGGGGCCGCTCGGCGGGGTTGCGCTGGCCGACTGGGCGCAGTCCCGCATCAGCTGCGGCTGAGCCCCTCGGCGGCCTCGTCCAGAAGTCCGAGTACGTCGTCCGGTCTCAGTCCGAGCCCCAGGGCGCTCTCCTCCTCGTACCGCTGGGGGCCGAGTTCCTCGCGCAGCCGCTCCACCGCCGTGGCCACCTCGCTCTCCTCCACCGCCGAGCGGGGGCCGTTCGCCCGCCAGGTGGAGGACGCCGCGAGGATCCGGGCCGACACCGCGAAGAGGTCCAGGCGCACCAGGACGGTGCCGGCCACTTCCGCCAGGTGGGCGTTGAAGCTGTCCGCGCAGCCGGACGTCACGGCCAGCCGCAGCGCCTCGGTCACCCCGCGCAGACCCACGGCGGGCCCGCCGGACGGTTCGTGCACCCTGATACGCGCCGAGACCCCGAGGACGGCCGCTGCGAACTGTGGGGGCCGCGCGCCGTAGGACCGGCCGTCGAGCGCCGCGTCGGCGTACCCGCGTGCCTGGGGGATGTCGCCCGCCGTCAGTGCGACCGAGGCCCGCAGGAAGTCCACGTAGGCCACTGCGTCCAGCACGTGCTGACGCTCCGCCTCCGCCACGTCCAGGTCCTTCCTCGCGGTGTCCAGGTCCCCGGCGCGGTAGGAGAGTTCGGCGAGGCGGGAGAGCAGGAAAGGCGTCTCCGCAGCCGCGCGCCGCCGACGGGCAGCGCGCCGCCGTGCTCGTCGCGTGCCTCGGTGACGCCCAGGATCAGATACCGCACCTGGCCATCGTGTCCCCGGCCGGCACGGGTGACGTGCGCTCAGGGCTGCAGGGTGCGGCGGGCCGGGACGACTCCGCCCGCCACCGCCCGCTGCCGCGGGGCCGCCGTGCCGGTCCAGCAGGTGCCCCGGCGGGTGACCAGCCGGCGGAGCCAGAGTTCCGTGGACGCCAGCTCGGCCAGGCCGTCCAGGGGGAGCGGCTCACCTTCGGAGGCCGCACGCAGCGCCTTGCGTACGACGCGTGCCTCGATCAGCCCCGCGTCGGCCAGCAGCGGGGCGTCGAAGAGGGCGATCAGATCCGGGAGGGCGGCGCGCAGGCCGATGCGGCCGGCGGCGTTCGAGGTGGCCTGTGACGGCGTGCCCCAGCCGGGCGGCAGGTCGTGGATACCGGCGCCCGCCAGGACCCGGCGCAGGATCGCGGCGCGGGCGCCCGGCTGGACCCGCAGCGATTCCGGGAGGGCGCGGGCGGCCCGTACGACCTGGTTGTCGAGGTAGGGGGCGTGCAGCCGCTGGCTGCGGATCTCCGCGGCCTGTTCCAGGATCCGCTGGTCGGCCGCGTGCCGGGCCAGCGCCGCGCGGGCCCTGGCCTCCCCGGGGCGCTGGACCGAGGCGGGCCGGACGGCCGCCTCCTGGAGGCGAACCGATACTTCCGCGAGCGCCTCCCCGGTGAGCCAGCGCGCGGCCGGCCCCGGCCGTGACCAGGCGAGGGAGGCGAGCGAGGCGTCGGCGGGGGTGTCGAGGTCGGGGGCGTCACGGTTGGCCTCGGGCAGCAGGGACGCCGCCGTCTCGAGCCCGGTGCGGTAGGACGTACGGGCCAGCCTGCGGGCGGCCCGGTACACGGCCAGCGGCACGAACAGGGAGTGTGTGGAAGGCCCTTCGGCCCTGGCGAGCGCGGCGACGGGCCGCAGGAGGTGGCGTCTGCGCCGGTCCATGAGGAGGTCGGCGAGCCGCGCCGGGTGGGCGTCCAGGACCTGACGGGCGCCGTGGCCGACGAAGTGGTCCGCGCTGCCCGCGGCCAGCCGACGGCGGTGACGTTCGGCGACGACCAGGGACGGGGCGGGCTCGTCCGTGAGCGGGCCGCTCTCCAGGGAGGCGTACGGCAGGGCCTCCTCGCCCGCCGCCACGACCACATGGTGCAGACGGGGGTTGGCGGCGATGACCCGGGCGCGCTCCAGCTCGTCCTCGCGGCCCTGCGTGGACAGGTCGTTGAAGGTGACGGCGAGGAGCCGCTCACCCGCCCCCGTGCCATGGCCCAGCACGGTGCCCGGCAGCCCGGGCAGTCCCGCGGCCAGCAGGGCGAGCGTGGCGGAGGCGCTGCCGCCGGAGAGGTCCGCGCCGATGCCCGGTACGGGCGCCCCGCGGGCCGCACGGCGTTCGGCGGGCCCCATGCCGGGGACGGGCCCGGGGTCGGGCGGCATGGTCTCCGGGGCGTGGCGGGGGGCCGTGAGGCGGGCCCGTACGGCGTCGACGAGCGCGTCCCGCACGCCTTCGACGGCGCTCACCGGATCGGTCTCGGCAGCCGCCACGGCGAGCGAGGCCACCGCCTCGTACCCGGTGATCTCGCGCGAGCCCTCGCGGAGGATCAGCGCGTGGCCGGGCGGGATCCGCTTCACTCCCGCGTACGGTGTGCCGTCGCCCAGCGCCTCCGGGGTCTCGGGGCAGGCCAGCAGCGCGGCGAGGTGGCCGATGTCCAGCTGCGCCTCGATGAGGTCGGCGAGCGGGAGGGCGGCGGTGGCGTACGCGGTGCCGTTGGCCCAGGGCGTGTGGAAGACGGGGCGGGCTCCGGCGAGGTCTCCGGCGACGGTGATGCGGCGGCCGATCTGCACGACGGCCGTGTAACTGCCGGACCAGGCCGTGAGATGGCGCAGCGCTCCGCCGCGGGCGGCCAGCAGCCCGACGCGGAGCTGCTCGTCGGTGGCCCCGCAGCAGCCGAGGACGGCGAGGCGGGTGGTGGGTGCCCCCTCGGGGGTCGCGACCGTGATGACGCGGATCTCGTCAGGGCGCCAGTCGCCCACGGCCCAGAGCGGGTCCGGGTCCCCCCACAGGAGCTGGGAGCCGACCGGCTGGACGGTGCGCCCCTCCCCGGCGTGGCCGACCGCGCCCACGGTGCCGAAGCTCGCGGCGATACTGCTCCACCCCACCAACCAACGCATCGCCGCCTCCACAGGCTGTGGACGAACCGGCGTACCAGGACACGGGAACGCCGTCGCGGGACATGCTGCCACGACAACGGCGCCCTGGAGGGGGTACGGGCGGCGCACACCGGATGCGCATGCGCCCCTGGCAAGGGCCTGGCCACGGCTCCGTCCGCCCCTCCACAACGCAAGGGGGTCTCCCGGGAGTTGCGGCGTCCGGCCCCGAACGCGGTCCCCGCCTCGGCCGGGGCGCGGAACAGACGCAATCCGGCCATAGTCGGCCGACTTCGACTCGTCCCGTCCGACCGGCGCTATTCGGCCATTCTCGGATCGCGGAGGAACCGGGTGTTTCGCTCAGGGCAGTGGACCGACGGCACCCACCGCACGACCCTCCCGGGGCCGTGCGCGGGCCTCCCGGGCGTCCACGGCTCCACCCCCCGGGCAGCGCCCGAGGCGCGGCGACGTGCGGGCCGGCGCATCCCCCCGGTGCGCCGGCCCGCACGACCGCTTCTCCGTACCCCGCCCGTGCGGCGCACAGTCCGGGAGGTGTTCGTCACCTCCCGGACCGGTTCGCCGCCCGCGGGGATTGGGGCGGCGGTCTCCCCCAGCCCGCCGAGTCCAGTTCAGCGGGCCGACCCACGCAGGATCCATCGAAGCGCTTGCGCCACGGCCGGACCAGAGCGCACGGCCGGGCGCACGGCCACACATCAGGAGCACGGCGCCCACGCCCCGCACCGCACGGACAACATTCCCGCCATACGGAGGTCTGCCCCTTAACGGTGGGGATGCGGCGAACTACGCTGGGTTTACCGATGTTCTCAGCAGGGCGGCATATTCCACGGGGCCTGGCCAAATGCGTGTGCGGCCGGAGTGCCCAGGACCGTACCTGGGGAGAACACGGTACGAATGCCGCGCGCCTGACGGTGACGCGGCGGCCGTCTGTGTGTCGAGGGGTGGCGCATGTCCAGGGAGCAACGCGGGCCGAACGAGAAGCTCGGCACGGTTCTCGCCCTCGCGGGAATCAGCAACGCCGGGCTCGCCCGGCGGGTCAACGACCTCGGAGCACAGCGCGGTCTGACACTTCGCTACGACAAGACGTCGGTGGCCCGGTGGGTCGCCAAGGGCATGGTGCCGCAGGGCGCCGCGCCCCATCTCATCGCGGCGGCGATAGGGGCCAAACTCGGCCGTCCCGTCCCGCTGCACGAGATCGGGCTGGCCGACGCCGATCCTGCGCCTGAGGTGGGTCTCGCCTTCCCCCGCGACGTGGGGGAGGCGGTCCGCTCGGCGACGGATCTGTACCGGCTGGATCTGGCGGGCCGCCGGGGCGGCGGAGGAATCTGGCAGTCGCTGGCGGGTTCCTTCGCGGTGAGCGCCTATGCGACCCCCGCGTCCCGCTGGCTCATAACCCCCGCCGATCCGTCGGTCGCACGGGACCCGACCGCCGCCCAGGCCGCCATCCTCGGCACGGAGGGCGCAACCGGCGCGCTGCCCGGCGTGCCCGTCCAGCCCGGCCCGGACACCGCCGCCGACGGCGCCCTGCTGCGCGTCGGCCACAACGACGTGACCAAACTGCGCGAGGCGGCCCAGGACGCGCGCCGGTGGGACTCCAAGTACGGCGGCGGCGACTGGCGTTCCTCCATGGTCCCGGAGTGCTTACGGGTCGACGCCGCCCCGCTCCTGCTGGGCTCCTACAGCGACGAGGTGGGCAGGGCGCTCTTCGGCGCCTCCGCCGAGCTGACCAGGCTCGCCGGCTGGATGGCCTTCGACACCGGCCAGCAGGAGGCCGCCCAGCGCTACTACATCCAGGCGCTGCGCCTGGCCCGCGCCGCCGCCGACGTCCCCCTCGGCGGATACGTCCTGGCGTCGATGTCCCTGCAGGCGACCTACCGTGGCTTCGCCGACGAGGGCGTCGACCTCGCGCAGGCCGCGGTCGAGCGCAACCGCGGGCTCGCCACCGCGCGGACCATGAGCTTCTTCCGGCTCGTGGAGGCGCGCGCCCACGCGAAGGCCGGCGACGCACCGGCCGCGGGGGCCGCTCTCCGGGCCGCCGAGAGCTGGCTGGAGCGCTCCCGGGCCGGTGACTCCGACCCGGCGTGGCTCGGGTTCTACTCGTACGACAGGTTCGCCGCCGACGCCGCCGAGTGCTACCGCGACCTCAAGGCGCCCCGGCAGGTGCGGCGCTTCACCGAGCAGGCCCTGTCGAAACCCACCGACGAGTTCGTGCGCTCGCACGGGCTGCGGCTCGTCGTGTCCGCGGTCGCCGAGCTGGAGTCGGGCAACCTCGACGCCGCCTGCGCGGCGGGGACGCGGGCGGTGGAGGTGGCCGGACGCATCTCCTCGGCACGCACCACCGAGTACGTGCGCGACCTGCTGCACCGACTGGAGCCGTACGGGGACGAGCCCCGCGTGGCGGAGCTGCGGGAGCGGGCCCGTCCGCTCCTCGTCGCCCCGGCATAGGGCTGTCCGGCTCCGGGCCGCCGGTACGCCCCGGTTCCGCCGGATCTTCGCCGGATCCAGGGAAGGAACGTCACGCCACGCAGACGCCTTCCCTGGTTTGAGCCGGTTGTCAGTGGGTCAGTGCACTATCGGGGTGGGAGGTGGCGTGATGATGACGCACGCGGCGTACGACTGCGATGTGCTGGTGATCGGTGGCGGAATCGTCGGTCTGTCGACCGCGTACGCGATCACGCGCACCGCGCCCGGCACCCGGGTCACGGTGCTGGAGAAGGAGTGGGGCCCCGCCGAGCACCAGACGGGACGCAACAGCGGAGTGATCCACAGCGGCATCTACTACGCGCCGGGATCGCTCAAGGCGCGCTACGCGGTGCGGGGCGCCGCCGAGCTGGTGGACTTCTGCGCGGAGCACGGGATCGCCCATGCCGTGACGGGCAAGCTGATCGTGGCGACGCGGAGCGCCGAGCTGCCCCGGCTGCACGCCCTGGTGCAGCGCGGCCGGGCGCACGGCCTGCCGGTCCGGGAGCTCGGCCCCGCCCAGATCGCGGAGTACGAACCACGGGTGCGCGGCCTCGCCGCGATCCGGGTGGGGACGACGGGGGTGTGCGACTTCACCGCGGTCGCCGTCCGGTTCGCCGCCGAGGTGAGCGCCTCCGGAGGCCAGATCCGTTACGGCGCGGAGGTCGTCGCCGTCGACCGGCGCCCTTGGGGGGTCGCGGTGCGCACGGCCGACGGCCAGGTGGTCAGGGCCCGTGTGCTGGTCAATTGCGCGGGGCTGCACAGCGACCGGGTGGCGCGGCTCGCGGGTGACGACCCGGGCGCGCGCATCGTGCCGTTCCGCGGGGAGTACTACGAGCTGGCGAGGCCGGAGCTGGTGCGCGGGCTCGTCTATCCGGTGCCGGATCCGGCCTTCCCCTTCCTCGGGGTCCATCTGACCCGGGGCGTCGACGGCACGGTCCACATCGGCCCGAACGCCGTGCCGGCCCTCGCCCGCGAGGGATACGGCCGGGCGGTCGTCAACCCGCGTGAGCTGGCCGCCACCCTGGCGTGGCCCGGCTCCTGGCGGATCGCCCGGCGACACTGGCGGTACGGGGCGGGCGAGGTCCACAGATCCCTGTCGAAGAGTGCGTTCACCCGGGCCGTCCAGCGGCTGCTGCCGGAGGTGACGGAGGCCGATCTGCGGCCCTCCCCGGCCGGGGTCAGGGCCCAGGCGGTCCTGCGGGACGGCACGCTGGTGGACGACTTCCTGATCCGGGACGCCCCGCACACGGTGCATGTGCTGAACGCCCCGTCACCCGCCGCGACCGCGTCCCTGCCCATCGGGAGGGAGGTGGCACGCCGGGCCCTGCTGCGGGCTCGCGCGACGGGGTGGGCGCCTCCCGCCGTAGAATCGGGTCATTGTGTCTGAGCCCCTGAACCCCACCCCAGAGACGCCCGGCCCCGCCACGGAGACGCCCGGCGCCACGCCGGAGACCGGCCCCGACGCCACGCCGGACGCGGACGCCGCGGAGCGGCGGGCCGCCTCCTTCGAGCGGCAGCGCAGGCTGCGCCAGGAGCCCCGCTTCCCCGGCGGCCCGGCGGCCGACCCGGCGGGCTCGCACCACGAGCGCCGCATCCGCAGCTTCCAGCCCCGCCGCAGCCGGGTGACCGCCGGCCAGGAGGAGGCCCTCCAGCGGCTGTGGCCCACCTGGGGCCTGGACATCGACGGCAAGGGCGTCCTCGACCTGCCCACCCTGTTCGACGGTCTCCCGGTGGTCCTGGAGATCGGCTTCGGCATGGGCGAGGCCACGGCGCAGATGGCGGCCGACGACCCCGGCACCGGAATCCTGGCCGTCGACGTCCACACACCCGGCCAGGGCAACCTGCTGGGTCTCGCGGACCGGGCGGGGGTGTCCAACGTCCGTGTCGCCAACGGCGACGCGATCATCCTGCTCCGGGAGATGCTGGAGCCGGCCGCTCTGGACGGGCTCCGGGTGTATTTCCCCGATCCGTGGCCCAAGAAGCGGCACCACAAGAGGCGGCTGATCCAGCCGGAGTTCCTCGACCTGGTGGCGCGGCGGCTGAAGCCGGGCGCGCTCGTCCACTGTGCGACGGACTGGGAGCCGTACGCGGAGCAGATGCTGGAAGTCCTGACGGCCCACCCCCTGTTCGAGAACACCCAGGCGGACGGTGGCTACGCGCCGCGGCCCGCGTTCCGGCCGCTGACCCGCTTCGAGGGCCAGGGCCTGGACAAGGGCCACGTCGTGCACGACGTGCTGTTCACCCGTCGCTGATCAGCCACGGCCCGTCACCGCGGCATGGCCAGGTGTCAGTGGCCCTCGTTAGGGTCGTCGGGTGTACCAGGGGTCCGTGCAGCACCAGCAACCGGACGTCCCGGTTCTCGAGGAGCAGAAGCTCGACGAGTTCCTGGGCGCCGTCCCGGAGCGAGGCCAGTGGCGTTACCGGCCCCGCCGCGTCGGCATGGTCTGGCGCAGCAAGGCGTTCCGCGCCGGTGCGCTGATCACGGTGCTCGCGCTCTGCGGTCTGGTGATCCTGGCCCTGGTGCGCCGGCAGACGGGCACCGAGGGCTTCATGGTGGGCCTGGGTCTCGCCGTGCTGCCCGTGCCGCTGCTGATGGCGGCGTTCCGCTGGCTCGACCGGGTCGAACCGGGCCCCTGGCGGAATCTGCTCTTCGCGTTCTCCTGGGGCGCGTGCGCCGCCGCGCTCGTGGCGATCATCGCCAACTCCTTCGCGACCCGGTGGATAGCGACGGCCACCGCGGATCCGGCGAGCGCCGACACCCTCGGGGCCACGGTCGTCGCCCCGGTCGTCGAGGAGACCGCGAAGGCCGTCGCGGTCCTGCTGATCTTCCTCTTCCGCAGACGGCAGTTCGGCGGGATCGTCGACGGCATCGTGGTCGCCGGCTTCACCGCGACCGGCTTCGCCTTCACCGAGAACATCCTCTACCTGGGCAACGCCTTCGGGGAGGACCAGCAGATGGGGACCACGGGCTTCGCCTCTGTGACGGCGGGGACGTTCTTCGTCCGCGTGGTCATGTCGCCGTTCGCGCACCCCTTGTTCACCGTGCTCTCCGGCATCGGCTTCGGTATCGCGGCCCTCGGCGGCTCGCGCCACCGGGTGCGGCGGGTGGCCCTGCCCCTGCTCGGGCTCGTTCTCGCGATGGGCATGCACGCCCTGTGGAACGGCTCGTCGGCCTTCGGTCCGTACGGCTTCTACGCGGTGTACGGCGCGTTCATGGTGCCGTGCTTCGGACTGGTGACCTGGCTCGCGGTCTGGTCGCGCCAGCGGGAGCTGCGCACGCTCTCCACCGAACTGCCGGTGTACGCGGCGGCCGGCTGGCTGACCCCCGCCGAGCCGCTCGCGCTGGCCTCGATGCGGGCGCGGGGCATGGCCCGCGACATGGCGAGGCACTGGAACAGCACCCCGGACCGAGCCCGGGGCAGGGCCGCCGCCCGCGCCGTCGCGGAGTACGAGTCGTTCGCGGCGTCCCTCGCCATGCTGCGCCGCCGGGCCCGCCATGACGGCGCGGGGCAGGACTTCGCCCTCCGCGAGCAGGAGTTGCTGCACCATCTGTGGCACCGCCGGGAGATCGCGGCGCCGGCTCTGACGTACGCGGCCCACGCGACCGGGCGGCTGCGCACCTTCCGCCCGCAGGCCCCGCCGCCGTTCCCCCGTCAGTTCCCGTACGGCGGCCCGCCGCAGCACCTCCCCGCACCGCACCGGCACTACGGCGGGCCCAACCCGTACCTGGAGGAGGGCGGGCGCCCCGCCGGTCCGGCCTAGGCCGACGCCTCGGTCAGCTCCGCCAGCTCCTGGCCGGTCAGCCGGAGTTCCGACACCGCCATCAGCGCCGGCAGCTGCTCGACCGTCCGCGCGGAGGCGATGGGCGCGGCGACGGTCGGCTGCGAGGCCAGCCAGGCGAGAGCGACGGTGGCGATCTCGGCACCGTGTTCCTGGGCGATCCTGTCGAGCGCCGTGAGCACCTTGCGCCCGCGCTCGGTCTCCAGGTGCTTGGCCGCGCCCTCGGCCCTCGCGCTCTCGACCGACGCCCCCGGCCGGTACTTGCCGGTGAGGAAGCCCGAGGCGAGAGCGAAGTAGGGGACGGCGGCGAGACCGGCGGCGGCCGCCGTGTCCTGGAGCGCGCCCTCGTAGGTGTCGCGCGAGACGAGGTTGTAGTGCGGCTGAAGGGCCACGTAGCGGGCGAGGCCCTCTCGCTCGGAGAAGTCCAGGGAGGCCTGGAGCCGCTCGGGGCTGATGTTGGACGCGGCGATCTCCCGGACCGTGCCCGCCTTCACCAGCTGGTCGAGCGCGGTGATGATCTCCTCGACGGGGACGCTCTCGTCGTCGAAGTGCGTGTAGTAGAGGTCGATGTGGTCGGTGCCGAGCCGGCGCAGGGACGCCTCGGCCCCCTCCTTGATCGTGGTGGGTGAGAGCCCCTTGTACGCGGGATGGGCGCCGACCTTCGTGGCGACGACGACGTCGTCGCGGCGGGAGCGGGCCGCCAGCCACTTGCCGATGAGGGTCTCCGACTCGCCGCCCTCGTTGCCCGGGACCCAGGCGGAGTAGGAATCGGCGGTGTCGATGAAGTTGCCACCGGCCGCCACGTACGCGTCGAGAACGGCGAAGGTGCCGTCCTCGTCGGCCGTCCAGCCGAAGACGTTGCCGCCGAGGGCGAGGGGGAAGACCTGAAGGCTCGATGAACCGAGCGGGCGCAGAGAAGTCATACCCGGGGACAACGAGCCGGCTGAGGCGACTATTCCGTTTGCGCCCCGGACGGCGGCCCCGGACAGACCGGCGGCCCTGACGTCGGGGGGTTGTGCGTCAGGGCCGCCGGGGTTCCGGTGCGCCGCGTGCGGCGTCAGCGTCCGATCCGAGTCAGACCGAGAGGCCCTTGCTGCCCAGCCAGCCCATCGGGTCGATGCCGGTGCCGTCCGGGGTGTGGACCTCCAGATGGAGGTGCGGCCCGGTCACGTTGCCGGTGGCGCCGACACGGCCGATGGTCTCGCCGGTGGTGACCTTCTGTCCGGCGGTGACGTCCATCGAGGACTGGTGGCAGTACCAGATCTCCGTGCCGTCATCGAGCTCCAGGACCGTGCGGTAGCCGTACGAGCCGGACCAGCCGGCCGACTTCACGGTGCCGCTGTGCACGGCCTTGACCGGAGTGCCGGTCGGGGCCGCGAAGTCCAGCCCGGTGTGGTGACCGGACGACCACATGGAGCCGGACTGCCCGTAGGTCGAGGTGATGGTGTACGAGGAGGTCGGGATGGCGTAGCTGGCGGCGAGCTTGGCGAGGCGCTCGGCCTCGGCCTTCTTCTTCGCCGCCTCTTCGGCCGCCTTCTTCTTCGCGGCGGCCTTCGCCTCCGCCTCGCTCTGCTGCTTCGCCGCCTCGGCCGCGGCAGCCTCGGCCGCCGCCTGCTCCTGTGCCGCCTTGGCCTCGGCCTCGGCTCCGGCCTGCTGCTGCTCGGCCTGCTGGAGGATGCGCGCGCGGAGCGCCTCTCCCGCGTCGGTGGCGCCCTGCTCGGCCTCGGAGGCGGTGATGCCCGCGCTGGTCAGGGGGGCGGACGCGGCGACCGTCTCGTGGTCCGAGTCGGAGTCACCGGACATGAACGCGCCCACGCCGGGCAGGGACTTGGCGTCGGGGAGATTGTCCGCGATGGAATCGGGAAGAGAAATGGAGACCGGCGGCTTGCTCTGCGCGGTGGCCATGCCACCCGCTCCGACGGCCGCGATGACGCCGACACCGAGGACGGTGGAGCTACGGGCGAGACCGCGCTGCTTGGCTACGCGGTGCCGACCGCGTACGGGACGGATGGACTCCGCGGTGGGGTTCCATTCATCCCAAGTCCTGTCCTCATCACCGAAGCTGTCGGTCCTGAAGGATGACGGGGCCTCGGGGGCAGGCTGATTGGACGCCACGTGGGCGCACTCCTTTCCTTCCTTCTCGCCTACCGGGTTAGCTGACGGGTTCGGAGCAGGAAGGTCTCCTACGGACCCCTTCGTCTCTCGCGAGACACAGGTGTCCGATTCACCCCATGTAGGTGGTTCCCCGGTTCCCTTGCGGAATTCGGCGCTGCGCACGGTGCCGTCTCTTGCGACGGCGGGTACAACCGCGCTGCGTTATCGAACGTTAATAGACACCCGGGTCCGATTCCAAGCTGTTCCCATAGATCGGTCATCGTCCTGGCCTGGACTTTCAGGGGTCAAACGGGCGCAAACGGGCGACTTGAACACCCCTCATCCGGCCAGCACTTTCTGACGGTGCGTCAACTGTTATGCGGAGCGGGGTCCCTCGACTACCGACGGTCGCGACCGGTCATCCACGGTCCCGCCCCACGATCTTCACCGTCGTCCGCCGCTCCTGCTGGCCCCGCGCCGGACGGCCGACCGCGAGGAGCGCCAGGTCGTCCGTCGACCGGCCACCGGTGTGCAGCCGTACGTCATCGGTGAGCGCGGACAGCAGCTCCTCGGGCCCCGGGAAGAGCCGGCCGCGCAGCCGGGCCGCCGGGTCGTAGAAGACCCCCTTCGCGTCCCGCGCCTCGGAGAGCCCGTCGGTGAACGCCAGGAACATCGACCCGTCCGGCAGCGTCCACTCGTCCGCCCGGTCCGGCCACGCGTCCAGCCCCATCCCGAGCGGCAGCGCGGGCGCCTTCGGCGCCAGCACGTCGAGCGTCCCGTCCGCGTGGAGGACGATCGGCTCGGGGTGTCCGCGGTTGACGATCCGCAGGAGATCGGCGCCTGACGGGATCTCCGCGACGACGGCGGTGACGAACCCCTCCATGGAGTCGAGCCCGCCCCGTCGCGAGCCCTCACGCGCCAGCGCCCGCTCCAGCCGCTGGACGACCCCCTCCAGCGACCTCTCCTGCTCGGCGGCCTCCCGGAACGCCCCGATCACGACGGCCACCGCGGCCACCGCGTCCAGCCCCTTGCCCCGTACGTCCCCGAGGACCAGACGCACCCCGTACGGCGTGTCCGCGACGGCGAAGAGGTCGCCGCCGACGAACTCGTCCGCCTGGGCAGCCTCGTACCGCGCCGCGACCTGCAGCCCGCCGATCCGGTCCTCGGGCGTCGGGAGCACCGCGCGCATCGCGGTCTCCGCGATGACCCTCGCCGAGGCCAGCTGGTCGTTCCTGCGGCGCACGACGCGGTTGATGACGAGGGAGAGCGCGGCGACCGTGACCAGGGTGAGCAGGTCGGTGAGCGGCACGACGTCACCGAGCGCACCGTCCGAGATCCGGATGGCGAGCACCACGAGGATCGCGGTCACGCCGACCCGGACCGTGCCGGCCGGCGAGAAGAACGGAGCGGCGATCAGCGGGGCGGCGGCGAAGAGCGGAACAGCGGTGACCTCGGCCGGCGTCAGGAGGTCGAGGATCACTCCGAAGCCGATCATCAGGGCCGGAAGGACCCGCACGAAAAGCCGGGAACGTGAGTTCCCGGCAGCGCTCCCCCGCCGTCCGTCCCGCTTCCCCACCTGTGCGCTCCTGCCCGGTCCACCCACGGGTGCGGACGGTACCGCGCCCCGCCCGGGCCGGCCGGAGCCGCGCCGAACGGCGACTCGTCATCGGCCGAAGGGAGGAGCGCCCCGGAGCCCCGCCCACCGGTGGTCAGCCGGGGGACCGGTGCTGCGCGTGGATCGTCAGTGCGTCCCGTACGAAGACGGCGGTTCCGTCCCCATGGCGATCGTAGTTCCTTCCGAGACGGGGATCGGCGACGTACACCTCCCCGATGCCCGTGACATACGCACGGATGAGCTTCTGCTCGTACCCGGGTGGCCGAAGCCGTCGAACACCTCCTCGACCGAGCCCACACCTGACAGCCGAGTGACGGCATACGACTGAGGCCCGGATCCTCGAAAGGATCCGGGCCTCAGTCTTCAGTAGCGGGGACAGGATTTGAACCTGCGACCTCTGGGTTATGAGCCCAGCGAGCTACCGAGCTGCTCCACCCCGCGCCGTTGTGATTGCAACTCTACGCCATCCGGGACGGTGCTCCGACCACTTATGCACGCGACCGCCCCTCACCTCTCGCGACCGGGAGCCCCGCGCAGCCGACGCGATACGGCAACAGGGGGCGCGGCCCGGGCAGTTGCCAGGCGCAGTGACGTGCTCAAGGATGTTGCCGCACCCCCCGATCTCGCGTTTCGCCTCTCTGGAGGGCTACCGAATGTCCACACCGCACAGACCCGCCCCGGCCACGCCGTCACCGCTGCGGCTGTCGCTCGTGAGCGGAGTGATCGGCGCCTTGTTCGGCGCGGCGATCAGCGCCGCCGTCAACTACCTGGTCATCGGTGTACCCGACAGCGCCTCGGCCAACGCGCTCAATCACGGGATATCCGGCCTGTTCAGCGGGTTCGCCGCCGGATTCATCGGGCTCATGGTGCATCTGCGCAGGACAACGGCCCCCACGCGGGAGAACACCACGGCAGCTCCGTAGGGCTGAGCCCGCGCCGTGCCCCGGCCGGGACCGGGGCACGGCGCGCGATTGCGGGGTGCCCGGAGCGGCGGGACGCTGGAGGGGCAAAGCCTTTCGGTGTTCGGTCCCGTCCGCGCGGCATCCCAGGTGCCGGCGTCGGCTCAGCTGCCTCACCCGACGCAGGGGAGGCCGGGCGCACGCGTGCGCTAGGAGACGATCATGGACGGCACCCTGCTCGAAACGATGCGAACAGCTCTGCGCGGTCCGGTCATCGGCCCGGACGACCAGGAGTACGGGCGGGCGCGAGCGGTGTACAACGGCATGATCGACAAGCGGCCTGCGGCCGTGGTCCGGTGCCGCGACACGGCGGATGTCATGGCGGCCGTCGACTTCGTCCGCGAGAACGGCTTGGACGTCGCCGTCCAAGGAGGCGGGCACAGCGGTCCCGGCCTCGGCCTCCGGGACGACGCCGTGACCCTCGACCTCTCACCCATGCACGGCGTGCGGGTCGACCCGGCCACCCAGACCGCCCAGGCGGACGGCGGCGCGACGCTGGGCGACCTCGACCACGTCACCCATGCATTCGGCCTCGCCACCCCGTCGGGGATCATGTCCACCACCGGCGTCGGCGGGCTCACCCTCGGCGGCGGGCACGGCTATCTCACCCGGAAGTACGGCCTCTCGGTGGACAACCTGGTCTCCGCGGACGTGGTCCTGGCCGACGGCAGCTTCGTCGCCACGAACCCGAGCGAGCACCCCGACCTGTTCTGGGCGCTGCGTGGCGGCGGCGGCAACTTCGGCATCGTGACGTCGTTCGACTTCGGGCTGCACCCCGTCGACACCGTGGGCGTCGGCATCACCCTCTGGCCCCTGGACCTCTTCCAGGACGTCATGCGCTGGTACCGCGGCTTCCTGCCGCAGGCACCGGACGACCTGTACGGCTTCTTCGCCTCGCTGAGCGTCCCGCCGGGCCCGCCGTTCCCCGAGGAGATACACGGACAGAAGATGTGCGGGGTCATCTGGTCCTCGACGGCCGACCCGGAGGCTCTGGGCGACACCCTCGCCGTCGTGGACGAACCGGGTCCGCCCGCCTTCCACTTCACGGCGCCGATGCCCTACCCGGCGCTGCAGTCGATGTTCGACGCACTGCTGCCGTCCGGCCTCCAGTGGTACTGGCGCGGGGACTTCTTCGACCGGATCACGGACGACGCCGTCGAGGTGCACGCGGCCTTCGCCGGGAAGCTGCCCACCGGCCTGTCGACCATGCACCTGTATCCGGTCGACGGCGCGGCCGCCCGGGTCGGGCCCGACGAGACGGCCTGGGCCTACCGTGACGCGCGCTGGTCGGGCGTCATCGCCGGCATCGATCCCGACCCGGCCAACGCGGCGGCCCTGCGGGAGTGGGCCGTAAGCTACTGGGAGGCGCTGCACCCGCACTCCATGGGCGGCGGCTACGTGAACTTCCTCGGCACGGGCGAGTCCCGGGACCGGGTCCGGGCCACCTACCGCGGCCACCACGACCGGCTCGCGGAGATCAAGCGGTCCTACGACCCGCACAACCTCTTCCACGCAAACCAGAACATCGAGCCCGCCGCGCCGCACTGACCGTCACGCCGGGCTCGCAATACCGGGGGAAAGCCGTGCCGGGAGGGTTACAGTCTGCATGCACCGCATGATGTTCCGGACGCCCCCGGAGCGGCGCGGCACCGGTAGCGGCACCTCGTCGCCCTGCCGGTCAGGACCGGTCCGGCATGCACCGCAGCGATTCGGTCACGGGGCTCTCACCACACACCTACGTACAGGACACCTGAGATGACCGACATGCCTGCCCGCACGAACCGGCGCCACCCCGAGACGGCCTCAGCGGCCTCGACCGCCGACACGGGCGCCTCGGCCCCGCTGCCCACTCCGCAGTACGCGGGCCTGTTCATCGAGCCCGACCTGCCTCCGGTCGCCGACGAGCCCGAATGACCGGGCCCGCGTGACCGGCCCCGCGAGCCCTGCCCCGTGCGGCCGGCCCGAGTGACCGGTACGGCCGCACGGTCGTTGGGTGACCATGCGCATCCGTATCGGCGTGGTCGTCCTCGCAGTGGTCCTGCTGATCGCCGCGTACATCTCGAACATCCCGACAGAGGCCGAGACCGAGGCGGCCTGCCGACGGGCCCTCGACAACACGTCGACGTGGACCTTCCGGCCGGACGTCTGCCTGGACGTGTCCGCGGAGACCTACCGGACGTTCCTCCTGATGTACCAGTTGCGGGAAGAGGGCCTGGACTGAGGGAGGACGGGCCTCCCGCCCGTCAGCCCTGCTGTTCCTTCCACTCCGCCTGGGCCTCGTCGAGGTCCTCGGCGAACGCGTCCAGGAAGTCCTTGGCGCTCGTCTTGCCGAGCAGCACCTTCTGGAAGCCCGATTCGCTGTCGGCCTTGGACAGGGTGTTCCAGTCCGGCAGGTAGTAGGGCAGCTGGACGATCTTCGTGTCGCCCGAGAACAGCGCCTCGGCACCGAGCTTGGTGGTCTCGGCCTCGTCGAGCCAGGGGTCCTCGGCGGCTTCCTTGTTGGCCGGGATCAGGCCCGCGGACTCGCTGAACTTGGAGTTCGAGGCGTGGGACGCGGCGAACTCGATGAACTTCCAGGCCGCCGCCTTGTTCTCGGACGACTTGAGCAGACCGAGCCCGGAGACCGGGTTGGAGACCATCACCCGGGTGCCGTCGGCAAGTTCGGGCTGCGGGATGCCGCGGAACTTGTCGGCGCCGAGCGAGCTGACGTGGTCCTGGTAGGACCCCAGGTTGTGGTTGAGCATGGCGATGCTGCCGGAGTCGAACTGAGCGACCATCTTGGTGAAGTCGTTGTTGAGGTCGGCCTCCGGGGTGGCCTTCTTGTACAGGCCCGCGTACTTCTCCAGGGCCGCCACGTTCTTCGGGTCGTTGACCGTCGTCCTCGTCCCGGACTCGTCCCAGAACGAGTCGATGCCCGACTGCCCGTACATCGAGTCCAGCGCCTGCGCGATCGAGCCCGGGCCTCCCCGGATGGTGTAGCCGAACCGGTTCTTCTCCCGGTCCGTCAGCTTCGCGGCGGACCTGTAGAAGTCGTCCCAGGTGTCCGGCTCGCCCAGCCCCGCCTTCTTGAACAGGTCCGTGCGGTAGTAGAGGACGCCGTTGGTGGCGGAGATCGGCACCGTGTACATCTCGTCCCGGCCGGCGGCGCTCCGTACGTTCTCGATCATCGCCTCGTTGAGCTTGCCCTTGAGGGAGCTCGCCGCGACCCGGTCGTCCAGCGGCTCCAGTGCGTCCTGCGCGGTGATCCCGGCGACCATGGCGGCACCCACGCCCCCGACGTCCGGCAGACCTCCGCCCTGGATGGCGGTGTCGTACTTGGACTGGGCTTCGGTGGACGCGATTCCCACGTACTGCACGTCGATGTCCGGGTTCGCCTTCTCGAAGTCGGCGATGATCTCCTTCCAGATCGCCGTACGGACCCCGCCGTTCTCGTCCCAGAACACGATCTTCCCGGTGCCCGAGCCCTCCGCGCCTTTCGCGCCGGCGATACCGCTGCCGTCGTCACCGCAGGCGGTGGCGGTGAGGGCGAGGGCGGAGGCCAGGGATATCGCGGCGGCGAGACGGCTGTTGCGGGGTGTGATCATCGTCGGCTCTCTTCTCTGGGTGCTCACCTGCGGGGCGCTCGACAACCTGCCACCGCGACGGAGCCGTGGGGGGACGCTCGGATCTCATATCGCGTCTCATATATGACATACGAAGGCAACGCGAAGAACGTAAAGTCGGCCGGCTCCCGGGGTCAATGCCCGTGCATCAGAAAATTGCGTATTGCATCATGCATACGATGTGCCTTATGCATTTTGCCGGAACCATACGATGAAGGCAGCACGCACAACGGCACGACGAGACACCGGCCTCGCCCGGCAGGAAGCAGGAGGTGCCCGAAGCATGAACAGGGCAACGCAAGAGGTCGAGTACGAGCAGATGCTGCTCAGCCGTCACGGCCTGCTGACGCACAGAAAGGGGCGCCGCAAGGACGGCCTCCTGGAGCGGAGCGCGTACGTCCTGCTCAGCCGCATCCGCGTCCAGGGACCGATGTCCGTCGGCGAGCTCAGTGAGGCCTTCGACCTCGACGTCTCCACCCTCAACCGGCAGACCGCCGCGGTCATGCGCGCCGGCTTCGTGGAGCGCATCCCGGATCCGGACGGGGGCATGGCCCGCAAGTTCCGCATCACCGAGGAGGGCGCGAGGACCCTCGACTCGGAACGCGAGGGCATGGTCAGCTCACTGCAGCGGGTCATGGCCGACTGGCCCGAGGAGGACATCGCCGCATTCGCCGGCTATCTGCGCCGCTTCAACACCGACCTCGAACGCCTCGGCGGCCGCCCCTGGCCACGGCCCTGAGCCTCCGCACGGAGACAGGGGTTCCTACGCCTCGCCCCCTCTGCTTGCCGCCGATCGGCGACACCCCGATACCAACCCGCAGGAGCAGGCGAGGCGTAGGACTGCGAACGGTATGCCGGGGCCATTACTGGGGCGTTACACGCTGACCGGTGTGGCCCATCCGGACGTTCGAGGGGCTGTGGCGTGGGCGGTCCCGGCGGACGTTCCGGTGGCTTTCGCGCCAATGCCTGAGCCGGCGAGCCCCCGGTGATGGGGGCCCGCCGGCTCGGAGGGTGCGGGATGTCAGGCGTTGTCGATGGTCAGGGTGATGGCCGAACGGATGGCGGTGTAGGAGCCGGACACCTCGTTGCCGACGAGGCCGGCCGCGCGGTCGGTGCCGTACGCGTCGAACGGCAGGGTGACGATCTCGTCCTTGCCGTCGCCGTCGAGGTCGGCCACGAAGTGCTCGCGCGCCCCCCAGGCGTTGAAGCCGGTGACGGCCGACTGGTGGGACTCGCTGCCTGCCTTCAGGACCTCAGGGTTGTACAGCGCGACGAACGTGTCGCCGCTCCGCACGAGGATGCGGGCGCCGCCGGGGCCCGTGGCGAAGGAACCGCTGCGGATCTCGGCGATGGCACGGGCGTGGCCGTCCACGCCGTCGGCGCCGTAGGTGCGGAGCGAGGCGAGGCTGTTCTCGACCAGGCCCTCGGGACCCGTGGTCCAGTTGGCGAGGGTGGCGTAGCCGCCGGCCTCCGCCTCGTGCAGGAGCTCGCCGGTGCGGCCGTCGCGGATCTGGACCATGTTGGTCAGCTGGTTGGGCGGCAGCTGCTCGGAGTTGCCGCGCACCACGTAGGTGAAGACCACCGCGTGACCGTCGGCGTAGGGGATGCCGGACGAGGCGAACGTCCCGGCGCGCAGCGGCACACCGAGGATGTTGCCCTGGCTGGTGCTGGGTGCCTTCGGGGTGAACGACCAGGCGGCGGAGCCGTTCTTGCCGTTCAGCGCTACGCCGCCCACGGCGACGGGAGCGACGGGGCTCTGGCCGCGGGACTGGTACTGGGCGTAGACCTTGCCGTCGGCGGCCGACAGGTCGGCGAACGCCGGGGTGCCGATCTCCGCCGGGACCGCGTACTCCCACTTCAGGGAGCCGTCGCCCTCGTAGGCGCGGACCTTGTCGGTCGCCACGGTGACCTCGGCGGTGCCGTCGCCGTCGAGGTCGGAGGCGACCACGTTACGGACGTACTCGCCGGCGCCGGCCTCGATGACGGTCCGGACCTTGCCGGTGCGCGCGTCGACGATCGCGGTCGCCGTGCTCGCGGCGACGATCAGCTCGTCGCGGCCGTCACCGGTGGTGTCGGCCTTGATGACCTGGACCACGCGGCCGGGTAGCGTCGCCGTCCACAGCCGCTTCGGCTGCCCGGCGACCATCGACGTGCCGTCGTAGGCGTACAGGCCGTTGGACGAGCCACCGAGGACGACGTCGTTCTTTTTGTCGCCGTTGACGTCCGTGGCGGCGGCGGTGGTGGGAACGCCTTCCAGGGGCTGGACGGCCTTCTGCTTGCCGTTGCCCAGGTTGTAGACGCGTACGTTCTGGTCGGTGTCGACGGTCCGTATCCGCCACGAGCCGTCCTTGAACGGCTCGGTGTACAGCGGCGAGCCGATGACGCCGCTCTTCTCCCATTTCACCGCACCCTTGGCGCCGCTGAGGACGGAGATCCTGGCGTAGTGCGAGCCGTAGCGGTTCTCGGCGGCCTGCGTGTCCGTGTCGTCCAGGTAGGAGGCGACGATCTTGCCGTCGACCGCCTTCAGGCCCCAGGCGGCGGCGACATCACCGCTGTCACCCGTCCGCTTGACGGTGCGCGCCCAGAGCAGGCTCGCGTCGTCGCCGTCCAGCGCGCGGACGCTGTTGCTGTTCATGTCGGGAACCGGGCTGTACGGAGATTCGGAGAGCGTCGACTCGCTGACCGTGTACTCCGGCTCGGAGCCGCCCTGGATGTCACCGATCTCCAGCGCGAGGGGAAGCGCGTTGATCCGCTCGGTGAGGGTGGTCCGGGTGCCGTCGGCGATGTCGTACGCGGCGATCTCGTACTTCACGCCCTCGGTGTAGTCCGACTGCTCCAGCGCCACGACGCGGTCACGCTTGGCGTCCAGGCGCAGCTGCCGTACGTAGAGGCTGCCGGTCTGCGACCACTTGACGCTACCGTCCTCGGTGTCGATCACCAGGGTGTGGCCGCTGGAAGCCTGGTCGGTGGCGTAGTCGCGGTCCTGGTTCCAGGAGGCGGCGATCAGTCCGTCGCCCAGCGGCTGGAGCGAGCCCCACTGGACGCCGGCGTAGAGCTCGGCGTCGTGCGTCCAGGTCTGCTCCGGGGTGAGCTTGCCACCGGCGAAGTCGAAGCGGATGCCGGTCAGGGTGGCCTTGGAGCCGGCCGGGGAGTTCATGTTGGAGAACGCGGAGTCCGCGATCACCAGCGTCTTGCCGACCAGTTTGACGTTGTAGGCGGCCGCGTAGAGCTTCGACCACAGCGTCTTGCCGGTGGCGCCGTCCAGGACTGTGACGAAGGTGCCGTTGGGCAGCGAGGAGCCCGGTGAGGTGAACGGGCGGTACGGGAGTACGCCGTTCTCGGCGGTGAAGACGATGTCGTCCACGCCGTCGCCGGTGAGGTCGCCGGTGGTGACACCGTCGTCGCCGGCCATGGCGAACGGGCTGATCGCGTTGAAGCCCATCACCACGGCGGGCGGGTAGGGCTCCTTGCTGCCGCGGGGGGACGGGGTGATCTGCCAGTCCGCGTCCAGGGACGTCGCGTCGCGCGACCAGAGCTGCTTGCCGTCGGCGTCGACGCGCTGGATCGGGCTGAGCCCGTTGACGCTGAAGTAGTCGCCCTTCGAGCCGCCGACCGGGAAGGTGGCGGCCATGCCCTGGGCGCCCTCGATGCCGGACTTCTTGGTCAGCTTCCAGTTGCCGGCGGCATCGGTCGACGCACCGCTGTCGGCGGCGGTGGCGTCCTCGCCCGCCGCGGAGGCGGCCTTGTCGGCGGTCTCCTTGGCTGCCTCGGCGGTCTGCCGGGCATCGCCCTGGCTCCGCCCGTCGCCGTAGACGTCCGGCATGAGACGGCCGGCCATTTCCGCGGCCTGGCTGTCGGTGAGCTTCAGGATGCCGTTGCTGTCGTCGGCGTGGACCGCCGGGGCGACGCTCAGGGCGAGGCCGGAGGCAACCAGCATGGAGGCCAGGCGCAGGCCCCGTCGTTGCGGGTTTCTCATCAGATGTCCTTCGGGGAGAAGCGGAGGGCGGTGGCGTCGCTCAGGACGGTCTCGTCGAACGAGCTGCCGAGACCGTCGGTGCCGGCCTGGTTCTCGATGCCGGTGGTGGCCGAACCGCCACGCTGGGACGCGGCACTGCCGATGCCCTTGTACTGGAGGGTGACGGCGCCGGTGGCCTCGTCGAAGAGGGCCTCGAAGGAGACGCGCACCGAGGTGTCGGAGGCGAAGGCGGCGTTGTTCCACACGATGGCGAACTGACGGGAACCGGTCTTGCCGGTGACGGCGGTCTGGACGCTCGACTTCTTGTCCAGGGTCAGGTCGTCCCAGAAGGCGGCGACGACGCCGTTGGGCTGGGCGGACGCCGGCAGCGCGGTGTTGGCGTAGTCGCCCAGGCGCGGCTGGAGGAAGTTGACCAGGCCGTTGGTGGTGACGGAGGCGCTGGTGTAGCTCACGCCGTAGTGGCGCACCGGGAACGGCAGGCTGATCTTCGTGGCGTCCTCGTCACCGGTCAGGGCGATGCTCTTCGAGCCCTTGACCCAGGAGGAGGCGACGGGGGCGCAGGAGTAGGTGCCGCCCGCGTCCGTGCGGTTGGGCAGCTTGACGTCCGCCGTCTCGTCGCCGTCGACCTCGAGCGCGCCGGTGTGGACGCCGTTGCACACGACCGGGGCGGCCGGGGTGACCGACAGCGTGTAGGCGCCCTCGGCGACCTTCGGCAGGGTGTACAGGCCCTGGCTGTCGGTGGTGACCGCCGCGACGGGCGTGCCGGTCACGGAGACGGTGGCCTTCGCGAGCGGTCGGCCGGTGACGTCGAGGACCTTGCCGGTCACCTGGTGCGCGGGCACGGCGGTGAGCGCGAGGTCCTGCGTCAGGGGCTGGCCCATGGTCAGTTCGACGCCCGGGACCGTCCGGGTCACATAGCCGTAGGAGCCGGTCGAGAAGCTGTAGGTGCCCGGGAGCAGCGACAGCCGGTAGGAGCCGTCGGCACCGGTGGTCACCGAGCGGTTCGTGGTGGTGTTCGTCGCCTTGACGGTGACGCCCGACAGCGCGGCGCCGCTCGCCTTGTCCGTGATCTTCCCGGACACCGTCACCGCGGTGTGCGGGGCCTTCTCCACGGACGCGAAGATGTCGAGCTTGCCCTCGCCCCACACGTTGTTCATGCCGGCGGTGCCGCCGCAGTGCGTGTCCTCGACGTCGCGCGCGCCCTCGTTCAGGAGTGCGCGGGTGCCCTCGATGTCACCGATGAGCGAGGGGGCCGCGGACCACAGCAGCGCGACCGCGCCCGCGACGTGCGGCGTCGCCATCGACGTACCGCTGATGGTGTTGTACGTCGAGCCGGGCCAGGTGGCCGTGACGTCGACGCCCGGTGCCGAGATGTTCGGCTTCGCGAGGCCGTCGATCGGGGACGGGCCGAATCCGGAGAACTTGGCGATCTTGCCGGCGGAGTCGTACGCGCCCACGCCGTAGGACGCGACCTGCGAGCCCGGCGGGTGCGTGGTGGAGCAGGTGACACCGTCACCGTCGTTGCCGGCCGCGAACGCCTCGAAGATACCCGCGGAGTTCCAGGCCTCGACGATCTCCTTGTAGAAGGTGTTGTCGTCACCGCCCCAGGAGTTGTTGACGATGTTCGGCGCGAGGTCCGGGCGCGGGTTCTGCCCGTTCTGGTCGGTCGGCGCGAGGATCCACTGGCCGGCCTTGAGGAGGTAGTCGTCCGTGCACTTGTCGGACTCGCAGCCCTTGGCCGCGATCCACGTCGCGTCGGGGGCGACACCGATGCCGTTCTTGCCGACCATCGTGCCCATGGTGTGGGTGCCGTGGCCGTTGTTGTCGCACGGCTTGCCGGAGGTGCCGCAAGCCCCGGACGGGTCGTAGAAGTTGTAGTCGTGCGTGAACGAGCCGTCGCCGTTGTTGCCCCGGTACTGCCGCACCAGGTCCGGGTGGTCGTACTGCACGCCCGAGTCGACGTTGGCGATGACGATGCCCTCGCCGCGGTTGTCGTACTGCGACCAGACCTGGTCGGCCTTGATGTCCTTGACGCCCCACTCCGGGGTGTCGTCGCCCGTGGCGGAGGAGTCGGTCCCGGCCGCGGTGCGCGAGGCGGTGACCTTCGCGTCGGACGTCTCGATGTCGTCGAGCTCGTACGTCCGCGCCTTGACGATCCGGGCCACGTCGGACCGCTTCGCCAGCTCGTCCACCAGCGCCTGGTCGCCGGTCACCTGGACCGTGTTGGCGATCCAGTAGTCCTGGTGACCCACCTTCTTCCTGTCGAGGAAGGCGGTGAGCGAGCGCTGGCCCTTGTTCGCGGTGTCGCGCAGCGCCTTGTAGGCGGCCTGGGCCGCCTGGGCGTGGGTCGTCTTGCGCTTGGCGGCCGTGAGGTCGGCCTGGTCCTTGAGCACGACGAAGAAGCGGGCGTCCGCGCCGTTACGCACGGCGGACGCGAGTCCGGCGTCGATCTTGGCCGACGCGGGGCTCGACGGTGCGGAGTCGGCGGAGTCGGCAAGGGCGGGTACGGGGCCGGCCAGCAGCGCGGCAGCCGCGCTGAGCGCGGCCACCGTCCACACGGCGCGTCTACGCCTGGGCGATCGGGTCAGGTGCATCGAGGCACTCCTCGGGGGAAGGCATTCGGGTGCCCGGACCCTAGGAGGCCGCCGTTACTCAGCCATTACAGACCACTTGTTTTCGCCATATCCGTGCCGGCGCGACCCCCGGCAGCGCCGGCACGATCGCCCCGGGCAGCGCCCGGACCGCCCTCCCGCGAGAGCACGACGCGGCCGTCCAAGAGCCCCGGAACGACGAAGCGCCCCGACTGGATGAAGTAAGTCGAGGCGCTACGCAGCAGGTCAGAAGGATCTTTCGTCCCTGCAACAGGTAGGCCGTGTGGGACTCGAACCCACAACCAACGGATTAAGAGTCCCGACAGAGTCCTGCCGGGACTTCCGTGGGCTTCCCCGTTGGTCCGGAAGCAGTGGCTTCTGCTGTCCGATCCGCGGTTGTGCGTGCCGTGTCAGGACGTCCGCGCACGCATCGCTCACGCAGCCAGGGCTTCATCGAAAATGGCTGGGCAACATGTGCAACCCGGGGCCCGCACGGATCGCGAACGACCGACCAGCGACAGAAACGCCATTACCCAACCCGGGGTGTGCGGAGCGATCTTGGTGACACCTCCTCAACCGGGACCGGCAGAACAAGGAACAAAACGCCATGAACGCGGTCTGCCGCGTGCCCGATATTGGCCCCAGCTCGCGGGCCGCTACGAGGCCACTGTCCTCGTAGCGGCCATCAATGAATGGCTGTGACCAGCTCAACGAGGGGCGATGGATGTCTGTGGAGTTGTGGAGGTTCAGGTGTTGATGGCGTGTTCGACGAACTGGCCGCAGGCGCGGAACCCCAAGCGGCGGTACACGGGTTCGCCGTCGGCCGACGCCTGCAGGACCGCGATGTGGTGGTCTCGCTCGCGGGCAGCGTGAAGGGCCGCGAGCGTGACGGCTCCGCCGTAGCCGCGCCGGCGCTGGGCGGCCAGGGTGGAGATGTTGTAGATGCCGGCGACTCCCGCGTGGTGGAACACCTCGGCGGAGCAGACCGGACGGTTCTCCACATAGCCCACCAGGTACCGGGCCGGGCAGGTCGCGGCCAGCGCCTGGGAAGCAGCCCGGGCGAAGAAGCCACGAACGGTTTCGGCGGGTGGATTCCAGTTCGCGGCGAGGACCGTGGCGTAGTCGGCGAGCTGTTCGGGCGTGGTCACCGTTCGGATGTCCAGACCCGGGACTGAGGGACTCGGCAGGGTGTCGTCCAGCTCGGCCCACATCGCCGTCTCACGCTCGGACACCGGCAGACCGGCCGCGGTCAGGCGGGTGGTGAGGTCTGTCGGTGTCGAGGCAGGTCCCACCCACCAGGAGAAGCCGCGGCCGGTGCCGGCCAGCGACCCGACAGTCTCGGAGATGCGGACCGCGGCGTCGCCGACGGTGAAGCGGGCCGCGGCGACGATGTTGAACGTGTCGTCGTCCAGGCCGCTGTCTGCGACCAGGAGGTCATCGGTCTCCGTGACGGTCGCACCGGACGTGCTCCGGTGCAGATGGCAGGCGTGTTCCGCCAGGTTCCGTTCCATCCTGTCCGTCAAGTCGGCTTCATCGAGAAAGTAATCATTCATAGGGATCGATACCAGCACGACCGGGCAGTTCTTCATACGGGCAAAGGTGTGCTCGACGCGGGCGCGGACGCGCCGGTGTTCGGCGTTGTCCTCCTCCTGGCCGTGCAGGAGTGGGCGTCCGGCTCTTCTGCGGTGCGGGACGATCAAGCCGGTTCCCAGGTAGGCGCCGTCTGCGATGACCGTTGTCCCGGCCGCGATGGCGGCTTTTGCGTGCATGTCTACCCGTCGGGCAGTCAGCTTCATGAAAGCGCGAGGCTAGCGTCCGCGCCTCGCGGCCCCAGCTGGCCAGACCACGTCGACCATCATCCCGGCCTGTCGGGCTTGCCCCACAGTGTCGGCAGTTCCGCCGCCCTTGCCCGAAGGAGGTGTGCCGTCCCACACCGCGACGAGGCGATCCGCGCGGCGCAGCAGCTCGGCGTTCGCCGCCTCGTAGGCAGACCGGTTCGCCGTCGTGTGAGGCAGCGTCACCACCTCCCCGGCCGTCTCGACCAGGTGGTCGAAGACGGCGGCGTGGGCCGGCTTGACCTTCGTGGCGCGGTAGTCCTCGGAGGGGATCACGACGACCAGGCGGCCTCCGATCGCGGTCACCTCTTCCGCGAAGAGGCTGTCTGACCCCGCGGCAATGCACGACACCCCGGTCAGGTCACCGCTGTACTTGGCGAGCACGTCTCGCAGGGCGGCCCGTACCAGGGGCACGGTCTCGTCGGTCAGGTCCATGTGCCCGGTCACGGCAAGTGTCGTCATGCGCCCGTTCCTCAGCTCGACAGCAGGTCGCGGATACTATCCCGTGCCTCACGCACCGGGCGTGAAGCGCTGTGTCCCACGGTGTGGGGATACAGCTGCCCAAGCTGTGCACGGACACGCCCCGACTGCGTACCTCGCGCGGCCTGCACCGCCAGGACAGTTTCAGCGGCCGCGCCTTGGACGTCACCGGCAAGGAACTGGCACTCCGCCAGACCGATGCGGTCGAGCGCGTGGGAACGCCCGGCCTCGGCACCCCGGGATACCAGGGCGGCCCGGATTTGGTCCGCCGCCTGGGCGGCGTGGCGGCGTGGGTCAGTGCGGGAGAGGTCAAGTAGCCGCCCCCCGGTGACGCCCGCGAGTTCCGCCTCGTCGAAGTAGGCGATCCAGTACGGCTCGTCGCCATCCGCGCCGGCGTCGGCGAGGGCCTCGGCCGCCTTGGCAGTAGCCCGGTGGAATCCGGCGGTGCGGCCCTGAGCGGCGTAGGCCCACGCCTCGCGAGTGTGGAGCATGGCGCGGACCCGAGGGCCGATCGCGTCGCGGGCCCCCTCCTGGGCGAGGTGGATCAGCTGAAGCGCATCGTCGGCCCGGTCGCGGTAGAGCATCTGGCGGGCCATGCCGGCCAGCACGTTGGCCCCGAACACCACGTCTCCTCCGGCGTGGGCAGCACGAAGGGCGAGACGGTAGTAGTCCTGCGCTCGCCTGTGCAGGCCGGAGTCCCACGCCATGGTGGCGGCGGTGCCGGCCAGCTGCGCCATCACGCGGTACAGGCGGTCTGTCACAGCTGGGGCCTGATGGTCGTCCAGGGCCCCGGAGACCTCGGCGAGCTGGCCGAGGACCGCCTTCCTCCGCAGGCCGCCGCCGTACTGGTGGTCCCACTGGCGGAAGGCCCGCGTGGTGGTCTCCAGTTCTTCGACTTCCCGCATCCCGAGTCGGCCCGGGCGGCGTTGTCCTGGGACGGTGGCGGCCGGGACGAGCCAGCCTTCGAGGCTGTCGAGGAGGGCAGCGCCGGTTACCGCGGCACCGGCGAGTGCGCGAGTGAGGGCGCGTCGGTCCATCACGAGATCACTCCTGGTGAGGTGGGCAGCCAGGTCCACGGTGGCGTCCGGACGCCAGGGGATCTCGTCTGTGTCTGGCCGGGCACCTGACGTTTCTGGCTGGTCCTGCTGTGCTGTCGTGTGTTCGCCCTCCCAGGGGCGTGGCGCGAGCCCGAGCAGGCCGCCCGGGATGCGAATGCCGTCGGCGATCCGGCAGACGACGTCGAACGAGGTGACGCGCTGGGCCCCGCTGATGATCGTGGACACCTTGCCGGGGGTGAGCTGGCAGGCGGACGCGATGCGGTTCTGGGAGAGGCCGCCCCACTTCTTGATCAGGGTGAAGACAGCGGCGAAGTCGTGCTCGGTGAGCGCTGCCCGGACGTCAGCTCTGTCGAGCACGTCGGGGGCGAGCAGGCCAGGGGTAATGGCATCCATGGGCTGACTTCCGTTGCGATCCTATGCACGCGCGGGCGCCTTACTGGAGCGCCAACGAGTGTATTACCGCCTCGGTAACCCCCGTCGGTCATACCGCAGTTACCTCACCAAGACGACGCTGTGGTGGCGACGGAAACCGCAAACGACGCGGAGAGCCCCATGGCGATGACGATGAAGGTGTACGAGGTGAACCGCGACGGCGGTCTCCGGGTGCTGCAACCGGAAGCTGAGGTGGTCCCCCTCGAACGACCCGAGACCACCGACCGGTTCCCGGCCTGCGAGTGCCCACGGTGCAAGGGACGGCCGTGACCGCCACCCGGGAACTCCCCCCACTCGAAACTCTCACGTGGGGCCAGTCCTCCGGCCGGGCCTGCGTCTGGTGCAAGAGGCTGCTCACGACCGGCGCCGTAAGCGCCGGCACCATCCGATGCCGCGACGGCGCCCACGTCCTCGACACCGAGGTCTGGGCCTGCCCCGAGTGCGACGCCGGAGAAACCCCACACACTTCCGCCCGGCCTGCCGGCCAGGCGGGACCGCCCCGGCACCGGGGCACGTCCACCACAGGAGGAAGCACATGACCATCGCGTTGGAGCGTCCCGTGGGCACCACCGACCCGGCGACCCTCGTCGACCCCGAGATGTTGGAGCGGCTCGCCGCCCGCATCACCAAGGACCAGCCCGGCACCGACCTGCCCACCGCCCGCCGCATCGTCGGACAGGCCGCGGCCTTCCTCGCCGCGAGTTCGGCCCTGCCCGACGCCGCGCTGTCGCCGAGCAAAGCCGTGGACGTCGGCTGGCACACATGGATCCTCCACACCGTCGACTACACCGAGTTCTGCGACCGCGTGGCCGGACGGTTCATCCACCACGTCCCCACGCCGGAAGGCGAGAGCGTCGAAGGCGGGTCCGCAGCCCGGCAGCGCACCCTCGGCGCCATGGCGGCCGCGGGGTTCCGGATCGACCACGATCTGTGGCCCGATGCCGCCATGATGGGCGAGTGCTCCCAGTGTCACGCGGGTTGCACCGACAGCCCGAACGGCGGCAAGAAGTCTGCGTAGTACCACCCCTGTAGCCGGCCGCCCGGTACACAACCGGGCGGCCGGCCCCATGAACGGAGCAACAGTGACCGAGACCAAGGCATGGGACACGTACTCACGGCAGAAACCAGAGCGGCGCCCGGTGAACGCGTCGGGCGAGACGACCTGGTTCAACTGGACGCAGTACCCCGACCACGGCCCCGGCGCCGAAGTCCTCGGAGCCCGCCCCGGCTCGGCCGTCCTCGACCTGGGCTGCGGCAAGGGCGGCAACCTCGCCCACCTCGCGACCCTCGGCGCCCACGCGGTAGGGGTCGACGTCTCGCTCGCTCAAATCAAGGCGGCCGGCGCCCGCTGGTCCGACACGCAGATGACACTGCACCGCACCGAGGCGACCCGCTTCCTCGAGGAGTCCGGGGGCGGCTTCGACTCCGTGTTCTCCGTGTTCGGCGCCATCTGGTTCACCGACCCCGCGGTCCTACTGCCCGCGATCCGCCGTCGGCTGCGCCCGGGCGGTGTCCTGGCGTTCTCGCAGCGGCCGCCGATCGAGGGCTGCTACGGGTGCCAGGCGTCGTACATCAACCGCTCCGAGGACGAGGACCCGCTCGTCGTGAAGCGCTGGGACTACGAACCCGACCGGTGGGTGGAGCTCCTCATTGAGCACGGCTTCACCTCGGCAACCGCCCGAGTCCTGCCTGCCCCGCCCGGGCCGAGAAAAGTCGGCACGCTCCTCGTCCGTGCCCACGGGTAGGCGGCAGCGAGACCTGGAAGCCCCGGTCGCACGCGCGGACGGGGCTTCGCTATGTCCTGACGAGGTCGGCAAGCGGTACGCCGATCGCGTCGGCGATGCAGATGAGGGAGTCCGGCACGGGGCTGCTGTACCCCGCTCGATCCGGTTGTAGGCCGCCAGGCCGATGCCCGCCCGGAGGGAGACCTGTTCCTGGGTGAGGTTGGCGTGCAGGCGTACGGCCCTGATCCGGTCGCCGACGGCCCGGCGTCTGGCGATGACGCGGTCGCGGTTCAGCGCTGTCGTGCACCTGCCTACGTTCGCTGGACCTGCAGCCTCCCCCGAGGCCGTAGGGTTCTTCTACTCGAAGAAGTGACGCCGGAGCCCCGATCGCACGCCAGCGGTCGGGGCTCCAGCGTGCCCGCGGCCGGCCCTTCGGGCCAGCAGCGCTCACGCAAGCAGCTCGGAACAGAGAGGAACCCCAGCTCCTATGCGCTCTGAGCTGGGGTTCAGTGGTAGGCCGTGTGGGACTCGAACCCACAACCAACGGATTAAAAGTCCGCTGCTCTGACCAATTGAGCTAACGGCCCCTGATGGATCACCCCCGAGCATAGCTGCCCCGGGCCCGGCAGCCGATCGGGTATCGGGTGCCGGGCCCTGTCAGGGGCGGGGCGGCCCGGTCAGTCCGTGCTCGTGCGCTTGTGATCCGGGGCCTGCGGCTTGAGGAACCAGTGGCGGGCCGAGACCAGCCACCAGACCGCGGCGAAGCCGAGCACCACCAGCACGGCCAGCGGCGCGTAGTTGAAGCTCTCCCAGGTGACCGGGGAGACCTGGGGCAGCATGAAGAGCACCGTGATCACCCCGACCCAGACCACCGCGACGACGCCGATGGGCCGGGACCACCGGCCCAGGTGCCAGGGCCCCCGCACGAAGTCGTCGCCCCGCAGCAGCCTGAGCAGCGTGGGAATGACGTAGGCGATGTAGAGGCCGATGACCGCGATGGACGTCACGGCGGCGTAGGCGGTGACGTTGATGAGGTAGGGCAGGCCGAGGGCCAGGGCGCCGAGAGCGGCCAGCCAGACCGCCGCGACGGGCGTGCGGGTACGGGGGCTGACCGTGTGCCAGACCCGGGAGAAGGGCAGCGCCCCGTCGCGCGAGAAGGCGTAGATCATGCGGCTGTTGGCAGTCACCGAGGCCATCCCGCAGAACAGCTGGGCCCCGATCACCACGAGCAGCAGGAGCTTGCCCGTGGTGGCTCCCAGCGCGTCCAGGAGGATCTGGGCGGGCGGGGCGCCGGTCGGGGAGTTCAGCGCCCCGTCGTACGACTGTATGGCGAAGGTGAAGCCCAGCAGGAGTACGAAGCCGGCGATCCAGGACGTCCAGATCGACCGCACGATGCCGCGCGGACCCGCCACGGCCGCGTCGTGGGTCTCCTCCGTCATGTGGGCGGAGGCGTCGTAACCCGTGAAGGTGTACTGCGCCATCAGCAGGCCGATCATCACGACGTAGAAGCCGCTGCCCCAGCCGGTGTTGTTGACGAACTCGGTGAAGACGTACGACGCCGACCGGTGCGAGTCCGGCACGAAGGTGAGCGCGCCCACGATCACGGCGACCCCGAAGACGTGCCACCACACACTGACGTTGTTGAGGACGGCGACGATGCCGACCCCGAAGGTGTTCAGCAGGCCGTGCAGGATCAGGATCGCCGCGAAGAGCAGGATCGTACGGCCGGGCGTGACCTCGAAACCGAACTGCAGGTTCAGGTACGCCCCGAGGAAGGACGCCGCCCCGAAGTCGATGCCGGCGGTGACGGCCACCTGACCGAGTACGTTGAACCAGCCGGCGAACCAGGCCCACGCCGCGGCCGAACGCGGCGGGGCGAGGCGGTGGGCCCAGAAGTACAGGCCCGCGGACGTCGGGTACGCCGAACAGATCTCGGCCATGGCCAGGCCGACGAACAGCGTCATCAGCCCGACGCCGACCCATCCCCAGGTGATGACCGCGGGACCGCCGGTGTTCATGCCGAACAGATACAGCGTCAGGCAGCCAGAGAGCACCGAGATGATCGTGAACGAGACGGCGTAGTTGGAGAAGGCGGACATCCGGCGCGCGAGCACCTGGGTGTAGCCGAGTTCCGCCAGCCGTTCCTCGTCGGAGGTGGGCGCGGAGGGCTTCGGGAGGGCATCGGGCGGTGGTTCCGCCGCCACGGCTTCGTCGTTTGTCATGCCCCCAGCGATGCCCTGGCACGGACGCCGGAAACGCCGCGGGGCCCGTACGCCACCGAAGTGACGTACGGGCCCCGCGGTCGGTCAGCCTGTCAGCCGGACTCAGCCGTTGCGCTTCCAGCGCGGCTTGTCGTCACGGCGGCCGAAGGTGCCGGTGCCGGTACCCGTGCCGGTGCCACCACGGTGGTCGTCGCGACGGCCGGTCGGGCGGTCGCCGCCGCCGGAGCGGAAGCCGCCCGAGGGGCGGTCGTCACGACGGTCGCGGTTGAACGGACGGTCGCTGCCGCCGGAGCGGAAGCCACCGGAGGGACGGTCGTCACGACGGTCGTTGCTGCGGAACGCCGGGCGGTCGTTGTCACGACGCTCGAACGAACGGCCACCACGGTCGTCCCGACGGTCACCGCCACCGGAGCGGAAGCCACCGGAGGGACGGTCGTCACGACGGTCGTTGCTGCGGAACGCCGGGCGGTCGTTGTCACGACGCTCGAACGAACGGCCACC
>NZ_JBVHKB010000018.1:41404-78689 GCF_055559735.1 Streptomyces sp. NPDC023573
CCACGGTCGTCCCGACGGTCACCGCCACCGGAGCGGAAGCCGCCCGAGGGACGGTCCTCACGACGGTCGTTGCTGCCGCGGAACGACGGACGGTCGTTGCTGCCGCGGTAGCCGGTCCCACCGGAGGGACGGCCACTGCGCTCGCCGGTGCCGCGGTCGTTGCCACCGCGGTAACCGCCGCGGTCGCCACGGTCGTCACGGCGGTTGAAGCTGCCCCGGTCGTCGCGACGGTCGTCGCGCGCGGCCGGCTGCTCCGGCACGGACGCCGCTGCGATGAGCGCCGCCTCGGCCTCGGCGGCCACCTCGGCCACCGCCGCCTCCGGGTCGTCGCCCCGCTCGCGGGCGGCACGGGCGACCAGACGGTCGGCCTCCTCGCGCAGCTCGACGGCACGGCGCTGGACGCGCTCCAGCTGCTTGGTGAGGTCGGCGGCCTCGCGCTCGGCCTGCTTGGCCGCGTTGTTCGCGGAGTCGGCCTGGACCTCGGTCAGCGAACGCGCACCGGTGATCTCGGCGACCTCGGGCTCGAAGACGCCCGCGCCCTGGACGATGTGGCGCGAGGCGTCGACGCCCGCGTCCTCCATCAGACGGAAGATCTGACGGCGCTGGTGCGGAAGCGCCAGCGAGACGACGACACCGGACTTGCCGGCGCGGGCGGTACGGCCCGAGCGGTGCAGGTAGTCCTTGTGGTCGCCGGCCGGGTCCACGTTGAGGACGAGGTCGATGCCGTCGACGTGGATGCCGCGGGCGGCGACGTCGGTGGCGACGAGGGCGTTGACGTAGCCCTTCTTGAAGTCCTCGAGGACGCGGGTACGAGCGCCCTGCGTCATACCGCCGTGCAGCGCGTCGGCCTTCACACCGGACTCGACGAGCTGTTCGGCGATGCGGTCGGCGCCCAGCTGGGTGCGGACGAAGATGATCGTGCGGCCCTTGCGGGCGGCGATCGCGGCCGTGACGGGCGCCTTGTCCTTGGGCTTCACGACGAGGACGTGGTGCGACATGGTCGAGACGTTGCCCTGGGCGGAGTCGACCTCGTGGGTGACCGGGTTGCTCAGGTAACGCTTGACCAGCGTGCCGATCTCGTTCTCCATGGTGGCGGAGAAGAGCATGCGCTGGCCGCCGCCGGGGATCTGGTCGAGCAGCTCGGTGACCTCGGGCAGGAAGCCCAGGTCGGACATCTGGTCGGCCTCGTCGAGGACCGCGACCTGGACGTTCTCCAGGGAGCAGGCGCCACGGTTGATGATGTCGCGCAGACGGCCCGGGGTGGCGACGAGGACGTCGACACCGCGCTCCAGCGCGTAGATCTGGTTGCCCATCGACGTACCGCCGCAGACGACCTTCATCTTCAGTCCGAGGACGTCGCCGTAGGGCTGCAGCGCGTCGGCCACCTGCATCGCCAGCTCACGGGTCGGCGTGAGGATGATCGCGCGGGGCTTCTTCTTCTCGGTGTGACCGCCGGCCAGCGAGGCCAGGGTCGGCAGACCGAAGGAGAGCGTCTTACCGGAGCCGGTACGGCCGCGGCCGAGGATGTCCTTGCCGGCCAGGGCGTCCGGGATGGTCGCGGCCTGGATCGGGAAGGGGGCCGTCACACCGTTCTGCGCGAGCTTGCGGACGATGCCCTCGGGCAGCCCGAGCGAGGCGAAGGTGATGCTCGGCTCGGCGTCCTTCTCGGACCCGGCCTCGTCGGACTTCTCGGAGGCGGCCTCGTCGGAGTTCTCCGTGGCGGGGCTCTCCGCGATCGGGGCCTCCGTCGCGGGGGTCTCGTCGGTCGCCTCGGGGGCCTGGGCCGCCACTACGGCCTCGGCGGCCTCCACGACCTCGATGTTCTCGACGTCGTTCTCGGACATGACGGTGTGGTCAGAACTGGAAATTGACATGCGAAATGCGAAACCTTCCGGAGTCTCGGCACGCGCCCGTAACTCCGTGTTTTCGCAATTTCGACCGCCTCAATGCGGTCCAGCCACGGCAAGGGAGAGTACGCGCCACACGGCGCTCTTCTGTGTCGGCGCCGGGCATAGGATCAAACGATCTACTACCATACGCACCCTCCCCCCATTCGTGCAAACCGGGTCCCTCCCGACCCCGCTCACACCGGCGCGACCTGCGGTGATACCCGGGGAGTGGGCCACACCTCGATCCGCCCCGGCGCCCCCATCGCATCTGTACGGGACTGCGCGGCCGGCGAGGCCGACGGCTGCTCCGGCGGCGACGAGGGTTCCGGCTCGGGCGAGGGCGAGGGCTCCTCGGGAGTGACCGGCACTGGAGGCGGCTCACCCGGACCCGGCACGCTGGGCTCCGGGGCGGGCAGCGGGCCGCCCCGGGTCGGTTCCGGGGTGCCGGGGCCGCCGGGCTCCGGGCGGGTGCCCTTCGGTCCGGCCGAGGGAGCGCGGCGCGAGGCCTCGGCGTCCGGCTTACGGGAGGGACCCCGGTCGGACTGTGCCTCGGCACGGCCACCGCCCGGTCCCGACCGCCCGGTGCCGGACACGGTGCCGCCGTCCGGACGGTCCGGCGCACCTGTCTCGCCGGCGGTACGCGAAGGTGCCGGCTGCCCGGCGTCGTCGCCGACGCTCACACAGCCTGTGGACGCGGCGATCGTCAGCACGGTGACGGCTGCCCGGCGGACGCGGGCGGACAACTGGCGCACGGGATGGCACCTCCGGGGAGGAGAGACGGCGGGAAGGGGAGAGCGATGTGTCCAACTCCCCCGCACCCGCCGGGGACACGCCCCGCCACAACACCCGCACACTCGCCGGCCGGCGTGTGTCACCCGCCAGGGCCCCCGAAGCCCCCCGCGAGCTCCGCCCCCAGGAACACGGCCCCGAGCCCCACCAGCAGGGACGCCAGGACATTGGCGCCGGCCAGGAAGCCGCGGCCCGTCTCGGCCAGCCGCAGAGTCTCGTACGAGAACGTCGAATACGTCGTCAGCGCCCCGCACAGCCCCGTACCCAGCAGCGCGTACACCGGTGAGGACACCGTGGCTCCCGTCAGTACGCCGAGCAGCAGGCTGCCCGCCGCGTTCACGGTGAAGGTCCCCCAGGGAAAGACGTACGGCCTCCCCGGACCGGGCCGCGCCTGCACCACACGGTCCGTCAGATAGCGCAGCGGCGCCCCGGCCGCGCCCCCGAGGACGATCAGCAGCCAGTTCACGCCGCCCGCCACCGGCGGTCCGCCAGCGCCCGGGTGAGCGCGGCCGACCCCCACACCGCGCCGAGCGCCGCCACGGCCGTCGCCGCCGCGTACGCCATCGCGGTGGCCACCTCCTGACGCGCCAGCAGCCGGGCCACATCGGCCGCGTACGTCGAGAACGTGGTGAACCCGCCGAGCACCCCGACCCCCAGGAAGGGCCGCACCAGCGGATGGGTGATCCTTCGCCGCTCGGCGGTCAGCACCATCAGCACACCGATCAGGGCGCAGCCCGCCACATTGACCGCGAGGACCGCCCAGGGGAAGCCGTCATCGGCGGTGGGCCAGGCGAGGGACGCCGCGTACCGCGCCGTGGCCCCGGCCGCGCCGCCCGCCGCGATCACCGCCAGGACCCGCCACTTGCCCGCGCCCGCGGTCTCGTCGCGCTGCGCCGGTACGGAGAGGTCGACATCCGGGTCGACGACGGGCCGCTCGGGCGGTGGGTCCTGGGTGCTCACCCGTACCCCAGCTCGTGCAGCCGTTCGTCGTCGATGCCGAAGTGGTGGGCGATCTCGTGGACCACGGTGATCTCCGTCTCGGCGACCACGTCCTCGCGGGTCTCGCACATCCGCAGCGTCGGCCCCCGGTAGATGGTGATCCGGTCCGGCAGCACCCCCGCGTACCACTCACCACGCTCGGTGAGGGGCGTGCCCTCGTAGAGTCCGAGCAGCTCCCGGTCCTCCGGGTCCTCCGGCTCCTCCTCCACGAACACCGCGACGTTGTCCATCAGCCGCATCAGCTCCGGCGGGACCCGGTCAAGAGCCAGGCTCACCAGCTCTTCGAACTCCTCGCGCGTCATCTCCAGCACCCGGCCATTGTCACGTACGCCGGGCGGGAACGGGCGGGCCGCACCCGCCCGGGTGGCCACCCGCCCGGCCCACAGCACCCCGCCGTCCCGCATGCCCGCCGCCCGATCGGGGCATACGCGCCCAATGGCACGCCCGTTCCACGCCGCAGCCGTCCGTGTCCGCCGCCTCTTCCGCTCCCGCTCGCGCGCCACAGCCCCCGCCGGCGTACTCGCCCCCGCCGCGCACCCCTGGAAGCGGGCCTTCGGCCTGCTGGCCGTGGTCGTGCTGGGCGCCTGGCTCGGGCTGCTGGTCGTCGGCAGCGTGCGTACGCCGGTGGGGCCCATGGACACCACCATGACGCTGCGCCCCTCGGCGGTCGGCGGCACCAAGATCAACGTGTCACCGCTCGGCGCCCTGGAGCTGGACTCCCACCACGCCCCGGTCCGCCTGGACGTGGACGTCGACCAGCTCGACCCGGAGCGCTCCCAGGCCCTGGTCAAGCACCCGGAGCGCCTCTCGGGCCTCCAGGACGAGGTCACCGACGACGTCGCCACCGGCACCCGGGAGCTGGCGGTCCGCTCCTGCGTGGCCGTGGTCTCCGGCGCCACCGCCCTCGGCCTCGTCGTCTACCGGCGACCGCGCCGCGCCCTGGCCGCCGGAGGCCTCGCCCTGGCCCTGCTGGCCGCTTCGGGCGTCAGCGCCTACGCCACCTGGAACCCGAAGTCCGTCCTGGAGCCGAAATTCTCCGGACTGCTCTCCAGCGCCCCCTCGGTCGTCGGCGACGCCCGCTCGATCGTCACCGAATTCGACGTCTACCAGCAGGAACTGGCCCGGCTCGTCACCAACGTCACCAAGCTGTACGACGCCACGTCCACGCTCCCCGTGTACCAGCCGGACCCGGCGACCATCCGGGTTCTGCACGTCTCCGACATCCACCTCAACCCCGCCGCCTGGCACATCATCGGGTCGCTCGTCGAGCAGTACGAGATCGACGTGATCATCGACTCGGGGGACACGATGGACCACGGCACGGCCGCCGAGAACGGCTTTCTCGACCCCGTCCGCGACCTCGGCGCCCCCTATGTGTGGGTGAGGGGCAACCACGACTCCAGGCAGACCCAGGACTATCTGCGGAAGACCAGGAACGCGTACGTACTGGACGAGGGCCACGCCGTGAGCGTCGCCGGGGTGCGGATCGCCGGCACCGGCGACCCCCAGTTCACCCCCGACCGCTCACGCCCCACCGGCGGCAAGGCCTCCGAGCAGCTCGCGGGCATGCGCCTCGCCTCGGCGATCCGCGACCAGAAGCGGGCGGGCACCCCGGTGGACATCGCGGTGGCGCACGACCCGAACGCGGCGCGTGAGACGGACGGCACGGTCCCGCTGGTCCTGGCCGGCCATGTGCACCACCGGGTCAACGAACTGCTGCCCCTGGGTACGCGGCTGAAGGTCGAGGGCTCCACGGGCGGCGGCGGGCTGCGCGCCGTGCAGAACCAGAAGCCCGAGAAGGTGCGCGCCTCGGTGCTCTACCTGGACCGCCCCACCCGGCATCTGCAGGCCTGGGACGAGATCACCCTGGGCGGTCTGGGTCTGACGACGGCCGAGGTCAGCCGCCATCTCCCGGAGGAGAACCTGAAGAATCCGGCCCCCTCACCGAGCGCCTCGACGGCCTCGCCGTAGGGCAGGACCAAACCGTTTTGGCGATAGCTCCCCACACCCCGTATGCTTCTCACGTCCCCGACGCGCTGGAAAGCGCGCAGGTGGGCCCTTAGCCCTCATCGTCTAGTGGCCCAGGACGCCGCCCTTTCAAGGCGGTAGCACGGGTTCGAATCCCGTTGGGGGCACGCTTTACAGTGTGCGAGACTTGTCTCGCACATTAGCTAGGTCCTGTGGAGCAGTTTGGAGTGCTCGCCACCCTGTCAAGGTGGAGGCCGCGGGTTCAAATCCCGTCAGGACCGCTGCAGCCCGTAATGAGCTGCGTGGCTGGGTAGCTCAGTTGGTACGAGCGATCGCCTGAAAAGCGATAGGTCGCCGGTTCGATCCCGGCCCCAGCCACCACCCGAAAGCCCCGTCCCCCGGACGGGGCTTTCGCCGTACTCACTCGGCGTCACGCCGCCGCCGCACCGCCTGCACGGTCAGTCCGAGCAGCACGACGGCCGCCACGGCCGTGAGCGCCGCCCCGTCCGGCACCCGCTCGCCGAGGCGCTGGGCCCACTGCTCGACGGCGAACGAGTCGTCCACGTCCAGGAGTCCGGGGAGCGCGGTCGTCCCGTCGTACACGAGGAAGAGCACCCCGAGCCCGACGAAGAACAGGCCGGAGAGCAGCGTGGTGCTGTGCAGTTCGAAGCGGCCGGCCCGCAGCGGCCTGCCGCGCAGCCAGGCCCGGCGGCCGAGGTCGAAGCGTTCCCAGAGCAGGGCGAGCACGAACAGCGGAACGGCCATGCCCAGCGCGTAGACGGCGAGCAGCAGTCCGCCGTATACGGGGCTGCCGCTGACGGCGGCCACCGTGAGGACGCTGCCGAGGATGGGGCCCGCGCAGAAGCCGGCCAGCCCGTAGACCGCGCCCAGGGCGTAGACGGAGAGGGCTGTGGTGGGCCGGATACGGCCGCTGATGGCCGCGATCCGCCGGGAGGCGAAGCCCAGCCCGACGATCTGGGCGAGGCCGAGCCCGATGATCAGCCAGCCCGCTCCGAGGACGAGCGCGTCACGGTGCCCGTAGAAGAGCCGTCCGGCGTACGAGCCGGCGGCACCGAGCGGGACGAGGGTGGTGGCGAGACCGGCGTAGAAGATGCCCGTACGCGCCAGGAGCCGTGAGGCGGAGTCGACGGAGTACGCGAAGAAGGCCGGGAGCAGCAGGGCGCTGCACGGGCTGACGAGGGCCAGGAGGCCACCGAGGAGGGCGGCGAAGTAGCCGATGTCCGGGGTCACTTCGCGGGGTCCCCGGCGCTGCCGACGTTGGCTTCCTCCGCCGCCGCGTCCTCGATGGCCTCGGTGAAGACGGCCATGGGCTGGGCGCCGGACAGGGGACGGCCGTTGATGAGGAAGGACGGGGTGGACGTGGCGCCGATCCCGTAGGCCTGCTCCCGGTCCTCGCGGACCGCCTCGGTGGCGGCCGCGCTGTCGGTGTCGCGCGCGAAACGGTCGAGGTCCTTCACGCCGGCCTGCCGGGCGAGGGCCCTGAGGCGGTCCTTGCCGAAGCCCTTCTCCTTGGCGTCCTCGGCGAAGGCCGCCCGGTGGAAGGCCCAGAAGCGGTCCTGCCGGCCGGCCGCCCAGGAGGCGCGTGCGGCGGCCTCGGACTCCTCGCCGAAGATCGGGAAGTTGCGCCACTCGATGCGCAGGGTTCCGTCCTCGACGTACCTCTTGATCAGTTCCGGCTCGGTGTCCCGGGCGAACTTCCCGCAGTAGCCGCACTGGAAGTCGGCGTACTCGATGAGGACGACGGGGGCGTCGGTGCGGCCCTGGGCCAGCTTGTCGCCGGCGTCGCGCCGGGCCAGTCCCGCGAGCTCCTCGTAGACCTCGGGGTCCGGTCCCGCGGTCGTGGCGGCTGCCGGGGTGTCGGAGGCGGGTGCGTCCGGGGCGGTCGCCCGGTAGGAGACGAAACCGAGCAGCCCGGCGGCGAGCACGACGACGAGGCCGAAGAGCATCGGCTTCCTCGCGGACGAAGGCTTCTTCGCCGGGGACGGCTTGTTCGCGGAGGGCGAGGGGCGGGCTGGCGTGGGCATGCGGCGCTCCGTGCGGGTGCGGTGCGGGGAGGGCGAGCGGGGTCCGCGGGAGGAACGCGGGTCGCCCTGCGAGGGGAACGGATGATCAGTTGCCCGAAATGGTACGTGCTGTGACGCCGAGGTCCCGCTCGGTGACCGGAGGGCGTCTCGGGGCCCTCCCGGGAGAGGTGTGACACGGCCCGGACGAAATAGGTTCGCCAGTCCTCGCGCCCGGGTGAGATCCTGGGATCCGTATGTCTACTTCCTTCGCCGATCTCCAGTCCCAGCTCGGGCAGCTCTCGCTCCGCGACGCGCACCGGCTCGGCCGCCGTCTCGAGGGTGCCCGCCGCATCCGCAAGCCCGAGGCCCGCCAGTCCGTGGTGGACGAGATCGCGGCCGAAGCCGGGAAGGCAGCCGAACGGCTCGCGGGACGCGCCGCGCGGATGCCCGCCCTGTCGTACCCGGAACAGCTCCCGGTCAGCCAGAAGAAGGACGAGATCCTGGAGGCGATACGCGACCACCAGGTCGTGATCGTCGCGGGTGAGACCGGCTCCGGCAAGACCACGCAGATCCCCAAGATCTGCATGGAGCTGGGGCGCGGCGTCCGGGGCATGATCGGGCACACCCAGCCCCGCCGGATCGCGGCACGCACGGTCGCCGAGCGCGTCGCGGACGAGCTGAAGACCCCGCTCGGCGAGGCCGTCGGCTGGAAGGTGCGCTTCACCGACCAGGTGAACCCGGACGCGACCTTCGTGAAGCTGATGACGGACGGCATCCTGCTGGCCGAGATCCAGACGGACCGCGAGCTCCTCGCGTACGACACGATCATCATCGACGAGGCCCACGAGCGGTCGCTGAACATCGACTTCCTGCTCGGCTATCTGGCCCGCCTGCTGCCCAAGCGCCCCGATCTCAAGGTTGTCATCACTTCGGCGACCATCGACCCGGAGCGCTTCGCCAAGCACTTCGGCGAGGCACCGATCGTGGAGGTCAGCGGCCGGACGTATCCGGTGGAGGTGCGCTACCGACCTCTCCTGGAAGAGGACTCCGACGACTCCGACCGCGACCAGATCACCGCCATCTGCGACGCCGTCGACGAGCTGGATCACGAGGCGCCCGGCGACGTCCTGGTCTTCCTCTCCGGGGAGCGGGAGATCCGCGACACCGCGGACGCGCTGAACAAACGCAACCTCAGACACACCGAGGTGCTCCCCCTCTACGCCCGCCTCTCGCACGCCGAGCAGCACCGGGTGTTCCAGCGCCACACGGGGCGCAGGATCGTTCTGGCGACGAACGTCGCCGAGACCTCGCTGACCGTCCCCGGCATCAAGTACGTGATCGACCCGGGCAACGCCCGCATCTCCCGCTACAGCCACCGCACCAAGGTCCAGCGGCTGCCGATCGAGCGCATCTCCCAGGCCAGCGCCAACCAGCGCAAGGGCCGCTGCGGCCGCACGTCGGACGGCATCTGCATCCGGCTGTACTCCGAGGACGACTTCGTCACGCGTCCGGAGTTCACCGACCCGGAGATCCTGCGGACCAACCTCGCCTCCGTCATCCTCCAGATGACCGCGGCCGGCCTGGGCGACATCGAGAAGTTCCCCTTCATCGACCCGCCGGACCACCGCAACATCCGCGACGGCATCCAGCTGCTCCAGGAGCTGGGCGCGCTCGACCCGGCCGAGAAGGACCCGAAGAAGCGGCTCACCCCGCTGGGCCGCAAGCTCTCCCAGCTGCCCGTCGACCCGCGCCTGGCCCGCATGGTCATCGAGGCGGAGAAGAACGGCTGCGCCCGCGAGGTAATGGTCATCGCCGCGGCGCTCTCCATCCAGGACCCGCGTGAGCGGCCCGCGGAGAAGCAGACCCAGGCCGATCAGAACCACGCCCGCTTCAAGGACGAGACGTCCGACTTCCTGGCGTTCCTCAATCTGTGGCGCTACATCCGGGAGCAGCAGAAGGAGCGGGGCTCCTCCAGCTTCCGGAGGATGTGCAAGCAGGAGTACCTGAACTTCCTTCGTATCCGCGAGTGGCAGGACATCTACGCGCAGCTGCGCACGGTGGCCAAGCAGATGGGCATCGAGGTCAAGGAGTCCTCGACGGGCGCCGACGCGCCGGAGCAGTCGGTGCACACCTCGCTGCTGGCGGGGCTGCTGTCGCACATCGGGCTGAAGGACACGGAGAAGAACGAGTACGTGGGCGCGCGCAGCGCCAAGTTCGCGATCTTCCCGGGTTCCGCGCTGTTCAAGAAGCAGCCCCGGTTCGTGATGTCGGCGGAGCTGGTCGAGACGTCCCGGCTGTGGGCGCGGGTCAACGCCAAGATCGAGCCCGAGTGGATCGAGCCGCTGGCGCAGCACCTGCTGAAGCGCACCTACAGCGAACCGCACTGGGAGAAGGACCAGGCGGCGGTGATGGCGTACGAGCGGGTCACGCTCTACGGGGTACCGATCGTCGCCCAGCGCAAGATCAATTTCGGCCGTATCGACCAGGAGGCGTCGCGGGATCTGTTCATTCGCAACGCCCTGGTCGAGGGCGACTGGCGGACCCACCACCAGTTCTTCCATGACAATCGCAAACTCCTCGGCGAGGTCGAGGAGTTGGAGCACCGTGCGCGGCGACGCGACATCCTCGTGGACGACGAGACGCTCTTCGACTTCTACGACCGGCGGATTCCGGAGCACATCGTCTCCGGGGCTCACTTCGACTCCTGGTGGAAGCACAAGCGCCGTGACGAGCCGGACGCGCTCGACTTCGAGCGCTCGATGCTCATCAACGAGAAGGCCGGCACCGTCACCAAGGACGACTACCCGGACTCCTGGCGGCAGGGGAAGCTCAAGTTCCGGGTGACCTACCAGTTCGAGCCCGGCGCGGACGCCGACGGTGTGACCGTCCACATCCCGCTGCAGGTGCTCAACCAGGTCACCTCCGAGGGCTTCGACTGGCAGATCCCGGGCCTGCGCGAGGAGGTGGTCACGGAGCTGATCCGCTCGCTGCCCAAGCCGATCCGCCGGCACTACGTCCCCGCCCCGAACTACGCGACGAAGTTCCTGGAGCGCGCGGTGCCGCTCCAGGAGCCGCTGCCGCAGACGCTCGCCCGTGAGCTCCAGCGGATGGTGGGCGTCCCGGTCACGGCCGACGACTTCGACCTGTCCCGGGTCCCGGACCACCTGAAGATCACCTTCCGGATCACCGACGAGCGGCGGCGCAAGGTCGCCGAGGCCAAGGACCTGGAGGCGCTGAAGGTCCAGTTGCGCCCCAAGGCCCGTCAGGCCCTCTCCCAGGCCGCCGCGGCCACCGCGGGGCCCTCCGGTGAGTCCATCGAGCGTTCGGGGCTCACGGACTGGACGATCGGCACCCTGGACAAGGTCTTCGAGACCCGGCGCGCAGGCCAGCCCGTGAAGGCGTATCCGGCCCTCTCCGACCAGGGGAAGACCGTCGCCGTACGGCTCTTCGACACGGAGGCCGAGCAGCAGCAGGCGATGTGGCGCGGCACCCGGAAGCTGATCCTGCTGAACATCCCGGTGAACCCCGCGAAGTTCGCCTCCGACAAGCTCACCAACCAGCAGAAGCTGGCGCTGTCGCGCAATCCGCACGGCTCGATCCAGGCACTCTTCGACGACTGCGCGACGGCGGCGGCCGACCGGCTCATCGCCGCGCACGGAGGCCCGGCCTGGGACGAGGCGTCGTTCCGGAAGCTGTACGACAAGGTGCGCGCCGACCTCGTGGACCTCACCGTCCGCACGATCGGCCAGGTGCAGCAGATCCTGGCCGCCTGGCAGGCCTGCGAGCGCCGGCTGAAGTCGACGAACAGCCTGGTCCTGATCAACAACGTCACGGACGTACGGGACCACCTGGCGCGCCTCGTGCCGCCCGGGTTCGTCACCGCGACCGGACTGCGCAGACTGCCCGACCTGATGCGCTATCTGGTCGCCGAGGACCGCAGGCTCCAGCAGATGCCGACGAACGTCCAGCGCGACACCACGCGCATGGAGAAGGTCCACGAGATGCAGGACGAGTACGCCTGGCTGCTCGAACAGCTGCCCCAGGGACGGCCGGTGCCCCAGGAGGTCCTGGACATCCGCTGGATGATCGAGGAGCTGCGGGTGAGCTATTTCGCGCACGCCCTGGGCACCGCGCAGCCCGTCTCGGACAAGCGGATCGTGAAGGCGATCGACGCCGCTGCCCCGTGAGCGGGCACCCTGCGGGGCCGTGACGACGTCCGCACGGTGAGTGAGTTCGACCTGGCCCTCGGACCTCCTGTACAGTCTGGATTCGCAGCAGGCCGCAAGGCAGGCAGCGAAAACCTGGTCCTGTGGAGCAGTTTGGAGTGCTCGCCACCCTGTCAAGGTGGAGGCCGCGGGTTCAAATCCCGTCAGGACCGCAGTAGACGGAAGCCCGGATCCCCTGGATCCGGGCTTCCGTGCTTCTTGACGCCGACTCCTGCCGCGGGTAACCCCGTAGGACGGAGTCCGTCCCTCTTTCCTCGATGCGGGGCGGCCGGGTCCACCGGGAGGCCGCACGCATGTCTGCGCCCACGGAAAAGCACGAGACCCGCGCACTGTTGCGCGCCCATCTGGCGGCCGCCTCCGGCTACCGCCACCTCACCCGGCACTGTCCGATCTGCCACCGCCTGCTGCGGCTCGCCATGGAGCCGCTGACGGCCCCACAGGAGCCGCGCACGGCACGGCAGGCCGGCAACGCGACCGGGCCGCCCCCGTCCCCGGAGACCGCCACCGACGCCCCCGCACGGGGAACCTCCGCCGGGGCGGCGCCGCCGGAGGACGAGACGGCCGGTACGGGAGCCCCCACGCGTCACCCCGTGGACGAAAGTCCTCCCACGACATGACCATCTGCCGCAGCCGGACGCCCTTCCGCAGTGGCAGGCTCGTAGTAGGCAAGACCGCGATGGTGTGACGGGAGTCACTGAATCAGTTTTACGTGGGGGGTACTTTACGCACTTCCTACAACTGGCGAATTTAATATGTGCAATTGCACTGCCCTGAAAGTACATCCCGGACCGTTCCGCCCGAGCTGCCCCACGACGCCAGGGACCCGGGCGAACAGTCCCGAACACCCCCGACCGGAGTCGCACACAGCCGCCCCGCAAACCGACCCGTCGGCAGGTTCGGGCGCCCGGCAGGACCGTTCGGACACCCCTCGGACGCCCTCCCCGCGCCGGCGGGAGTCCACCCGGGCAGCCCTCCCGCACCGCTCCGGGCACAAAAAAGATCGCGCTGGACCCGGCGGAGTCCAGCGCGATCGAACGACGTACCCGCATCTCGCCGGGATGGCGCCCGTTGGGGCGGGCGCCCGTCGTGTGGAGCTATGAGTGGGGACGCCGGGGGTTGGGGGACCCTTCAGCGCCCTGTTGTGGCTGCGGCGACAGGGGTGTGTCAGGCCTCGCTGCGCTGCTGCGGAATACCCGCAAGCAGTGCGCGGACCTCTGCCTCGCGGTACCGGCGATGCCCACCGAGCGTGCGGATGGACGTGAGCTTGCCAGCCTTTGCCCAACGGGTGACCGTCTTCGGGTCCACGCGGAACATCGTGGCAACCTCAGCCGGGGTCAGCAGCGGCTCGGCATCAGGGGTGCGAGCGGTCATGAGCGGCCTCCTCGGGAGAACCGAACCATCTCGGTTCTTTCCTCTAAATTCTGCACCTTGACCCGCGTTGCCCGAAATGGCGGACGCGGGCCGAGTCGGTTATAGGACGAACGGCTTGTCTTCGGCACTACAACTACACCATCCGTCCAGCCACGTCGGCCAAACCGATGGAATTGCCCTCCCAGGTGTTCATCAGCGACGGAAGCCGATGGACCATGCCATAGCGGACAGTCACGCCCCAGTAACGATCAGTCACAGGACAACCAGGAGTCGTCAGAAGTCGTCAGACCCCCCATAGCGTGCAATGCTGAGCATTCCGCCCATAGTTGGGCGGACAGAGTCCTCCCCGGACTCCTTGTCCTATTTTGGCATGAGGAGTAGGGAAGGGCGCAAGGGCCCCGTAAGTGCTATCCATCACGCTTGAGGCAAAGGCCCGGTTCGGGACGTAGGTCCCGGACCCTGCGAGTGACCTCCCGCCCCACCTGTCGCACGCGTCACACCCGGGGCCGGTTCACGGCCCGTCAGTTCCCCTCAGGACATCTCCGTTCACCTCCGCCGGGCTCCCTCGGCGCCCACGGATGTCGGACACCTCACAGGATGTCTCTTCCCTGCGGATAGCCCCTCTATGCGACGGTGCGATCCCATTCACACCGCTTCGGGCTAGTTGGAGGATTGTAGGTCACGTACCGCTCGCCAGCGGTCGGCGAGACGTCCGTACGCGACACCCGCCGCGTCGCTGTCCCCGGACCGCAGCGCCGCGATGCCCTCGGCCACATCCGCGGCCGACCGGTCAGCGGCGAGCTGTTCGCCGCTCAGCGCGTGGACCAGACCGCCGTAGTCCAGCTCGACCATGGCGCGCGGATGGAACTCCTCCAGCCAGCGCCCCACCTCCACCAGCCCCTCGGTCAGCGGCCCCTCGTCGACGGTCTCCCGCAGCGTCCGCAGCGCCCTCGCCAGCCGGCGGCGTGCCTGCACCATCGGGGTCCTGTACCGCAGCAGCCGGTCCCCGGCCGCGCCCGCCGTCAGGTACTCCCGCTCCTCGTCCTCGAACAGCACGAACCAGCGCACCGGGACGTGCCACACCGTGGTCCGGATCCAGGGGCGGGCGTCGGGATTCCGCTCGGCCCACCGCTCGTAGTCCGCCGCCGCCTGCCCCCGCACCACCGGGGGCAGGACCGCGTCCAGCACTGTGGCCGGAAACAGACCCCCCAGTTCGCTCATCGCCATCCAGCCGCGCATCCGGGTCCGCCAGGGACAGACACAGACCACGCCGTCGACCAGCGCGACGAAGGCGTCCGCGCTCTCGTGCACCGGGACGGCCACCGGAGGGGTGGGAACCAAGTCGGCGAGCGAGCGGCGCAGTTCGTCCTGGGCCGTGGGGAGCTCGGAGCGCCGCGCGTAACGCGTCCAGTGACCCCGTTCGGGTTCGCGGAAGGCGGCGAGCGGTTCGTACACCCGCAGGTAGGACGCGTATGGGATGAGCACCGAAGACACCACCGACATGCGGTAAATCGTGTCACGCCGGTACTCCACCGGGGGGTGATCCCGGGCACGGGAACAGATCTACGTGTCACGAGGACTTACGCTCTTGCCCAGCCGGACCGTCCCGTCGCGGTCGGTCCGGGGCCCTCCCCACCTTCAGGAGGGTCTTCCGCCGCTTCGTACTTGGGAGTCACCACAGTGACCGATGTGACCGGCGTGCCTGTCGACGTGCTGCACACCCTGTTCCACTCGGACCAGGGGGGTCATGAGCAGGTCGTCATCTGCCAGGACCGTGCCAGCGGCCTCAAGGCCGTCATCGCCCTCCACTCCACCGCCCTGGGCCCGGCCCTCGGCGGGACCCGCTTCTACCCGTACGCCTCCGAGGCGGAGGCCGTCGCCGACGCGCTGAACCTGTCGCGCGGCATGTCGTACAAGAACGCCATGGCCGGCCTCGACCACGGCGGCGGCAAGGCCGTCATCATCGGCGATCCCGACCGGATCAAGTCCGAGGAACTTCTCCTGGCCTACGGACGGTTCGTGGCCTCGCTCGGCGGCCGGTATGTGACCGCCTGTGATGTGGGCACGTACGTCGCCGACATGGACGTCGTCGCCCGGGAGTGCCGCTGGACCACCGGCCGCTCCCCCGAGAACGGCGGCGCGGGCGACTCCTCCGTCCTCACCGCGTTCGGCGTCTTCCAGGGCATGCGGGCCTCCGCGCAGCACCTCTGGGGCGACCCCACGCTGCGCGGCCGCAAGGTCGGTGTCGCGGGCGTCGGCAAGGTCGGCCGCCACCTGGTCGAGCACCTGCTGAGCGACGGCGCCGAGGTCGTCGTGACCGATGTGCGCGAGGAGTCCGTACGCCGGATCACCGACCTGCACCCCGAGGTCGCCGTGGCCGTGGACACGGACGCGCTGATCCGCACGGAGGGGCTCGACATCTACGCCCCCTGCGCGCTCGGCGGCGCGCTCGACGACGACAGCGTTCCCGTGCTCACCGCCAAGGTGGTGTGCGGCGCGGCCAACAACCAGCTCGCGCACCCGGGCGTCGAGAAGGACCTTGCCGACCGATCGGTTCTGTACGCACCGGATTACGTGGTGAACGCCGGCGGCGTGATCCAGGTCGCCGACGAGCTCCACGGTTTCGACTTCGACCGGTGCAAGGCGAAAGCCACGAAGATCTTCGACACCACGCTGGCCATATTCGCACGTGCGAAGGAAGACGGGATCCCGCCGGCCGCGGCGGCCGACCGGATCGCCGAACAGCGGATGGCGGACGCCCGGCGTCGCTGATCCGTAACCCCGGAGCCGAGCAGCCGTCACCGGACAGTGCGGAAGGTCCGGTGACGGAGGCGCACTGCGGACGGCGGAACCGCCGACCGGGCTCCGGGATCAGTCGGTCGGGCTCCGGGGAGACAAGACTCACTCCGGTCGGCGGGTCGGCCGTCCACAAGAGGTTAAAATCGGGGTTGACCAGCGAGGACGGGCTCCTCTGCGGTCCTGCACCGAGGTGCGTGATGCGGGCGGCGTACCGTATGGCCGAGGAAGCAGGTACCGTTAAAGCCACGGGCGCGGTCTCTCCACTGAGAGTCCGTCCTGAAACATGAACGCGTGTCAAGACTCTGGGGCCGTCGAGCCCCGTCACCGAGGGGGTCGAGCCATGGGGCGCGGCCGGGCAAAGGCCAAGCAGACCAAGGTCGCCCGCCAGCTGAAGTACAGCAGCGGCGGGACAGACCTGTCGCGTCTGGCCAATGAGCTGGGCGCATCGCCTTCGAGTCAGCCACCGAACGCCGAGCCGTTCGAGGACGACGACGAGGAAGATGACCCGTACGCACAGTACGCGGATCTGTACAACGACGACGAGGACGCGGACGAGGACGGCCAGTCCGGTCCGTCGTCACAGCGCCGCGGCGCTTGACCTCGCGCTGACACATCAACCCGGTCCGGGCCTGCCCGGACCGGGTTCTGTGCTGTCCCGGCACCGATCGGTGCGGTCGGTGCGCGCAGTTCCCCGTGACCGGCTCGCCGCGGCCCCGCCGGTCCGGTGGTGCGCCGGACCGGCGGTGACGGCGCGTACTACCGTGCGTAGCTTCCTGTGAGCTCGGCACCCGTGGCGTGGCCGCCGCGCTCGGTGATCTCGCCGGCGACCCAGGAGTCGACACCCCGGTCGGCCAGCGTCGTCAGCGCCGCGTCCACCGAGTCGGCGGGGACGACCGCGATCATGCCGACGCCCATGTTGAGCGTCTTCTCCAGCTCCAGCTGCTCGACCTTCCCGGCCTTGCCGACCAGGTCGAAGACCGCACCGGGCGCCCAGGTGGACCGGTCGACCGTGGCGTGCAGGCCGTCCGGGATCACCCGGGCCAGGTTGTTGGCCAGGCCACCCCCGGTGACGTGGCTGAAGCCGTGCACCTCGGTCGTGCGGGTCAGCGCCAGGCAGTCCAGGGAGTAGATCCTGGTGGGCTCCAGGAGCTCCTCACCGAGTGTCCTGCCGAACTCCTCGACCTCACGGTCCAGGGTCCAGCCCGCCCGGTCGAAGACCACGTGGCGCACGAGCGAGTACCCGTTCGAGTGAAGACCGGAAGAGGCCATCGCGATCACGGCGTCACCCTTACGGATACGGTCCGGACCCAGCAGCCTGTCGGCCTCGACCACGCCCGTCCCGGCACCGGCGACGTCGAAGTCGTCGGGACCCAGCAGGCCCGGGTGCTCGGCCGTCTCGCCGCCGACCAGGGCGCAGCCGGCCAGGACACAGCCCTCGGCGATGCCCTTCACGATGGCCGCGACACGCTCGGGATGCACCTTGCCGACACAGATGTAGTCGGTCATGAAGAGCGGCTCGGCGCCGCAGACGACCAGGTCGTCGACGACCATGCCGACGAGGTCGTGGCCGATGGTGTCGTACACGCCCATCTGCCGGGCCAGGTCGACCTTCGTGCCGACGCCGTCGGTGGCGGAGGCGAGCAGCGGGCGCTCGTAACGCTTGAGCGCCGAGGCGTCGAAGAGGCCGGCGAATCCGCCGAGGCCGCCGAGGCCCGCGACCTCGGGGCGCTGCGTCTTCTTCACCCACTCCTTCATCAGCTCGACGGCGCGGTCACCGGCTTCGATGTCGACGCCCGCCGCAGCGTAGGAAGCACCTGTTGTCTCAGACATGGCCCGGGATCTTTCGTGTGGGAATACGGGGCTGGTGGGGAGGCAGCCGGTCGGTCCGGGTCACGGACGACGCAGTGCGTCGGCCGCCGCGGTCGCGGCGGGACCGGCCGCCAGCTCGGTCTCCAGCAGCTGCTTGCCGAGCAGCTCCGGGTCCGGAAGCTCCATCGGGTATTCGCCGTCGAAGCAGGCGCGGCAGAGATTCGGCTTGGCGATCGTCGTGGCCTCGACCATCGCGTCGAGCGAGATGTACGAGAGGGAGTCGGCACCCATCGAGGTGGCGATCTCGTCCACGGACATGCCGTTGGCGATCAGCTCGGCGCGCGTCGCGAAGTCGATGCCGAAGAAGCACGGCCACTTCACGGGCGGGGAGGAGATCCGGATGTGGATCTCGGCGGCGCCCGCCTCGCGGAGCATCCTCACCAGGGCGCGCTGGGTGTTGCCGCGGACGATCGAGTCGTCGACGACCACCAGGCGCTTGCCCTTGATGACTTCCTTGAGGGGGTTGAGCTTGAGCCTGATGCCCAACTGGCGGATCGTCTGGGAAGGCTGGATGAAGGTCCGGCCGACGTAGGCGTTCTTGACCAGACCGGATCCGAACGGAATTCCGCTCGCCTCGGCGTAGCCGATGGCCGCGGGGGTTCCGGATTCGGGCGTCGCTATGACCAGATCGGCCTCGACGGGGGCCTCGGCCGCCAGCTTCCGGCCCATCTCGACCCGGGAGAGGTAGACGTTCCGCCCCGCGATGTCGGTGTCGGGGCGGGCCAGGTAGACGTACTCGAAGACACAGCCCTTGGGCTTCGCTTCTGCGAAGCGGGTGCTGCGGAGGCCGTTCTCGTCGATGGCGACGAGCTCGCCCGGCTCGATCTCCCGGACATAGCTGGCACCGCAGATGTCGAGGGCGGCGGACTCGGAGGCCACCACCCAGCCACGCTCGAGCCGGCCGAGGACCAGCGGGCGGATGCCCTGCGGGTCGCGGGCCGCGTAGAGCGTGTGCTCGTCCATGTAGACGAGCGAGAAGGCGCCCTTGACCTCGGGGAGCACCTTTGCGGCGGCCTCCTCGATGGTGAGCGGCTTGTCGTCGTCGTCTCTCTGGCCCGCGAGCAGCGCGGTCACCAGATCGGTGTCGTTGGTCGCGGCGACCTGGGTGGCGCGGCCGTCCTTGCGGGGGAGGTCGGCGACCATCTCCGCGAGCTGGGCCGTGTTGACCAGGTTGCCGTTGTGACCCAGGGCGATCGAGCCGTGCGCGGTGGCACGGAACGTCGGCTGCGCGTTCTCCCACACCGAGGCACCGGTGGTGGAGTAGCGGGCATGACCGACCGCGATATGGCCCTGGAGCGATCCCAGAGACGTTTCGTCGAAGACCTGCGAGACCAGTCCCATGTCCTTGAAGACCAGGATCTGGGACCCGTTGCTCACTGCGATGCCCGCGGACTCCTGTCCACGGTGCTGCAGGGCATACAGTCCGAAATAGGTGAGCTTGGCGACCTCTTCGCCCGGAGCCCAGACACCGAAGACGCCGCAAGCGTCCTGGGGGCCTTTCTCTCCGGGGAGCAGGTCGTGGTTGAGTCGTCCATCACCACGAGGCACGCCACCGAGTGTAGGCGAGATCGACCACCGGTCCGAATTGGGTGGCCGTCCGGCCGGAGCCACGGGCGGGGCTGCGGGGGCCTTCCCGCAGGCGTCCGGGCAGGCACCGAGCGATCACTCGGGGTGATCGTGGCCGTGTCGTCGTTCCGCCTCCGCTCCGGCTCCGACGGACCCGTGGCCCGCCGACGCCCGGGATGGACGGCTGTTACCGGCGGGTCGGCCGGCTCGGCCGTTCCGTCCCGGCTCCACCTTCGTCGTGGCGCTCGGTGAACCGGGACACCCCGTGTGGCAGGCGGTGGCCGAACGCTCGTTTCGTGGCGAGCCTCACACCTGGCGGTCCCGGTCAGCGCCCACCGACCGTGCGCTGCGGCTCATCGGACAGGTGTCCGCAGGACGAGACCCCCGTTGACAGGCCCATGGCCCGTTGGGCAGGCTCCTTCCCCATGCAGCCCCTCGGTGATCAGTCGGTCACACTCGTGGAGCGCCGCCACGTCGATCTGGGACGTGTCGCGAGCGCCATCTGTCGCTGCGCCTGAGCCTGCCGCGCCCGGGGCCGTTCATAGGGCTTCCGTAGGGCTTCCGTAGGCATTTCCCTCACAGGGCCGCCGTCCCGAACTCCGGGGCGCCTGCCCGCAATCCCCCTCTTCCCGAGCGCTGTCCGTCATGCCCGGGTATGCCCGCCCGTGCTCCTTTCCGGCGGATCACCGCACCCACTCCCTCGCGCGCCCTTCCTCGGTGGCGCGCGGGTCGGCTCCGGAGACCCCATGACTTCACGTGATTCGAGTACAAGTACGAGTAAGCATTCCGGCTCGCCGCTGAGCCGACGTGCCTTCACCACCGCCGTGGGCGCTACCGCCGCGACCGTCGCCGTCGGGACCCAGGCCGCCGCCTCCGACGGCGTGACGCGGGAGCGGCCGTTCCGCGCCGCACGCGGCAGGCACGCGCGCCGGCCCAACATCCTGTTCATCCTCGGCGACGACCTCGGCTGGGCCGACCTCTCCTCGTACGGCGCTCCGCACATCCGCACCCCCCACCTGGACAGGCTCGGGCGGCAGGGCGTGCGCTTCACGGACTCCTACTCCGGCTCCGCCACCTGCTCGCCCACCCGGTTCAGCCTCTACACGGGGCGCTATCCGGGGCGTACGAAGGGCGGACTCGCGGAACCCATAGCCGACAGGTCCGTGGGGCTGGAGCCCACCCACCCGACCCTGGCCTCCCTGCTGCGCGGCGTCGGCTACTCGACCGCCCTGATCGGCAAGTGGCACTGCGGCTACCTGCCGGACCACAGCCCCACCAGGTCGGGCTGGGACGAGTTCTTCGGCAACTTCGGGGGTGCCCTGGAGTACTACTCGAAGCTCGGTCTGGCCGGCGAGTACGACCTGTACGAGGGTGACGCCGCATACAAGGACCTGCGCTACTACACCCGGATCCTCACCGAGCGCGCGAGCGAGTACGTGCAGCGCGATCACGACAAGCCGTGGCTCCTCAACCTGAACTTCACCACCCCGCACTGGCCGTGGATCGCCGACGGCGACACGGAGGCCTCCGCAGGGATCGTCCGCCGGATCAAGGCCGGCGACCGGGGCGCCCTCCGGAACGCCGACGGCGGCTCGGTCGAGAAGTACACGGAGATGGTCGAGGACCTGGACCGCTCCGTCGGCGAGGTGCTGAAGGCGCTGGAGCGGTCGGGGCAGGAGGAGGACACCCTGGTCTTCTTCGCCAGCGACAACGGGGGCGAGCGGTTCTCCTACAACTGGCCGCTGTCCGGCAGCAAGAGCTCCCTCCAGGAGGGCGGAATCCGCGTCCCCTCGGTTCTGCGCTGGCCCGCCCGGATCGACGGTCACCAGGTCAGCGATCTCCCGGTGTTCTCGCCCGACTGGACGGCGACCCTGCTGGAGCTCGGCGGCGCACGGCCGGACCCCGCCCACCCGCTGGACGGCGTCAGCCTCGCCGGCTATCTGCTGCGCGACGAGACGCCGAAGGAGCGCGACCTGTTCTGGCGGGTGCGCGGTGAGCGGGCGCTGCGGCGCGGGGACTGGAAGTACTACAGGGGGAAGGGCGGGACCGACCAGCTGTTCAACCTGGCCGACGACCGGCGCGAACAGGCCGACCGCGCGGCGGCCGAACCGGAGCGACTGGCCGCGCTGCGGGCGTCGTGGGAGAGGACGGACTCCGGCCTGCTCCCGTATCCGACCGGCTCCTGAGGTCCCGTCCGGTGGTACCGCCCCGGCCGGTCAGCCCTCGGCCGCCGGGGCGGTCGCGTCGAGTCCCTTGCCGCCCTTGCCCTCGATCGACAGGGAGCGGTGATCGATCTCGTACGTCGTCCTCCCCTCCAGCACTGCCTGCAGCGCGCGCTCCAGCTCCATCTCCGGGTCGGCGCACATCTTCCGGGTGGAGGAGAGCGGGCCGAAGGTGAGGGTGGAGCCGGAGACCGCCGCCTTGCCGTGGAAGGAGTTGCAGCCGAGGTTCCCCTCCACCGAGCCGTCCTCGCCGAAGGTGAGGTGCGCCTTCTTCTCGCTGCCGGCGGGCAGGGAGGTGGCGACACTGCCGGACACGAGTCCGGTGACCTTCCAGGTGGTGCCGGTGAGCGGGGCCGGCGGCTCGGAGGTGAGGGCGATGGAGTCACCCTGAGCGGTGGTCAGGGTCAGGGTCTTCCCGTCGCTCCCGTCCGCCACCGCTGCTTTGAGCTCGCCGCTGAAGGCACGGCCCATCGCCTTCTCGAACTGCTGGACATCCTTCTCGCACCCCATTTCCGTGGTCGTGCCCGGCCCGACGGTCACCGTGTCGCCCTCGACCCGGACCTCGGCGGTGAAGCGGTTGCAGCCCAGATCGCCGGTGGCCTTGCCCTCGGGACCGATCTCGACATGGGCGCCGGCGGGGGCGGTGGTCTTCTTTCCGCCGACGGTCAGGGAGGTCACGTTCCAGTGGACACCGGTCAGGGACGGTCCCGGTCGCACGGTGCCGCTGCCGCCCTCGGAATCCCCGGAGTCCCCGGACCCCGCTCCGGAGCCCGACTCCGTACCGCAGGCGGCGAGGGCGAAGGTGGCCAGGACGGCAACGGCGCTGACAGCCATACGTTGTTTGCGCATGGCCATGGGACGGATCGACCGGTCGATCCGGTTCCCCCCTCAGACCATCAGCGGGAGCAGCGGGGCGAGGTCGGCCCGCTCACCACTGGCACTGACCTGCGCCTCTTCGAGCGCGGCCGCCCACCGCATCCGCCCGGTGGCCAGCCGGATCCAGGTGAGCGGGTCCGTCTCCACGACGTTGGGCGGCGTGCCCCGGGTGTGCTTGGGGCCACCGATGCACTGGACGACGGCGAAGGGCGGGACGCGCACCTCGACGGAGCCGCCGGGCGCCTTGTCCGCGAGCGCGTCGGCGAGCAGCCGGGTGCAGGCGGCGAGCGCCTGCCGGTCGTACGGGATCTCGATGCCGGTCGCCCGGTGGAGATCGTCGGTGTGGACGACGAGTTCGACGGTGCGGGTCACCAGGAAGTCGCCCAGCCGCATCGTGCCCGCCCGGGTCGTCATCAACCGGCCGCCGGCGTCGGCGTCGGCGTCGGCGGGCACCAGTTCGGCGAACCGGGCGGCTGTCTCCTCGCACAGCGCGCCGAGATCGGGACGGGCCTCGGCGAGGTCCCGGGTGTGGCCGGCGATTCCCGCGGCGTGCCCGGCGGTGGAGAAGGGCCACTCCAGCAGGGCGGTCTCCGGCTTGGGCCCACCGGCCGGCTCCGGCAGCTCCATGGACCGGCTGACGCGCTCCAGCGCCGTCGTCATGTGCGCCACGAGCTCGCGCACGGTCCACTCCCCCGGCCCGGGCAGGGCCAACTGCTCCGGCGTCAGGGCGCGGACGGCGTCCTGGACGTGGGCGAACTGGGTCAGGACCGCGGTCCTGGTCCGGGACATGTCGTAGGCGCGGGGGCGCTTCTTGGCCGGGGGCATGGAGGCGAGACTAACCGGCGGGTCCGACAGCGCAGCGGTGTGCCGCCGGACTCAGTTCCGCGCGAAGTCCGCCGCGTCGGGAAGGACGACGTCCGTGCAGCCGCGGCGCCCGGTGGCGTCGTCGACATACGCCCGGAACAGGCCTTCCAGCCGGTCCGGAACTATTCGGTCGTACGGATGGGACAGCCACATCACGTGCACGGCGGGCCGTCCTGCGCAGACGGACGACGCCCACCAGATGCCGCCGGAGTCCGTGCCCGCGGCGCCCGGCGCGAGCTCTGTCGGCTCCAGGACCTCGTTGCTCACGAGTCCCCTCGTCTCGTCGCCGACGTACGTGTCGGTCTTCACCCACCAGGGGGAGTACTTCAGCACGTCCCTCAACCGCAGAGGGTCCTCCTCGGTCTTCGCGTAATCCGGCCAGAGCCTGCGGGTCTCCTTCTCGCCGACCGCGAGCACACAGCCGTCATGGTCGCTCGCTTTTCCCGCCGGAGCGGCGAGGGCCCGGTCGGGGAGCTTTCCCCGCCCCTCGGTGGCGATGAAACGCCGGTACCAGGCGCAGGTGCCACCCGTACTCGCCGCTGCGCCCAGGCTCTGTTCCGGCTCGGCCAGTGTGGCGGGCAGCGCGGGCAGGTCGGTGCCGCACCCCGTCCTCCCGGCGGCACGGTCCACCGCCTGACGCGCCAGGCCGGCGAGCGTGCGGCGGTCCTCGGACGTGACGGGCTCGTCGTACCGGGCGACGGCTGTCGCTTCCAGGGAGGAGACCGCGCCCCCCTTCTCGCACAACGCCCGGGCCGTCACCTTGTACTCGTCGTACTCGCCGAGCCTGCCGTCGCCCAGCGGGTGCGGGAGGGCATGGCGCACCACGACATCCGGCTCGTCCGCGTCGTAGCCGCTGCGGAACGGCCGGTCGGACTCGCCGTCCACCTCGGTCCGGGTCTCCTCGGCGTCCGGGTCCGCGGAGTGGCGCTCGAGTGCCATGGAGAAGTGCCCGTACGTCGTCCCCGGATCGCCCACCCGGTAGACGAGGCAGCCGCTGGAGGACTCGTCGGTGGATATCTCGTGGTCGTCGTCGAGCTCGACCCGGTCGATCCCCCCGCCGTTGAGCCCGAGGACGGGGCCGGGGTCGATGAGGCCGCCACACGCCGCCGTGATGCGATCCCGGCTCTCCCCCCGGTCACGGAGGTCGATGAACTCCATGACGAAGGCCCAGACACTGAGTCCGATACCGGCGACGGCGAGCACGCACAGCAGCTTGTTGAAGGCATTGCCCCAGGGCCCACGGTCGGGCCACTCCCGGACGGCGCCGTCCTGTTGCGCACTGCCCCGATCGTCCACCCGTCGCCCCCCGTGCGGTCCCACGCCCGACGATCGCCAAGCTATCAGCCGGTACCGACAGTCCCCCCGACCGTGAACGCCTCGCCGCCGGCCGGGACGCCGACGCCCCGCCAGCTGAAGGGGATCCCCCGTGCTACGTCGAGATCGGGGTGGTCCATCAGCTGGAAGTGCACATGCGGTTCGGTCGAATTGCCGGAGTTCCCGCAGCGGGCGATCACCTGCCCCTCCCGGACGGCGTCCCCCGCCTTCACCTGGAGGGAGCTCTTCCGGATGTGCGCGTACGCGGCGTACGTCCCGTCGCCGAGGTCGAGCACGACGTGGTTGCCGACGATCCCGTGGGCGCCGGTCATGTCGCGTACGGAGGCCTCGACCAGCATCAGATACGCCAGGGCCGGGCCGGAGTTCCGGCTGAGGTGGTCGCGCCGGCCGTCGCTCGCGTGCACGACCGTGGCGTCCGCCACGGCGAGGAGCGGGGCTCCGAAGGCCGGGAAGTCGCGGTTGGGCCGGGCGACCGGCCACAGCCACCGGAAGGGGGGCCGGCCGCCCTCCTCCGGTTCGGCGACGACATCGATCGCGTAGGTCTGCCCGTAGCCGTGGGTGCCGTGGCTGGGGACCTTGTCGGCCGGGCTGTTGACCGCGATCCAGCGCCCCGTCACCGGCGGCCCCACCTCGACGGCCGGCCGGTCCTTCGCCAGGTCGTCACGGCTGCGGCGGCCCATCAGGAGCCCGATGAGGATCGCGGCCCCCGCGGGCACGAAGGTCAGCCCGAAGGGCACCAGCGGCTCGGCGAAGAGGCCGGCCAGCACCAGCGCGACGAACACGAGCCAGCAGCAGCGGTACGTGACCATCGCGGCCTTGCGTGCGGACATGAGGGCCTCTCCGTCTCGGCGTACAGGTCTCAGGGCCGGGCGGCCGTGAGCACCACCAGCAGCGGCACCACCCGGGCACCGGGCACCTCGTACCGCCCGCGTCCCGTCGTGTGAAGCCAGCCCGCGCCGGTCAGCAGGCGCAGATGGTGGTAGATCTGGCCGGTCGTGCCCGTGTCGTCGAGCTCGGCCAGCTCGGCGGCCGTGCGGCGGCCGCCGAGGATCTCGCGGAGCAGCCGCAGCCGGATCGGGTGGCCCAGCGCCGCCAGGGGCTCGGCGGCTTCCGCCCAGTCGGGACGGTCCTCGTCCGCGCTCCCCAGGAGCCCCACCGTGAGCGCGCCGTACTGCCACTCGTACCGCTCACCGGCCGGCAGCTTCACCGCCCCCGTGAACAGCACCCCGCCGTCGGCCGCCGCGTCCCCGACCTGGCCGAGCTGTTCCTTCAGCCCGTCCAGCGCCCAGAAGTCCCCGACGCCCAGCTCCGGCTTCTCGCTCCCGGCAGCCGACTCCAGCGCCGCGAGTCGGCGCTCCAGTTCGGCGACGCGCTCCTCGAGCTCCATGAATTCCACCTTACGTAATTACGTAATCTCAATCAACAGGTACGGCAAGAAATGCCGAAGCCCCCGTCCGGTCGACCCGGACGGGGGCTTCGGTACAGGCAGAACCTAGGCGAACAGACCCTCCAGGGTCCCCTCGTGCGCCGTGCGCAGCTCGCTCAGCGGGATGCTGAACTCACCCTGGATCTCGATCTCCTCGCCGTCCACGACACCGATGCGGGCGACGGGCAGTCCCCGCGCCCCGCACATGTCGTTGAAACGGAGCTCCTCGCTGCGCGGGACCGAGACGACCGCGCGGCCGGCCGACTCCGAGAACAGGAAGGTGAACGCGTCCAGACCGTCCGGGACGACCAGCCGGGCACCCTTCCCGCCCCGCAGGCAGGACTCGGTGACCGCCTGGATCAGGCCGCCGTCGGAGAGGTCGTGCGCCGCGTCGATCATGCCGTCGCGGGAGGCGGAGATCAGGATCTCGCCGAGCAGCTTCTCGCGGCCCAGGTCCACCTTCGGCGGCATGCCGCCGAGGTGCTGGTGGATGACCTCGGACCAGGCCGAACCGCCGAACTCCTCGTGGGTGTCACCCAGGAGGTAGAGCAGCTGGCCCTCTTCGGCGAACGCGACCGGGGTGCGCCGGGTGACGTCGTCGATCACACCGAGGACGGCCACGACCGGCGTCGGGTGGATCGCCGTCTCACCGGTCTGGTTGTACAGCGAGACGTTGCCGCCCGTCACCGGGGTGCCCAGCTCCAGGCAGCCGTCCGCGAGACCACGGGTGGCCTCGGCGAACTGCCACATGACGTCCGGGTCCTCGGGCGAACCGAAGTTCAGGCAGTCCGAGATGGCGAGCGGCTTGGCGCCGGACGCCGCGACGTTGCGGTAGGACTCCGCCAGAGCGAGCTGCGCACCCGTGTAGGGGTCGAGCTTGGCGTAGCGGCCGTTGCCGTCGGTCGCCATGGCGACACCCAGGTTCGACTTCTCGTCGATCCGGACCATGCCGGCGTCCTCGGGCATCGCCAGCACGGTGTTGCCCTGCACGAAGCGGTCGTACTGGTCGGTGATCCAGGACTTGGAGGCCTGATTCGGGGAGCCGACCAGCTTCAGGACCTGCTCGCGCAGCTCCGCGCCGTTCGCCGGACGGGCCAGCTTGCCGGCGTCGTCGGCCTGCAGCGCGTCCTGCCAGGAGGGGCGTGCGAACGGCCGGTGGTAGGTCGGGCCCTCGTGGGCCACGGACCGCGGCGGTACGTCCACGATCTGCTCGCCGTGCCAGAAGATCTCCAGCTGCGAGCCCTCGGTCACCTCACCGATGACGGTGGCGATGACGTCCCACTTCTCGCAGATCTCCATGAAGCGGTCCACGTGCTGCGGCTCGACGATCGCGCACATGCGCTCCTGCGACTCGCTCATGAGGATTTCCTCGGGCGAGAGGGAGGAGTCGCGCAGCGGCACGGTGTCCAGCTCGACGCGCATACCGCCGGAGCCCGCGGAGGCCAGCTCGCTCGTGGCGCAGGAGAGCCCGGCGCCGCCGAGGTCCTGGATGCCCGCGACGAGCTTCTCCTTGAAGATCTCCAGGGTGCACTCGATGAGGAGCTTCTCCTGGAACGGGTCTCCGACCTGGACGGCGGGCCGCTTGGTGGGCTTGGTGTCGTCGAAGGTCTCCGAGGCCAGCACGGAGACGCCGCCGATGCCGTCGCCGCCGGTGCGGGCGCCGTAGAGGATCACCTTGTTGCCGGGGCCGGAGGCCTGGGCGAGGTGGATGTCCTCGTGCTTCATCACACCGATGCAGCCGGCGTTGACGAGCGGGTTGCCCTGGTAGCAGGCGTCGAAGACGACCTCGCCGCCGATGTTGGGCAGGCCGAGGCAGTTCCCGTAACCGCCGATGCCCGCGACGATGCCCGGCAGGACGCGGCGGGTGTCGGGGTGGTCGGCCGCGCCGAAGCGCAGCGGGTCGACGACCGCGACCGGACGGGCGCCCATGGCCAGGATGTCGCGGACGATGCCGCCGACGCCGGTGGCCGCGCCCTGGTAGGGCTCGATGTACGAGGGGTGGTTGTGCGACTCGACCTTGAAGGTGACCGCGTAACCCTGGCCGACGTCGACCACACCGGCGTTCTCGCCGATGCCGACGAGCATCGCGTCGTTGGCGGGGACCTTCTCGCCGAACTGCTTGAGGTGGACCTTGCTGCTCTTGTACGAGCAGTGCTCGGACCACATCACGGAGTACATGGCGAGCTCGGCGCCGGTGGGACGGCGGCCCAGGATCTCGCGGATCCGGGCGTACTCGTCCTCCTTGAGGCCGAGCTCCTTCCAGGGCTGCCCGGCGTCCGGGGTTTCGGCCGCGTGCTTGACCGTGTCCAGGCTCATGCGTTGACCAGCTTCTTGATGATCGAGGTGAAGAAACCCAGACCGTCGGTGCGACCGGTACCGATCAGCGGCTCGACGGCGTGCTCCGGGTGCGGCATCAGACCGACGACGTTGCCCGCGGCGTTGGTGATGCCGGCGATGTCGCGCAGCGAGCCGTTCGGGTTGACGTCGGCGTAACGGAAGGCGACGCGGCCCTCGGCCTCCAGCTCGTCGAGCGTGCGCTCGTCGGCGGTGTAGCGGCCGTCCACGTTCTTCAGCGGTACGGAGATCTCCTGGCCCGCCGCGTAGTCCGTGGTCCAGGCGGTCTCGGCGTTCTCCACCCGCAGCTTCTGGTCGCGGCAGATGAAGTGGAGGTGGTTGTTGCGCAGCATCGCCCCGGGCAGCAGGTGTGCCTCGGTCAGGATCTGGAAGCCGTTGCAGATACCGAGGACCGGCATGCCGGCCTTCGCCTGCTCGATCACGGTCTCCATCACCGGCGAGAAACGCGAGATGGCGCCGGCGCGCAGATAGTCGCCGTAACTGAATCCGCCCGCCAGGATGACCGCGTCGACCTGGTGGAGGTCCTTGTCGCGGTGCCAGAGGGATACGGGTTCTCCACCCGCGATCCGCACGGCCCGCAGGCTGTCCTGGTCGTCGAGCGTGCCGGGAAAAGTGACGACGCCGATACGGGTGGTCACTTCTCCTCCTCCACCTTGACGGTGAAGTCCTCGATGACGGTGTTGGCGAGGAAGGTCTCGGCCATCTCGTTAATACGGGCGAGGGCGGCATCGTCGACCGGCCCCTCGACCTCGAGCTCGAAACGCTTTCCCTGACGAACGTCCGCGATTCCGTCGAAGCCGAGACGGGGCAGTGCGCGCTGCACAGCCTGTCCCTGCGGGTCGAGGATCTCCGGCTTGAGCATGACGTCGACTACGACGCGTGCCACTGGCACTCCCGGTGGTGTGGTGCGGCTGTGTCTCCGAGGGGTTCCCCAGATCCCCGCGGGTCCTCTCAGCCTACCTGCCCCAAAATTCTACGCGGGTAGATATCGGGCGACCCTGATCACGGCGGGATATCAGGGGCGACAACGGTCGGGAAAAATCCTGGAAAAAAATCTTCACCCGGATTGCGCGCGGACACACGGCGGCAACACGCGGATGCAATTGGCCGGGCTTCACAATGCGGCTCCCGCCGCTGTACAAATGAATACGGGGGAAAGCACGATTGCCCCGGAACAGTCGACAGCAGTCGATCCGTATCCGCCCAGCCGCCGGAAGGCCGGCATCAGCGCATGTCAGGCGCGACGATGCCGCAGGAAAGGACGATATCCGTGGCTCAGCGCGTCGTGGTCACACTCTCCGACGACATCGACGGGGGAGAAGCGGCGGAAACGGTCACCTTCGCCCTGGACGGGAAGTCGTACGAGATCGACCTCAATCCCGCCAATGCAAAGAAACTGCGTAAGTCGCTGGCCCCGTACGTCGCGGCCGGCCGAAAGCAGACAAATACCGGCAAGCGCGGCAAGGCTCCGGTGTCGTACCACCACACCTCGCTCGCGCCGGACCCCGCGGCCGTGCGCGCCTGGGCCCGCTCGCACCGGATGGAGGTGCCGGCCCGCGGCCGGATTCCCAAGAAGGTCTACGAGGCGTTCAACGCGGCGAGTTGAGGGCGGCGCCCGGAATGCTCCATTCCGCTCCGGCCTGCGCCGGGGGCCGCGGCGACACCTCGGGGAGCCGACTTGCACAACACCCCTGCAGGTCGGCTAGAGTCTGGAGCACGCCGAAGGGCAAGGCCGAAGGGCCGGGTCCGACGCAGCGTGCGGGTGTAGTTCAGTAGTAGAACATCCCCCTTCCAGGGGGAAGGCGCAGTGTGCAATTCCTGTCACCCGCTCTGCACTGCCTTACCGAACCACTGAGTGGATCAGGTAGAGTAGTGAGCGCTCCACCGGTGAAAGCCGAGTGGCGGCAATGCGGACGTAGCTCAGTTGGTAGAGCGCAACCTTGCCAAGGTTGAGGTCGCCAGTTCGAACCTGGTCGTCCGCTCTTGTTCCAAAGGCCCCGGTCGATATCGACCGGGGCCTTTGGCGTTTTCGGTTATCGGCTCATGACGTTTGTCATGAGCAGCGGTGACAATGCGCACTGCTCGCGGCCATGATCCTGCGAAAGGCTTGGGCGAGGGTCCACGGGGGACGGGGGGAGCGACAACCGTGTGGGTACGGACACAGGTGCGCAGCTGGCAGCGGCGTGAGGGCTTCGACAAGATCGATCTCTACACACGCGGCAGCCTGCACTCCATGGTCTGGGGGATGGTCGTGTGCGTGGCGCTCCTGTCGGTGACGCGCCCGGTCCGGCACTCGGACGCACCCGTCGCCCTGATCGCCTTCACGGTCCTGACCGTTGTCGCGCAGGGCGTCTGCTCGGTGCCGTTGGTCTCCCGGGCTCTCGACAGCTATCTCGGCCGAGGAGCCGTCGGGCGGCGGCTGATCGCCCTCTCGGCCGTCCTGTTCATCACGAACGCCGCCGGCCTGCTGGCACTCGGCGGGTACGCCGGCACCGAGACTTTTCCCGAACTGCGGCTGGCCCTGGGTGCCGTGGCATGGCCGTTCCTGACGCCCTTCGTCCTCGCCGTGCCCGTATGGGTGTCCGGTGTGTGCATCGCGGTGGCAGCGGGCGGCACCAGCGGCGGCGTACTGCTGGCCGGGGCCACCGGGTCCTTCGCCCTGACCACCCTGACCGGGATGGGCTTCGGTGGCGCGCTGCTCCTCACCACCGTGCGTCTCTCCGCCTGGACGCTCGGCATCATGCAGAAGCTCCGCGACGCCCGGGACGTCGAGACCCGGCTGGCGGTCGCCGAGGAGCGGCTGCGGTTCGGACGGGACATGCATGACGTCCTGGGCCGGAATCTGGCGGTGATCGCGCTGAAGAGCGAGCTCGCGGTCGAACTGGCGCAGCGCGGAAAGCCCGCGGCGACGGACCAGATGGTCGAGGTGCAGCGCATCGCCCGCGCCTCCCAGCAGGAGGTCCGGGACGTCGTACGGGGATACCGGGAGGCCGATCTGCGTACGGAACTGCTGGGAGCCCAGGGGGTCCTGCGGGCGGCGGGGATCGAGTGCGCCGTCCACGGTGACGGCGGCCGGCTCCCCTCCCCCGTGCAGTCGGCTCTCGGCTGGGCCGTACGCGAGGCGGCCACCAACGTGCTGCGGCACGGCGATCCGCAGCGGTGCGACATCCGGCTGGAGACCGCGCGGGACGGGGTCCGTCTGGTGGTGGAGAACGACGGTGTGACACCGGGCGCGGCCGTCGTACCCGGGGGTGGCTCAGGGCTCCACGGACTCAGGGAACGGCTGGCCGCGGTCGGCGGTGCGCTGGAGGCGGGGCCGACGGACGACGGACGGTTCCGTCTGACCGCGGCTGTCCCGCTGCCCTCGCCACGGAACTCCGCCCCCTCCCCGCAGGAGAAGAGATGACATCCGCACCGGGCCCCGTCCGTGTCCTGCTCGCCGACGACGAGCACCTGATCCGGGGCGCGCTGGCCGCCCTCCTCGCGCTGGAGGACGACATCGTCCTGGTCGCCGAGGCGGCGACCGGGCCGGAGGCGCTCGCGATGGCGATGGCCCACCGGCCCGATGTGGCGGTCCTGGACCTGGAGATGCCGGGCGCCGACGGTGTGAAGGTCGCCACATCGCTGCGGACCGGGCTGCCCGGCTGCAAGACCATGATCGTGACGAGCCACGGCCGGCCCGGGCACCTGAAACGCGCTCTGGAGGCGGGCGTCCGGGCGTTCGTCCCGAAGACGGTCAGCGCCCGGCGACTGGCCGAGATCATCCGCACGGTGCACGCCGGAAACCGTTATGTGGACCCGGAGTTGGCGGCCGACGCGATCTCCGCCGGGGACTCCCCCCTGACCGCTCGTGAGGCGGAGGTGCTGGAGCTGGCGGCGGACGGTGCGCCGGTCGCGGAGATCGCGGAGCGGGCGTCGCTGTCGCCGGGCACCGTGCGCAACTACCTGTCGGCGGCCGTCTCCAAACTCGGGGCCGAGAACCGCCATGCGGCAGTGCGTCTCGCACGCCGGAGAGGTTGGGTATAGTAGGCACCGCGCTTCGGCGCACGCGGACGTAGCTCAGTTGGTAGAGCGCAACCTTGCCAAGGTTGAGGTCGCCAGTTCGAACCTGGTCGTCCGCTCCACATGAGAAGGCCCCGGTCATCGTGACCGGGGCCTTCTGCTGTCACACCCCCTGGCCCGGCCAGCTCATGCCGGTCAGGAGCTCGTACGCGTCGATGTACTTGGCCCGGGTCGCGTCGACGATCTCCTGCGGCAGCGGCGGGGGCGGCTGCTCGCTGTGGCGGTCCCAGCCGGAGGCCGGGGAGGTCAGCCAGTCGCGCACGAACTGCTTGTCGTACGAAGGCTGCGCCTTGCCCGGCTCCCAGCTCTCGGCCGGCCAGAAGCGGGAGGAGTCGGGCGTCAGGACCTCGTCCGCGAGGATCAGCTCCTCGCCGCCGTCCGCGGCCGGGGCGAAGCCGAACTCGAACTTCGTGTCGGCGAGGATGATCCCGCGCTCACGCGCGATGTCCCGGGCACGGCTGTAGACGTCCAGCGTCGTCCGGCGCAGCACGGCCGCCGTCTCGGGGCCGACCTCGCGGGCGACCTCCTCGTAGGGGACGTTCTCGTCGTGATCGCCGACGGCGGCCTTCGTGGCCGGGGTGAAGATCGGCCCCGGGAGCTCGGAGCCGTCGACCAGGCCCTCGGGCAGACCGAGACCGCAGACGGTCCGGGTGGCGTTGTACTCCGTCAGACCGGAGCCCGTCAGATAGCCGCGCGCCACGCACTCGACCGGGACCATCCGCAGCGAGCGGCAGACCAGCGTCCGGCCGGCCCAGTCGGCCGGGGCGCCGGGGGGCAGCTCCGTGGACAGCACATGGTTGGGGACGAGATCGGCGAGCTGGTCGAACCACCACAGCGACAGCTGGGTGAGCACCCGGCCCTTGTCCGGGATCTCGGTGGGCAGGACCCAGTCGTACGCGGACAGACGGTCGCTGGCGACCATCACGAGGTCACCCGCCTCGTTCCGGTACAGGTCGCGCACCTTGCCGGTGTGCAGGTGGGTGAGCCCCGGCACCTGCACGGGCTCGGGCTTTTCTACGAAACCGGACACGCTGCCTCCGCGTAGGTTGATCCAGGAGTCGTTCCGATTGTCCCGCATGCCGGGGAGCCTTGCCGCCAGGGGTCGCACCGTGGACAGGGCGGGGCCGCGGAGGGCCGGCGCGGGAGCTCGCGGGGCGGACTGCCGGTGGAGGTTCCGCTTCTCAGTCCCGTTTGCAGATCCGGTCGAGCAGATTGGCCGTGGCCCGCTGGATACGGGAGTCGACATGGCCCGGGCGGTCCAGTGCCGGCGACCAGGCGAAGGTGCCCGAGGCGAAGACGAGCGCGCCCGACGGGGCGCGGTACAGCGAGGTCTCCTGGTGCCGGGTCGCCCCGTCACCGTCGGCGTACGGGGAATGCGCGAGCAGCATGCGGCTCTCGTGCTCGGGCAGCGCCGTACGCGGGAAGTAGCGGTCGGCCTCACCGGCGACCAGCCCGTCGATCTCGTCGCCCTCGGCCGCTCCTGTGGCCTCCCAGAGCCAGTGGCTCGCGTTCCGCACGACCAGGGGGTGCGGATCGGGGACCCGGCCCGCGTACTGGATGCCGAGCAGCTGCTGCTCGGGGCGGTCGACCTCACGCCACAGTGCGGGCTTTCCCGGGCCGCGGCGCTTGCGGCAGGTGAGCAGCCGGTCGGGAACGCCGGAGGGGGACGGGCCGAGGCCGACCTGCCAGTACATGGTGTTGGCCGAGAGGAAGACGAGCGAGGTGCCGGTGTCCCTGGCCAGCTCGGCGGTGCGGCGCATCGGCACCGACCAGTACTCGTCGTGGCCGGGGAAGACCAGGCCTCGGTAGCGGCTGGGGTCCACACGGCCGGCGTGCAGGTCGCGGGCGTCGGCGTACGCGAGGTCGTAGCCGTAACGCTCGGCCCAGCGGATGAAGTCGTAGGCGTGGCCGACATGGAGAGGCAGCCCGGCGCCCGCGTAGGGGCGGTCGAAGGAGATGGTGGCCGCGGCGTCCTCCTCGCCCAGCAGCCGGCCCCGCTCGTCCCACGCGTGGTACAGGCTCGCGCCGGTGCGGCCGTCCTCCGGATAGAGGTTGTAGGCCTGCCAGGTGACGTCCGGGAGCAGGAGCAGCAGGTCCGCGGGGTGGTCGTCGCGGACCGTGAAGGGGACGTGCGAGCGGTGGCCGTCGGCGGTGGTGAGCACGGCGACGTACGCCCCGACCGACCAGTAGCTGGGGATCTGAAGCCGCCAGGAGAGCCACCAGTGATGGCAGGAGACCGTCCGCTCGGCGGTCAGCGGTGCCGGCTGGACGATTCCGGAGAGACGCGGGCTGGTGGTGATCTTGGCGGCGCCGTCGCCCGCGTAGTGTCCGATGCGGTAGACGTCGACGGAGAACTGCTGGGGCGGGTCCACCGTGATGTGGAAGTCGATCGCCTCGCCGGGCGCCGCGGCGCCGGGGGACACGAACCCCTTGATCTGCTGGTGCACGTCGTCGGCCGTCCGCGTGCCGCCGCCGGCGCCGCCGCGGCCGAGGTCGGGGTCGGCGTACCAGGGGACGACCTGGCCGGTGTCGTCGAAGTAGTTCTCGCTGCCTCGCAGCCAGGGCAGCGGGCCCTGCCCGAAGGGGTCGCTCACGGCATGCGCGAGGGCACCCGATTCCCATCGCCGGATCTGTTCCGCCCCCATCCCGCACCCCTCCCTCGTCCCCCGACATGTCTGCCGCGCCGGGTCCCGGCGCGGTCCCCCAGCACATCACATTACGCACGCACTCCGTTACCGTTCGTCGCGAATTGGCGTGACCGAAGTCCGATCTTCCGGGTATCGGGGGGATATTTGGGGCATTTGGTCACCTAAGTGGACGGACGTCCGTTCAACTCGAGTGACCCGTCGCCCCAGGCGCACCTCTCAGCCCAGGCGTACGGGTTTGTCGGTGCGCACCCCTACCGCCGTGAGCCAGGAGAGCAGCGGCTCCGCGTCCCCGTCCTCGACGAGGCTGGACACCGGGGCGCCGAGGTCCGACCTGCGGCCGCCGTCGACCAGCAGCGCGGGTCCGTCGAGCCAGTCGAGCCCGGGCGCGGCCCCCGCCGTGTCCACGGCGGCGCAGCAGACCATCGCCACGACGTGGTCGGCGAGCAGTTCCGTGCCCGAACGGGGCGGCTGCAGGGGGAAGAGCGGGAGCGGGACGGGCCCCCAGAGGTCGGGCGAGCCCGTGTCCGCACCGGCCTGCGTACCGTCCGCCGGGGCGCCGCCGCCGGTCCTGGGGTGCGGGGCCGCCTTCTCCTCGTCGCGGGCGACCGCGGCGCCGATCCCGGCCGCGAGGGCCTCACTGTCCGCGCCAGGGGTGGCGAGGTGCTCGATCACCCGCGCCAGCGTGGGCACCGCCGAGCCGTGGGCCGCCGCGTCCGGGGCCCTCACGGAGACGCTGGTGGCCACTCCCATGGCGTCGAGCACCCGGTGCAGGCGGGCCGCCTCCGTACGCCATTTCCGGTCCACGACCTCGTCCGGATACTGCTGCCAGTCGACCGGCGTCCAGCCGGGCCCGGGCTCGGCCGGCCCGCCGTGGAAGAGCCGGGCGGCCAGCAACGAGGCCGCCTCGTCGGCCGCGCCGGGCTCCTCGATGAGATCGCAGGCGGGGCGCTCCCCCAGCCGGGAGGTGAAGCCCTCCGCCAGCCGGTCGCGCCGGGAGAGCTCGGTGAGCGCGGAGACGACTCCGGCGTCGAGCCGGGAGGGCCAGCGCCCCATCCGCCAGGCGGGCAGCGCGACCCGGGTCAGCAGCCGGTCCCAGCCCGCGTATGCCAGGCCCACCTGCTCCTGGGCGACGATCCGCAGCCCGTGGTCCACCTCCTGGGCGCGGCCCGACGCGGCGGCGGCGACGCAGCGCTCCATCTCCGCCGCGTGACCGCGGCAGCCGCGCAGCAGCACTCTGGCGATCCACCCCACGAAGACCGAGGGAATCCTGCGTACACGCCCCTGGCCGGGCGCTGCGGCGTCCCCCACCGCGGCGTCCAGGCCGCGGACGAAACGGCGGGCGGCGGCTATGTCGGGGTGGGCGGACGGCCCGGTGCCCGCGACGACCGGGGCGAGGACCGCCCGGAGCTCGGCCACCCTCATCCACCACAGGAACGGGGAGCCGATCACCAGCACGGGCGCCGCCGGGACCCTCCGGCCGCGCCGGGACCCGGGCGGCCCCTTCGGCTGGGCGGCGGGGTGGGTGCGGTCCTCCAGCCAGCTGTCGCAGTCCGGGGTCAGCGCTACGGCCGACGGCGCCGGGACGTCGAGCCGGTCGGCGAGGTCCCTGACCAGCCGGTAGAGATCGGGGGCCGCCGCCTCGGTGAGGGGCACGGTCGGGCTGACCGCCGGCCTGGCACGCGCCACCGCGACGGCGACCGCCGCGGCGGTCAGCAGGACCACGACGGCACAGGCCGCCACCGCCCAGCTGACCGTGGACCACAGACCCGGGCCGATGCGCCCCTGGGCGACCGCGACGAGCAGCACGACGGCCGCGGCCGCGGGCAGGATCGCCAGGGCCGTGGGGGGGGGGGGGGGGGGGGGGGGGGGGGGGGGGGGGGGCGCGGGGGGGGGGGGGGGGGGGGGGGGGGGCCGGGGGGGGGGGGGGGGGGGGGCCCCCCCCCCGACGCGTCGAGCCGGCGGGGACCGGACGGCTGAAACCCGCTCCGCCCGGCTCG
>NZ_JBVHKB010000019.1:0-44644 GCF_055559735.1 Streptomyces sp. NPDC023573
CCAGCTCGGCGATGGTCTCGTCCTCGAGGTCGACCGAGCGGAGGGTGTGGGGCATGACGCGGGCTGCGTCCGCGATGACGAAGGCGTCGCGGGCGTCGGTCTTGGCCTCGCCGGGATAGAGGTCCGCGATCCGTCGCATCGTCAGGCCGGGCAGATAGGCGACCGGGCAGCCCATGTCCCGGGCCACCGCCAGTGGCAGAGCCCCGATCGAGGCTGGCTGATCGACTACCACCAGCACGGTTCCGTGTCTGGCCTGCAGCTTGCCGAAGACCTCGCGGAGCCTGGGCTCGCTGTTGGGCAGCCGTTTGTCGAAGGCCTTCTTCCCCGCAGGCGTGACGGCGGTGGCGTGGTGTTCGCCCTTGCCGACATCCAGGCCGAGGAAGGCACCGATCTCGCTGGTGTCGATCACGTTCGTCCTCCGGTCGTCCCCACCCGGCCGTCCCACGGCACCGATCGCCACATCCACATTACGAAGAGCCTCCCGACCTGCGAAGAAGCCGGTGGTCATGCCCCTAATCAGCGGTCTGTCGATGCCTCCGGAGCCGGTGACACCACCCCCCAAGACATGCGATCGACAGGGGGAGACAGTCATGCCAACTCCGGAGGCCGGGCGCCCCGTTGCGGGGCACCAAAACGGTAATGGGGGAGGCCTGGCTGCAATCCGGGAGCTGTGGCCCACTACTGGTACAAGCGCGGTTCCTCGGCCCGGGGTGTGGGGTGGGTGTATGCCTCGCGGGAGGGTGTGCGCTCCGGTACCGCCCGCTGGCTGGTCAAGAAGCCCGGGGGGACGTGGAAGACCGGCGGCGGCTGGAAGCGCGCGGGGCGGGTGGGTGGCACGTTCGTGGAGACGTCCTGGGGGAGGGACGGGCACACGGGCCCGGTGTACCCGCGCGGTACCCGGATCTGCGTGCAGTTCAAGGGCTTGTCCACGAAGGCGTGCGTCTCGCTGAAGTAGATCGGGGTGTCTGATTGGCGCAGGAATTCGAACGTGCGATCTAATTGGTGGATGGAGCGCTTCCCCTTCCCCGACGACCTCGTACACGCCCAGCAGGAATGGCACGACACCTACCGTGCACTCGCCCTCCCGCGCCCGCGCCGTGCCACCGAGCTCCGCCGCCGGCTGCTCGCCCTGTCCGTCCGGATCCACTGGCATCCCTTCTGGTCCACCCCGCCCGGCCGCACACCCGCGGCCCGGGTGGACCTCCGGCAGCGGACCGGGGGCGGCCGACGGACGGAGGGTGCGGCGTGATGCGTGAACTGGAGATCAAGAAAGCCCAGGAGCGGGAGCGGCGGGAGCGGGCCCGGGCGGAGATGTTGTGGAAGATCCAGCCGCAGCGCTCCTCGTCGGTGGCACTGCTCCACCGGGGCGGCTGCGCCACCTATCCGGATCAGGTGGGGCTGATCTCCCGGGAGGACGCCATGGTGACCCTGGCCAACCGGACATCGAGCCGTGCCAGGTGTGCCGACCGGACACGGACTGCAAGGCTGAACCGCCAGTCCGCGTCCGTTTTTTCTGCTTTGTGCGCTTCGGGATGAGCGATTACCGGCCAACCTCACTTGTTTCTGGTTGCAGCGGCGGGTAAAACCGCAGGTCACGTCTGTAGGGAAGCCTATAGAAGTCGACAATTGCCAAGGAACATTGCCTGATGCCAACCATGTTGAGGGATTGGCTGGCGGGTGCTACTGACAGCGTCAGGCCTGGGATCGGGGCCGTAATGTCGGTGCAAGACGACGGAGGCCGCCTGGCAGGGCGGCCTCCGGTGAACGTCCGAAACCCAATCTCAATTCAAGGTAAGGACTCCCCTATGGAACCACGACTCTGGCACGCCTTCCCTATCCGGTGGGCGCTTCCTCGCATGGCCGACCTCGCGGTCGCGAGCACCGCCTACTACCTGCTGTGCCAGCAGCCGGAGGTGCCGAAGGTCATCGCCCTCGCCACCGCCGTCATCATGACCCGCTGTTTCCGATTCGAACGCGCCTGAACGAGCACGACGCGAAGGGGGACCGCTGACGGCGGGCCCCCTTCGCATGCGGCTGCCGCCGCCGTGCTAACTAGGGCCGGTCAGACGTGCCGTATGGGTGCGCGGGACAGGTCCAGGTCCCCGGAGTACGGCCCGAACCCCCGGGTGCCGGTGGCAGCCCTGCCACCGGCACCCGGTACCGCCGTTTCCGTACCGAAGGTGGCCGACGGGCTGCCGTGCGAAAAACCCGAACTCCCGTTGTCTGGGGGGAACTAAGCTCATTTCTGTGACTACGAGATGGCGGCGATTTGCGGATCGCCTCGCAGGTAAGACCGACCCTGAAGTCCTCTTCACCGGGCTCCCCGATCACCTCCAGGTGCCGGTGAGGCGGTGGATCGGGGCCGCCGCATCCGAATTCGACGCGACGGAGGAAGTCTGTCTCCGCCTGCGCCTGCCAGCCGAAGTCCTTAACAGCTCCGATCCCGCCCGGTCACTGATAAACGCGGACGAATCCGGCAACGACATGTTGTTTCTCGAGATGGCGGATGTGCTGCTCGACATCCTTTCCAAGGTGGGCTACCACCGAGGTCCCCAGCGTCTCAGGGAAGCGTACGACCTGCGGTCGCAGCTGGACGGCGTGCTGACAATGGGAGGGTCGGCGTACACCATCACCCCGGACGGGGACGGGTTGTGTCTGCGGGTCGAGGAGACTCTGCGCCGAACCCTGGATGAGGCGGTCCAAGCTGCGGAAGCGCTCCAGCATGATGCGGGTGCTCACCTTCGGGAAGCTCTCGTCGCCGCGTACGGCATCAAGCCGAACCCGAGCGTCGCGTACTCCCAGGCAGTGAAGGCGGTGGAGGCGGTAGCGAATCCGATCTTCCTGCCGAAATCGCGTGGTGGAAGGCGAGCGCGATCCTCACCTCCGGTGTCGCCGTCGACATCATCACCTCCCTCCTTGAGTACGCCCGTGCCGCGGCTGCCGCGATCCGGGTCCGGGTCGTCGCCGTGGTCGATGTCGCCCTGGCGGCCGTCGACGTCGCCGAGACCGTGTTCGTGATGAACGACGGCGGCCGCTTCCACCGCCGGCACCTGCTCGCCGAAGCCCGACGCCACCTCGCCCTCGTCCTGCGCGGCCGCCGCCGTGAGCCGGGCCTGGACGAGGAGAGCGTGGCCGCCGCCATCTCCACCTACTGCCTGGACATCAGCGAGCCGAAGACCGTGCGCGGCCTGGAGGCTGGCTACCGCCTCTACACCGCCCGGTGGGCCCTGTCCGACCTCGCCGCCCGGCGCCGCACGCCAGCCGTGCCCGAGCCGGACCGGCGACCCCCGGCCGATCCCGGCGAGCTGGCTGCGCCCCGGCCCCCGGGCCAGGACGCGGGGGAGTGGGAAGTGCCCCGCATCCCGTTGCAGTACGAGCGAGCTGTCCTGGCCGGTGCGGTGGTGCGGGAGAAGCTGCGCGCCACCGTCGTGCGGAGCCGGGGGGACGACGTCATCGCACATCAGCAGGCGGCGATGCCCGAGCAACTGCTCGCGCCCGCGGCCGCCGACCCCGAGAACGACGACCAGGAGCCGGAGGCCGGGGCCCGGGAGGCGATCGACTTCAAGGAGCTGCGGGCCCTGAAGGCATCGCGTACGGACGTGAGGTCCTGGACTTCACCGCCGAGCAGCTGCGCCGCGTGACGGAGGTCTTCACGAAGGCCGTCGACGGAGCCGCCGCCAGGACGAAGAAGTACACCGACCCACAGGACGCTCCCGCACCGCACCCGGTGCGCGAGGACGATCAGCGGGTGCACCGCCAAAGCTGGTCGATTGCGGTTGCGGAGCATTCCAGGCGCCCAGGTCGAGTTCGACATGGGCGACGACGGACTCACGAGCCTCGACCACTCTCCGGGCGGCGAGCATTACCTGGGTGGCAACTGCCGCCGAATGCAAAGCCAGCACATAGCCGCACGTCCCCGGTGCTCTCATGACCCATGGCTTGAATGAGTTCCCTCCCGGCCAAACCATGTTTCTGACCACGTTGCTCTGCGTGTGGGCGTGATTGGGTTCGCGGACTGTCGTGTACAACTCACACACTGACGAGGGGATTCACGAAGTGAGACTCTTACGCGCGTCGGCGTGGCGGCATATTGCCGCTGGTGCCGTACTGGCACTGCTGGCGGGGGTGGGCACCGCAGCAGCGGCCCCCACGCCGCCTACGCCCGGCCTGCGGGCTTCCCCGGCCGAGGTGGCAGCAGCCGGACCGCAGGACCTCGCGGCCATTGCAGCGGCGGCGCGGCCAGTGTCGGGTAAGACCCCGTCGGCCGGCCCCAAGTTCTCCAAGTCGGGCGCCGTCTGGCGGGTGATCACTCCGCGGGCAGTGCTGCGCAACACCGTGACAGACGCGGACGGCGGCACCGCGAACCTGACGTTCCAGGTGTACACCACGAACGCGGACGGTACCCCGAAGGCCCAGGTCGACCTCGACGGGTCGGGCCAGTATGGGGTGCTGGTGTCGCCGTTTGTGGCCTCGGGCGGAACAGCAAAGGTGACGGTGCCCTACGGCATATTGAAGCCCGGTGTGCTGTACAAATTCCGGACCTCCGCCTACGACGGCAGTCTGTACGAGACGAACTGGTCGCCGTGGGCGGACTTCCGTATCGATCCGTACGTGAAGTTCCCCGCGGCTCAGGCGTCGTCGACGATCGATCCGACCGTGCAGGAGATCGACGAGATCACCCGGACGGATCCGGGCCCGGCTCTGCCGACGTTCGACGCGAGCGGTGCGGTGAAGCGGGAGGCCACGCAAGGGCGTACCTGCGGCAAGCAGGACGCCGAGGGGCGCAAGCTCTGCGTCGAGCTGTCTCCTCCTACCGCGGAGTCCAAGGCGCGGGCACAGAAGCGCGCCATGGCGCTGCGCGAGGCTGAGGAGACGAGGGCCCGTAAGGCGGGTAAGTCTCCCGCTGCGGCGGCTGCGGCTGCGGCTGCCGCACCTGCTGTGGAGTTGGTCGACTGGTGCTATGACAAGCCGGTGGGCAAGGACTATATGACCCGCGGCGAGGCGTGCCTGAAGAGCATCGGGTCAGGAACGCTGGTGTTCGTCGATGTAGACGATGCGCAGATCGGCTTCGCCGAGTTCGACTTCGAGCAGCGGATCAAGGCGTACCCGAACAAGGGTGCGTCCGGGTCGGACTTCGCGGAGTTCGATCAGCAGATCGCCATCGTGCCAGTCTCAATCGACCAGGCGCTGGAAGGCGTCACGATGAGGTGGAATACCGCGTCGACATGCTCCTCGTGTGTGACGTCGAGCACTCGGTGGGCCGACAACCAGAACAACTCCGCAGGCGACAAGGCCTACTGGGACGCGGACGACTCGAGCCAGTACAGCGGCCGGTGGGGCACGATCCAGACAACGTGGTCCGGCACGGGCAAGGAGACCATTGACCTGGGCTGGTCGGTGATCGCGACCGTGGACGCCAGTAGTACGGCGACCGCGACGGCGAACTTCGGAACCTCCGGGATCGAAGGGGTACGGGAGCTTGCACCGCGCTGTGACGACATCGTCGGGGGCTCGGCGCCGGGCTGTGTGCTGCCCTTCTTCAAGACGAACTGGACGGTGGACACCAACCTGTACCCGGCCGCAGGGGCGTACTACTGGTACATGCAGCAAGTGATGCCCGATCACGCAGGCTCCATGCGGTGGGACTCGCTGATGCACTACCTGGGCCCGGACACTCCGTTGAAGAACAGCAACGGCGGTACGTGGACGTCGGAGAACAGCCGTAACCGCGTATGTGACAACACCTGGAGCGTGCACCCGTCCGATGCGTCGGTGGGGTCGGTCGACTGCGACGAATTCGCGATGGCCTCGACGCACGAGTCCGGTGGCTATCCAAAGAGCGTGAACCTGGTGACATCAGGCAGTCAGTGCGCGCAGTTGTTCGCCGACAAGCTGGGCGACGGCTCGGCGAACTTCGGCATCCTCGCGGACACCCGCACGGCGACGAACGGGCCGAGCGGCACGGAGCGGTGCGGGCGCGCGGCGATCCCGAGTGTGCAAAACCAACGGGCGTTCAGCGGGTTCCCGGCTCCGTCGTGGCGGATGCTGGACGGTGACGGGTTCTTCGTGACCCTTCCGGGGTTCGAGCACTGCACGTCAGCTACGACTACCTGCGCGTGGCAAAAGATTGGCTGACGTAGCCTGAGCGCCAGCATTCGGAAGCCGGAAGGGGGCCAGCCCGCCAGGCTGGCCCCCCTCCTCGTGTGGGGTCAGCCGGTCCAGGGCTGCCACCGGTTTTCCTGCGCGGGGTCGATACTGCTGAGCCATACCAGCGTCCCGCCGATGAGGCCGGGCTTGTCCCGCGTGGCCAGGGCCGGGGCTTCAAGCATGTCGGCAGCCTCTTCCAGGTAGGTGACCAACGTGTCGAGTACGTCACCGGGGCCTTCGTTGTAGCGGGACCACCGGCCCAGGTAGCCGGTCGCGGTGTCCAGGTACAGGCCCGAGGTGCTGTCGGCCGGGCTTACGGCCACCACCGGAATCCGGGTTGCCGCCCACACGGTGATCCGCTCGTCCTCGGGGCGGTCGGTGTTCAAGGTGTCCTCGTGGGCCTGGGCGTCCATCTTCAGCCGATAGGCGGCGGCCACGGCGTCCAGGGTCATCAGGGCCCTGTTGCCCGGAAGGCATCCCCAGCCATTGGCCCCGTTGTCGCCCGAGGTCAGCAGCCACAGGACGTGCAGCTCGACGGGTATCCGGATGTTGAGGTCGCCCGCCAGGGCTGCGATGGCGGCGGGGCCGGCGCCGGGGCGGAGGGCAGCGTAGGAGTCGGGGGCGTTGGCCTGGAGCCAGCCGGTGATGCGCCGCCAGGCGTCGGCGACCTCCCGTACGGTGATCGCGGCGGCAGCAGGATCGGCCTGCTGGTCCCGCCCTCGGTCTTGCGCCTGCTCCTGGTCACGGGCTGCAGCGGAAAGCTCGGTGGAGGGAGCCGCTCCTAGAAACCGGATCTCGATCCGGTCCGGCTCGCGGACGTAGCCGACGGACAGGTCCGGGCAATCCTCGAACATGGCGCCGGCAACCGTTACGTTCAGGATGCCGGGCAGATTTGAGGGTCGGCCCATGTCTGGGTCGTCGGCCAGCTGGCCGGCCAGGACTTTCAGCGCGTAGGGAACGCCTGCCCCTAACCGAGCGGCGATGTCGCGTACGTCCGGCTGAATCTCGACCTTCACAGCCTGCTGCTCCTTGCTCGTCGGACGGAGGACGGTGCCTCACCTACAGTAAGACGTCCGCGCTCACAGGCGGGTGGTGCGGACGTCCTGCCGTGCGGGGCGGGTCAGGCGGTTGTGGGTCTAGGTACGGTCACCGCATGACTGGGGAGACCGCACACAAGGCGCCGTGCGCGCAGGGCGGTCAACGCAAAACTGCCAGCGCCGAACTGCCAGGGCGGAGCGGACCACCGCTGACTGAGTTCGAGCTCTCGGTCGGTGAGAGGAAGATCCTCCAGTTCAAAAGGAAACCTCAGAGCTGAGGTTCCGGTGTTCGGCGAGGGGCAGTGGCCGCACAGGACGGAGCGCCCCCGGCCGATCACCGGAAGCCGTTTGCCTATACCGGCAGCCCGTACTCCAGGTAGACCGTCAGTCCCTGCTCGCGGGCCCGCACGCACGCCTCCACCCGCAGAGCGAGCCGCTCGACCAAACGCTCCCGAATCCGGTCGACCGCGACGAACTCCATTGCCCCGAGTTCCTCCGCCTGCAAACAAACCCCCGCAAGCCGATTCTTGCCGAGTACTCCGCCGTCGAACACGTAGACCAGACCCTCGCTGCGCCCCGGCCGCGGACCGCGCCAGTCCACACCGAGGAGCCGGCCCGGGTTCCACTCCAGCCCGAGCTCCGCCTTGACCTCCCGCACCGCACCGGCGCGAGGGGACTCGTCCCGCTCCACGGCACCGCCGGGAATCTCCCACAAAGGCTTGTAGACCGGGTCCACCAGGAGCACACGCCCCTGCGGATCGAAAAACAGAACACCTGCGGCGACCCGCTTCCGCGGCAACGTCCGCTCATACTCTTCCGGGCCCAATTGCACGTCCATGCACGGACCCAAACACACCGTCCGGGAGCGTCGGCGAGTCCTTCGCGACCAGAGGCAGAACTGTTGCAAACCGCTGAGAAGCCGAACGGGTCTTGGTGGCGAGGGGCCCGCTGTTCGGCCGGGACGCGAAGTGGCCGGTGCTCTCAGTCCGCCGTAGCGGGTAGCACGGGCACCGGCCGACCCAAGCGCACAACCCATCAGGATCACGCCCTCGTCCAGGCAGCGTACCCGTACGCTGAAGCCTGACAAAGACACCAGTACCGATTTCTGGACGGTCAGCTGAGGAGCCCCCGTGATCAGGGCAGGCCGCCGCCATCTCGTACGTACCCTGGCGGATCCTGCCGCGCAGAAAGGCGTCAGCTTGCAGTGCTACCTGAAGCTGAAGCCGTACGCGGCACCCGGGTCCCGGCGCCGGTCAGTTCGGCCGGCGCCCGTACGCGCCTGTACGACGGCGAGCAGGTCGACGCCTACCTCCTGGGCAAGCCCGTCCCGGATCTCCCGGACCAGGACGACGCCGACCTCCTGGACCGCCAAGAGCGCGCGGCCGAACTCGGTATCTCCCCACGTACGTGGGACGGCTACAAGAGGGCCCCGCTCCCGGCCGAGCACGTGACCGAGGTGGGCGGAGTGGAGCACTGGCCCCGCAGCATCGTGCGCCAGTACCAGGCCCAGCCGGCCAGGAAAGGCCACCGGTGACCGGACGCCCGAAGAACACCAGAGACCAGGCCCCCCGCAACCAGCTCCCCGCCCTCACCGCCGATCTCCTGGACACCGACCCCACCATCAGCGCCGCCGCAGTCACCGCGGCGCTGGAAGTCCACCGCGACACCGCACAGGACGCCCTGCTGCACCTGCGCGCCGACAGCATGGCCGACCTCATGCAAACCGACCCGCCCCTGACACCCGATCAAGCCGCGGTAACCCTCGGCTACCCCGCCGCCCAAGTCCGCCGCGCCACCATCCGCGCCGGAGCCGTGCTGCGCGCCCGCCGCGTGGCCCCGTACCTGGCCGACGTCGCCCAGGCCCTCCACCGCCAGGGCTGGACCACCACGGCCAGTGCGCCCACCGTTCACCATCCCGCCGCCGACGACGTCGTCACCGCCGTGCTCGTCCTGGACGGCGACACCCCGCCGGCCCCTGTACTCGTGTGGGACGAGCGGCACGGATGGCGCACCGCCACCTCCCGCCGGCACCCCCTCACCAAGGGTGCAGCCCGCCCGCCCGAAGGCAACGGCATCCGCTGCCTCACCACCGGCACCACACCCCGGCCAGACGCCCTGATCGCCGCTCTCACCCACTAATCTGAGGCCGTCTCGGGTGGTGGCGAATGGAGCAGAGCTGCAAGCTTCCCCAGGTGCCTTTTTTGGACCGGGTTGTCTTGAGAGCATCGCGTGAACGATCATCAAGCGGTGAACTTGGACTACTGGGTGGTGCTCGCGGACACGGAGCGGGAACAGTGGGGATACGTGCCTCGCCAGACTCTTGGGCCGCTGAGTTTCGGCACCAATCGCCATGAGGTCGTCCAGGCGATGGCGGAACATGGATTTTCAGCTGCGGAGAGCGAGATCGAGCGCTGGAACCCTCAGCGTGCCCAGTGGCGGGTCGAGTTCCGCAGGGCTGAATCGGACGCTCGACCCGCGGTGAAGTGCTACTTCGTCGAAGGCGTGGGCTTGACGTGCGTGCTCGTTGATGGGCTGTGTGGCCCCCAAGTCATCTTTCAAGGGCTGCGCCTGGTAGGCCGTGTGCCGTCTGAGCTGGACGCGGAGATGCAGGCTCATGCGCTGGAGCGGGGCATGGGCATTTGCTTCTGCCTCGGGGGCGACCTCAACTTGCATGGCTTCGAGTTCGATCGAGGCGCACAGCGCGCGGGCGATGCGGTCGTGAGCTGGGCGTCGTTCTTCAACACGGCGGGAATCGCGGGCACCTCTTGGGACATTACTCCGGCTGAGGTCTGGCACCACGGATAGGCCCCCTGGCTCGTACTCACCACGGTGATGCCGACCGCACCCCTGCCGGGCCGGTGAGGGCCGTGTTGAGGCGTGGTCGCCCACCACTGGTTCGGCCCGCCACGGTGAGGGTGATGACCCAAGAAAGCGGCTCCCCCAGAACGGCGGCCTCTCCACCACCCTGGATTTCTAGCCTGCGGCTCCCTCCAGCTACTCCCTGCGGGTGACGCCATGTCAGTCCCACTCCCTACCGTCCGAACCGTGACATCCGCGCCTGATGGCGCCCGACGAAACGGCGGTGACCGGTCATGTCCCTGGTCGATGGGCTGCGTAGCCCTCACACCCCTCTGCGCCGGTTTCTGGATCGCGAACTGTCCGCAGGTCCGAAGCCGCTGCGTGACAACTACCGCGCTCAACACCGCGCTGACCAGGTCCTGCTCCCGCCGCCAGGCGTCGCCACCGAGGCCGGCACCGTGGGCACGGCGATCGACCAACGGCTGCGCCTGGCCTTCACCGCAGCCGCGCCCGTCGACGACGCCTCCCTGATCGGAATCGATCTGTCCGGCGGGATCGGCGGCCGCGGCGCCGGCCTTCGGATGCGCGCCACCGGAAACGAACTCACGGTGCGCCTGGCAGAGACGGTGCGCCGCTTGGACCTCGACAACAGGAACCAGCCGATCGACCACGGCCAAGACGAGGAGGAGGGCCTGGCCCGCATGCTCATCGCCGCGGCCTGGTACCAGGTCCTCGCCCGTTCCCCGGTCGGCTTCGCCTTCACCCCGCTGGCCAAGGCCGCCCTCGAGGACCCCGGCGCATTCACCCTCACACGGCTGCTGGAACTCCCACACCGCGACCTGGTCGCCGACGTCACCAACCAGCTCCACGCTGCCGCCCACAGCCCCCTGGACGCTCTGCGCGCCCGCACCAGACCAGAGGACTGCACCGGTGGGCCGACGTTCGCCGGCGCCCAGATCACCGCCGACGCCGACCTCGTCATCGACGGCCTGCTCCTCGACTTCAAAAGCACCCGCCACCCGCTGAAGGAGATGTCACAGCGCACGGCCTGGCAACTGACCGGCTACCTGCTCCTTGACGCCGCCGACCAGTACCGGATCGACACGGTCGGCCTCTACCTGACCCGCTCCGGCATCCTCACCTCCTGGCCCGTCGAGGACTTCCTCGCCCTGCTGGGCGCCTGCCGCCGCGACCTCACCGAGCTGCGCGACGTCTTCCGGAAACTCCTCGCCGGATGCCAGGGCCAGGCAGACGCCCGGTACTTCGCCACGGACAAGGAGACCGAACGCGTCCGGCAGTTGCTGGAGCGCCTGGCGCCCGTCGCCGGGCCCAGCTGCTGCCCGGTATGCACCCAGCCACTACCCGAAGCCACCCGCCGGCCCCGAAAGTTCTGCACCGCCTGGTGCCGCGACCGGGACCAGATCCTCCACCGCCGCGGGCTCATGCCCAGCGGCCTCCACCCACCACTCCCTGCCCCTCGCAGGCAGCGCCTGGACCTCCCCGACGACGCGGAGCTTGTGAGCCTCACAATCCGAACGCCCAGTTAGGCGGCCCCGCAGCCGACGACATCGGCGTACGCGTCCCGGCGCGCGACTTTACCTCAGACCTCTGACAGGTGATCTTGACCGCCTGATAGGTGAGTTTGACCGCGCCGCTCAGAGCATGGTGGACCGCGACAGGAAAATGTCTGCCGGATGCCTCGACGGTCCGCTATTCATGGACCATGACCAGCCTCACCGTTAACCAACACGGCCTCGTCCCCCCGGGTCTATGCCCGAACTGTCATCTCCACAGCGGCTTTGCGGTCCCCGAGCATGGCTTCAGCTCTTACATCTGGCCGCATCCTCAGTTTGAGCACCCGTCTGTCGAGCACCAGATCAAATTTGGGATGCGCACCTGGCTGCGTCAGATTCCCGCCATCTGCCACCACTGCCGCAAGACCACGGTCCTACATCAGCTGATCCGCTTCCACGAAGACGGGGAGACCGGCGAGGTGCTCCGGGTGATGCAGGTCTGGCCGGAGCGGCAGTCGCGCGAGTTGCATGTCTCCGCCCCGAACGCGATGCGTGAGCTGTTCGCGGAGGGCGCGCGAGCGGAGGCCGCTGAGGCATACAGGGCGGCAGGGGCAATGTATCGAGCCGCCGTCGAGGAACTCTGCAAGAACCTCGGCGCCGAAGGCAATGGCCTCTTCAACAAGATCAACGATCTGGCTAACCGGGGCGTCACCCGCGAGATCGTGGATGACCTCCACGAGGCCCGATTGCTTGGCAACTGGAGCCTGCACGACGGCTTGGAGTTCTCCGCCGAGGAGGTTGCCGACGTCGCCAACCTGATTGTCGAGGCTGTCCACATCCTCTACGTACAGTCCGAGGAACGACGAGCGATGCGCGAGGCTCGCAAGGCGCGGCGCGACGCCTTCGCTGCCGGGAACCCGTAGCCGAGCCGGCCAGATACCGAGAGCCAAGATCTCTTGGCAAACGGTCAAGAACGCTTGTCAAAAGACAACCTCGACACAGGGAGCTGCGCCAGCAGTCGGGGTGCCGGTATGAACGCTGTCACCAGCCGCAACCGGCAGTGTTCTTGCGGAGCTGCGTGTGGGTGAGCACGGGACTGGGCGGCTGCGGTGAGTGCGGTGAATGAGGTGGAAGAACCGCAGCAGACAACCGCCGGACATCCTTGGAATCCTTGGGTTACCAAGCCTTGTGGGGAAGTTCCGGGATCGCTAACCTGACGGCATGACAGAAACTGCGCAGTCCACTACCCTCTGCTACTGCGGATGCCGGACCACGATCGGATACGGCCGCGCCTTCGCCGCTGGTCACGACAAGATCGCCGAAGCGGCCTACATGGTCGTCCACCACAACGGGTCCGTCGCAGAACTCCTCATCAGCCAGGGCTACGGGCCCGACAACCCCGTCACCGACGCCGCCGTCGCAACCGGCAAGTGGAAGAAGTGCGAGCACTGCGACTACAAGGGCGCCCCCGAGAGCATCCGCAACCACATGGCCAAGGTCCAGAAGGCCGAGACCAACCAGCGAGAATCACTGGAGAAGTCCCTCCGCGCCCTCGGCGGCACGTGGGACCCGAGCCGCGGTATGCAGACCCTGCGGGATGCCGGATACCACCCCTCCGAGAAGTACATCCGCGAGGTGTACCGTCGATTGGCCGACGAGGGACTGCTGGAGAAGATCGACGAGCACCGGGCCATCTACTTCGTCACCGAGCAGTGAGGACCACGACCATGAGCGACGGCCTGAGCCCTGAGGTCAACACCTACCCGCCCGAACTGCTGAACGCCATCGGCGACCTCCTCGCCACCGCGCACCGCCAACAGATCGGCGTTGCTTTCGAACCAGACGGCGACGGGTGGCGCCTCCACTACCTCGTCAATGACTGGCCGGCTGTCGAAGAGTACGAGCTCTCAGCGGGCCCACTCTCCGATGCCTACGACCTTCAGGTCGCAGCGTCTGCAGCCCTGCGCCCACTGGTCAAGATGGGCCACTCCGTGGCACAGCACTTCAACCGGCCGCAGAGCATCGACAAGGCTTGACCCGCACAGCGCGACGCCCCGGCCAGGATCAGTGGCCGGGGCGTCGCGGTGTCAGCCTATGCGGATTCCTCCGCAACGAGCGCAGAAGCCCGCCTGAACGCATCCGAACCGTCGGCCGGCCCGGCACCCGCCACGGCAAAGGCAGCTGGCGAGGTCGCTCAACTGGTCTACCGCCGCGGCTGCGGTCTGCGAGTCGTCGGCCACCACCTCCTGACACCAGACGGGCACCGGGTCAGCACACGTCCGCTTCACCGCCTTCTGAATCAGCTGCGCCCCTTGGGGCCGGTCTCGTCGGCCCCGTCCTCGTTGCGAAGATCAGCGCTGATACCGCCCAGGACCATGGAGTGTGGTGCCAACCGCTGCGCTACAAACGACTCCGCCGAAGCCGATGTTCCGCCGTTTCACGCATGGCGCCGGCGCGAGGGGAGACTGACTCCGCTCCACAGCACCGTTGGGGATCTCCCACGAGGGCTGTAGCCGGATCCACCAGGAGCATCCCCCAACGTTCAGCTGACGCTCGCCCAACCGGCCAGCCGTAAGCAGGGGGTCCGATAATGGTGGCGACCGTTAGTGCCCGATCAATCGCCCTGAGGTCGCGCACGACACGGGCCCACTGCCCAAGCAACGGCCCATGGTGTGTGGAGCGCCCATCAGGCGGGAGGCAGCTCTAGCTGGAAGGCGAATGTCATCGCTCTCCGGTTTCCCTCCATACCGCCCCAACATACAAGGGCTGGCGTCAGCATGATCACCGGCCAGACAAGAAGGGGGCGAGCGCCGCGGTCACAGCGGCGGCAACGGTGAGCACAGCGGCGAAAGCGGCGGCCCCCCGCATGAGGGCGGCGGGGTATGTGGCGCCGTCCAGGCGGGCGAGCTTACTTGCCCCGCCAGCGGTAAGCAGGGCGAGGATGACCACGAGTGCAGCGGTGAACACGACGACGGCCGGCTCCGGCATGACGATCTCCAAGAATTTGGAAGCGTTGACGTGACCGAATGTCCTGGAACCGTTGTTCGCCGTGGTTCGCCCGATCGATGATGAACACCGACGAACACATCGGATACGGGAGCGGCCCGGTGCAGAGCGGCAAGACAGAGCGCAACACGGCACTCACTGCACTGCGGGAGCGGTTGGAGGACGGTCTGGCCAAGTCCCGCCTCACCAAGACGCAGTTGGCCGCCCGGGCCGTCTTGGGCCGAACGACGGTGCAGACGGCATTTCAGTCGAACGGCCCGGTGCCTTCGGCCGCGACAGTGGCGGCCTTGGCCCAGGCGCTGAAACTGTCGAAAAGCGAACTGCTGGAGTTGCGCCGGATCGCCGTCGACGGCAACGGCGGACCGGCAGTCTGGGACGACAGTGGCGATGACGCCCGCGCATGTCCTGGCCGACCAATCAAGCAATGGAACCCGCACGAGTTGGAGGTCCACCCGGCCGGGCCCGCCTTGATCACACCTGGCTCGAAAGCTGGCGCAGGGCGCCTCCTTCCCGGCTATGTTTCCCGGGCGCACGACCGAGTTTTGGCTGACGAAGTGCATGCTGCGGGTGTCGGCTCCAGTGCACTGGTCATGCTGGTTGGGTCCTCATCGACCGGAAAGACTCGGGCGTGCTGGGAGGCAGTACAGCCACTCGCTGGTCGAGGGTGGAGGCTGTGGCATCCCTTCGACCCCACCCGGGCCGAGGCCGCATTGGCCGATCTGATGCGCGTGGGGGCGCGGACGGTGGTCTGGCTCAACGAAGCCCAGCATTACCTCGGTGATGTCGCCCACGGCGAGCGCATCGCAGCCGCCGTGCACCAGTTGCTTACCGATTCCGCCCGCGGACCTGTACTCATCCTGGGTACCTTGTGGCCCGAGTTTGCCGCGCAACTTACTGCCCAGCCCGCCCCAAGAGCGCCGGATCCGCACAGTCGCGCGCGAGAGCTCCTCGCCGGCCGAACCGTGGTCGTCCCAGAAGCCTTCGACCGCGAGGCTCTCGCTGGGGCAGCCGCTCTCGCCGAGAACGGAGACCGATTGCTGGCCGACGCACTTACCCGTACCAGTACAGACGGGCGAATGACACAGGATCTAGCAGGCGCACCGGAGCTGCTGCGCCGCCACCAGCAGGGCACCCCGGCCGCCCAAGCAATATTGAACACGGCGATGGACGCTCGCCGCCTCGGCGTGGGCCTTCACTTGCCCCAAGCCTTCCTTACAGATGCTGCCACCGACTATCTCGCCGATCTCGATTACGACCAGCTTCCCGAGGACTGGGCGGAGCGTGCCTATGCCGAACTTGCCGAGCCTGTGCATGGCAAACAGGCTCCCTTGCGGCGGACTGGCATCCGGCCGCAGCGTCGGCCACCAGGCAAGCTGGATAGCACAACGGTGGCCAGGACTGCGGCCGCTGGAAGCGGTCCGATATTCCGGCTCGCTGACTACCTGGAACAACATGGCCGGACCAGTCGGCATCTACTCTGTCCACCAGCGTCTTTCTGGCACGCCGCCCACGCCTACCTCAACAGTCCAGACGACCTCAACAGTCTTGCGAATGCTGCTCAGGACCGCCATCGGCTGCAATGGGCCCACCACCTTCGCTACCGCGCCGCAGCCACTGGCAGTACGCACGCCCAGATCCGGCTAGCCGAGCTAGCGCAGTTCGCCGGGGATCGAGACAGCGCGGAGGATTTTTTTGAGCAGGCAGCCGATGCTGGCAACACTATCGCCATGGTTCGACTGGCCAAGCTGAGAGAAGCATCGGAGAACCGAGTCGTAACGACGCTATTGGAAGAGGTAACCACCGCCGGTGATGCCGCAACAACAGATGTCGAAACGATGATGCAACGCGCGCAGGCGCAAGCACGGCAGATGCGTGAGGAGAACGTAGGCGCCGAAGCCTGGTACCAGCGGGCAGCCAATGCTGGTGCTGTCGAAGCGATGATGTGGCTGGCGCGGGCACGGGAGAAACGTGGGGATAAAGAGGGCGCCGAAGCCTTGTACCAGCAAGCTGCCGACAACGGCGACACCAGTGCTCTGGTCAAGCTCGTCGGGCTGCGAGAGCGCCACGGGGACGGAGAAGGTACTGGTGCGGCTGGATTGCACGAGCCAAACGGCCACATGAGGGGGGCCGAAACCCTGTACCAGCAAGCTGACAACGGCGACATCGATGCCCTACTCCAATTGGCGCAGGCGCGGGTGCGACGGGGGGACAACGTGGGCGCCGTGAGCCTGTACGAGCAGGCAGTCAATGCTGGTGCTGTCGAAGCGATGATGCAGTTGGCGCGGGTACGGGAGAAACGTGGGGATAAGGAGGGCGCCGAAGCCTTGTACCAGCAAGCTGCTGACAACGGCGACACCAGTGCTCTGGTCAAGCTCGTTGGGTTGCGAGAGCGCCACGGGGACATAGAGGGTGCCGAAGCCTTGGCCCGTCAGGCGGCCACTAGCAACGAGACGGAAGGTTTCATCCTGCTCGCACAGATGCGAGAGGGTAGCGGCGACGAGGACAGTGCCGAGAGCCTCTATCAGGAGGCCGTCAACGCTGGTGACACTGCGGCAATGGTCCAACTCGCGCAACTTTGGGAAAAACGCGGGGATGCCCAAAGCGCCGAGAGATTGGTCCAGCGCGCAGCCGACCTCGGCCACACTGCCGCCTTGGTGCAGCTCGCGCATCTACGAGAAGGGCTCGGGGACTTGAGCGGAGCCGATGCTCTATACCTGCAGGCTGCCGACACCGGACGTCCCGTTTACACGGTCAGCCTGAACCGATGGCCTTGGGGTCTTGACCCGGATGGGACTCCCACAGTGCCCTGGGAGCGAGGCCGGCGGCAGCGGACGACAAGTCCGGAGGGCGAATAGTAAGTCCCGGGATGGTGATAATGAGCCTCAGGGCTGGTCCGTGGCTCGGAGACCTTGCGTCCGAGCGCACCGGTGATCTTTCCGTGGACCCGCTTGCCTCATGTAGTGCATGAGCTAGGTGAAGTCGACGGGAGAATTGGAAGCTGCGTGTGATCTCTGACGGACTGAATGGCAGGGTGATTCGGAGATTTCTCACGCGAGTTTCCCAGCAATTTGTCTTGAGGGTCGGAATCTGTCGAGGCTCGGTGTACCTGCGCAGTGGTCATGCTCCTGACCTCGTTTTAGTGGCTGTTTTCGATCCCCGGTTTTGAGTAGCTTTGGGCCCTAAGCTGGCCGGGTGTCCGAGGACGCCGGGGAACGGGTGTGCGGGGGCTGCGGTGAACGGTTGCGGCCGGCCGCACGGCCTGGCGCCGTGTACTGCTCGGCGGCATGTCGTTCCAGGCAGTGGCGCCGGGGCCGCCGGTTGCGCAAGCGGGTGGCCGCGGAGTTGAGTGGTGCCGGCAGGGCCGAGTGCCCCGAGTGCGGGGCGACTTGGGTGGCCGGGGTGGACCGCCGTTCGAACGCGGTCTACTGCTCGCGGCGGTGCGTCACGAGGGCCTGGAGAGCCCGGAAGGAAACGTTCGGCGAACGGTCACGGTGACCGCATCGCGAACGCATCCGGAAGCCAACCCCGTGCAGAATATGGTCAATTACGGTCATCCGTTGTGATCTTCGTATTTCCGGTCCGACTCTCGGTCGAGAAGCGAGCCGGGTCTCGCCACGGCCTCTTGGCCGTGCACCGGTCCGCGGTGGGTGGTGAATGCCATGCCCGAAGAGATCGCGTCCGCCGACAAGGTCGGCAGCGTCAGCGGGAACCGCTATGCGGCGATCGTGGCTGAGCTGCGGAAACTGGTCGAGTCGTCCAGCCGCATCCAGTTCACGATCGGCGACTACGCACTCGAAGTTGAGCCCATGCGCGAGGCCGGCGGCCAGGAACGGGGCGACGAGCTATTCACGGTCAAGGACTCCCTGTTCCGCCTTGCTGAGGACATCGGGCTGTCGTACTCGACGGTAAGGACGGCGAGGTGGGCCGCTTCGAGGTGGCCGGAGGACCGCCGGGTGTCGGGGGTGTCCTTCACTGTCCACAAGATCATGGCGTCCATCGTCGACGACGAGGAACGGTGGGCCACGATCCTCACCCCGCCCGAGGGCAAGAGCCGGTGGACACCGGACGAGGCCAACCGGCGGGTCGGCCGGCAGGTCGTCAAGCCCGTCACCCCGCAGGAGAAGATCACCGCGATTCACACCCTGGCCCGCGACGAGGACGTCGCTGCGGCGGTGACCACCGACTTCCTCAAGCGGCCGACGGTCGCTGCGAAAGTGCCCGATCAGGAGAAGGTCCGGGTGGTGGAGGAGTTCACCCGAGACGAGTCGGTGGCGACAACCGCCGCGACCAGCCTGCTCCGCAGGCCGGACGTCGCCTTCCGGGCGATGTCGGACGACACCGCCCGCCACCAGGTCAACCATGCCCAGGTCGAGCGGGGCCGGCAGGCGCGCGAGCACTTCGAGGAGACCAGCCCCGTGGCCCCGGCCATCCGCAACCTCGACCGGTCGGTGGAGTTCCTGGACCTGGTCACCGCCTGCCACTCCTTCGTTGCGGCGGCCGGCCGCGTCGTTCCCGGCCTGCGCGACCGCCAGCTCGGCGACGACGAACGCACCATCGTCCACGAGAACGTCGCCCGGGTGAGGGCGACGCTGGACTGGATCGAGACCGCGGTCGACACCGGCAAGGTCGACGTCGACGGCGAGCTGGCCAAACTGCTGCAAGGCGAGTAGGCGATGCCTCGCGCTTCCGAGCGCAGATCGCCCGCCGCCCAGCGACACGCCGACACCGTCCGGTTCGTACTCTTCGAGGCCCGCCCGGCCGGTCTGACCTTCAACCAGCTGGTCAGATCCAGCGAGCTGTCGCCCCACCAGACCCGCTCCGGCCTGGCCTGTCTCCGGGACACCATTGCCGAACGCGGCTGGCCGCCCCTGATCTGGACCCGCCCGGACGGCTACAAGTTCTGCGCCGACCCGGCCGAGCTCCAGGCATACGAGGTCGCGGTCATCCGCGGGAAGCTCACCGAGATCCGCCGGTTCATCACCGGGACGGTCGCTCCGCACGCTGGCCTCCAGCCCAAGGGCCGGTGGATCAAACACCTCAACACCCAGCTCAGCTCGGTCGAGTCCACGCTCGACGTCATCGCCGACTTCACCGATGCCTGACTGGCGGGGCCAGCCGCTTCGCGGCTGGCCCCGCCCCGTCCTTGAGGGAGGGAACGTTGCCGCGGCGACGCAGCTATCCCTCCGACACCTGGGACGACGAATGGGCCTTGATCGAGTCCATGTTGCCGACACCAGCCTGCGAAACGAAGGCGGGCGGCCGTCCCGAGAAACATCCGCGCCGGGAGATCGTGGACGCGATCCGCTATGTCGTGGACACCGGCTGCAAGTGGCGGGCCCTGCCCAAGGACTTCCCGCCCTGGCGCACGTGTTACGGGTTCATGGCCCGCTGGGCCGCCTGCGGCGTCGTCGGCCAGATCCGTGACCAGCTCCGCAAGCGGATCCGCCGCGAGATGGGCCGGGCTCCCGGAGCGGTCGCCACCGTCATCGACTCCCAGTCGATCAAGGCCGCCGACACCGTGGGCAAGGACTCCCGCGGCTACGACGCCGGCAAGAAAATCAACGGCCGAAAGCGGCACCTGGTCGTGGACACCAAGGGCCTGCCGCTGTTCGTCATGGTCACTCCGGCAGACATGACCGATCGCAACGCGGCCAAGGAAGTGCTGTTCAGGCTGCGGTTGATGCACCCCGAAATCACCATCGTGTGGGCCGACTCCGCCTATGCCGGACAGCTCGTGACCTGGGCCGAGACCTACCTCGACCTGACGATCAAGACCGTCAGCCGTCCGAAGAACGTCCCAGGGTTCGTCGTTCTGCCCCGGCGCTGGGTAGTCGAACGCTCACACGCCTGGATCATGCACGCCCGCAGACACGCGCGCGACTACGAACGGCTCATCCAGCACTCGGAATCACTCATCACCTGGGCCGCGATCACCCTCATGACCAGGCGAATCACCCGCCGAAGCTCTCGCAGAACCGGTCAGCCGGACTCTCGCGAAGCGCAACGGGACTGATCGAAGCGGCGGTGGCGGTCACCACCGCCACCCAGAAGCTGCCCGGTTCCTCTGGCCTAGGCCGAATCCTCTCATCGCCACTGGACTACCGTGAGCGGAGCCGCTGATGTCGACACCGGAGCAACCAAAGCCGCCTCCGTTCGAATCCTGAGCTGGGCAAACGCGCCGCTCAGGCGCCGCCGAAAGCTCTCGGCCGGAGGGGTCCGTGCACGGGGGGATTCCGTCAGTCGGCGAAGCCCTGGTCGCGCAATGCCTTCTCGATGCGGGCGCGGTGGTCCGTCTCCCAGGCGTCGAGGGACTGCTCGGCCTCCTTGGCGAGCTTCGCCCGAGCGGCCGCGAGGATCTCCTCCTGGCGGGCGGCGGGGGTGACGACGATGCCCTCCTCGTCGGCGACCACGATGTCTCCAGGGTGCACCAGCACACCGCCCGCACGAGCCGGCGCACCGAGCGCGCCCAGCTTCTTCTTGGTGCCCGGGATCGGGATGACACCGCGGGAGAAGACCGGGAAGCCCGTCTCGCGCACCTCGCCGAGGTCGCGTATGACACCGTCGACGACGAACGCCGCGACGCCGCGACGCTGCGCGACCGCGCACACGTTGCCGCCCGCCAGCGCGTAATCGACGTCGCCCGATTCCACGACGATGACCGAGCCTGGCTCCGCGCGGTAGATCGCGGCGTGCAGCATCAGGTTGTCGCCGGGTTCGCACCGCACGGTGTACGCGGGTCCCGCGACGCGCGGCGAGTCCCACAACGGCCGTATGCCGGTGTCCATCACCTGCTCCCGGCCCAGCAGGTCGGCGAGGGTCGTGGGAGGGATGTCCTTGAAGCTGTTGTTCATCGCTTCCTCTGTAGGGGTGTTGGGGGTCCGGGGTTCCGGGGTGGGCCAGTCACCAGTGGGCTGCCGTGTCCTTCTCAGGGCTGTAGAAGTGTGCCTGCGGCCCTGAGCACCACCTTCCCACCGCCGCCCAAGCCTGTCAGCGACTTCCTGCACCAGGCGTCGACGGCAAGCACCGTTCGAATCCTGAGCCCGGCAAACACGCAGCTCAGGATTGAAAACAGGCACTCAGCTCGATAGCGTTCCGTGCGGTACTGGATGTCGTCGTTGGTGATCGGGGACAGCTGGGCCTCCCACGCCATGCGCTGGGTGCCGTCGGCGGAGCTGGCCATGACATCCGCACGCCACGAACCGTCCGCGGCCGGGACCTCGAGCTCAGCGAACCAGCCCGCCGCCCGGATCGCGGCCGCCAGCTCCAGCTTGAGCATGTGGTGCTCCCACGACTCGTTCGACAGCTCGCACGACGGCGGCCGTCCAGAGTCGTGGCAGAAGAACCGCACCCCGTAGCGCGAGACCTTGGCGTGCAGGCCCCACTTACACTGCGGGCAGACGAGCAGAGGTCGAGGGCGGGCCTTGTGCAGCTGGGCCCAGTCCAGTTGGTGCCCAAGATCGGGCAGAGTGGAATCGAGTCGGCCGAGGCCGGCGTGCAGGGCAGTGAAAGGCATGAATCGCAACTCCCGGCGATCCGCGTTTTGCACGGCTTATCTGGCACGACAAGTGATACCAGGGGCCACTGACAGGCGCGCCCCTGACCTACACCTGGAGGGTCGACTAGCTGCACGCTGGAGATCCGGGTTGTACTCACCCACGCCGCCAACTGCTCCCGCAGGTGCTGCGTCTTGGCCTGGGGCAGGAGCCTGCCGTGCTCGGCCTGGGCCACGATCAGGGCCTGCCCGGGCTTCCGAAGGGCCAGGATGTTTGCATATGGCTGGTGCGGCAAGGGCCAGCGCTCGCCGTGGTCGGCCCACCAATGGCGAGTCAGGGAGCTCTCAGGTCAGGCCCGATGGGTAGGCAGGGCGGTCATGCTCGTCGGCACTCTCGCGCAGCCGGACCGGAGGTGAGTGCTGTCAGGACGGGGGCGAACCGTTACGGTCACCGAGTCGCTGCAGGTTGCCTAGTTCGCCCGCCCAGGCGCCCCTTGATCACGCAGGATGGGCCCGGGGCCACGTGGGCTTCTAGGTGGTTGGTCAGAGGAGGAAAGCGTGGGCGCAGAGCATTTGATTTCCGACGAAGAGACTCGTCAGATCGCGGAGGGGTTCCTAGGAACCTCCCCTTGGCTGGGCGACGTCGAGTGGGCAAACGACAGCATCGTGATCGGTCCGAACGCTGAATACCTTGCTGGATTCGACGGCACTTTCCCTGCGGATGCCAAGCTTGCCGAGAACCAGAGGTGGTCATGGCAGGTGTCTTTTTCCGACCCCGCAGGAACGAAGAAAACACTGTCTCACGAAGCGGTACTCAAAGGTCTCAGCGACATCGTTTATGGAGACCACGCAGGGGCCGAGGGCTACCGTTACCTGCGCATCGCGCAGTGGTTCACAGAGCCGACAGTGGCCCGTCGGACAATTCAACTGTCCACTTCGGACCGCTCGTCGATCTGTCAGCGCGCCCTGTACGGCAAGATTGTCTTTTCTACAGGAGAAACGGAAGGACCCTTCGGCGGGAAGCTGGACTTCTTCGAGGACCAGCGAGCAGGCGAGGGTCATTCCTTGGCGGACTCGACGTCTGACTGAACACCCAGGAACCATGGCCGATGTCACGGAGACACCAGCGTGCGGCGCGCGAACCGGGCTGAGTGGCCCCAGCAAAGCCCCAGAGGGTGCCGCTGGCCGATCCTGCGAGCGCAGACCAGCCCGCACCGCCTGCTTCGGATGACGAGACGAACGGGCAGACGACTGTGGGGCCATCCCCGCGGGCGCGGGGATGGCCCCACGGCGGCCAGAACGGGGGTGCACAGCTTCACCTGCTCCCCGCGCACCGGGGATGGTCCCGGGAGCCACGGCCGGCCGAGGAACCGGTCGCTCTGCTCCCCGCGCACCGCGGGGATTGCCGGTCCTTCACAGCCCGTACTTCTGCGCCCAGTCGAAGACGAGCTGCTTGGCTTCCTCCCGGTCCTCGATGTGGGCTCTGTGCTGTTCCGGCGACCACGTCGGATTGGGGATCGTTGCCTAGACTCCGTAGGGCCAGGCGACACCGCCGGCGTCGTTCTTTCCGAATACGGCGATGTCGCGTGTCTTGCTGAAGGCCATGTGAGCACCTCCTGTGATGACTGGGATGCGCGGCTGAGTGCTGGTTGTGCGGGCTACAGCGGGGGGACGTACAGGCCAGCGGCGGCCCCGATCTGGCGGACGTCCATCGTGGGCTGCAGCGGGGACGGCTTCCACCCCGTGGCCTGCTGAATGAAGCCGCCCTTGTTCGAAGCGCCGCTGTTCCACCCGCGGTCGACAACGGGAAGGCGCAGCCAGTTCAGTCGCTCCCCGGTGACCACATGAGTCGGGTGCGTGTAGTGCGTCAGGAAGTCCTCCTGGCCCCTGTCCGCGTCGAGCTGGCCAGGCAGGGTGCGCCAGTCCGTGATGTGCGGTGCACCTTCGAAGGTGCCGGTGATGTCAGGTGTGGTGACGTACCAGGAGATGTGGACCTCGCCGGGCCGGTACAGGTTCGGCCACCGCTTGTGGTACGAGTCGGCCCATTCGTCGACCCACATCTGCCAGAGAGCTTCGGCGCTGATCTCGTTGGCAAGGTAGTCGTCCGTGAGGGTGCTGCCGTTCGGCTCGGCGTAGAGGGCGAGTGCCTCGGTCTTCTCGTAGCCGTTGCCCTTGTAGGCGAACGTCCACCGGTTGCCGGGGCCGTAGGGCAGAACAGTGTGGGGCGGTGCGTCGGGGTCGGTAGTCATGCGGCCAGTCTTGTCACCTGTGACCTGGCTTGTCCGGGCATTGCGTAACAACGTCCCCAACCCGGATGGGCTGGGGACGTCCCGTTGGCCGCCGAGTTCTTCACCCGGGCCGATCAGCTGTGGAGCGGGGCTGTCACAGCGTCATGAGCGGCTCGGAGGAGCGCCTGCTGCTCGGCGTCGAGACCACGAGGCGCTTTGCTCGTCGGCGTGACAGCAAAGAAGGCGATCGACCCCAGGACTACGTCCTGCGGTTCACCGAGCAGCGCCATCATCTCGACCCCGATCGTGTTCCTGTTCTCCGCAGTGGCGGGGACCAGCTCTCGCACGTACGCGTTCACGGTTGGCGTGCCCTCGATCATGATTCGGTCCACAAATCCGCTGCCTGACCCGGTGACACTGTTACGCATCTCGGAGGGCGTTCCGTGTTCGAAGGTGATAGCCCCGGAGGGGGACAGGACCGCGTACGAGATCGGGTCTTCAGCCTTGGCCTGCGGGGCGGAGCGCAGGTCTTCCGCCAGCCCCTTGAAGCTCTCCTGCTGCCGGGGGAACTGGTAGGGAGCGAAGTCGGCTTCCATTTCGTGCGCCTGCCGGCTGTTAACCCGCTGCTGTAGATCAAAGAACGTGCTCATGGCTTTGGCGAGTTTGTCGCACCTGGCCTGCATGCGCAGGGCGACTGCATGCACTGCGGGACGTGGCACCCAGTTGGGCAGCTCGTACTCCGGAACGGGGCGGTCGCTGGCGTATCCAATACGGCGGGACAGGTTCGTCACGGTCGCGGCAGCAACCGAGCCTGGCTTGAGTCCAGGGGTGCGCTGCCCCCAGGCCACAGACCCCGCGGTAGCACTCCAGGCAACGGCAACAAGCTGCTCCAGCGTGAACCCGGCGGCCAAGGCGTCCTTGACCGTCGTATGCGCGTCCGGAAGCCGGTGCTCGGGGATGGGATCCTCCCGGTACTTCCGCCCCAGAAGCCCGTTCAGATAGTCGATGACCATGTTGGTCTCGACATCGATGAGCGCCTTGCGAATGTCCTCCGGGTTGCGCTCGAGATGCACTTCCATGGCGCTCTTGGCGTACTTGTTCCTTCCCTCCTCGCTACCCATCCACCTGGGCAGGGTCCAAGGGATCAGCTTGATGTACACGGCGCGAACGGAGTCGTCGTCGTTGAACGCCACCGCGTCCAGAGTGGTGGGCGGGGTGGGGACCAGCCAGCGTCCTTGATGCAGTTCGCGCAGGACGTCGACATCGCCGTCCGTTGCGCCGGTGAGCGTGTAGTCGAGCTTGCCGAACGGACCTACCGCCTTGCTGCTGGCTTTGGTCATGATCTCTGTGATGGCCAGAAGAGCGAGCGCGGCGGTCACGGAGGGGAACCCAGAGGCAGTCTCAGTCTCCTGTTCCTGTTCCAGCCATTCCAAGGCGTTCTCGACCCGGCGAGCCTTCTGCGCGTCCTGGCGTTCCTTGGCCGCGGCTGCTTCTTGCTGGCGTACGGCATTGGCCGCTGCGGAGCAATCGGAGCAGACCGATCGTGCCGTGACGGGGTCGGTCGGCATGTCCGGCGCCCAGTGCCCGGTGGCTGCCATCTCTGACCGGGAGGTCACCTTGCTGGGAGCGGTGCACTCTGGGCACAGAACGGTGAGGAGTGAGGCGTACGCGGCTCCTTTGACTGCCTTGTAGACCTGGCTCGTGGATCCCAGGGACGCGACGGGGCGCGTCCATGTGCCAGGCTCGGAGAACTCCCAGTACCCGTGGCACAACGCCTGCGTTTCGGCGTCTGCGTTCTCGTCGATGTGGATCTCTACGAGGGGGGTGGCTGCGTTCGGGTACAGAAGGCGAGGCGGCTGTTTCGGAGACGGCGCGCGCGTGGCAGGTGCCCCTTTCGCCTTGGCCCGTTCACGCTTCCTACGCCTGTCCCGCTTGCCCATGGTGTCCCCTCGCACGATGAATCGTCAGCATATCGACGGTGTGTGACTGCTGTAGCCGGTCGGCTCAACCGGCCACAGAGCTTCGGCCAGGTCTGCGCCATGTCGACGAACCGGGAGTAGTGCAGCTGGGCGGTGGCCGTGACCGTTGCTGTCGGGCCGGACCTCTTCTTCTCGATGTTGAGGTCGACCTCGCCAGCGCGCGGGAGGTGGTCAGTCCTTGCACGCTGCGGGTGTGTACCGCGCGGGTGCCTTACCCCTGCTTAACGATCGTGATGTAGGTCACGTTGCGGGTGCGCAGGTGCGCAGTTGACGTGCACGGTGCGGCGGCGAACGTGGGCTGGACACGTACGTTTCCCCTGGTGGGAGCGTTGACGTTAAGTGATCAAGGTGTGACTGCAAGCAGTGGTCTACGCCTTTGTGTAGCCAACCGATCGCGTTCAGTCAAAAAAGACGAGGCTGCGATGCGCGTTTGCCTATCGGGTTTCGAGAAGCTGCGGTTGAGGGCACAGACGCTCTCCGGTGCTCCCGGGACAGGGGATGGAGCGCCGCCCAGTGTGCCCCCGAGGAATGGGAACTGTGGTCGTTCACGATCTTCTCGTCGTGCTGGCGGTCGTCACCGCCCTGCGCGTATTCGCCCCCGACGCACGCGCCCTGACCCGGCGTCTGCTTAGCGCCGGAGTGCGGGTCGGTACCACCCAACTACTGGAGGACACATCGGCCGCCGGCACCCGCCAAGGGCGCCCGCCGCTGCCGGACTCACACAGCGGGGAGGCATGAGGCACATGTCCACCACCTCGTCACAGGGGGAGCCTGACGGACCGGGAGCCCAGTACGAACTCCCCCGTTCCAGCTTCCTGGAAGAGATCAACAACCTGAAGGGCATCGAGTACCGGATGACTCCGGACCAGGAGGCGTTCTACGACCTCTATGCCCGCGCCCACCTGCGGTACGCGCATACGATGCTCGGCGACAAAGATGCCGCCAAGGCGGTCGTCCGGCGCTGCTACTCCCACCTCGCTCTGAACTGGGCGAACGTGCTGAAACAGGAAAGCCCCGAGGCGTACGCCTGGAAGCTGCTCAAGCAGCGGGTGGAGACCCACCTGCGGCTGGGAGGCCAGACTTCCCAGATGGTGCAGACCGCAGCCTTCCAGCAGGCCGCTCGCGCCACTCTGGAGATGATGCGGCGCCAGTTCGCGGTGATGGAGTCCGCGCTCGGCCTCTACACCGCGATAGCCGGTCTGCCCGAGCGGCAGTACGACGTCATCGTCATGCACTACGTCCTGGGCTACTCCTCACCCAAGATCGCCCGCCTCATGGGCATCAAGCCCGACACCGTCCGCTCCCACCGGCGGTTAGCCCGCGAACGGATCGCCATCAAACTCGCCCTGTCACCTGACTCGGCTGCCGACGAGAATGAGAAGGAGTAACACAATGCGCAGCATCCACGACGTTCTCGGCGGTGCTGGATACCCCGACCCGTTCACCGACGAAGACCTCGCCGACCTCAAGCAGGAAATCGTCCGCGACGTCACCGCCTCCATGATGTTCGGCGCGCAGCCCGCCCCCGCCGGCCAGTTCCCCACCCTCCACGACCAGGCCAGCAGACGACTCGCCACCCTCTCCGCCCACCTCCTGCACCACCGCGACGCCGCCGAACACGTCTCCCAGCTCGCCCACGAAGGCATCGACGAGGACGGCGCACTCCGCTTCGCCTCCCTGCTGTTCCTCGTCGACGAACGCGAAGGCGCCCGCTTCTGGTGGCAGTTCTCCGCCGGCGTCGGCAACGCAACCTCCGCCTACTGCCTCCACCTCTACCACCTCTCCCGCGGCGAACTCCGCGACGCCGACCACTGGGCCCTGGAAGCCGCCACCTTTGACAACCCCGTCCCCCGCACACCCACCCGCCACCAACTCATCCACCGCGACGCCCTACGCGCCGCCGTCCGCGCCCTCAAGGTCGACGCAGTCGAAGAATCCGGCTACAGCAGAGTGCTGAGCCCCGCCCAGCACCTGGCCGACCGGATCGAAGAGCTCACCGACGCCCCATAGGCTGGGCAGGGAAGCGCAAGGGCCGCCCGGTTTTCCGGGCGGCCCTTGCGCTTCCCTGCCCAGCCACCCCCGCAGCCACGGGCGCACCCGTTGCTCGCCGGGTAGGGCCAGGAGGGCACGAGTGTTGGGCGACGTGAGGATGCAATGGGCGCCGACAGCTGAGATGTCAGTGACTTCCGCCCCGCGATACCGAGGAGACCGTGACGAACCTCCTGGAGACGGTGGGCCCGGACGTGGCGGCCAAGATCCGGGCCCGGCTGAGCAACGACACGCTCGTCGCGCTGTACGCCGACACCGCGGCCTAGTCGGCGACGGCTACTCGATCGGGTGGACGTCGAGCCAATCCACCAGGTTGTGCGCCGAACCGAAGATGTCGTCCCGGTTCGTCATGTCCAGACCCGTCGAGGTGTTGGCGCCCAGGTCTTCGCCGACGACGAGTCCCTTCTCCATGGTGTCGATCAGCGTGTACGCCCCGGTCCAGAAGTCCGCGCCCACACTCTTCTCGGCGTTCATCGCCTTCCGTAGGTCGCGGGCCGAGTTGACGATGGTGTTCATCTTGTTCCAGCAGGTCCCGGCCTCCGTGGTGCACACGTCGTCCAGGTACGCGTTCGCCGCGACGTCCCGGAACGCCGTGGATGCCTTGCTGAAGCTCAGCGCCGCGGCGGTCGGGGCCGCCGGCTTCTTCGCGTCGGCGTCTCCGCTGCACCCTGATACTCCTACTGTGGCCGCGATAGCGAACGTGATGCTCGCGGCGGCCCCCCACCCCTTGATCATGCGCAGATCATGCCACGGGCCCCGCCAGAGCGGGGCCGTGGTGGGTGAGTACGCGACACCTCGACATGGGGGCCTATCAGTCCCGGGGTTGGGACCGGGTTCGCCCTCACTAATCACAACGAGATCCGGCCCCCGGTCGTGAACGGCGTCGGCGCGTCCCGGCCGGTGATCGCAGTACGGGACGGCCGCGAGGACCGCGCCCCGCAGGCCGCGTCCTTCACGGTCCGGACCGGCTCCTCACACTGTGCCTGCGAGGAGCCAGGCTCCGCCCGGATCGTGGGTTCTCCGCTCGTCGTCGCCGAGCTCCGGTTCGGCCGGATGGGACTGCGCGTCGCTGCGGCGCACCGGGAAACCAGCTGCGTGGAACAGACCCGCCTCTGGCACGTGCCCGGGCCGCCAGATCCCGGACTCCTGACCGACCCCCCCCTTAAACTCTGCGCCTGCGCACCCATCTGTCGGCCCAGACCAAGCCACACAGCACCAGGTGTGTGCCCGATCTGGCTACGCCCAGCACACATGACCATCTGTCAGTGCGCTTACTGAGCTGCCAACATGAGCGGGTATCGCCGCGCCCATCATGGAGCCCGCCTGTGAACCTTCGTCGTCTCCCGTCGGTCGTCGCCGCCGTCCTGCTCGCAGCGTCCCTGGCCGGGTGCAACCCCCAGGCCGCGGATAGCACTGACTCGAAACCCTCCGGAGCCGCAGGCTCCCCGTCCTCGGCAGCGCCGTCCGGCGCGGCCGGCGGCGGACCCGCCGAAGGCGCCCTCACACTCGCCAACGCCATCGCGAAGATCCCGGACGGGGTCGAGAAGCGGGACGGGTACGAGCGCGACAGCTTCAGGCACTGGATCGACGAGGACGACGACGACTGCGAAACCCGAGCCGAGGTCCTCCTCAAGGAAGCGACCACGAAACCGGAACAGGGAGAGCGCTGCGCGCTCACCGGCGGGGTGTGGCTCTCGTACTACGACGACATCGAGGTGACCGAGGCCCGGAAGCTGGACATCGACCACATGGTCCCGCTCGCCGAAGCCTGGGACAGCGGCGCCTACGACTGGACCGCCGAGCGCCGCCAGGCCTACGCCAACGACCTCGGCGCCGAACGGTCCCTGGTCGCGGTCACCTCGAAGAGCAACCGGTCCAAGTCCGACAAGGACCCCGCCACGTGGCTGCCACCGGCCGACGCCGCTCACTGCACCTACGCGGCCGACTGGACCGGCACCAAGCTCCGCTGGAGCCTGACCGCCGACGACAAGGAACGCGCCGCGCTTCTCAATCTCGCTGAAGCCTGCCCCGACACCACCGTGCAATACGAGGTCGCGAAGTAGCACAGCCCCCAGCCGCCCCCGGGCCTCTCCACACGGCGGAGGTACTCGGGGGTGGCTCCGTTGTCAGACCCCGCTCGTACCGTCGTAAGCAGGTACCCGATGAGGACGGGACCGCACGACGAAGGAGCGGATCATGGGCGAGATCAAGATGAAGGGCCAGCACCTGGACCGGCTGCTGGCCGACAGCACCAGCACCCATGGCGCCTCCTACCAGCACGCCTTCGAGCGCCTCGCCGAAAGCCACCGCGGCCGCCCCGCCACCGACATCCTGCCCTTGCTGCGCCGGGCCGCCGAGGAGTCGCTGCTGGAGTTCACCCCGGCCGATCTGCGCGAGCAGGCCGAGGCCATCAGCACCGGACGGCCGTACGTCCTGCGGGTGCGAGTGCTGTGAGACCGGCCGCTGCGCTCACCGAGCGGGAACCCTGCTCCACCAGCAGTTACCGACAGGGCGTTCCCTATGTGCTGGTTGGCGAGTTAGTGTCCCCTTGAAGCAAGATCCCGCAGGGGGGGGGAGCACCACATGGATGCCGTCGAAGCCGCACCGCGTCGCGGTAGGCCGCCCAGGACACGGGCCGACGATGGAGAGCTCACCGGGCGCCAGTCGGCCATCGTGGACTTCATCGAGCGGGAAGTGGCAAGGCAGGGCTACCCGCCGTCGATGAGGGAGATCGGCCAGGCGGTGAAGCTCAGGAGCACCTCGTCCGTCGCCCATCAGCTGACGGCGCTCGAAGGCAAGGGCGTGCTCTACCGGGATCCTCACCGGCCTCGCGCCTACCGGATCCGTACGCGCTGGACCGAAGGGTTCCCCGAGGCACCGACATCGGCCGAGCCGGCCATGGCCCACGTCCCGCTCGTCGGCCGGATCGCCGCAGGCCACCCGATCCTCGCCGAAGAGACCATCGAAGACGTCCTGTCCCTCCCCAGGCAGCTGGTCGGTGAAGGACACCTCTTCGCACTCACCGTGGTAGGGGACAGCATGCTCGGCGCTGCCATCTGCGATGGCGACACCGTCGTCGTGCGCCAGGCCGACTCGGCCGACCACGGCGACATCGTCGCGGCAATGCTGAACGGCGAAGCGACCGTGAAGCGCCTGCGCCGCGCCAACGGCCAGGTGTGGCTGATGCCCCACAACCCCGCCTACCAGCCGATCCCCGGCGAGGAGGCGACCATCCTCGGCAAGGTCGTATCCGTTCTGCGCACCGTCTGAACAGCCACTGCCAGCACGGAGGACCCTCTTGCCCGACCAGTCACCACACACACGGCGCCCGGACAGCGAACCCAGTGCCGCGGACACCCTGCTCGCCCACGCGGCTCTCCGCGAGCGGACGGTGGACGATCACATGTTCACGGCCGGCAAGGTCTGCGGCATCCCCTGCACCTTCCGCCTCCAGCTCTTCACCGCTCCAGGCCACCGACCCGTAGCGGTAGTCACGCAGACACCCGACGAGGGAACCAGCCTGACGAACGCGGCCGAGCGCTACGCCTCCCGCGTGTGGGAGCTCCATGCCCCGGATGATCCGGAGCCGCCAATCTGGATCCAGCACTACGTCGAGCCGGACGAGCAGCACTCCGCTGACGAGTTCGACCTGGTTCCCTTCCGCGTGGATGGCCGCTTCGATCTCCAAGTCGCCGGGTGGCTGCAGATCACTGGGGACCAGCTCGCCACGCTGGTCGGCACGCCGGTCGACGGGACCCGCGGTGAGCGATACGTCCCCCACCCGGCCCCTCCGGAGGAGCGACTGCAGTACGTGGTCATGGACGTTGCTGACCTTCCCGAACCAACCCCGTTCCGGGAAGCCTGCATGACCCCTCTCCGCCGCATCCTCAACCGCTTCCTCAGGCGCACATCCTGCTGTTGGTACCACCAGCAGGACTGGTCGAAAGTCAGTGAGCTGGCGATCCAGCTGGTCGAGGACGCGCGGGCCGGCGGGAAGACGGAGCACGATATCTCCGAGCAGTTCATGGCCATGGCCAGAGAGCTCGGCACCAGCAACCAGGACCTCGTAGCGCTCCAGTCCTTGCTCGAACCGAGCGTCGCCATAGTGCCGCACCTTGGAGACAACGCCACCTACACCAACGGCAATCATCGAGCCCGGGCGATGAAGGATGCGGGCGTGACTCGCACAGTCGTGGCCACCTGGCTGCCGCCTGAATCAGAGCAAGCCATAGACCCGGTGCCACAGCTTGGCCTGCCCTCGTGACCCAGCCTCCGCTCCGAGAGCACTGACGAAGCGAAAAGCCGTGAAATCGCCCGACCGGCTGACAAGGCATCTAGAGTCGGTAGCTCACGGTTAGTTCGCCGTCACCGCTATCCGATGTTCTCCCGCACCTAGGTCGGGAGGACCGGCCCGCCCGGCTGCAGCAATGTTCGCCAAAGAGGCCACACCGGAGTAGCAATGATCAACGACAACGAACCGCCGGGCCACTGGGCCCTGATCATCGCAGCGATGGATCTCACCATCAACCTGATGATCTGGCTCTCCAGCTAGCCCGGCGCTCCGTGACGAGGGTGCGTGGCGGAATCTGACTGATCACCGGTTTCCGCCGCGTACCGCCTACCTAACGCACTATGTAGTGCACTCGGTCTGTACTCACGGTATTGCACATTCGAGATTCGCGATGGCGTTTTAGTTGCCTTGCTGCACTCGTGGGCAATCTCATCGGCATTGCCCGGCGCGCAATGTCGGCCGACATTGTCGACGCAATGCTGGATCCCGTCGCCGGTGGCGCCTGAGCGCGGTCGCTGCAGTCATGGCCCACTCGCGGGCGCAACCCGGTGCTCACGAGGTGCCTCCCTTGTCGTGGTGGGTGCGGTTGGCGACCCAGTCCGGATCGCGTACGGGCGTGGGCGCCTGCGTCTCGGTGGCGGGGGCGCGCATGATGCGCCAGCTGGTGCGCGGCGCGGTGACGGCGTGGACCAGGGGCGACGGCCGGCCTGGCGGGCGGCGGCGCCCCGGCCCCACGCCCCGGTGAAGCGGACCTCATCGGCCGCCCCGTCGCGCAGTCGCTGCCACGGGCGCAGTCGCCCGAGCAAGTAGCCGGCGGCGAGCGCGGCGGCTGCGGTGGCGACGGCGCCCGTCACGTCCACCGCATCCCGACGGCGGACAACTGCTCCACCCGGCCAGGGGTCAGCGTCGCCGCCCGAGATCGCTGGTTCGCGACCCACGCGCCAAGCTTGAGGGCACGCACCTCTGCCTGGGCATCATCGGTGTCGGGCAAGGTGATGGTCTCGATGTGCTTCCGGGACACCTTCAGGTGGCCTTCCCGCTCGAAGAACTGCCTGGCGGCGGCAAGGTGCATCGCCCACTTCTGGGCCTGGCTCATCGAGGCCTTGGGCTTCTCAGCTTCCTCGGCCGGCTCGATGCCCAGAACCTGATCACACATCCACTGCTGCGCCCCGGTGAGCTTGTCCCACCCGGTGCGGACCGATTGGACCCAGCGGCCGAGGTCCTCGCCCTGGGCCAGGGCCTGCCCGGGCCGGGTGGGGAGGGGTTCGCCTGCTTCGAGGTGGAGGCGGGTGAGGTGGAAGGTGCGCTGCCAGGTGACGGGCCAGGCCGGGCACCAGGATGCGTCGATCTCCTCCAGTTGCTCGCGCCGTTCCTCGGACAGGGCCCAGCCGGTGGTGTCAGGGGGGAGTCCTTCGGCTTCGCGGTGTTGGTTGTCGTGGGCGCGGCGGGCGGCGGCGCGGGCGTTCTTGAGGAAGATGCCGACCTTCGCTCCTTCGTAGGTGGCGTCCAGGGGTGCGAGGAGGTGGCCGTGCAGCCGTGCCCAGGCGCGGGCTGCGGAGAGGCCTTCTTCCCAGGCGATGTCGATGGTGGACCAGATCATGCCGAGCTTCTCGAGCTGGTCGATGCGGTCGTCCGGCATGGTGCCGCGGGCGTACTGGCGGCGGGCGTCGGCGATCCACTGCCCGAGCGGGAACCCGGCCAGCGACGCCGGCCAACCTGTCTCACCGACCGTGTCCTGCCGGGTATCGAGGCCCTCGGTTTCCTGGGTGCCGGGGACGCGGAAGGTGAAGGGCACGCGCAGCCCGCCATGCAGGCTGGTGTAGAGGACGCAGGCTTCGATCCCCCTGCGCCAGTGCTCGTGTTCGGGGTCCAGGATCCGCAGCTTGATGAACGCTGCCAGGACCGCGGGATCGCGGGGGGTGCTGAACTTCAGCAGCTCCCGGGCCCCGGCACTCGGCTCCTGCGCGTCGTCGCCGTCCCCGTGGTCGGTGTCGACGTCGTCCACCTCGTTGGCGTCCGAGGTCTCGGTGCGGGTGGGGGAGGGTGCCTGGCCGAGCACTTCCACCACGCGGGCGTCGTGGGCGCGGAGGGCTTCGAGGAGTTTGGCGAGGTCTCCGTACGCTTTGCTGGTGAGCATGTTGTGGGCGCTCTCGCCGGGCTTGAAGAGGATGGGAACGACGAGGGAGGCGGTCTTGCCCTCGCCGGGCTGCATCCGCAGGGCACGGCCGACGGCCTGGACGAGGTCGGGCATGGAGCCGCGCACGTCAGCGAAGTACACGCTGTCGCAGTCGCGGGTGTCGACGCCTTCCCCGAGGACCTTCACTGAGCCGAGGTAGCTTTTCTCCACGACGGTGCCGTCGCCGGCGATGCCGGTGGCGAACTCGTCCAGGACCCGGGCACGCTGAATCGGGCTGTGCTCCCCGGACAGCCACTCGGCCCAGATGGTGTTCGGGTAGAGCTCCGGATCGTCCTTGTGCAGGCGGGCGGCGACGTCGGGCAGACCGGTGGAGAACGCTTCGGCTTCCTTGACCAGGTGGTGGAAGGTCAGGGTGCGCTTGAAGCCTTCCTCAGCGGAGGCCTTCACCAGGGCGGTCTGCAGGGCGGCGATCCTCGCCCCGCGCACCTCCTCGGCACTGGCCGTACTGCCCGGGCGCAGCGTGTCCTGGTACTCGGTGTCGGTGACGTCGACACAGACGACCTGGTAACGGGCACAGATTCCCCAGCTCACGGCGTCGGACAAGGTGAGGGTGTAGGCCCTGCTGCCGAACGGGCCGTCGGGGTCGTCCTCCATGCTCGCCACGAGCTCCCCGGGCCTGCCCGGGGTGTCCTCGTCGAGCTGCCACACCCGGGGCGTCGCGGTCATGTAGAGGCGCCGGGCGGCGGGGATGCGCTGGTTGTCGTGAACGACGGCCCACGGCTTCCCGAACCGGCCGGACGTGCGGTGGGCTTCGTCCACGACGATCAGATCCCAGCCGCCCAGGCCCGCCTGGTGGGCGCGCTCCAGAGTGCCCAGGCCAAGGGAGGCGTACGTTGCGAAGACCGTCACCTTGTCCAGGTTGCGGGTCCACTCCACAAGCTCGGTGGCATCCGTGGTGTTCGGGAAGGACGCCTCCTCGCCACGGAGCGAGGAGATGCCCAGCATGGGTCCGGTGCGGCCGCTGTCCCGCCAGGCCTGCTCGGTCTGGGTCAGCAGATCCAGGGAGGGGACGATGACCAGGACGCGGCCGGCCTGGAGTTCATCCGCGCTCCGGGCGGCGACGAGGGTCTTGCCCGAGCCGGTCGCCATGATGACCTGGGTACGCAAGCCGCGGGCCGGGAGACGGGTCCCGGGCGCCAGCTCCAGGGCGCGCAGGATCGCGTCGAGGGCTTCGCGCTGATGAGAACGCAGAACCAGCTTGCTCACGGGGGAGGCCTCCGTCGCTAAGGGGGTGCTCATGCGCGCACGGTCCGGCGCTCGATCTCCGCAGCCACGAACAGGGCCCACCGGTCGGCCCACGCCTGGTGGGCTTCGCCGTCGGCGGGGATGTCGACCAGGTCGTCGGGGACTTCAACGACGACGGCGTCGTACTCGGCGGGATCGAAAAGAGACGCCCACACCACACGGTGCTCGGAGTCGCTGACCACGGCGGCGAGAACACCGCCGGTGGCGGCGTCGCCCTTGCGGACCGCGTCCCAGCCGGTGATGACGGCCTTCTCCCTGCTCCGCGTCATCACGGTGTCCCTCCCGTGCGGGGGCTGGCGCCCGGTCAGGGTGTGCAGGGTCCAGCGGGTGCCCACGGCCTGCGGCCACCGGTTCCGCGCGCTCTGCCGCGTGATCCTCGCCGCCGTCCCCATCTCCGGGTAGCTCGCCCCCGCCCGCCCGGAGCGTGCCGCAGCCTCCTTCATCACCCGTTCGGCGATCTCACCGCACTCGGCGGCGACCTCCAGGTGCCGCAGATGCAGACGCCGGGCCGCGGGCGACTCCGGACGCAGGGCGTCCACGCTGTGCGGATGCCCCTCCGCAGGGATGCCCTCACGCCGCTTAGCCTCGGCCCACAGCAGGTCCTGAAGCGCCGTCACGAAGCCGACGCCCTCCTCCCGCTCGCCGTCATCGACCCACACGTCATCACTCATAAGGACAGCTTACACGTCAGACCATAAAGACGACAAGAAAACTTTCTAAGCGGAGCGCCTGTGGAGAGGATGTCAGAGGAGAAATGCGTTACAGCCCTCAGATCCACCCTGTGAGGCCACCGAACTCCACACCCCCTACCTGCCGACACACAAGCCCAACAGGCCGGGGGACCTGGGCGTATGACCATCCGAGGCCACCTCTCAGCCACCTCCACGCCGACCGTCCTGGACACGACGGCAGGTCGGCACCGCGTCGACCCCGACGGGGCCCAGGGCACGATGAAGGCCCTGAAAGACGCCTGATTTCGCAAGGTCGAATGAATTAATTCGACTCTCCAGCACCCGAAACGACGAAATGCGATAAACCAGAACCCCGGACGGAAAGCACTCGATTCCAGGATCGCGCCCGGCACCCCTTTCCCCAACCACCACGGAGACGCTATGACCACCCCCGCCCCCCACCGCTGGCACTCCCGCATCCCACGAAGCCGGACGACAACAGCCGCCCCTCGCCCCCGCGTCGACCCCATGACAGCCGGCCGCTCCTCGGCGCGACGCAGGGCGACAGGCCTCACCCACGCGGACGTCCTCGTCGCCCTCGAATGCGCGCGCCTCGACCGCCGCCTGGACCTACGACACGAGGAGTCAGCCGACGACGGAGGCCGCGGCGCAGCGGTGCTCGCCGAGTGGGAGCGCATCGAGCAGCTGCTCGCCGGCACCACGGCCCCCTACACGCCGGACACCGACCCCTTCGTCCAGGAGGAGCTCGCGATCGAGCAGCGCCGCCAGGACGCCGTGCAGGCCGAGCTCGAGGTGCAGCGGCGCATTGCCGAGAGGGCCGACGAGCTGGCCCAGCAAGCCAGCTCCCCAGGCACCACGATGGTGAGCCAGGCTGGTGACGAAGCCGCCCGGGACCATCTCGCACAGCGGGGGGACTGGCGGATCGAGAACGTCGACGCCTGGCTCGCCCAAGCCCTCGCCGACCACAGCGGCCACTACACGGATCCCGCTACACGCACCGCGGCCACCGCCACCCTGCCCGCAGCTGTACGCGCCCACGCAGCGCTGCTCTCCGCCCTCGCCCGCACCGGGACCCCAGCCGACGTAACCGAGCTCCCCTTTACCGGCCGTCTCGCCCATCTCGACCCGGCTGCCACCGCTGCCCTCGCCGCATGGCTCGCCACCAGCCTCGCTGCGCACTCCACACCTTGAGGAGCGCTGCCCCCTGCATGGTGTGGGAGGGAACAGGCCCTGGCGTGGCTTCGTGCATCTCAAGGAACAGCGATTGTCGACCGGTTCCTGTCCGGTGACAACGAAGTTTGTCGGCTGGCTCGCTCTGAACTGCATCGACCACGTTGAATGACGAGCCCCACACGGCTCGGTGACCGCAAGCTCGCCTTCGAGTACAACGTGCGCTGGACCTTGAGAAAGCCCTGCGCCGCCGCCCGCTCTAGTTCGGCCCGACTGGCACCTTCGACGAACTTGTTCGGACAGAAGGCATCGCTGCCACGCCGTCCGGAAGGCTGGTGCGCCGGAGCCTGCGGGTGGTAGGCAGACCTGAGAGTTCGCGCGGACGCACCTGGCTGTGCCGTTGATTCCGGTACCCAGAACGGATCCCCGGCGGGTTCTATGAGCCCTCGGCACACGGAACCCGTGACGGCATCAGGACTGAGCCGATGCAGTCACCACTGCTCCGAGGGGGTGCCGTCGGGTTCGAGGCCGTAGGGCCACAGGGATTCCAACTCGCCTCGGTTCCACTTGGCCCATTCGGTTCGCGACTCATCGTCGCCGGCGTCGGCAGCGAGGCGCATGCGCCGTTCGGCCTCTGCACGGTCTCCGGTCACCCCCCAGCGCCACTCCAGACGGCTCGTCGTCACGGTGTCCCCCGCATCGGCGAGTACTTGCAGAAGTCGTTCGACCTCCGCAAGGTCACCGACTTTCAGGGCCTCCTCGACGAACCAGGCGCGCGCCTCGGAATCCCCGTTGGCGGCGTCTCGGGCGGTGATGTAGTGGGCCAAGGCACGGGTATCCACTTGCTCAAGGGCGAGGTAGATGTGGGCTTCGATGTCGGCCAAGTCAACGTTGTCGCCGGAGCCAGCAGCTAGCGCGTCGAGCCGGGCCCGTGCGGTAGCGTCCCCGTCCTCTTCCTGCCGTTTGATGAGCCAGGCGCGTGCCCTTCCGTGGCCGGCATCAGCGGCGAGTCGGTAAAGACGCTCTGCCTCGACGACCTCGCTGGCTTCCTCCCTGCAACGGGCGAGGTGCGCCAGGGCCTCGCCGTTGCCAGCTGCTGCGGCCTCCTGCCACAACAGCTCGGCCTCCGCGGAGTCACCGAGCTCGTCCCGCATCTGGGCGACTCTTGTCAGTGCTGCCGTGTCGCCGGCCTCGGCGGCCTTCCGCCACAGGAGCTCTGCCCAGCGGAGGCGAAGACGGGAGTACGCCTGTCGGGCAAGTTTCACGAAATCGTCCGGATCGACCAGGTGAAGATGAGCGGCATGCCAGAACGATTCCGGCGGGCAGAGCTGGCTGCGCTCATGGCGTCCGTGCTCCTCAAGGTAGTCGGCCAGCCTCAGCGTCGCGGTTTCAGCTGCTCTTGGGCGGGCGGTACGCGGGCGGATACGGCGCAGGGGGGCAACGTTTCCGTGAACCGGACGGCCGAGAGCGCCAAGGGCCTGTTCAAGCCAGTCGTCAGCGAGGACGTTGAAGTCGTCGTCCGCCAGGTAGTCCTCTGCAGCCTGTTCCAGGAACCTGACAGGCAGGGCGAGGTCGACGACTAGACGGCGCGCATCCATCGCGGCTTGAAGGAGCGCCCTGCCCTCCGGGGCAGCCGTGAGATAGCGACGCACGAGTTCGGGTGCTCCGGCGAGCTGCTGCGTCAGGCGCCCTTCACGGACGTGCACAAGGGCATGGGCAAGGTGGTGGTCTCCAGCCGCAGCCAGGTCATGTGCTTCACCGAGGGCATCGTCGTCGAAGTCATAAGGCAGATAGATCCGCCGCCCTTCCAGAAGGTCCCGAACCGAAGCGTGTGGGTCTTCCTCGCCCGCACGGGGCAAGGCCGCGTACTCGTCGTCGAAGTCGCGCCAGAGCGTGGCCAACACCAGAACTGGACCGCGAGCGGGGGACGAGAGAAGCGAGCGGACCGCTGCGGCGATGCGTCCACCTCGTTCTTGTCCGGCACCGAAATAGCGCTGGGCCTCGTTGAGCCATACCACCGTGTGGGGCTCAACTCGTTCGATGCCTTCCAGCGCGGCTTCCGAGTGGGAAGGATCGTAGGGGTGCCATAGCCGCCACCCCTTACATGCCAGGGGCTGTATCGCTTCCCAGCACGCGCGGGTCTTCCCGGTAGAGGACCCGCCCACCAGCACCGCCATCCTGCTGTCTCCGGACGCAGCCGCGTTGACCAGGGCGGCCAACTGCTCGTCATGGGGCCGTCGCACGTAGCCGGACAGTGAGGACGTCCCCTGCTGCGGCTCGGACCTGGCCCCCGTTTCCGTCCGTATCGGCCCGAGCTCGCAAGGGTGGACTCCGAGGTCGTGCGGGTTGTGGTCCTGGATGGCTGCTCCGGGAGTGCCCGCGACTCCTTCGTCCCCACCTATAAGCGGCCCCGGCTCATCACCGGTAGGCGCGGATGATGCGGCGCTGGCTTCCCGCAACCACTTCTCCCAAGCCGCCTCATCCAACAGGTCGACCGATACATCACCTGGGCGAGTACCTCGTTGTCGTGCGTGCTCTATCAGTACCCGGACCAGCAACTTCGCGGCTGACTCCGAGGGCAGGTGGTGGCCCCGTTTCCACGAGCTGATGAGCCGCCCGGAAATTCTTAGTTGCTCTCGCCCTGCGGTGCGGCGCTGCTTCGCCTTCTCAGCAGCCCGTTCGTGTGTCAGGTCGGACACTTTCAACAACTCAGTCAGCCTGAGCGCGAAGGACTCCCGGGTGCACGCCGGACCTGATTCTCTTCCGACCATGTGCTTCCCCTCGCCGGTCAGCTACTTCCCCGGTCCGGATCCGGACCAGGAAACCCACCGTAGCCCGCTCACCAGCACAGACGATGTCTTCCGAGAACTCCGGAATCGCCGGACCGGTCGCTCCCATGCGGAGATCGCCCACACCAGGCACACCGTCCTGGGATACCGCGATTCGGGGGGACCCGTGACTCTGACAACCATCCTGGCCGTGATCGGCGGCATCGTGATCACCCTCGGCGCCGCCGCGCGCATCCCGAACGCGACGGCCGAGCTCATCCGCGCCTGCATTCCTGTGATCAACGCACTCCACGAACTGCGCGCAGCGCTGAAGCGGACTACCCCGCGGGCAGGACAGATGGAACCCGAGCAGCGGACCGAACCTCCTGAACTGACGTCCGGCGAAGGGCGGGCGGATGACGACCGCAGTCCCACGGTCCGTGACGATTCCCGCGAGTAGAATCCGCACTGGGCGAGACTGAGCCGGTTTTGCAGCTGGTCATCCCCGCACCGCCCGGCCTCGCCCACGCGGCGGTTCGGGCAGCGGCTCGACTTGTGCGGCGACGCCGCGCTGCCAGGTGTCGCCGGATTGATCCCGACACATCAGGCTGAGCTGTATACGTGTGCGGCGCGTCTGATAGTCCAGATCGACGTAGACGTCGTGCGTCCCGCCGACAGCCATCGCCCCGATGTCGATGCTCTGCTCCCGGCTGTAGTTCGAGTAACCGTTGCCGGGGTCGTACGCGCCCCGCATGCCCTCCACCCCGGTGCCATTCGCACGGACGGTGACCGAGCTGAGTGGCGGACCCGAGTCCTGCTTGATCACTAGCTTCCCGCGCGGCACGTTCACGTCGGACTCGTCCGTGTGGGCCGATTCGATGCTGAACGCCGGCCCGCGGGTCTCGAAGCGGTCTGCTTCCTCTCCCTCGATCTGCCGCAGCAGCAGTGCTAGTTGGGCCTCGGCCGCGTGCACTTGGGCCTCGGCGGAACGGGCGGCGCCCTTGGCTGTGTGCGCCTGCATTGCCGCATAGCCCGTGGCGACCACACTTACCGCAGTCGCGGCGATCGCGGTGACCAGTTCGCCGTCCATGGGTGCCTCTCCTCTCCGCCTTGCCCGTCAGCTGCCAGGCAGAGGGAACAATAGCCGTCGTCCCTGCGACGTCGGCGGCATCGACTGGGTTGGATGACGCAGCGACTGGGTTGGCTGTCAAAGGACAGTTCCGGAGTCAGTTGTCGATCAGCTGGCTCGTGAATGTCGAAGAGCAACCTGCTCGATAAGGCCAGCCTGGCGCAAGAAGCTTGATCAGCGGGCGGGGCGCAGTACTGTCCGGCACCACCCGGCCGGGGCGCCGGCGGCGGGGGCCAGCCCGCCCCCGCAGTTTTCTGTAGTGGTGGGTGGTCCTGGTACGGATGGGCGCGGCATACTCGACGCATGGCTGGCATCGAGATCGACAACACCACCCTGGACACGCTGCAGGCCCTGGCCGACGCAGAAGGCCTTCCGCTGGACGGCTACCTGGCGCAGGTGGCCGCGGAGAAGAGGCGTGAGCGCGCGCTCAATGAGGGTGCAGAGATCTTCCGCCGGGTCACCGGCGACACGGCGACAGCTGGAGCATTCGACGCCGAATACGGCGAACCCGCAGCGGCCGCGCTCGCTCCGCGGGCGGCCTGACCTGTGCCTGCCGAGTACTACGTCGACTACCGCTGGTTCCTGGAGCGCCAGGCCGACCTGCTGGACGACCTGGCCGTCAACGACTACTCCGTGTTCGCCGGCCTGGCCGCCCGGCACAAGACCGACCCGCCCCGCCACGACCAGCACACCCCGGGCCCCTTCTGGCGGGCCGCTGTGATGCTGGAAGAGTGCGTTCTCCTGCGTCCGCTACCTGCTCGCAACGAGCTGTACGGGTTCGGCGTCGCCGTCGCCTACCTGGGCATGCACGGGGAGCAAATCAACACCAAGTTCGAAGCATGGCGCGACCTGATCGCCGACATCCGAACCCTGCAGCTCGACTCGTACGCCATCGCAGAGCGACTGCGGTCTCTGCGGACAGAATGAACAGAAGGAATTGACCTGTTGCCGAACACTCGGCCTGGGCTGCGGTGTCAAGGCTGACAACACGCAACTTATTCCTCTGCCCGCAGGGCGAGGTTGGGCAGGCGGGCGATCCCGAGCATGGCGTATACCTGCTTGTGGGACGTCACGACCGGTGTCTCGCCGAGAATCGCCGTTGAGCAGAATGAGGACGTCGTCGTCACCCGCCTCTGCCGCTCCCCTGACAAGGGGGACGCGGTCTGTACGGCGCTGTGGGCGGAGAACCTTGCGGCGGTCCCCGGCGAACGCGACGCGGAGCGTGAGGGGCGCCTCCCGGTATGGGCGCAGCTTCGGGGACGGCCAAGTGGGCGGAGGACGCCGGTAGTCCCGCCCTACTCCTTGTCGTCTGCCTCGTCGGGCAGGTTGGCGATGTTCTCCGCGTACTCCTCGCTCAAGCCACGGGATGCTGCGCCATCCATGAGGCGCCGGAACACCACCTCCCTCGTCTCCACGTCCGCCCCGGGGCTGTCCATGATGCTGGTCAGATGGGCCCGCATCGCCGGAATGCGCATCAGCGAATCGGCCTGGGCTTTGCCCACGCTCGCCACGAGGGCCTCCATCGGGTTGGTAGGCGCCGGCATGTGAGGGATGTCCTCAAACCTAATCGGATCCGGCCGCCGGAAGTCGAGGACCGTCAAAGGCTGGTCCGCTGCTGTGCTCAGCAGAACCCGCGTCTCCCAGGCGTACCCCATCTCGCGCACCTCGCCCCCCAGCGTCTGGTCCTCCGTGAGCAGCCACCGCACCCAGGCCGTGAACCAATGGTTGCCACCGACCTCACGGCCGCTGACCTCCAGCACCTTGTCCAGGGCAACCGCCTGTGGGAACCAGTAGGGGCGGGCGACGCTGAACCTCAGCAATTGCCGTTCGTTGTCCGTAGCCAACACCGCACCGTCGATCCGCCCGTAGCGCTTGGACGCGCGCCGTACAGCGCCGAGGATTGCCACGCGGCTCTCTTCGGTAGCCAGGAGCGCCGATACATCGTCAGCGGTTGCCTCCACCTCCGTGGCGAATTGCGTGACAACACCGTCAAGAGACGTGAAGAAGTGGAACCGGTCCTCCATACCCCTGATGTCCCGCTGCATCTCCGGATGCAGCTGCCCACCCTTCGACATGTCCGAGTCGCTGCTGACGAAGTACACGGTCTCGTCCTCGCGGGCCTTCGCGTACTCGACCGCCGTCAGCCAGATCGCGGCGTCCCGGGCCCCGGTCTTGTAGCTGCCGCTGTCGATCACCTTGCACGGGGCAATCTGGTTCGCCTCCCGGAACAGGGCCTCCTGGTAGGCCGAGTACGGCGTCTCCAGGACCTCGGTGATCGATGCGTACCGCTCCCGCCAGTGGTCGCGCACGTACTCGGCCCGGAACCTCTTGGGGTGGTCTACGTTGCCCCAGGGCGTGGCCTTCCGGAGGTTGTTCACCGCATCGATGGCCGCTTGGTGCTTCTCCGCGTAAAGGAGAGCCTGTTGGGCGGCGACCTCCTCGACGGCTATCCATGGCGTGGCGACCCGCTCGACGCCAGCGGCCCGGATAGCGCGGAGCACGTCCGCGACAGGCCCCCGCAGGGACGTGCCTTTGACGATGTTCGCGTCCAGGATGATCAATGCGGGCGCTCCCGTTGTCCTCGGCTCCAAGGGCGTACGGGTCCAACCCTCTCAGCTTCTGATCACCTGGGGAGGGGAATTCCGGTACCGGCGGTAGGCGGCCGTCGGCATCGGAGTCGATCGAACAGCTCGTTCCCGACTGAGCGAAGTCTTCCTGCTCACCCGGGCCGCACTGCCACACGGGCTACTGCCGCGATCGGTCAGGAGACGGCTTTGAGGACCTGGCGGCGCTTGCGCTTGTCTCTCTCGCGTCGCTTGGTCTCCAGCTGGTCCTGGTAGGCGGCTGCGGCGCTCTTGTAGCGGTCGACGAAGCCTGGGGAGTTGAGTCTCTGCTCGGCCG
>NZ_JBVHKB010000020.1:0-40279 GCF_055559735.1 Streptomyces sp. NPDC023573
CGACGCCCTCGAACGGCTCGCACTCCTGCCGAACCCCGGCTGACCAGCAACTTTGCCGCCCCTACGACAGCAACCCGAAACCGGAGCAGTGGAACTCGGCGCCACCCCGAGACGACACTCGGGCCCCCGGGCCTGCCCACCCTCAGCCCACCACACGAAAACGGCCCACCAACTCCGTCGGCGGACCGTCATGAAACTTCGAGGTTGGACGCACTTCTTCTGCTCCACTGAGCGGTGCGGCAAAATGAGACCGCTCAGGAGCGCAGCCTCATGAATGGAGCTGTATGGACATGGAAGCGCTGCTATTCGCACTTGGTGGCACAGCGTTGCTCCTTGTAGGAGCCTGCGCGCTGTTCTTCGTGGTGCTTTTCCTGTGGACCGGTGCATCCCCTTTTGGGTGCTCTGGCAGCAAGTCCACGAAAGCCAAGACGCCTGGCAGCGCCATCCGCTTCGACTTCAGCAACAGTCGCCCCTACTTCAGCAACGATCGCCCCTATTCGTCCAGTACTCGCCACGACGGGGCTGGCGGCGACTTCGGCACGGACAACGGCTCCGGCTGGGGCAACGGGGATGGCGGTGGAGACTGACCGCTCTCCTGCTGACAGGCCCGGAAGCAGGACGGAGGCCCCGCCTTCCGGGCGACGGGGTGCGTTCGGTGGCCGGTGCGCCACTCGCGTCCAGAATTCGAAGAGACGTAGCATCTTGGTGTGCCTGCCTTCGACTTCCCTCAAGACCTCCTCGACGCCCAAGCCGCCCTCGACCAGGTGCAGGCCTAGCGCGACGAATTCGCCCAGACCCTGCTGTGGTCGGCGAGCCCTTGCCCGGGTGGAAGGCCGACAAGCAGCTGCACAGCGACTACCAGCCGGAGAAGGAGGACAGCTCCGGCTACACCCCCGAGCAGGCCGAGCGCCTCGCCGGATACCGGGCGCGGATCCTGGAGGTGACCACCTTCGTGCTCACCCACCCGTACTGGCAGACGCTGACCGGCCCGGACCGGGTGGAAGCCCGCACCGCCCTGAAGCACGCCCACGACCCGGCCGCCCCGAGGCGTAGCCATGCCCGACACCGCCCCGTACTCCGGCACTATCAGCGATCTGGAGAAGAACCGGGTCCTCCTGGACTGGCTGCGCTGGCAGGTCGGACAGACCGAGCGCCGCATCCGGGAACTGGATATCAAGGAAGCCCAGGACCGCAAGCGCCGGGAGGCAGCCCGGGCCGAGATGCTGGCAAAATCCAGCCGCAATGCTCCTCCTCGGTCGCACTGCTCCACCGTGGCGGCTGCGCCACCTACCCCGGCCAGGTGGGGCTCATTTCCCGGGAAGACGCGATGGTGGCCCTGGCCGAGCCGGACATCGAACCGTGCCAGGTCTGCCGGCCGGCCACCGGACTACGGGGCTGAACCAACACCACCGGCCGCGCCGTCCTCGACCTACGCGGCCACGTACGTATGCGCCCGACCGCCCCGCCACTCCACCCACTTCGGCCGGTCCAGCAACTGCTCCGCGTCCGGCAGCCCGGCCCGCCGCGGGAACTCCACGACGTCCTGGTCCTCGTAGGCGAGCCCGGCGATCTGCCTGCGGATGGTGAGCCGCCGGCCGCCGGTGGGGGAGAGGCGGTGAAGGACTATCGGCGCGCTCATCTCTTAAGGGTGCGACGCGTCGCCGGTCGCAGCACTGTGGGCGGGGCACTTAGCACCGGTGGGTCTTTCGTCCGGTTTTCTGTCACATGTCGCCCTGCTGACTCTTCGGATCTCATCTGGGTGATCACCCGGCGGAACCCCTGTCACTCTGTGCGTATGGTCGTTTAGCTGAGCGCTACCCCTGGTGGGGACACCTCACTGTGAAGGAGTGCATAAGGGCGATGACCAGGAAAACCAAGGTTCTTGGAGGCGCCGGGCTGTCCCCGTAAGTGATCTTGAATGCGACCTCTCGGATTGTGGTTGGTGTGATCACAGCACCGGAGCCGTGCTGGAGTCCGTGCACCGGGGTGAGCCCGCGCGCCTTCGGCAACCGGCTCACGCCCGACCTGGGTGGTCAGCCGGTGAAGGACTCGGGGCCGAAGCGGCCCCACGCCAGGAAGAGGGCCAGGGCGAGGTAGACCAGGTCGCCCGCGATCGTGACTCTCTCGCCACGGCGGAGGCGCATGGTCAGCGCGCCGGCGAACAGCAGCACCAGTCCGGTGGCGGCCAGCGATACCAGGACCGGTGCGATGTCGAACGCGGCGGGCAGGATCAGGCCCGCCGCGGCCAGGAGCTCGATGGTTCCGATGGTTTTGAGGGCACCGGGGCTGAAGTCCTGGACCCACTGGGTGGCGGTGCCGCCCATGGCGGCCAGTTTCTCCTTGGGCACGAACATTTTGGAGCTGCCGGTCAGGCAGACGGCGGCCATCAGTCCGGCGATGATCCAAAGTGCGAGGTTCACTATCAGCTCCTTGATCGAGGATTGCCCGCTTCCCTTGGGACGAGGCAGCGCCCCCGCATGTGACATCGCCGAACGTCCGAGGTGGAGCACACGCGTCCGTGTCACAGGGCGTCGTGCTGTCTCGTCTCAGAGGGTGTAGCCATCGACGAGCACGGAGGAGCACACCATGAACGCGCGACTGAACTACTTCGCCAGCCCGACCGCCGCTAAAGCCCTCAAGCACCTCATGTCGGCGGGCAAGACGCTCAAGGACTCGCCGCTGGCGGCCGCGACACAGGAGCTCGTGGCCCTGCGTGTGAGCCAGATCAACGGCTGCGCCGTCTGCATCGACATGCACACCAAGGAGGCCGCTGCGGCCGGCGAGACCGCGGTGCGCCTGAACCTGGTGACGGCGTGGCGGGAGGCCACGGTCTTCACAGAGGACGAGCGTGCCGCGCTGGAGCTGGCGGAGCAGGGGACCCGGGTTGCGGACGCGGCCGGCGGGGTCAGCGACGAGGTCTGGGCGCGTGCCGCGAAGCACTTCGACGAGGAGCAGCTCACTGCCCTGGTGGTTCTGATCTCTTTCATGAACACGGCGACTCGGCTGAACATCATCGCCCAGCAGCAGGGCGGCGACTACGAGGTCGGGCAGTTCCACTGATGGGCCGGCGATGAGCCGCCCGGGGCACTGTCGCCCCGGGCGGCGGGGTGTTGCACAGCCCCGCTGACGGACCGCAAGATCACCAGAACTGGCCCGCGCCGGGGGGATACGGCCGGGCGGGAAGACCTCAAGGGGGATGTGGCGTGAACAAGGTCGACGAGTTCGAGGAACTGCGGCCACTGCTGTTCTCGATCTCTTACCGGATTCTGGGCAGCGTGAGCGAGGCTGAGGACGCGGTGCAGGAGACATGGCTGCGCTTCGATGGCTCGACGACCCCTCCCAGGTCGGTCAAGGCTTTTCTGTCCGCCACGGTGACGCGGATTTCGATCGACGTGCTGCGTTCCGCGCGGGTGCGGCGGGAGGAGTACGTGGGCCCGTGGTTCCCCGAGCCACTGCTGAGTGATCCGTATCAGGATCCGGCGCGCTCGGCGGAGCTGGCCGACTCGGTGTCTATGGCGGCGCTGCTGCTTCTGGAGCGGCTGAGCCCGCTGGAGCGGTCGGTGTTCGTGCTGCGGGAGGTGTTCGGTTTCGGGTTCGACGACGTCGCCTCGGCGGTGGGGCGTTCGGAGGCGGCGTGCCGGCAGCTGCTGGTGCGGGCGCGGCGGCACCTGGAGGCCGGGCGGCCCCGGTTCGAAGCGGACCGTAAGGAGCGGCAGGAGCTGGCGACGCGGTTCTTCGACGCCCTCCGCGAAGGTGATGTCGCCGGTCTGAGGGATCTGCTGGCCGCCGACGTGCAGATGGTGGGGGACGGTGGCGGCAAGGCCCCGCAGCTGGCCAGGGCTGTCGTCGGCGCCGAGAACGTGGCCCGGCTGCTGGCCTCCGTTTTCCCGTTGATGGCCCGGATCGACGTGACGTTCGAGCCGCACGAGGTCAATGGCCAGCCCGGCGCCGTTTTCCGGGACCGGGACGGCAAGGTCCTCCATACCCTGGCCCTCGACGTGCTCGACGGTCAGATCCAGATCATCCGCTCGGTGATCAACCCTGACAAGCTCGGCCACCTCGGACCGGTTGCCGACGCCTGGGCCATCGACGGCGAGGTGAAACAAGCCCGCCGGCAGACGAAGTGAGCCCGGGGACAGGCTGTGGGCCGGCTCGTTCGCCTATCCGGTGACGTTGAGGTTGTGAAGGCGGGCGATGCCGCGCATCGCATGATGCACGCCGTCGCCGCGGAGACGGCAATCACGCAGGAGGAACTTGTGGCCTCCTCGCGGTCCTGCCACGTGAGCAGGTGGCCGAAGCCGCACGCAGGCAGCTGCGCAGAGTGGCCGTCGAAACGGGCCTGAACAAGTACCCGGAGATGAGGACGGCCCTGGACGCGCCGGAACGGGGCGAAGCTCCGGCCCCCCCAAAAAACAAACCGGCCCGCTCGCCCTGCGACTGCGCACGGTGATCGTTCAGGCGGACACTCACCGGGACTCTCCTCGCCAGTGGGCCGCGGAGAAGATGGTGCACGGGCGAAAGTGGAGCCGAAGGACAGGTGGACCCGCCCCGTTCCGTGGGCGGGCCGTCTACCGTTCGGAGTGCAACCGTGCGTACTCGTCTTCTTACGGCGGCCGCTGCCGGCGCCCTCGCGCTGTCCCTGGCCGCCCCCGCTCTCGCATCGGCCGGAACCGAGCCCACCCCGTTCGGTCCGCGCGGACGTGCGGCGTCGCCCGGTCTCATCAGTGTGGGGCTGACCTCGGACCAGCGGCTGGTCGGCTTCCAGGTGACCGATCCAGGCGCCAGTTGGTCGTTCGGAAAGGTCTCCGCTCTGAGGGCGGACAGGAAGCTGGTCGGCATCGACTTTGCGCACCTGGGTACGGATGCTCAGGCCCTGGCGGTTCAACGGAAGGCGTCGGCGTTCTCCGAGGCCCACTGCCGGAACGGGCGAGCCGGTGTTCCGGTGACCTGAGAAACCGTGTCACGCACCATCAGCAGCTCGGGGTTCACGTCTCCACCAGTGACGTCGAGCACCGCGTCCGCGGCCTCGGCCCCGAAGACCGCGACCATCTGCGCGTGGGCTTGCCGACGGCTGATCTCGGCGAAGGGCACCTTCCGACCCAGTACTGCCGCGATGGCCTGGACCTGCTGTCGGGCGGTTATCGGCTCTGGCCCGGTCAAGGCATACGTGCGATTGTGGTGGCCGGGCTCGGTCAGTGCCACCCGTGCCACCGATGCGATGTCCGCGGGGTGGATGGTCGGTAGCGCGGTCTCGGCGTACGGCGCGCGGACGGTCTCGCGGCCACGGATGGACGCAGCCCACATCAGGGCGTACGACGCGAACTGCGTCGGCCGCAGGATCGTCCAGGCCATGCCGGTTTCCTTGAGCAGTTGCTCCACCGCCAGGTTCTCGTCGGCGGGGCCGAGGTGCGGGTGGTCTGGACGGTGATGGACGACACCAGGACGACGTGCTCCACTCCCGCCTGCCGGGCAGCTTCGAGGATGTCGGCGTCCGAGCCCAGACGCGACAATAGAAACAGCGAGCGCACCCCCTTCAGTGCGGGCTTCAACGACGCCGGCTCTGCGAAGTCGCCCTCCACAGCCTCGACCCCTTGAGGGAAGACGGCCCCTGCGGCATCTCGGGTGAGCCCTCTCAGCGGCCCGACACCGCATGCGTGCAGCTCCTTCAGCAGGGCCATGCCTATGTTTCCAGTGGCTCCGGTCACGAGGATCACGAGCGTGTTTCCCATCGTCAGATGATTGAGTAGGCGACACGCTAGAACCTCAATCATGCTTCAGGTCAAGAGGACTCCTGGACATGCCCGCGGGTGGGCACGTTCATCCGTACTCGGCCGTGCACGTTCATGTGTACGCCGACAACCCGCCGAGCACGTTCGCCCTGACCGAGCACGGCGGGTTGGGGAGTCCCGCAATGACATGGCGCCCGCCGTGCCGCCGGGCACCGGGCGGGCGGCCGTGCTAACCGGGCATCGAGATCAGGACCTGCGAAAGAGGGTGGGCCTCCAGCAGTTCCTCGATACTGCTGGCCAGGAGCTTGCGCTGGTCGAGCACTGCGGTCAGCGAGCTGGCCAGGCTGGGAATGATCAGGGCTGCGGCCTCGGTGCCGGGAACGATGACGGTCTGCTTGTCCAGGGCGGTGAAGATGTCCTCGATGAGACGTTCTGCCATGCGCGGCGCTTTGGGCTTGAGCATTGTTATCAGCCGACGGCGGCCTGCCTTCCTCAACTGTGCCGGCGATCCGTAGCGTTCCAGCAGGAACAGCACGGCCGGGTGATCCAGCCGAGGGCCCAGAACCCGCTCGAGCGAGGGATGGATTTGGGTGAGGAGGCCACGCATGCGGTTCTTGAGCCGGGTTACCTCGCCGGCCAGGTCGTCGTCGAAGCCAACGATCATGTTCAGCTCGGCGACTGTTTCGTCGTTCGGCGCCAGCTCACGCAGGGTGTGTGGCATGGTCCGGGCCGCCCCCGCGATGATCGCCGCGTCCCGGGCATCGGTCTTCGATCTCCTGGATACAGGTCGGCGATCCGCCGCATTGTCAGCCCGGGAAGATAGGCAACACGGCAGCCCGCATCGCGGGCAACCGCCAGCGGCAGGGCACCGACCGAGGCCGGCTGGTCTACTACGACCAGCACCGTTCCGTACCTCGTTCGCAGCTTCGTGAACAGCTCCCGAAGCCGCGGTTCACTGTTCGGCAGCGGCTTGTCGAACACTCTCTTGCCTGCTGGGGTGAGGGCAGTGCCGTGATGCTCACCTTTGCCGACGTCCAGACCGAGGTAGACGTCGATCTCGCTTTCGTGATGCACAAGCCCCTCCCCGACAGACCCTTCCCGGCCTCAACCTGCGGCATCAGCGTGCCGGCATCCACGTTACGAAGGCCTGCTTCACCTCGACAGGCAAGGCGAGCGGTCATGCCCCTGATCAGCGGTCTGCCAATGCCTCCCGGCCCGGTGACACCACTTTTCCGACCATGATCGACAAGGGGCTCAAGGCATCCGGGCCCGGAGGCCGGGAGCCCCATTGCGGAGCCACGAACACGGTAACGGGGCCCCGGCCGGCGAGCCGCACGACCATGCCATCGGCCGGTCCCGTGGAGGACTGACCACAGAGATCCATCTCGCGTCCGACGCCCGCTGCCGGCCCCTGGCCTTCGTTCTCACCGCCGGACAGACCGGCGATGCGCCCGCGGACTTGATGGCCCAACTTCGCGTCCCTCGCCCACGCGGGCGGCCCCGGGCCAGGCCGGACACCGTTCTGGCCGACAAGGCGTACTCCTCACGCGCCATACGCGAGCACTTACGCCAGCGCGGTATTCGAGCAGTGATCCCCGTCCCGGCAGACCAGCGGGGCCACCGGCTCCGGCGCGGCAGTCAAGGCGGCAGACCCCCGGCCTTCGACCGCGAGGCATACAAACAACGCAATACCGTAAAGCGATGCATCAACCGCTTGAAGCAATGGCGTGGTATCCCCACCCGCTACGAGAAGACGGCCACGATCTACCTGGCCGGACTCACATCGCAGGCATCTTCCTGTGGTCAGCCCGATGATCCAAACGAAACGGCCGCCCGGACCGGATCGGCCCGGCATCAACGGCTCGATCCGGCCCCACATCGCATCGTCAGCGGCGATGTCCTGCGCGTTTCGGAACCGTTGTACGGGCTGCCGGCCCAAGTGCTCTCCGACCACCTTGCCGGAGGGCAGGCGTCGAGGGCGTTGGTCATCAGGATCGCTCCGACGAACCCGGGCAGTACGGTGTTGACCAGCACGTTGTGGGCCCGCAGGCGCGCGGGCAGCAGCAGTAGCGGGTAGAGGAGAGGTGAACCGTTGCTTGACTTCATCGGGCTGGCCGAAGGCGAGGAAGCGGCCTATCGCTTGCTCGTGCGGCGAGGGGCGGCGTCCTGCTCCGATGTCGCGGGGCACCTGCGTCTCGGTGAACTGGAGGCGGCCCGGCTGCTGGGCCGCCTGGAGTCCCGGGGGATGGTCACCCCCGTGGCGGACGCCCCGGGGCGCTATGCCGCGGCACCGCCGCCGCTCGCGTTCGGCGGGGCGCTCGCCGAACGCAGACACGCGCTGCAGGAGGCCGAGGCGGCGGTAGCCGCGCTCACCGAGGACTACCGGCGGTTGTCGGCCGGGCCGGTACGGGCCGACGTCGTGGAGGTACTCACCGGCGCCGGGCCTGTCAGACACCGCTTCGAGCAGTTGCAGCGGGGAGCGACACACGAGCTGCAGGTGCTGGTAACGGCAGAGCCGATGGCCGTGCGCGGCGAGGAGCACCAGGCGGAGGAGCAGGCGACCGCACGGGGGGTGAACTACCGGGTGGTGATTGAGGAATCCGTACTGGAACAGCCGTCCACCCTGGTGGAGCTGTCGTCCGCGCTCGACCGGGCGCAGCAGGTGCGGGTCGTGGAACGGGTGCCCACCAAGCTGGTGGTGGCGGACCGGTCGATCGCCCTGTTGCCGTTGCAGTCGACGGTCGAGGCGGAGGCGTCGGCGGAGGCATCCGCGCTGGTGGTTCATGCCGGCGGGCTCGTCGAAGCGCTGGTCGGGCTCTTCGAGGGCGTCTGGACTACGGCTCGGCCGCTGCTGATGTCGTCCACGGGCGAGGTGGTGGAGGAGCCGTTGACCGAAGGCCCGGACGAGACCGACCTCCTGATCCTCTCCCTGATGCTGACCGGGCTGACCGACCGCAAGGTGGCCACCCGGCTGGATCTGTCACTGCGCACCATGCAGAGGCGGGTACAGCGGCTGGCGGAACTGGCCGGGGTCACGACCCGGATGCAGCTGGGGTGGCATGCGTACGAGCAGGGATGGGTGAAGCGCTGAAAGCGCGGCGGCCGGTCGCGACCCCGGGGGAGGGGCTTGGCGACCGGCCGCCGCGCGGGAGGGGTCAGCGCAGGCCGACGGCCCGGATGATCTCCTGGCTGATGCCGAGTCCGCCGTCCGCCTCGGCGGAAGCCTTCAGCGAGACGAAGCCGCCCGCCTTGTTCTTCGGCGGCAGCAGTGCGGCCTTCCAGGTTCCGGCCGCCGTGCGGAGCAGCGTGACCGGCTTCCAGGTCGCCCCGTCGTCGTAGGAGACCGACAGGGTCGCCGTGTTCGCCTTGACCGGCGAGGGCAGCCACTCCTGGGTTCCGGAGGAGAGCGTCAGGACGACCGGCGCTCCGGCTCTGACGTCGCCCGCCAGATCGGTGTCGATTCCGTAGTCGAGCTGCAGCAGCCTTACGTCACGGCGGTTGCCCGGAGTGCCTGCGGGGATCGCCTTCGAGGCGAACTCCCACTCGGTGTGGGTACGCGTCGAGGTGTGCCACACCGACGCGTCGCGGGAGGCGTCCATCACCAGCGTGTAAGGAAGCTCCTCCGCGGGCTGCCTGGACGCCCTGACCGACCGGCCGGCTGACTGCGCGACCTGCACGCCGTCGCGGTACAGGGCGGTCTTGAACTGGCCGTCGCCGATGCCGGAGGTTCCGGCCGGCCCGCTGTCCGTCCACGGTTCGACGGCCAGGGTCAGGTTGTTGTTGCTGTCGCGGTACGGTCCCGTGAACGCGGTGCCCATGCGGGGCCGCTGCACCGGCTGGAACCAGCGGCGTTGGTAGGACCGGCCCGCCTGGACGTCGGCCGGAGGGCCGTACATCTGCTGGGGCGCCGGGCTCAGCGTCTGGTGAGTCTCCATCCACTTGTACCCGTCGCCGAGCGGGGACACCCACTCGGTGCGCTGCCCCGGGTACGCCTCGTACTGCGCGAAACCGACCCCCGCTCCGTTGGGCGGAATGTCGTAGCGGTAGCCGCCGCCCAGCATGTCGCGGTCGCCGTGGAAGGTGTTGACCACCTTGGCGAGGTCGCGGTCGGCGTCCGGGGCGTAGACCAGAGGACGGTCAGGGACGGTGTCCTTGTGGCGGGACACCAGGTCGTACAGGTAGTCCGGGTCGTCGTCCAGGTCGAGGGAGAGTGTGCCGTGCTCCGCGACGTGGCCGAGGAGCGCGGCCCGCTCCGCCTTGCGGACGCCTGCCACCGGCAGGGCCGCGGGGGACTCCGGCGTGCCGTAGGACTCGTTCGGCCGGCCGAGGCCGTCGTTGACGACGATCAGGACCTTGGCCCCGGCCGCTGCCGCGTTCGCCGCCCGCTTGGCCGGGGGCACCGCCGAGGAGCGGTCGATGACGACGGCCTTGCCCTTGGCGTCCAGGCCCGTGTAGTCCTCCGCCGCGCCGGCACCCGCGTACACGGCGCGCGCGGTGAACTTGTCGGTGGTCTTGCGGCTGCGGGGCTGGGTCAGCGCGTTGAGTGTCCCGTCGTCGGTATGGACGCGGAAGCCGGGTTCGGTTTGCCGCCAGCGCGTCAGGTAGTTGAAGCCGCCCTCGGTGACCGGCTCGGTCGGGCTGACCCACAGTTCGTCGCCGTAGATCGGCAGTGTGGTGGTCTTGCGCATCACCTTGCCGTTGGGAGCGGTCCTGGCCATGTCGTAACGCCACTGCGAGGTCTCGGATGCCTTCGGGGTGCGTACGCCGGCCCTGCGGGCCTTGCTCGCGTCCAGCACGATTGTCGCCGGACCGTCCGTGACCTTGGTCTCCGGGTCGACGAGGAAGGCCGTCGCGTGGGCGTCGGGCGCCTCGCCCTCGACTGCCAGGTGTGACCACGCGACGTAGTTGCCCGGCGCTACGCGCAGCGTCAGTTCGCCGGCGACCATCGGCTCGACGACCTCCGTGCCGCCGAGCGCGCCCAGCGTCACGGTGCCCGTCGCGGGCTTGCCGCTGCGGTCGCGCAGCTTGATGGTCACGTCGTACAGCTCGCGCTCCTTGTACAGCGCGAAACCGGTGTGCGCCACGACCGCGCCGGTGGCGTGGTCCGTGGCGACGACCTGCCCGGAGAAGGAGGTGTCCACGGCGACGCCGGCCGGGTCGAGGGTGAGTGTCGTCCGTGCCGTACCGCCCGCGGGGACGGATATTTCGCGGTCGGCCAGGGTGTACGCCTGGTCGGTGGTGTCCGTGGCCAGGTCGAGGGTGATGTCCTTGGCGCCGTTGTTGGTGTAGGTGACGGTCCTCGTCGTCGCCCGTTCGTCGGCGCTGTGCGGCCAGGTGTAGACCGCGGCGCCGACGGAGCCGGTGGCCGTGAGTGTGCTGCTGACGGCCGCGGCGACGTCGACCCGCCCGGTGCCCATCGAGTACGGCGTGTCCGCCAGTTCCTTGGACGTGCTCATCAACGCGTCCTTCAGCTGCTCGCCCGTCCAGTCGGGGTGCTGCTGGTGCAGGATCGCCGCGGCACCGGCCACATGCGGGGTGGCCATCGAGGTGCCGTCCATCGAGCGGTACATCCCGCCCGTCCAGCCCGGGACGGACTGCGAGGCGGCGGCGACGATGTCCACGCCCGGTGCGGAGATGTCGGGCTTCAGCGCGTGACTGCGCGTCAGCGGGCCCTGGCTGGAGAAGGACGCACGTGCGTCGGACTTGTTGACCGCGGCGACGGTCAGCGCCTTCTCGGCGGAGCCGGGGGCCGAGACGGAACCCTCGGCGCCGGCGTTGCCCGCGGCGACCACATACAGCGGACCGCCGTTCGCGGACAGCGCGTCGACCGCGAGGGACATCGGGTCGGAGCCACTGTCGCCGTAGGGGGTGCCGAGGCTCATGCTGACCACGTCGGCGCCCTGGTCCTTGGCCCACTCCATCGCTTCGATAATGCCGGAGTCGGCGCCGGAGCCGTCGTTCCCCAGCACCTTGCCGATCAGCAGGTCAGCGCCCGTGGCGACACCCTTGTACGCACCGCCCGAGGCCGCGCCCGAGCCGGCGATGGTGGAGGCCACATGGGTACCGTGACCGTTGCCGTCCTCCACTTCCTCGCCCGGCACGAAGCTCCGGGCGACGGTGACGCGATCCTTGACGTCCGGGTGGCCGAGGTCGATGCCGGTGTCCAGCACGGCGACCTTGACACCCTTGCCGTCGAAGCCCTTCCCCCATGCCTCCGGCGCCCCGATCTGCGGCACGGAGTCCTTCAGGGCCGCGTCGGCCTTGCCGTCGAGCCACAGCCCGGTGATCCCGCCTTCGAGGTCACGGTCATCGGCGGAGCCCGCGACGGACTTCCAGAAGGACCGCCGCTCCGCCATGTCCGCCGTGAGCGCGGCACCGCCGATGCTGTCCAGGCGCTTGGCGACCCTGCTTCCCCGGGGCGCGGCCGGCTTCGAGCGGGCCGTCTTCGCGTCGTACGTGGCGATGACCGGCAGCCGACCGCCGGTGAGGGCGTCGTCGTACCCCATCTCGACCAGGTCGGTGACGTTGAACAGCCGCCGGTCCACCTTTCCGGCGGAGAGCAGCGGCTGCGCGTCGAGCGGGACGGCGAAGATGTCGTCCCCGAACTGCTCGACCGACACCTGGGCCTCGGGGGCGGTGGTGACGAGGTCACGGGCTCCGGGGCCGTCGGTGAACGTCACGACGTCGCCGGTGACCAAGGTGATCCGGTGGGTGCTTTCGGGAGATCCGGGCGCTGCCAACGGCTGCGCAGCGGCCGGTGCGGCGGTGGCGTGACCCAGAGGCAGGAGCAGTCCGCCGGCCAGCGCGACGGCGGTCGCGGCCAGAAGGGCCCGGCGCCGAGTGCTCGAGGGTGTTGCCGTGCCATCGGCTGGAGGAGAAGCAGGAATCATGCCGAGCATCCTGCGCGACGCCCATCGGCCCGGATACAAGGCTACGGTGGCGACCTCTCGCCACGGCACAGGTCGCCAGATCCTGGGCGAAAATCGAGGAGCCGTTTTGCCATAATTCCAGGTGAATTATGCCTCGATGCACTTCAATTGGCGGTTGGGCGAGCCGAAACCCCACCCAACCGCGGGGAAGCCCAGGTCAAGGCCACCAGGCAGTATGCCTGGGGGCCCGCGTCATGCAGGCAGCGGGCGTGGCTCCTACGATGCTGCTCGTGACACGCCTTGAGGATCTCCAGCGCTCCCTGTGGGACACCAGCAGCGAGTACGCAGTGCAGCCGGCCCTGACCGACCAGGCGATTGCGGAGACCCAGCGTCTGCTGGACGTCACGCTCCCCAGTTCACTGCTCGACCTACTGCGCCATCAAAACGGGGGCCAGGCCGCGGCCGGCCGCAATGCCTTCCCCACGAGCCAGCCGACCTCATGGAGCGCCGACCACGTCCCGTTCGACAGCATGATGGGCATCGGCCGTCGCGAGGGAACAATTGCCCTGCTCGACAGTCCATACCTGGTCGAGGAATGGGGGCTGCCCGCCGCGGTGGTTCTGGTCTCGGGTGACGGACCGTGCTGGATCGGGCTTGATTACCGGGCCTGCGGCCGACACGGGGAACCGTCCGCCACCTGGTTCGAGGCGGACCTCGACATAGAGCTGGTCCTCGCCCCGGACTTCCGGTCGTTCATCGAAGGCCTTACCGCTGCCCGTGACTTCGAGTGAGAGCCGGGGCAAAACACACCTGGCTGAGCTCGCTCCCGCACATGAGATTGTGCCTCGCCCCGCCGCGTCGTCTCTGCCACTGACCGGTCACGGCGGGGCGAACGTTGGCTGATGCGGCACTAGGGACCGTATTGAGTTCAGATCAATGGGTGGCTCGGGTGAGGTCCTTGAGCCAGATCATCGAGGCGCGTAGGTGGAGGCCGGCGAGGTAGCTGTCGGGAGACTTGGCGTACCGGGTGGCGATGCCGCGCCAGGCCTTCATCTTGTTGTTCAGCCGCTCGACGGTGTTCCTCTCCTTAGCACGTCAGAGGGCCATGCCTCCCGTTGCGTCGATGACCTGGCCGGTTACCCAGCGTGCGTCGTCGGAGGCGAGGAAGGCCACGATGTCGGCCATGTCTTCCGGCCGCCCGATCCGGCCGAGGGCGGCAAGAGACGCCGCTTGCGCCTCGGCATGCGGATCGCCCAGCAGTGTGGCCGCGCTGGCATCGGTGAGGACGGTTCCGGGGGCCACCGAGTTGACCGTGATGCCCCGGGGGCCCAGCTCCTTGGCGAGGGCGAGACTGAAGTTGTCCAGGGCTCCCTTGGTGGCGCCGTAGGCGATCATTCCCGGCGTGGCCAGGCGGGCCACGGAGCTGGAGATGTTGATGATCCGGCCCCCGTCGCGCAGGCGCGGCAGTCCCTGCTGCGTGACGAAGAACGGTGCACGCACGTTCACGGCGAAGACCTTGTCGAAGGCGTCCTCGGTCAACGACTCCAGGGATGCGAAATCCCCGATGCCGACGTTGTTGACGATGATGTCGAGCTTCCCGTCGGGCACGTGCTCCGTGCCCGCGGCGTCGAAGGCGGCCCAGAGGCGGGCCGCGTCGCCGCGTTCGCCCAGCCCCGCCTGGAGTGCGAAGGCCCGTCCTCCGTTCTTGCGGATGCTTTCGACGGTCTCGCTGGCCGCCGTCTCGTCGCGGACGTAGGTGACGCCGACGGCGGCGCCGTCCTGGGCGAGCCGCTCCGCGATCGCCCGGCCGATGCCCCGGCTGCCGCCGGTGACCAGTGCGACCTTGTCCTCGAGTGCTCTTGCAGACATGGCGGAAGACCGCCTCCCGTTCATCGAATCGTCTCTTGAGTGCTATGGAGCGCCTAGACCAGCGGCTTGTGTTCGGGCCACCACCGCTGGACGGCTTCGACAGCCGTCGTCGGGCTGACGTTGAAGCAGAGCTTCGCGCCGGGTGCCAGCTCGTGGGTGGTGTTGACCAGCACCTCCAACAGCGGGGTCAGCTCTGGGTCCAGCCGGACGCCGGCGCCGATCAGCACGATGTCGTAGTCCTTGGCGGTCAACGCGGCGCGAAAGACCGCCTCGGCCGTGCGGCCGTAGTCGAGCAGGCAGACATCGACACTGAGGCCGAGCTCCTGGAGCCGAGCCCGGCCCGCGGCCATTCCGGCCCGGACCGCCTCGGCGTCGATTGCAGGGAACGCCGCCCGTGACGAGGGCGCGTCGTCCACCAGCGCTGGATCCAGTCCGACGTTGAGCATGGATGGGAACATGTCGGTGTACCTCCGGTGACCTGGGGTTTCTCGGACCCACGGTAGGCGCCTGGAGGTCGGGCGGCCCTCCCACATTTCTGGGATACCGTGGCAAGGGTGAGTTCCCCGATGGTCCGGCGCGAGACCGTGCGCGACATCGAGGCGATCTGCCGTCTCGACCTCGACTCCCGAATACTGCGCCGCCGGATCGCCGACCGGCTGACACGCCTCATCCCGGCCGACTCCTACTGCTTCAGCACGATCGACCCGATGACGCTGCTGACCGCCGACCAAGTCAGCGCCGGGCTCGTACCAGAGGCGGCCGCGGCCGCCGCGCACAACGAGTACCTGGTGGACGACGTCCTGAAGTTCGCGGCGCTGGCCCGCTCCGAGGTGTCCGCGGACACGCTTGGTGCGGCCACCGGCGGTGATCCGGAATCCAGCCACCGTTACCGGACCGTGCTGCCGATGATCGACGCACGGCACGAGCTGCGGGCGGGTTTCCTGGTGGACGGCCGCTGCTGGGGCGTCGTCGCCCTCTTCCGCGGCGGCCGGCGGCCCGACTTCACCCCGGCCGACGTCGGCGTCCTGCGGCGGCTGTCCGCCCCGGTCGGTGCGGCCCTGCGCCGGGCCGCCCACCGGGCACCCGACGACACCGCTGCGGGCCCGTCCGAGGCCGGAGTGCTCCTGCTCGACCAGGACTTGCGGCTGTTTTCGGAGAACCTGGCCGCGAAACTCTGGCGGGACGAGCTGGGCCCGTCGCAGGCGGAACTGCCATCCGCGATCCTGGAGGTGGCCGCACGGGGAAGAGGCGCTGAGCTGCCGGCGTACGGACGCATCCGCGGCCGCTCGGGCCGGTGGCTCTCCGTCCAGGCCTCGCCGCTGAGTGGTGGCCCGCACCCGGCGGCCATCGCCGTGACGGTACATCCGGCGCCGGCCGCCGACGTGGCCGAGATACTGCTGCTCGCGTACGGGCTTACACCGCGCGAGCGGGACGTGCTGGCGCGAGTCGTTGCCGGTCTGCCGTCGCGGACCATCGCCGTGGAACTGCACATCACCGCGGCGACCGTGCAGGACCATCTGAAGAGTATGTTCGCGAAGACCGGTGTCCGCAGCCGCAGCGAACTGGTGGCGACGGTCCTGGGCCTGTGACCGGACGAGTGATTACTGAGTTTTTCGTTAGGGACCGTATCCACTTGTGATCAATCTGCGGGACTCGACCTCGCGGCACGGCGTGAGCCGGTAGCCCTGGTGTCATGACGCAGGTGCAACTGAGCGAAGCTGAATGGGAGTTCATCGAGTCCTATCTACCGATCGGCCGGTTCGGTCCGTATCCCGAGCGGTTGCGGCAGCAGTTCGAGGGGTGATCTGGCGGTTCAGGACCGGTGGGCAGTGGCGGGAGATGCCGGCTGAGTCCGGTGCCTGGCCCACCGTGCACAACCGCTTTAGGCAGTGGCGCGACGCGGGCGTCTTCCAAGCCCTGCTGGAGGGGCTGATCGCGGAGGAGGCCCGGCGGGACGAGGTGGACCTGTCCCTGGTCAGTATCGACTCCACCACCGTGCGCGCCCACCAGGACGCGGCCGGCATGCACCTGAGCCCAGACGGCCTCACCGCGCTGGAGAAGGCCGCGGCTGAAGAAAAAGCCAGGTCAAAGGGGGCGACAACAACGGACGAACCGGACAGGACACCGACCCCGGACGGCAGGAGCGGCGCCGCGTCCGGCGCCGGCACCGGCTGCGGCTGAAGGCCGCTTCGCTGGGCCGCTCCCGGGGCGGGCAGACCAGCAAGATCCACCTCGCCGGCGACTGCAGGTGCCGCCCGCTGGTGCTGCTCCTGACCGCCGGGCAGGCCGCCGACAGCCCTCAGTTCATCCCCGTCCTGAACCAGATGCGCGTCCGTCTGCCCGTGGGCCGTCCGCGCACCCGGCCGGCCGCCGTGGCGGGCGACAAGGCCTATTCCTCCCGTGCCAATCGCGCCCACCTGCGCAAACGCCGCATCCGTGCGGTCATCCCGGAGAAGAAGGACCAGCTGGCCAACCGCAAGAAGAAGGGCTCTCAGGGCGGTAGGCCCGTCGACTTCGACGCCGAGCTCTACAAGGAGAGGAACACCGTCGAGCGGCTGATCAACAAGATGAAGGCCTGGCGTGGCATCGCCACCCGGTACGCCAAGTCTCCCGACAGCTACCTCGCCGGCCTCCACCTACGCGCCTCTATGATCTGGCTCAAGGACCTCACCCGAGCTACCCATTGATCGGAACTCAATACGGTCCCTAGTACGACGGCGGCACCGAGGATCTCGACCGTATCCGCTGCGACACCCCCGCAGGAGACGCCCCGGCGGGGTCGGTTCCGGGCTGTGTGTTCGTCAACGTCGCGCCCACGTACACGTTCAACGCGAAGGCGTTCCCGCAGGCCGCCGCTCACGCGTGGCTGATTCAGAAGGCCACGGCCAAGCACCCGGGTTCGATGGTTGATCTGAAGCCGCTGTATTACATGGGTGATGAGGCGCAGAACAACCGTTCCCGTACGCGGATCTGCCCCACGGGGTGGGCCGCGAACAACGGCGACCCCTCCGCCCTGGTGGATGCGGGCGACACGTTGAACTGTGACGAGTTCGCGTTCGCTTCCTCGTACAACAGCGGCGGCATGTCGTCCACCGAGGGCGGCATCAACCCGGCGATCCCGCCGGGGAAGACCACCCCCAGCGGGGATGCTTGCATTTCGATGTACGCGAAGAAGCACGGCAGCATGATCCACCTGCTCTCGCAGAACGGGGCTGACCCCACGTTCAACGAGGTGTGCGGCCGGGCGGCGATCTCGGGCATGCACAACCAGGAATCCATGGGCGGCCACTTCGCGAACTTCATGAAGCAGATGCGCATCAAGGACAAGGATGCGTACTGGCTGGATACGCGCATGGATGACGGCGGCACCTGCCGTTACGGTGTCGGTGGCGGTCAGCCCGTGATCTGCGAACTCGTCGCGCAGTAACACCCCAGCGCCAACACGCTTCGGCCCCCACCCTGACCGTCAGGGTGGGGGCCGAAGCCGTTGTGCAGGCGCGTGCGGTTCAGGAGCGACTCCGTCGGGGATCTTGGAGTTCTCGGGACGAGGTTGTTGGCGCTTGGAACACTTCGGACGGTCCTGTGTAGTTCCGTCCTTCTGAGGCGATCAGTGTCCGTTCGCCCCTGGTCCGGTGCGGTGGTTCACGAGCTCACCGCCCAGATGGCGCGGGTCAGTAACCCCAGGGGCATACGGCGATGTGGGTACGTGATCACCTCGATGGTCTCTGGGACGAGAGGGAATTCGCTTCCTGGTACCCGCGCGATGGCCGACCCGGACTCTCACTGTCCCAGCTGGCCCCGGTCTGTGTCCTGCAGTTTCTGCTCAATCTCTCCGACCGGCAGGCGGCCGAGGCCGTGCGGTGCCGAATCGACTTCAAGTACGCACTCGCCCTGGACCTGGACGACCCGGGATTCCACCACAGTGTGCTGACGGGCTTTTGTGATCGCCTGTGCGGGGACGACCGCGGGGGACCAGCTGCTCTCCCTGTCAGTGATGACACGGGTGCGGGAAGCCGGCATGGTCGCCGAACGCGGGAGGCAGCGCACCGGCTCGACTCAAGTCCTGGCCGCCGCGCGGGACCTCGGAGCTGGTACTCGAAGCGGTGCGGCGCGGCGTTGAAAGAAGCCGCCCAGCGGGCACCGGACATCCTCGACGGCTTGGTGGATACCGAGTGGGCCACCCGCTGCGGGCGTCCAGTCCGACTCCCCAGTCAGCCGAGTCACCCTGTCACCCGGCTGAAACAGGCGGGAGCGGACGCCCGCCGGCTCCTCGAGGGCCTTCCGGACCACCGGCCGGGGGCCTCGCGCGGAAGCGTTGCGACAGATCGTCGTGCAGAACTTCCTCCTCGGCGCCTGTGGCGGGTTACGTCCTCGCGCCGAGAAGGACGCACAGCCCAAAGGAGCCGTGCCGATCGTCTCGCCCTACGACCGCGAAGCCCGCCGGGCCGTCCGCGGCAATACCCGCTGGAGCGGCTATCTGGTCCATGTCACCGAGACCTGCGAGACGGGCCCTCGGACCGACCTGATCACGGACATCGCCACCACCGGGCCGACCCGGGACACCGAGGCCCTCGCCAGCATCCACATCCGGCTCCATGACCGCGGGCTGCTGCCCCGGCAGCACCTTTTCGACGGCGGCTACCTCTCAGTCTCGCTGCTGCACCGCTCCCTCCGCGACCACCAGGTCGATCTCCCTGATCACGGCATGAGACGTCGTGAGGTGCTTCGTCATGACGGCCGCTTGGCCGAGGCTTTTCTCAACAGGCCCGGAAGACCGGCCCTGACCGGAAGCCGCAGCCCATGCCTCAGGCTGCCCGCCCGGGATGGCGGGAAGGGTGCGAGCGGATGGGGCTCGGTGCGGCGATCAGTACGCTGGTGGCCGAGCGCGCAGGGGGACTCCTCGCGGCTGGCGGCTCCCTCGCGAGCGGTGGGCCACGATCGCCCTGCGGCTCGTCGGGTACTCCAGACTGCCGGGTTCAACGCCGAGTCCGGTGAACTGCTCCTCGACGCCGGCTCCGACAACTGGGAACTGGGCCGCCAGGCCCGCGTCGACGCGGTCGGCGTCATCGCCGCGAACCGTGCCGGGGTTCTGGCTCAGCGTGTGTTTGCACCGTGAGGCGCGGTTGGTTCAGTGCTGGAGAGCGCAGTCATCCGCTGCTAGGTGCAGGTGTCGAAGAGTTTCCAGTTCGGTGGTGGGGAAGGCGTGCAGCTGCCACTTCTGGAGGTAGCCGTCCTCGCCGTGGGTTCGCCGCACCCTTTCGGCAGCCATCAGGACAGCATGTGCCAGGGAGGTGCGAGGACGTGTGGACGTCCACACGAGGGTGCCCTTCCCGTCCGGTGCGTCGAAGCTCACCGACATGTCCGGGAAGTGACGGATCGTGATGTGCACGTCGCTGTTTCGGCGACGAAGAATCCACCGTGCCTCTGCCGGTTCGAGGTCGAACGAGAACCGCTGGGTTCCATGGGGGCCGTAGAGGCCCGTCACGCCTTTCAGCACGTCGGCGAGCGCGTTTGTGCAGTAGCTGACGATGTCGCGGTGCTTCGTCGAGCCGTCCCAGATCCTGCACGTCGCCCAGCCGGAGCCGCACAGTTCCCAGCTGAAGTGCAAGGACCTCGTCACTGAATCCCCCTGATCGTCTGCGGACGACGCTACAGCGGTGCTGAAGACGTGGGACGGCCGGTACACCACTCATCCGTGCGAATCCAGTCGGACTTCGCGGCTTCCGTGTGCAGCCCGGTGTCGCCGCTTTCGGGCATGTCGAAACCTCGTGAACAAAGCCACCCGGCCGCCCCGCTACCCCCGAAGTGATTCCCCCTCGAACGTTCGTCTGGGGGCGGTGGTTTGAGTCCCGGCAGCTCACCTCCGCTCGCGCGGAGAGGGCCAACGCGGCGGGGCAGCTGCCCTCGAAGGCTCCAGCAGCCGGTGCTACCGACACTCTTTGGGGCAACGCGGCCCGGTTTCTCCCTTCTATGTGTTTGCGTGGCACTTGCAGCTACTGGACCTGCTTGATGCTTGGGTCATGTGCCAAAGTTCGATCTCCCTGACGTTTACCCCTTCCCTCCCGCTGGAGCCCCCTTGATAGTTGACCATCAAGCGGAACATTGATTCCGTATGGTGGAATTTCAAGAGGGGTGTATCCATGACGCAGGTCAGTCCGTCCCTGGCTCGTCGTCTCGCTCGAAGTCTTCGGACATCGATGTTCATGCAGGTGTTCTGTGCGCTGGTCGTCGCCATCGTTGTCGGAGGCGTGTGGCCCGATGCGGGTTCCGCCGTGCAGCCGCTCGGAGACGGCTTCATTCGGCTGATCAAGGCGATGATCGCCCCCTTGGTCTTCTGCGTCGTGGTCACCGGGATCGCCAAGGCGGGCGACCTGAAGTCCTTCGGGAGGATCGGGCTCAAGGCTCTGATCTGGTTCGAGGTGGCCACTACCGTGGCTCTCGTGATCGGGCTGGTGGCCGGGAACCTTGTCCGCCCGGGCAGCGGGATGAATGTGGATCCCGCCTCGCTGGATGCCTCGGCCGTTGATGAGAGGACCGGCGGCGGTGAACTGCCGTCCACGAGTGAATTTCTGCTGCACTCACTGCCCGACAGTGCGGTAGGCGCGTTCGCCGAGAACTCCTTGCTGCAGGTCCTCATTCTGGCCTGCCTGGTGGGCGCTGCCCTGCTTCACCTGGGACACACCAAGGTGCCGGCGATCCTTCCGGCCGTGGATCAGGTGCAGGAAGTGATCTTCGCCATCGTCGGCTTCGTCATGCGGCTCGCCCCCCTGGCCGTGTTCGGGGCCACCGCCCATCTGGTCGGGGAGTACGGTCTCGGAGCACTGTCTACGTACGGCAAGCTGATCGGCGTCTGCTACGCGGTGGCGCTGGTCTTTCTGCTGCTGCTCGGTGCCGCTTTGAAGATGTTCACCGGCGTGAGCCTGTGGAAGTTTGTCCGCTATACCCGCGAGGAACTGGTGCTGGCACTTGGCACAGGCTCGAGCGAGACGGTGATGCCGCGCATGATGCAGAAGCTGCGGCAGGCTGGTTGCCGCGATGATTCTGTGGGCCTGGTGCTGCCCACCGGGTATTCGTTCAACCTCGACGGGGCTTCCATCTATCTCTCGATAGCGACGCTGTTCATCGCCCAGGCCGTGGGGGTCGACCTGACGCTCGGACAGCAAGTCACCGTGGTACTGGTTCTGATGCTGAGCAGCAAGGGGATGGCGGGCGTGCCCGGGTCGGCGTTCCTCGCGCTGTCGGCGACGGTCTCGGCCCTCGGAGTCATTCCGGCCGGTGCCGTGGCGCTGTTGCTCGGGGTCGACCGGATCATGGACACCATGCGGGTGGCCACCAATCTCCTCGGTAACTGTGTCGCCGTGTTCGCCGTGTCCAAGTGGGAAGGAGCGCTCGATCACGACCGCGCTCGTAAGGTCCTGGACGGCGAGATCGCGTTTGTGCCCGAGGAGGACACCTCCGTCCCAGCGGCTCGAGGGGAGGACGACGTGGCGGCGTCCGCCACGACGGGACCCGGCGCCGAGCGGTGATCACGTCCGCGCATCCCTTCGTCCGACGACCTGACCGCAGCGAAGAGGGCAGAGCAGGTCAGATCTGTGCGGGCATCCAGGCGTGTGCGGCGTGGACGAGGGCACTGATGCCGGTGGTGAGGGTGGGCTCGATGACGGGGGCGTAGTGGGGAGGGTGGTTGGACGGCAGGCTGTGGGCGATGTGCGCGACTTCCTCCAACGTCCGCGCGGGGGCGAATGCTTGTGGGCCGACTTCGCCGAGGAGCCAGTAGACGCAGGGGGCCTCCGCCGTGGTGGCGAGGATGCCGACGTCCTCGCTGCCGGTGACGGGCCCGGGATCGACCGCCAGGTCCGGGCCGAGACCAGCGGCGAAAGCCTCTTGGATACAGGCGCAGGCGTCCGGGTCGTTGATGACGGCGGGGAAGGACTCGGTGAGGGTGATGTCCGGCTCCCGGGGGACCGCGGAGGCTGCGGCTTCGGCCCGCACGATCCGCTCGATGGCGGCCAGGACATTCTCCCGCATCATGGGGTCGAAGGTGCATGATCGAGAGGGGCCAGGGCAACGTTCGAAGGGCTCGCCGGGCTGTCCCGGAAAGACATCAACGCTTGTGCCGGTCGAGGGCCTTGGAAGCATGCTCCGCGTTTGGTCCTGTGTGCGGGGTGGTGGTGAAGGCTGCAATATCCTTGGCGATCCGCTCAGGATATTCACCGTTGATCGCGTGGGATGCGTCCTCGTACACACGGACAGTGCCTTTGGAGAGCCCGCGTTTCGCCGTCCGGGCGGCGGTCGGCGCGTCGTGCATCACGGACCGCCCCGCGATGAGGGCAAGCACAGGTAGATCCAGCGTGGCCAGGCGGTCCTCGCTGATGCGCCCCGGCTGGGGCAACTTCAGCGTGTAGTGCTTCATGCCTGCTTCGATCATGTGGGCCACCGGGACGTCCTCCACCGGTGCTCCTCCGGCGGTGTAGGAGTTGAAACTGTCACGCCAGGATTTCGGCAGCCAGGGCAGTGAGGCCGGCAGGGAGTGGGCGATGGTCTCCCACGGCATGTCGTCGAAGACGTAGACGGGGTCGATCAACGTCAGAGTCTCGATGTGGGCAGGCTCGCGGAGGGCGAGGTTGGCGGCGGTCCAGCCGCCGATGGACAGGCCCACGAGGTGGAAAGACTTCTCGGGAAGTGACGCGAGGGTCTGGTGCAGCCATGCCGCCTGGTCCCCGTCGCCGGTGATGGGCCGGTCCTGGATACTCATGCCCGGTTCACCGAGCAGGTCGAGGGCGTAGACGTCACCGATCGCAAGAAGACAGGGCAGGTTGTCCGCCCACACCGGCGTCGCGGAGGCCCGCCCGGGCAGCAGCACCAGCGGAACACCGGTGTCCGCCTTCCCGGCGAATCTGTAGACGCGCACCAGGCCGTAGTCGGTCCGGATGTCGAGCGTCGCCGCAGGCTCTGGAAGATCGCGCCAAGCCGCTTCGTAGGTCGAACGAAACCGGTCCTGGCCCTCGGCGTTGTCCCAGTGCCCCACCGGGGAGGGGGAGCGCCGAGCGAGGGTGAAGGCGACCGCGACACGCCACCGCCGCCGACGGGGCTTCGTCGCGTCCCGCGCGGCTGTATCGGGCCGGGAGGGCGAGGCTGTTTGCGCCTCCGGTTCGGCGCTGGGGCTCTTCTTGTCTTCGTCGGCGATCGTGTCCGCCATGGCAGCACCTTCTTTACCATCGGTCGATATTTTGACCGTAGGGTAGAATTCCTTGTATGGCAACGAGAGACCGCCCTGAGGGGCACCGCCTGACGTTGACGGAGCAGGCGCGCAGAGCCCAGCTGATCGCGGTCACGATCGAGCAGGTGGCAGCGAAGGGATACGCGGGCACCACGCTGGTCGGCATCGCGCAAGCGGCCGGTATCACGAAGCCGGCGATCTTCTACCACTTCGAGTCCAAGGACTCCCTGGTCGACGCCGCATACGGTCACGTCACCACCGCCATGACCGGCCGGGTCGCGGCAGAGATCGAGGCAGCCGACCCCTCCGAAGGGCCAGCCGTCTACGCACTGGCGATGATCAGACACTTCCACGAGCACCCGCAGCACGCCCGCATGATCGTGGAAGCAGCCAACCGGGGAGGCTTCGATTACGAGCCCGAGACCAGGTGGGGTCCACTCGCTCAGCTCATCGACGCCGCGGCGCAGGCCCGCGGTGGCGTGAAGGTCGAGGCCCGGACACTCGCCATCATCATGGGCGGCGCGATCGACGCCATCGTCGCCGAAGGACTCCATGATCCGAGTTTCTCCACGATGCGTGCCGCCACCGAACTCGGCGCCCTGATCGACCCCGCCCTGACCCCCGGGGAGGAGCCGCGCCTCTGACCGGACGGCCTCCGGACCTAACGAGTCCGTGCACGGTTAGCGTTGAGACGTCGCAGTGCCAGGCGGAGTCGTGGTGCTCACGTCTGCCAAGCCGGGATCCGGTCTGCGGTCTGTTGCTGGGACAGTAGGCCGGCGATGGCTTGGATGGTGTCGTCCATGTGCTCGCGGCGGCCGAGGTGGCGGGCCAGCGCCCGCCAGTTCTTCAGGTGGGCGATGCCGTGTTCGGCCCGGATGCGGCGTGAGGAGCGCGTTTTGCGCTGGCGCTCGTGCATTTCCTCGTACCAGTCCGGGGCGTTCTTCTTGAACTTGCGGTGCGGGGGCGTCACGACGCGTCCGCCGGTCTGTGCGCCGAGGCCTTGGTAGCCGGCATGGCGAGGATCTCGACCGCTGGACCGTCGGTCAGGAGCTTGACCAGCCCTAACTCCCGGGCGTGGGTCATGTCCGCGCAGCTTCCGGGCCTGGTCGGGCTGCAGAACAGCAGCCGCCCGTCCCCGTCGGTGAACACCATGGTCTTCACGGTGTTCTGCTTGTTCTTGCCGGGGATGAACTTGTCCCGGTCTTTGCGGCCGACGGCAGGGCGGCGGACACGGATCTCGGTGCCGTCGATGATGCCGGTCTTCCCGGCCTGGCCGAGATGGTCAACGACCTCGGCCAGCGTTCGCAGCCGCACGGCGGGGCTGACCGTGCATCCCCGCTCCGCGAGCAGGGGCCGCACCTCGCCGATGGCGCGGGTGACGGTCGAGCGGTCCACGTCGAACCAGCAGGCCAGCACGTCATGAGTAACCCCGGGGCGAAGGTGCACGAGCGTGGCCAGGAGCCGGTCGACGAAAACCATGCGGTGCTTCGCACCAGCGCCGACCGCACGCTTCCGCGGCCTGGACGCAAGCCTGGCCTGATGACGTTCATGCCACAACGGCCCCACCTCCGAAACGAGTTCAGCGATCACAGCGGCCGACAAGCCCGTGATCCTCCGGTCGCTGATGATCGCTGTGCGCGTCACGTTCCCCACCACGCAGCCATGATCGCCGATCCAGCGCTCGACGTCCCACCGCTAACCGTGCACGAGCTCGTTAGTACTGCAACGGCGTTTGGCGTGACTGGTGGCCAGGTTGGTCGTTGGGCTGGTTATGGGTGGGGTACTTGGTGATGTGAGGGTGTGGGCGGCGGGTCTCGGTGAGGTGCATGAACGATTCGTGCACCGGTTTGCCCGGTCGGAGCCGCGGGAGTCGGCGCTGGCGTATATAGGGGGCTCATAGCGCCGTTGGAGCGGAAGAACGGCTGGACGCTCGCGGAGGAGGCTGGGCATGGGAGCCCTGACCGGATGCACCGGCTGCTGAACCGATGTGACTGGGACGCCGATGAGGTCCTGGACGACGTGCGTGACTATGTGGTCGAGCAACTGGGTGACCCCGGTGGGGTGCTGATCGTGGACGACACGGGCTTCCTAAGAAGGGGGTCCGCTCGGCCGGGGCCCAGCGTCAATACTCGGGAACAGCGGGACGGACAGAGAACTGCCAGGTGGGCGTCTTCCTCGCCTATGCCGGCGAACGCGGCCGCACGTTGATCGACCGGCGTCTGTATCTGCCCACATCATGGACCGATGACCGGCAACGCTGCCGGGCCGCGGGCATCGAGGACGCGGTCGCCTTCGAGACGAAGGTGGCCATCGCCAAGACGATGGTCCGCCGGGCGATCACGGAGAAGATCCCGTTCCGGTGGGTGACGGCGGACGCCGCCTACGGTTTCAGCAAGGGCTGGCGGACCGAGCTCGAGCGGGCTGACGTCTTCCACGTCATGGCCACCACCCGGCACGACACGGTCGTGACCCGCTGGGCCATGGATCATCCCGTCCATGACCTGTTTCCCGGGCTGCCGAGGCAGAAGTGGAAGCGTCGTTCCTGCGGCAACGGAGCCCACGGGCCACGCGTCTACGACTGGGCCAGGGTCGAGGTCCGGCCCTGGCACCGTGAGAACCGCCGGCACTGGGTCATCGCCCGCCGCAGCGTGAGCCGACCCGATCAGATCTCGTACTACATCGCCTACTGCCCAGCCGACACAACCCTCGACGAGCTGATCCATGTCGCGGGCAGTCGGTGGGCGGTCGAGGAATGCTTCCAGACCGCGAAGCAGGAGTGCGGCCTGGATGACTACCAGGTCCGCCGCTATCCCGGCTGGCACCGCCACATCACCCTGGCCATGGCAGCCCATGCCTGCCTCACCGTCCTGCGGGCCCGCGCGCTCGACACGGAGAAAGCAGAAACGGATCCTCCCAGCTCATCGCCCTGACCCTCCCCGAGATCCGGCGACTGACCACCCGCCTGGCCCGGCCCCGCGCGAACCTCATCGACCATGTCCTGCACTGGTCACACTGGCGCCGCCGACGACAGTTCCAAGCCCGGATCAGCCACTACAAACGACGCGGCCACACACCACCAGAAACTGCCCACACATCAGAACAAAGACCGGCGCAGTTACTAGGACGTGCTCGTGCTGTACGCGCTCCAGCCCGGCCCGCAGAGCCGTCCCGCTCTGGCGGCTCCCCGGCCGACGTCAGGTTCTGGTGCATCCGGGGCATCGCAGGTCGTGGCTTTGTTCACGACTTGCGGTTCTGGCTCAACTTCCGTGATTGGTGACAACCCGTCACGGCTACTGGACGAGCAGGGAGCGTGGTGCTTGCCGGTGGTGGGTGCCATGATCGGCTGTGGCTGGCTGAAAAGTGCAGAGATGGGAGGGCGAGTGGAGAGTTTCACCGTCGAGCCGCTTCGGGTGGTCGACTTCGTGGAGCACGTGCGGCGCCGCCCGGCGAGGTATTTCCTGGTCGATCAGGACAGCCCCGAGCTTCCCACCGAGGTTCTTCGGGCGGTGGCCTGGGATGCTCTTCACCGTCGCGACGGCAGGCATGGACAGATCAGTGTCGAGATCGGATCTGATCTCAGCTTCACGGTGGAGAGCGTTCAGCGCCCCAGCGCCGATGAACGGGAGAGGCCTCTTCCGGGATTCTTCGGTTCCCTGCTCGACATGTTCGACATGCAGCGTTGGGCTCCCTCCGCAGCTGCGGCACTCAGCGTCCGCACGGTCATCGAGGTGTGGCTGGATGGCCACGGCTATCGCCAGGAGCTGGACGGGATGGACCCGACCGGCCTCAGGGAAGAGTTCATAGCGCCGAAACCGGTCGGGACCCGGACCACATTCCACCTCGATCCTTCATTCTGCGGTCGGGGCGAGGCCATCGCCTGGGCGCTGCGGCCCGAAGAACTGCACGGCGAAGCGTGCAAGGAACATCCTTCACCCACGACGTTCCCGATCTACGATCTCCGATCGGAGACTGAGGAGTCACTCAGCGAGTAGGACTCGTTTTCGCAGAAGGTCGAAGCCGGCGCGGCCGAACATCTGGCGCTTGAGCATCTTGATGCGGTTGACGTGTCCTTCGACCACGCCTGAGTTCCAGGGCAGGGTCAGACCGGCGATGACCGCGTCGCGGTCGCGGTCGATGCCTGCGGCGAGGGTGTGGAGGCTGGGCAGGTCGTCCTGGCGGACGACGTCGAGCCACTCGGGGAGTCGTTCGCCCTGGCGCTCGGTGAGCATCCGGGCGAAGGACCGGACGTGCCCGGTGAGGGCGTCAAGTTCGGGGCAGTTGGCCAGCACGGCCTTGAGCCGGAGCTGCTCGACTTCCGTGAGTGTTTCCGGGCGGCTGAGAATCCATCTGGCCACCTGGCGGGGTGCCGGGGGTTGCGCGGTGACCGGCTGGGGTGAGGTGCGCTTTTTCCTGATGTAGGCGCTGACGATGCCGTAGCTGCCCTTGTAACCGAGAGGGGCGATTTCCTCCCAGAGTTTCCAGGCGTTGGTGCAGCCCTCGCTCCAGCGTTCGTCGAGGTAGGGCTTGTACTCGTCCAGCGCGGAGGCTCGGCTGAACTGGTACTGACCGTTGAAGAGGTCTTCCGGCCTGACGGCATCGGCAAGGCTTTTGACGGTGCGGTGCGTCATGTGGAGTTGGCGGCCGATCGAGCGGCGGCTGTGGCCGGCTTCCAGCATTGCGTGAACCGTGGCGTGTCGGGCCCGGATGCGGTTGGAGAACCGGTCGCTCTTCCAGGGCGAGGCCGGGTCCACCATGGAGGGTGCGGGCTCGTCGGATCCCTCTTGGACCGGTTCAGGGGCCAGGGCGCGCAAGCACTGGCGGTGGCGGGCAACAGCTCGCTCGGCGGCCTCGCTGAGGTTGTGCCACAGATGCCACCGGTCAGCGACCTGAATCGCTTGGGGTGCCCCTGTCGAAGCGCCTTCGGCGAAGAACGGAGCACGGTCCCGGCAGATCACCTCGATGCCCGGTCGCCTCGACAGCCACTTGGCCAGGCTGGACGCCTCCCGATCAGGCAGCAGGTCCACCGGCCGTCGGGTCTCGCAGTCGACCAGCACGGTGCCGTAGACGCGGCCCTTGCGTGTGGCGTACTCGTCGACGCCGACCACCCGCGGGGCCGGCACGTCCGGCTCGGGCAGCATATCGACCAGCCGCAGCACCGTACTGCGGCTGACAGAGACCCCGAAGACGCCCGCCATCCGGGCGCCGCCCCGGCCTGCGAGGGCGAGGCCAACCATGGCCGGGGTCGATCGCAGACGTTCGGTCCACCTGCTGTACCTCCTGGTCAGCCCCGGCATCTGCTCGACGAATGTCCGCCGTCCGCATACAGCGTCCAGACAGAAGAACCTGCGGACTCGCAGGCATAGAACCACCCGTCGTCCCGCGCTGGGTACATCGGCGGGAACCGCAGGTAGGAGCTGTGTATTCGGCTTGAAGAGCACCCGCAACTCGGACACACCGCCTCGGCCGTCGTACTGCGGGCCTCGACACGTACCGCCTCGTCGTTCACGTCCACTGACAGCACCGTCACGTCCGCGACCGACGGGAACAACAGCCCCTCCAGCCGGAGCAATGTCTCTTCCACGACCCCGAACTGTCGGCCATCCCAAGATCGGCACTGATCATTTTCAGGCAACTTTCCAAAGGCCGCCGCAGACGTCAGCCATCACTCAACGTATGCGCTTCACGGAAAGCGAGCCAGAACCCGACTTGCGACAGCAGTGGTTCACCCTCTCGGGAGGCAGGCGGATCGGCCCCGAGGCCATGTGCATGAGAACGGGAGGCACCATGTCGTCCGGCCTCCTTTGGGTCGCCCCGCTCCGTCCGTGCCTCCGTTCACGGCCCTTCCTCCAGCCGTTGGATCGTCCTCCAGCGCGGGGCGTCGTCATCAGGGACGTCCGGGGACGCGAAGTGGAAGGGCACGCGAAGGTGGTCGGCGAGCGCCCGGCCGGCCTCGGCGGCGACAACACCAGGAGGAGGGCCGTTGGATCGGTGGTAGACAGTCGCCAGGTGGCCCTCCCCATCCGGGGCGTTCAGCACCGCGACCAGGAGCACGAACCAGTCGTGTACTGTATCGCCGTCCCAGAGCGCCTCCACCGCCGTCACACGGCCTGGGAGAGCCGCGGCGCGGGCTGCGAGCGAGGGGAGATCCAGCGGATCAGGCGGCGTGCGCTGCACACGGTCGCCCAGAGCCTCGTATCGCGCGTGGACCACCCGCTCGGCTTCGTGCAGGCCAACCCCCAGCGGGCGCAGCGCCTCCCAGACGGACCTGACCGCCGACAGTCGGCGGTCGCGCAGCACGTCGGCATCGACCTCTCGGCGGGTCCGTTCCTCCAGGTAGACCCACCAGCCGCTCACCGGGCCACCAGCCGGGATCTCAGGGTGCACGTCATGGGTTCGAACGTACGCCAGGACTCGGTGCCCATCCCGGCCGCCCTCTTGGGTGGTGCTGTCGAATCTCGTGAACATTCCGCCTTGGTCTCGTAGGCTCCCGCCTCCCGATTCGTTGTCGAAGTGCTGTCCGAGCCCGTGGACAAAGCCACCTTGACGACGCTGATGTGCACGCCACCTCTGACAACTCCTACGCGAACGACCAGAGGGCGGACGTCTCCCTGGTCGCGGTGACGGCGCGCAGCGACCTGCAGAAGTCCGACCAGGACCCGGCCGACTGGATGCCGCCGTCCCCGGAGGCTCAGTGCCGGTATGTGGGGGAGTGGGTGTCGACCAAGTTCCGCTGGCAGCTCACCGCGGACGACCGTGAGTTCGAGGCGCTGAAGGTCTACGCCGACGGCCCGTGCGAAGACACCATCGTCCGCTACACGCCGGCCCCCTGCCGCCGCACGGCCGGGCCCGCATCTAATGGTGCAGCCCCCTGCCGTGCGGGTGCCGGGCAGCAGATCCCCGACGCGGCGCTGCGAGGTACGCCCCCTCCGGGAGGGCCAGAGGGCTCTCGCCCTTGCCCGGCTCCCGGCCATGGATGGCAGGTGCAAGTGTTCGCCCCGGCCTGGAGGAGGAGTAGGCGCTGATCGCGACGCGACACGGCGCCCGAACTGCCCGCCCGGGCCGCAGGGACTTGGCGCAGCGATCTGGCTGATCCCCGCACGTCGCGCCTTCGCCGTACGGGGACGATCGCCCCGGCGGGCGCGGCGCACGGATACGCACGACGCACGCGCGCGGGGCCGATGGACGACATACAAGAACTGCTGGCCGAGTACGGCCAGGTCTACAGTGACGAGCTGCCGGAGCAGGACCGCCACCGGCTCCTGGTCGATGTGGTGGCGGCGCTGATCCGGCGCACCGATCCTGACGCGACGCTGGTCTACCGTGCGTCCCACGAGCCGGCCGTGTACTTCGAACTCGACGGACGCGATTACGCGATCACCGTCACGACCGCGAAGGGGTTGGCGGTGGCGACCGCGGCCCACGACGCAGTGACTGCGCGAGGACGAGACCTCGCGCCGGGGGTGCGATAGGTCCTGGTCCACGCGAGGGACGCAGGCCAGCAACTCCCCGGAGACGCGAGTGCCGGCCTGCAGGGCGCAGGGGGGTGTGCCTCGATCGGGGCCATCTCAAGGCCACCGTCTGCGGCCTCGCCCCGCTCACCGACTTGATCCGCGCGGCCTTTTGGCCGCCACGACCACCGCACACCCCGCGGCACGAGCTCCTGATGCGCGAACCCCCGGAGCCTGCCCCGACGCTGACCCTGGCGCCCCGCCCAGCCGGGACGCAGAGCGTGCCGTCCCGGAGGCCGACCGGCGCCGACCTCAGTGTCGTCCCGGCCTGTGACTCCTGGCCCGTGCGGCCGGCTTGGTGATCAGCGCGCGCTCGGCGGCCTCCCAGGCCATCCCGGACGGGGAGGCCCGGCGACGCACCGGGCGGCAAGCCCTGGGCACGCCGTTCCGCCCCAGGCCAGTGCCCGGCCGGGTGCTGCTCCGCATCAGTTCGTGGAGGGACGGCACGAGTGCGCCCGGTCGCCCGGGCATGAGTCGGCCGGTCGCACCGAGTGGCGGGCTGCCGCAGAACTACGTCTTTGGTACCGGTCCGCCCGGGTCCGTGGTCCGATTCGCCGTGCTCCGGCGGCGGCTAGCGTCACACCATGCGTATAGGACTGATCGGCACCGGAAACGTCGCCCGCGCACTGGGCCACGGTTGGAATACCGCGGGACACGACGTCCTCCTCGGTTCACGCCGGCCTGAGGACCGGGCAGACGTAGGCCTCCCCGTGGCAGGGCTGAGCGAGACAGCCGCCCATGCGGAGGCCTTGGTCAACGCCACGCCAGGTGACGTCTCCGTGGAACTGCTGCGCACCATCGGGGCTACGGCGCTCGCCGGCACCCTCCTGATCGATGTCGGGGTCGGCCTCTCCGACGACTTCAGTGAGCTCTCGCACCCCAACAGCAGCTTGGGTGAACAGATCCAGGAGGCCTTCCCCCTGACCCCCGTCGTCAAGACGCTCTGCACCATGGACTCCACCGTGATGACCGCCCCGGACAGTCTCGACGGACCGAGCACCGTCTTCCTTTCCGGCGACGACGCCGAGGCCAAACGGACCTCGGGCCGGCTGCTCACCGACCTCGGCTGGCCTGCGTCGTCCCAGCTCGACATCGGCGGCATCACCACCGCACGGGGACAGGAGCACTTCGCCCTGCTCTTCATGGGCATCGCGGGCGGTCTGGGGGCCCACACGTTCAACATCAACGTCGTCACCCGCCCATCTGCCTCGTAGGGCTCTGTCAGCCAGGGCCCCGGCGGCGACCCCGAGGGGACGACGACGGCCGGCTGCGGGCCGGGTTCCCCCGGTCACTGGCCGCGGGGTCCCGCCGTACGGGCTCTTCGCCGGGGAGGCACCACACTGCGGGTGCACGGCACCCGCAGCCTCCCCGACGCGGTGTCGGAGCGGGCCCGGCGGGGAGCACGTCGCGGGCGGTGCCTCTGTTGTGCACGCGGCTCCCGGGAAATGACTGCATGACCGATGAGCCGCCCTGTTGGATGGGCTCCATGGTGTCTGCCGACCGACTGCTGGCCTTCGCGGCCATGTCGCTCCTTCTGATCGTGGTACCCGGTCCCAGTGTGCTGTTCGTGATCGGGCGGGCCCTGTCCCAGGGCCGCCGTGCCGCGTTGGCCACGGTGGCGGGGAACGCGCTGGGGGCCCTGGTACTCGTCGTGGCCGTGGCTCTCGGGGTGGGGGCCGTTGTGGAGCGGTCAGTCCTCGTCTTCACCGTGCTGAAGCTCGTGGGCGCTGCGTACCTGGTCCGTCTCGGAGTCAAGGCGGTGCGACAGCGTGGATCGTTGCATGCCGAGTTGACAGGTGATCGTCCTGCGCCGGGTGACCTGCGCACGTTCTGGGAGGGGTTCGCGGTCGGTGTGGCCAATCCCAAGACCATCGTGTTCTTCGCCGCCGTGCTGCCTCAGTTCGTCGACCGTGGGCAGGGCCATGTGATGCTTCAGATGCTGGTGCTCGGTTTGGTCTTCAACGTCATCCCGGTGGCTTCCGACAGCGTGTGGGGTTGGCCGCGGCGACCGCGCGGGGCTGGTTCACCGGCTCACCGCGGCGGCTCGCCGTGGTCGGCGGCGCCGGTGGGCTCACCATGATCGGCCTCGGCGTGACCGTTGCCGCGACAGGTCGCAAGGAATAGAGTCCGCCCGCGGATCACGGACGGAACCACAGGCGGATCACTACGCCGTTGACGGTGCCGACGCAGGCGCGCTTGTCGTACCTCCTGGCCACGGCCCGGCAGTTCTTGAGCCCATCGGCCGTCCGCTCGACTTCTTTCCCGCGCCCGTACGTCCAGCGTGGGGCGTCACCGAGAGCGGTGGAACGCCCGTCACGCTGTCGCGGACGCGTGTCTGGTCAGCTCGGTGCGGCAGGCCGGGCCCATGGGGTGGATGCGCCACGAGTCCGCGAGCTGACCTGCGTCCTCCTCCCCTTCCTTCGGGTCAGGAGTCGAGTGCCTTGCGGAACGAACCACCGCGGCGCAGGGCTTTTTCGATGGTTTCCAGGGAGCGGCCCCGGGTTTCCGGAACCTTCGCCACGACGAAGACGATGCAGGCGACGTTCATCAGTGCGTAGATCATGAAGGTCCCGGACTGGCCGATGGCTCTGATCGCCGTCAGTGCGCTGAGGGCGATGACCAGATCGAAGCCCCACAGGGTGACCGTGGCCAGACTGGTCGCCGGGCCCCGGATCGCGAGTGGCAGGACCTCCGGCCCGATGAGCCAGACCACGGCCTGCATGCCGATGCCGTTGCAGAGGATGTAGCCGAACAGCGCGATGATCACTGTCCACCGCTGTGCCGACGAGTCGACCGGACCGATGAAGGCGAGGGCGAGGACGGCCATGGCGACAGCCGATCCGGGCAGGAACCAGAGCATCGTGCGCCGACGGCCCACACGGTCCACCGCCACCGCTCCGACGACGCCCGCGATCACGAGCATCACGCCGATTCCGATCCCCGTCACCAGCGCGGCCGAGTCCCCGAAGCCCGCGTCCACGAGGATGGTGGGGGCGTAGTAGACGATCGCGTTGATCCCGGTGAGCTGAGAGAAGGCGGCGATACCGACAGCGACCAGCAGGGCCGGCCGCACCCAGCGCCGGCCCAGGTCCCGCCAGTGTCCGGATGCCGCACCGTCGGCGGCCGTTTCGGTGATGTCCGTAATCTCCTGATGGACGTCGAATCCCTTCGGCCTGAGCCGGGTCAGGACAGCCACGGCCTGGTCGGTCCTGCCGCGTCCGATGAGCCACCGGGGGCTCTCGGGCAGGAACACCATGCCGATGCCCAGGGCTGCGGCCGGTACGACGGCCAGGGCGAACATCGTGCGCCAGCCGCCGCTGTCCGCCAGGGCCCAGCCGCACAAATAGGCGATGAGCTGCCCGATGGCGACCATCAGCTGGAACAGCACCATGAGACGACCGCGGATCCGGGCCGGGGCGAGTTCAGCGATGTACACCGGCACCATGCTCGATGCGCCGCCAACGGCCAGCCCCAGGACGAAGCGGGCGGCGATGAGGCTGTACACGCCGGGTGCCGCGGCGGCGGCCCCCGCACCTAGGGCGAAGACCACCGCGACCGCGATGACGACCTTGCGCCGCCCGTGCCGCGCGGCCAGCCGCCCCGACACGAGTGCACCGGCCATGGCTCCGAGCAGGATGACGCTGACGATCACCTCCTGCTCACGGGAGGTCAGGCCCAGGTCTTCCCTCAGGTGCAGCAGTGCGCCGGAGATGATGCCGGTGTCGTAGCCGAACAGCAGTCCGCCCAGGGCGGAGACGGCCGAGACGGCGTAGACCGCGGCAGGGACGCGTGGGGTGGGCTCGCCGTTCCCGGCCGGCGCGGGGTTGCGTTCCCGCCGCGCTGTCAGCTCAGGCATCGCCCATGACCAGACCCTCGATGGTGTGCTTCTGGGTGATGGGCACCAGCTCGTCGACGACTGGACAGTCCAGGTGGCGCCGGACGCGCTCGGGCAGCGTCTCCCAGTAGGCGCGGGTTACGGCGGTGTCATGCCTCTCGCCGTTGGTGGCTTCCGGACCGTCCACACCCAGGATCAGCACGGGCCGGGACTTCGCGGAGTCGTTCTTCGTGCCGCGGTGGATGGTGAGGGCGCTCCGCGCCGAGATGTCGCCGCGCCGCGGGTACTTGCGCACAGCGCGTTCCTCGTAACGCGGGTAGTGGGACCGGGGCGGGAACATGCCGTGTCCGAACTCGGGGCTGTCGTCCCACTGGGTTCCCGGCGCGATCTCGAAGGGGCCCATGTCCTCCTCCGTGTCGACGGCGGTGACGTTGAAGGCCAGGGAGGTGAGCCGCCGCTCGGCACGGGTCTCCTCGGGGAGGGGGAAGTCCCGGTGCCACGGCTGGTTGACGGCGCCTTCGAGCGGCACATCGAAGCCGAGCTCCACGATGCGGTAGCCGGGGCCGAGCACCGCCTCGCAGACCGAGCGCACCCAGGGGTGGTCGACGAGTTCGACGAAGCCGCGCAGCTGCTCGGGGTGGATCTCCACGTAGTAGCGGTGCGGACCGCGACCGACGCTCCCGCCGGGCCGCTTCAGCGCTTCCTGGAAGGCGGCCTCGATGTCCTCACGCAGCCGGTCGGCCCACTCCTGGCTGAACGCGCCCTTACGGGCGGTGATGCCGAGCGAGTAGAGGGCTTCGACCTCGGCGGTCACGTCCACGTCGAGATCGGCCGGGGAGATTCCGGGGTGCGCGTGCGGGCTCATGCGTGCCTCCTTGCAGCAGACTGTCCGTGCCATGTTGCAACGATGAATGCAACGTGGCAATACCTGGGCCCGAGAAACTTGATCCCTGCTCGCAGCGGCATGTCAGGATGTCCTGGTGAGCAGCAGCCTGAAAGACGTAGCCGCCCGCGCCGGGGTTTCGGCACGCACCGTGTCGAACGTGGTCAGCGGTTCCGCGCGGGTCGCCGCGGACACCCGCCGGCGGGTGCAGGAAGCGATCGACGAACTGGGATACCGGCCGAACCTCGCCGCGCGCAGCCTGCGGGCCGGTCGCACCGGCATCATCGGGCTGGCCATCCCGGAGCTGCACTCCCCCTATTTCGCGGAGCTCGCGGGCCTGGTCGTGGAGGAGGCGAGGAAACGCTCGTGGACAGTGATCATCGACCAGACGCTGGGCGACGCCGAGGCGGAACGCCGGTTGCTGACCGGAAGCGGCGGACGCGTGATGGACGGATTGATCATCAGTCCGTGGGCACTGACCGCTCAGGAACTGGCGTCCGCAGCGAGGTCGCTGCCTATCGTCCTGCTCGGCGAGCGCAGTCCCCAGGGCTTCGCCGACCGCGTGGCCGTCGACAACGTGAGCGCGGCGGATGAGGCCACCACTCACCTGCTGACACTGGGGCGCCGCCGTGTTGCGGCCATCGGCCTGCAGCCACACCTGCACAACGGTACGTCCGACCTTCGCGCCGAGGGCTATCGCAGGGCGCTGCGACGGGCCGGCCTCACGCCCCGGCCGGAGTGGGAACGCATCGTGGACACGCTGCACCGCAAGGACGGCGCCCTCGCTCTCGCGGACCTGCTCGACAGCGGCGGCGAGATCCCGGACGCCGTGTTCGCCTTCAGCGACGAACTCGCCCTGGGCGTGATGCACATGGCGCACCAGCGAGGTGTACGGCTCCCGGAGGACCTCTTGGTGGTCGGGTTCGACGACATCGAGGACGGCCAGTACGGCAACCCGACGCTGACCACGGTCTCCCCCGACAAACGGCAAATCGCTCAGCTCGCCCTCCAGTGCCTCGCGGACCGGATCTACAGTCCCGACAACAAGGTCCCTCCGTCGGACCTCACAGCCCCGCACCGCTTGGTGATACGCGCGAGCACGACCCAGCGGCCCGGCCCTTCCGGCCCGGAACGCGCGGTCGGCCCCGCCGCGTAGGGCGCCTGTGCCGGTCGGCGTCACCTGACCTCACCGCACGCCGACCGGACCGGCAGATAGGGATCGGCGCACGGGACCGGGTGCGCTCCACTTCCCCTTGCGTACGGTCTGGACGTCGGCACCATGCCGGCACCTCTAATAGCCCGCCGCGCTTTGCGGTCGCCGTCGGCTGCGCATGCGTTGCGGGCGTCGGTGACAGCCCGCGCCATCAGTCAGGTACCGCACTGCAGGCATCATCGCCCGCCCGCCCGCCCGCCCGCTCCGCGGACGCGGGGTGTCGGTTCTTCGGGTCCCGCTACGACGGTTTCATCGCGGGCCGGGACTTGCTGCCCGCTCATTACCTCTTCACGGACGCGTACGCGGGTTCTCCCTCATCCGGGTCTCCCGGCTCGCCGAAGAGCTTGATGTCCCACCACAGCACCTTCTCCTGGAGCCAGTGAAACCCCGCGGCCAGCTCCCAGGGTTCGGAGCTGGTGGTGAACCTGACTTCCGCATGGTGAGCGCCCTTTCCTCTACGGCCCTTGAGCGTGAGCCACTGCTGGGACTCATGGTCGAACTCCAGATGGCCGTGCACGAAGCGATGCCGACGCTCGAACTGCTCCCTGCACCGCTCAAGGACCTCGAGCAGCGCCTCACGCGAGGTGGAAGGAACGCGGTCTTCCTTCATGGCCTTCAGGCTCTCGATGCACCGCTTGGCGAAGAACGAGCCCGTTCCCCCGGCCTCGTAGGCGTAGGCCCGGGGCGCACCCGTAAGGTGCACCAGAAGGCCGTGGAGCGTGTACTCCAGGAGCGCCGCCTTGCGCACGAGGAGGCCGACTCCCATCGTGAGCTCCGCCTCTTCCTCGTCCATGCCAGCCGCCAGCCCACGGGACCGGGGGAGTGAACGCTGGAACGCTGGGTGCTTCCTCGGGGTCGGGCTGGGACGGGAGCGACTCGGGCATGCGTGCCTCCATGGTGCTGATTCGCCTGTGAGACCCGTGCGACCCGCTGAAGGTTGCACCACAGAGGCCACGCTGGCCGGTGACGTGCTGGTCGATGCCGCCGAGAGCTGGCGTTGCGCTGGCCCGGACAGGCAGTGCACCCAGGGGCTGCTGGTCCAGTGCAGTTGCTTCAAGCACCCGCCCGCTTCACAGGGCTCCTCTGCGTCTCGGCACCGCAGCCGCAGGCGCCCACCGCCATCGCCCGCAGCTGCAGTCCCGCAATAGACTGCCCCGCCCCACGCCGACCGGAGGTCATCTCAGTGTTATCCGCACGTGTACTCGCCGCAGCCCCGTTGTTTCTGGCTGTTCTCGCCCTGTCCGGCTGTTCTTCCTGGGTCTGCACCGATACGACGGCGGAGCGCGGTGAGGCCGGTGTCAGGGTGCAGGTCGTGGACACGGATGGGCAGCCTCTTGGCGTCACCGCTGCGGTCGTTGACTGGAGCCTTGAGCCCCACCCGCAGGTGCCCTCCGAAGGTGACCAGGTCCACTTCCGCTTCCGCTTCGACGGCGCCGATGAATATTCGGACCCCGCGGTGGACGCCTGCGCGGTCGACAAGGAGCGCGTGACGTTAGGGTGTCAGACGGTTTCCTCGTCCCAGGCCTTCGGGCGCTGGCTTGCCGTCGAGCACCCTCAGCAGGTTGACGCAGTGCTGTTGATCCCCAATGACCAGTCCCATAACCGACGCACCTGCGAATCGGACATCAAGGACGGTGGCGGGATGCATCCTCCGGAACCACCCAGCAGGGGGGACCAGCTGTAGGGAGGTCAAGGCAGTTGAGCGCGAGTCACAGATGTGCCGGCGCCCTAGGGTTTGCGCTGTTGGTGCGGTGAAGGCGGCGCGGTGCTGCGCTGGCCTCACGGACTGCGGCGGCCCGATGGGCGCCGCAGCGACCAGACACCCGTACGGGGGCCCGCAACATCCCCCCACATCCCCGGCAACATCCCCCCAACATCCCGCGCGCACGATGACGCCCGACGCCCGCACAACCCCAGGTCAGGCCCCGGATTTCCCGTGGTGAGTGCTTAGACGGGGCGTGGTCTCGGGGAAGCGGGCGGCGCTGCGCTGGCCCTTCTCACCGGCCCGTCGCGCTGCTCCGGCCCGTCGCGCTGCTCACGAGAACCGGTTCTGGCTCAACTTCTGTGGTTCGGAGAGCGAGTGCCTCCTCCAGGAGCCTGCTCCAGCGGCTTGCCCTGCGAAACGCCGGACACGGTTCCGTCCGGGAACCGGCGTGACCGCTCACATCACAGAAGTTGAGCCAGAACCCACTCTGGTGAACAAAGCCACTTGTTGTCACCTACAGGCCGTAAGTGCGCACAGGTGAGGCTTTGGGAGCAACGCTTCGCCGCACTGCCCGGCATGAACTTCCGCCTGCGGGCCTGAGGTGAGTCCGGGCCGTGTGGAACCGGGCGCTCGGCGCCCTACGTCATTCCGTACATGCTGATCGTCCTGGGGATATTCTTCGCTGTCGCGCCCGCCGTCGCCTGGATGACGATCGCCCGCACCCGCCCTGTCGGCTTCGCGATCGGCGGCACGCTGCTCGCCGGAGCCGGTTTGCTGATCAGTGTCCAGCAGGGCTGGGTCCACGCCCCCAGACCCGACGCCCATCTCCTGTTCACGGCCCTGGCGCCTCTGCTCATCGCCTGCGGTGTGGGACTGGAAGGCCGGCACAAGAACTCCCCTCCCCTGGAATGGATTCCCCGCCGCAACGGAGCGATCGGCTTCCTGGGGATGCAGTTTGCCCTCACCCTCGTAGTCGGTCTCCTGTATGCGCTGATGATCGGCGAAGGCTCGGACGCCCCGCCGTCCAAGGCCCTCCCCTCACTGCCGCCAGGCATCAGCATGGTCGACGAAGGCACCAGCTGCGGTTCCGGCGGCTGCTGGCGCGCCGCAACGGTCATCAGCGGGAATGGCCTGTCCCGCCCGGAGATCATCCGCGAATTGGGCCTCCAGCAGGAGAGCTGCCGCTCCAGCGGCTGGCTGCTCGACTGGCGTGACGTGTGCGTCGGAGCCCGGGACAATGGCGCGAACGTCACCATCTATGCCACCTGGGGATACTGAGAGGCCGTTTCCGGTCGATCATGGTGGTCCGGAACGAGGATTTGTGACAAGCCCTGTGCCTTAGAAGTCATCTCGTTTGGCGAGTCTCCGGTAGCAGATGAGGGTGCAGGCGATGCTGGTGAACGCGAGGAAGTGGTCGGCTTTGCGTTCGTAGCGTCGGTGGAGGCGGC
>NZ_JBVHKB010000021.1:0-33973 GCF_055559735.1 Streptomyces sp. NPDC023573
GTACTTGCCCCGGTCGACAGGATTCGGACCTGTCAGGTCCCCCTTTTCAGGGCCCGCATGTTCACCGAGTCGATCGCGCACCGCGACCAGTCCAGTTCGCCGCGGGCACCGAGTTCGTCGAGGACCAGGCGGTGGAGCTTGGCCCACACCCTGGCCTTCGACCACTCCGAGAACCGCCGGTGGGCGGTCGCTCCGGACGGACCGAACGACCCCGAAGGCAGCTGCTGCCAGGTACAACCCGACGTCGCCACGAAGACGATCGCCGCCAGCACTTCCCGGTCGCCGTGCCGACGCCGACCACCGCCCTGCGGCCGCGACGGCGCCTCCGGCACCACCCTCTGGAACAACTCCCACAACTCGTCCGGCACCAGCCGCTCAACGATCCCCACCATGACTCACAGAATACCGAGTTCGCCCAAATGAGATGGCTTATAAGTGACCACTTTCAGGATGGCGGACGGGGCGAAGCTGTAGCGCAGAGGTTGTCGCTCGCGGTCTCTAAAATCGTGAGGACGCCGGCTCGAAACCGGCGGGTTCTGCCTTCCCGCCGTAACCGGCGCGTGCCAAGCGGTACCGGTGCTGGGCCGGCGTGGCTCTACAGCGCTTCGTCCCGGGCCAGGATCAGGCTGACCGATCCCTCTTCGAGATTGATGCCGCTCTCGAGATGCTCGTGGTACCCGTCCCTGAGTTCGGGATCTGCGAGCCCGATGAGTCGCTCAGCCAGGTCGCGCCACCCTGCGGCGTTCGCCGCAACGGTGATCTCGGTCGCTGAGCCGTACACCTTGATCCTGGGTTCATCCACGCGGTCACGCTACAGTGAGCCCTCACGCCGCCCTTCTTGGCTGCCGACGAACCAGGTTCCCCGTAACTCCTCAGCCTGTTCCGGCATGGGTGCGACGGCTGACCACCTCGATGTTGACCTTCCGGGAAGTGTGCAAGTCGGATAAGTTGCGGCCATGATCGAAGCCTTGCCCGATGACGTCTCCCATGTGCTGGACTTCGCGTTGTCCTTCGCGGGGGCTCCGTCGGGTATCCAGCTCGGCATACAGATCCGGCATCTCCGAGTACAGAAGCGCTGTGCGTGCGGCTGCGGGTCTACGTACTTCAGCCTCGATGTGGACGCCGTCGCCCCGGCCCCCACCCTCACGGGCACGCAGGTGGTCGGCGACATGGAAGTGCTTGGCGCGCGCCAGGAGACGATCGGCCAGGTGCAGGTGTTCACCAAAGACGGATATCTGGCATGGCTTGAGGTCTGCTCCCGGAACGAGGACAGCTTCACGCTGGCCGACGCGCACCGACGGCTCTGCCCATGCCTCCGGCGGGTGTGAGGTGAGCGACCTGAGGTGGGTTGTGCACGCAGGGGGCGGGGCCGTGCGGGGGCGGCTGTGTTCGTCCCGGAGATCGCCGTACACGGCCGGGCAGGCAGTCGTCGGAGCGGCGGGCGGGGGTCTGTCCAGCCATCTGCCGGGGGCCTGTCCGGGGCCTGTCTGGTGGACAGACCCCGGACAGACCTCTGTGAGGCCCCTGGCGGACCCCTGGACAGATGCCGGACGGGTGATCCGACAGGGGTGCGTGCGTTCGGTGTGCACGGGTGCTCGTACACACGCGGATGGAGGTCCGGTGGGCTCCTGACGGGGTGTCCACGGCCGTTGCCCCCTCTGGGGCTTTCTGAGCGCCGAAAACACGGGAAGGGCCCATCCTCGCTGTTCTCGCAGGTCAGGACCGCCATCCGGCACCGAGTCCCACCCGTTTGACCGGAATGCGCCGTCACCTGGTGCGGGTGGGGCGGAGATGGGCGTTGTGGTGCAAAACGGACAGAGTGACGGTCGCCTTCCAGGGCCACTACAGCCGGTTCATCGACATGGGCCAGACCTGACCCACGACGGGAGAGCCATGCCCGACCACCCAGGCCCGTGTAACCACGCCGAACCCTGCGACCTCCTGGACGCCATCGCCCTCGCCGGGCATCTGCAAGGGCGCCACGAGCTTCGTCAAGGTCTGCGCCCAGGACGGGACCGCTGGTGGCGGATCGGCGGCCACGGGCAGCACGGCGAAGCTTGCCGGATCCTCGGGCGGCGGGACGTCGAAGCCGTCGGACAAGTGCTCCTACCGGATGGCCGACCCGCCCCCCTGGGGCATCTGGCGTGGAAGGGCACGATTCGAAGGAACGGCAGGGTCTACAAGGTTTAGTGCGACAGCGGACGGGGTCGCGTGGTCTTCGTCCCGAAGGGTCAGGACGGCCCGGCGGCGCTGACGATCGACCCGGAGCTCGTCGCGCGGTGGCCTCGATGCGCCTGGAGGGCCCGAAGATAGCCACCCCCCGCGCGGCCGGGACGTACGTCGTCGGGATGCCGATGCGGGCCATGCCGTCGCCGACGACGTTCGGGCCGGCGACCGCCTCGGCCACGGCAGGCGGCGTTACCGTCACCGCCAAGGACCCTAGCTCAGTCCGCGAACACACAGCGACGCAATCACTACAGCCGGATGCCAGTTCGGGAGCCACTCCCGCGCCCGGCCCGCCCCGTCGATGCAACCGGCGTACGCCGCCGCAGAACCTGACCACATTGCACGGCTTCGATGAGGCCCCCGCGTTGGAGCACCAGTCCGCACCCGCCAACGGATCCCGTCGATCAACCGCCGCCGGCCGAGCGACGGCCTGCCCAACACCGCGACCGGCAACAACGGCCCCAGCACCGCCCACTGGTCATCTGAAAGATCCCCTCGCCCCACACCGAGATCATCAGGGCACGAGGCGAGACACGGACCCCAGTTCTAAAACACGGCCTAGCCGTCGAGCCTGTCGTCGCGCCGGCGAACCTCGATGTAGAGGGCGTAGTGCGCGGGGGCCATGCCGACATCGTCGGGCAGGGGCAGGGGCAGGTGCGCGGCGGCGTGGGTGAGCATCGCGTAGCCGGGCTGCCAGAAGCCGAGGATCGCGGTGGTCTCGCGGCGCAGCCAGCCGCGTTCGGTTTAGCCGAGGTGGCGGCCGTGGAGGTAGGCGCTGGCGTGCGGGGTGCCGGGGTGGACCAGGGCGACGGCGATCATGTCGGGGCCGTGGTCATCGCCGGGCCGGGTGTGGGCCCGTTCGATGAACGGTCCGATGCGCACGGCGATGTCTTGGGAGCAGCCGGGCGTCCAAGGCTCGGGGTTGCGTACGGCGGTGAGCATGGCGCGGAACTGGTCGATGACGGCCTGGTCCTCGGGGGAGACGGTGCCGGGGGTGTGGCCGCAGCGGCGGAAGGGGTGCTTCATCGGATGGGCTCCTGTTCGCGGGTGGGGCGGCTCCAGGGGAGGGCGAGGCCGTCGCCGGGTGTGCGGGGCACGAGGTGGCCGTGGGCGTGTTCTTCGCGATTCGGGTGTCCGCGAGACAGGGGGATCGCAATGCCGTCACCTCGTCACGGTCACCCAGATGGGCACGGGCTGTACGGTCAGCGCCGTGCCCGGATGAAATCCATTGGCGCACCCTGCCGCCCGACGGGATCATGAGCTGCCGCCGTGCCCCGCCGGGGACGGCGGCAGCTCATGTACAGACCTGGGAGGACCCCTGTATGACCCTCGTGCCGATAGTCCGACGCGTGCTCGGCGGCGGACCATTCGCCGAGATCGGAGAACCGTCTCTGGCCGTCGTTGACGAACGCTTGCGGACGATCGCTGTGGGCGGGAACCTCGGACACGTCCAGTGGAGTGGCAGTGGGACCGCGGACTCCCGATGGACGGGGTACCGGATCGGTGTCTATGAGCAGAACGGGCTGCGGTGTCGGCACCTGGTGCGGTCGAGGTATCCGGTTCGGACTCTCGCCTTCCACCCCGTTCTTCCTCTGCTGGCCGTTGGCACGGGGCGCTACGACGGCGGCTACTCGTTCGAAGGCGAGCTGCTGCTGATCCACCTGGGTTCCGGCGACGTGGTGTCTGCCCTGCAGTACCCGCGGGAGGCGCTCGCCGTGGAATGGCTCAGCGAGGCGGCACTCCGTCTGGTCTTGGCGCCGTGTGACGACTGGAAGAACCCACACGCACACGAGCAGGGGCATGCGGTTGTTGTGGCTCGCTCGGACTGGGGTGCTGTTGGGCCGGGGGCGATCGGTGCCGAGGAGCTGACCGCCCCCGCGGAACCGGTCGTCCATCCGGATCACAGCGCGGAGGCCCGCCGAATCCTCGCAGATCTGGCGGCCTCGGCCGGTCGGCAGTGGTCCGTACGCCGGCGGGTGTGGGCTGTCGAAGGTATGGAGGACGGCCGCGTGCTGGCGGCTCTGGACGGGGTCCTGGCGGAGTCGTGGCTGCCATCAGGAGACCTGCAATGGGCGGTCGAGGACGAGGAAGGCGGCCGGCAGCTGCTTCCGGCCTCCGACGGCACATCGGTCTGGACTAACGCCGAACGTCGCAGTCGCCGCAAGGGAAGGCGCTGGGAGACGTCCGCACCCCGGGTCGCCCGGATCGCCGTCGCGACGGGGCAGGAGCTGGAGACCCTGAGTCCGGGGGTGTTCACGGTTCTCGTCGCAGGTGGCCAGAGGACGATCCTGAGGCCGTTGGGCGGCCGCCGCAAGCGTCCCGAACGGCTGATGATGTTCGACCTCGATGGTCCGGTGAACGGTCCGGAGGTCGGTTCCTTCGACCTGTTCAATCACCCGTTCGTCGTCCGTCGCGCGAGCCGCCCGTACGTCCTTATAGGTACTGACTCGGACGAGCCGCACAGGGACAAGTGGGTCACCGCCCTGGGAGCCGATGGGACATTGCGGCGGCTCTTTGCACACTCCTGGGTACCGGAGGAGCATCATTTCGGGGGGCCCGCGGTCGAAATCGGGCAGTCCCTGGTCTATGCCGGCACCGTCCACAATGGTCACGGACTTCAACCCGGTGGCGCTTACGTCGTGCGGCGATCCCTAAGCGGCTCAGTGCAGTGGCAGCATCGCACCGATCATCCTGCCACTGCCCTCGACTCAGACGGGGACACCGTCTACGTGGCCTACAACTCCGGCGCCCTGACAGCACTGGATGCTGCCGACGGCTCGGTACGGTGGCACACCGAGCTTGAGGTTGACGGAGCACCGACCACCGCACTGTCCCTGGCTGTGGCACCCCAAGGACACTTGCTCATTGGGACCGTCGACGGCCGGATCCTGGAGTGCTGGCCTCGGCCGTGACCTCGAGAGGGGGGCCTTGTTCTTCCCACCGGCAGAACGGGCAGTCGGGGCGCGGGTGCTTGCGGGGGACTGGCGACCGGTTGATGTGGTGGTGGGTGACCTGGACGTGGGCGCCGGCCTCCTGCATGTGCGAGGAACTGGTCGGTGCCGAGGTCCATGACGACCCGGGCATCGGTCGTGCCCTGGGCGCGCTGGGCGGCGGCGTATTCGTCGGCGGGCCAGGAGCCGCGGGGGTGGCCGGCAGGGAATCGCTCCAGGACGGTGCGCTGTGCGGGGAGTGCGGTCGTCATCGCGGGTCGTCCCCGTTCTCGAAGGCGTTGATCAGGTCGAGGATCGCGTCGGGGCTGGCGGCCTCGCCGACCCACTGCCCGTCCACGGTGAACACCGGCACAGCGTCGCGGTCGGCGTCGAACACGGCCGCGTAGCCGCCCCAGCGCTCTAGGACCAGGTCGTAGAGCACGGGGAGCGGTGCGGCCTCGAGGACCTCTAGGCCGTCGACGGCGAGCCGGGCCGGGGTCTCGGGGTTGTCGCGCTGGGTGAGGGTGCCGGTGACGCGCAGGAGGTCGCCGGGCTGTATCTCGTTCAGGAGGGCCGCGGCGAGCTTCGGGTCTTCGGTGGTGCAGGCGTACACGGTGTCCGGGGTGTTGGGGGCGATCCGGTCCGCGTCGATGGGGGAGTGGACCAGGTCGAAGCGGGCGGTGCCCCAGCCGGTGCCGGGGGCCGGGATCTGGTCGACGTAGCCGTCTATGGCGAGGTGCGTCTGGGGGTTCATCGGCTGGCCTCCGCCAGGGTGTTGGTGGTGCGGGGGGTTCGGGGTCGGGGGGTGTGCTGCGCGCGGAGCAGGAGTTCGCGGTTGCGGCGCTGCTGCTCCGGGGTGAGCGGGCGGGGCTTGGGGCCCTGGCGGTGCCAGAGCGGGGAGGGGGCGGCTCGGGATAGGCGAGGGTGGGATCGACGTCGTGCTGCGAGGTGCTGTTCACGGGGGCCTCCAGGTGGAGGAGCTCAGGTGTGGTTGTCGTCGCGCCGGTGCTTGGGCTGGACGTCGGAGGCGAACCTCCCGAGGCGGGCCTCGGTGGGGTGCTCGGAGATCCAGGACTCAGCGCACACCTTGTGAGCGGGCTCCCCGGAGTGGGAGCGCATCGGTGTGGGCTGCTCGCGCAGGGCGCAGGGGCGCATCTGCCAGTGGTCGTAGTGCTGGCTGTCGCGCCAGTCGAGGAGGCCGCCGGGAGCCGGGACGCAGCCCGGCTCGCACGGCTTGTCTCGTTTGCGGGTCACGGCCGGAAGTCGGGCAGCTGCTGGAACACCTGGGAGAGCAGATCCGGCGTCGGTTTCCAGGGACCGAGCTGTCCGCCGACGGGGACCCGATCACGTGATCCGCGAGGTTGTGGCTGACGGAGAGAACCGCCCACACCCCGCCGAACGTCGCCACAGTCGCGACCTGCTCAATGCTCGTCATCGGGCACCCACCAGAAGGCCGTGAGGCGAGCGCTCGGTAGTGTCCTTCGTCAAACCCGCTGCCGTCAGTCCAGCGGTCAGCCACAAAGGAGAGCACTCATGCCGTTCGGTGACTTCGACGCATGGCAGCGAGAACTGCTGTTCACTGGCGGCTTCGTCCAGGACGGTGATGCCTCTGGGTACGGGCCGGAGGCCCAGGCCCGTTTCGACCGCTGCATCGAGCTGGCGGACATGGTCGACGGCACCGAAGGACCCGCAGCGGTTAAAGCCCTGATCACCTCGCTCCACGCCGAGGACGATCACGGTGCCACGGGGCTGTCTACGGCGCTCTGGAACGCTTCCCCGGTCGAGACCTTGTCAGAGGCGCCGCCATGGCAGTTATCAACCTCTTGGAGATCCCCCGAGACAACAGCGGCCACGTCCTGCAGCTCCTGACCTTGCTGGCCAGCGAAGACGACCTTCACGCATTCGGTGCCGCCTTCGGTCAGCTGCAGCCCGGGATCCGAGCCGACCTGACGGCACTCATCGCCCACCATGAAGCCGATGAGTGGCTTGCAGACGAGCGCTCCTTCGGACGGCTCCGACTTGCGCAGAACTAACCTCTCGCGCGAGCGTTCAGCACCTTCCGCGTTAGTGCAGAGAAGCGGTGATCTTCCACAACGCCCTGGACATCGCGGAGATCGTCCGCCAGCTGCTGGAGGAGGGATGGGAGATCGACCCGGAAGACCTGGCGCACATCTCGCCGTACCTGACCGAGCACATCAACCGGTTCGGCGAGTACAGCACCCACGAACTCGGCATCCAGCCCGACGCGTACGACCCGAAACTCGACGTCGACTTCACACCGCTGCGCGAACAGGACCTGACCGCCGCCGGACTCGGTCAGGCCGCATGACGACCGCGAGCCTCCTCGTGTGAGCACGGGGCTTGCAGTCGAAGCGGCGCCCGAAGCCACCCCTTATGGCTTCGGGCGCCGCTTCTCGTTGGTGCTGTGCGAGGTCAGGCGCCGGCGGCCAGGCTGAGCGTCTGTCCGGCCTGGCGCTGGCGGTGCTCGTGGGCCTGGTCCAGGTTGGCGCGCAGCTGCTCGGCGACGGTGCCCGGGTCGGTCGGTCAGGACGGGGTGGCCGGCGTCGAGGATGCGCCGGTAGGTCCTGCGGTACCCGCCGTTGCCGTCCGCGATCAGCGCGGCGGCTCCCGGGGACTTGGCCGCGGCGGTGGCGCACTCCTCGGCCCTGTTCTCGTATAGCCATGGCCCACGGACATGTAGCGCTGCGTGACGGGGTGCCGGTAAGAACCGCGTCACCAGCAGCAAACGGCGGTGATCAGTCCTTGGATGGTGATCTTCCTGGGCTGGGCGGCTCGTACACTGACGAAAATGGAGGACCACACGGCCACCGGGATCGGTGCATGTCCGGCGCCCGTCTTGCGGGAGTACGTCGACTCGTATGTCGGCTTCGACCTCCGCGGGCTCCCGACGGGGGTGCATTGCGGCCCGCCGAGCCGCGCGCTCACTGCGGTGATCAGCCTGTCAGATCCTTTGGAGGTGGCGGCGGGCGTTGACGACGGATCACCGGTCACCCGATTCGGCAGCGTGGCCGGCGGTCTGATGTGCCGGTCCGTCGCGATTCACCACGACGGACGCCAGCAAGGTGTTCAGGTATCGCTGACACCGCTCGGGGCCCGGGCCATCTACGGCATGCCCGCCGCCGAGCTCGCCCACCGACTGGTCCCACTCGACGAGCTTCTCGGAGCGCTTGCCGTCGAGCTGGTCGACCGGCTCCGATCGGCGACAACATGGGCGGCGCGGTTCACCGCGCTGGACGAATTGCTCCTCCGAGCTGTCGGCCGTGGCGCCTGCGGCGACCATGTGCGCTGGGTGCGCCCCGAGGTAGCCGAGGCGTGGCGCCGCCTCGTCGCCGCGCGGGGTTGCGTCCAGGTTGGTGCGGTCGCCGCGGAACTCGGCTGGAGCCGTCGGTACCTCACCGAGCGGTTTCGCGGTGAGGTGGGCCTGTCGCCGAAGACCTTCGCCCGAGTCTTGCGCTTCGAGCACGCGCACGAACTGGCGGCGGCGCAGGACCCGCTCCCGTGGGGCGATGTGGCAACCGTCTCTGGCTACGCCGACCAGGCCCATCTCGTTCGGGACTGGCGCGAGTTCACCGGCCGATCGCCGACGGCCTGGCGTCGCAGCGAAGTCCTCCTCGGAGCCGGGTAGCCGCCAACCGTCTGCCCGTCGCGTCGACTTCTCTTCCCTTTTCTTCAAGACTGCCCGATCGCTGTCGTGGACGATCGTCGGCATGAGACTCGTCAACCACGAACGCAATGCCATGGACCTGCGGACCACCCCCGTGCACCTCGGACTGGGATCGAGAGCGGAACCCGTCGAGGGCTTCACCTGGGACCCGGAGGTGCTCCAGGCCTACAGCGCCGCGGTCGCGGCAGACGGCGCCGAGGGCCGGATGGTGATGATCTTCGACGGCGACGGGCTCGGCGACCACTGGGAGAGCCACCCTGCAGGCGACGAACTGGTCGTTTGCCTCACCGGGTCCGTGACGGTCACCCGCGACGTGGACGGGGTGCCCGACCGCGTTCTGCTCGGGCCGGGCGAGGCCACCATCAACCCGGCCGGGGTATGGCACGTGGTCGACATGGAGGGGCCGACGTCCCTCCTGGCCATCACCGCGACCCTCGGCACCGACCACCGTCCTCGGACCGACACCCGCCCGACCGAACGCGTCGGCACGCCCAGCCCGGAGGAAGCGCCGTGAGGACACGCATCGCGTGCCTCGGCGACAGCCTCACCCGCGCGCAGTTCAGCGTCGACTACCTGGATCTTCTCGGACGACGCCACCCTCCCGGTGACGTGCAGCTTGCCCGTTTCGGCGCCAACGGCGACTTCGCCTACAACCTCTTGCAGCGCCTCGATGCTGTCGTCACGAACCCACCCGATGTGATCACCGTGTTGATCGGGACCAACGACGCCCGAGCGAGCCTTGCCGGCTACCCCGTCGAGCAGGCCATGAAGCGCAAACAGCTCCCCGATCGCCCGTCGGCAGGCTGGTTCCAACAGTGCCTGGGAGCCGTCGTCGCACGGCTGCGAGCGGAGACCGACGCGACGATCGGTCTGCTGTCGCTACCGGTACTCGGCCAACAACTCGACGGAGCAGCGGCACAGGCATCGCAGGCGTACAGCCGGGCGATCGCCGAGGTCGCTGCCACCAACGAGGTGGCCTACCTTCCGCTCCACGAACGCCAGATCGAGGAACTGCGCCAAGCGGACCCGCCGCCGATTTCATACCGGGAGGTGAGGCCCGCAGCCGTCGTCGGCGTCCTCGTCGAGCACGCAGTGCTGCGCCGCAGCCTCGACACGATCTCGCGGCGGCGAGGTCTCGTGCTCACGACCGACCACATCCACCAGAACAGCCGCGGCGCCACCCTTATCGCTGAGGTCATCGACGCCGGTCTGCTGACCCAGAGCGCGTAGCTGGTTCCGGCGCCCGGCCAGTCGGATGCCATCTACCGCGCGGAGGTGGCATCCGATCCAGGCGGTCAACGCCTACGCCATCCGGCTCGTCTGGCTGCGTGACCACCGCTAGGGCACCTGGGTCACGGTCCCGTGGCGGCTGTTGTCGTCAACCGCGACCCCATTCGGCGAGCCGGTGGCTCTGTCGATGACGAGGAGCAGCGTTTCTCGGGCAGTTCGGGAGGCACTGCCCGTGCTGGATGTCGATGGCTTTGGGCAGCAGCTCGGTGCCGATCGGTAAGACGCCGTGTGCTGCTCGTCCGAGGCCCGGGACAAAAGCGCTGGCTACGGGCGCAGGTTGCGGCCCCCGTCCCGCCGTTGCCGAGTACCGGCAGGCACCTTCCGTTCTGGCCCTGTTCTCGTATCACTACGGCCAGGTGGCGTGTAGCACTGCGTAACGCTCAGGGCTGCGCTGAGAGATGCCGCAGTAAATGCCGGATTTACCGCGGCAGAGCCCCTACCGTGATCACCGCGACCTGCGGCGGGCCATTCCGGCCGCCGGGGCGAGGTATACGCATTTACTGCGGCAGTGCCGGAAGGGCGGGGCGGCGTGACGATCGAACCGGTGACCGAACTCGGGAGCGGGGGCGCACTTCGGTTGCCGCGCGCTCGGGTCGTACCGCTGTCCGCCCCGCCCACGTCGTACACCGCGGCGGTCGAGCGGTACCTCACCGGCGCGGGCATCGCGATGGCCTCCGCGCGGATCTACCGGATCTCCCTCACGACATGGGGATGGATGCTCACCGGCGAACCCGCGCCGACCGGACCCGCCCGCCGTGGCGCGAAGCCGCCCGTCTTCCCCGTCGCCGCGATCGACGACCCGGTACTGCCGGAGGCGCTGGCCGAGCTGGCGGCAGCACGGGCTGACGAGATGGACGCCGACACCGTCAACCGGGAGCTGTCCATCGCCCGCAAGGCGATCGGTTGGTGGCAGCGCCAGGGCTGGATCGAAGGCGACCCCACGATCGGCATCGAGCGGCGGCCGGCACCGCCGGACCGCACCAAGGCCCTCGCGGAGAACCAGATCGCCACCCTGTGGCGCCTGGACGTCGGGCTCAGGGAGAAGACGTTCGCGCGGGCCGATGAGGTGTTGTGCCTGAATGTGGAAGACTTGTACCCGCAGGACAAACGCGGCAAGATCACCGCCAAGGGCGGGGCGACGGAATGGATCCACTGGCAGTCCGGCACCGCACAACTGCTGCCCCGTCTGATCACCCGCCGTACCCGCGGCCCGCTGTTCCTCACCGACCGCAAGGCCCCGGCCGGGACGCCGACGTTGGACGTGTGCCCGGAGACCGGCCGTGCCCGGCTCTCCTATCGGCGGGCTGCGGAGATCTTCGAGGAGAACACCCGGCTGCTGGCCAACCCGCTCGCCTCACCCGAGGACATCGAGGACCTGGACGGGTGGACGCTCCACCGGCTACGTCACAGTGCTCTGACACACGACGCTGAGGACGGCACCTCTACCCCGATGCTGCTGGCCCGCTCCCGCCACGCCTCCGTCCGCTCCCTGGAGCGGTACGCCCGCCCCGGCGTCGACTCGGTCGCCCGACACGTTGCCGAACGTGATCCCGCTGCACGCCGCCGGACGTGACCCCCGCCGTTTGCGGCTGATGACAGCATTCTTACCGGCACCCCCATTCGCACCGCCGTCGCCGACCTCCTGCCCGAGTACACGGCCGTCGACCCGGGCGCCCCGGCCCCGGAGCTGCCGGTCGTCCTCGACATGCCGGGCAAGGTGGCCGACTTCCTCCGCGCCACCGACCTGGAGCCCGCCGAGCGCGCCACGCTCGACCTGGGCGTGACTGTACGACGCGGCCCTGTACTCCCGAAGCTGCCGCGAAGTGACAAGTAGCTCTCTGTAGCCGATCTGACGGCCGGCTGTCCCGGGTTCCGGCGTTCTGGCCCTGCCTCTGTGGTGCTCGCATTCAACTTGGTTGCGTTGTGGTGATCGAGGAGAGGGGGCAGGAGTTGCGTCGGGAGTGGGAACCGGAGGATCTGATTGAGGTCTGGACGCTGCTGGAGGAGGACCAGGAGCGGCTTCGGAACAAGTCGGGGGCGAACCGGCTGGGCTTCGCACTGCTGCTGAAGTTCTTCTAGGTGGAGGCGCGCTTTCCGGAGGAAGCGGCGGAGGTCCCGGCGGCCGCAGTGTCGTACGTGGCTCAGCAGGTGAAGGTGCCGGCCGAGGAGTGGGGCGCCTACGACTGGTCCGGGCGGGCGATCAAGCGGCACCGGATGGAGGTCCGGGCGGCATTCGGGTTCCGCGAGTGCACGCAGGAGGATCAGGTCCAGCTCGCGCAGTGGCTGGCGGCCGAGCTGTGTCCGGTGGAGCTGAACAGGGACCGGCTGGCCGCAGCGGTGGTAGCGCGGTGCCGCAACGGTCGTCTGGAACCGCCGGCGCCCGCGAAGGTCACGCGGCTGGTCGCCTCGGCAGTGAACACCTTCGAGGAGGGGTTCTGCGCGACGACGGTGGAGCGGTTGTCTGCGGCCTCGCGGTCCCGGCTGGACGACCTGGTGGCTGGTGACGACGGGGATGAGGGCAGGGTGGGCGGGGGCCGGACGTTCTTCACCGAGCTGCAGGCGGACCCCGGCGCGCTGGGCCTGGACAGCCTGCTGACGGAGGTGAACAAGCTGCAGCGGGTGCGTCAGTTGGAGCTGCCGCCCGAGTTGTTCGGGGAGTTCTCGGAGAAGCTGGTGTCGGCGTGGCGGGCGCGTGCGGCGAAGGAGTATCCGTCGGACCTTGTGGCCGCGCCGGGGCCTGTGCGGTACACACTGCTGGCGGCGCTGTGCCATGTGCGCGAGACCGAGATCACCGACTCGCTGGTGGACCTGTTCATCCAGTTGGTGCAGAAGATCAATACGCGGGCGGAGAAGAAGGTCGAGGGCGAGTTCGTCAAGGAGCTGAAGAAGGTCCGCGGCAAGGAGGCGATGATGCTGCGGGTCGCCGAGGCCGCCTTGGCCGAGCCGTCCGGCACGGTCCGTAAGGTAATCCATCCGGCGGTCGGCGGGGAGAAGATGCTCAAGGCGCTGGCGGCGGAGGCCGCGGCGAACGAGGCCAAGTACAAGGCTCGGATCCGTACGGTGCTGCGGTCCTCGTACTCGGCGCACTGGCGCCGAATGCTCTCGCCACTGTTGTCGGCCTGGGAGCTGAAGAGCAACAACACCGCCTACAGGCCGGTCATGGACGCGATCGACCTGCTCAAGCGCTACCTGGACCAGCCGATCAAGGACGGGGCGTTCTTCGACGCGGCGGAGAGAGTGCCACTGGAGGGGGTGGTGCCCGAGCAGTGGCGGGCCGCGGTGGTGGACGACAAGGGCCGGGTCGAGCGCATCCCCTACGAGCTGTGCGTGCTGGTCAGCCTGCGGGACGCGCTGCGGCGCCGCGAGATCTGGGTGGCCGGGGCCAGCCGCTGGCGCAACCCGGAGGACGACCTGCCCCCGGACTTCGAGGACAACCGCGACGTGCACTACTCGGCGATCCGTCAGCCGCAGGACCCGCAGGAGTTCATCGCCGCCCTGCAGAAGCGGCTGCGCGACGCACTCACGGACTTCGACCGCGCGTTGGAGCTGGGCACCACGGGTGGGGTGGAGATCATCAGGAAGCATGGCGAGCCGTGGATCAAGGTCTCCCCGCTGGCCAAGCAGAAGGAGCCGGAGAACCTGATCGCCCTGAAAGCCGAAATTCAGCGCCGCTGGGGGACGATCGACCTGATCGACATCCTCAAAGAAGCCGAGTTCGCCACCAGCTTCACCTCCGAGTTCGCCTCGGTGGCCTCGCGGGAGGCGGTCCCACGTGATGTCCTGCGGCGCCGGCTGCTGCTGGTGCTGTTCGCGCTGGGCACCAACATGGGCATCAAGCGCGTGGTGGCCACCGGCAAGCACGGTGAGTCCGAGGCGGTCCTGCGCCGGATCCGGCACCTGTTTGTGAACCGGACCAACATGAGGTCCGCGCTGATCAAGCTCGTCAATCACACCTTCGCCGCCAGGGACGAGACCTGGTGGGGCGAGGGCACCGCGTGCGCTTCCGACAGCCACAAGTTCGGTGCCTGGTCCAGCAACTTCATGACTGAGTGGCACCAGCGCTACCGGGGTCCTGGCGTGATGATCTACTGGCATGTGGAACGCAAGTCTGTGTGCATCTACTCCCAGCTCAAGCACTGCTCGGCCTCCGAGGTCGCCTCGATGATCGAGGGCGTGCTGCGGCACTGCACCGACATGGAGGTCGACCGGCAGTACACCGACACCCACGGCGCCTCCATCGTCGGGTTCGCGTTCGCGCACATGCTCGGATTCAACCTGATCCCCAGGCTGAAGAACGTCGGATCGGCCCGGCTGTATCGCCCCGCCGCCGGCGAGGACGAGCGGTGGCCGCAGCTAGGGCCATTCGTTTGGATCAGCGGGCAGACCACAGAAAGATGCCTGCGATGTGAAGTCCGGCCAGGTAGATGGTCGCGGTCTTCTCGTAGCGGGTGGCGATGCCTCGCCACTGTTTCAAGCGGTTGATGCAGCGTTCGACGGTGTTGCGCTGCTTGTATGCCTCGCGGTCGAATGCGGGTGGCCTGCCGCCCTGGCTGCCGCGCCGCAGCCGGTGGCCGCGCTGATCGGCCGGAACGGGGATGACCGCCCGGATACCGCGCTTGCGCAGGTGTTCACGGATCGCGCGGGAGGAGTACGCCTTATCGGCCAGGACCACGTCCGGCCTGGTGCGGGGCCGTCCGCGCCGTCGAGGAACGCGAAGGCGGGCCATGACGTGAGCGAAGGCGGGTGCGTCACCGGCCTGTCCGGCGGTGAGCACGAAGGCCAGTGGCCGGCATTGGGCATCGGAGGCCAGGTGAATCTTTGTGGTCAGTCCGCCGCGGGACCGGCCGATGGCGTGGTCTGCTGGTTCGCCTGCTGGGGCCCCTTTTTGCGGGCCCCGGCCGCGTGTTGGTGTGCGCGCACGATGGTGGAGTCCACCGAGACAGCCCAGTTGAGGTCGTCATCGGCATCGGCCTGTGCGACCAGCGCGGTGAACACCCGCTCCCAGGTGCCGTCGATGGCCCACATCCGCAGCCGGTTGTAGACGCCTCGCCAGTTGCCGTACTTCTCGGGAAGGTGGATCCACTGTGATCCCGTCTGGAACTTCCAGGCGATCGCGTCGATCACCTGGCGGTGATCCCGCCACCGGCCACCACGCCGCGGTGTCCGGTCCGGGAGCAAGGGTTCGATCCGCGCCCACTGCGCGTCAGTCAACGGCACACCCAGACCAACGATCAGATGATCGGAGAGTGGAGGACTAATCGCCCGAGAAGGCAATGCGCAGGTCTCTGTTCGCGCGGCAGCGCAGACCCCAGGCCAGTAGCGTCGAGACGGCTTGGCTCTCGGCGCCTCTCAGCCGAGCAAGATCCGAGCCTCCCAGCTCCCGCACCAAGCGGTCCACTGCCTCACCGCGCAGCACGGTGTCCCCATAGGGATCGACGTCAGCCAGGGTGGGCAGCCGGTGTCGGCCCAACGTTTCCAGGGCCGCCCAGAGCTCGTCATCGACGACTATCCGCTCAAGTGCCCCCGCTGCGGGACGCGGTCCTGACTTCCGTCCGGTCCGAGCGGTTGAGACCCCGCGCCGCAGCTCGATGACGAGCGTCATCACACCCCCTCGTTTGCTCCACGGACCATCGATCTTATCGACCAACAGCTCACTTTCATGATCCGAAAGAAACGCCCTAGGCACTGTTTCTCGGATCTCCTGACGTGGGTGGGGTGTTGGGGCCAGGCTGGCTTCATGGGTCGTGGGGATCTGACGAATGCGGAGTGGGATCGGCTGGAGTCGTTCTTGCCTCCTGGTGGTGCGCGTGGAGGTCGGTGGAGCGGCCACCGGCGAGTGATCAACGGGGTCCTCTATCGGGTGCGGACCGGTGTGCAGTGGCGGGATCTGCCGGAGCGGTTCGGGCCGTGGGAGACGGTCTACAAACGACATCGTCGCTGGTCAGCGGATGGGACCTGGCAGATGCTGCTCTCTCGCATTCAGGCAGCTGAGGATGCGGCGGGCGGGATCGACTGGGACGTGTCGGTGGACTCGACAGCAGTACGAGCCCACCAGCACGCCGCCGGCGCGAGGAAGGCTCCTCCGGCCGCCGTTCCTCAAAAGGGGGCCGAGCGGGGGACGAACCAGGTCGATCCGGCACTGCGGAAACTGATCGCCCGTCTAGAGGAGGTGGTCAGATCGGCGAGTGTCTGGGACGTTCCCGCGGCGGATTCACCACCAAGATCCACCTTGCCGCCGAGGGGCGATGTCGGCCCCTCGCGTTCGTCCTGACACCCGGACACTAGGGTGACGGACCCCAGCTCGAGCGGGTCCTGGAGCAGGTATCGGTGCCCCGCACCGGAGTCGGTCGGCCTCGCACCCGACCCGACCACGTCCTGGCGGACAAGGCCTACACGTCCCGCAGAAACCGCCGCTACCTGCGACGACGCGGCATCCCGCACACGATCCCCGAACGCCTCGACCAGCAAAGACACCGCAAGAACCGAGGCTCCCGAGGCGGTCGACCCACCGGCTTCGACAGCGAGCGATACAAGAAGCGCAACACCGTCGAACGCGCAATCAACCGCCTGAAAGGCTTCCGCGCTGTCGCCACCCGCTACGAGAAACGCGCCTACATCTACCTCGGCACCGTCACCCTCGCAGCCCTCGTCATCTGGCTCAGAACATGATCCGAGAAACAGTGCCTAGGCCCGGTGCTGTCCACCAAGACGATCGACTGGGAACTGATCCGCCAGCAGTACGACCAGATCGTCAAATACACCACCGCCCTGCGCCTGGGCACAGCGGAAGCCGAGCAGGTCCTGCGCCGGTTCACCCGCGGAGGTCCCAAGCACCCCACCTACCGGGCGCCCGAGGAACTGGGGCGGGCCGTGCGCACCGCCTGCATCTGCGACTACCTGGCCGACGCCGATCTGCGCCGTGAGATCGGTGAGGGACTGCAGGTCGTCGAGAACTGGAACAGCGCGAACCACGACCTGTTTTACGGCAAGGACGGCGAACTGACCGGCAAGGACAAGGAGAGCCAGGAGATCTCGATGCTCGCCCTCCACCTCCTCCAGTCGGCTCTGGTCCACGTCAACACGCTCCTGGTCCAAGAGGTCCTGGCCGAGTCGAAGTGGGCGGACAAGCTCACCGCAGCAGACCGGCGCGGCCTCTCCCCGCTTTTCTGGACGCACGTGAACCCCTACGGCAGGTTCGAGCTGGACATGAACCGCCACCTGCATCTCGGGCGGCTCCTCCCGCAACAGCGCGCCCCGCAAGACGACTCCACGCGAACCTTGGACGCGATGACGCCTTGATCCTTTCGATTCCGCACCTGTTTAATCAGCAGATGAATGAGGCTGCAGGCATGGCGGAGCACCCCGGTTTCGGCGTGATGCTGGCCCGGTTGCTGGACCAAAGAGAGTTCAGTGTGCAGGAGCTGGCCAATCGCGCCGAATTGACAACAAACGCGGTCCGAGGGGTACTCGCGGGGGAAGCCCCTGGCGAGGGGCTCCTCCGGCGGATCGCGCCTGTCGTGGGCTTCCGCGCAGTCGATCTGTTCATCCTCGCGGGACTGGCGGTCCCGGAGGACATGGCCCCGTTGGATGCCGCGGCGGAGCGGTGGGCACCGTACATCGTGATGGATGCGGTGCACCTCCCTTCTGCCGAGCGGCGTGAACTCCTGCAGCTCATCCGCTCACTGCCGCAGGAGAAGCGACTTTCCGTCTTCGCCGTCAAGCGGCTCGCGGCCCATGCCGGTCCAGGCGGTTGGGTCATCCGCATGCTCCAATACCGCAATCTAGGCTGGTCGGGCATGGCGAAGGTCCTGGCGGTGGTGACGCCCACCTACCTGTCGGCGTCCACCTACGGTGTGATCGGCGACGGCCGCAAGCAATTGACACCCCGCTTGGTGACGGATTTCGCAGCCCTGCTGGGGGTCGACGCCAGAGAACTGGCCACGCTGACGGGCGCACATCTGCGTGAGCTACCACCGGTCCCGGCCCCGGAGGCAATGGACGCCGCCGTTCTGCTGTGGGAGGCGCGTCGCCTCTCCGTCACCCAGGCACAGCACGTCGCCGAGCTGGCGCGCTCCATGCGCGGGGACTCCGCCAGGAAGTACTTCGTCAACCTGCCTGGGTCCTGACCCCTGCCGGGCACCCGCCCCGTCGACGTACGTTAGAGGAACCCCCAGCGAACAAATGTGATCTTGCCCGGCGGGAGAGATCGACCTGCGCTGACGGCGTCTCATTTAGACCGTGTCCTACATGGTCAGTTTGAGGAACCGTTTGTAGCAGCAGAGAGCGGCTGCGAGGCCGAGAAAGGCCAGGTAGTTGCGGGGGTGGCGTTCGTATCGGTGGTTGAGTCTGCGGTAGCCGGTGAGCCAGGACATGGTGCGTTCGATGACCCATCGGCGGCGTCCTAAGCGTTCGCTGGACTCGACTCCCTTGCGGGCGATGCGCACGCCGATGTGCTTGCCCCAGAGCCATTTGCGCAGGTGAGGGACGTCGTATGCCTTGTCCGCATGGAGGCGCTGGGGCTTGAAGTAGCGGCCGCGGTGGGGGTCGTGTTTGGTTTGGTGACCTGTGATCATGGGCTTCAGCGCTTGGCTGTCGTGGGTGTTCGCGGCGGAGAGGCCGACGAGGAGGGGCAGTCCGTTCGCGTCCGACAGGACGTGCATCTTGGAACCCGGCTTGCCCCCTTGGGTTCTAGCGATCGTTGCAACACCTCTTCTTGAGGGGTGTGATGTTCGAGATCCGCAAGGACCGGGCCAAGGCTCTGGGCGGCCGCAGGCGACTGGTCCGCGAGCGGGAGGAATACTTCCTGCTCGTGGACCAGGGTTACGGAAACACCGAGGCCTGCCGACTGGTGGGCATCAACGAACGAACCGGTCGTGAATGGCGCAACGGCAGGACGGCAAAGGACCGGTTCCGCGCACCGGCTCGTCCGGCGTCGGCTCCCGTTGTCCCGAGCCGTTTCCTGACCCAGGCTGATCGCCTGCACGTCGCCGATCGTTTGCGTGAGAAGGCAATGGTCCGGGCCATTGCCGCTGAGCTGGGCCGGCAGCCCGTCCACCATCAGTCGTGAGATACGACGCAACGGCATCCCACTACGTGGAGACACCTCGCGCTGGGTCTATCGGCCCTACGCGGCTCAAGCTCGTTCCGATGCACGCCGGCCACGGCCGAAGCCGGGAAGGATCGGCCAGAATTCCCGGCTACGGGACTACATCAGGAGCGTCTGACTCGCCGCTGGAGCCCGGAGCAGATCGCCGCCCAGTTGCCTCGCGACTTCCCCGACGACCTGGAGATGCGTGTGACACACGAGACGATCTACCAGGCGCTATACGTCCAGGGCCGCGGCGAGCTCCGCAGAGAACTCGTTCACGCGTTGCGCACGGGCCGAACCCGTCGCAAGCCTCACCGGCACGCAGCCAGGCGTCAGCCGCGCTTCGCGACGCCGATGGTGATGATCAGCGAACGACCAGCAGAGGTCGCTGACCGGGCCATTCCAGGGCACTGGGAGGGCGATCTCATCGTCGGACCTGGCCACCGGTCCGCCATCGGGACACTGGTGGAACGCTCGACGCGCTACCTGATGCTCCTGCACCTGCCCAACGGCGCACACAAGGCCGAACACTTCCACCAAGTGCTTGCCCGCACGATTCAGACGCTGCCATCACAGTTCAAACGCTCTCTGACCTGGGACCAAGGCACGGAAATGGCCGGCCACGGCGCGTTCACCATGGCCACCGACATGCCTGTCTACTTCTGCGACCCGGCCAGCCCATGGCAGCGCGGCTCCAACGAGAACACCAACGGCCTGCTACGGCAGTACTTCCCGAAGGGAAGCGATCTCTCCAGCCACAGCCTCGAACACCTCGCTGCCGTGGCTGCCGAACTCAATGGCCGCCCACGAAAAACGCTCGGCTGGGAGACCCCAGCCGAGCGTCTGGCTAAGCTCCTGGCAGCAAGCTGATCAGCAGTGTTGCAACGACCCCTTGAATCCGCCCCCGGTCCACGGGGCTCGGACCTGTGAGTTCGCCCCTTTTTTAGCCCTCACGTGCGCGGAATCGAGCACGGCCCGGGAGAGGTCGAGGAGGCCGGCGTCGTCCAGGCGGTGCAGGATCTCTTCGTGCAGCCGGCCCCAGACACCGGCTCTCGACCAGATCAGGAACCTGCGGTGGGCCGTCGACTTCGATATCCCGAAGCACGGCGGCAGCGCCCGCCAAGCACATCCGCTGACCAGAACGTAGATGATCGCGGCGAACAGCGTCTCATCAGGCGTGTCCTGCGTCCCGCCGCCCTGCGGCCGCACCTTCGACGGCGGGATCAGCGGCTCCGCAATCTCCCACAGCCCGTCCGGAACAATCCAACTCCACGTACCCCGCCCCATGACGAGCTCAACGAGCCAACCCCCACATAGGACACGGTCTTAGGGTGTCCGGTGATCTGTGCGCTGAGCGGGGGCTTACCGTACGCTCCGGGCATGAGTGAACGCGTCGGCTACGCGAGATGCAGTCTGGACGAGCAGGACCTCACGGCCCAGCGCGAGATCCTGCTCAGCCTGGACGTCCAGGAGGACCGGATCTACCTGGACCACGGACTGACCGGAACCAACCGCGACCGGCCCGGCCTGGCTTAGGCCCTCGCGGCGGTCCGCGCCGGCGACACCCTCGTCGTCCCGAAGCTCGACCGCCTCGCGCGTTCGGTGCCCGACGCCCGCGACATCGGCGACTCCTCACCGCCCGCGGCGTCAAGCTCTTGTTCGGCGGCACCCTCTACGACCCCGCCGACCCGATGGGCAAGATGTTCTTCAACATCCTGGCCACCTTCGCAGAGTTCGAGGTCGACCTCCTGCGCATGCGCACCCGCGAGGGCATGGCGGTGGCGCGGGCCAAGGGCAAGCTCAAAGGGAAGCAGCCCAAGCTCACCGCCCGCCAGCAGAGCCACCTGGTCCAGCAGCACCAGTCCGGCGAGCACACCATTGCCGACCTGGCCGAGCTCTTCTCCGTCAGCCGCGCCACCGTCTACCGCGTCCTTGAACGCCACCAGAACGCATCCGCGCCTTCGACCACCGGCGGGCAGTGACGTGCTGCCCTACGTCTACCGGGTCACCAAGTACGACCCCGCCGACCGCAATCAGTACGGCCACTACACCGGCGCCGAGCCCGCGACCAGCGACCACGGACCGGTCGAAGCCGCCTACCTACAGGCTATCGCCGCCTTCGCCGAGGACACCGGCGTCGACAAGCTGGCCATCCGCGAGCCGCAACTCGGCGGCTTCGCCCACTTCGGCCTGGAGCCACCGGTCGACGGCTACGGCCTGGCCGGCCTTTTCCCCGCCGACCCCGCCGGGTTTCGCGACGGCGCACTGGTGCCGATCGACGTCGGCCTGGAACTAGTCCGGGCCATGCTCCGCGACAACGGCGCCTGGTGCCGTCTGGAGGCAGAGGGAGTGTTCACGGTGCACGTCGGCTGGGACCAGTACCTCTACCTCGGCAGCAGTCGGCCCTGCGAAGCCGCGCTGACCCGCACCCGAGCGCTCGGCCTGTTCCCAGAACGCCTGGAGAGGTCGCCGTACGAGTTCGCCCCTGACCCCGCGTACGTGCAGCGTCCGGCCGACGATGACTTCTGGGGCCGCCTGCGCTGGACCGTCAGCGCCCACCGTGCCGTGTTCCTAGAGGAGGTCTTCGCCACCAACGCCTCCCGGTGGCACCGCCTGACTCGCGACACTATTGAGACCGTGCGCTTCCAGTTGGCCCCACGCTCCCAGTTGGCGGTCTGGCCGGACCTGCTCACCGACGTCGACACGGCCGTGGCCGCTCTGTCCGACGAAGGCGTGGTGGAGGTCATCTGGGAAGACAAGGGCGGACAGATCACGAGCACGGTCGTGGACGAAACCCAGTTCGAGGCAGTGACCTCCCAGCTCGCCAGCGCGCATGCTGCCGGCGTTGTATCCATATATGCCGGTGAAGATCGATCTCCCTCTGTTCACAGCTGTACTGCCTGACAACGACGGTGTCCTGCGCGCTCGCTGGCAGACCGAGCCGACGCCCAGCGACCAGGACTGGGCGTTCCTGAAGACCCTGCGCCGCGGCCAGGTCGTCACCGGCACGGTGACGTCCATCGCCAGCTTCGGCGTCACCTTCGTGGACATCGGCGGCTTCATCGCGGTGATCAACATTCCGGAGCTGTCCTGGCGTCCCTTCAACCACCCGTCGATTGTCGTCGGCGTCGGCCAGGAGATCACCGCCGAAGTCCTCGACGTCGACATGGTCTGGGAACGGGTACCGCTGTCACTGCGAGCGGTACAGGAGGACCCGTGGCCGCAGGTAGCGCAGCGGATCGGCCAAGTGGTCATCGGGCCGGTCACCAAGATCGTGCCGTTCGGCGTCTTCGTCCGCATCGAAGACCGAGAGGACGGCTTCCAGGGGCTCGTGCACACCAGCGAGCTGGATGAATCCTCCGGAGACGTGGTCGAGGTCGGCGACGCCCTCACCGTGAAGATCATTGAGGTCGACATCGCGCGCCGTCGCATTTCCTTGTCGCATACCCAGGCCCGCACAACCTGCTCTGAGGGCGGCATTGAGGGTGGATCGGCATGAGGAGCCAGGAGGCCGAGCTCGACCGGGACGTAGCCGCGCTCTTGGCGGCCATGGCGTTTACCGAGATACGGCATCTGGCCGGGAGGCCACAGCGCGGGGAGTAGGACACCTCCCATGACGAGGTTCTGGACCGCATCAGGTTCCTGGCCAACTTGAGCCACAACCTTCCGGGTGTGGCACGGCCACGTGCCAGGAGGCCCTCCCGCCAGGGCAAGCCCATCGGGAGCTTCGATCAGGCGATGACCGAACGGCCGATGAGCTGGGTGTTGAACACCGCCGGCCCGGACGCCCGTGCATGGATGCTGCGTCACATCGAACAGGCAGGGCGAAGCTGGACGCCACCCCCACCCCTGCCACAATCCCGCAGGGCCCCGTCGCCGATGACGCCTCGGCAACGGGTTGGCCTTCTGCTCAGACGATGGCCGGTCAAGGCCCCGACCGGGCGCCCGCCGCTACCCGCAGCAGCGAACGTTCTCAAGGCCCTCGACACCGAAGCAGTCTGCGCTTGAACGACGAGGCCCGACGGCTTCGGCTCGGCCTGGGTGGTGGCGGATCGTGGTTCCGGGCCCATCTCGCCCCCGACGGCGTCCACTATCTGCTCCCCGATCCGGCGAACTACTACTGGCCCGGTACTCCGAACGCCCGGGGCGGCGAGATCGATTGGTGGCAGTGCACCATGCTGCTCCAGATGTACAACGGTGAGCAGGTCAGCAGCATGGTCGCCGTACTCCCGGAGACCTTCACAGCGCTGCCCTCGACATTGCTCCGGAAGGACCAGCTACGACTCGCCCACCGCGTCCGCTCCATCGAGCGAGACACCTCCCAATGGGGCCGAGACCACAAGGCCGAATGCGCACCGCGACTTTGCGGCTACGTCCCCGAAGTATCCGACAACACCCCGACGACTACATGACCGCAGCATGGTGGCATCGCTACTGAGAGCTACTTGTCACTTGGCGGCAGCTTCGGGAGTGCAGGGCCGACGCGGCCAGGGCTACACCTTGCGCATCACCGCCACGCCCGCGGTTCACCGCCAACTCCTCGACCGCTGCCAGCCCGTCGACGGCACCGCAGCAGTCCCGGCCCAGCGCAAGGCCCGCCGCGAGTACCAGAACCGCGTCAATGTACTCCCGACTGCCAGCCTGCGTTGAGCGGACCGAGCACCACACCCGCCAAGATCAAGTACTGGCGGCTTTTGGGCTTCCCTCGGCGCTACCCCCTTCAGTCCCGTCGACGACGAGACCGCCGAGAGATTGGAGCGTCTGCATGCCCTCGCGGCCCGACCCACGCCGAACGGCCGCGATCACACCGAGAGGAACGGCTCGGTCAAATGCGGCGTCGCCAGGTGCAGCGTGGTGACGGTTTCGCGGCCGAGCATGCGCTCCCTTGAGTGCCTGGCCGCCTCAGGGTCGGCCTCGTGCGCGTAGGCGAGCTCGGGGTGGAGCAGCTGGAGAGCGTGCACCAGGAGGTCGCCGGTGAGGAGCGCCAGCTCGCGCCCGTCGGCTACCAGCACGCTCTGGTGTCCGGGCGTATGACCGGGCGTGGCGACCGCGCGCCCGGCGCGCAGCGGCGTGTCCCCGTCGAGGAGCCGGAGCCGACCGGCGGCCGCGAGCGGGTCGGTGAGGGTCTCGCGAAGCTGCGGGTTGAGCGCGTCGAGGGCGTCGAACTCGGCCCGCTGGAGCAGGTATTCGGCGTTCGGGAAATAAGGGCGGCGGCCGCCGGTCGAAGCGTTGCCGTCCACCGCGCCGCCCGCTGATGGGACGGCCGCCTCGGTCACGACCGCCCACCCGACGTGGTCGGTGTGCAGATGTGTGAGCACCACGGTGTCGACTTCGGCCGATTCGATGCCCGCGGCGGCGAGCGACTCGGGGAGCGCACCGGGCACGGGCGCCCACGAGCCGGCCGGGCTGTCCGCCGGACCGATCCCGGCGTCCACGACGGTGAGGCCTTTGTCGCTGCGGATCGCGTACGCGCGGAACTGGAGCCGCCAGCGGCCCTCGGCGTCGACCGCGCCCGGGTCGTAGCGGTCGGCCTCGGCCCACTGAGCGGCCGTGGCCTCGGGGAAGGCCTCGGCGCGCGGGGAGAAGAACGGGCCCTCGCCGTCAGTGAGGGCGATGATCTCGGTCGAGCCGATCCGGAGGCGGGGAACGCTGAGGGACATGGCCGCGATCCTGCCATGCCTTCCACTCGGGTGGTGACTCGCCCGATGCCGTGATGATCTCGATGTGGGGCGAGGTGATCACTCAGATGAACAGTGGGCAGTGCTGGGGTCGTTGCTGCCTGTTGCGCTGTTGGGTAGGCCGTCGGTGTGTCGAAGGCGCCTACCGCCGCCTGATCGCCGACCGCCTCGACATCACCGGCGCCCGCTGGGGGCTCGACGGCGCCGAAGCCGTTGGTGGGCCACTCAGGGCTTCAAGATCATCTCATTGCCCCTTTGACCCGTATCTCGGCGATACCCCTAACCGGCTGGACAGACGAAGAGATCACCACCGGCGCCCTGCTCATCACCCCTCACAGCGCCTACGGGCCGGGCGGAAGAACCTCGTACGGGCCGACCTTCAGCCGCCCTGACGGCCCCTGGGCATGGGAAGGCGACGTGCCCTGACCGCCCCGGCCCCCTCCAGTCGACGGCATCCGGGTGGAGGGGGCCGCCGGCGCCAGCGTCGTCAACCTCCAGCATCCCCCTTACGCGCCGCGTCGTGAGACCGCCCGAGCCCCCGGCCGCTGGGACCTTCCCGCCATGTCCTGTACTTGCGCCGAAGGCTTCACTGTCCAGCTGCACGACGGCGGCACCCGGTATCCGGTGGTCCCGGTCGACCGGCACACCGAAATCTCGTACTACTTCGACGCGCGGTGCACCAGGTGCCGCTCGAAGTACGGGGCACCCTTCGCGCGAGTCGACAGCGAGGGCCAGGCCCTCGCCGACCAGATGCATGACGTGCCGACTGTCGACCGCGTCTGGTTCAGCAAGCAGTGTGGCCCTTCACCTGCGGCTGCGATCAGGAGTCCCTTGCGGGCGAGCCTGCGTGATCCATTCCAAGTAGGGGGCGGAAACGGTAGAGGCCGGACCGTGGCCGGGTCCCCCCATGGGTCAGTCCTCGTCGTTCCGGATGATGCCGCCTGACACGTGCGGGTCGAATCGGCCGACGCGCATGGCCTCGATGCACTGCAGGACGCGAGCGAAGGACGTCAGCCCGTACGTGATGTATCGCGTAGGCGAGTCCCCGGAGACGCTTTCACGCTCGACTGGAACGCCGCCCATGATCGCCCAGTAGGTGTCACGCGTCTTGTGCTCGGGGTGAGCCCCGATCCACGCCATCTCGACGTCCGACGCGAACTCGTTGGCGGACGTGCAGGTGTACTGGTCCCATTCCACGACGGGCTTGGTCGGGTCGAGCGCGGCGATCGTGCGTACCTGCTCGATACAGCGCCCGTAGATGCGAGACAGCTCCGCGTTCAGATCTTGGCTCATCAGGTTTCTCCCTCTCTCGCGCCGAACCGTCCGGCGACTGGTGAACCCTGCCCTAGGCCGCAGTGGAACAGTCGCATCTGTCCCGTGACACCGAAGTTGGACCGTTTGCCATCGAAGTTGGACTGCTCGCAGGCGCTCTTGCGGTGCCTGAGTGGGTAGCTGCTGGATATGTGGTGGAAGCGGATCGGCGCAGCGGTGGCGACGGGAGTCGTGATGAGCGCTGTCATGACGTGGGCGGGCGACTTGGCGTGGGGGTGGGACTTCGCGGCCCGATGCTTGATCATCTCGGCAGTGTGGGCAGTGATGGGCCCCCTGATAGCACGGTCTCGGCAGCACGCTGAGCAGCGAGATGCCCAGCACATGCGCGCCATCTGGGAGGCACGGCGCGATCAGCGCTGACCGCAGATAGCGCCCCGCGTCACCTTCGATGGCAAACGGTCCAACTTCGATGTCACGGGACGGCATCGCCTCATACGCGATCCAGTGGCCCCGGGGGGCGGAATCGGTCGTTTCCGTCTCGCCAGCTACAGGCCGATGCTTTCGGTTGCGGCGTCCTCCCAGCGTTCGCCCTCGTTGACGTACTCCCAGAAGACCGGGCTGTCGGCGGCCCAGCCGCCCTGCTTGCGGAGCTTCTCGGCGCGCTTGCGGCCGGTGCTGGCCAGGCCGCGGCGTGAGGAGTGCCCGGTGAGCTTCACGTCCAGGCCAGCGCGCTGGGCGGCCCGGTTGATGGGTGGCTGGAGGACGGCTTCGGGCTCGCGCCGCCGACCGGGCCCGGGGCCACGGCTCTGCGGCTGATGGACTGGGTGCCGTGGCGCGGGCCCCGCCCCGAGCGGTCCTGGCTGGAGCAGTTCTGTCAGGGCGTCACCTGGCCCTGTCTCCGGTCGGGGGCGGCCGTGTTCGCCCGGGAGATCGCCGTACGCGGCCGGGCAGGCAGTCGCCGGAGGGGCGGGCAGGATCTGTCCAGTCATCCGCTGGCGATCCGCTGGGATCTGTCCAGTGGACAGATGAACGCGCCCTCTGGACGGATCCCCGGACAGATGCCGGACGGGCGATCCGCGCGGCCGAGAGAGCGGCGCGCGTTCGGTGTGCACGCGTACCCACGGTCATTTCTCTCCCTGGGGCCCTCTGAGAGCCGAAAACGCCGAAACATGGAAAGGACCTCCTTTCGCTGTTTTCGCAGGTCAGGGCCGTCACCCGGCACCGCACCCCCACCGTCACCCCGCCCGTTCTGACCGGAATGCACCGCCACCCGGTGACGGTGGGGTGAGGGTGGCCATGGCGGTGCAAAACAGACAGGGTGGCGGTCAGATTCCGGTCAAAACGGATGCGGGTGGCGTTCGTCCCGGCCGAAGGCCGGCGCGGTCGCGGCCGGACTTGCGGACCTTGCCCCTCGGAACGTCACAGTGCGGCAGGCGCCCTCACCGACCCGGCTTCCCCTCTCAGCCGACCCGCCCGGTCCGCGCCGTCCAGCAGCTACTGAAGCTGAAGTGAAGAACTTTGCTGCGCGGCGTCACATTTTCCTCGCTCCGCCCCATAACAAAGTCAGCGAAGGGCTCTCGCTCGGAGTACCGGGCGTTCCACTCGCTCGAAGACTTCGAGCACGCGGCCAGGCCAATAGCACTGACGCGTCGCCCGTTCAAGAAATCCGCGCCCCGGATACTCGTCGCTCGAATTTCTTGAACGGGCCCGACCCGGCGGCCAATGCTGCGCCCTGAGAGCACAGGGTTGCTCCGCTAACCCACGCCTCCTCGATTGTGCTGCCACCACCCCGCACCACCGGTTCGTCAACCGCTCGCGAATCCGCTCCACGCCCCGTCAGGACCCGCCTGACAGACGGCCGGAACGGATTTTCGCGAGAACTCGCTTCGACGGCCTGGTTCGCGGACTGTGGCACCGCGCTCAACCGGAGCGCACCACCGAAATGGAGATCTGCCGTGTCCACCCTCGACCTCGTCCTCGTTCTGCTCGTCGGGCTGCTCCTGGTCCTGGTGTCCGGGCTCTTCCTCGCCGGCCTGGCCTACGTCACCCACCGCCACCCCCGCCTGGAAAAGCCCCTCACCGTTGCGTTCGGAGGCGGCGGCGTCCTCGTCGCGGTCGTCGTGGGCCTGGTCGCCGCCGTCGCCCTCACCAGGTAATGCCCGGCCGTGCCCCCGGGGCTCGCTGGCTCGTTGCCTGGCTGAATCCCGATAACCGCTCGTGGTCAGCCGGTTACGGTGATCGGCTTCTGTTCGCGAACCCCCGGGGGGCCTGATGACGGGACGACAGACACGGCTCCGGCCGGGTGTGCGACACGATGTGCGACAAGACCTGTGCCGCTATCTGTTACAGCCACCGCGCACCGCACCTCTGGCTTCGTCGATTGCTGAGGACAGCGTTTGTCGACCGGTTTCGGAGTCAGTTGGAGATCACCAGGCCCGGGAATGTCGAGCAGAAATGACGGCACCGGAGCGACTGCGGCCGCCCAAACACGTGGTGGCAGAAACGAAAATCGGGCTGGCCCCTGGCGAGCCTCAGCTGATCAAGCGTTCGGATCCGCTTGAAGGATCTGCGCACTCCAGGTGTCTACCACGGGACTGCGCCGGTAGAAGACGTTCGGCTGCACCGGGTCGCACGTTACGAGAAGGATGTCTCCCTGACCAAGCACAATGTCCTGCTGGGCCTGTGTGCAGCGACGTTTGCGATACCGCATGACCTCAAAGCGCAGTGGATGCGACCCTGGGAGCAAGGGGATGAATCGGACCTTTCTGATGCTGGTCCGATCGACACTGCAGAGCCATTCTCCATTTTCGGTGACCGACACCAGGCACCACTTGAGTGACATGCTGCGGGGTGGATCACGCAGGTCCACCTGCAACAGCAGCCCGGTCCTGCCCCGCCGTCGGGCCTTGTGGATCAGATAGCGAGCGCGCCATTTCAACCGACCGTTGAAGTCGCTGTTTACCTGCACCGCAGTACCCCTCACCCTGCCCCCTCTCCCTCTGCCAGCCAACCAGGACGCCCCAGGCTGGCACGGACAGGCGAGATCCAGGAGAGCGGCGACCGGCAGAGCGAGAGGGCTGAAGTTTGCCGGAGATCAACGGTGACTGCGGTGTCGGCTGTCGGTCAGTTCGTTTCGTCGTCGGGCGGCAGGGAGTTCCCGGCGCTGTCTACTGCAGGGCTGGCCGGACGGTAGCGCCCCATGCTCCCGAAGATCAGAAAGGCGCCCAGGGGGGTCATCCCGTAGAGCACGGGGAAGTCCTTGCCGATCCTGGTGATGAGGAAGGCCAGACCTACAAGGGCCAAGACCAGGAAAGGACGTCTGATGACGTGTCCACCCACGATTGCCAGCCGGCGCCGCACTCCGTGCGCTTCGGTGAGGCGTGTCCAGCCTGACGGTGACATGACGTCAGCGTAGTCCGTGCCGCGGTCGAAGTGGCCCGTCCCCGTACAGGAGCACCCCTGTCCCGGCAAGAAGCCCGGCGCCTCCCGAACTCATCAACACCGCCTGGCCGTGGTTCTGGACGCCTCCCAAACCCGTCGACAAGTGACGTCGCTACTGCTCGATAAAGCCACACCTCGCACAACCGCAGGTCAGGGCCCGGTTTTTGCGTGGTGAGTGCTCGGACTTCCCCTCTTCTACCTGGCCTGTCCTGCTGTGTGGGGTGGGTGGTGGTGGGCTGGTGGCGGGCGTGGTCTCGGGGAAGGCGGGCGGCGCTGCGCTGGCCCGTTCCCCCGGCCCATCGCAGGGCTCCGGACCGGCAACGAGACCGACGACCAGGCGGCGGTGCTGGTCGGTCCTACTCCGGCTGCGACGCCTGCCGCTGCGCCTCGTTGTCCGCGCCGAGCTCGGCTGCGTGGATCGCCCGGGCGTCGGTGACGGCCCGGGCCCAGGTCCGTTCGTTCCCGCCGTGCGTGCGTGCGTGCGTGCCAGCCGCCCGGCCAGGCCCCGCTGGTGCTCACCGGCCCGGCGCAGCTCCGCGAGCGCGATCTGGACGGCCTGAGCACGCTCCGCGGACACCGGACGGCCTCCCGGGGCTTTCTCCGCGCTCCGCGCCGCTCTTGCGCCCGGAGACGCCCAGCAGGGCCGTTTGTGCAGCCTCCTGGTGTGCAGCCCAAGACGCCTCCACCTTGGCCTGGTCGTACTAGGGCCTGTTTTCAGTCGCGATCAAGCAGTCGGGTGGCTGTCATCACAGACGGCAGCCACCCGATTTCACCTTGCTGCAGCTGGGTCGGAGCTTGTGCGGATCCGGCTGCGGCCATACTTCGCGAGCGTGTGGAAGACGGCCTTGGGCTCCCACGGCAGGTCCGGGTACGTGGTGCCGGTACGGCCGCCGTCGAGGACCTTGACCACGCCGAAGGACGCCTTGTCGAAGTCGCGGTCCTCGTCTGTCGCGTGCGGGAGGTCGTAGCGGGCGAAGGTGTTGACGAAGGCCGCATCGAGTCCGGACGTCTCGTAGGTGCCGAGGAGTTCGCGGACGTAGTCGGCCTGTTCCTGTTCGTCGCGGAGGACAGAGCTGACGAACCGCGCCGGCTTGGCGTGGTCGTCCCAGGCGATGACCGCGTCTCCCCGGCCCCCGACCTCGGCGGCCCCCCGGTAGGTGGTGCAGCCGAACTCCGTGACGGCCGCCGGTTTGCCGTGCGCGGTCAGTGCACGGATGCCGTCGGCGAGCCGGTCAGCGGTTTGCGCGTCGCGGTATCCGGCGTCGGTTGCGACGATGTCGAACGGCGTCCAGTCGACGCCTTCGAACGGGAGTGAGGCGTATCCGATCCGCCCGCCGAAGCGGGCGCGTACCTCAGCGACCGCCGTACCGAGGAAGGCGTTGACCTGGGCCGGCAGCCCTGGCAGCGCGGCCCTCAGCCGCTGCGGGTCGGCGAGGACGGCGGCGCGCTCCTCGAAGGTGTCGCCGGGGAGCATGCCGATGGTGAACAGGGAGATCTCCGAGCCGGTGAGGAAGACGACCTCGGCACCCGCGCGTCGTATCCGTTCGGCGCGCTCGGCGCTGTCGGTGAGGAAGTCGAGGAGCTCTTCGGTGGTGAGGTCGTTGGTGAACGGCGAGTACCAAACTTCCAGTTGGGCCTCGGCCGCGTGGCGCGCCGCCGTCTCCAGCCGGTCACGGTCGCCACCGGTGATGCGTACGGCGTCGCAGCCCAGCTCCTCGCGGATGATCCGCATCTCGCGGCGGACGGCGGCGGAGTCGAAGGGTTCGCGGGTGGTGGTTCCCGCGTGGGTGAAGCCGGTGTCGTAAGTGATGCCGAAGGTGCGCACGACGCATGCTCCTCAAGGTTTACGGTACTTGACGTACCTTATTGGGTACGCGTCGTACCGTACATGTTGCGCAGAGTGCGCCGCATGGGGACGCGAAAGTACGATGCGTACCGTTGATCCAGCTGTACGAGGCTGATCCAGCCGTACGGTGCGCGAGAGGGGACGGCCGGTGGCACGAGCCGGGAAGGAACCACAGCAGGCCACGACGACGCGACGACGCGGGGCCGAGCTGGAGGAGGCCATCCTGCGGGAGGCCGCCGAGGTGCTGAAGGAGTCCGGCGTCTCGGCCCTGACCATGGACGAGGTCGCCCGGCGGGCCGGGACGAACAAGAACGCGCTGTACCGGCGCTGGGCCAACCGCGTCGCGCTCGGCGTGGCCGCCTACCGCCGACTGGCAGGGGAGCAGACCGCACCGCCCGACACCGGCTCGCTGCGCGGCGACGTACTGGAAATGCTGAGGCGCGCCAACAGCACCTGGTCATCGCCGTACGGAGCGATCCTGCGCGGCCTGATCGCGGCTGCCGGAAGTACTCCCGAGCTCCTGGCCGAACTGCGCGACCCGTCGGGCGGTGCGCACGAGGCGGCCTGGCTGACCCTGCTCGGGCGGGCGGTGGCGCGCGGTGAGGCTGCGCCCGAGGCGCTGCACCCCCGCGTCGCGTATGCGCCCATGGCGCTGCTCCGCAACGAGTACGTGATGCTCGGAGTCCCCACTGTGCCTGACGCCGTCCTCGCCGAGATCGTCGACGAAGTCTTTCTGCCTCTGGTCCATGGGCGGGGCTCTCACGGCGGCACATCAGTGTTCCACGGCCCGCATCAGTCGTGATCACGCAGTGGGGCGGAGGCTACGGAGCCAGATCATCGCCTCACGCAGATGGAGCCCGGCAAGGTAACTCTCGGGCGTCTTGTCGTAGCGCGTGGCCAGACCGCGCCACGCCTTGATCTTGTTTAGAGGTCCACAGAAGTTGGACCAGAACCGCAAGTCGTGAACAAAGCCAGTCGGCCACAGACGGAAGACGAGAATTCGGATGGGCGCTGTGCAGGCGGAAGAGAGCTTCCTGGTGTGCCGGCGCTACAGGTGCGCGGCGAAAAGCGTACTGAACTTCGCCCCTATGGAGTCCCGTCCAGCCGGTTCCTGCGCCGGGCGGAGAACAGACGCACGTACAGGGCCAGGGCGAGCAGGATCCAGGCCACCGCGCAGTACGCCCACTCGGACTCGCCTCTGATCAGGTCGACAGCGGACCAGATCCCCCACAGGAGAAGCACCACGACCAGTGCGGTGAGGGCGATGTTCTGGATGCGGCTGCGCAACTGCTCCCGCTGCCGGGTGCCGGGTTCGAGATCGCCGAGTTCCGACGGGTCGTCCGTCCCTTGGTGGCTCATCATCGAGGTCCCCTCCGTTGGCTGTCGAGAACTCCCGTGTACCCCAGGGCTGCCACCGCACTCGGTTCGCGGCCGGTCGAGAACCGCTGCCGTCCGGGGGCGCCGGCCGGTGGGCGGCAACGCGTGAGGAACTGCGGACGCGTCGCGAGGCAGAGGCCCAGGAGCAGGAACGGCAGCCCGTGACGCATGCTCTGGTGCGTAAAGCGCGCAACAAGGCGCGAGGGCGCGTTCAGAACATCACCGGCCGCCTACGCCGTGAGGCTCTGTTCACTGAACAACGGCAGGAGTTTGTCGAGGAGCCCGTGCTTGCAGCGAAGGAGGCCGGAGACAACTGAAGTCATTGAGCGTCAGGAGTAGTGCCCCTGAGCGGCGATTGGAGACAGTGCAAGATTCCTGACGGACTGAATATCAGAGCGATTCCGGACGTCTCTAACGGAGGGATTCGGAGTTCCCCCACAGATTTGGAAACAATTGATATAAGAGCCGAGGTGTCGAGGCTCGGTAAACCTGCGCAGTGGCCATGCTCCTGACCTCGTTTTATGCAGTTCGGGTGAGTGGTTTTTGGCTGGGTGGCTCACTGACTCTGCGCAGGGTTGGGATGGTCCAGCCGTCTGACCTTTGATGTTTTTGGCTCCCGGCGTGCCTGCGCAGGTTGGTGAGTACTGCGCAGTTTCAGTGATCCTCGGTATGTGGTGGCGGGGGCCGTGCCGTGCGTCTGAGCCCTCGGCAGGGACCATCGAAATTAACGGTCCCTACCCATGGCTGTTAGTGATGCAGGGTGATGGGTGTTGAGTCCAGTTCTTAGCTACGGCCGAGAATGCGGTACGCGATTCACGCTCCGGCCGAGACGACCAACCCCCTCTTGCTGGTGCGTAGTTGTTTGTGACGGTGGGTCGAATGCTGCGGTGCGTGTCGTCCGGGGCTGAGCCTGCCCGCACTGCGGAGCCGTGCGGGCAGGCGCCCTACTGTCCCTTGACCTTTCGTCACCCCCGGGGCCCGCAGGCGCCGAGCACAGCCGCACCACATCCGGGTGTGGTGCGAGAATTCCGGAGGAATTCACAAACCCATTCCGAAGGAATGGGTTTGAAAGCCCGTAGGGCTTTATCCTCTTTACGACCCGTAGGGTCGTGCGTCGGTCCTCCGGAGGAGGACGCGCGC
>NZ_JBVHKB010000022.1:0-30689 GCF_055559735.1 Streptomyces sp. NPDC023573
ACCACCCCCCAAGACATGCGATCGACAGGGGGAGACAGTCATGCCAACTCCGGAGGCCGGGCGCCCCGTTGCGGGGCACCAAAACGGTAATGGGGTGGCCGTCATGTACAGCCGCCGCTCGGCAGGGATGCGCGCCTGGTCGTGGACGGACGCCCAGGCTTTACCGAGGTCACCGGAGGTGCGGTGTGCCTCGTCGACGACCAGGAGGTCGAAGGGGCGCATGGTCTGGCCGTACGAGCCGCGTAGATATCCCCGCTCTCTCGAGCAGCCCCGATCTCGTACGGGTGTGGACCGCTACCGGCAGGCTTCGTACAGCACCGAGTTCCTCCTTGGGGCTGCTGGCGTGCGTGCTACTGAAGGGGCGGCAAAGTTGTGTGTGCCGCCGCTCCCGCCTCCGGGCATGCGTGGGGCTTCTCGTACTTGGCCGGCGCTTGGTGTGGCCTTGGCTTCCGGGCCGGCAGCGAGAGCCGCCTCGAACCGGCCCGGACCCGGGTGCTGATTTTCCCTGCAGAGATCTTGTCTCGGGGGTGCGCTTGACAGCGACAGGGCCGTTCGTGGGAGATGTCGACTGATACTCCTACCCGCATGCATGGCCATGAATGCGTCTTTATGATCACCAGAAGGGCAAAGGGAAGATTTCTTCTACCTAGGGTGCTGCATGAGTGGTATGGATCTGAACGCAGTGCGGGCGACGGCGGCGGAGGCATGGGTGTACGGCCATCCGATGCTGGAGAACTACCGGACGATGTACGCGCAGGCTGTGGACCCGGACGATTCCCGGTACGTGGGCGGCTTCGGCACGTTCCGGCACTATCCGCAGCATCGCGGCCGGAGAACACCGACATCGTCACGCCGAACAACGACACCCCGTACTCGTGGTGCTGGCTGGACCTGCGCGCGGAGCCGTGGGTCGTGTCGGTGCCGGCCATGGACCGCTATTACGTGCTGCCCTTCCACGACCTGGACACCACCTACGTCGGCTACGTGGGTGCCCGCACCACCGGCCAGGACCGCGGGCACTACATGATCGCGGGGCCCGGGTGGTCCGGCGACGTGCCCGACGGTGTGGCCGAGGTCCTCCGCTCCTACACCCAGCTCGTGGGCTGCCTGGGCCGCACCGCCCTCACCGGTCTGACCGAGGAGGAGGTCGAGGAGCTGCGCGCCCTCCAGGAGCAGTACGGGCTGAAGCCACTGAGTGTCTTCGCCGGCACCGACGCCCCGGCCCCCGCCCCGGACCCGGTATGGCCGGTGTGGCGCGAGGAATCCGGTCAGGACATCGAGTTCTTTACCGTGCTGGACTTCCTGCTCGGCTTCTTCCCCGTTATGCCCGCGCAGAAGGATCTACGCGGGCGGCTGGCCGCTCTCGGTGTGGATGGCAGCGGCACCTTCGATGTGGCAGCTCTGGAACCCGGGGTCCGTGCCGCGATGGATGAGGGCATCAGCGTGGGTCGCGAGCGGCTGGACGCCGCGAAGGCCGGGGCGACGACCTCGTCGGGCATGTTCGGCACACGCGCCGAGCTGGGAGAGGACTATCTCGCCCGCGGGATCGGCGCGGACAAGGGCCTGTACGGGCTTCCCCCGGTGGGGGCCTGGTACGGAGGATGGGTCTTGGACAACGAGGGCAACCGCCCGCCGAACGCCTCGGACCGCGACTACACCGTCCGCTTCCCCGCCGACCAGTTGCCCAAGGCGCGGTTCTTCTGGTCGGCCACCCTCTACCGGCTCCCGGAGCGTCTCCTGGTGGACAATCCGATCGACCGGTACTCCATCGGGGACCGCACACCGGGCCTCGTCTACGACCAGGACGGCGGTCTGACTCTGCACGTCCAGCACAGCCGGCCCGCCGACCCGCGGCAGGCGGCGAACTGGCTGCCCGCCCCCGACGGCCCCTTCTCCGTCATCATCCGCATCTACGGACCGGACGCATCCGTGCTGGACGGCTCCTGGCAGCTACCGGTCCTGACCGTGGCAGGCTGATCATGGGTGACGCCATCGGGCAGATGCTCGCCCCGGCCGTCGGTATCGCCATCAGTCCGGTGCCGATCATCGCGGTCGTGCTGATGCTGGCGACACCGCGTGGACGCGTGAACGGTATCGCCTTCACGGCCGCTTGGGTGGTGACCCTGGCAGCGCTGAGCACGCTCGTCGTCCTGCTCGGCTCCGGCGCCGACGCCCACCAGGACGGGCAGACAGCTTCCTGGGTGTACTGGGTGAAGCTGCTGGCCGGCATGCTCTTCGTCCTGCTGGGCCTGAAACAGTGGATGGGCCGCCCGCGCGAAGGGCAGGAAGCCGACCTGCCCGGCTGGATGAAGAGCATCGACACCTTCTCCCCCGGTAAGGCTGCGGGGCTGGCCGCCGCACTGTCCGGGCTCAACCCGAAGAACCTGGTACTGGCCGTGGGCGGTGCCCTCTCCATCGCGGGCAGCTCCGCCTCAGCGGGAGGCAAGACCGTCGCCATCGCGCTGTTCGTGCTGATCGGCTCACTGTGCGCACTGCTGCCGCTCGGCGTCTACCTGACCGGCGGAAAGAAGTCAGTGCGGGTCCTGACGTCGTGGAAGGGCTGGATGGCTCAGCACAACAGCGCCATCATGACCGTCCTGCTGATGGTGCTGGGAGCCAAGTTCATCGGCGACGCGGTCAGCGGCCTCGCCGCATGACCCTCCCGGCGCCTCCGCGGGCCTGGCCGCTCGCCGACTGGCTACGCCACTACCGCAAGCCCTGGCTGCGCGGCGACGCCTTGGGCGCGCTCACCGCCTGGGCGCTGATCGTCCCGGAGTGCGTGGCCTACGCCCAGATCGCCGGCGTCCCGCCGCAGAACGCCTTCTACGCCGCCCCGGTGGCCCTGTTGCTCTACGCCCTGCTGGGCCGCTCCAGCTTCCTCATCATCGGTGCCACCTCAGCCGCGGCCGTGCTCTCCGCCGCCACCATCGCCGACGTGAGCGCCGACCCCGAGGATGCGGTCGGCCTGTCGGCGGCCCTCGCCGTCGTCGCCGGTGCCATCCTGCTGGCGGCCGGACTCGCCCGGCTCGGCTTCATCACCAACTTCCTCCCAGAACCCGCGCTGGTCGGCTTCCTCTTCGGAATGGCGCTGACCATCATCGTGCGGCAGGCGGCGAAGATCGCCGGGGTCTCCAGCGGCGAGGGCAATTTCTTCGAGCGGGCCTGGACCGTAGTGAGCAAGTTCTCCGACTGGTCGCTCACCACCCTCGCCGTGGGCGCGGCGGCACTGGCACTGCTCCTCGTCCTGGAACGCTTCCTGCCCAGACTGCCCGCATCCCTCATCGTTCTCCTGCTCGGCCTGCTCGTCTCGGCGGTCTACGGGCTGAAGGACCACGGAGTGGAGATCGTCGGCAAGATCCCCTCGGCCGTGCCGGTACCGCATCTGCCCGATATCGCCGCCGGCGACTGGATCAAGCTGGCCGGCGGGGCACTCGGCGTCGCCCTGGTCGTCTTCGCGGAGGCGTTCAGCATCGCCAACCGCTTCGCCCGCGAGCACAGCGAAGAGGTGGACGCCAACCGGGAGATGATCGCCATCGGCACCGCCAACATCGCCGTCGGCTTCGTACGAGGCTTCGTCGTCTCCGGCAGCGCCTCACGCAGCGCCGCCGCCGCAGGCGCCGGAGGGCGCAGCCCCATGGTTTCGCTGATCGCTGCCGGCCTCATCCTGCTCACCGGGGCATTCCTCACCCCGCTGTTCACCGATCTGCCGGAGCCCGTGCTCGGCGCCATCGTCATCGTGGCCGTACGCGGCTTCCTCAAGGTCGGCGAGCTCCGCCGGTACGCGGCCCTGGACCGCAGCAGCCTCTGGGTCGCGCTCACCGCACTCGCCGGCGTACTCCTCTTCGACCTGCTGCCGGGACTGCTGCTGGCCGTCGCACTCTCGCTGGTGCTATTCATCGCCCGCGCCAGCGAACGGAACCTCGCGGTGCTCGGCCGGCTCCCGGGAACCACGCTCTTCGAAGACACCGCCCTGCACGACGAGGCCACGACCACGCCCGGCGTGCTCACCGTCCGCCCGGACGGCAGCCTCTTCTTCGGCAACGTAGCCCGGATCAAGGGCTCCGTACGCGAACTGGCGAAAGCCGCCGAACCCGCCCCCCACGCCGTAGTCCTCGACCTCACAGCCAGCTTCCGCTTCAGCGTCCCCGTCCTCGACACCCTTGCCGAGCTACGGGAAGAGCTCGCCCACCAGGGCATCACCTTGCACCTCGCCCACCTTCGCACTCGCGCCGCCGAAGAACTGGCCCGCCACCCGCTCACCGACAAGCTCGCACCGCACGCCGTCCACCAGACCGTCGACGAAGCCGTATCAGCCGCCGCACGAACTACCAGTTGAAGAGGACAAGGGCGCACGCTCTCACCTGAATCTGCTGCTCTCTCCGCGAGCATCCGCCCCTACTCCGCCCGGCAGTGACGGTGCAGAAGTGGTGCCTGCGATCGCACTCGTTCAGGTGAAGTGCAGATAAGCCTGAGTTCATGGAAGGCGAGCCCGGCGACGCGCTGACGCTGTCCAGCGGCCGGGCCGGGATGAGCGCCCACCGTGAGCATCCTCTCGCCCCGGTCCGCCGCCAAGGGCCGTGTCGGCGGCCAGGGCGTGGCGGGTGAGCGAAGGAGGCCCTAGCGGTCGATGCCTGCGGCGAGGGTGTGAGACGGGGGGATCGCCCTGTCTGACTCATCGAGCCCGGCTGACAGCGGCTTGCCCTGGTACTCGGTGAGCATGGTTGCCGATTGTGGTGTCAGGAATAGTCGGGTTGGTGAGGCTGTGCCGACGGCTGCCTGCCCTCGGTGTCCAAGGGGCGGCTCCAGTCGAGGACGTGAATGCCCGCGCTCTGGACGAGGCTGGGTTCCAGTCCTAAGTGCTGGACGGGAGAGTGGCCATGGCGGTTCAGCCATCTACGGCGGCGCCGTTGTTCTGCCGGGTCCAGCGTGTGCCATTGGTCGTAGTGGATTCCAGGGGCACCGCACGGATTTTCTCGGTTCCAGGCACGCAGGAAAGCCGCTTCCTCGGTTGAGGTGCGCAAGGTGATCAGGGCCCACGCGGTTTCGTACGGCAGGGTCGGACCGTGGCGGGCCATGAGCTGGAAGGTGCGCAGTTGTCGCAGAGGAGCGAGGAGCCATCGGGCGGTAGGGGTCTTCATGCGGGTTGACTCCCGGGGGCTTCAGGGCCGAGCCACTGGGCGGCGGTCGCCTGCAGGTCGTGTTGGCCGAGGACGTTGAGGGTCTGGACGAATGCCTGGAGGAAGACCTCTCGCTGCTGGGGCGTGTGCAGGTCGGTGAAGAGCTGGTCGGTGAAGCGCCGGACGTCACCGCGCAGGTCGTCGTCCATGGGTTCATGCGGCTGGGGAAGGTTTTCCAGCGCTGCCGTAAGCCCCTGGATGTCGTTGAAGCGGTCCGGGAAGCGGGCGATCCACCACACCCGGCGCAGGTCAGGGTCGGCGAGGACCCGCTGAAGCTGGGCCAGGCGGTACAGGTTCTCTTCGTGGTCGAGATCGGCTGCCTGTTGACGGCGGGCGTGTTCTTCGGCAAGGCCGCGGTCGTGGGCCGTGACATGCAGGTCGACGGCACCTGTGGCCTCCAGCCCGGATACGCGGCTCCAGTGCGCCAGAACGGCGTTGGCCGCGTCCTGGGCCGCACCCACGTCGAGCACGGAGTACGGCCGCACGGCATGCGCGGTCCTACGGCGCAGATGGTCGCGCGCCAGAGCGGCGGGCGCTTGATGATCTGGTGCCGAGGCGCCGGGGCGGCGCCACGATCCGTTGATGCGGGCCGTGAAGAACACACTGGCAAGGTGGCTGGCTATCCGCTCGCCGGTCATGACGAACGGATGCTGTTCCGAATCGGTGTGGGCGGCACGCAGTGCGCTGCGGCCGACTCGATTGCGCCACGGCAGGAGCCTCACGCCGGTTCGGAAGAGGGCTGACCGGCACGGTGCGCGGGGGGCCAGTCTCGGGCGGGCGATGCCGCGTGATCGGTGAGGATCTCATCGAGCAGCCGTCGGCGGCGCGATCGCCCCAGATCGGAGCTGCCGGAAGAGCCCACCAGCAGTGCGGCTGGTCCCACTTGCCCGGCGCAGCCGCGCAGCACGGCGGTGGCCAGGGGCAGGATCTCCTCGTCGGGCAGCTCCGGCGAGTCGAGCCAGGCCGCCAGGCGGACGTGCGCCGCCTCGGCTGTGGCCGGCTCCTGCAGCAGAACCTGCCAGCCGCGGATGCAGAGCTCACCAGCCAGCGTGGAAGAAGGGCCGTCGGGTGCCCCCGTCCCGCCGGCCAGGAGAAGTGCCTCGCCGGTCTCGGCCAAGGCCAGGAACGTCCTCGCGCCGGCGCTGCGCACCGTGCTGTCGGTGGACTCGGCCCACCCGACGATCTCGGACAGCACCAAGAGGTGCTGTCCGGGATCGGTTGCCAGGATGCGTATGGCGTCGGTGGCTGCCTGGAGTGACACGTCGTCGCCTCTCGCGGCCAGCAGACGCAGCCGGGTCAGCGCGACCCGGGGATACTTCCGTCCCAGTTGGCCGGCACAGATCTTGCCGACGGCCTTGATCAGTTCAGGGCTGGTCGTCTTCTGGTGAGCCCAGTCGTAGAGCTGCTTGCGAACGGCGACGCCCGTCACCGGGTGCAGCGCCATGGTCTCCAGGATCTCAATCGCCAACTGCCGGTGTGTGCTGCGGCCTGTGCCGATCCAGTTGCTCGCCACGGACCGCACTGTTGAGCCGCCCGGCAAAAGGGACAGCTGCACCAAGCAGTCGGCGATTCGTTGCAAGTACCCCACGGCGATTCCGTCGGGTGCGCTGATCTGCGAAGCCCATTCCAGGAGAACCGGCCTCAGTTGCGGCCGCTGCTGCCATACGTACTTCAGGACCGCGGCGGGCATTCCGTGCTGCTCGGCCTCCAGGGATAGATGCTCGTCCTCCACCTGGCGGGCGTCAATCGCATTCAGACGCTGCTCTAGGTCGAGGCCGGCCAGCGCACCGCCAGGCGGCAGCTTGCCTCCGACCTCGGTAAAGAGCCGGTCGGCTGCATCGAGTACGACATCGGCCGGAACCATCTCCAGGAGCGCGGCGGCCACCAGGAGGGTACGTTCGCGCAGGTCCTTGTCGGCGGAGTGCTTCTCGAACCAATGATGCAAGTGGTCCTTCCAGTCGCCGAACTCCTCCTTGACCGCCATCGTGTCGTCGTCCTTGGCCTGGGCGATGAGCCTGGCCAGGCGAGCAGCCTCGGCAGCTGAGGCGCCTGCGGCCAGCAGGCTGTCCAAGGGGTCACTGCTCAGCCAGTGTGCCCTTGCGGGCGCGAGGTACTGCAGGTGAGCCTCGGCGACCTGTGGTGCCGGCGGGCGGACGACGGGCAGGGTGGGGACGGCAGTGAGCGTGCCGGGGCGCCAAGCGCTCGGGTCGGCCAGGATGATCAGGAATGCTGAATGAGCTTCGGCCTCCTTCTGATAGTCCGCGAGCCCGGTGTAGAAGTCCTCGGCAAGCGTCCGGTAGCCGGTCAGATCCAGGACGAAGCCGTGCCCCTCGGTAAAGGGGATCTGCTCCGTGCGGGGCCGGTCCCAGTCCAGCAGCAGCCACAGGATCCGTTTCCGGGGGACCCCCGCGTCGCGCAGCACGCGCAGTGCGGTGGTGCGCCGTCCAGCGCCCGCCTCGGCGCAGACCACAAGGATGGGGCTCCGGCCGTAGGCGCGGGTAAGCCGGTCGGCGCCGACTTTCGCCTGTCCGGATCCGTTCGGGCCGGGGGAGTCGACGAAGGCGTGTTCAACCAAATCCATCTCGGCGTCGCCGATGTGGACCCCGCGCAGGTTCTCCCACCCTCGCACGTACCGGTGGATGTGTTCTGCGTAGTCGCCGGAAACCTGTGTCACCTGGGCGTTTCCGGACGCCTCAGCCTGCTGATAGAGCTTCTTCTCGTTGTCTTCCGGGCCCGTCACGACTGCTCCTCAGGGCTGGCGATGTAGTCGCGGCCCACTTGCACCAGCCGTGCTTTGCCTGTTGCTCTGCCCTTTTGCCGCACGCTGTCCTGGTGTCCGTCGCCGGCCTCTTGCGTTGCGGCGGGGGCCGGCTGGGGTTGCGGGTCGAGGGCTGCCGTGCCTGTGTATGTGGCGAGGTAGGGGCTGATCACGGCCGGCGCCAGTGTGGGGACGAAGAGCCAGCACGTCTCCTGGAAGTCCGGCTTGCCGTCGACGAGGGCCGTGGCGCGCTGGAAGCTGTGCATGCCGAGAGACGGGGTGCGGCCGGCGCGCACAGTACGGCGCAAGACCGTGTCGGAGATTGCCGCGGCCAGTGGCAGGTGGTGGGCAACGGCGGCGGCCATGGCACCGCGGGCCGCGTCACTGTCGACCAGACGGCAGGCGTCGTTGACGGCATCACCGCGGTGGTCCGGCGGATCCAGGGGGCCGGTGTGCACGCTGGCGCGCAGCCGAATCGGCGGTGCGCTGGCCAGCCTGGTCCGTTCGTGACGCTCAAGGGCCCGGCTCAGGTGGGCCAGGAAGGGATCGATCAGCCGGGCTGCGTGCCGGGCCGGAAGCACGAAGATGGCGCCGTCGCCGCGGTCCTTGACCGTGTTCTCAAGCACGGTGATCTCGCCGATCATGCACTGCGCGAACACGGTGGCGAGGATGTCGTCCAGATCGGATCGGGTGGAGGACATCCTCGCCTCGGGAATCTGGCTGTATTCCTTCATGTCGACCACCAGGAGGGCGTGTTCCTCAGGAACGTCGACGGCGTCGTGTGAGTCCTCGGGCGTCATGGACGGCCTTTCGCGGAGAGGGGCTGTGCGGATGCCCCATGCTGGCCGCGTGCTCACCGAGACGGTGCCCAGCACTGGGCACCGCGAGAGTGCGGTCGGTCACCTGCCCATGTCCGCGTGCGACTGGATCGAGGTGATGTCCCGGACGGCGAGCCCACTGGCAGCCCCGGTGACCAGCCAGCCCTTCTCACGCCACGGCTTCAGCGCACTACCCACGGCGTTGCGGGACGCGCCGATCATCTGTGACAGCTCCTCCTGGGTCAGCCGCACGATGTAGTCCGGGCCCGTCGCAGAGGCGGCCTGCAGCAGCCGGCCCAGAGCCGAGGCCAGACGCACCGCAACCGGCGCAGTGGCCATCTCCAGGCGGACCAACTCCGCTTCACGAACCCGCGCGATGGCGTGCCGCAGCAGCGCAGTCTGCAGACCATGGCGTTCGACAAACGCAAGGAACTCGGGGGCCGGGACGATATGTACCCGGCAGTCCTCGGCGGCGATGACCGACGCCGTGCGCGGCTGGTCGTCCAGGACAGCCAGTTCACCGAGCAGTTCTCCGGCGCCGCGCACCGCCAGCAACGCACGCTCTCCATGTGCGCCGGTCAGCGTGACCAGGGTGGATCCGGAAGCCAGCATGACGACGTGGGTACCGGGGTCCCCCTGACGTAACAGGACGCTTCTGGCCGGCCGCATGCGAGGAGGAACGAGGTCGGACAACTCGGACCACAAATGCGGCCCGATGATAGAGATATGCGGCTGATACATCCCACCCCCGCGTGCGGTAACCATCACAGATACCGTGATTTTCTCAACCCGTGATGTAGAGGATCAATAGTCCGAATCCGGCCACCACCAAGGCGCTGGCGATGAAGTCGACAGTCCGCTTCACAGCCCGGAACTTCCGCTGCGCCAACAGCGTGAACAGCTCCAGCCGTTCCGCTTCCGCCCGCAGGTGCTCGCTCGAGACCGCCATTGCGCCTGCCGGAAAGTGGGCGTCAGCTCGGCACAGGCTGGAGGCCGAGCAGGCAAATACTCGCAGCCTGTTTCCCCGCGGCAGAACCGGACGGATCGCAGTCATACCCATGATCAAAGCAGCCCCGAGAAGAACGCCGGAAACCGCCAAAGCAGCCATAGCCAACCGCTCAGGCCTAGGCGCAGCCGTCAGCACCGCCGCGTCCACAGCAAGCAGACCACCTGCCACGCCGCACAACGCTGTCGCCTTCGTATCCGCCCGCTGCAACTCGGTGAACATCGCCATGGCCTCATCCCGCAGCCGGTGTAGACAGTCGGCTGCCGCGGGACTGGTATCGGTCTCAGGCATATCGATCCCCCATGTCATGCGTACTGGTTTGTCTGTGCCTGTCCACCGTGCGCCGGACGTGTCAGCGCTGCCGCCCACTGAAGGGCACCGCACCCCCCGGCCTCGTCACAGTGGTCAAGCCCCACGCGCTTCGGCAAGGCAGCAGCGCTTGCTGGGGGTGACACCGCAGACATGGTGGTCGCAGCCCTCCATCACTCCTCCTCCGTATATCGGGGGATCGCGGTGACGTGACGGGTGGCTTCGTGCATCTCAAGGAACAGCGATTGTCGACCGGTTCCGGAGTCAGTTGTCGATCAGCTGGCTCGTGAATGTCGAAAAATGACGGCAGTGCCGTGGCAGGCCACCACGCCGGCTCGGCCCTACGGCCGTCGCCGCAGCTCAGGATTTCCTCTGACACGCGATCGGTCGGACACCGTCGCCCTCCTCGGCGATGCCAGCTGGCTTCGTCGGTGGTCTCGTCGACGAGGAAACCGTGATTCGGCGACAGCCCGCCGCGGCGCTCGTAGGATGCCTGGATGCCTAAGCCGATACGGATGAGCCGCCGCGGGTGGGTTGCCGCGTGGGCGGTGCTGTGCGCGGCTTGCCTCGCCGCCACCGCTAAACTGAACGCCTCCTCGGCCCCAGATCCGCAGCCCGAGAAGTCCGTCAGTGCCGAGTGCGCCGAGCGCATCGCGGACATCGAGACGCAGCTGGCCAAGGCCAAGCAGGAAGGCAAGGGAGACGGAGTGCTGGTCTTTTCACAAGTCCAGGTCGGCACCGAGGACGATTGCCGTGACGATGTCCGTAACCACTTCCGTGGTGATCGGTGAGCCGCGGTACCTGGCTCGCCGTGATGGCAGGGCTAACCTTCGTCGCTGCCGGGGCGACCATTGCCGTGGGCGCCACGTCGGAACCGGAGCCGCGGCCCACGCCGCCGCGGGTGTACTCCTCCTGCCTGGTGGCCGACACCAAGCCGGTGTCTGCGGACGACGCCCCGTGCGACGGCCGCTGAAGAACGTCCGAGCGACCGTCCGCCGCATGGCAGAGCACCCAAACCCAAGCTGGCCTCTTGGCTGACGGTGCCACCACAAGAACCGTGGACATCGGGGTCCACCCCGATGAGGGGGACCCTGTTCGTCGAGGGCGGGGAGATCTAACTGGCCACCGACAGCCCTGGCAAGAGACCTGGTGACTCCCAAACTCAGGTTCTGGTCCAATTTCTGTGGAGCTCACACGCTCTGTAACCCTCGGGGCAGGGCCGTCCTTCGTGACTGGTTGACAGACCTGTCTGGGATCATGCCCGTATGGACTTCGACCTCGCCCCGCCAACCGGCGTTGGCCCGTTGCAGATCGGTATGAATCGGCACTCGGCTGACGCGGCGCTGAACTCGCTCCGCGATCTCTCCGCAGTCTCGGAGGTCGACCGGCCGGGGCAGCACGTCTTCCGTCCCAGTGGACTGATGATCAGCATCCACTGCACGCGTGACATGCTCGAAGCCATCGAGCTCGGGAGGCCGTCGACTAAGACAGACCGAGTCACCTTCCGGGGCCTGGACGTGTTCGCGACCCCGGCCCGCGAGCTGGTGCAACGCATGGGCGAGCACACCTCGATCGAGGCAGACCCCGACGACCCGGCATCCTTCGTCGCCTCTGACCTGCTCCTTGGCCTCTGGCGCCCGTTCGTGGCCGATGACAAGCCAGAGGAAGAGCAGGGGTACTACTTCAGTTCGGTCCTGCTGGCACGCCCCGGCTATTACGACACCCCTGCTCAGGCTGCGGAGCGACTCCAGCAGAGCTCGTAACCGTCCCGTCAGGATGCCAGCAGGACCCGTTTCCGTAAGAGGCCGAAGCCGGCCCGGCCGTACATCTGGCGCTTGATCATTTTGATTCGGTTGACGTGCCCTTCGACGACGCCGGAACTCCACGGCAGTGTCAGGCCGGCGGTGACGGCAGCGAATCGCGTTCGAGGCCGTTGACGAAGGCGTGGAGACTGGGCAGGTCGTCGGCGCGGACCCGGGGACGGCCTTCAGCTTGAGCCTCTCGCTATCCGGCAGAATATCTGGGTGAGTCAGGATCCAACCGGTGACCGTGCGTGGCGACGGCGGACGGGCTGCAGGCGCGGTCAGAGATGTACGGAACGGCTGGAGGTAGGCGCGGACGGTTCGTAGCCGCCCGTGTAGCGGTGCGTCTTGATCTCTTCCCAGAGGGTCCAGGCGTTCGTGCAGCCCTCGGCCCATCGCTCGTGTAGGTGGGACTTGAAGTCGTCGAGCTTGGTCCTGCGGTTCTGCCACTGCCCCTGGAACAGGTCTTCCGGCCTCGCGGCGTCGGCCAGCCGTTGGACGGTTCGGTATGTCATGCCGAGCTGGCGCTGGATCGAGCGTCGGCTGCGGCCGGAGGCCAGCAGCGCGTGGACGGTGGCGTGGTTGGCGCGGGTGCGGTCGGCGCACCGGTGCCCGGTCGGCCATGGCGACCCGCCCTCGGCCGGTGTCGGAGCCGGAGTCTTCTCCAGCTCCGACGCGGCGAAGGTCGCGCGCAGGCACGGGCGGTGGCGGGAGACGCACCGCTCGGCCGCTTCGCCGAGGTTGCGCCAGAGGTGGAAGCGGTCTGCGACCTGGACCGCGGTGGGCGCCCCAATGCTGGCGCCCTCGGCGAAGAACGGGGCGCGATCGCGGCAGACGGCCTCGATCCCTGGACGCTCGGCCAGCCAGGCCGCCAGTGCCTGCCTCGCGATCCGGCAGCAGGCCCACCGGCCTACGGGTCTCGACGTCGACCAGCACGGTCCCGTAGACACGACCCTTGCTCATCGCGTACTCATCGACGCCGACCACGCGCGGTACCTGTGGCTGGTCTTCCGGAAGGGCGTCGACCAGCCGCAGGACCGTGTTCCGGCTGACCCTCGCCCCGAAGACGTCGGCCACCAGCCGAGCACCGGCGCGACCGGCCAGAGCGAGGCCGACCTCGGCCAACACCGATCGCAGTCGTTCGGTCCGCTGGCTGTGCCGGCGGGTCAGGCCCGCGACCTGTTCAACGAACGTCCGCCGCCCGCAAGAAACGGCCTCGCACGTGAAGCGCCGGACACGAAGTCGCAGCACCACTCGCCGTCCCGCCACGGGGAGGTGACCCCCCTGGCCGACGCGGTCGGCCTGGTGCAGGCGGCGGAGGAGAATCGTGCCGGATACACCCGCAGGTCCTTCAAGCACTGGAACTCCGGCGAGGACAAGTCCGACGGGTGCAACACCCGCGCCGAGGTCCTCCTGTCCGAGGCGGTCGTCGCGCCGACGGTGGAGACCGGCTGCAAGCTCACCGGCGCACGTGGATCTCCTACTACGACGGCCAGGAGGTCACCACCCCGGGGCCCTGGACATCGACCACATGGTGCCGCTCGCGGAAGCCTGGGACTCCGGCGCTTCCACCTGGACCGCGGCGCGGCGCGAGGCCTACGCGAACGACCAGGGGGCGAGCGTCTCCCTGGTCGCGGTGACGGCGCGCAGCAACCGGCAGAAGTCCGACCAGGACCCGGCCGACTGGATGCCGCCGTCCCCGCAGGCGCAGTGCCGGTATGTGGGGGGAGTGGGTTGCGACCAAGCTCCGCTGGCAGCTCACCGCGGACGAGCGTGAGCTCGAGGCGCTGAAGGTCTACGCCGACGGACCGTGCGAGGACACCATCGTCCGCTACACACCGGCCGCCTGATCCCTTCCGCCGCACGGCAGGGCCCGCATCTGCTGGTGCGGCCCTGCCTGCGACTGCCCGCGGTGACCGCGGGGCCTGGGGAGAGTCGGGCCCCGGTTGTTGGCCCGTCTCGGCGCCGCGCCCGGCGCCCGCCTCGGCTCCTACTACAGCCGTTCCGCGTGACGGTGCTGGTCGTGGTGCTCCAGTGCTCGCCGGGGAAAGGCGCGGGCCATCCAATGCGCCGGGGCGCCGACCTGACGAAACGTCGCGATCTGCCGGTCATAGTCGTGTCCTTCGGGGCTGGCGTGGACGCGAAGGTAGAGAGGGTCGTCATGACCGGTGGTGTGGCAGCCGAAGTAGAAGGCGCAGGTGTGGTCCCACTGGTAGGAGGTGCCTGGCCCGGCGCAGCGGCAGAACCGGTGGGCGACGTCAACAGGCAGGCCCCAACGTGGGTGGCACAGGCGCTGCAGGAGCTGATCGTGCCAGCGGGCCCGGGGATGGGCGGTGCGAGCGTCGATCTTCCAGCTGCCGCCGTCGTCCCAGCACTGGACCCGGTAGAAGGCGGTGACAGTGTGAAACAGCGCGATACGCCTCAGCAGCGCGCTGCCCACCGCGCCCTGCCCGGCCCGTGAGCCCTCGAAGCTGGAATAGGCGCTGCGCTGATGGGACTCCACGGGATCGAGCCGCGGGGCCGCCGTCCACAGCGGCTGCACACCGCTCGCCTCGCACCACCGCCGGTGCCGACGCTCGATGTCCTCCCAGCCCTCCGTCAGCCCCTCGGGAAGGACGAGCACGAGGGCGGCCCTCTGCCCGGGAGTACTCACCATGTCCAGACGCAGCTGCCTGCCGCCGGCCCCGATAGCGCTCATCCGCACACCGGGGATCCCGTGCGGGTCGTCACCGTTCCCCGGGTCTGCGGGCAGCAGCCGACTCAGACAGTGCTCCGGGAAGGAGTACTGCCTGCGGCCCATGTAGGCATCGAGGTGCAGCGTGAGGGACGTACTGGAGCCTTGAAGCGAGGAGATGCCGAAGGGATGGGCGCAGAGGTCCGGGGCAGTCCCCAGTTGCTTGAGGACGAAGCTTTCCAGCCGCGCCTGTTCCGACGAGGCTGCGGGCGCCGGGTGGCTAGAACGCAGGCCGCCGCGGCGGGATCGGCCGCTGCACTCGGACCAGTAGCGGAGTTTGCGCGATTCCCACGAGGAGCGGTCGTTCACGGCAGTGCCTTCCTGACGCGCCCCTGCCCGATCCCGGCACGCCAACGAACACTGACGAGCGGCTGTGGGTGATGCCATGTGGTGCAGGCCGGTGCAATGCCACGCTCCTTGCGTTCCGGCACGCCGGATCGGGCGACGGTCGGAACGTGGCCCGCCTCGGGCCATGCCCCACCACTCTCCCGCCCAGGACCAGGGCAGGTCGAGCGACACCACGCGGTTCACTCGGACGAGCGGTTGCAAGGACAGGAACGCGGCCTTGGACAGCGCTTCACTGCGTACAGTGCGCTCCTCCGGCCGTTTTCACAGAGAGATGCGGATGATGGAGAACACGGCTGTCCCTGGCCAGTGCCGGGACATGGCGATGCACAACGACTGGTTCGTATCGGGCTGGGAGCACATCCTGCCCCGCCAGGCCCTCGCCCTGACCATGCTGATGGGGACCGCGGCCCAGCCCGGGTTCACCGGCTCCCTGGACGACCTGCTCCAGGAACTCTGCGGCGGCCACTGGGACATGATCGGTGGTGATCTCGACAGTGCTCTCACGTTCACTTGGCACGGTGAGGAGTGGGACTACGAGGAAGCCCCCGAAGGCCGGGAGGCGTGCGAGGCGGACCGCTGGGAGAAGTTCGGCGCCATGCTCACGGCCGCCGGCTACCCGGTGCCCACCACGGTGCGGGCCCTCGCCGAGCTCTACCTGACATGGGGCCTGGCGCACTGCCAGGACACACCCGGGGGAACCCGGTGGTCGATGCCCGCCGCACTGCCGCTCCCCGGCCACCTGCTGCCCCTGGACACCGAACTCACCGAGCGGCTCGACAAGATCCGCTGGATTATGCGAACCGGACCCCTCGTCGACGTCCTCGTCAACCACCTGATCGACGAACTGGGTGAACCGCAGGAGATTCTCACCTCCCTGGACCGCCTGGCCGGCGCCACCGGCCAGGACGCTAACGACCTGCGTCTGGCCCTCGCCGAACTCGTCCAGTCCGAGGACGCCAAGATCCTGCGCGGCCAGGAACCGGCCGACCCCGAACTCCTGGAGACACACCACCGCTTCCGCCTGATCATGGACTGGGACCACTTCCACGAAACCCGGATCGAGCTCAGCCTCGCCCCCGACGAGGCATGACCTGGGGCGCAACTGCCCAGGCGCCGTGTACTGCCTCTGTCTTCGCCGCCGTGGCCAGACCGCAGGAGCGCGGCAGCGAACCCGCTCAGGGTCAGGCCGGGCCGTGGGCGCGTACGAGGAGCGTGCCCAGACCTTCGCCGTCCGGTGCGGGCAGGATGCGGGCGTCGACGTCGGTGAAGCCGCGGCGCTTGAGGAGGTCCGCCCACGCCTGGGGTGTGTACTGCCAGCGCAGCACGGTCAGTTCGCTCTCCTGGCCTTCGAGCCACTTGCCGTGCATGGGCTGCGGCCCGTAGGCGCCGGGGGAGGGTTCGGCCTGGCTGAAGGCGAAGATCCCGCCAGGTGTGAGGTTAGCGGGCGCCTTCGAGCCGCTCGGAGCTTGGACGAGAGGGCCCCGGATCAATTCGGGGTCCCTCTCGATCCTGCCGGTCAGACCTTCAGGATCAGCGCTTCCACCTGTTCGAGCGTCGTCACACTGGCCTGCGCGGCGGCCCGTACCTTCACGAGCTTCTCCATCCACTCAATCCGCTGCTCGGCTGGGAGCGGGTCCTCCCCGAGCTGAACGCGCAGACGGTGTGCGTCCTCGAAGTCCGTCATCAGGACGTGGGCGGCATCCACTGCCCTCAGGTAACTCCCCTCGACCAGCTCGACCCGTGCCGGCAGCTCCCGGCGCAGCGCAGCCAACTGGTCGCGGGGGTCGGCCGCAGCCTCACCGTGCGCGATGGTTGCGGCACCGGCGTCCGTGGTGTTCCCGGTGCCGACAGGTGCGTTGGCGGGGTTTTTGGACGCGGTCGACGCCGGGGCATTGAGGCCGACGGGGAACAGCTCGTCGAACCACTCCTTGTCCGCGATGTAGGGGGTGGGCTTGCCCTCGGTATCCGGCGCGATCACCATTCCCGCGGTGATCGCTGTCCGGTTCTTCTCGTCCCAGTCCTGCTCGCCGTAGCAGACCAGCGGCGTACCGTCGTCCGATTCGGGCGGCCGCACCGCGTCCGGGTGCTCCAGCACGGCCTTCGCGAAGGCGAGGAGAAGGGCCCGGCTGACGCCCGGCGTGTCCGCCGTGTATGCCAGCGTCAGGGAGGCGATGGCGGTATTGGGAGGGCGTCGTACACCCTTGCGCCCTTCGCCCGCCTCGCTGCCCTGGCCGGGGGTAATGAACGGCTGCGGAGCATGGATCAGCGATGGCGCCATCCGATGGACCAGGGCGGCCCAGGCGGCCGCGTCACCGGCCTCCGCCCTCAGGAGTAGCTCCGCGAGCGGCCTCGGATCCTGCCCGGCACCTTCCCTCGCCTCCGTACGGCCGAAGAGACCGAGTGCGGAGAGGATGTTGCCTCGGCGCACGAACAGCTGCGCGACGGCGGCGGACCACAGACGCGTGCGCCCCTCGGCCGCCTTCGCCCGGATCAGGCTCCACGCCGGCTCCTGCAGTGTCCCCCTGACGACCGGCCAGAACCGCCCGGTGTCGCGGACGGTGCGCGCGTTCGTCATCTGCCCGGTCTCGGGCGGGACGCCGGGGAACACCAGCGCGGTGATGGCGCGCACCGCGATGTCGCGCAGCACGACCGGAGACACCTCGGCGCCCGCAGGCGCGAGCGGCTCCAGCGGATCGAGCGGCCCGTTGACCGTAAGAGCGTCGCGCACTCCCGTCAGATCGAGGAGGTCCGCGGCGCGCGCGTCGGGAAACGCCTCGGCGAGCGCGTCCGCGAGGAGGGACTCCCTGGCGTAGGCGTCCACGAGCGTCGCGAACAGGGCGATCAGCCGCGCGTCCTCGTCGTAGGGCTGGATGCCGCGCAGGTGGTCGTTGACGTTCAGGGCCCGCAGGACGTGTTCCAGGGCATCGGGCTTGGTGCAGCCGATCACGATCTCCGCGGACACCGTGGCGATCTTCGCCGCCCTGAGCGACGGGTCGGTCGCCGCCGTTTCCGGCTTCGCACCGTCTCTGTTGAGCCGGGCGGAGAGTCGGTTCAGGATCTCCCGCAAACTCAGCAGCAGCGGCTCGGGGCCGTCCTTCTTGTCCTTCGGCATGGGCACGAGGGACTGAGGCATCCCCGTGACCAGGTGCTCCGGACGTACTCCGAAGACATCGAGGCGGGCCAGTGCACGGTTGTTCCCAGTCACGGCGGCCAGCCGCCACAGTTTGGACTCCGTGCCGTCGGCGTGGGTGATCTGCCACTGCTGCAGGACGTTCATGCCCTTGGAGAGCTGGCCCGTGTCCGCGAGGGACTCGGCCAGGTCGTACCCGCGGGTCTTTCCGGCGCGCTTCAGGTTGTCGGCGGCGTACCGCTGCATGTGGACGGCCACCGCGTAGGGCTGCTCGGCCAGGGAGAGAGCCGCCTTCGGCTGCCCGTCTTCCTGAACGGCTCGGACGACCGGACGCGGCCGCCGGTTGCCGAGCGCGGAGAGCAAAGCGTGCTGCTCGCTCATAAGCTGGTGCACGCGGCGGACGGCGTCCTGGTGCTTCTGCGTGGCTGCTGCCAGCGCCTGCGACGCGTACGTGTCGTCCCCCGGCGCCCGGCGCAGAGCCTCACGCTCCTTCTCGGCGGACTTCGCGCTCTTCGTGGCGTCCTGGAGCGCCAGCTCGGTGGCGACGAGGTCCTTGACGCGCTGGGTGGCCTCCGGCGCGGGCGACGACCAGTGGACGGCGGTGCGGTCGTTGAGGTCCCAGGGGACCACTGCGGCGCCGTGGACATCGCAGGTCAGCAACAGCACCTGCTCGTCACCGGCCTGAGCGGGTCGGCAGACGGTGGGCTTGAGGACCCTCCTGCCGCGCTGGGTAGCGATCAGGGCCTTGATCTCGGTGTCCGGGAGGGCAGAAGCCAGACCCTCCAGGATCGCCTGCCGCGGAGGCGGCACGACCTCGTAGTCCGCGCAGGTGTTCTCGATCGCCTCCGCGAGCCGGCCGCCCCAGAGGGCGTTGCCGATCTGCGGGTAGATGTCATCGGACCGTGTCACGGCCATGGTGTTGTCCTTCCACCCGGGCTTCCCGGGCGAGCACAGAAGCCCCCGACCGTCGGGAGCGTGTCACGCGCCCGAGCGCCGAAGCCTCGTGCCGGCAAGGATGCGGGCCGACACCCATGAGGGGTGTGCGGCGGTCCTCGCCCCGTACGGTCCACCTGCCAGCGTCCGAAGAACGAGCAGCCCCAACGGCGCCTTGGTTGCGCCTGGGCCTCTCGCAGCTTGCTCCTGCTCCGCCGGCGGCGGCATGAGGCGGACGTTGGTGATGAGCCACCGACGTGCACCGCAGAATCTCTCACCGCTTTCGACGCAACAGTGAGCTGAAAAGGGGGAGTTCATCAGATCAGGTGAACAGTCAGTCCAATCACGTTGCTTGAACCGAGCTTGAGGTAGCTGTGCTTTGTGCAACGCGCTGATCAGCGGGGGTGTGGGTGAACTGTTCCAGGAGGGCGCGCAGCTCGCTGCGGCGGATCTCGGGATGGGCTGGTGCGGGGCCGGGCCGCTGCTGGGTGGGTACCGCTGTCAGCCGCGGCGGTCGGACTCCCAGCGGGGCGCCGGGAAGCTGCAGCCGGGCGGGCCAGGGCATGGATGGGAGCCGGTAGACGGCGTCCTGGCACCAGGCTGCTGCCCCGGCGTTGGCCTTGGCGGCGATCCTGCGCGTGAGGCCCTGATGCGGCCGGTAGTGCGCGCGGGGTGTGGAGATGAGCAGACACGTTGGTGACAGAGGAGCAAAGACCTCGGCCGTCTCGGGCAGCAGCGGGGGAATGAGGCAGAAGGTGCCGTCCTTGCGGCGCAAAGCCACACCGCTGTCGCCCAGGACCAGCAACGGCTCCTCTGAACGCAGCACCACCAGTCGACGGCCCGGGACGGTGAGGAGGTCGCGGGTTCGCTCGGAGGCTCGGATCATGGCGCGCAGCGCCGAGCGCGGGTCAGCGACCACCGAAGGGCCGGGAGCCGTCCGTACGGCCGTCCAGAACACTTCCATCCGCTCCACGTCCGACAGCGGCCGCCTCAGCCGCTCCTCGCAGAAACCCACTGCCTCCGAAGCCCACAAAGCTGGGAAGAGCAGCCGGCCGACCTGCTCGTCGAAGGACCTGAACGCCTGCGTGCGCACCACCTGCCAGGCCAGCGCGTCCAGCACGAGAGCATGCTGCGCCCCGTCCAGCGGCCACCGTCCCTCACGCACGGCGCGCAGAACCGGCGCGCACGGGCCGTCGACATGGTGGTCCAGGTAGGTCTCCAACGCCACACGCCGCTCGCCCTCCGCGAGGGGGTCGGTGTTGAAGTCCCGAGCCACCGCCGCGCGCCTCACGGGAGTGCGATGCTCCGCGCCGCTGCGCCTCCGCCCCAGTACGTGTCCGTCCTCAGCGAAGGCCCGCAGCCAGTACTTCGGCACCAGGTGGTGCTCCCGGGAAGTGTTCGCCCCCATCCCTCCCCCTACCGTGCCGCACCGGCGAACTCGGCCGGCACCTGTTCCGCTGCGCCGCGGCTCCAGGGGTAGCTGCTCCACCCGGCGTCCAGGACAGGATTGCGGGCATGGTCGTGCCCCGACAACGCCTCACGCAGGGCGTAGGTGGAGCGCCGGGCGTCGGCATCCCGCTCCAGCAGGAGCCGGCCGACAGGGGTGTCGGTGATGGTGACCATGTCCTCCAGTTCACCGATGCTGCACACCGTCACGGGAACCGTGGTGGCCGGCAGAAGCGGCCGCTGCATGGGGGCGTTGACGATGTGGAACGGCTCCATCGTCACGATCAACCCGTGCACGGGCCGGTCGGTGGGCACCCCGGCGAACTCCTTGCGCCCGCTCGCGATCAGAGCGGCGGTGTTGTCGATCTGCTCATAGGCGCGCCCGAGCATGCGCTGCAGCTCCTTGACCCGGCTCTCGGTGGCCAGGCGCAGATGCGCAGTGGGCCGCACGGACTTCACCTCCACCAGCAGCACCAGTTCCTCGGTGACGACGATCCAGTCGACGCTGAGCGACCGGTTCTGGCCGTAGGTGATCTCAGGGAGGACCGCCGCTTCGGGCAGCAGCCCGAGCTGGCGGCCGACGTAGGCCTCGAACAGGTCACCCAGGTCCTGCGCGAAGGCATTACCGAACCGGGCGACCCCGGTGTAGTAGATGCCCAGCGGGCTCGCCTTGGCCGGGACCAGCTGGCTGACCGGTGCGAGCAGACCCGGGCCGTAGCCCTTGACCAGGGGCGTGGTGCGCAGAGGGTTGTACTCGTAGCGCCGCAGGAGCCGATCGGTGGTCACCTGGGCCCGTTCGTTGGCCTGCCGGAAGGCGGCCGTATCGGTCACGAAGTGCTTCCCGGCCACGGACAGGATGGTCGAGGCAGGGACCTCCGCACAGATCCGCTCGGCACCGGGTGCCTCCAAGGACGCCGGATCGAACCGGCCGGCGCAGTTGATCGCCGATGCCCACAACAGCTGGGCAATGCCGACGTAGTGCGACAGACTGGTGCCCAGCAACTCCTCTTCCCAGCCCGGACGCAGGCACCGGGCCTCCCGCGTGCCTGTCGTCTGCGTGAGCATCGCCGCGGCACGCGCCAGCTCCCGGCCCACCGGCTCCTGGTAGATCATCTGCTCCCCGGCGGCGCGCAGCATGAATCGGGCCAGAGCGTCCCCGTCGTTGTCGTGGTCGTGGAGGTAGGGCTCCTCCAGCTGCGAGTGCATGTCCAAGATCCGCAGGAGGTCCGCTTCGCTCGCGTCCTTGCGGTACTCGTTCCCACAGGCCAGCGACACCCGGGCGGCGTCAGCCAGCGTCCAGGGCAGGTACTTGCGATACGGGCTCTCCTGCCACGACGCCTGCAGTGCATAGGTTGCCGACGCCTTTGCGATCAGCGGCAGCAGGGCGCTGGGCCGGTGCCTGCGAACCCGCGCCACATAGTCCCGATCCCGTACTGCTCGACTGCCTGCTGCCCACGTCATGCGCTCAAGGATCTCGCACCCGCATCTGCGCTGTCCCGCCCATTACCGCCTCTCCAGGAAACCAGCACCGGCGCCCCGAACACCAACTGCGCGGACCTCCCGCCATCCCCGCACGCTGCGAAGTGCGGACCTTCGCCCAGTTGCCGCCGCCCCGCACATCGACCACGGGTCTTCGCCGCTCGCCCCGCCGACGAGGAGCGGCAGCGCACGCGGCTGCGCGCGGTCTTGACGAGGCCGCGCCGCGGCCAGGGACGATGACCGGAAGACCGCCGGATTCCGCAGCTGACGTTCTGCGAATCCTGCTGATAGTTCACGATGATGCGCAGGGCGGGCTTTGGCCGGACGACTCGCACCGCCGGCCAGTGCCTTCCGCGTTCACCTACCGATCCGCAGGACCTCGATGCCCTCCGGCAGAGCAGTCAGCCCGCGCGGCGGCCTGGGCACGAAGCCCGACGTCATACGCCATCGCGCCGAGGGCGAGCACCACGAGCGGCCACACGAGCGGCGACGCGGCCGGGATGGCGCCGTGAACCAGGGCCGCGGCGATGCCGCCGGTGCCGAGCGCGGCGGTGCAAGTCGGAATGCTGGGCAGGGCGATCCGCAGCACCACCTGCCGGCGCCGGTCCGGGCGGGCTGAGACGGTGGTGCGGACGCTCATCGTCCGCTCCCCGGCGTCGCCTCGGTCGTCGCCGAAGAGCGGCCGGTGATGCGCGCAGCGAGCCGCTTCACCTTCCGGCGGACCTGGTCGCCCACTTTCTCCGGCTGGGTGGCACCGGCGGCCATGGCCGCTTCGGCCCAAGTGGTGACCCCGCCGGCGGCGAGGGCCAGAGTCACAGCCCGCTCGGCCGGGGAGAGAGCCTCCATGAGCTCGCTCAGACGCGGGTCATCGAAGCCGGCCTCGACTCCGAGGTCGGCGGCGGCCTGACCGGGAACCAGGTCGTACAGGCAAAGCCCGTCGCCGAGCGGGGTGTCGAGCAGCAGCAGCCGCGACTGGCTGACCTTGCGGCGCCAGACCGGAGTGAGCTGCCGATTGATGACGCTGGCCTCTGACTTCAGCCTGCTTAGGGCATCAGGGGTCAGGCGGCCCTGGTCGTAGAGAGTGTCCGCCCAGTTGCCGAGCAAGGCAGTGGAGATCGACTCATCCCACCCCTTCCACATCCGCAGTACGTCCGACCTGAAGGAGTGGATCGTGGATTTGTCGCCGGCAAGGGCGGCCTCGCGTGCGCCCAGCGCCTGGATCACATCGGGGACCGGGATGTTCAGAGACCGGAACCCGGACTTGATTGTCTGGTTGGCAGGGTGGTCGGCCTTGAGCACCGCCATGCCGGCGGTGGTGGTGATCATCATGGGAGGAGCGACACGATCGAACGGCTCCGGCAGTCCGAAGGCGTCGTCCGTGTCGAGGACGAGACTTCCGTCCTCCCGGAGGGTCACGAGATCACCGGCGTTCTCGTTCCAGGGAGCGGGAAACAGGGCCGTGACTGCCGCACCTCTCTTCGAGTCCCAGTTGAAATGGCTGATCCGCTCGGCCAGATCAGTGTGGACGGAGCCGTCATCCTCGACCATGGCGTAACTGGGCGTCGGGTCATCGGTGGCCATGAGTGCCTCCTTGTCGGGGAAAATCCTTCTCCTCTCGGTCCCGGCACGGGGCCGATCCGACAACGCAACCTCAAGAATTCTCTGTGATCCACGCCACACCTTCCCGAGGATGGTCCTGGAACACAGCAGCCACCACCACAGCGGCACGGCCCTGTACATGGCCCGCCCTGTATGACAACGGACCGGAGCTGTCCCCCCTGAGGTGCGCAGAATCCTGAGCAGCGATCTCAACGGCCCGGTGAACTGCTCCTTGCCCAGGCGCAGGATTTCCGCCCACCCTGGCCCCCTCTCAATACCTAGCCGTCGTACGGCTCGTGAGCGGGCACCTGCCCCTCCCTGCGTCGCTGCCGGTCGCCGGTGAGCGCGACGATCCGGTGCACGGGCACGGCGATGGCCGGGTGGCCGCCCGTGGGGACGAACACCACCCGACTGGTGTCGGGCTCGTAGGAGGTCACCGTGCCGTACAACCGGTGCCACCGTCTCTGGTCGAGGCCCGCACTCGACGTCCAGGCACAACACCCAGTCCTTGAGCCAGTGAACGGGCTGCTTCTCCAGCACAGCCGCCGCAGGGCCGGGGTGATCGTCGTCGGGGACCCAGCTGTACTTGCCGACGACCAGGTCGTTGTACACCTCCAGCGAATCGTCGGACCCGCTGTAGGCGGACTGCCGCCTTTCCTGCGCAACGCGCCGCACTGCCCGGGCCGTCGTCACCATGTCCGTGGGCTTGGCCCACGGCCCGTCGCCGGCGGCGTCCGCCGACAGATAGGGGTAGGCGCCGCGCAGCAGCATCAGCACGTCTCGCTCGTCCGGCCCTGAGGTGCCCGCGAAAAGGCCAGGCCCCAGGACGATCCGCCGCTGGTCGTCGCCGGTGTGGTCAGCGGCATGCCGGGCCGCGCAGCCGGGGACGGCGAGCACGACAGCGTGGTCGGGCTCGATGCCGTAACCGGCTCGGCGACTACCGAACGGGACGGTGGGGCCGTACTGCTCGTACTGGGCCAGGTAGGCCAGTTCCGCATCCCGCTGCCGGGTCAGCGGCCATCCGGTCACCAGCATCAACTGCCGCCCGTCGCCACCGTCCCCCGGGGCCGCTTGGAGCGCTTCCTCCAGTTTGTCGCAGCAGTCCAACACGTACTGCTGCCACCGGTGCTCGAACTCCGCATCCGCCCACTGCGCGGGAGAGGTGAATCGTGCACCCGCCACAAGAGCCGGCTCCGGCAGCGCCGTCACATCACGCACCCGCGCCCCGCCCCAGACGGCTTCCACCGCCCGCATGGCCGCCGTACGCGCCGCGTCCTGCTCGCCGCCCTGGTCCCGGACACCGCTCCACGCCCGCCGGATGGCCGCCCACGCCTCGAACGGCTCCGCCCACCGGGTCTTGAGCACCGCGGCGGCCAACTGCAGACCCTCCCGCTGCACCTCCCCGTCAGCGGCCACCACATCGCACGCCCCACTGACCGACGTCGCGGAGCGCGCCGCGGGCGCCGCAGCCCGCCATCCGGCAAGCACCGTCTCCGACCGCTCCACCACCGCCACCACGCCTGCAGCATCTGCCGCGCGCCCGCACCGACCGACGGATCACCCGTCCACGCCTCAAGCCTCCCGCGCACGCCCGCATCACGGTGCCGGGCCGCTTCCCACAGCACCCGCGCATAGCCCTCCCACGACCGCGGGCCAGCCTCCTGCTCCTCCAGCCTGCGCACTCGCCCGTCAGCCGCCACGACCTCGGCCGCAGCCCGCCACAGCGCCTCCTGGCCCGGCTCCACACTCACCACCGCAGAACACTGACGGCACACCTGCTCGCAGGTATCCAGCAGCGCGCGCGGGCTGCCCGTCAACCCCTCCGCATGCCGGCAATGGCTCCGCCACTGGGACCCGTCGGCGGGAACATGCCACTTCCCGCCACCCATGCGCCCCAGTACCACGGTGATCTGCCGCAGCGGCCCGACGTCCACCCCCGCAACCGTCAGCTCTTTCTCCCGCAGCACCGGCAGTTCTCGGTCACGCCGCACGACAGCCCGCCCCCTTGTCGCCTGTTTGCCGACGATCACTGTGACACAGGCACCCGACCGGTATGCCCGGTTACCGAAGGACGTCAGCCCTTCGACGAAGAGCATCCTCGTGATGCGGCCTTCTCCCACAGGCGCGCCCCCACCGCACCCCACAGGCAACCCACCGACCCCACCCTTCGTCATTTCCCCGGGCAGGTCCGAGCCACGTAGGCGGTCAGCTCGGCGTGCAGGTCCCGGCCCGCCCCGGCCACGGGCTGACGCTGCAGGGCCGCGAACTCGTCCGCACTGAGGCCATCCACCCACCCCACCCTCCGCCGGTGCTCCGCCTCCTCCTCGTCACGCAACTGCTGGTCGTACGGGTCGAGCTTCACCTCCTCGGGGATACCTCTGAACCGCCGCCGCTTCTCATCCTGCTCACGGCGATCCTCCCCTTCCTCCTCGGCCGCTCGACGACCGCACACGGATAGACCGCGGGCGGCCAGGGCCCGGCAGTGATCCTCCGGTGCGCGGCGAGCAGGGCGTCGGTGGCCGCCGGGCTGGCACCCCAGGCCGCAGCGAGCGCGGTGAGCTGTTCGACCGTGGGGTGCTGCCCGTTGAGAAGGTTGTGGATCGTGCTCTTCGACAGCCGCCCGGTTGCTCCGGGGGAAGCGGCCAGCGCACGTACCGGGGGCTTTTCGGCCTCCAGGTGAAGGCGGTTGAGGGCCCTCGTCAGACCGAGCCAGGTTCTGACACGCCCCGGGATGTAGACAGGCGCGGGCCAGGTCCTGGCCGGAACCGGAGCAGCCCGCCGCGCCGCCTCGCGAAGCCTCAGACCGGTCCCCTCCAGAGCCCCGCGGGCCTGGTTGTCGGCTGCCTTTCTGCTGCCCCAGGCGTAGGCCCTGACCGTCTGCACTCCGGGCAGACCCTCCTGCAGAGCCCGGCGCAGAGTCCGCTCGGCCCACGGGCTGACCGAACTGCCCGGCCCAGAAGGCGAGACGGGGGAAGGTCAACTCCCCCTTGACCTCGGGCATCCACGCGCGCAACGCGTCCAGCTCGGCCCACGTGCCCGGACGGGCCGAGCGGCTCACCGGCTGCCGCCGCTACATGAGCCGAGCAGGCAGCCGAGCCGGCCGGGCACCAGCAGCGCCCCGGCCGCCGCGGCGAGCGCGAACAGGACGGCGGGCACAGGCCGCTGGAGCACGGCGAGCACTGTCACGGCGGCCACCACCGAGACCACGACCAGCGCCTCACCCGCGCCGACGCGCCCGCACACCGTCTCGGTAATGGGGGGCGGCCCGGACGGCGGGGGACAGGAAGAAGACATGCAGGCACCTCGAAATCGCCAGGGGACATGCGCAGTGCGGAGCGAGAACCACTCCGGCGCGTTGCCACCGATCGTCCCAGCGCTCCCGCACGCCGCGCGACCTGCCCACCAAGGCCCCCCGCAAGGCGTACCCTCCCGCCCGGTCGCCAAGCGCAGGTCAGCCGCAGAGAGGTCACTTTCATGTCCAGACCCCCTTTCGCCGCCGCCTGACCCCACAGACCAAGAGACTCAATGCCCGCGACCAAAAGGTCTGTCCGACTACGCTGCCCCCATGTCCGTCATACCGGCCCTCTTCCGCGAAGCCGAGACCGACCACCCGGCCATCGCCCAGTGGTGCTCCACCATCCTGGCCGGCGACACCGCCCGCCTCCTGCTCCTGGGACCCCACTGGTCCGGCAAATCCCACACCGCCTACGCCGCGCTGCGCCGACTGACGGCCGCCGGATACCGCGAGGCGGACATCACCGTCCATCAAGCCCTGGACCTCAAGAGCACCTACGAGCCCGGGATGATCGAGAACACCACCGCGGTGACGGTCATCGACGACTTGACGCTCTCCGTTGACCTGGTGCGTGAGGCCGCACGGCCACTGCAATCCGACCCTGCGGATGTTCAAGCGATGATGGCACTGGAGGCCGGCGCCCTGGCGGACGCCATCGCCCGCCTGAGCCTGCTGCCGCGCCGCTCCTGGCTCCTGATCGCCTCAAGCACCGAACGGCTCAGCGAAGCAGTCGGCCAGGAGACCACCGACCGCCTCCTCGCCGTAGCCGATCTGGCCGAACTGCAGCAACGCCCCCGGCCGACCCAGAACTGGTAGCCGTCAAGCGGGGCCCACATCGGCCGTCACCGTCTCGGTGACGGCCCGACGCTTCCCTCGTTCACGCTCAAAAGGACCCCGGCCCATCACCCACCACACCCCGAGCGACCCGCTTGCTGTGCAGTGCGGTCGGCGGACCCGGGGGAGAGGCAGGAGTTCGTCTCAGTAGTCCCAGATCGTCGACGAGCCACAGGGCCGTGGTCCCCCGCCGCCGGCCGTCGACGCCGCCCGCGGTGAGGTCCTGGCGATGCTCACCGGCCCGCCGGGATCTTCGCGCAGGCGGAGCAGTGGGCGGCTTGGCGGTGGGAGCCGGCCTGGCCCACGCCGCCCTACACCGGCACCCCATACTCCATGTACACCGTCAAACCCTGCTCACGGCCCCGCACACACGCCTCCACCCGCACCGCGAGCCGTTCCACCAAACGCTCCCGGACCCGGTCGACCGCAACGAACTCCATGGCCCCGAGCTCCTCCTCCTGCAGCCGGATCCCTGCCAGCTGATCCCCGCCAAGCACCCCTCCGTCGAACACATAGACCAGACCCTCACTGCGCCCCGGCCGGGCGCCGCGCCAGTCCACACCGAGGAGCCGGCCCGGGTCCCACTCCAGCCCGAGCTCCTCCTCGACCTCCCGTACCGCACCGGCGCGAGGGGACTCGTCCCTCTCCACGGCACCGCCGGGGATCTCCCACAAAGGCTTGTAGACCGGATCCACCAGGAGCACCCGCCCCTGCGGATCGAAGAACAGAACACCTGCGGCGACCCGCTTCCGCGGCAACGTCCGCTCGTACTCTTCCGGGCTCAATTGCACGTTCATGCACAGGACTCAAACACACCCGCCAGGAGCGCCGGTGAGTCCTTCGCTACCAGGGGGCAGAGCTGTTGCAACCGCCGCGAAGCCGACACGTAGTTGTGTCCCAGGGCGCCGCGTTGCGGATCTCTAACCGAGCTGGGCGTGCCGGCAGGTTCCGGTGAAGACGCGGTCGAGTTGGTTGTCCAGGGCGGCGAGGATCGCCGGTTTCGGTGTGCCGTCGGGGTCGATGTGCGTGTGCAGGGCCAGTCCCTCGGTGAACGCGACGATCCGCAAGGCCTGGTCATCCGCGTCGACCCCCTCGGCGACCTCGCCGCATCGGGTGCCGTTAGTGATGGCCTGGGCGACACGGGAGCGGATGCTCGCGAGGGTCTCCTGCTGGACGGCGGCAAGGCGGTTGTTGTGCGCGGCCTGGTCTGCAAAGGCGAGACGGACCAGGTACTCGGCGCGGCGGGCGTCGTCCAGCGGCATGAGCTCGGCCAGCGCCTGCCGCAGCATCTCGGCGATGGTGCGGCCCTCGGCCTCGCCTCGGTTGACCAGCTCGTCCACTCGTGCGGTGAAACATCCGTTGACGCGGGTGAACGTGGCCAGCAGCATCTCGTCCTTTGCCGTGAAGTAGTGCTGCACCAGGCCGACGGACATGCCCGCTTCTGCGGCGGTCCGGGCGACGGTCACGGCGGTGAGGCCGTGTCGCACGATCAGGCGTTGGACGGCGTCGGTGATCTGCCCGTGGCGGGCGTCATGGTCGGCAACTCTCGGCACGTGAGGACGGTACCGCGTGCTATAACCGTACGTCTATATTGCTACCGGGGAGGGGTCTTGCGATGATCCGACGACGCTCAACTTGCTTGTTAGGCCTGGGGCTTGCTCTTGCTCTCCTGCTGCCGCCCGGTATGGCCACCGCGGGCCAGGCCGGTGACGGGCAGACGGCCGGCAGCCGCCGTGACCCGGCCCTGCAGGCCCTGGCCGACCAGGTGGTGGCGGACCCGAGCCCCAACCCAGGCGCTTTCCTGCTCGCCCGACGTGGCTCGCACGACCGCTTCGGCGCGGCCGGCGTCGCCGACCGTTCCGCCGGCACGCCGATGGCACCGGACCTGAGGTTCCGCACCGGGAGCGTCACGAAAACCTTCACCGCAACGGTCGTCCTGCAACTCGTCGCCGAGCACCGGCTGCGGCTCGACGACACCGTGCAGAGCCTGCTGCCCGACCAGGTCCGCGCCGACAACGCACTGTCCGGTGCGCCCATCACCGTTCGCCAGCTGCTCAACCACACGAGCGGGCTGTACGACTACATCGAGGGGCTGCTTCCCTACTTCCACAGGCTTGACCAGTACTGGCCCCGCGACCAGCTGATCAGCATCGGTCTTGCCCAGCCCCGGTACTTCCCCGCTCCCGGCACACGGTTCCGCTACTCCAACACCAACTACTTGCTGCTCGACCTGATCGTCGAACGGGTCACCGACCGTGACCTGCGCACCAACCTCGAACGCCGTATCTTCGTCCCCCTTGGGCTGCGCGACACTTCGTACCCGCTGGCACAGACCGCCATCGACGGAGCCCATGTTCACGGCTACGCGGACATCTCGCTCCTGTTGCCGGACGCGCCGGACGCGACCCAGTTCGACGTCACCGCGTTCAGCCCCTCCGAGGCCGGCGCATCGGGCGCTCTCGTCTCGACCGCGGCCGACATCGCGCGCTTCTACCGGGCCCTGCTGCAAGGCCGTCTTCTGCCCCCGGACATGCTTCGTCGGATGCTCACCGAGACGGTTCCCACCACCGGTAGCGCCCCGCCCGCTGTCGCCTACGGCCTGGGTCTCTACGTCTATGCCACCAGCTGCGGTCGTGCGTACGGCCATGGCGGCAGCGCCCCCGGTTACTTGACCTTCGCCGTCAACAGCCGCGACGGGCGCGATCAACTCGTCGCCCACACCAACTGGAACTCGTTCGCTGACACCGGGATCGACGAGGACTTCTGGGCTGCCTTCCAGCAGGGGTACTGCGGAAGGCCTGGGTAGATCCCATCGGCGCCAGACAGTGACCGCGCGACATCCATCACTCACCTGTGGGCCGTCTCGGCCGTCAGGTGCCGGAGCGGCGCGAGGCTGCCGAACAGACATAGATCAAGACCGGAGGGCCTAGGGGGTCTCTTACGGATCACTGACGATGTTCGATCGTAGGTTCTGCTGGCGTCGGCAGAACTGCTGCCTGCGAGGATGCGCCGGTGAGCTAT
>NZ_JBVHKB010000023.1:0-29721 GCF_055559735.1 Streptomyces sp. NPDC023573
CCGCGAGCTGACGGGAGAATCCGCACCAACCTGGCGAATCGAAACGGACATGCCCGTCACACCAGCATGAACGTTGATCAGATGCCCTCTAAGAGCTCGTAACACGATCATGAGCGGGGCAGTCCGGTACCTTCGTGGGCTGCGCGCCGCGACGGGCGTGGCATCGTCGTGCAGATGAGCCATGTGAACAATGTTGCCGGTTCCTCCGAAGGTGCCTGGATCTTCGGGCTGGAGGAGATTTCCGCAGTTGACGCGAGCGAGGACGGCACGATGCATCCTCCCGTCTTCGGCAGGGCTGTGATCAGGGCACCCGAGGACACGCCACAGGCTTTGCGATGGGCAGCGGAGGAATTCGTTGACCAGTGTGGGCCCGACTGGGCAGTCTCGTCTGTCCTTCTGCAATGGCTCAAGATCGAGGCCGGCGACGAGCTACTACTGGGCGTGGAGAGCTGTGTCCTGGAGCGCGTCTCCGACGATCAGATTCGCCTTCACGCCAACTACAACCAATGGGACGATCTGGTCGTCCCTATCTCGGTTGTTCGACGCATGCTGGTCGACATGGCGCACTTCATCCTCATAGAGGCCCGCCACCCGCTGCCTGCCTGGCGGATCAGACGACTGGGAGAGCGGGACTGGAGCCGCAGGCGCAACGCTGAGTAGGTCGGCATGCGCGACCTTGGTCAAATTCTTCCCATCGTGGTGCTCACTCAGTTGTCTTCTTGAGCCGCCGCCAGCAGATGAGGCTGCAGGCGAGGGAGACGAATGCGTCATGGAGTTCGGTGCGACGTTCCCAGCGGATGGCGAGGCGTTTGAAGTGGTGAAGCAGGGCGAAGGTCTGCTCGACGACACAGCGGAGTTTGCCAAGGCCCTTGATGTTCGGGCAGCCCTTGCGGGAGATGACGGGCAGGATCCGGCGCTTGCGCAGCGCGTCTCGGTTCGGGTTGGAGTCGTAGCCCTTGTCGCCGAGCAGGGCGTCGGGTCTGCGGCAGGGCTGGCCGAGGCATCCTGCGACGGGCGGGATGCCGTCGACCAGGGCGAGGGTCTGGGCGACGTCGTTGACGTTGGCCGCGGTTGTGCTGACTTTGAGCGGGGTGCCGCGTCCGTCGCAGATCAGGTGGCGTTTGCTGCCCGTTTTCCGCCGGTCGACCGGCGACGGACCGGTGTCGGGGCCCCGTTACCGTGTTCGTGGCTCCGCAGTGGGGCCCCCGGCCTCCGGGCCCGGTATGACTTGAGACCCTTGTCGATTCACTCAGCTCGAACAGCGCATCGCGCCGCACGGTCAGACAGGCATAGAGCTCCGTCCGGAAGCGTGACTGTTCGGCAAACGCACCCCGCGGGATGCCATGTTGCAGCAGACTCATAGCTACGGCCTTCGTGTTGATCCCATGCCTCTGCGACGGAGCATAGGATCAGGCGAAGGCCGCTCTCACGTCCGGAACTCAGGCAAACCCATCAGCAAGTTCGCGGCCGTGTTCGACGGCAGACCCCAAACGTCACGCTAAGGGCTTGCCGGGAATCAACTTGCTGTCACCGGCCGCCAGGCCGGGTCGGTCCTGCTCGTCGAAACGGTCCGCAAGACCGGTCTTGACCAGGCCATATCCCAGGCTCTGGCTCCGTGGCGCAAGCCGCGGGCCGTCCACGGTCCCAGCAAGGTCCTCCTGGACGTCGCCCTGGCGGTCGCGCTGGGCGGGGACTGCCTCGCGGACGTTGCGATGCTGCGGGCCTAGTCGGCCGTCTTCGGTCCGGTCGCCTCCGACCCGACCGTCTCCCGCCTGATCGACACCCTCGCCGCCTCCGGCGAGAAGGTCCTGCAGGCGATCCGGTAATAGACGGCCACCAGGAGGACCCGGTCCGCCAGAGGCAGGCACCACGGGCGCCCTCCACCGGGACCGTTTCCTCCCGCTCCCGTACTGCCTTCGCCAACGTCTCGAACCGGCCCATGCGCAAGCCGGTGAACGTCTCCACCCACAACGGCTCAGCCCGCAACACCTCACCTATACAGGAATGGCCTATCCCAGATGTTCTGCAACAACTTTTAGATCACGATGCAGACCGAACCGCATGACGTCAATCCTCTCACCCTTGAGAGGCAACGCTGAAAACGCTCAATGTTTGCCCCGTTGGTGGGGTGACTACTCCGAAACTCCTATCCTGTGCCGCATGGCTGACATGAGGATAGAGCGCTACCGACATGAGACTGCGGAGCTGACGGTGGGGGAACTGCGCGAAGCTCTCATCGGGTTGCCTGCCGAGGCTCCGGTACGGATCGATGTGCCGGAGAGTCCAAGAACAGATGAGATGCGTGACTCGATCGACTCGGGGCACCATTTCGTGGTGAGCAAAGTTGTCTTGCATGACGTCGACTACCTCAGGCAGGGCGAAGTGGTTCTGCAGGCCGATTTTTCCTCTGATTGGTACGTCCGTCCCGTCGAGCCGGGTTGAGGGGTGACCGGGGCGCCGGTCTCGGACGGCCACCCGGAACCAAGAGCCGCCGCCCCGCACCTCGGTACGACGTCGGCAAGACCGTCGAACGCCCTGAGATCCGCAAGGCCATCGGCAGACCTGGTAGGTCCTGGTGGATGCTCTGCGACGCCCGAGGGGGAAGAAGCGCGTGACCGCCAAGATCGAAGAATCCCTCAACCGCTGACTGGCGACACAGCCGCACCCCGTATGAACGAAGCCCCAGGCTCTGCCACTGGCCTGGGGCTTCATGGGGATCACGGACTTCACGGCACTTGTCTCAATCGCATCTCTCCGCGCGTGATACCGCCCGCCCATGCCCACCATGGCAGCCCCACTCAGAGCTCCTCACAGAATGATCAACGGCGTTGTGGTGTGCGCTCGTTGTCGGATGCCGCATGATGGCATCGACAGGAGGGGCGGTCATGGGGAAGTGGAAGATCAGGCAGCCCCGGATTCTGTCGGGACGGGGCAAGTGGCCCTTCTTTGTGTTCACCCGGGTGACGGATCCTGCTGCGAGGGAGGCTCTCCTCAGCCACCTTCACGAGGTGCATGGTGCGCTGTGGTGGCCGGACCGGTCCTGGGAGGGCATGGTTGCCGACCACTGCTCCAGACATGATCGTGAAGGGTGGGGCACGCACTCGCACAGCCACATCCCCGAGGTCAGCTGGGAGTGAGTGGCCGCGATCGGTCTCGCCCGCGCGGGTGGTGCCGGCACCCGCCTGAGCTCTGCGCTCGGGGTCTGCGTCAGCCGGAGCACCGTCCTGCGCCTGGTCGGCGCCCTGCCCGAACCGGAAGTGCCCGCTCCGCGTGTGGTTGGCCTTGATGACCACCGCCGCCCGCTACCTCGTTCCCGCGGTCACGCTTGCCAGTCTCCTACCTCTGGCTCGGACAAGGCCCCCACTCCATCGCCGTCCTTTGCGGACTCATCGAGCCATCGCCGGCCTCCTACTCCTCAACAAGCGCCACCCCGCCCCGCGGCCCTCCACACTCGGCTCCGGGACGCGAAGCAAGAGACCGCGTTCCCGCGCCACCACTCCTGACCCTGTCGACCACGGACCCCAGCTCGCCGCCCACCACACCGCGGCCGACCCTGACCACTCCTGGACGGGCGTCCGCCTCACCCGCGTCCTGGCAGTGTCATGAACAACAACAAGGGGGGAAGTCATGCCGTATCTGAAGGCTGGATGCCCCCTCTGCGGAGCCACGAAGAAGGCCACAAGGGGGGCTCGGGGGCGGTCCGCGCTCGATTCAGATCTTGCCGGGTACGGTGGGGGACGCCTCCGGCGCCGCCGCCCGGGGCCCGGCCCACCGGACGGCGGGCCCCATGGCGAACCCCGCCGCCAGGAACAGGCCGCCGAGCAGCAGCCAGCCCGGCACGCCCCAGGTGACGATCAGGGAGGTCAGCAGCAGCGGGCCGAGCATCCGTGCCACCGGCACGCCCGCGCCGAAGAACCCCTGGTACTGGCCGAACCGGCCGGGCGGGGCCAGATCGAAGCTAATCTGCCAGGCACCTGCCGACTGTCGCATCTCTCCCCACACCTGGAGCCCGGCGGCCGCCCCGAGCAACCCGAGCAGCACTCCCACCGGAGCGTCGGACGCCGTGCACGCGAACACCCCGCAGGACGCGAGCATCAGCACGCCTCCGCCCCGAACGGCACGGACCGCGCTGTCGAGATCCCGCACTCCGGCGGCCGTACGGACCTGGAACAGCATGACCGCCGCCGTGTTGAGCAAGAGGAGCGCGGACACCGCCCAGGCAGGTGCGGCAGTACGGTCGGCGATCCACAGCGGGATCGCCAGACTGATCAGCGGCATCCGCAGCAGCAGCACCATGTTGAGGAACGCCACCAGCGCGTACGGGCGGTCCCGCAGCACCACAAGCTTCCGCGCGCCGTCGGCGAAGCCGCCGCCCTGGCCCGCCGGCCCGGGGAGCGCTGCCAGCAGGAGCGCGCAGAGGACGAACGCCACGGCGTCCATTGCCAGTGCCGACCGGTAGGACGCCGCCGTGCCCATGTGGAGGGCGAAACCGCCGGCGGCCGCACCCAGTGCCAGTCCAGCGTTGACGGCCGACTGCAGGTGGGCGAGGACATCCGTCCGGTCCTGTGGCGGTACCAGTCCGGCGAGGAGGGCCTGACGGGCCGCCGCCAGCCCGGACTGCGCGGTGGCGTAGGTGCACGCGGTCAGGGCGAAGGCGCCGAACGAGTCCACGAGCAGGAACGCGCCGACCGACGCCGCGGTGGCCAGGGCCAGCAGCACTGCTGTCCCCTTCGGGCCCCGGCGGTCCGCGAACTGGCCGAGCGGCACGCCGGTTACCGCACCCACTGCCCACGCAAGCGTGAGGCCCATCCCGATCCGGTCGGCCGACAACCCAACGATCTGAGAGAAGTACAGCGCGGAGCAGACGTAATAGGCGCCGTCGCCGAACGAGTTGACCAGTTGGGAGACGGCGAGACCGCGCGCCGGGCCGGGAGCGGGGATCAGCCGGAACGACATGTTTTTCCTTTTGGTCACGCGACGACGGAGCGGGCCGACGCTCCGTGGCACCGGGCTGCCCCATGGCAACGGCTACGGCGGCATCCGTTGTGAATCCCCACGACGCGTCGGCCGGTTCACCGTAGGCCGTCAACGGCCCTTCGGCCTGGGCCAGTCGGCGGCGGATGGGCTGGGCCAATCCGTCGTCATCTGTCGCTTGCTGCCGAAACCCGAAACCCGAAACCCGAAACCCGTCGGCCGCCGCCTTCGTCTGCGGCCCCTTCACGCTGGCTGGTGCCGTACCGGCGATCAATCCTCGCCGGTACGGCGCTGCGGGATCTCACTCCAGGGCGTCGGTCGCGGCCCGGATGTTGCTGGGTGTGTCGGTGTCGTGCTTCGGCAGCACGCCCGGGGCGTCGGCGGGCGGTCAGTCTTCTTCGTGCGCGCGCTCTTCCGGGGGCCGTGGCCGCGGTGGACCCAGAGGATCTGGTCGCGCTTGGCGTAGGGGTCCTTGGAGTGGATGAGCGCGGGGCCGACGTTGCTGTATTTGTTATCCATGGTGATGGTGCCGTACGAGGCTGTGTGCGGACTGGGCCCCTCATCCGTCCTTCAGGAAGCCCGGATCGCCCGATCGATCTCGGCGCCGGTACGGGCCACGACGACGGGCCACTCGTCCCTCAGGGCGGCAGGCAGAAGGTCGTGGTCCTCGTCCCGCTGAATCATGGTTGGTCCGCTCGGACGACGAGCACGGCATCCAGCCGGCGCAGCAGGACGGCCAGGAAGTCCATGATGCCGTTGCCTCCGAAGCGATTGAAGGTGATGTTGCCCGGGCTGGAGAAGAAAACACATACGCCTCCCCCTCTCCGCCGTACGCACCTGCAGGAAGTCCGTCCGGGCGTCCCGTGCCACCACATAGGGGTTGAGGACCTCGTGCGCAGTACTCATGTCCAGCGGCATCGGCTCACCGTTCTCGAACCGGCACACGAAGATGTCAGACCTCATGAAGTTCTTTCCAGCCTCAGGTTGTGGCGTGGTGAAGGACGACGATGGCCTTCAGGATGTCGGTGATCCGGTTGGCGCTGCAGCGGAGTTTCCGCAGAAGGCGCCAGCCCTTCAGGGTGGCCATGGCCTGTTCGCCGAGGCAGCGGATCGTGGCATGGCTACTGTTGTGCAGCCTCCTCCAGCGCTTGAGCCGGTGGCCCTCGTCGGCGGCCATCAGGTCGGCCAGCAGGATCATCTGTGTCGTGCGCTCGCGCTGCCCGGCCTCGATGTCTCGCGGACCGCAATCGGGCAGTCCATCGCCGCCTCCCTCCCGAACGCGTCACCGGGCCGAAGCCCGGTGGCCTGTCGCTCCGGCTCGCCCCCGTCATGGCCTGCTCAGGGGTTCCAGAAGACGGTGGTGAACACGCGCTCGAAGCGTCGGGCCGCGGGGTCCTCGCGCTGGATCACCCAGTGGACGGTCGCGCCTTCCCGCTTCTCCACGTCCCTGCCGGCGTACCAGTCGGCGAGGAGCACCCAGTCGGCCACGTCGTCCGAGACGGGGCCGTCCCAGCGGCCGGCGTCCACCGCCTGCGCCGCGAGGGACACCGCGACGTCGACCGGGTCGAACTCCACGATCTCCTCGTCCGCGTATCCTCCGATCTGCATCTGCGCCGAGGGCGCGATGAGGTTCTTGGTGTCCGCCCAGATCTCGACGAGTTCGGAGCAGTAGGGATGCCCGGGAAGGTATACGGCTTCCTCCTCGCCGGGGGGAACGACGAACTGGTGGTGGGGGAGCGACACGTCGGTTCGCGCCCGGAGCGGCCCTTCCGGATAGCTCGCGAACAGCCTGTCGTCCTCGGGGATGTTCGCCGGATTCCAGGCGTACCGATCCCGTCGCGTGACGGCCGCGTCGGCTGGCACGTGGATCACGGCGCCCATGGAGGTGTCTTCGCTGGTCTCGGGCAGGGCGAAGAACAGCAACCGGCCGTCGGGCGGCAAGGGGGTGTCCGTCGCCCCGGCCGGCAGTGCGGCGAGGTCGACCGAGGCCACGAAGGGGTGTGCGGGGTCCGGGGTGTCGACCGGAAGCAGCAGGGGGCCGCCGAACCGTCCCACGACCGGTCCGGCGTCGTCGTCGGACAGTGTCAGGGTGGCACAGGGACGGGCTGTGGCCAGCCACCGCTCCACATCGTCGGCCGGCACGCCTTGGGCCTCGGCTTTCTCACGGAAGGGATGGAACCGGTCCCGTATCGCAGACGTCATGGGCGCACCGTAGCGAACGAAGCGGAGGGCGGGGACAGCGCATCTCCCTAGCGAGGCCCACCCGTTGGCGTTCGACGCCAGGGCGTCACGAGCAGACCCCGAAGGCAGCCCCGGCGGTCGGACGGTGCCGCTCGCCCGACCGACATCACGGGCAGCACCGTCAGCCGAACGGCAGGACCACCAGCGGAACCTGACGCAGGGCGCTCAGGGTGAGCGGGAGGCCGGCCAGAGCGCAGACGGCACGCATGGTGATGGAGCTGTCGGCCTCGCCCGGCTCGAGGCCTTCCTCCTCCACGGTGCCGGCGGCTTCGAATACGGCGCGCAGTTCGGCGGGCATACGGGGAAGATCCTCCTCCGGGGCGAGACCGTCGACGTCGACCCATGCGACCTGCTTGCCGTCGACGGCATAGGTGAGGCTGGCGTCCCCGTTGATGCTGAACACGCTCGTGGCCGCCGTCCGTCCATCGGCGGACAGTGCCTTTGCCGCGTCCTCGAAGGTGAAGCCGGAGTGGTCGTAGACGAACGTCCACTCGCCGACGGTCCCGCCAACAGCGCCGCGGACGATCCCGGGTCCATACCGAGAGCCACGCACGGCATCGACATTGACCCACGGTTCGCCGAGGTGAAATTCGCCCCCCACGACTTCCGCCGCCTCTTCGCGACCGAGCTGGTCAGCAGCGGCCTGCCCATGCACATCGGCGCCGCCTTGCTCGGCCACCTGAACATCCAGACCACTCGCGGCTACGTCGCGGTCTTCGACGACGACGTCGTCCGCCACTACCAGCAGTTCCTCGACCGCCGAAGAGCACAGCGACCCGAGAGCGAGTACCGCGAGCCGACCGAGACGGAATGTTCGGAGTTCAACGAGTACTTCGACAAGCGCGGAGTCGAACTCGGCTCGTGCGGACGCCCCTACGGGACCCCGTGCCAGCACGAGCACGCCTGCATCCGCTGCCCGATGCTGAGCATCAACCCGAAGATGTTGCCCCGTCTGGACGAACTGGAGGAGGATCTCCTGGCCCGCCGCGAACGCGCCGTCGCCGAAGACTGGCGAGGTGAGATCGATGGCCTCGGTCTCACCCCTCACCTTCCTGCGCAGCAAGCGAGAACAGGCCCGTCACTTCGAGTGAACCGGGCCAGTTCCGCTCGGACTTCCCGCAGTTCCTCACCAGAATCCCCAGCTCACAGGAGGGTGATCAGGAGAGTGGAGGCGGGAAGCGCGGTCTGATGCAGGGCCTGATCGGTCAAATACATGCCGTTCATCCCTGCGGCCTTCAGCTCCGCGAAGCCCTTCGACTCGATGTGCTCCAACAATGTCGGCAGGTTCGGATATTCGCGTGTGCGGAATAGGGCTGCAGTCCAGCTCTGCTGAGGTTCACACACGGTTGCCTGGGTGGCCTTGTGCTGCCTCGGTGACCGAGTGGATCGCCGCCGACTTGGGCGTCGCATCTCGCGGTAGCCTCTCGCCATGAGCCATGGGGAGGGTGAGGGCGCGCTGGTTCTGGCGGCGCAGGAGATGCTCGCCGGAGGTCAGAGCGACGAGGAGGTCTTCGCCGACCTTGCCGCGAGGACTGGCAAATGGGGTGTCTGTGTGTTGGCCGTGTGCTTGGCCCTGGGTGTGCCCCGGATTGACGCCGAGGCCCGGCTTCGCGAGGTCGAGCCACTTTTCGCAGACTTCGCGGTGGGTGAGGAGGAGGACCTCGCCTTCGTTCTCAGGTTCGGGCACGTCTTCATCGTGGACCGCGTGCTTGACGAGCACGAGGAGCACATCCGCGACCTGCTGGGAACCGCCGCCGACGCCCGCGGAGGTTACCCCGGAAGTCTGCTCGGATGGTTTCGCACCGGGGAGCTCACGAAGCTCTTCCTCTACCTCGCCAAAACCCAGTTCCGGGACGAGCGGGGCTCACCGGACGACTTCTGGGGCGCGATGACCGCTGCAGGCGAACTGCTTGCGAGCCAGGACGGCCCGAACGACGAAGAGGTGACTGCGGGGCTGGCACGATGCCGCGCGCAGGCTGCAGCCATCGGTGCGAAATAGCATGATCATCTTCTCCGCTGGGTAGGGGGGTCCTGATAGCGACCGCCAAACGGCGCGAGCAGGCGACGCCGGATCCTGTAGCGACGGCCGTGTTCACTCCCTACTGTCGCCGCATGGCCACCGAGGACGATAACCCAAGTAAGCCCGATTTCATCGCGATGCTCAAAGGCCAGACCAGCGCCTGCAAGGCAGCACGCGACGCCATTGCCGCCGGTGGCGAGGTCATGCTCTTCGACGGACGGCCGCCTCAGTGGATGGTGTTCGGCATCGCTGCGACAAGGCTGAGATGGTCGTTGAAGATCGGCCTGACGACCCTCGGCCTTGATGAGACCGTTGAGATCCTCCGCGCTCGGCACCGCGACGAGCAACTGCGTACCGGCAACATCGTCGCAGCAGACAGATCTTGGTTCTTCACCCTGTACTTCGACGCCACCGGGACCGAGCTCCTGGCGTGCAGCGGTGTCAAGAACGAGCGTCCCCCGCGTAGGGACACTCAGAAGCTCCAGCTGTAGAGGCCGCCGCCCGTGCTCACCGCAGACGCTGCCAGGCGGGCAACGCTGTGCAAGACCGTCAGTAGATCGTCGTCGGTCATGTCGTCGCCGTCCTCAGACCGGAGCCGGATGGTCCAACGGCGGGCGAGCTCTTCGAGTTCGGAGGAACTCGCTTTAGCGAGTGCTCGGGTCAGCCGTTTCGGCAGAGCGAACACCTCGACGCCATCGTTCAAGGGGGCGGTGACCCACTCCGGCCAGGCCCACCCGAGGAGCTGCTCAGACGGTGGAACCTCGGCCGATGGCGCCTCGAAGTACATGTCCCACTCGGCAATGGCGCTGTCCGGCTCAATGAAACGGCAGGTCACAGACTCAAAGTTCTTGCCGGGTCCCCGCAGGCGCGTCGCAGCGGCCGCATCGTCGTCGGGGGCGAGGAAGAACACTATGTCGTGGGCCATCCGAGGATTATGGCAGCCCGCCGAACCGACGGCTGCTGGTAATCGGTCTCAGCGTCTGATCGGCGGGCCACCTCGGCTGCGCAGGCGGCTCTGATGGCCCCGGCTGCCCATCGGTCGGCTGCGGCGGGGCTGGTGCCGAGGAGCCGTTCGAGGACGCCCGCCGGCATCGTGGTGCAGATGTCGAGCAGGGCCGCGCAGCGAGCGGCCTCGGAGGGGAGCCCGATCTTCCGGAGTCGGGAGAGGAGCTGCTTGCTGGTCAGGTGCATTCCCGGCTGCTGGGTCGGGAAGAGCCAGGGTGAGTTGGACTCGTTCGCCATCACGCTGTGCTGGTGATCGTGGGCGATACCGACGAGTCGCAGGACCAGGTCGTCCAGTGGCGGCGGCAGCCTCAACGGGATCTCGCGGAGCTGAAGTGCGACGCCCTTGTCGTCCTGGATGACGTGTGCAGTGGTCAGACGGCAGGTTCAAGCCGGGGTCTGGCCATAGAGCAGGACCATCAGTCCGGCGACGCGGTCCTTGGTCTCGATCGAGTCGTCGTCCAGGAGCCGGCGGGCGATGCTCCAGCGTGCGTCGGCGTCCAGCGGGCGGTGGCAAACGCGCCGGGGGCGGGCGGGGATGCTGATGTTGAAGGCGAACTTGCCGCGGACTGCCCAGGTGACGAACGGGCTTGCATGTAGGGGTCTTGGTGGTCTTCGGAGGTGTGGCAGAGGTCGATCTGCGCTCGCTGGCAGGTGCCAGCGTCTTGCCCTGGTCCTTGATCCAGGTGAGCAAGGCGATGGCCTTGACGATCTGGGTCTGGATGATGTCGGCGGCCTGGGCGGATATCGGCTTTCCGCTGGATCGTCGTCTGAGGGTGCGATGCGGTCCCAGCGGGCGAACGCGGTGATCAGCTTGCGGTCGTCGGCGTCGTTGACGGCGGCGAGCTTCCGTTCGATCCACCGTTCCAGCCGGGCCCGTCGCGGGCGGGCAGGATGCCGGCGGAGACGAGGACGGCGCGGAAGTAGTCGACGGCCATGTCCGTCTGTCCGGCCATGCGGGCATCGAGAGCTTCGTGGGTGAGTTCGCAGTTCCCGGAGGCGAGGTCGGTGACCAGGCGGGTGGCTGTCGCCGACTCCCGCAGATAGAGCAGTGCTCGGCGGGAGTTCAAGTTCAGCAGCGCCTCCACGACTTCGTCGAGTTCGGGCTGTCTGGTGCCGTCCGGTGAGGTCAGGAGGTTGCGCAGGTGGCGTTCGCCGGCGCATCGGCGGCAGAGGCCGAAGTGGAAGGCTTCTCGACGGTGCCGTACCGCTGACACGGCTTGCGGGCCTCGGGGGCGTTTTCCCAGCAGTTCTCGCAGAACGGCCCTTGCGGTGTTCGGGCGACCACGCGCAAGGTGCGTCCGCAGTCGGTGCAGGGCTCCAGTCTTGTCAGGCAGGCCCGGCAGCGCGGGGTGCCGGCGGCGCTGTGGAAGCAGGGGCGGATCTTGCCGCAGGTGCCGCACTGCATCGTGGCCGGCTTGCGGCATGCCGTGCAGAGCGGCCCGTTCTCGGTGCGGGCGGAGACAGCCCGGTGACGGCCGCAGCCGACGCATTCCTCCTGGCAGGTGGCGTCCGTGTTTCGGCAGTCGCTGCAGAATGGGGCGCCGTCGGGTGTGCGTCCTGCGACGGGCCGGGAGCGGCCGCAGTGTGTGCAGGGCTTGGCGGTTGAGTGGTTGTAGCAGGGGCCGCAGACCCGGAGCCGCCTGATGGAGTGGCTGAGCCGGACGGTGCGGTTGCAGTGCGGGCACTTCGGCGTCGGGACACCGTCGGCGCCGGCCTGGTGCAGTCGCTCGGCCAGGAGGAGGGTTCGGGGCCCGTGGTGGTGGGCCTGTCCGGCCAGCAGGCCCGGCTGGTTCTGAACGTCCCAGCGGCGGGGAGGTGTTGCCTTTGGTGACCTCGGCGATCACTTCCTGGAGCACGGACTCACCGAGGCCGAGGGCAAGGCCGCTGAGGTATTTCAGGAGGTCAGCGGCCGGGTCATCGGTGCACTCGGCTCGGTAGCAGGACCGGCAGGCTTCACGGCCGGAGCGGGCCAGTCCGTAGCGCGGGGTCTTGCTGTTGCCGCAGACGCCGCAGGTCCAGCGCGTGTCGGGGCGTTTCCCGCCGCATGAGGCACAGGGCCGCACGCCAGAGCCATTGGTGTTCGTCAGCGGCCCCAGCCTGCCGCAGCGCGAACAGGGCGGCCGGACGACGTTGACGGCGCCAGCATGTGCGAGAAGGCGGATCAGGCGTTCAACCGAAGCCGGCCTTCGGCCCGGCCCGAGGTCAGCAGCCCGGGATCGCGCTCCAGCGTCCGTGCCAAGAGGACAGCACGCGGCTTGGCGTGTACGGCCTGAGATATCGCGTGCTGGACCGTCTGCGGCGGCAGGTCGGGCTCGACCGCGGCGACGAGGCCGATGATCACCGCGTTCGGGTCCGTCTCGGCCCTCAGGATGTTGGTCACGACGGCCCGACGATCCGGGCCCGCTTGGGCCGAAAGTCGCCGACGCCGGTGGTCTCGGTGCCGTCCGCAGCCTTGTTCGACCGGGGCCTGCCCGCGGCGACCGGCTCGATCAGGTCGTCCATCGAGCAGCCGAGGATGTCGAGCAGGGCAATCAGAACCTTGAGGTTGAGCCGTTCCGGCGTCTCGACCACCAGGCGGTAGATCTGGCTGGCCGACAGATCGATGCCCCGCTCGGCCAGCAGAGGCCGCAGGTCGGTGGTGGAGAACATGCCCCTGGTCGCCATGACCTCGCGCAGATGCCACTTGTAGTCGAGCTTGACCGTCATCGTCGTCCGTTTCGTTCCTGGCCGGTGAGGCCGGAGTCGTTGCCGAAGGCCAGGTCGATGGCCTTGAGCATCATCGTGTTCGCGAAGTCGTCGCTGACCGCGGTGTAGAGGGCGGTCGTGGACGCGTAGAGGTGGCCGACCTGTTCCTGGATGAACCTCGGATCGACGCCGTCCTCGATGTTGTGCGTGACGTAGGAGTGCCTCAGACAGTGCGGCACGAGCTCCTTGGGGAGCTCCAGCTCGTCGCGGTGGAGGGCGAACCGGTCCTCTATCTCGCGGACCGGCAGCCGGCCGCCGCGTTCGGTCAGCCAGAGGGCCGGGTGGCTGGGGAAGCCGTAGCGGAGACGAGGTTGACGACGTATTCCTCCAAGGCCTCGACCGCCCATGGCTTGATGCTGGCGACGTTCCGCCGCCGCGGCCCCGAGCCCTTGGTGCCCTTGGCCTTACGGACGTGCACCATGCCGTAGCGGCCGTACTGCGGGGCCTTCGCATTGCGGTAGAGGTCGACGACGTCCAGGCCGGAGGCCTCCGAGGCTTCGTCGCCACCGCGCTGGTCGACCGTGCGTACTTCTCCGCGGCTGCCGCAGCGGCGCGGGGTGGGGTGCTTGGTCGGGCGGGTGAAGTGCTGCCGTCAGGTGACTGGTGTGCTTTGCGTTGCCCGGTAGCGCGATGGCGGTGTCCCGTAACGGCTGACGAATGCCTGGCGGAGCGTTTCAGAGGTTCCGAAGCCGCACTGTGCGGCCACGCTCGCCACGGGGAGTGAGGTGGAGGTCAGGAGGTGAGCGGCGGCCTCGGTGCGCGCGTCGCGGACGAATCGGCCTGGCCCTTTTCCAAGGTGGTCGATGAACAGGCGGGTCAGGTGGCGTTCGCTCACCCCCGCGTCGGCTGCCAGCGCGGTTGCGGTCAGGTCACCGGCCAAGTGGCTGGCGATGTGGTCGACGGCTCGCCTGACCAGCCCGTTCATGGGTGCTGGGGTGGCTGTGAACATGCTCATCTGTGCCTGGTTGCCGGGCCGTTGCAGATAGGTGACCAGGCCGCGGGCCACTGCGCGCGCCAGCTCCGCGCCGTGGTCCTCCTCGATGAAGGCGAGGGTCAGGTCCAGGGCGCTGGTGACGCCCGCCCCAGTGGACACGCTTCCGTCGCGGATGTAGATCGGCGCGGGATCCACGGTGATCTCCGGGTAGGCGGAGGCAAACTGCTCGGCGTACCACCAGTGAGTCGTGGCGCGCTTCCCGTTGAGCAGACCGGCGGCAGCCAGCACAGTCGCCCCTGTGCAGACCGAGGCCACTCTGCGGCTCTCCCCGGCCAGGCGGCGGACATGGCCGACGATCCGCGGGTTGTCTGCCGTGGCCTCGTGGCCGAGCCCTCCCGAGACGATCAGCGTGTCCAGCGGCCCCCTGAGCCTCTCCAGGGATCGCTGGCCCTGCAGCGTCAGCCCCGAGTCGCAGGTGATCGCGAGTCCTCCCGGCGTGGCCACGCTCACGGCATAGGCGGGGCTGGCACCGAGCCGGTTGGCGGTGGCCAAGCTTGTCGTCACGCAGGCGATGTCCAGCAACTCGGCCTCGTCGTATCCGACGAGGACCACCACTCGTTCCTCCATGACCAGGACCCTATGTCGGAATGACTGGTATCCCAAGAATTCCGACCTTGTTGCCGTCTGCCCTTGGCGGTCCCACGGTCAGGGGCCGAAGGTGACGGCATGACCAAGACGCTCGCTTTCGTGCTCTATCCCGGCATCACTCCGCTCGACCTGGTGGGGCCGCTCCAGGTGCTGTCGGCGCTGGCCCAGATCGACCGGTCGTTCGAGGTGGTCGTCGTCGGCCAGGACCTTGTCCCCCTGGACACCGACACGCCGCTGAAGCTGACGCCGAGCCACACGTTCGACCAGGTCACCGAGCCCTTCGCGCTGATCGTGCCCGGCGGGACCGAGCCGACCCTCGCCGCCCTGGCCAACGAGCCCTTGCTGAGTTGGATCCGCCAGGCCGCGCGGACGGCTGAGGTCGTCGGCTCGGTGTGCACCGGCTCCCTGATCCTGGGCGCCGCCGGCCTGCTCGACGGCCGCCACGCCACCACCCATTGGGAATTCCGCGACCTGCTGGCCAAGTTCGGCGCGACGCCCGTCGCCGAACGCTGGGTCCAGGACGGCCACGTCCTCACCGCCGCCGGGGTGTCCGCCGGTATCGACATGGCCCTCCACCTGGTCGAACGCCTCTCGGGCGAGCAGACCGCCCGCACTGTACAGCTCTTCATCGAGTACGACCCCCAGCCACCCCTGGGCGGCATCGACTGGCGGAGCGTTGACCTCGACTTCTTCAAGCCCCATGCCCGGGCCATGCTGGAATCGGCTCTGGCAGACCACCCCGCACTCCTGACCCACCTGACAACCTGACTGCCGCCGCTGCGGCGAACGCCCCCGAGCCCAGTGCCGCACCACGTTGAACCAGAAGCACGACCATGGGGCGCGGACGGTCGCGAGGCCACCCCGGCGCAGGTCGAGCATGGCGTCAGAGATGCACTTCGCGGTCCGTACAGCTGGCCCGCCGGCGGCGACTCGCTTCCACCTGACGGCGACATTGATGTGGATGCCGAGCATCCGTGCGAGCAGTGCGGCCGGGAGTTCCCCGGCGAGTTGGAACAGGGCCGCAGAGCGCGACTGGCCGGGGAGGACGCCTGTGGCGCGGAGTCGGCGGCGAGCCGGAACGAACTGATCGGGTGTCCTGCCGTCCGCCGGGGAAGAGCCACGGTGACGGTTTGAGGGAACTGTGAATCGGGCCGGTCGGCGGACCAGCGCGCTTTGGGGGTGGATCGTCGACTCGCTCAAGAACCGCGTGCGATGCTGCAGTGCCCAGCCCTCCAGCATCGCTTCCGGGACGGCGGGTTCGGGGTCCAGGTGCACGACTTCGTTGCTGATCGTGGCCTACCGGCGCACCAATCTGCCCTTGCGGCAGCTCGCTCCGCTGTTCGGCGCGATTACGGTGGTTCCGACGGCGTCCTTCGCTCCGGACAACTCCCATGCCTTGCAGCCCTTGCAGCCCTTGCGGTTGCCCGACAAGGGGCCGGCCGACCGCGACGACGAGCTGGGTGTCGGCGTCGATGACGACCTGGTGGTTCGTCGAGTACCGATAGTCCTTGGACTGCTCGGCGACCGTAAGGTCACGCGTGGGCACCAGAGTGCCGTCCACGGTCAGCACAGTGTCCTGACGGAACCGCTTACGGGGCTTCACCGCGAGCGTCGGCCCCAAGTGGTCGATGATCGGGTCGGCTGCGGACTTCGAGACGTAGAACGGTAGCGCCAGCTGCCACAGCGTCAGGTTCGTGCGCCAATATACGGTGACCAGCAGCACCCGATTCTCCAGCGGCAGGCTCGAGGGCCTGCCCTTGCGGACTGGGTCTGCGCCTTCTCGCCGCAACGTGGTGAGTAACTTTGCGAACTGCGGTGGGCCCAGCCCCATGAACGGGGCTCTCCAAGAGGGTTCTGACGCCGTAATCACACCAGCCACGGCAAGATCGTCTCACCTGCCGGGCAGGCAGTTGGCGAGCCAGTCCGCCTGCTCCACACGACTGCCACCCCCATCGCTGTCCACCACGTAGGCCAACGCCTCCATGAAGGTAGAACCCAGAGGCCAGAGGCAATTCGGCCCCACAGCGATGACGCGACCGCTGGCTGAGATGTACGCACGGAACTGGCTCGACCACATGCCCAGAGGGCTGTAGTTCTCTCCGTAGTGAAGTCTCAGCTTGGACGCTTCCTCAGCAGCGTCGATGCAGGCGTCAACGGGGTCCGTGCGCAGTGACGAACCGGGGACACGGCTCGAGGAACTTCTGATCACCAGTTCGCCGAACTCGGCCCAGACCGCTACCGCCACGTCGTTGAGTTTGAACCCGGCACCCGTCAGTTGCCGCGTCCAGTCCGCAACGGCGATCTTGCGACCTGCTCTCCACCCAGCAGCACCAAGCGCGTCCAGCACCGACGGACTGCAAGCCGTCGTCAACTCACTGATGTGTTCTATGCGCCCTCCCACTCGACCTTGCCCCAGTCTGCCGCACATTCCGACCAACGGACAGGGCCATTGGCCACGAAGGACACGAGAATCGTTTACGGGCCAACGCTTAGGGCTCACAGAGAATCAACATGCTGATTCTCTGTGAGCCCTAAGTCGAAGCATGTCGACGGTAGTTAAAGGCGCCCGGCCGGTCGGAGCCGTAGGATCACGCGCTTGGACGTTCCAGTGGCGGGCTGAGCACGAAGGTCCACTTGACCAGTGACAGCCGGGCCCGTCCTCCGGGTATCCACGTCACCGCCGGTGAGGCTGGTGACGCGCCGGCCTTCGAGGTGGTCATGGCCAGGATTCGGATCCCGCGCATCGGATCCGGAAGGCCAAGAACCCGCCCGACAACCGTCCTGGCGGATCGCGCCTACTCGTCCCGCGCGATCCGTGGACACCTTTCGTTGCAGAGGCATCCGGGCTGTCATCCCGCAGCCCGCAGACCAAATCGGTCACCGCCTGCGGCGAGGTCGTGTCGGAGGCCGTCCACCCAGCTTCTACGCCGCGAAACACAAGGAGCGTAATGCCGTCGAGCGGTGCATCGCCCGCCTCAAGCAGTGGCGCGGCCTGGCCCTGCGGACAGACAAGCCTCGCCATCGCCTACCAGGCCGCACTCCACGTCGCGTCCATTCTGATCTGGGCGCGGCAGTGACATGACTGCGGAAGCTATAGGCCCAAGCTCGAGACGAAGTCCGAGAAAGTAGGCGCTACGACCCTCCACTCGCACAGAAGGGGATCCGTCCAGAAGTCGCTGCCGACGATGCGGGGATCTGAGGGGTCAGTCCGGTAGTCGAGAGCCAACGCGCCATCATCACCGGGGTTGCGAGTGGTGGCGATCAGCACTGCCTGGTCAACGTCAAGCCAAGGAAGTTCGAGCGGGGCGACGCCCCTGCTTCCGCGTGCCTGGCGAAAGAAGGCGGAGTGCGGATCATCGGCGAACATGTCCATCGATTGGGACGCATACACCATCTGCTCGGGGTTCGACACGAAGCCAAGTGGGTCCTTGAACCACGGAATGGCCTTCGCCAGCACCACATCGCCCGGATGACGCCAGAGGTCGCGCTCGATGAGCGACGTCAGCAGGGCGGGCAGAGCAAGTCCACGGACTACCGAAGGCTCCATAGCACACAGCTTCGCACGGCGGACAACACCAAGGAGACACGCTCTTTAAGAGGCCGTTGACAGAGGAGTGGAGGCTGGGCGGGGCTCAGCGCAGACCGTCTTGGAGGAAGACCTCTCCGATTTTGATGCTGCTCGCGACGGTCCTGCCGTGCGGCGGCCGACGGCGGGGGCGTCACGTGAGCAGGCGGCGGCGGTAGCCCTCGGCCACCGCCGAGGCTCGATCGCGAACGCCGAATTTGTCGTAGATGTGCTGCAGATGGGTCTTGATGCTCGCCTCGCCGATGAACAATGCTGTAGCGGCCTCTCGATTCGAGTTGCCGTTTGCGATCAATTGCAGCACCTCCTTCTCTCGATCGGTCAGTGTGCCGGGGCCGGGCCTTCGAACCTGTCCCATAAGGTGCTGCGTCACCGACGGGGCGAGCACAGATTCTCCCCGCGCGGCTGCACGGACGGCGCGCATCAGTTCGTCGGGCAGAGCATCCTTCAGGAGATATCCGATCGCCCCCGCCTCGATCGCCGGCAGTACGTCGCTCTCGCTGTCGAAGGTGGTCAGGATCAGCACGCGCGCGCTCGGAGCCGCCTCGCGCAGGGCCGCGGTCGCGACGACGCCGTCCATCCCGGGCATCCGAAGGTCCATGAGCACGACATCCGCTGCCAGCAGCTTGGCGCGTTCGATGCCCTCGGCGCCGTCTCCGGCCTCACCGACCACGACAATGTCCTCGGCGTCCGCGAAGGTGTCGCGGAGACCGCCCCTCACGATCGGATGGTCGTCGACAACTACCAGGCGAATCATCGGTCGGTTTCCCCCTGTGCTCTCGGGCCCCCGGGGGCGATCGCCGGAACGCGCACACTGACGGATGTTCCTTCACCCGGTGCGCTCTGGACATCTATATGACCTCCGACCCCTCTGATGCGCTGGCGCATGCTCGTCAGGCCGAAGCCGGTGCCGACCCCGTTCGTGAACCCGCGCCCGTCATCCCGCACGTCCAGCAGCACCTCGGTGCCCGTGTACGACAGCGTGACACCGACACGCGATGCGTCCGCGTGCTTCGCCACGTTGGTCAGCGACTCCTGCGCGACCCGGAAGAGCGACACCTCGATCGCCGGGCTCAGCGGCTCCCGGGTGCCGGTGACCTCCATCCGGGCGCTCATCCCCTCGTCCTGCGACCATCGCTCGGTCAACGTGCGCAGCGCGTCGGGGAGGTGCGCTCGCCCGAGTTCCTCAGGAGCGAGCGCCCGCACGGACCGTCTGGCCTCGGTCAGACTGCTGCGCGCGAGCCGAAGTGCACGCGCGACGTGCTCCTCCGTCTCGCCCCGCACACGCGCGGACCGCTCCGCGGCCTGGAGTTGGGTGATGATGCCGGCGAGCCCCTGGGCCAGGGTGTCGTGGATCTCGCCGGCCAAGCGCTGCCGCTCGTCCTGGGCACCGGATTCCCGGGCCTGGGCGACCAGTTGCGCATGGAGCCCGGCGTTCTCGTGCAGTGCCGCCTCGAGTCGCTCGACGAGCTTCTCCCGCTTGCGTTCCTCTGGTTCGCTGCGCGCCGTCAGCAGGATCCCCACCCCGATCGCCGCGGTCTGCACGGCGACGATCAGGATGAACTCCGCGAGCGTGTCCGGGGCCGGGTGCGCCCACACGCGCATCGCCGAGCCGTTGAGGGCAACGGAGGTGGCCAGGACTCCGAGCACCCCCAACGGCCACGGCCTGAGCAAGTAGGCGTGGAAGAAGCCGGCGATGGTGAAGACGAGGAAGATGTCGGAGTACGTCATGAGGGTGACGCACAACGCCAGCAGCCCGGCGAGGAAGATGCCCGCCGCCACGGGCCGCAGCGTCCTCCTCCTGATGGGCAGCGTGTGACCGAACAGCACCCACGGCACCGAGACCGCGACCAGCCCGAGGACGGATGCGCCCTCGGGACAGAAGTGTTCACCGGAGGCCGGAAGCACCCACGAGAAGTAGATCGCCGTCGAGATCGTGAGCAGCAGCCACGGGGTGAACAACTGCAGCAGGTCCCAGACCCGCAGTTGCTCCTCCTTCCAGGCCAACCGTGAGCGATTCGCGATCTCCGCCTCCTCCGCGACAGCGGACTCGTGCGTAGCGAAGGTCGGGCGCTCACCGGCCCGGGCATCTCGCGTCATCGTCACCTACTCCCAGCGGAAGAGCTTCGCGGCGATCGCGCTCGCGATCACTGCGATACCCGCCATGAAGTGCGTGACAAGGAGGATCGTGACGCCCGTGTCACGAACCCGCTCAATGAGACTCCAGGTGTCGCGCCTCGCCTGCGGGTCCAGCCCCGTCGTGAGCTCGTCGAGAATCGCGACCTTCGGCTTGCCGACCAGAGCGAGCGCGATCGAAAGCCGCTGCTTCTGCCCACCTGAGAGAGCCCTGTACCGCGTGTTGCGCTTCTCGGTGAGACCCACGCGCTCCATGAGCTCGCGCCAGTCGGCGGGGTCCCGGTAGAAGGAGCTGTAGAGCTCGAGCGCTTCGACGACCTTGATCGCGTCCGGGAAGCTCCTCTCCTGCAGTTGCACACCGAGTCGCTCACGCACCTCCGCCCGGTCCTTGACCGGGTCGAGCCCCAGCACAGAGATCGAGCCCGAGTCCGGCTTTCGCAGCCCGGCGATGCACTCGACAGTTGTCGTCTTGCCGGCACCGTTGGGCCCGATGATGCCGAAGATCTCCCCCTCTTCAACGGCGAAAGAAACGTCATCGACGGCCACATGCTGCCCGTAGCGCTTGTGCAGATTTCGCACTTCCAATGCGGTCATGCCGCGAAGTTACGGACGCACCGCACCCCACCACATCGACCGTAGGGTCTGAGCTTGGTTGATTCACGCCTCCACCGTTCGGTGGATCCACAGCACCTTGCGGTGCGCCCAAAGCCCTGAAGGCAGTACAGGAGCGGGGAAGAAACGGTCCCGGTGGAGGGCGCCCGTGGTGCCTGCCGCTGGCGGACCGGGTCCTCCTGGTGGCCGTCTGCTACCGGACCAACCTCACGATGCGCCGGCTTGCCCCGCTCTTCGGGATCTCCCCAGCCACCGTCTGCCGGGTCATCCATCGCCTGCGACCGCTTCTTGCGCTGGAGCCGGCGCCGTGGCCCGTCGCGGATGTCGGACGGTTGTGGATCGTGGACGGAACCCGGCCGTGCCCCAGCATGCCCGACCACCCCCGCACCATCTTCGGAGACATGAAGCCTGGGACGAGACCCGATGCGCCGTACGCAGAAAGTGCCTTCCGCCTGGACCGACAGAACCTCTCGACAAGGTTCATCGTCCCAGCTCAGAAGGCACTTTCGCGTTTTCGCCCATGACCTGAACGGACCGCAAGTGAAAGCCCGAGTATAGAGACCAGGTTGACCAACGGACATGACAGGCGGTCCGGACGCCACTGCCGTCGCCTAGTTGGTTAGGTGGCCGAAGCGGGCAGCCGGAGGCTACTGCCACCGCCAGCAGGCTTGTCCCGCCGCATTGGCTAGGCAGTACGTGTGGTGAGGTCCTCGTCCGTGATGGGGCGGACTACACGGCACGGCGTCCCGAGCGCGATGCTCATCGGGGGAATGCTGCGGCTGACGACGCTTCCGGCACCGATGACGGACCCGTAGCCGATCCGGACGCCGGGCAGGACCACCACGTTGCTGCCGATCCACACCTTGTCCTCGATCACGATCGGCTCGGAGAACCGCCCGAAGTCAGCTCGGCGCGCGGGATGCACCGGGTGTCCCGTCGTGGTCAGCGTCACGCTGGGCGCGATCATGACATCGTTGCCTATGTGGATGTCCACGTCGTCGACGAACGTCAGGTTCACGTTCCCGAAGAAGTCGTCGCCGATGTGTACGTTGCTGCCGAACCCGGCGTGGAACGGCGGCAACAGCACCGTGCGTTCGCCGACGGAGCTGAAGATCGCAGCGAGCAGGGCCCGGCGTCTCCCGCTTTCGCTCGGGGGTGTCCGGTTGTACTCGAAAATCTGGTCCGTACGGCGGCGAGGGGCTTGGAAGGCCGCTTCGGACTCTGTGTAAACAAGCCCTCTGGCGATCCGGTCGAGGACTTCTTCGTGGTGAGTATCGGCCACAGCGGGACGTTCCCTTCATCTGATTCTTCAGTTCGGCAGGGCCCTGCTCGATCGAGTGCCCGTCCTGCGACCAGGCGTAGGGCAGGCTAGACCACCGTGAAGAGCGGAGGCGCGCACTTTTTACTTGGTGGCCACTGGTTCGCGAGTGGAGAGGACCAACGTCCTTCATCTGATGGCCACCACTCGACACGACACGGTCGTCACCCGCTGGGCAATCGAACATTCCGCCCACGATCTGGCCCCCGACCTGCCCAGGCAGTAAAGGAACCTCGTTCCTGCGTAGATGGTGATCTTGCCCGTGAGTAGCGGTGCAGGACACGGATGCGGCACCATTGATCACCGGTTTCTGAAGACAGAAGATCAGGCCCGGCACGGCCCGGACGCTGCTGGGCAAACACACCACCTTCAATGGTGGGCCTGGCCCGAGCGGCGGCACTCCGACTGACCTCCCTCTGCGAGGGTGGAGGCGAATCCCGGCGCTCTACCCGGCGCCGGTCCCTTGGACCGTGGCCCCCGGCTCGGTCTCGCCGTCGACCGCGCCGTTCTTCACTTCCTGCCGCCGGAGGTTCGCCACGTGTCGTCCGATGGGCAGCGTTGCCTCGGCCTCGCTCTCTTCCGGACTGAGGCTGACCGGATCATGAGGCTGATTGAGGAACGGCTGGAAGTGAGAAGGCTCCCCGTGCTTGCATGAGCTTCATGGTGTCTACTGACCGCTTGCTTGCATTCGCCGCCATGTCGCTTTTGCTGATCGCAATTCCCGGCCCTAGCGTGCTGTTCGTGGTCGGGCGGGCGTTGGCGCAGGGGCGCCGTGCCGCACTGACCACGGTCGTGGGGAACACGCTCGGCTCCTATGTACTCATCGTGGCCGTGGGCTTGGGGATCGGGTCCATCGTGGAACGCTCGGTTCTTGTCTTCACGGTGCTGAAGCTGACGGGGGCCGCTTACCTGGTGTATCTCGGGGTCAAGGCCTGGCGGGAGCGTGGTTCTTTGCAGGCCTCGTTCGCTGATGGCGGGGCGGCGCACCGCGGCCTGCGCACGTTCTGGGAGGGTTTTGCGGTCGGTGTGTCGAATCCCAAGACCATCGTGTTCTTTGTCGCCGTGCTGCCCCAGTTCGTCGACCGCAGTCAGGGGCACGTCGCGGTTCAAATGCTCGTGCTCGGTTTGGTCTTCAACCTCATCGCGGCCGCTTCGGACAGCGTGTGGGGCCTGGTCGCAGCTACCGCGCGGGATTGGTTCGGCGGCTCACCCCGGCGGCTCTCCTTGGTCGGTGGGATCGGTGGGCTGACGATGGTCGGCCTCGGCGTCACCGTGGCCGTTACCGGGCGCAAGGACTAAAATCGCGCTTGAGGACATCGCGGCGTCCGCAGGCGCTGTTCGCGGCTACCCGCTGGTAACGCTGCGGGCGCTGATCGCGTCGATCACAGTCCCCGCCATGGTGGCGGAATGGCTGAATGGGTGGACTGACGTCCCCGCGGTCGGAGGCGTGGTGACCGAGAGCCTGACGAGCCGCCTCCAACCGGGTGTCCTGCGGCTGGTCCAGGCCCGCCGCAGGACACCACCGAAGCGCTCCCCGGCGGGCTCACCGGCTCCCTGCACCCGCCCCAGGGCCTCCCTCCGGGCCGCTGCGAGCCGGCCGCCTACGGCTGGCGGGGAGACCTCTCCACTGAAACCCGGCCCGGAACCCAGGGAACAGGGGCCCGTAGCCCGACCCCGCGTTGCGGCGGCTGCGTCGTCGACGACAGGCCTGAGGCCTCGGGACCGGGCTACTTCGAGGGCGTGAGGCTCTCTGAGGGGCATGACTTGTCGTGGTCCTCAGAGTGTGCAGAGCCTTCACTTAGAAATGATCTTTGAAGTGGTTGGATCGCTCCAGGAGCGTTGACCGGGGTGCGGGGTGGCTCGGCCGAAGCCGTGGGAAGTCGAAGACGAGTTGTGGGCGGTGATCGAGCCGCTGCTGCCCAAGGTTGAACGTCGGGTCCGTTATCCAGGACGGAAGCGGCATCCGGACCGGCTGGTGTTCCAGGGCATCTTGTTCGTGCTGCGTACCGGGATGGCCTGGGAACCCTGCCGCAGGAGCTCGGCTTCGGTTCGGGCATGACGTGCTGGCGGCGCCTGGCCGAGGCCGGCGTGTGGCCCCGGCTCCACGAAGCGCTCTTGGCCACGCTCCGCAGCGCGGACGCCCTGGACTTCTCCGTAACGGCGGTCGACGGGTCCCACATCAGGGCGTTAAAAAGGGGACCCAAGACGGAACGAAGCCCCGTCAATCGAGGCAGGACGGGCAGTATGCACCACTTGATCACCAATGCCACCGGCATTCCGCTCGCCGTCACGCTGACCGGCGGCAACCATAACGATGGCACCCAGCTCATCCCGCTGCTCCAGGCAGTGCCGCCCGGTCCGGGGCAAGCGCGGCCGGCCCCGGCGCCGCCCCGACGTCGTACCCGGTGACTGCGGCTGCGACCACGACAAGTACCGCCGCCTCGTCCGCGCACTCGGCGTCAAGCCACTGATCGCGCGACGCGGCATCGTGCACGGTTCCGGACTCGGCGTCCAACGCTGGGTTGTCGAGCGGGCCTTCGCCCACCTGCACTGGTTGCGCAGGCTGCGGATCCGCTGGGAGATCCGCGACGACATCCACGAGGCATTCCTCACCCTGGGATGCGCGCTCATCTGCTGGCAACGCCTGTCACAGCTGACCCGATGCCTCGCCCTGCCGCAGTAGCCATTCCCTGACCGTAGGAACGCGGTCAATGAGCTGGCTGACCTGCATGCCTTCCTCGCGTGAGGTCACCCGCGGCAGCGGGGTGAAGTCGTCGGGAACCACGTCCAGCAGGCTGATCGCGCGGTCTCCCGCACGCAACGTGATCAGCAGTTCGCATCGCAGCTGACGTGGAACGTCGGGGCGGTGGGACAGGCTGTTCCACAAGGCCGGCCACAGGTAGTGAGTTCCGTCTGGCGCCGCATTCGCTTGCACCCACGCTGGGTCCAACCGCTGGTTCAGGCGGAGGTCGCACGCCCGCTCCTCCAGCCTGAGCAGCGAGGCCGAACCGATGACTTTCACCTCGCGAGGCAGCGGCTGATCAAAGTGCATTGCCCCATGCTGCCCGACAGCACCCCACAACGAGGCGCCAACCCCACAGAGTCATTCCGTTACGAGTTCTAGGGCGTGCAGCGAAAGTGGATCTTGGGCTGTGCATGATCAAGGTCATGGGTCCGGGAGATCTCACGGACGAGCAATGGGTGGTGCCGGAGCCGCTGTTGCCGAAGGGCACGAAGGCGGGGTGGCCGCCCGTCCGGGCTCGACGACAGCTGATCGATGGCATTCGGTTCCGGGTCCGGACCGGTGTGCCGTGGCGGGACGTGCCCGTCGAGTATGGGCCGTGGAGCCGGGTCTACGACCTGTTCCGCCGGTGGCAGCGGAACGGCATCTGGCACCGGATCCTCACTCGGCTCCAGACCCTGGCCGACGCAAGGGGGTGATCAGGTGGGACTTGAGCGTCGACTCCACGGTCTGCCGTGCACACCAGCATGCGGCCGGGGCCCGCAAGCAGAGTGACCTGCAAAAGGAACCGCCGGGCGGTGTTTTCACCGAGCCCGGAGATCATGGGCTGGGACGCTCACGCGGCGGGTTCACCACCAAGCTGCACCTGGCCGTCGAGCAGGGCCAGAAGCCCCTGTCGGTTGTGATCACGGCAGGACAACGCGGGGACTCGCCACAGTTCGAGCCCGTGCTGGAGAGGGTCCGTGTGCCCCGCGTCGGCCCGGGCCGGCCACGCGTCCGCCCCGGCCGTGTGCGGGCGGACAAGGCGTTCGCCTCCCGCAGGAACCGCGCCTACCTGCGCCGACGTGGGATCCGATGCACCATCCCCGACAAGTCCGACCAGGCCCGCAACCGTCGGAAGCTCGGCGCCCGCGGCGGCCGGCCGCCGCGCTTCGACCCGGTCGACTACCGCGAGCGCCATGCGGTCGAGTGCGGGTTCAATCGCCTTAAGCGCCACCGGGCTGTCGCCACCAGGTATGACAAACTCGCCGTCCGCTACGAAGCGACCGTGCTGGTCGCCGTCCTCAACGAGTGGCTATGAACGGGACATAGGGGTGGCTCTATCAGCGCTCAAGATCACGCGCTACAACACCTTTGTCGAACAGATACCGGAGATGTTCGGCCAACAGACCCGGGGCAACAGAGGGAGGAAGAGGGAGCCAGGTTATGGCCTCAAGCAAGGGATTACCGGCCGCATCAAGGGACGCACAACTCCAGCCGCGACGTGTGCCTCTGGTGCCCCAAAACACGACGATTCCGTTCAACCAGGGTCCATGAGCGAGCGCAGTGTCACCCTTCGGCCAGTAGAAGGCCGTTCCACCTGACTCATCCCATCGCTCTGCAGGTGACAAGCCTGCGACCTCGAGAGCCTGAGCTGCGATCAAGCAGTACTGCCGAATCTCGGAGTAGCTAGCGGCAGCTGCGGCGCCGTCCCAAGTAGTCATTGGCCTCCTTTACTTCGCACTACTCAACCACAGCAGTCGCTACCAGCACTTTCGCACCAGGCCCTAAAGGGCTTGCCGGGAATCAACTTGCTGTCGAACACCCCGCATGAGCTGGGGTGTCAAGAGCGGAAAGACGCAACTTATTGCTCTGCAGGCCCAAAGGGCTGTCCCGTAAATGATCTCCGGGTCCTCCTGGGAAGAATCAGTCGCGGTGTGGCCGCCGGTCTACCCGGCGAGGGCGAGGTTGTGTATCCGGGCGATGCCGAGCATGGCGTGGTGGACGCCGTCGCCTTTGAGGCGGCAGTCTCGGAGGATCTTCCAGGTCTTCATGCGGGCGAAGATGTGCTCGACGCGGGTACGGACCTGCTTGTGGGACTTGTTGTGCGCCTGCTTCCACTCAGGCAGGTCTTCGCCTGCGCGTCGGCGGTGGGGCATGACGAGTCCGGTGCCCGGGTAACCGCCGTCGGCGATGGTGAGCGTCTTGCCGACGGCAGCTTTGGCGCCGGATTCCTCCCATGCCTTGCAGTCGTTGAGGCTTCCGGCGAGCGGCCGGCCGACCACGACGACCAGGCGGGTGTCGGCGTCGATGACGACCTGGTGGTTGGTGGAGTACCGGTAGTTCTTCGACTGCTCGGCGATGGTGTGGTCGCGGGTGGGGGCCAGGGTGCCGTCCACGATGAGCACGGTGTCCTTGGCGAACCGCTTGCGAGGCCGGAGCGCGAGCATCGGCCCGAGGTGGTCGATGATGCGGTCCGCCGCCGACTTCGACACCCCGAACAGCGGGGCGAGCTGGCGCATGGTGAGGTTCGTGCGCCAGTACGCGGTGACCAGCAGGGTCCGGTCTTCCAGTGGAAGGCTCCACGGCCGGCCCTTGCGGGCTGTGTCCGCGCCTGCGCGACGCAGCACCGTCACCAGCTTCCCGAACTGTCTTGGGCTCAGCCCGGTGAACGGGGCTATCCAGGAGGGTTCCGACGCCGTGATCACACCAGACACAACAAGATCATCTCACTTGCCGAGGCTGCCCCATGTCCTAGATCCTGTGTATTCGGCGAGCGGGGAGGGCGCATGGGGCTGGTTCTTTTCCCAGGTGACGGAGACAACAGCAGTCCGGATGTCTCCTGGTCCTACAGCGGCTTTGCCGCGTTCCGGCGGCGTCTGGCCGAGGCCGAGGGTTCGCCCTCTCCGAGATGGGGGGCTTCGGCGGCGAGAGTCCGTGGAGCGAGGTGTCCACCGCTCTGGAGCCACTCCTCGATCATCCAGATGCCGGCGGTGAGGACCTCTCACCTACCGAGTGCGCGTCGTTCCCACTGGTCAGGCTGGAGGTGATCACTGACCAGTGGGAACGGGAAGGCGGCGATCAGCTCCTCCAGCAGCACATCGAGGATGCCCGCCAGCTGGCGGGCATCCTGCGGCTCTGCATCGAGAAGGACGTCCCGCTGGCCTTCCTCTGAAGCCCACCGACCACAGAACCACTTACGGGACAACTCTTAACCTCGGGCTTTCACGGGCGGGCCGGCGCGGACCTTGATCAGATAGGTAGAAAGTAACGCTGAGCTGCGGCGATGGGACTTGCCAGGGGGTCTGTCGGCTGAGAGGAAGCAAGCACTCTCCAGGTGAACGAGCGCATAGTGCCGTGGCCGCCTGCCCGAGCCCTTGTCGGCGGTGCCGCCGGGTCGCGTAGGCGCCCGCAAAATGGCTGGTCACGGGAGCGGTCTGTGCAGGACTCTGTGGGTATGCCTCGACGTCTCATGTTCGTGCAGTTGAAGACTGGTTACACCACCGACCGCGGACCCTCGTGGATCGGGTGGGTGGACTTCTCGAAGACCTGGAGTACTGCGTACTTTCGCGGGAGGACACTGCGTCGGGCAGGGGGGATGTTCGATGCGAACTTCTACGACGTGCAGACCGACGAGGAGTTCTGGGTCTCCGGGCCGAAGCGGGACCGCACGGACACCCGCTACGGCCACTCCGACCCTGAAATCGATCCGGAAGCCGTCGAGAGCTATCGCGCCTTCCTGGAGGGCGCATCTCTGCCGGGCCGGGAAAACGGCTGACCTCGCGTTTTTGCGAGCGAGGTGTCCGGGTCTTGATCAAATAAGCGGAGAGTGCTCCTGACCTGCAACGATGGGACTTGTCTAGGGTCCTGTCAGCTGCACGGAAAGAAGCACTTTCCAGGTGAAGAAGCGTATCGGGTCCTACCCGCGGATCCCATCGAGGGCGGCGGCCGGGCGATGGTCTCGCAGGCCGGGAGCGGGCTGCTGGTCGAGACCGTCCGCAAGGCGGGCCTGGACACCGCGATATCGGCGGCGTTGGCGCCGTGGCGGACGCCGCGGGCCGTCCATGATCCCGGGAAGGTCCTGCTGGACGTGGCGTTGGCGGTCGCCTCGGGCGGGGACTGCCTGGCGGATGTCGGCCTGCTGCGGGCGGAGCCTGCTGTGTTCGGGCCGGTGGCCTCGGACCCGACGGTCTCCCGTCTCGTCGACACTCTCGCCGCCTCCGGTGAGAAGGCTCTGGCGGCGATCCGTGCCGCGCGGGCCGAAGCCCGCGCCCGCGTCCGGAAGTTGGCCGATGCCGGGGCACCCGATGCCGGCGGGACGGTGACCGTGGACCTCGACGGGGTGCTGGTTCTCGCGCACTCCGACAAGGAGGACGCCGCACCCACCTGGAAACGGACCTGCGGCCACCAGCCGCTGATGGGGTTCGTCGACCACGGACCGGGCGGCACCGGCGAACCGGTCGTGGCCCTGCTCAGACCGGGCAACGCGGGATCGAACACCGCCGCCGACCACATCATCGCCGCCCGACTGGCCCTGTCCCAGCTGCCGAAGCCCTACCGGCGCGGGCGACGGACCCTGATGCGCACCGACTCAGCCGGCGGCACCCACACCTTCGTCGCCTGGCTCGCAAAGCCGGGCCGGTGGCTGTCCTACTCCGTCGGCATGACCGTCACCGAGCAGATCCCCAGCCACGTCCTGAAGGTCCCGGCCTCGGCTTGGACGCCGGCCGTCGAGACCGGCGGCCAGGTCCGCGGCGGCGCCTGGGTCGCCGAACTCGCCGGC
>NZ_JBVHKB010000024.1:0-28384 GCF_055559735.1 Streptomyces sp. NPDC023573
AGACGGTCTTGCACGGCGGGAAGTCGTGCGGCAGGTACTCCCACGGAATGCCGGTGCGATTGACGTAAAGGATCGCATTCACGATCTCCCGCAGTCCATGGACCCGAGCTGCCGTTCCGGGCCCGGTTCGCCTGGCTCGCCAGGCGGTGAAGACGGGTTCGATCAGAGCCCAGCGGGCGTCGGAGACATCACTGCGGTAGGGGCGACGAGCGTTCACCCCTCGTCCAACGACCACCAACCCCGGCAGTCACAAAATCATCCCGAACTACCAACTACATAGATCAGATGCCCTCTTAGCTGCTGCCTCCGGATCGCTTGCACCCTGCGCGGGCATCACGTCGTGGCTCCGTGAGCAGTCGGAGAAGGTCATCAGGTGGACGATGTCCCCGGTCGACATGATCCCGGAGCGGCCCTCTCGTCAGGTTATTCGGGGAACGGGCCGCGTACCGAGACTCCGCCGTCCAGCACGATCTGCTGGCCGGTGACGTAGCCCGACTCGTCCGAGGCCAGATATACGGCCGCAGCGGCCATCTCCTCCGACGTACCGAAGCGGCCTGTCGGGATCTCCGGGATCCAAGCGCCGGAGGGGTCGGCTTTGCCGACGGCAGTGCCGATCGCCCCACCCGCGACGATGTTCATCCGGATGCCGTCGGCCGCGTACTCGGCCGCAACGGTGCGCGCCAGGCTGTAGAGGCCGGCCTTCGCCGCGCCGTAGCCGGCCTGCTTCGGTGCGGCCATGAATCCGGTCACCGAGCCGATGCTGATGATGTTCCCGCCGGTGCCTTGTTCCACGTACAGCCGCAGTACGCGCCGCACCGCGCGAGCCACGTAGCGCAGATTCAGGTCGTAGACGGTGTCCCAGTCCTCATCGGTCATCTCGTGCAGCTTGACCGCGGGTACGAAGGCCACTTGTCCGCCGACCACGGTGACCAGGACGTCCAGCCCACCAAGCTGTGCGGCTGCACCGACGATCACGGCTTCAAGCTGTTCGAGGGAGCGGACGTCGCCGCTCAGCGCATGGGCGGTGTGTCCGGCCCTCTGCAGTTCGTCCGCCGCCTCGGTCGCCCGTCCGGCGTTTACATCGGCCACTGCCACCGCGGCCCCGGCGGCCGCACAGGCACGAATTACGGCCCGGCCGATCCCTGCCCCGCCGCCCCCGATCACTAGGATCCGCTTGCCGTCGAGTCTGTTGGTCCCGGCCATGAACTCTCCACTCTTGTCAGGTCGCCAAGGTTAGCCTCGGTGCCCATGGTCCGAGCGAAACGGATCGGAGGAGCGGCGGGAGGCAGGGCGCGGCAATCCCCCGGAACGGCTCCAGCAGACCGGTCGGATGATCTACACCGCGACATCGGCAAGGTGTCCTGGGCGAACCCGATTGCGGCGCAGTTCGGACCATTGTGACAGGTCACCCTCGCCAACTCCCAGCACGCGTTACCAACGAGGAAGTTGCACCGCTACCTGCGCTGGCACGACCAGAACGTGAGGCACCCGGATCTCCTGGCCGCCCAACGGCGCGAAGGCGCCCGAGTCCGCAGCGAGAAGGGCGTCCGCTGGGGGACGGCCGCAAAGGGCTGCGCCCGGACGCCGCACCCTCAGCTGAGGATCTCGGCCGCCTTGGTCATCGACCCTCCTGCGTCACCGGTGTTCATCGTTCCCGCTGGTTCAAGCAACAGGATCGCGGTCTCCTCATCAGCCACGGTGCAGTGTTCGACCCCGCGGGGAACGACGAACAGCTCGCCGGGTTCCAACACCACCTCGCCGCCTCGGAGCTGGATGGTGAGCCGCCCGCTGATGACCAGGAGCAATTCATCGGTGTCCTCATGTGTGTGCCAGACGAACTCCCCCTTCAGTTTGGCCAGTTTGACCTCGTAATCGTTGACCACCGCCACCTTCTTCTGCGACCACAGCTCGCTGAACTGAGCGAGCTTGTCTGCGAGGTTGACTGCAACATCTGGCGTGGGCATACGGCATCCTTCCTCAGGACCGGGTACGGGGAGCGGCCTCTCTGGCCCTCCGGCCGGTGCTACGAGACTGCCGCCCTCGGACTCAGCCCGTCTTGTACGTTCCTGGCATGGCCCCTGAGCGCCCCCGCATGTCCATCAGCGCCTGGCGACCACCGGTTCCCGGGATCGCTGAGGTCTTCCACGCCCACTTCACCGACCACGCTTACCCGGCCCATACCCACGACACGTGGGACCTGATGATCCTCGACGACGGCTCCGTGGACTTCGCCCTCGACCGTCGCCGCCACGGGGCGACCGGGAGCACCAGCGTCCTCTTACTTCCTCCCGGCGTCCCCCATGACGGACGAACCGTCACCGCGTCCGGGTTCCGCAAGCGCAACCTCTACCTCAACGACTCGATACTCCCGCAGCATTTGGCCGGCCGGGCGGCGGACACCCCGGTCCTCAGCGATGAACTACTGCGCGGCCGAATCGACCAGCTGCACAACGCTCTCGTCCATCCCGGAGACGGATTCGAAGCCGAGTCCCGCCTCTCGTTCATCCGCGAACGGCTCCACTTCCACCTCGTGGCGCTCCAGCCTCGCCCACCGGGGCGTGAGACGAACCGGATCGCCGCTCAGCTGCGGGAATTACTGGACTCACGGACCCACGCCGGCCTTTCCCTGCACGAGGCCGCGGCCACCCTGCATGCCCACCCCACCCACCTGATCCGCTGCTTCAAGCAGACATACGGCCTTCCGCCGCACGCCTACCTCACAGGCAAGCGCATCGAACACGCTCGTCGCCTCCTCCTCGACGGCCACCGGCCTGCCGAGGTCGCCACAACCGTCGGATTGCACGACCAAGCCCACCTCAACCGACACTTCACACGCCACGTGGGCACCACACCCGCGCGCTATCAGAACACTCGCACCGGTGCGTACCCAACTATCTTCTGAGCCCCGCATCGGATGCTCGCCGCCGAACGCCCCAATAGCCTCCGCCTGTGAAAATCCACCCGACAAACCTATGCGGTCAGAGCACTATTACTCCAGCCGGACTTTGGCGTTTTGCCTGGTCACCGGCTTGGGCGTGGGGAGTGTAGCGGGGTGGTGCCGGGTGTGAGGCGGGTTCGTGCGGCCCGGCCCGCGAACGACCGCCCGCGTCGCGCACCAGCGTGGTCGACATCGCGCTCCCCCTTTCGGTCTCCTCAGAAGCTCGCTGGCAGACTGTCAAGCGTGTCGAGACACGGCTTCGTAACCGCAAGGTCTGCAGTGCCGCGGAGCTTGCCAGGACAGCGGTGAAGGCTGCTGAAGCTCAGTACATCGCCCCTGCCCGGCGGGAAGCTGGCCGCCGCCATGGTGGTCAGCCTCGCGAAGGGGGTGATGGCCCTCGATGAGAAGATCGCCGAGATCGACGCCCTGATCGAGGGCCGGTTTCACGAGCACCGCGCGCGGAAGCGATTCTCAGCCTGCCCGGCATGGGCAAGCAGATGAGGGCGACGTTCATCGCGGCCACCGGCGGCGACGTGGACGCTTTCGGAAGCGCCGACCGGCTCGCCGGCTACGCCGGCCTGGCACCGGCACCACGTGACTCCGGCCGTGTCAGCGGCAACCTCCGCAGACCCCGGCGCTTCCACCGCGGCCTGCTCATCGCGATGTACTTGTCCGCCCTGCCCAGTCTCAAGAACTGCCCGGCCTCCAAGGCGTACTACGCGCGCGAACGCTCCGAGGGAAAAGTGCACAAGCGGCGCTGCTGGCGCTCGCCCGACGCCGCGTCAACGTCCTGGAGTGATGATCCATGACGGAGCGTGATACCAAGCAGCACCCTGGTCACGGCGGCGGTTGACAACCGAATTGGGAGCCTGTCCTTATGCCGAGATCAGTTGATCCAATGCCGCACGTCATCTAACGTTCCGATACGGAACATTCTGCATATGGAACACATGATGACGCGACCTCGTATGAAGGAGTTCCATGGGGCCTCAGTCCCTGCCGGTTCGCAGCATGCAGGTGCCCCGCTTTCTTGCTGCGTCCTGCGTCGCGGGTCAGGTACGCGCGCCGATGCAATCTGCGCGTGCGGCCGCCGTGAGTGCCTCGGTACTCCTCCCCATCAGCACTGACGAACTTGTCCGGCTCACGGGTGGGCTTCTGCTCCCGGTTCGCCCATGACGAAGGGGTCCGTAGGCTCGGGGACGGATCTGTCCGGGCAGGTGGCTCTGGTCACGGGTGGCTCGACCGGGCTCGGCCGGGCTATCGCGCTGGGCCTGGCGTCCGCCGGGTGCACGACGGTGGTGGCCGGCAGGCGGCCAGAGGTGTGCCGTGAGGCGGCGGCTGCTATCGCTGCCCGGACGGGCGGTGCTGTTGTGGGCCTGGCCTGCGACGTGACCGAGGAGGACGAGGTTCACCATCTCGTCGAGGAGATCGTCACCGAGTACGGCCGGGTGGACGTGCTGGTGACCAGCGCCGGGGTCCAGGCCCGAGGCGAGCTCGGGGCGCTCGATGCTGCCACGTTGCGTCGCTGTCTGGATGTCAATGTGGTCGGTACCTTCCTCGCCTGCCAGGCGGTCGTGCCGGTGATGCGCAGCGCCGGGTACGGCCGCATCGTCACCTTGGCCAGCGCTCTCGGGCTCGTCGGCGCCGCAGGTCGGGCAGGCTACGCGGCGAGCAAGGGGGCCGTCGTCCAACTCACCCGCAGCCTCGGTGTTGAACTCGCCGGCACCGGCATCTGTGTCAACGCGCTGGCTCCGGGGCCCTTTCGCACACCGTTGAACGACGGCATCGATGACGACCCGCAGGTACGGGACTTCCTCGATCACCAAGTCCCCATGGGGCGCTGGGCAGACCCCCAGGAACTGGTCGGTGCGGCAGTCCTGCTGGCCGGCCCAGCGGCCTCCTTCCTCACGGGTGCCGTACTTCCGGTCGACGGAGGCTGGACCGCCCACTGATAACGACGGTCCTCATCTGCCCCGGCCCAGATCGCTCATGAGAGCGGGGGCCGTCGACGGCCGGCGGGTTCGGCGGTCCGGCCAGTACTGCAGCAGGTACTTCTCCATCCTGTAGGCCAATCCGTCCCTGGCGCACACCTCGGCCGCCTCCGCGCGCCCTGCGCAGTACGCCCGCACCCTGTACGCGCCGGGGCGGGGACCCGTCATCCGTCAGAAGCGCTCGTAGGTGGTGTCAGACTCGTTTCTGCGCGGCAGACCCTCGTCCACCAGGACACGGCGCAGGATCACCCCGTCGTCGGACCATTCGCCGCAGATCGGCGGCTGGAGTCGGCGGCAGGACGCGCACGGAGAATCGCTCCGGTGGACAGCAGCGTCGAAGCGAGGACCAGAGCGAATGTCGCGGCGATCACCGTGACCAGGATCCACGGGGAGCCGCCCGGCAGCCCGGAGCCGAGGATGCTCAGGCTCAGCGGCACCAGTGTGGCGGCGGCGACGAGCAGGCCGAGGAGCAGGCCGGCCACTGAGATCATCAGCGCCTCCACGGTCGTCATCCCCAGGACCTGTCGGCGGGTGGCGCCGATCAGACGCTGGAGCATGAACTCCCTGCGCCGCTCCGTCGTCGCCAGGATCTGCGTGTTGAGCAGGGAGATGACCGAGTAGCCGACCACCACACCGAGGATCAGATACGCCATCCATGCCTGGGTGTCGTCCGATTCGGCCTGTACGGCTCCGAGGGCCGCCCGGTCGGCGAGGTGCAGGCCGGGGTGCCGATGCGTCAGCTCCGTGAGCCTGGCGCTCAGCCGGCCGATGTCGGTGTCCGGGGCCGCGCTGACCAGGATCGTCGGGACCAGACCCGCGTCGGTGTGGCCGAGCAGCAGCGATGCCGGTACCAGGGCCGTCTCGTAACCTCGTGGTCCGTCCACCGTGGCCACCAGCCGCAGATGTACCCGGCTGCCGTCCCCGAGCCGCATCGCGATCGTGTCGCCGATCGTGTGGCCCTGCGCGTAGCGGGTCGGCAGGACGACCGAGTCCCCGCGTAGCGCGTCGAGGTCACCGCTGGAGGCGCGGAAGGCCGTCGTACGCGCGGCTCCCTCGGGGGTGATGCCCTGGAGGGACAGTTCGGTGGGTTGTGGGCCCGCCGATTCCGTCTCGCCGTCCGACGTCCCTTCGTCCCGGTTGCCCGGTCCGGCCATGGGCTCGTCGGGCTCCAGGTAGCCGACACCAGGGATCTGCGCGGTGGCCGCGGCAACGCCCGGCAGCTCCCTGATGGCGTCGACCGTGGACAGCGGCACCCCGCCGGAGTCCGAGGTGACCACCAGGTCGGCCCGCAGGCTGTCGTCGAACGCCTTCTTCGCGCCGTCCGACTGAGTGGTCTGCATGTAGGTGAGTCCAAGGGCCAGGCCGGAGGCGAGCATGACGGGCAGCGCCGCCGCGGTCAGCCGGGTGGTGTGCGCCTTGGCGTTACGGGTGGCGAGGTGACCGGCCGGCCCGAGCCAGCGTTCGGCAGGACGGCGCAGTGCGGCGACGACGGCCCGGACGAGCACCGGACCGAGGAGCCCGAAGCCGACCGCCCACACCATGGCCGCCGGGGTCGCCACTCCTGCCGCGTCGGGCCCGGCCGAAGCGGCAGTGCCCATCGCCAGCGCGATTCCGCCGGCCACGCACAGCAGTCCCACCACCAGGCGGAAGCGGCTGAGCCAGCGGCGCTGGAGACCGGCTTCGGCGAGCGCCGCGGTCGGCCGGGTACGCACCGCGCCCTGCGCCGCGATGAGGGCCGCGCCGATCGCGGTGAGCAGCGCGGTACCGACGCCGACGATCAGCGGGACGGAGCCGGCGCGGTACGCGATGGCGTCGGGCACGGCGCCCGCGTCGCTGAACGCGGTGAGCAGCCACCGGCCGAACGCGGGACCGGGGAGGCAGGCGAGTGCGGTGGCGAGCACGGCGAGGACCATCGTCTCGCCGAGGATCAGCCGGCGCAGTTGCCCTGGGGTGGCACCGATGGCGCGCAGCAGGGCCATTTCGCGTCGTCGTTGCTGGATGGAGAGGCCGAGTGTGCCGGAGACGACGAAGACGGTGACCATGGCCGACAGCCCGCCGAAGGACGCGGCGAGGGGGATCAGATCGCTGCCGTCGGCGAGGACCTCGGGGTTCTCGGCCAGGCCGCGGTCGTCGCCGGTCAGAACGGTGATCTGCGCTCCTGCGGTCGGCTGCCGGGCGACCTTGTCGCGTATCCGCTCCGCGATCTCCTGCCGGTCGGCCCCGGCGGCGGGGAAGACGCCGATGGTGTCGGTCGTGCCGGGGTGACCTGAGGCGCGGGCGGCCTCCGCGTCGGAGAGGAAGACGTGCGCGCCGTCTTCGGGCCCGGTGGCCAGGCCGGAGATCTCGAAACTCCTGGCCTCGCCGCCCGCCGTCAGCTCAACGCGCTCGCCGGGCCGTACTCCGGCCCGCTCGGCGAGGCCGGCGCCCAGGACGATCCGGTCGGACCCGGTGGGCGCGGTGCCGGCGGAGAGGTCGTACGGCGCGAGTCTGGCGGACGACCAGCCGTGGCCGGTCACCTTCGTGCCAGGAGTGCGGGCGAGGCCGACCGGGAACGACACGTCCTTCACGGCCATGGCGACACCCGGCACCGACTCGAGCTCCTCGGCCAACTCGTTTTTCAGGCGCGGGCGTTCGGTGAAGACAAGTTCGCGCTCGGTGCCGAGGTAGCGCTGGTCGCCGGTGACCACGACGGGCGCCGCGGCCAGCCGCTCGGGCGGGGCCGTGTTGTGGATCCCGGTCTCCAGCAGCCCGCCGCAGCCGATCACGATCGTGGCGCCGAGGAACAGTGCGATGAACGAGGCGATGAAACCGTGTGTGTGGAAGCGCAGGGTGCGCAGCGCGATCCTGATCATCGCCGGCCCCCGGCTTCATGTGCTGTGAGGCGTACTGCGGCGCGGGGGGCTGGCCGGGCGGCGGCCCGGTCGTCGTCCCAGGCGCCGAGGTGCGCCATCTGCGCGGCCACCTGTTCGACGGTCGGCCGCTCCAGGGAGCCGGCCAGTCGGCCGTCAGCGAGGAACAGCACGCGGTCCGCGTGCGCGGCGGCCACCGAATCGTGGGTCACCATGACAATTGTCTGGCCCGCGTCCTCCACAGCCTCGCGCAGCAGCGACAGCACCTCACTCGCGGTACGGGTGTCCAGCGCACCGGTCGGTTCGTCGCCGAAGATCACGGCCGGACGGGTGATCAGCGCCCGTGCGATGGCGACGCGCTGCTGCTGGCCGCCGGAGAGTTCACCGGGGCGGCTGTCGCGGCGGGTGCCGAGGCCGACCCGGCCCAGTACGTCGTCGACGGCGGCCCGTTCCGGACGGATACCGGCCAAGCGCAGAGGCAGGGTGATGTTGTCGACAACGGTGAGGACGGGCAGCAGGTTGAATGACTGGAAGATGAAGCCGATCCGTTCACGACGCAGTTCGGTCAGCCTGCGTTCCTTGAGGCTCCCGAGGTCGGTGCCGTCGAGCCGTACCGTCCCCGCCGTGGGCCTGTCGAGTCCGGCCGCGCAGTGCAGGAGGGTGGTCTTGCCCGAACCGGAGGGGCCCATCACCGCGGTGAAGGTGCCCTGCTCGAGGGCGATGTTCACATCGTCGAGCGCGGTGACCCGGTTCTTCGGCGCTCCGTAGAGCCTGCTCACCGAATCGAGGCTGATGACCGGCTCCGCGTGCTGCTTCCGTGTCTCGTTCATGGTGTTCATGTTGGTCGCCGAGGTACGGGTGCCGACAGGCTCGACAGGTTGAACTCCGTGTCCACCGGTCGGTGGACACGGCACCGGTCACCGCGGCCGGCTGGTGGCGGTTCGGGGCGGGGCTGTTACGCGGTGGGGCGGGACGCGCGCGTGTCCCGCCCCCGGGCGTACCAGTAGGCCCTGTTCCAGCGCCACGACCACCGCGTGGGTCCGGTCGCTGACGTCGAGTTTGGCGAAGAGCCTCACCGACGATGGCGATGCCGGGGACGCCGGCCAGCAGCGCGGCGACTCCCGCGCGCATCACGGTGTGGTCGTCCGCCAGGACGACACGGATCGGCCCCTCGTCCTCGGACATGCGTCACTCCTGACCGGTCGTGGATACGGGCGTTCCAGGTGCCTGGTACGTCCCGATGGTCTCCGCTGTCTCAGGCGCCCCTGCTGTCCCCGCCGCTGCCGGCGCCGGGAGCGAGGCGAGGACACGCGTACCGTCACCGAAGGAGCTGGTGACCGTGAGTTCGCCACCCATCTCCGCCAGCCGCTTGCGCATTCCGTCCAGGCCGAAGCCGAGCGACTCCTCGACCACGAAACCACGCCCGTCGTCGGTGATCTCCAGTTCGACGGCCTGCTGGTGACGCGCCAGGACAACGCCGACTGCCGAAGCATCGGCATGCTTGCGTATGTTGGCCAGCGACTCCTGCGTGCAGCGCAGCAACGCGATCCGCGCCGTCTGGTCGCAGTCGATGTCCGGCAGTTCCGCGCTGACGGCAAGCCCCGTGTCCTCGGTGAACCTGTCCAGGGTCCGGCCGAGGGTCTCGGCGAGCGAGCCCGCTGCCAGGGTCCCGCTCGGGGCGGAGCCGACGAGGATCCTGGCCTCGGTGAAGTTCTCTCGGGCGGTCCGCTCGATCGAGAGCAACTGCTGGGTCCGCTTGGCGGAATCGGAGTCGGCCGAGGACCGGGCCGCCTCCGCCAGCACAATGATCGACGCGAACCCCTGGGCGAGGGTGTCATGGATGTCGCGGGCGAGCCGTTCGCGTTCCTCCGCAGCGCCCTGGCGCTGATACGCCTCCATGAGGCGCTGCTGAGCGCTCTCCAGCTCCGCGCTGAGCTGGGCGGCACGCATGTCGCTCTGTCCGACGAAGCGGTGCACCCACAGCCCGAGGACAGCACCCGCTGCGAAAGCCGCAACGGTGATGACGTTGTTCCCGGTGAGGAACTGCGGGCTCCATCCCTGCGGCAGCGTCCCTCCGAACACCGTGGCCAGCGCGGCGAGTCCGCTCAGAACGACCGAGGAGCGTGCGTCGCGCGCGTGGATCCAGAAGAGCGGCAGCGACACGATGTACAGCGCAGCCGCGCCCTCCAGCACATAGGACACCCGCCCAATCCGAGGGCGAAGGCGCTCAGGAGCATCAGCTGGTGGAGCGCGGGACCGCTTCGCAGGGCGAACAGTGCCCCGCAACAGAGCGCCGGCGCAGCCAGCACCCCCACCGACCAGTACTTCTGCGTGTCGGAGGAGTCCAGTACCGCGAGGGTCGTGGGCAGCAGGCCCAACAGGACCCAGGAGACAGCGTTCCAGCGGGCGAAGGAAGTCGCGTGGGGCCGGTCGTTCGCCTGCGACTTGGCAATCATGCAGTGAGCTTACTTTTCCGCCCAGCTGCACGGCGGCCGTACGCTGAGCGCGCCCCGTGCAGCCGCCCCGCGCGGGGTTCGGTCTTGGGACTGGTAGGCCCGCATCTTGAGGTGTCGCGTGTTCGTAGCTGAGGCATACGGACCATGACGCTGGGTGAGAAGTCGGGCCGGCTGATTGGGGCTGGCATGATCGCGCGGTGAGTGATGCAAGGTGCTGGCCGGGGAGGCCGTTGAGTCACATGTCCGTGCGTTCTTCGAGGGGCATCCGTTTGGGGCCGACGTCTGCGACCTGGGGCCGGAACGGCGTGAGGTCCGAATGAAGGCCCGCCAGAGGCACGGGCCTCGGGGAAAGATAGACGCAGCCGTTGGCGACGGCACCGAGCATGGTCGGGTTCGCGGCGGGCGCTGCCTGACAGCCCTGTAATGATCACCCGATAAAGGCGGTGCGGAGAATGTCGGGTGACCGGGCCGGTGTCGCTCCAGGATGGGGGCATGGATGACACGACCTTGGTATCCCGTTTCCTCCGCGACGGCTTCGTCAAACTGGAAGGCGCTGTCGCGCCGCGCGTCGCCGCGGACTGCGCGCGGCTGCTGTGGCGGGAAACGGGCTGCGACCCGGACGATCCGTCGACATGGACGCAGCCCGTGCACTGGGTGCCCGGCATGGGGCAGGGGCCATTTGCCGCCGCACCCAACTCCCCGGCTCTGCACCGCGCGTACGACCTGCTCGTCGGCGAGGGGCGCTGGGAGCCGCGCTACTCGCTGGGCACGTTCCCGCTGCGTTTCCCGCACGAGGAGGAGCCGGGCGACGCGGGCTGGCACATCGAGGGGAGCTATCTGCCGGAGGGCGAGAGCTGGTACTTCACGAATCTGCGTTCTCGGGGCCGGGCGCTGCTGATGCTGTTCCTGTTCAGCGAGGTCGGTGAACAGGACGCCCCGACCCGGATCCGGGTCGGCTCGCACCTGGACGTGCCGAAGGTGCTGGAGAAGTACGGGGAGGACGGGGCGAGCGGGCTGACCCTTGCCCCCGATCTGGTGGCGGCCTCCGACCACCGGCCACTCGCCCTTGCCACCGGGTCCGCGGGCGACGTCTTCCTGTGCCATCCGTTCCTGGTGCACGCAGCGCAACCGCACCACGGAGTGCGGCCACGCTTCATGGCCCAGCCGCCGCTGCTGCCGGCCGCACCGTACGAACTGGAACGGGCCGACGGCGCGCACTCGCCCGTGGAGATCGCGATCCGCCGGGGCCTGGGACATGACACCCCCGCACCAAGCGGGGACAGCATCGACGACAGCGCCGGATAGGCGTGCTTCACGACCGTCGCCGGCAAGGTGGTGGTGAAAAGGGAAAAGAACAAGGTGGACAGGCATGCTGGAGCGGCTGAACCAGGCCATGGAGCACATCGAGCGTCAGCTGGACCAGGCTATCGACGTGGCCGAGCTGGCACGCATCTCGGCCACTTCGGAGCACCACCTGCGCCGAATGTTCTCCGCGCTCGCGGGCATGCCGCTGCCGGAGTACATCCGACGCCGCCGGCTGACCCTCGCCGGGGCCGAAGTCTTCGCGGGGCACGACACGCTGCTGGAGATCGCCGTGCGTTATGGCTATGGCTCCGGCGAGGCGTTCGCGCGGGCGTTCCGCGCCATGCACGGCGTCGGACCGGGCGAGGCCCGGCGTACCGGCGCCGCACTCATCTCCCAGTCCCGGATGGCCTTCCGCCTCACCATCGAAGGGAGCAGCCGCATGCGCTACCGCGTCGCGGACAAGGCGGGCTTCACCGTCGTCGGACTCAAGACCCGGATACCGCTGGTGCATGCCGGCCCGAACCAGGCGATCATGGAATTCGTCCGTGGGATCGACCCGCGGACCCTGGATCTTCTGGAGAAACTGTCCGACCAGGAGCCGCACGGCATCGTCACGGTCTGCGACGGCATGGACCCCAGCCGCACCGAGGGCACCGAACTCGACTACCGCCACGGCGTGATCACCTCCGCGACTGCTCTGGAGGGCACGACCGCGTTGGAGGTCCCGGCCGGCACCTGGGCCGTCTTCACCACCTCTGGGCCGGCACCACGGGCCATCCAGGAGCTGTGGCGGGACGTGTTCACCGAGTGGTTCCCCTCGAACCCATATAGCACCCGCACCGGCCCCGAGATCCTGCGAACCCGCCTGTCGCCGGACAAGACCGAGGCCGACGCCGAACTATGGCTCCCGGTCGAGCCCGAGCACGGCTGAACGCAACTGGTCCAAGCCGACCGAGGACCGACCGGAACCAGGCGTGATGTTACTGGAACGCCGCGAGAGCGGCGCTGGGGCTTCCTGCGGGGGCCTACAGGGAGAGGATCGCCCAGAGCCGGCGCCCGTCGTCGGCGGTGTCGGTGCCGCACGTCATCGCGCCACGGGCGGTGAGCTCCGGCAGGACGGCATCGTCCGTGACGGCGAGGCCGGGCCGGTGGGACAGGGCGACGATGAGCGCCTGGCGGTCCTGGTCGGCGAGGTGGACGGAGACCCGGCGCCCGCCGTCCGCGACGGCGGTGCGCACCAGGAGCTCGGTCAGGGCGGCGGCAGTCTGGTCGGCTTCCCGGTAACCCCATTCATGGAGCCGGTCCAGCACGTGCCCGGTCGCCTTTTTCGCGGACCACGGGGCGGCCTCCAGCGACCAGTTGGCGCTGCGCCGGTTGCGGACCTGCATCCGGGCCCTGGCCGTCCCTTGCAGGCCGGTCTCCGGGCGCGGTGGGGAGAGAGGGCGCTTCGGCGGGGGCGGGGTCTTGGGCGGGTAATCCGGGGTGTGCTCGGTCATGTCCACCTGAACTCCCAGCGTCGGCGCAGAGCTTCATGGTAGGGCTGGAGACGCGCCCGGTCAGCGCATCCGGACGACGATCAGTATGCCCCGGTGGCCGGGCCGTCGTGGTCAGCCGGGCGAAGCTGCCGCACGTGTGGGCGCGGAGCGGCTGCTGGACCGGCCGGAGTGGGTGGAGTGGCGGGGCGGGCGCGCGCGCCAGCACGTGGCGGCGTAGACCGTGGCGCGGCGAATGCGGTGCGGCCGGTGGTGTCGGTTCAGCTCAGCAGTCCGGTGTCCGGCCGCCTGACCTCGCAGGGCTCGATGCCCGGCCCCCGTCGCCGGGTTGGCGTGTGCTGGCGCCGTGGTCCGCGCTGGTTGGCGGTGACGGCTCGGTGGTCCGGGCCCTGGGCCTGGGCGAAGAGGTCTCATTCGCCGGGGTGTCCGGCCAGTCGGTGCAGGAGGATGACGGGCGGTCCTGTGCCGCCCCAGTCGCGGCAGGACAGGCGGACGCCGTCGCGCTCCACGGCGCCTTCGGGCCAGGTCATACAGGTCTTCTTCTGGAGCTGGCGAAGGGGTGATCAGAAGCGGAACATTTCGGCGAACCGGCAGAGAAGGGCAGGGTCGCCTTCCAGGCGCACGCTGCCGTCAGCGATGACATTGTCGGGGGTCGTGCTGCCGCTCATCAGCGCACGGACCGGGTGGCCGGACACGCGCTCGACGACGAGGTCAGGAGCCGGATGCGGGCCGAAGCCGACAGCCAGCGCACCGTCGGTGATGTGGAGATGGAGGGTGAACTCGCCCAGGCGGACCTCGAAGCCGACGGTGGCTCCCTGGGCTGCTTCGGGCCGGTATGCGGTGCGGAAGGACATGGCCGCGGCCCCGGCGGTGATGACTTCGCCGGGGCGGGGCTCGGTCGTTGTCCGAGCTCCCCAGCGACCCAGTGCGATGAGCGCAGGTTCGAGATCCTGCCCGTAGTCGGTGAGTTCGTAGACGACCGCACGTTCGGGGTGCGGCAGTGCGCGACGGGTGGCCAGCCCCGCCTCTTCGAGGTCCTTGAGACGGGTCGCCAGGACGTTGGTGGGGATGGCGGGCAGGCCCCTGAGCAGGTCCGTGTAGCGCTGAGGCCCGTTGAGCAGGTTGCGGACGATCAACATCGTCCACCGTTCACCGATTACTTCCATCGCCCGTGCCAGTCCACAGAACTGTCCGTACTCGCGAGACGTCATGATGCAGATCCTAACCAAGGATTTCATTGACAAAGTGCGCTTGCAAAAGACAAGCTCACATCTCATTCAACTGTGAACAGTTTTCAACTACTTAGGGGTATTCGCATGTCCGCAGGACGCAAGATCGTGGCCGGGCTGTTCATCTCGATGGACGGTGTCGTGGAGGGCCCGGAGAAGTGGGGCATGCCCTACAACACCGGCGAAGCCGCCGCGGCAGTGACCCGACTGTTCGACGACGCCGACACCGCCCTGCTGGGCCGCAGCACTTATCAGATGTGGAGCTCGTTCTTCCCTAGCATGACCAACGAGCAGATACCTACCGCCGATTGGATGAACGCCGCACCGAAGTACGTCGTCTCCTCCACCCTCACCGAGGTCGGCGAGTGGCAGGGCAGCCGCCTGATCACAGGCGACGACATCGCCGGCCAGATCAGGGCCATCAAGCAGCAGCCCGGCGGCAACATCAACGTCGGCGGCAGCATCACCCTCGTCCAGTGGCTCATGAGCAACGACCTTCTGGACGACCTCTACCTGCAGATCGCCCCCGTCATCGCCGGCACCGGCCGCACCCTCGCCGACGGCGAACAACTCCCCATGAACCTCGTCGCCACGCGCGCCTTCGACAACGGCGTCATCGAAGCCCACTACACCCCCCAGCCCCGCTGACCTGCCAGACCACTCCGCCCATCCGCCCCGTGCAAGGGGGGGAGGCATGCGGCTTCCCGCGGAATCCTCCACGGGAAGCCGCACTGCCTTTCGTCGAGGGCGGCCGGAAACGGGCACGGCAACACCGGGCCGAGAACTTCCCCGCCCTACACGGCTCGCTGGCCTTGCCCTGTTCCATGAGCTGGCGGGTAGCCCTGAGCTCACCCTGACGGAACTGCCACCGGCCTCGCGCTGTCAGGCGGCCGCGCCGAACCCCTTGGCACGCCGGTCCTGGACGCGGAGCTGAGCGAAGTCGCCGTCGTGTTCCAGGCCAGCCAGTGCGCTCCCGGAGACGCTTGGCCCACCGCGCACCTCCAGCAGGATTCGAACAGAAGGACTCGCCACGACATACCCCCATCGCGGTCGTGTTCACCACCCCGGGCAGCGTCTGCATCAAGCGGCAGGGACCGAGGCCGGCCAACCGCCGCGCGCTGGAAGAGTTCGTGGCCAGACGCTGAAAGGAGACGCCCTCCTCGCGGAGCAGAAGGCGCAGGCCCTCGTGGCTGATGTCGTCGACCACCCCCTCCGCGACCAGAAAGTCCGCCAACTTGGTCAGACTCCCAGCCGAAAAAGGCAGGTCGTGCTCGGTCGGCTTTGACTTCGCGATCTTCTTGATCTCGCGGCGCTCGGGTAGCGTGAAGGTCTTGGGCCGGCGGCCCTTGTACTTCGGATACAACGAGTCGAAGCCGTCGGCGTTGAAGTTGTGCAGCACGTCCCGGATCCGGGCCGCGCTGGTGAACGTCACTTCGGCGATCTTCGCCACCAGCATGCCCTGCGCGGACAACAGGACCATCTGGGCCCGCCGCCAGATCACCACCGACCCGGTGCCCCGGCGGATGATCCGAAGCAGCCGTCTGCCCTCGTCATCGTCGATCTCGCGCACGCGTACTCGTTCCGCCACCCGGACTGGGTGACGGCCACACGCCGCCCGGCACAGCACCGAGACGGCGCGTCACCTCACGGCAGGGCAAGCATCGCCTGACGCGGCATCAGCGAGGGCTACTGCTCCACGTAGGCGGCAAGATTCGTCAGGGAAGAGGCGAGCCCCGCGGCGTGGTCCTCCGCGGAGATGCCGTCCGGGACGTCCTCGGCAACGATGTCGACGCGCGCCCCCGCTTCGACAGCGGTGACCTCCCAGGTCATGGTCATCGTGCCGGCGAAGGCCGGATCGTCGGAGACGAAGTCCACCGCCTGCACAACCTGCGCACCGGGGACAATGTCGACGAAGCGAGCCTCGACGATGTCGGAATCCACGGTCGCTTTGCCCGGTGCTCCGGACGCGTCGGAATAGGTCAGCATCAACCGGTACGACCCGCCCGGCCGGGCATCGAATCGCTCGAACCTGCCAGTCATCCCGGCTGGAGGGAGCCATGCCGTGAGCGCCTCGCGATCGACGAGTGCGGCCCAGACGCGATCGGGTGGCGCAGCGATCACCCGCGATGCCCTGTCCGTACGTGGCATGGCGCGACCCTAGCACCTTCGCGCGCCCCTTGAGCCAGGGCTTCGCCGTGCACGGCGAAGCATGGCCATGCACCCGCCGCCCGCTCAAAGGCGCCGGCGTCGAACAGGGCAAACGTCGCCTGACGTGGCACTAGAGGTGTGGCAAAAGCCGACAGTGTGACATACGCCCGACTGGCGCAAGAGCTCGCGTGCCGTACGCAGGACCGTCGCCGCGGCCCCGGGCACACCGTCAGGCACGACCAAGTCTTCAACGAGGTCGTGCATGTCGGCGTAGCCGGTGACGAAGAGGTGGGCACGTTCGTCCGGGCCCGGGAACGGCAGCCGCTGCATGGTCATCCCCGAAGTCTTCCAGCGGCGCGCCCCGTACGGCACTGGCTTTACCAGGTCGTCGCTCAGCGTGCCGGGACGGAGTTCTCTCCCTCATCGAAATGGGCGCCGCCCCCGATTGCCCCGGGATGCTTGCGAGGGAGGCCGTTGCCATCACGGGCCGTGGTAATGAGCTTGTCGGTCCAGGCCGCGGTGACCCCGCCGGGGGAGCTTCCCTCCAGCCTGAAATGTCGTCGATCTCATGACGGGGTGATGCGTACGCTGCCTCCATGGCAAATTCGAAGACCGGTGCGACCTGCGACAGGCTGGTTCAGCTGGTAGCGCCGCCGGCCGCCCCGGTGGACGCCCACGGGGATTGGGCCCATGTGGAGGCCGCAATCGGTGCCCGGCTGCCCGACGATTACAAGCGACTCGTCGAAACCTACGGCTGGGGAGAGTTCTGCGACTTCCTCTACCTTCGGACGCCGTTCGGTACGAGCAAACACAACGGCATCGAGTGGCAGATCCCCCACCCCACCGATGCGCCCAAACAGGACCGCGAGCGCTATCCGTATCCGCTGCACCCGGCTCCAGGCGCGATGCTGATCTGGGGCAACACGATGGATGCCGACCGCCTGTGCTGGCTCACCGAGGGGGACCCCGAGAAATGGCCCGTCGTGGTGTGGAGCAGTGAAGGCTGGTACGAGACGCACGCCATGGGCGCGGCCGAGTTCATCGAGAGCTGGGCCTGCGGACACGCCGACTCTGGACTGCTCGCAGACATGGAGCCGGGGCTGACACCATGGTTCAACGCCTTCCGTCCCCGCACCCACCGATGCCTGCGCCTGTCCGAAGGCCCCTTCTCCCACCCCGAACGCCTGGAGCTCCTGCGCGAGGCACTGGCTCCCACCACCGACCGGGGCTCGTGGCACTCCACGCACGACGAAACGGGACAGGACCACTTCGCGACCGTCGATACCGACTGGTTGCTCACCTATGACGCCTCCCGCCCCCACCAGATCCGGATCGACTTCCCACCCGAAGACAGCGGACAGGTCCAGCAGCGCCTCCTCGCCGCTGTACACCGAATGGGGTGCGAGGTTCTTCGGATCACGACTGCGTCCGGAACATCGCTCCCGGCCTGGGACACGGCCACGGACGAAGACGAGGGTTAGCGAGAGAGCCGGCCTGGGACCGGGCCGCCTGTCTGGCGTAGCCATCACAGAAGCGCGGCCAGAACTCTCTGGCTAAGGGCTGTCCCGCAAAGATCTTGAAGTCGCCTCGGGCACGGTGGCCGCGGTGCGGCCCGCTTGCCTAACCAGCGAGAACGAGGTTGTGTATCCGGGCGATGCCGAGGATGGCGTGGTGGACGCCGTCGCCTTTGAGGCGGCAGTCGCGGAGGATCTTCCAGGTTTTCATGCGGGCGAAGACGTGCTCGACGCGGGCTCGGACCTGCTTGTGGAACTTGTTGTGTTCCTCTTTCCAGTCCGGGAGGTCACTCTGGCCACGCTCTCGGCGATGCGGGATGACCAGTCCGGTACCCGGGTAGCCGCCGTCGGCGATCGTGACCGTGTTGCCGACGGCGTCCTTGGCGCCGGACTCCTCTCACGCCTTGCAGTCGTTGCGGTTCCCGGCGAGCGGCCGGCCGACCACGACGACCAGCCGGGTGTCGGCATCGATGACGACCTGATGGTTGGTGGAGTACCAGTAGTTTTTCGACCGCTCGGCGATCGTGTGGTCGCGGGTGGGGGCCAGGGTGCCGTCCACGATGAGCACGGTGTCCTTGGCGAACCGCTTGCGGGGCTGGAGTGCGAGTAGGGGGCCGAGGTGGTTGATGACTCGGCCGGCCGTCGACTTCGAGACGCCGAACAGCGGAGCGAGCTGCCGCAACGTCAGATTGGTGCGCCAGTAGGTCGTGACCAGCAACACCCGGTCCTCCAGCGGCAGACTCCACGGCCGGCCTCGGTGGACCACATCTGCTCCCTCGCGCCGCAGCGTGGTCAGCAGCTTGCCGAAACTGTGCGGGCTCAGCCCCGCGAACGGGGCTATCCAGACGGCTCCGATGCCGTGATCACACTCGCCACATCATGATCATCACTCAGACCGGCCCAACGCCGAGACAATCCCCAGTTACGCTGATCGGGGCAGTCCACAGTGCGCAAGACCGGGGGAAAACGTGAACCGACCACTGCTGTTCCTCGACGTGGACGGGCCGCTCAACCCCTACGCGGCCAAGCCGGAGAGGCGCCCCGACGGCTACACCACACTCAGAGTCCCCCGGAATGATGCCCATGAGGACGACAGGAGCCTCTCCTCCCGACGACGCCCCCTGCGTGTCTGGCTCAACCCAGAGCACGGACGAACCCTGCTCCAGCTCGGCTTCGAACTGTGCTGGGCCACCACATGGATGGACGATGCCAACCGGTGGATCGCACCGGTCCTCGGCCTTCCGGAACTTCCCTTCGTGGACTTCGGCGACGTCCTGCTCCAGGAACGCCCTGATGGAGTCCACTGGAAGACCAGACCGCTGGTGGACTACGCAGACGGCCGTCCTTTCGCCTGGGTGGACGACGAGCAGAGCGAGCTGGATCGGACGTACGTGACCGCCCACCATCAAAGCCCCGGGCTCCTCCACCACGTCAACCCGCGGATCGGCCTACGGGAGAACGACTTCCGCACACTCGCCGACTACGCCCGGTCCCTGAACACCTCACGAACCACCGGCTGAACACCTCACCGGGGCTTCAGGCTGCTCCGTACTCAGAGCCAAGATCATTGCGGGACAGCCCTTACTGATCGTTTCAGAATGATTCCGGCCGAGAGCAGCACCCCCGTTGGCACTTGGGCAGCTGAGTTGGCATCTTGGCCCATGCCGTACGCATGCGGCCTGAGCAACAGAAGCAAATCCGGACCGGTCGGACGTAGGAGTGGGTGGATGGGCACAGCGGAGCGGGAGTGCTGGGAGCTGCGGTCGGGAGCCGGCGTGGGTCCGTTGCAGTTCGGGATGTCTCCAGCCGAGGTCGCCCAAGCACTTTTGGTCCCTGGACCGCAGGAACGGGTTGGCGGTCCGTATGCGCAGGAGGACTTCCCGGATGGGGTCAAAGCGTTCTACGACGCGGGCAAGCTCGCCTGCGTTGCGCTGGATGCCATCACCGGTCCGCAGGTCTTCCTGTCTGGCTTCCCGCTGGCAGGAAGCGATCCGGAGCAGGGCCAGCAGTTCCTGCTGGACCACGCTGCGGAGCATGGGAACTGGGTGCTCTACACGCCTGATGACTCACTTTCCCTGACTGACCTCGGGGTTCTTCTGCGCTCGCAGGCGGTCGGGGCAGCGCGCCTGACACGTCCGCTCTTCGTGAAGGAGGAGTGGTTGGAGTCGCAGTACTACCGAGACCACCTTCCGCTGGAGGGCGCTTCAGGCTGAGCGCTCGATCCGGCGAACGACGTCAGACCCTGTGCTCAAATCACGATGAGATGCCGCGGGACTTGCACTCGACGATCTTGGTCGGGAAGGTGTCCGGGTGCGTGCTGATCTTGTTCCGGACGACCTGTGGGAGCGGGTGGCCCCCTTGCTGCCACCCGCTCCCGAACGACGCCACCGACATCCCGGGCGGTTGCGTGTTCCTGACCGAACGGCACTCGCTGGCGTTCTGTTCGTGCTGCGGACCGGTGTCGCCTGGCGGGACGTCCCCGCGGAGACCGTGGGCTGTTCCGGCGTGACGGCCTGGCGTCGGCTGCGGGACTGGACCGAAGCCGGTGTCTGGCCGCGCCTGCATGCTGCCCTGCTGGCCGAGTTGCGCCGCGCCGACCTGTTGGACCTGGACGACTGCTCCGTGGACGGATCGCACGTGCGGGCCCTCAAAGGGGGGAGCACGTTGGCCCCTCGCCGGTCGACCGTGCCCGTCCCGGCTCCAAGCACCACCTGATCGTTGACCGCCACGGAACCCCGCTTGCCGTGACGCTCACCGGCGGCAACCGGCACGACATCACCCAGCTCCTGCCCCTGCTCGACTCGGTTCCGCCGATTCGGGGAGCTCGGGGACGTCCCCGCCTCAAACCCAGGCGTCTGTACGCCGACCGTGGCTACGACTTCGACAAGTACCGCCGCTTGCTGTGGAAACGCGGCATCAAACCCATGATCGCCCGACGGGGCGTCGCCCACGGCTCCGGACTGGGCAAGGTCCGCTGGGTGGTCGAGCGCGCATTCGCCTGGCTCCACCAGTTCAAACGGCTCCGCACCCGCTACGAACGCCGCGCCGATCTCCACCAGGGGTTGCTCGACCTGGCCTGCAGCCTCATCTGCCTCCGCCGCCTTCGGACCTCATTCTGAAACGATCAGTTAGTTGCGCAGATTACGCAGTCGGGGCCGGCTGCCTGCGGGCGTTTGAGATCATCGCAGCGGTTGGACCGGCGATCACTCCTCGCCGGTCCGACCTCCGTCCCGCCTCACGGCGCCCCGTAACTGCGGCCTCGGACTCCTCGTTACCCAGACCAAGGCGACGCAGATCTACCCCCGTGGGCTGCTCGCCCTCCGAACGCCCCGCAGCCTCTCGCCGCGGGGCGTCCGACGTCCCCCAGCCATGCGGGGAGCAGCCGGCCGGAAAACTCACCACCGTCTCGGCTCTACTCACCACACGAAAACCGGGGCCTGACCTGGGGTTGTGCAGGCGCCGAGCGGAATCATGCGCGCCCGATAGTGCAGGGGATAGCGGAGGGGATAGTGCGCCCCGCCCAGCGTCTGTTCGCTTGTCCTCTGACACTCAACATGGACTGGTTGCCAGCGAAGTTGGCCAACTCCTATGGCTGCCTGCGGTGGCTCTGCTCGAGGGGTTTGCGGGCGGCCCTGGGTCAGTATGGTCGGGCCGCCCGCGCACGGGGGGTTAGGGCGTTTCTTTCCGATCATCGGATCGTTGGTTTAGTCGTGCCGTTGACTGACGCGCAGTGGGCGCGGATAGAGCCGTTGTTGCCTGATCGGACGCCAAGACGAGGCGGACGGTGGCGTGATCACCGGCAGATGATCGATGCCATCGCCTGGAAGTTCCTGACCGGGTCGCAGTGGGTGCACCTCCCGGCCGAGTACGGCTCGTGGAAGGGCGTTTATACGCGGCTGCGGAACTGGGCCATCGATGGCACGTGGGAACGGGTCTTCACCGCGCTTCTCGCCCAGGCCGATGCCGAAGGCGACCTGGACTGGGTAGTCGCGGTGGACTCCACGATCGTGCGCGTGCACCAAAATGGCGCCGGTGCCCGCAAAAAGGGGCTCCGGCTGACGAACCCGCAGACCACGCGATCGGACGGTCTCGTGGTGGTTTGACCACGAAGATTCATCTCGCTGCTGACAGCCGCTGTCGCCCGTTGGGCTTCGTACTCACGCCTGGCCAGGCCGGAGACGCTCCGGCGTTCGATCACGTGATGGCTGCCATCCGGATCCCTCGCCCGGTTGGCAGGCCCAGGACCAGGCCCTTGATGGTGTTGGCGGACAAGGCGTACTCATCAAGAGCCATCCGGGACCACCTGCGACGGCGCGGAGTACGGGCCGTGATCCCGCAACCTGCCGACCAGATCGCCAACCGCAAGCGCAGAGGCCGCAAGCGGTGGGCGCCCACCCGGATTCGACCGCGAGGCATACAAGCAACGCAACACCGTCGAACGCTGCATCAATCGGATTAAGCAATGGCGCGGTCTGGCCACACGCTACGAGAAAACCGCCACGGTCTACCGTGCCGGCCTCCTCGTCGCGGCCATCTTCCTCTGGTCCGCCTGCTGAAATGATCACTCACGGCCGGAGGCACTCTCCCTGTGGGTCGAAGCAGATGAGCCCATGCTCGCGAGCCAACGAAGCTGCGTAGTCGGAAACCTCCTCAGCCTTGCCGTAAGACATGAGCAGGTACACGATCGGGCCCGATGCCTCATCGATGACCGGTGGCGATACCCATACGACACTGAGGTCGACGTCGTCTGGGTATCGCGCGACGAGTGCTTCCACATACGCCCTGATGTCCGGCACCGGAGGCACGACGACATCGTCCGACTCCAGGTAGCGCGCGTAGAGCTCGTCGTAGGTCGAGCCCGCTTGGTGATTGTCGAGTGGACGGTTGCCGGCCCACACAGCAAGGTCATAGCTCACCGGCGCATCCTCGCAGGCAGCAGTTCTGCCGACGCCAGCAGAACCTACGATCGAACATCGTCAGTGATCCGTAAGAGACCCCCTAGTCGGGCAGGCGCTCGAGGAGCCAGGATCCCAGTTCCTCGGTGACCTTGGTGTGGCGTTCGTTCTGCGAGGCGCAGAGGTAGTCGTCGACCGGGAACTTGTCCGGGCTCAGGGAGCTGATGTTCGTGTACAGGTCTTCGTGGGTGTCGAGGCCGCGGGCGCCGAGGGCGCTCACGGCGGGGACGAAGCAGTGGTCCTTGATCGGGTTGTCGACGCCGAGACCGATGATCTTGTTGAGGGTGTTGGCGAGGATCTGGAAGCTCTCCAGGGTGCCGCCGGGGGCCCCTTCGATGTCGGGGAGGCGCTCGGCGAGGACCTCGCTCTTTTTCAGCGTGATGACACGGAGCGCCGCTGCGAGCGTGTCACTGCCGGCCGGCATCGTGCGCAGGTCGGTGCCGATGATGCCGAGGCCCTTGCCCTTGACCGCGGTCGTGCCGGGCTTGATGCCGTTGCCGGTGCCGTTGCCCGTGCCGTTGGCGACGGCCAGAAGTCGCGGGATCCGCGGCCAGCTGCCGACCCTGTCCAGTTCGTCGAGGAACTCGGTGCGCAGCGGGCTGACGCGGGGCTTGTCCGACCAGGTCTCCAGGTGCTGCCACAGGAGCTGCTGCGCGGCGGGACTGTTCATCTGGTCGGAGAAGCGGGGGTCCAGCTTGCGGATGTAGTGCGCGAACGCCTGGAGGGAGAGCGGGATGTGAGCGCCGGTGTGCGGGCTGTCGTAGGAGAAGTACACCTCGACCTGGTGATCGATGCGCTGCATCTCCATCCTGGCGAGCGCGTAGCGGGTCACCAGCCCGCCCATGCTGAAACCGCCGACCATCAGACGGGCGCCCCCCTGCCGTTCGGCGACGGCTCGCAGGATCGCCGCCGTGGCCGCCTGGGCGTTGTCGAGGATCGAGGCGCTGCGCTCGTCGTAGCCGATCAGGACGACGTCCCGTCCGTGTCGGCGCAGTTCGCCGATCAGCGGGTACGCGGACTTTTCCAGGCCCGCCCAGAGCTCGTCCAGCGAGCTGGGGCCGCTGTTGAAGCCGTCGGCCATGAGGACCGGCCGGGTGAGGCCCTGGTGGCCCTCGCCGTAGTACACCCAGGCCGTACCGCCCGGAAGCGGCCATGTGGCGTCGGGTTCGGGTGCGGGTGCGGCCTGTGCCCTGGGCGGAGTGGCGGCCAACACGATCGGGGCAGCGGCCTTCAACGCGTCGGTGACTTCGCGCTCGGTGGGTTCGGACATGCGGTTTCCCCTTTGACCTGGCATGGAGATGGGACGGGCCGCCCTGCGGCACCGCGCCTATCCTGGCCAACTGATCACCGGCATTCCGGCTCCGGCCGAGAACGTCACCCATACGAGGTGACGCATGGCTCAGCTCAGCCTCACGTCCAACTTCACTGGCAAACGGTCCAGGTTCAGTAGAGAACGTCGCTGCGGCGCCCACCGGGCCGCCGCAGCCCTCCCCGCCGCTGTTCGCGCCACCAGGAGGCGTCACCGCGTGACGCCGCCTGAACGCGACCACCGGCGCCATGCCCGTGTCCGGCAGCGTAGTGAGCAGTACCGGCCGTCGGATCGCTTCGTCTTCCCGAACGGGGTGTCCGCGGCGTACCAGGTGCTGCCGCACTCGGGGCACGTGAACTGGGGCCAGGGGTGGCGGCGCCCTTCGAGGACTCAGGGCCGCCCCCGCCGGCGTCGATCGCCTCACGCCGGGCCTTCATCGTGCGCCAGGCCCTCGTTCTGCCCGTCGCGGAGCAGTACCGGCAGCTCTTTCCGGTCCCGTCGGGAAGCGGCGTTCCACACTGATCGCAGCGCGGCGTCTTCCTGGTCACCACATCTCCAGGGTGCCCCTTTCAGCCCACGCTTTGACCATCACCCAGGCAGGCCGAGCAGCCCCGGGAGGTCTCAGGAACAGGCGCGGGGCAGCGAGCGCGCCGGCGGCGCGTGGATCTGGGAGCGGGCCGTCACCGACGCCCGGGCCGCGTACGCCGCCCGAGCTCGGCCAGGGCGTCCGCGAGGCGCAGCGGCCGGAGTAGGGCAGATCCCGATGATCCGGTGGGCACGGGCCGCGGTGAGGTCATGGGTGCGGCCCGGCATGGTGGGCGAGATCCACAGCATTCTGCCAGCAGGATCGGTGAGGACCTGGACGTTCACGCCGTGCCGGCGGTGCTTGGCCGAGTAGTCGGCCCGGCTGTCGCCGACGCGGTCGCACTCGGCGAGGGTCCCGTCCAGCAGGACGAAGTCCGGATTGTGCTCGCGGAGCGTCTTGAGCAGGCTGGGGGCTCGTTCGGCGAGGATGTCCGTCAGACTGGTGACGTACGCGTGGACGGTGCCGACGGATATTCCGAACCCGGCCCCGGTACGGGCAAGGGTGTCGTGGCGGCGCAGGTACACCAGAGCGACGAGCGCACGCTGATGCGCCGGGAGCTTGCAGCGGCGGTCACTCTCGGCTGACGATCAGCATGGTGACCCACTCGACCAGGCCGTGGGGGAGGTCGAGTGCGGCAGGATAGGGAACGGGCCTCAGGGGTGCCCGGGGTGGGGCCGTGCGCGGCTTCGCCGGGCCCGCGAGCATGTTCTGGGCGTGATGTGCGACACCTGGGCCAGTTGCTTCCCGGCGCGTTCTCACGCACCCGCCCGCAGCTTCGCCATAATGGCTTTGACCTGGTGGTTTCGTTGATCTCGCATAGGCTGCAGAGGTCTGCCGGGCACCATGGGAGGGGTCTTCATGAGTGGGAAAAGAATGGGGTACGACGCTGTCAGGACCGAGGAGCTGGAGGGGCGGGAAGCCGTTCGGAAGCGGCCCGGTATGTGGGTCGGATCGACCGGCGAACGCGGGCTGCACGAAGTGGTGCTCCAGGTCGTGGGCTGGTCCGTGAACCGTGTCCTGGCCGGCCGCGGAGGGGGCTCCGTCGATGTCACGCTGACCCACGACGGCGGCGTGCGGGTCGTCGGCAATGGGCCTGATGGTCCCTTCGCGGCCGACGGGGACACCAGCGGCCGCGGTCTCGAGGCCCTGCTGACCCGCATGTCCGCCGATGAGCGTGGTGGTCGGCACCTCGCGCACGTGAGCCATGGCGGCCACGCGGGGCTCTTCGTAGCCAACGCCCTGTCGAGCAGACTGACGGCTGAGGAGCATCGCGGGGGGACCTGCCGGGTCCAGGAGTACGCGCGGGGTGTCGCGGCCACCCTGCCCACCGCCACGGAGTCGATGGCCGGAGGCAATACAATCATCGCCTTCTGGCCCGACACCGAGATCTTCGAGACGACGCGGTGCTCATTCGCCATGCTGGCGGAGCGTTTCCGGCAAGTGGCCTTCCTCAACCGGGGCCTGGGCATCTCGTTGACCGATGAACGCCCGGCGGGTGGGGCCCGGGCGGTGAGCTTCCGGTTTCCGGACGGAGTGCGGGACTTCGTGGCCGCCCTCGACGCCGAGACGGGGGCTGTGCTCCATCCGGACATCATCGGCTTCGAGCGCGAGGATTCACGGATGGCGGGGACCATGGAGGTGGCCATGCTGTGGAGCGGTTCGGGCCAGGAGCAGATCCGCAGCTTTGCCAACAGCCGGGCCACTCGCCAGGGCGGCACGCACGTAGACGGCTTCCGGGACGGAGTATCGGCGGCGGTTACCGCGTACGCGCGTGAACGAGGGCTGCTGGCGGCGGACGACGATCCCTGTGCCGACCGGATCAGCAAGGGCCTCACGGCAGTCGTGTCGGTGAAACTCGACCGCCCCGAATACCTCGGCGCCACGCACGAACTGCTGGGCAACACCGACGTACGCGGCTGTGTCAGACAGGCTGTCCGAGAACACCTCGGCAACTGGGTCGAAGAGCACTCGGAACACGCCACGCAGGTCGTCGACCGAATCCTCCGGAACACCCATCAGGACTGACCAGCGATGGAACTCCCGCCATGGACGGGGATCTGCGGAACGACGAAACTCCTGGTAGACAAGTTCTCGGCCAGATCGCTGGCCGTCTCTCAGTAGCCCGCTTGTTTGCAGACGGCGCCGGGCTGGTGGACGAGCCCGTACAGGGTCAGTCCGCCAGCCGAGGTGATCGGCCCTCCTGAAAGAATTCATCAACCTCGTCCTCCGCCACTGCGGCCCCTGACCACCCCCCAGCCGTGGCGACGCGAGCACCCCGTGCTCGCGTCGCCAAAGCGGAGGGTGAAGTGCGGATCGAGCTGCACCAGGCAGTCGAAGTTCTCCCTGTCCTCAGCGGCCAGGGGGTCGCCTCGGCAGTCCAGTTGTCTTCGGCAACACGAACCGCAACCTGCACACGGAACCTACCCAGACACGTCGATGGGTTGGCCCACCACTCAAGCGTCGCGGTGCCCTCATAGCTGCCCATAGTTAAGGTATCGCGAGCGGGCAGGCAGCTATGTGCCAAAACTTTGCAGAAGGTGAGGTCACAAAATCGTGTTACGAGCTCTAAAGGTATTGGGTGAAACGCCAGCATATCTGGAGACCCAAAGCGCAGTAGGTGAATATCTCGATGCCCTAATTACTGACGGTCATCGACTTAAGCCCTCAGCGGACTTGACTTTTCAAGTTATCTGGGACGTAGCGGCCGACAGGAACTACGCAACAACGCCAGACAACGTACTCTCGATCGGGATCAATTTTTCGTCAGGATACGGAGGACTTCTATGGTATTCCGATGGAATGCTTTCCCATCAAATATCCGCAGAGGTGGGTCGTGACGTCGCGAACCACGCGTGGGTGTCCCTGAACCCCTCCCCTCCGGATTCGGATCCCAAAGTCCTCTCTGATCCGTCATGCCCTACATTTTTCGACCGACTCAGCGCGGTGCCTTTGTCTAGCATTCGCCCAGTGGTCGAAGAATACTTTCGCGAAGGAACAGGTTTCCGGCCTACGCAAATGCAATGGACGAAGGGGCATTACACCGGGGAGCTCTACGTCGAAGAGGATTAGGCTCAGGAACCGAGCCGAGTGTTGACGACCACGGCCTGGCCGCACCGACTACTCGGGGCAGCCAGGTCGTAGTCGCTCACGGTTGCTGAACCGTCCGCAGTGGGTGGGGTAGCGGGGCGGCCGGGTGGCATTGTTCACGAGGTTTCGACATGCCCGAAAGCGGCGACAGCGGGCTGCACACGGAAGCCGCGAAGTCCGACTGGATACGCACGGATGAGTGGTGTACCCGGCCGTCCCACGTCTTCAGCACCGCTGTAGCGTTGTTCGCAGACGATCAGGGGGATTAAGAAGCTATCTCATTTGGGCGAACTCGGTATTCTGTGAGTCATGGTGGGGATCGTTGAGCGGCTGGTGCCGGACGAGTTGTGGGAGTTGTTCCAGCGGGTGGTGCCGGAGGCGCCGTCGCGGCCGCAGGGTGGTGGTCGGCGTCGGCACGGCGACCGGGAGGTGCTGGCGGCGATCGTCTTCGTGGCGACGTCGGGTTGTACCTGGCAGCAGCTGCCTTCGGCGTCGTTCGGCCCGTCCGGAGCGACCGCCCACCG
>NZ_JBVHKB010000025.1:0-25351 GCF_055559735.1 Streptomyces sp. NPDC023573
CGGTTACATTCCGAACCCGGAAGCTAAGCCTTTCAGCGCCGATGGTACTGCAGGGGGGACCCTGTGGGAGAGTAGGACGCCGCCGAACAATTATTCCGGGAAAGCCCCGTGCCCTTGTGGCACGGGGCTTTTCTGCGTTCTGAGCGTCTAGGGTCGAACCATGCGCTACGAACTGGTCATCTTCGACAACGACGGCGTGCTCGTCGACAGTGAGCCGATCTCCAACACGGTCCTGGCCGGCTACCTCACGGAGCTCGGTCACCCCACCTCGTACGAGGAGTCCCTCCGCGACTACATGGGGGCCGCCATCCACCGGGTGCACGACCTGGTGGACGAGCGGACAAGCCAGAAGCTCCCCGCGGACTTCGACGACGAGCTGCACCGCCGCACCCTCGCCGCGTTCGAGGCGGAGCAACTGGTCGCCGTGGAAGGGGTCGAGGAACTGCTGGGCGAGCTCGTCGCCGACGGGGTGGCGTACTGCGTCGCCTCGTCCGGGAGCCACCAGAAGATCGCGGCCGGACACCGCAAGGCCGGCCTCGACCAGTGGTTCGAGGAGGAGTGGATCTTCAGCTCCGAGGACGTGGGGCGGGGGAAGCCGGCCCCGGACCTGTTCCTCCACGCCGCCGAACGGATGGGCGTCGCCCCCGAGCGGTGTGTCGTGATCGAGGACAGCCCGCTCGGCGTCGAGGCGGCCCGTGCGGCCGGGATGGAGGTGTACGGGTTCACCTCGATGATGCCGGCGGACCGGCTCGTCGGGGTCACCGGGCACTTCTCCGACATGTCGCAGCTCCCGAAACTGCTCGCCTGACCGATCTACCCAGCGGTAGACCGGGGCTCTACGCTCGCGGCCATGACGGATGCGCGGTTGCGGTACGGCAGAGCCTCCCTGGCGTTCAGCTTCCTGGTGCAGGGGGTGGCCTTCGCCCTCCTCGTGACGCGCATCCCCGCCATCCAGGACCGGTACGGGATATCCGACGGGCTGCTGCCCGCCTTCCTGGCCGCGGTGCCTGTCCTGGCGGGGGTCGCCAGTGTGGCCACGGAGAAAGTGGTCGCACGGGTACGGCCCGGGGTCGTGCTGAGGTGGGCGCAGCCCGTCGTGCTGCTCGCCCTGCTCGGCGTGGGTGCCGGCAGCGAGGTCTGGCAGGCGGTCGTCGCGCTCGGCGTCTTCGGGCTGGCGGTCGGGGCCCTGGACGCCTCGATGAACATGATGGGCGTCAGCCTGCAACGGGCGTACGGGCGCAGCATCATGCTGGGCTTCCACGCCGCGTACAGCCTGGGTGGTATCGCCGGGGCGTCGATGGCATGGGCGGGTGCGCACTGGGACCTGTCGCTGCTCGTGTCCTATCTGCCCGTGGTGGCCGTCCTGCTGCCCGCGGCTCTGCTCGGCAGCAGGTGGTACGCGGAGGGCGGGACCGGCGGGGACCGGGCGGAGGCGAAGCCCGGGCAGGGTGGCTCCGTGCCGTTCAGGCTGCTGCTGCCGCTCTGCCTGGTGATGGCGTTCGCGTACATCGGGGACTCGACGGTCTCCAACTGGAGTGCGAAGTACCTGCAGGACGTGCTGGGCAGCTCGGAGCAGCTGGCGACGGTTCCGTACAACGTCTACATGGTGACGACGCTGCTGGGGCGGGCCGTGGGGGACCTCGGGGTTCGGCGCTTCGGGGCGGTGGCCGTGGTGCGGGGCGGCAGCGTGCTGGCCGCCGTCGGCTTCGCGGTGGTGGCGGTGGCGCCGGGTGCCTGGTGGGGGATGCTCGGCTTCACCCTGCTGGGTCTCGGGCTCTGTGTGATCGTGCCGCAGACCTTCGCGGCGGCGGGGAGGATGTTCCCCGGGGCGAGTGACGTGGCCGTCGCCCGGCTGAACGTCTTCAACTATGTGGGTTTCCTCGTCGGCTCCCCTCTCGTTGGGGCGCTCGGCGACGCGTGGAGCTACCGCGGCGCGATGCTCGTGCCCATGGTCCTGGTCCTCGCGACGCTCGTGTACGCCCGGTCGTTCGGCGCGGAGCCCGCCCGATACGGTGGCGGGCATGAGCGGGCGCGCGCGGCTGATGTGGGATGAGGCAGTAACGGGATACGACTTCGGGTCCAGTCACCCCATGGACCCGGTCAGACTCGCCCTCACGATGGGACTGGTACGGGCGTTCGGCCTGGACGGGTCGGTGGATGTCAGGGCGGCCAAGCCGGCCGGGGACTCCACGTTGCGGCTCGTGCACCGTGAGGACTACGTGGCAGCCGTCCGGGCGGCGTCCGCGGATCCGGGGGCCGCCGACCAGGCGTACGGGCTGGGGACGGTCGACGATCCCGCCTTCGAGGGGATGCACGAGGCGTCGGCGCTGATCGCCGGGCTCTCGGTGGGGGCCGCGGAGGCCGTCTGGCGCGGGGAGACCGCTCATGCCGTGAACTTCACCGGCGGGCTGCACCACGCGATGCCCGGGGCGGCTTCGGGCTTCTGTGTGTACAACGACCCGGCGCTCGCCATCGCCCGGCTGCTGGAGCTGGGCGCGGAGCGGGTGGCGTACGTGGATGTGGACGTCCACCACGGGGACGGGGTGCAGGCGGCGTTCTGGGAGGACCCCAGGGTGCTGACCGTGTCGCTCCACGAGCATCCGCGCACGCTGTTCCCGCAGACCGGCTGGCCGGAGGAGACCGGTTCGGGGGCGGGTGAGGGCGGCGCGGTGAACGTGGCGCTGCCGGCGGGCACGGGTGACGCCGGGTGGCTGCGCGCGTTCCACGCGGTGGTGCCCGAGCTGCTGGAGGACTTCCGGCCGCAGGTGCTGGTGACCCAGCACGGGGCGGACACGCACTTCGAGGACCCGCTGGCCCACCTGGCCGTGTCCCTGGACGCCCAGCGGGCCGTCATGGAGGCCTGCCACGATCTCGCCCACACCTATGCCGAGGGCGGGCGCTGGGTGGCGCTGGGCGGGGGCGGCTACGCGGTGGTGGATGTGGTGCCCCGGTCATGGACGCACCTCGTGGGGATCGCCGCCCACGCGCCGGTGGCCCCGGAGTCGGTCGTCCCGTCGTCGTGGCGCGACGAGGTCTACGCCCGTACGCGGCAGTTGGGCCCGGGCCGCATGACGGACGGCCGTACGCCGTCGTGGAAGTCGTGGGAGGACGGGTACGACCCGGCGGACCGGCTGGACCAGGCGGTCCTGGCGACGCGGCGGTCGGCGTTCCCACTGCGAGGGCTGCTGGCCTGAGGGAAGGTCACAGGCCGATCCGCGAGGTCGTTACGCCAACGGTGGTGCGGTACGCGGGTTCCGCCCCGGGGACGCTCGTGGTGCGGGAGCATCGGGAGGGTGTTGAGCACCGGAGCGCTGCGCGCTCATCTGCTGGCGGCCCGGCTCGCCGGGCCCGTGGCCACGCCGCGGGAGACGAGTCTGCGGAGCTATCGGCTTTTCGCGGCGAGAGACCCCCGTGTGCTGCTTGGGCTCGCCCCGGACCGGGAGTGGGGTGAGCGGGACCTGCTGCGGCTGATGGCCGACAAGTGCGGGGTCTCGGCCGACCCTGACCATGTGTCAGGGCCGGATGTCATCGACCCGGAGCGGACCCTGGCCGCGCTGGACGCGTTCGCGGAACGGCTCGCGAGGGCTGCGGAGAGACGGGCTCCTGTGCTGTTCGGCACCGGACACCCGCACCGGCTGCTGGGGTTCTACGCCGGGCTGGCAGACGCGTTGTCGGCGGCCGGGTGCGCGGTCCTCACTCCCGCGCAGGGGCGATGTGTCGACATAACGACCCGGTTCGGCGTACGCACGTACAGCCTCGACTACGTACAGGGCGTCGCGCTGGTGCGCGAACCGGGCGTGCGGGCTCCAGGGAGTGCCACCGGCGCACACACCCACTCGCCGCTCCCGGTCCGGGCCGTGCTGGAGGAGGCCGTGAACGCTCGGGGGGCGCTGCCCGAGCTGGTGGTCGGGGACCACGGATGGGTCTGCGGCGCAGGTCAGCTGGGTATCGAGGCCATCGGGCTGGCGGATACGGATGACCCCGCGCTGTTCGTGGGTGAGGCGGAGGGGCGGGTGTCCGTCGCCGTTCCGGTTGATGACGGCGTGCGGTCGGACTACTACCGGCCTCTTACTCGGTATGTGCTCAATCGGGCGTGTCTGTCACAGTAGGCGGCCGACCGTCTCACCTCTTCCCCACTCGCATCACCCGCCCCTAATCTGGGGAGTGAGCGCACAACGACGAAGAGTCACCGGAGGGGAAGCCGGTGCGCGTCTCGTGCGGAAGGTACAGGTGGGTCATGGCTGCTGGCAGCGAGAGGCCTCTCAACGAGGTCAAGTTTCTGACCGTGGCGGAAGTCGCCTCGGTCATGAGGGTGTCGAAGATGACCGTGTACCGCTTGGTGCACAGTGGTCATCTGCCGGCGATCAGGGTGGGAAGGTCCTTCCGAGTCCCGGAGCAAGCGGTTCACGAGTATCTCCGAGAGTCCTTCGTGGGGGTGGAGTCGGCCTGACGTCGCCCTCGGATTACGCCCCTCACCCGGTGGCGGGTAGGCTAGGCCGACGTAGGTCGTGTGGGCCCAGACGCCCCGCACCAGTGAAGAAGAAGTGAGCGAGGGTAGTCGTGGGCTCTGTTATCAAGAAGCGGCGCAAGCGGATGGCCAAGAAGAAGCACCGCAAGCTGCTCAAGCGCACGCGCGTTCAGCGTCGCAACAAGAAGTAAGCGAACGCAGTTCGTGAGTCCGAGGCCCTTCCGCCGCCCTGGCGGGAGGGCCTCGGCGCGTTTCCGGGCGGGTGTTCCGGGCGCCGGTGATGTGCGCGGATCCGGTGGTATTCCCGCCACAGCGTCGGTAAAGCCCGCCCGGGGTCATCACAGGGCAACATCCACCGACTACGGTGACGGCCAGGGGAAGACCCCGCTCGGTGAACGATCGACGGAAGGCGCTGATCTTGGGGAAGATCGTGCTCGTCACAGGCGCGGCCCGGCAGCTGGGGGGCCGTTTCGTGCGGCGTATCCAGCGGGATCCCGGTGTGGACCGGGTGATCGCCGTGGACGCGGTCGCGCCGGAGCATGAGCTGGGTGACGCCCAATTCGTCCTGGCGGACATCCGGCAGTCGGCGATCGCCAGGGTCCTCGCCGAGCATTCCGTCGACACGGTCGTCCATCTGGACGTCTCCGCGAAGGCGCTCGGCACGGGCGGCCGGACGACGGTCAAGGAGACCAACGTCATCGGCACGATGCAGCTGCTCGGTGCGTGCCAGAAGTCCCCGACCGTCCAGCGGCTCGTGGTCAAGTCCAGCACCAACGTGTACGGCTCCGCCCCGCGCGACCCCGCGGTCTTCACCGAGACGACGCCCCCCAAGTCCCTGCCCAGCGGCGGTTTCGCCAAGGACGCCGTGGAGGTCGAGGGCTATGTCCGCGGCTTCGCGCGCCGCAGGCCGGACGTGGCCGTGTGCGTGCTGCGGTTCGCGAACATCCTGGGCCCCGCGCCGGACTCGCCGCTCGCCGACTATCTGGCGCTGCCCGTCCTGCCGACGGTCCTCGGGTACGACCCCCGGCTGCAGTTCGTGCACGAGGACGACGTCGTCGACGTACTGGAGATCGCGGCCCGCGAGCCCCGGCGCGGCACGCTGAACAGCGGCACGTTCAACATCGCGGGCGCCGGGGTGCTCCTGCTCTCGCAGTGCTCGCGCAGGCTGGGGCGGCCTACCGTGCCGGTGCTGCTGCCGGCCGTCACCTGGGTGGGGTCGGCGCTCCGTACGATCGGTATGACGGACTTCTCGCCGGAGCAGATCCGGCTCCTCACGCACGGCCGGGTGGTCTCGACCGTCCAGATGCGCGAGACGCTGGGTTTCCGGCCGAGGTTCACCACGGCCGAGACGTTCGCGGAGTTCGCCCGGAGCCGGGGGCCGGGGCTGCTGCCTCCGGACCGGGTGGGCAGGGCGGTCGGGAGGCTGGCCGAACTGCCGCTCGGCGGCGGGGGACCGGCAGGCAGGACACATTCCACTCACGGCGCCAGGTAGAGGAGCGCGACCGACGATGGCGGACGCCAAGGTCATTCCCTTCGACGACGACCGTTCGCGCTCGGGCGCGGGGCGGCGCAGAGGAGCGCTGCCGGGCGCCGGGAGGGCCCAGCAGCCCGCGTCGGCCGGTCCCGCGCCCGTGAGCGCCCTGCCGGGCGGCCAGGTGCCTGAAGGGGCCGCTGAGGCCGCGGATGCCGCCTCCCAGGACGGTGGAGAGGGCCCCGGGAGCGGCTGGGACCGGCGGATCGCGGGAGGGCTCGCCTTTCTGCGGCGGCGCCTCACGGGGGATTACGAGGTCGACGAGTTCGGCTACGACGAGGAGCTGACCGACCAGGTCCTGATGTCGATGCTGCGGCCCCTCGCGGACAAGTACTTCCGGGTCGAGGTGAAGGGCGTCGAGAACATCCCGTCCGACGGCGGGGCGCTCATCGTGGCCAACCACTCCGGGACGCTGCCGCTCGACGGGCTGATGCTCCAGGTCGCGGTGCACGACAACCACCCGGCCGAGCGGCATCTGCGGCTGCTCGCGGCAGATCTCGTCTTCATGCTCCCGGTGGTCAACGAGCTGGCGAGGAAGGCCGGGCACACCCTCGCGTGCGCGGAGGACGCGGAGCGGCTGCTGCAGGGCGGTGAGGTCGTCGGGGTGATGCCGGAGGGCTTCAAGGGCATCGGGAAGCCGTTCGGCGAGCGGTACAAGCTGCAGCGCTTCGGGCGGGGCGGCTTCGTGTCGACGGCTTTGCGGGCCGGGGTGCCGATCGTGCCGTGCTCGATCGTGGGCGCCGAGGAGATCTACCCGATGATCGGCAACTCGAAGACGCTGGCGCGGGTCCTGGGGGTCCCGTACTTCCCGATCACGCCCACCTTTCCGTGGCTGGGACCGCTCGGCGCGCTGCCGTTGCCGACGAAGTGGACGATCCAGTTCGGGGATCCGATCCCGACGGACGGGTATCCGCCGGAGGCCGCGGAGGACCCGATGCTGATGTTCAACCTGACGGACCAGGTGCGGGAACAGATCCAGCACACGCTCTACAAGCTGCTGGTGCAGCGCCGGTCGGTCTTCTTCTGACCGCACGCGACCGCAGGCAGACCGCACGGCCGATCGCCCGCCGACGTCCGCCGACCGCCCGGCCGACGTGAAGGAGGGCGCCGTCCGGTCCGGACGGCGCCCTCCTCACCTGCGGTGGCCCTACGGCTCGACGTCCTCGCTGTCGATGCCCAGGCCGGGCAGCAGGCCCGGGAGCAGCGGCGGCAGGGTGACGTCGGGCGCGGGGGACACGCCGGGTGCGCCGCCCGGGGACGACGGGGTGGTGCCGTCCGTCGGGAGGTCGTCCAGCAGACCGTCGGAGCCCCCTCCGAGCAGTCCGTCGGCGGGGGTGGAGCCGGAGACCGAGGGCTTCGGCTCGGCGCTGCTGGTGGACGCGCTGTCGTCCGGGGCCGTGGAGGAGGCCGGAGCCTTCTCCGGGGCTGTGGAGCTCCGGCCCTCCTGTGTGGCACCGGCGGGCGGCGCGTCCCCCTCGGTGCCCGGTGTGCGGGGCAGCAGGGACTTCAGCGGTGCGACTTCCTGGTCCATGGCCTCGAAGACGGAGCTGACCTTGTCGCGGATGTCGGTCAGCTGGACGGGCAGCCGGTCGCGGAGGCTGCTCCAGCTCGCGCGGTGCGAGCGGGAGAAGGAGTCCAGCGTCTGGATGGGCCCGATGGCGCCGTCGCGCTCGTAGGCGGTGTGGAGCAGGCGGTGGCCCTCGGTGGCGTCGTGCGTCATGCCGTCGAGCGCGCGCCTGACGTCACCGATCGACTCGTGGTCCATCTCTCCGGAGCGGGCCCGCTCCATCAGCCTGCGTGCTTCGCCGAGACGGGTCGACGCCTGGTCGAGGTAGGCCTCACCCCGGTCGGCGTCGCCGCTCGCCATGCCGAGGCTGATGTCCTCCATGCCGCGCTTGAGCGGATAGAGGGAATCACCCGGCAGGGCGTCGGAACTGGCAGCGGCCACTCCGCCGAACGCTCCCGCGGCCACACCCACGGTGAGTCCGCCGGCGGTGAGACCTTTCGCCCAGCGGGAGCGGGGGCGCAGCTTCCGGATGGGGGAGGCCCGGTGGGCGCCCTTGCTCCGTTGTTCGGGCACGGTAGGGCCCGTGGACGCACCGCCTTCGGCGAACATGGTCTCCATGGCCGCGAGGAGCTGTGCTCGCTGCACCACTTTGACCTCGGGATCGAATTCCGGCGCCGGTAGCTCACCGAGGCCGTTCGCCAGGGCCAACAGCGTTCCGTGGTCGGCCGGTTGGGCCGGGTCCTCGGGCTGTACGGCCGCCGCACCCTGGGGGGACTGCTCCTCCAGGGCCTGGGCGAAGGCGTTCGCCCGCCGGTGTGCCGGAACGTTTGCGATCACTGGCGGCACCTCCTCTCGTCATGACGGTCGACTCCCCTGAGGGTCCGGAAGTTGCCCACCGGAGACGTTTCCACACGAACGAGCGAGTGGAAACGGTCAGGTGTGGCGAACAGGGGGCCTGCATCCGGCACAACGAGTGGCGCGGCAGTTGGGTTACGGACGGCGGAGGATCCGATCGGTGTGTCACGGACACGTCACGGATGGTGACGTCAGCGGGCGTCGTCCGGCAGAAGTCGTGCGAGCGTACGCACGGCTCGATACTGCAAGGTCTTGATCGCGCCCTCGTTCTTTCCCATGACCCGGGCGGTCTCGGCGACCGAGAGACCCTGCAGGAATCGCAGGGTCACGCACTCCTGCTGCTGCGGGTTGAGCCGGCGTACGGCTTGCAGCAGTGCGGCGTTGGAGAGGGATTCCAGGACGGAGTCCTCCGGGCTCCGCGCGACCTCGTTGGCGTCGAGCATTTCGCCGGTGGTCACTTCCAGTCGGAAACGACTGGATTTGAAGTGGTCGGCGACCAGGTTTCGAGCGATCGTGACCAGCCAGGCGCCGAAGTCACGGCCCTGCCAGGTAAAGGTGGAGATGCGGCGGAGTGCGCGCAGGAACGTCTCGCTGGTGAGGTCCTCCGCTGTCGCCTTGCCTCCCACGCGGTAGTAGATGTACCGGTACACGGTGTCGCTGTACTGGTCGTACAGGCGGCCGAAGGCCTCGGCCTCACCGGCCTGCGCGCGCTCGACGAGATCCATCATGCGCGCGCTGTCGCTGTCGGCCGTGGGGCGGCGGACGGGAGCCGACGACGCAGCAGCAGCCGCAGCGCCGCGGTTGCTGCGTCTTCCGACGGCCGCGCTGCGTTCGGCCAGCGCATAGCAAGGGCCGGCAGGTACAGGGGTGGCAAATTGGGGGACGGCGTACGCGGTGGGGACGAAGCCGCGCAAGCGGTCGAGGACCGTTGCGCGCAGCGTAGCCAGGCCCGAGGTGTCAACCCCGACGTGTGGGTACACGGGACTCCCAGAGGCAGAGCTTCCATCACGTGCAGTTGAAAACTGTCACTCGTGGTAGTGGGTGACAGGTTCCTTGTGCGTCTGAGGAGAATAACGCTTCGTACAGGCCGTGCTACACCCAGTTGCTCAAATCACCGATTAGGTCGCTTCTGTCACCTCTAAGTGACGGTTCAAGTGGCACATCGTGACCGATTATTGATCGAATAGCTTCGGAATCTGCCTATGGCGGCGACGGGTTGTGGTCGTCCGTACGTAACGCGACTGGCCGGAGCGATGGGTGTCCGTGCCGCTGTTCCGCTCCCGATCGGGCGTACGTGCCCGGGCGTGCCGCTGCGGGGAGGCAAGGTGGCGCTGTGGGGAGGAGGGTCCTCCGTGGAGGAGGCCGACGTGAGAAGCGGTCAGCGGCGGCGGCGGTGGATCGCCACGGCGGCGGCCGTGCCGCCGGCCAGCGCGCCGACGCCCGCCGCGGCGGGGATGCCGACCTTGGCCGCCTTGCGGCCGGTGCGGTAGTCGCGGAGCCGCCAGTCCAGGGAGCGGGCGTGCTTGCGCAGTTTGGAGTCCGGGTTGATCGCGTACGGGTGGCCGACCAGCGACAGCATGGGGATGTCGTTGTGCGAGTCGCTGTACGCGGCGCAGCGCTCCAGGTCCAGGCCCTCGGCCGCCGCGAGCGCGCGTACGGCTTCGGCCTTCGCCGGGCCGTGCAGGGGCTCGCCGACCAGCCGCCCGGTGTAGACGCCGTCGACCGACTCGGCGACCGTGCCGAGGGCGCCGGTGAGGCCGAGGCGGCGGGCGATGATCGTGGCGGTCTCCACCGGGGCGGCGGTGACCAGCCAGACCTTCTGGCCGGCGTCGAGGTGGGCCTGGGCCAGGGCGCGGGTGCCGGGCCAGATGCGGTCGGCCATGTACTCGTCGTAGATCTCCTCGCCGATGGACATCAGCTCGGAGACGCGGTGGCCCTTCACGATGGACAGGGCGCTGTCGCGGGCGTCCTGCATGTGCTCCGGGTCCTCGACGCCGGCCAGCCTGAACCAGGCCTGCTGCCAGGCGAACCTGGTGAGTTCGCGCCGCTGGAAGAACTTCCGCTTGTACAGGCCCCGGCCGAAGTGGAAGATCGCGGCGCCCTGCATGACGGTGTTGTCCAGGTCGAAGAAGGCCGCGGCGCGGGTGTCCCCGGCCACCGGGAAGGCGGGCTCCCGGGCCTGTTCGGGACTGATGAGCAGCTCTTCGGCGCCGGCGGGCAGTGCCGACTTCTGCGCGGCCTCGGCTGCGGCCTCGCCTGCGAGCACGCTGCGTGCCGTGGCGGGGCGCCTGCGGGGGGTGAGCCATCCAAGAGCGGCCATGTCGTGAGCATAGCCATTCTGTTCGGCTCTTCCCGACCTGGCGGGATGCGGCGGTGTGAACTCTCCGGGACCGGGGCGTTAAACGGGTGATTCCGCGTTCCCGGGGTGCCGGGAAGGGTCCGCCGGGGGGAGCAGAATGAAGGTATGAGTGCTCTGCTGCGTCGTACGAGGAAGAACCCCGCGGACCGGGTGGTGACCCTGGTGGGGAAGCCCGGATGTCACCTCTGTGACGACGCGCGGCTGGTGGTGAGTGAGGTCTGCGAGGAGACCGGCGCGTCCTGGGTGGAGAAGGACATCACGCGGGACGAGGCGCTGTACAAGGAGTACTGGGAGCAGATCCCGGTGGTCCTGATCGATGACGAACAGCACACTTTCTGGCGGGTTGATCCGGCGCGGCTGCGCACCGCACTGCGTACGTGAGGGGGCTTCCTGGGTGAAACCCGGTTAACATCATGGGCGTTTTGAGTGGTCTCGGGGGCGTGGACATGAGGAGTGTGTACCGTCTTGCCCCCTTCGGGCCTGCAACGGGCTGAGGCCGTCCCGGGTTCCGGGACCGCGCAGGGAATATGCGTGACCCCGGTCACTTTGACCGGACAAAACGGACACTATCTTTGTGCACGCGTTCACAAAGACATAGCCTGCTGTCGACGGGGCGGTCATAGGACATACGGCCGCCTGCAGCCCCGCTCATCCCGCAGGAGCACCGTGGCAACTGGCCGAACTCACCGACCGGCGACCCGTAGCCGAGGAATTCCCGAGGCCACCGTCGCCCGGCTTCCGCTGTATCTCCGCGCACTGACAGCGCTCTCCGAGCGCTCGGTTCCCACGGTCTCGTCCGAGGAACTCGCCGCGGCGGCGGGAGTCAATTCCGCCAAGCTGCGCAAGGACTTCAGCTACCTGGGCTCCTACGGCACGCGTGGTGTCGGGTACGACGTCGAGTATCTCGTCTACCAGATCTCGCGCGAGCTGGGGCTCACCCAGGACTGGCCGGTCGCGATCGTCGGCATCGGTAACCTCGGCGCCGCGCTCGCCAACTACGGCGGTTTCGCGTCCCGCGGTTTCCGGGTCGCCGCGCTGATCGACGCCGACCCCGCCATGGCGGGTACGCCCGTGGCCGGGATCGCCGTCCAGCACACCGATGACCTGGACCGGATCATCAGCGACAACGGTGTGTCCATCGGCGTCATCACCACTCCGCCCGGTGCGGCCCAGCAGGTCTGCGACCGGCTCGTCGCCGCGGGTGTGACCTCCATCCTGAACTTCGCGCCGACGGTGCTCTCCGTGCCCGACGGTGTCGATGTGCGCAAGGTCGATCTCTCGATCGAGCTCCAGATCCTCGCCTTCCACGAGCAGCGCAAGGCCGGCGAGGAGGCCGCTGCCGACGGCAGGGCCGATGCGGACGCCGGGGACGACGAGGCGCCGCCGATGCGCGCCACGCCCACCGGCCGGAAGGGACCTGACGGGGACATGCCCGCAGTGATGCCGGCATGAGCCTCCTGGTCGTAGGGCTGAGCCACCGCAGCGCCCCCGTCTCCGTGCTGGAGCGGGCCTCGCTGGCGGCCGATGCCCGGACGAAGCTGCTTCAGGACACCCTCGCCGCGGAACCCGCGACCGAGGCCGCCGTCCTGGCCACCTGCAACCGCATCGAGCTGTACGCGGACGTGGACAAGTTCCACGCGGGTGTCGCCGAGCTGTCCACCCTCCTCGCGCAGCACAGCGGCGTCGGGCTGGACGAGCTCACTCCCTATCTCTATGTGCACTACGAGGACCGGGCCGTCCACCACCTCTTCTCGGTGGCGTGCGGGCTGGACTCCATGGTCGTCGGCGAGGGCCAGATCCTCGGCCAGATCAAGGACGCGCTCGCGCTGGGGCAGGAGCTCCACACCGCCGGCCGTCTGCTGAACGACCTCTTCCAGCAGGCCCTGCGGGTCGGCAAGCGCGCCCACAGCGAGACGGGGATCGACCGTGCCGGGCAGTCGCTCGTCACCTTCGGTCTCGAGCAGCTGGCCGACGGCGCCGAGGTCACCGAGTGGGCGGCCGGAAAGCGCGCCCTGGTGATAGGCGCGGGCTCGATGTCCTCGCTCGCCGCCGCGACGCTGGCCCGTGCGGGCGTCGACGAGATCGTCGTCGCCAACCGGACCCGGGCGCGTGCCGACCGGCTCGTCGAGATCCTCGGCCAGGCCGGTGTCCCGACGGCGCGCGCCGTGAAGATGGACGGCGTCGCGGGTGAACTGACACGTGCCGATGTCGTGGTGTCCTGTACGGGCGCGACCGGGCTCGTGCTGAGCGCGGAGGCCGTCGCGGGTGCGCTCGGCGTCGAGTTCGACACCGCGGAGCGGGCGGCCGCGGCCCCCGCCGCCGTGGCCGACGAGCTGGACCAGCACGCCGCGTGGGTGGAGAACGGTTCCGCCACCGCTGCCGCACAGGACCGGGCCGTGCGCCGGGTCCCCGTGCGTCCGGCCTCCACCGGCCCCGCCCGGCTGTACCTGCTCGACCTCGCGATGCCGCGTGACATCGACGGAGCGGCGCACCGCGTCGCCGGTGTGCGCCTCGTCGACATCGAGTCGCTCGCCGAGGCGTCGGCGGACGCCCCGATGGCCGCCGATGTGGACCAGGTGCGCACCATCGTCGCCGACGAGGTGGCCGCCTTCGGAGCCGCCCAGCGCGCCGCGCACATCACTCCGACCGTCGTCGCCCTGCGCACCATGGCCGCCGATGTGGTGGCCGGCGAGATCGCGCGGCTCGACGGACGCCTCCCCGACCTGGACGAGAAGCAGCGCGCCGAGATCACGCAGACCGTGCGCCGCGTCGTCGACAAGCTCCTGCACGCGCCCACCGTGCGGGTCAAGCAGCTCGCCAGCGAGCCCGGCGGCGCCGGGTACGCCGATGCGCTGCGGGAACTCTTCGACCTCGACCCGCAGACGGTGGCCGCCGTCTCACGGGCAGACCTGAACGACCCGAATAGAGGGCGGTCATGACCGACAACTCACCCCTGGGCGGGGAGACCACCACACCGCTCCGGCTAGGCACCCGGCGCAGCAAGCTCGCCATGGCGCAGTCCGGCATGGTCGCTGACGCGGTCCGCGAGGTGACCGGGCGTGCCGTCGAGCTCGTCGAGATCACCACGTACGGGGATGTCTCCCGGGAGCACCTGGCGCAGATCGGCGGGACCGGTGTGTTCGTCGCCGCCCTGCGCGAAGCGGTGCTGAGCGGCGAGGTGGACTTCGCCGTCCACTCGCTCAAGGACCTGCCGACCACGCAGCCCGAGGGCCTCGTGCTGGCCGCCGTGCCGGTGCGCGAGGACCCGCGCGACGCGCTGGTGGCGCGGGACGGGCTGGCCTTCGAGCAGCTGCCGGCCGGTGCCCGCATCGGCACCGGTTCGCCGCGCCGCATGGCGCAGCTCAACGCGTACGCCCGCGCGCACGGCCTCGAGATAGAGACCGTCGCCATCCGTGGCAACGTCGATACGCGCATCGGATTCGTACGAAGCGGGGAGCTGGACGCGGTGGTACTCGCCGCCGCCGGGCTCAGCCGCCTCGGACGCACGGACGAGGTCACCGGCTTCCTGCCGGTCGACACCGTCCTGCCCGCTCCCGGCCAGGGAGCACTGGCGATCGAATGCGCTGAAAGCAGCGCGGACCTCGCCGCAGCCCTCGCCGAGCTCGACGACCCGTACACCCGGGTCGCCGTGACCGCCGAGCGCGCCCTGCTCAACGCCCTGGAAGCCGGCTGTTCCGCACCTGTGGGTGCGCTGGCCGACTTCCTGGCCGACGGGCAGGTTGTCAACGAACTGCGCCTGCGCGGTGTCGTCGGTTCGACCGACGGTACTTCCCTGGTGCAGCTGTCCATCACCGGTCCCGTCCCCACGTCGCACGACGACGCGGCGGCCCTCGGTCGCGAGCTCGCGGCCGAGATGCTTGCCAAGGGTGCGGCCGGTCTTATGGGGGAGCGAGCACTTTGAGCCCCACCGGCCCTGTCGTATCCGACTTCCCTGTCCTGTCCTCAGGGCATGTCACCTTCCTCGGCGCCGGTCCCGGCGACCCGGGACTGCTGACTCTGCGCGCTGTCGAGGCGCTCGCGAGCGCGGACGTCCTTGTAGCCGAACCGGACGTTCTCGACGTCGTTCGCTGCCATGCACGGGCAGGGGTAAGCACGCCTGAGATGACGGTTGTTGACATGGCGTCAACACCCGCCGGAGTACCCGTCCTCAGGGATGCCGCCAATCTTGTCATGGAGGCAGCGAAGGGCGGCAGGCGGGTGGTGCGCGCCGTCACGGGCGACCCCGGCCTGGACGGCAACACGGGTGCCGAGATGCTCGCCTGCGCTGCCGCGGGTGTGCCTTTCGAGGTCGTGCCCGGCATCGCGAACGCGGTCGGTGTACCCGCGTACGCCGGTGTGCCGCTGCGTGACGCGCAGGGCGCCGATGTCCGTTTCGTCGACGCCCGTACCGCGTCGGACCGCTGCTGGTCCGAGGTCGGCGCGAGCGACGCGACGGCCGTCGTGTCCGCGTCGCTCGACTCGGTGGCCGCGGCCGCCGGTGAGCTGGTCTCGGCGGGCCGCAAGCCCGACACCCCGCTCACCGTCACGATCGCCGGGACGACGACCCGCCAGCGGACCTGGACGGCGACCCTCGGGACGATCGCCCAGGTCTTGAAGCAGGCCAAGGTCCTCCCGTCGCCGGACGGGCACCTGCCCGTCATAGCCGTGGTCGGGGAGCGCAGCTCCGCCGCCCAGCGCGACCAGCTCGCGTGGTTCGAGTCCAAGCCGCTGTTCGGCTGGAAGGTGCTTGTGCCGCGTACGAAGGAGCAGGCGGCGTCCCTCTCCGACCAGCTGCGTTCGTACGGTGCCGTGCCGCACGAGGTCCCGACGATCGCCGTCGAGCCGCCGCGGACGCCCCAGCAGATGGAGCGGGCGGTCAAGGGCCTGGTCACGGGCCGCTACGAGTGGATCGCGTTCACCTCGGTCAACGCGGTGAAGGCCGTGCGGGAGAAGTTCGAGGAGTACGGGCTCGACGCCCGTGCCTTCGCCGGGATCAAGGTCGCGGCCGTCGGTGAGCAGACCGGCGCCGCGCTGGTCGACTTCGGTGTGAAGCCGGATCTCGTGCCGTCCGGTGAGCAGTCCGCCGCCGGTCTGCTGGAGGACTGGCCGCCGTACGACCCGGTCTTCGACCCGATCGACCGGGTGTTCCTGCCGCGTGCGGACATCGCCACGGAGACGCTGGTGGCCGGGCTCATCGAGCTGGGCTGGGAGGTCGACGACGTCACCGCGTACCGCACGGTCCGCGCCTCGCCGCCGCCGGCCGAGACCCGGGAGGCGATCAAGGGCGGCGGTTTCGACGCGGTGCTCTTCACCTCGTCCTCGACCGTTCGCAACCTGGTCGGTATCGCGGGCAAGCCGCACAACGTCACGGTGATCGCGTGCATCGGTCCCGCCACGGCGAAGACCGCCGAGGAGCATGGCCTGCGGGTCGACGTGCTGTCCCCTGAGCCGTCGGTCCACAAGCTGGCACAGGCGCTGGCGGACTTCGGCGCGCAGCGCAGGGACGCGGCGAAGGAGGCCGGTGACCCGGTGACCCGGCCGAGCGAGCGCCGTCCGGGTGCGAGACGGCGCCGGTCGACGACCTGAGGGCCGTGAACGGATGGGCGGGCCCGGCTGCTTCCTCGCGGAGCGGCCGGGCCCGCTGTCCGTCGTCCCTCCGCTTTTTCCGGCCCGGGTGTCGGTAAACCGGTGATGTGTACGGGTCTACGCTCGAAGGATGACCGATTACGGAAACTTCCCCGGCTCGCGGCCCCGCCGGCTGCGGACGACCCCCGTCATGCGGCGCATGGTCGCCGAGACCCGGCTCGACCCGGCGAATCTGATTTTGCCCGCGTTCGTACGCGAGGGCATCGACGCCCCGGTCGCCATCTCGGCCATGCCCGGTGTGCAGCAGCACACCCTGGACACGCTGCGGAAGGCCGCCGTCGACGCGGTCTCGGCCGGTGTCTCGGGGATCATGCTCTTCGGCGTCCCGCTGGACGAGAAGAAGGACGCGCGGGGCACGGCGGGGACCGATCCGGAGGGCATCCTCCAGGCCGGTCTGCGGGCGGTGCGGGAAGAGGTCGGGGACGACCTGGTGATCATGTCCGACCTCTGTCTGGACGAGTACACCGACCACGGGCACTGCGGGGTGCTGACCGAGGACGGCCGCGTCGACAACGACGCCACGCTGGAGCGGTACGCCGAGATGGCCCAGGTCCAGGCCGACGCGGGAGCCCATGTGGTGGGCCCCAGCGGCATGATGGACGGCCAGGTCGGAGTGATCCGCGACGCGCTGGACCAGACCGGGCACGAGGACGTGTCGATCCTCGCCTACACCGCGAAGTACTCCTCCGCCTTCTACGGCCCGTTCCGCGAGGCGGTGGGCTCCTCGCTCCAGGGCGACCGCAAGACGTACCAGCAGGACCCGGCGAACATCCGCGAGTCGCTGCGCGAGCTGGCGCTGGACCTGGAGGAGGGCGCCGACATGGTCATGGTCAAGCCGGCGGGCCCTTACCTGGACATCCTCGCCAAGGTCGCGGACGCGGTGGACGTGCCGGTCGCGGCGTACCAGATCAGCGGCGAGTACGCGATGATCGAGGCCGCCGCGGAGAAGGGCTGGATCGACCGGGACGCGGCGATCCTGGAGAGCCTGACGGGCATCCGGCGCGCGGGTGCGCGGATGATCCTGACGTACTGGGCGACGGAGGTCGCGCGACGGCTGGGGCGCTGAGGCGATACGCAGGCCGCCCTGGCGCGGGTGCTGAAGCAGCGAAGGCCATGGCGTGAACCGGCGCTCGGAGCTCGGGCTTCGGGCGCCGGGGTTCGAGGGGCGAGCTTCGGGAGGGGTGCGATCACTCTTCCGGGGGATGTCTGCGGGGGCGCGGGTCCGATGCTTGAGCTTCGGGACCCGGGCGGCGAGATACGGGCTTCGGGATTCGAGCACCTTCTTTACCCGGTAGGTAGAAGAGGGTTTGGGTAAACCTCCCCGACCTCCCTGACCCGTCACGATCAGCAAGTATGACTAATCGTGACCGACTTGCAGCGGAGTGTGGCGACTGCTTACGGTGCGGAAACCAGAACGACCCCGACGCGGTGCAGACAACACCAGGCCGGGGTCTCACCCCACGATCGAAAGACCGATCCTGTGGCTATCCAGCACCTTAGCTCCGCCCCGAGCGCCCCCGCCTCCTCGCGCCCGTATCCGATGGCCAATCCCGGCTACGGCAAGCGATCCGCCCCGGACCAACAGCCCCGCTGCGGCGATGACTTCATGCTGCTGCCGCTGCGTGAGCGGCACATCGCCGGGTTCATCGACCGGCTTCCCGACGGCGCGGCCATGGACGTCAAGGGCCTGGCCAAGCAGTTGCCGCTCTACGGGCAGCAGGCGGTCGGCTCGGCCCTGAAAGCCCTGTCCGTCGCCGGGTACCTGCGACGCGTGCGGTGCCTGGTGACCGGTGAGGGCGGGCAAGTGCGCTGGGTCTTCCGCACGTTCTGGTCCCGCACCGCCCGCGACAACGAGTGGTGGAGCGCGCTCGTCGGCGCCGAGCGCTCGCAGCCGATGGTTGCCGAGCCCGCTGCCGTCCGGACGGAGGCCCCCGTCGTGCCGCAGCAGCGGACGCCGGAGCCGGTTCCGCCCGTTCTGAAGGGTGACTCGCCCGCGTACGCCGCTCTGGCGCGACTGGGCCGCGTTGATGCCCGTCTGGCGCTCTCCGCCGCCGACTGTGCGGTCCTGGAGCCGCTGGCCGCCGCGTGGTTCACGCGCGGTGTGGACGCGGACTACCTCGTGCAGGCGCTCGTCGCCGGGCTGCCCGCCGGGGTCGACTCGCCGGTCGGCCTGGTCCGCCGCCGTCTCACGGACAAGATCCCGCCCCAGGTGTCCGCCGCCCCGGCGCCGCCCGCGCCCGGTACGCCCGTCCGGCGGGTGATGATGGAGTGCACCAAGTGCGGTGTGCCCGGCCGCGCCGAGGCGCTGCCCGACGGCCTCTGCCGCGCCTGTCGGCTGCCTGCCCAGGAGGCGCCGGAGGCTTCCGTCGAACTGCCCGCCGAACGGGATGTGCGTACCTACGTCGCCGAGCTGCGCGATCTGCTCAAAGCGCCCTGAGCCTCCGGCCGGTCAGCTCCTGGCCCGCGAACGCGGCGAAGGCCGACCAGGTGGCAGGGGCGACGGTGAGGGTGGGGCTTTCAGGAGTCTTGGAGTCGCGGACGTGGACGGCGGAGAGGTGCACGGCGATTTCGATGCACTCGCCGCCATCACTGCCGCTGTAACTGGACTTGAACCACTCAAGTTGGGTGCTCATCGCTCTCCTAGCAGCTGGTCCAGCAGGCCCTTCGTGTCCTCGGTGTCGAGTGCCTGCGTCCGCAGCATCGCATACCTCTGCGCGAGGATGCTGACCTCGTCCGGGTCGGCGATCAGCTGACTGCCGCGCTGTGTCTCGGTGTACGCGAGATGCTGGTAGTCCGGCGTTTCGAGCAGAATGAAGGGGCCGTCGAGAGCGGCGTGTGACCGGCGGCCGAGCGGGATGACCTGTAGCGCGACGCCGGGCAGTTCAGCGCAACCACGGAGATGCCGCAGCGTCTCCTCGTGCACCTGCGGCCCGCCGAGTCGAGCGGTCACGATGGCTTCGGACAGGACGAAGCTGATGGTGGGAGGCGTCTTCCGGTGCAGCACCTCCTGACGCTGCAGGCGGGTTGCGACAAGGCCGTTGATCTCCTCCTCGCTGAAGGCGGGAACCCTGCTGGTGAAGACGGCTCGGGCGTAGCTCTCCGTCTGCAACAGGCCGGGCAGGACCTGGTTCGCGAAGAAGGACAGGACGAACGCCTCCCGTTCCAGGTCCATGTACTGCTCCGCCCACGCCGGGATCAGGTCCACCTCCGGCATGTTCTCCACCGCCGTCTCCAGCGCCCCCTTCGTGTCCAGCAGGGTGTCCAGGCTCCGGGCCAGGTCGGGGAGGAGGGCGCGGCGGCCCTGTTCGATGGAGGCGATCGTCTCCACCTGTACGGCCGCCCGGTCCGCGAGCTGGGCCTGGGTCAGGCCCGCCGCGACGCGGAACAGGCCGACCAGTTTGCCGACGAGCTTCATGGCGGACGCGTTCCTGCGCTGCCGTTTCCTGGGGTGCATACGGTTCGGCCTCCCCGCCCTGGTGCCTGCTCCACGCATCGGAGGCCCGTACAACGGATCTGTACGTGCTCACCCAATGCTGAACGATAGGCACGGAGAGTGACGCTTGTCTCATGATCGAGACGATGCAACTCTCGCTGCTCCGATGGCTCAGGACACCAGGCCCTGGCGGTAGGCGTAGACGACCGCCTGGACGCGGTCGCGGAGGCCGAGCTTGGTGAGGATGCGCGAGACGAAGGTCTTGACCGTCTCCCGGCTGATCACGAGGGACGCGGCGATCTCGTTGTTGGAGAGGCCGTCCGCGATGAGGCGCAGGACCTCCAGCTCGCGGGGGGTCAGCGGAATGCCGGGGCTCTTGTCGTCGGTGGGCCGGATGCGGGCGGCGTACCGGCCGACCAGCTGGCGGGTCACCTCGGGGTCCAGGAGTGCCGCGCCGGCGGCGACGGTCCTGATGCCGTGGAGCAGCCGGTCCGGCGGGGCGTCCTTCAGGAGGAAGCCGCTGGCGCCGGCGCGGAGCGCCTCGTAGACGTACTCGTCGAGGTTGAACGTGGTCACCACGAGCACCTTGACGGGGTGGGGCACTCCGGCGCCGGCCAGCAGGCGGGTGGCCGCGATGCCGTCGAGGACCGGCATGCGGATGTCCATGACCACGACGTCCGGGCGCAGTTTCCCGGCGAGGTCGACCGCGGTCCGCCCGTCCCCGCACTCGCCGGCGACCTTGAGGTCGGGCTGCGCGTCGATGATCGTCGACAGGCCGGTGCGGATCAGGACCTGGTCGTCGCAGATCAGTACGCGGATCGGTTCGGTCACGAGGGGCTCCCGGCGGGTATGCGGACCCGGACGGTGAAGCCGCCGTCCTTCTGCTTCTCCGCGCTGAAGTCGCCGCCGAGGACGTCGACCCGTTCGCGGAGGCCGGCCAGGCCGCGCCCGCTCCCGGAGAGTCCGGCCGTCCGCGAGCCGGAGCCGTCCGTGCCGACCTCCACGGTGATCTCCTTCTCGCCATGACGCACCCGGACCGAAGTGCGGCTGCCGTGAGCGTACTTGAGGGCGTTCGTCAGTGATTCCTGCACCACCCGGTAGGCCACGAGGTCGGCGCTGCCGGACGATTCGGCCGGTGTGCCCTCCTCGGTGAACTCCACGGGCTGCCCGGCCCGCCGGGTCTGCTCGACGAGGGTGAGGAGCCGGCCGGCGGCCGGTGTCCTGGGCTCGGTGCCGTGGTCGGGGTTGAGCAGGTCGAGCAGGTGCCGCAGGTCGGTGATGGCCCGTCGCCCGGTGTCGGTGACGGCCGTCAGGCTCTGGTCGAGGCGGTCGGGTGCGGCGGTCAGATAGCGTGCCGCCTCGGCCTGGACGACCATGGCCGTCACGTGGTGGGTCACGACGTCGTGGAGTTCGCGGGCGATGCGGGCCCGTTCGGCGGTGCGGGTGTCCTCGGCGACGCGGCTGCGGCGCTCGGCCTCCAGGGCCCGGGTGTCGCGGAGCCATACCCCGACGGCCCAGGCGAGTGCGATGGCCAGGTAGAACGTCACGAACTCGCTCGGCGGCTCGCCCGGGCCGAGCCGGTGGAGTGCGACCGCCAGCGGGACGTACGCCGCGGAGATGACGAGGGCGGTGGCCCGCCGGTGGTGTTCCACGAGGGACGCCACGCTGATCAGCGCGATGGGCAGCGCGGTGCCCGCGAGCGTGTGGTAACCGCGGAGCTGGTCCAGGGCGAAGCCGAGCGACACCACGGCGAAGCAGATGACAGGCCACCGCCTGCGTGCGGCGAGCGGGAGGCACTGGAGGGCGATCGCCACGATCGCCAGGGCGTCGAAGGGCCGGGTCGGGAGGCCGCCGAGCTCCGTGCCGTTGTTGCGGAAGCCCGGCAGGATGGACGCGGCGAGGAGCAGCAGGGCCAGCGGGGCGTACCAGAGTGCGGCGTCCGGCCGGCGCCACAGGTCCTGGATGCGCGGGAGTCCGGTCATCGGGGGAGTGTAGTGGGGGCGGCTTCCTTGGCGGCGCCGCGGCGTCGGGGCACCAGGTTGCCGCGCCGGTGGGCCAGCCACAGGAAGGCGAGGGTGATCACGAATCCGAACACCACCGAGTACACGCTGCCTTCGGGGCCGAAGGCGCCGCCGGTGACCCATTCCGGGCCCGACGTGACGGTGTCCAGCAGTCCCTGCTGGGTGTCGTTGCCGGAGACCTCGGTGCTGAAGATGCCGGCGGCCGCGAAGTTCCAGCCGAAGTGCAGGCCGATCGGGACCCACAGGTTGCGGGTCGCGGCGTAGGCGGCGGCGAGCATGCCGCCGGCCTCGATCGCGATGGCGAGGGCGCCCCACAGGGTGGCGTCGGGGTTCAGCAGGTGGGAGGCGCCGAACAGCACCGCGGTCAGCGTCAGGGCGATCCAGGTGCCGGTGCGCTCCTCGATGATGCGGAACAGGACCCCGCGGAAGAGCAGTTCCTCCGTCACGGCGGCGGCCGCCATGAAGCCGACCAGCCCTATGGCGCCGGTGACCGATCCCAGGCCGTTGATCTCGTAGTGCGCGTTGACGGCGATGAAGGTGATGACGGCGCCGAACATCGCGACGCCGATGAGCAGTCCCCGGCCGATCGCGGCCCCGGCGCCCTTGCGGGCCACCTCGGTGGACGGGCGGTGCTCGGTCTTGCGGACCACCCACCCGTAGAGCGGTACGGCGGCCAGGACTGTCAGGAGTCCCAGGACGAGCTGGAGCCAGGGGTTGTCCTCCACGGCGGCGACGGCCTGACCGCCGATCATGGCGACCACCACGACGGCCAACAGCTGCCAGACGAACCTCATGAACGCTCCTTCTACGGGTCCGCGGCCGGAGTGCCGCGGTGCCTCGAACGCTACGGATCCGGCGTTCCGCGATCGTCACCTCACGGTGGACACCTCGGCGTAGCTCGCACGGGGGACAGGAGCCATGACCGCCCGGGCCGGGCGCTCTTCCCGGCGCTCCTGACGGCTGTGGGCGGACGCGTGCGAGGATGCTGCGGTGCTGGACGCTATCGACGCGGTCGCCTGGGACTCCGTGCCGGGCCATCCCGACTGGTACGAACCCGATCGCGCCGCCCGTGGTCTCCGCGCCCCGTCCGAGGCGACGAACCTGGTGCAGGCGGCAGAGGCAGGCTCGCAACTCGGTTGCGGTGGGCTCGTGCACGACCACAGCGGCGCGGTGTTCCCAGCGGCCGTGGTGGCGGCACCGCTGCTTCTGGACATCGCCGAGCGGGGCCACCCGGCAGCCGGGGACACCGCGCTGGGACTGCTCGACGAGGCTCTGTCCTTCCGTCCACAGGCCGGGTACACGCGGGTGGGTGCTCCTGGCGGCACGGCGATGCCCCTCTGCTGCGCTCTGGCCCACCGCCTGCGGGAGCGCGCCGATGTCCTCCGGGGGCTCGGCAGGAGGGGGAAGTGGCTGCTGGCCGACGCGTCCGCGCACTGGCGCTTCGACATCCGTGAATGCGTGGCTGACGCGGGTGGTTCGGCTGCCTTCGGCACACTGGCCGGCCACCTCCCCGCAGGTGTGCACGCGGCGGAGATGCACGGTGCCGGTGCCGTCACCGTGCTGGGTGGCCTCGTTCTGGAGTACCCGCCGGCGGGCGGCTCTTCCGAGGCGTGCCTGCGGGTGCCCGGCCGGCGCCCGGACGAACTGCCGCCGGGCGCTGTGCTGACTCCGGCGAAGTGCGGCAACCGCGTGCCCTGACCGTGGTCGCCATGGGGCATGTTCCGTCAGGGCCAGTCGACCAGGGCCGTGAACGCCACGTACGCGGTGAGGACCACGGCGGGTGCGGCCAGGGAGAGGAGCGCCCGGGCTGCGGCCTTTCGTTGCCGCCAGGGCAGGGACCAGCTCGCGACGAGGACGATCAGGGACAGTACGAGACCGGTGCAGAGCACGGCCCACGCCGCGTCGAACGAGTCGGTGAAGCGGTCGGCCTGTGCGCCGTCGCAGGAGTCGCACGCCATGGGGGACAGGCCCCCGAAGAACAGTGCGAGCGCCGCCGCGGGCAGGGTGACGAGCGTGGAGATCAGCGGCCCGGCCCAGGCGTGCGGGGCGCGGGGGTCATGAAGGTCTTCCGGCATGCGTACGAGTCAACTCCGTGCGTCCGTGCCGCACATGAGTGCTCGTACTCAAGATCAGGGCTGACGGGGGCTGTTGGATCTCCCGGCTCCGGATAGCCTGCGTCTTCATGATGCGCGCGTGGAAACTGCCGATACTGCTGGTGCTCTGCGGCTCAGCCGTCGCGACCGTCCTGTTCCTGCGGGGGAGCCCGGGGCAAGCCACAGCCTTCCTGCTCGGCTTCGTGCTCTACGCGGGCGTGAACTCGCCCCTGTACTTCCCGAAGTCGATCGGTGCGCTGGAGGCCCAACGGCGTAGCGCGGCCGACGGCAGGCCGGTCGTCTACTGGCGGGCGGGCTGTAAGTACTGCATGCGTCTGCGCTTCCGGCTGGGCCGCAGGGCTCGTCAGCTGCACTGGGTCGACATCTGGCGTGACCCGGCCGGTGCGGCAGCGGTGCGGGAGGCCAACGGCGGAAACGAGACGGTGCCGACCGTCTTCGTGGCGGGCCGGCCGCACGTCAACCCTGGCCATGTGTGGGTCCGCGAGCAGCTCTCCTCTTCCGGGGTCTGACAGACGAACAGGCGGCGTACTCCGGCGCGTTGCCGGTGTACGCCGCCCTGGGCGGGTCGCGGTGCGGGGCATGGCCCGCGCTGTCATGACGGTTACTTGGGGTCGCGGTCGTACTGGGCCTTGGACCAGCGGTAGCCGAGGACGGTGAGCCCCAGGCACCAGGCGACGGCGATCCAGCCGTTGTTGCCGATCTCGGTGCCGAGGAGGAGGCCGCGGAGGGTCTCGATGGCCGGGGTGAAGGGCTGGTATTCGGCGATGGGCTGGAACCAGCCCGGCATGGATCCGACCGGGGTGAAGGCGCTGGAGATGAGGGGCAGGAGGATGAGCGGCATGGCGTTGTTGCTGGCCGCCTCCGCGTTGGGGCTGCCCATGCCCATGCCGACGGCGATCCAGGTGAAGGCCAGGGAGACCAGGGCGAGGAGTCCGATGGCGGCGAGCCATTCCAGGAGGGTGGCATCCGTGGAGCGGAAGCCCATGGCGACGCCGACGGCGCCGACGAGGACGACGCTCGCGATGGCCTGCAGGACGCTGCCCGCGACGTGTCCGAAGAGGACGGAGCCGCGGTGGATGGCCATGGTCCTGAAGCGGGCGATGATTCCTTCCGACATATCGGTGGAGACCGACACGGCGGTGCCGACCACGGTGGAGCCGATGGTCATGAGCAGGATGCCGGGGACGATGTAGGCGATGTAGGCGGAGCGGTCTCCGCCGCCGATGCCGGCGCTCATCGTGTCCCCGAAGATGTAGACGAAGAGCAGCAGGAGCATGACCGGGGTGAGCAGCAGGTTCAGGGTGAGGGACGGGTAGCGCCGGGCGTGCAGGAGGTTGCGGCGCAGCATGGTGGAGGAGTCGCGTACGGCGAGGGAGAGGGTGCTCATCGGGCGTTCTCCTTGGTCTGGTGGGGGATG
>NZ_JBVHKB010000026.1:0-21926 GCF_055559735.1 Streptomyces sp. NPDC023573
TCCGCGTCCAGCATCCCCGCACTCAACGCCATCCCCGGCGCCGACCTCGCCTGCATCAACAACGCATTCATACCCGACGTCGACAACGCACGGGAGCGGTGCTTGCGCAGGGCGCTGTCGGAGTGCACGCCCCGGGGGTCGGTGGTGGCGATGTTTTCCGCCATCTCGCCCGCCGCCCACAGCACTGTGTCGTCCTCATCGCTCTGCCAGCGCGTCTTGTCCCATCGGTACCAGCCCAGCCCTGAGACGTGCCGATAGTCGTTGGCGTACAGCCTGACGAACAGCTTCGCGTTGCCGCGGTCCGTCAGGGTGTCCGGCATCAGCCCCGCTGCCGTGGCGTGTCCAGCAGCCTCCTGGGAGCGTCCCGCGCCCTGGAAGGGCACAGGTGCCGGCACGGCGGGCGGGGGCACCGTCCTGCCCGCCGACTGGGTAATGATCTGCTCGGCCACAGCGTGGGCGTCGAACAGGGAGCCGTCACCAGTCACGTTGTCCGCGCCTCCCCAAGTACAGAGGCTGGCGTAAACCGGCGCTCATTCCGCTGCGGATGATCTGGACGGATCGCCGGTCCTGTCCCGGCCGCGCGAGGGCCGCGGCCGACCGGAGGACGCGTTCGGCCTCTTCGTGCGTGAGGTGCCCGGCGGCGACAAGCCCGCCGGCGGTGTAGGAGGCCCGGTTCATCTTCTCCGAGAATCCGGCGCCTTCGGGCACCACCGCGCAGCCGGTGACCTCGGCCAGGACGGAGCTCAGCGCTCCTGCGGTACGGGCGCGGCCACCACCGGCGGCGATGACCGCCTGCAAGGCCCTGGACGGCACGGAACGTGGCCCGGGAAGCCGTGCTCGGGGCAGATGACCTGTGCGGTCGAGCTCCCGCGCGAGCCAGGCAGGCAGCGGCGCCGGCAGCCTTGTTGGTCCGAGTGGCGTGTAGGTGCCCGTGACGGTGGTGGTGCCCGGTGCGACGATGTAACCACCGTGAGCCCGTACATCCACCTGCCAGGCAAGAGCACGCCCGTTGCCCGAGCCCGTGGAGCTCTGCCACTGACGGGTGTCCGGGACTCGGTACCAGACATGGAGACCGCCGGAGGGCGTCCGCACCCGCAGCGTCGACGTGTCGGTCGCCGGGTCCTCAGCGCCCCGCAGAGCGGCCAGCACGGCCAGCGTGTGAAATCCATTGGCCAGGCCGGTGAGATCGACCTGGTCGGGAACGTCGATTCCCGGCAGCAGGCGGTTCCGCTCCGGGAGGCTCTGCTGGTGGTCATCGATATCGATGACCACCAGCCCGGCAGGGCCGCAGGAGACCCCCACCCCGAAATGAGGATGGGTGCCCCACCATTGACGGATCCGGTCAGAATCACAGGTGGCGGCGTGAAAGCCGTGGCACCAACGGCCCTCGGCGGGGCAGCCGCAGTCGGCATGGGTATGGCCCGGCTGCCTGCAGGCATCACAGTTCCCCGCGGGCGTCTTACGTCCGCCGGCGAGCGGATGGACGGGCCATCCCTGCTCCGCACACCACAGGGCCGTCGCCAGAGACTGGGGGGTGACCGGGGATTTCGCGGGGGCTGGAACCGGTGAGCCGTGGCCTGACAAGCGCAGCTCAGAGGCCATGCACGTCCCCCTCCAGCGACCGAAGCGACTCAATAACGAACACAGACTAGCTAATTCTGGCTCCGCTGGTGAGCAGCTTCGGACTCACGTCGTTCCGACTTGGGCAGCCAGCGGCTGGAGAACAAGTTGCAGCGACCGGATATCTTCAGTCGCTGCCTGTACCGGAAATACGAAGCAGCAGGCCAGGGTAGGTAGCGGCCCTCAGAAAGCGACTGAAGCGACTGAAGCTCGCTATATATGACGCACACGCGCACACGTGAAATGCCTTTATATACCCGGCTGTCAGTCGCTCCAGTCGCTGATTTTCCGTAGGACCGCCCTGACCTGCTGTTTTTGTGGGGCGACCAGCAGCGACTGACAAGTCGTGCCGGTCGCTCGGTCTCGGTCCCCCGCAACGAGGCGGACCAGGCAGTGTTTTCGCCGGCCGGCCGCCCGGGTCACCGAAGCCCGGGGAGCGTGAGGCCGTGACGCCCTGGGGGCACCAGCGACGAGGCGCGGCACCAGGCCGGGGCGCCGGACGGCATCGTCCGGCGGGCCGACGATTCCCCGAGAGGACAACCGCAGCGTCAGCCAGGCGGAGAGTCAGACCCCGGGCGATGCCATGGCTGATCCGCCCTGTCAGGCGTTGTAGCCGCCGTGGGCGTCCAGCACCGCGCCCGTGATGTACGACGCGGCGGGGCTCGCCAGGAAGGCGATCGCCGCGGCTATTTCGTCGGGGTGCCCCATGCGCTGCAGGGACAGGGAGCTGACCAGGGCCTTGAGGGTCTCGGGGTCCGGCGGCTGCATGCCACCCTCCATCAGTCCGGCCTCCACGACGTTGGCCGTGATGTTCCGGGGCCCGAGGTCGCGTGCGACGCCCATGGTGTACCTCTCGATCCCGGACTTGGTCGCCGAGTAGTCGGCGAGACCGGGGGCTCCGACCCTGGACCCCAGTCCGGAACTCACAGTGATGATGCGGCCGTCCGTGCGCAGCACTCGGGAGGCGGCCCGGATGACGGCGATCACGCCGAGGTAGTTGGTGGCGTGCATCCGGTCCAGTGCGGCGGTGTCGGCGTCCGGATCGTCCACCGCGCCGGCCACGGAGATCGCCGCGTTGTTGACGAGGATGTCCAGGCCGCCGAAGTGCGCGACCACGTCGTCGATCAGCGCTGTGGCCCGACTCGTCTCCGCCTGGTCAGACCGGAAGGCGACGGCCTCGGCACCCTTGGCGTGCACCTCGTCGACGACGGCCTGCGCCTGCTTCTCGGAGCTGACGTAAGTGAAGGCGACGCCGGCCCCCTGCTCGGCCAGCAGTCGTACGGTCGCGGCTCCCAGTCCGCGAGACCCCCCGGTGACCAGGGCGACCTTGCCCGTGAGTGGCTTGCTCATTCTTCTCTCCTCCTCGTTTGGACTGTCGCAACGTTAATTGTTACGACAGCCTGTCGCAACTTTCACTGTTACGACTGCGCTGTCGTAACATGAAGCGTTGCGGCCGGGAGGAGGAGTCCATGAGCGCCAACAGCAGGCTGACCATCGGCGCCCACGCGCTGGCCTGGATCGGCCTCTACCAGCGCCAGGGCCATGAGGTCGCCACCTCCGAGCAGATCGCGAGCAGTGCGAACACCAACCCCGTGGTGATCAGGCGGCTGCTGGGCGAGCTGCGCAGGGCCGGGCTCGTGGAGTCCCGGCGGGGCGTGGGCGCGGGCTGGTCGCTGGCGCGCGAGCTGGAGTCGATGACCCTGCTCGACGTGTACGAGGCGGTGGAGCCCGGCCCGCTGTTCGCGATGCACCGCGCCGCCCCGGACCAGGGATGCGTGGTGGGTCACGGCATCCAGCCGGCGATGCAGGGCATCTACGAGGGCATCGAGGAGACCCTGAGACACGAGCTGGCCCGCGTCACGCTCGAGAACGTACTCCGGGACGTACTCGCGGTACCTCGCTAGTGCCACATCATGCGAAGTTCGACCCGTCGTGACGTGTCGCCCGGTTCCTGCGCCGGGCGGGAACTGCGCCCGGCGGCGGGGTCCTGCTGGACACCCCCGGCCTGCGCGCGATCGGTCTCCACGACGCCCGGAGCGGGCTGGAACAGACCTTCGCCGAGATCGAGCACCTACCACCGGCTGCCGCGGGAGAACGCCTACTCCGCTTCCCGCACCGACTCGCGGCTGCGCGCCGACCGCGAGGCCGCCAGGAAGGACATCACGCGCCACCTGCGCGCCACCTACCAATTCCGGGAGCACCGGCAGTGAACAACCACGACACCCCCACCCCCGACACCACCGAGGACGAAACCGTGACGAACTGGACTGCCTGTTCGGAGACCGCGGAGGACATCCCCGCCATCCGCGACATCCTCCTCGCGGCCTTCCCCACCGCTCTGGAGGCCGGCATCGTCGACGCCCTGCGCGCCGACCCGAAGGCGTGGATCGACGGGCTGTCCATGGTCACCGCGACCCCCGACGGCAGTGCGACCGGGTACGCACTGCTCACCCGCTGCCACGTCGACGGCGTACCCGCTCTCGCCCTGGCACCCTGCGCGGTGCTGCCCTCGGCCCAGCGCACCGGCGCCGGCTCCGCCGCCATCCGCGCCGCACTCGATGCCGCCCGGGCCATGGGCGAAAACCTCGTCCTTGTCCTGGGACACGCCGACTACTACCCGCGGTTCGGCTTCACACCGGCCTCCCGCTTCGGTATCCGCGCGCCCTTCGAGGTACCGGACGAGGCCATGATGGCCATGGCCCTCGACAACACCCGCACGGTCCCCGCCGGGACCATCGAGTACCCCGCCGCGTTCGGCGTCTGACCGTTCCTGTCCCACTCCGACGGGTGGGCGGGTTTCCGCTCCGGTGCGCCTGGTCCGGCGCGGGCGGTCCGCTGCCCCGCACGATCCCTCCGGTCGTGCGGGGCAGCGCTGGGCCCGGATGACGGGTGGCTGCCCACCTCGTCGAGTCGGGTTGCGTCCCCGCACAGCACCGTGACGTCCGCCTCCGCCGCGTCGGCCTTCCCCCTCGCCTGCCGCACCGCCCGGTCGACGACACCTACCGGCGCCAGATGAACCAGCAGCTCACCGTGCAGGAGTCCCGCCTCACGCTCGCCCGCGACATCTGCCACGGCAAGCGAGGGCAGAACACGCGGGCGTACGAGACGGGCCGGCCGCCGGCGCGCGGCCCCCGACTCAGGGTGACTGCGGGGCGCCGTGTCGCAGGCCGTCGAAGAGGAGGGCGGTGATCTGCCGGGCCTCGGCCAACCAGCCCTTCGTGGCGCGCATTCCGCAGACGCCGCCAAGGGCGCGCAACAAGGTGGAGCCGGTGACGTCGTCGCGGACGGTGCCGGCCGCGCTGCCGGCTTCGAGCAGCAGGGAGAGGGCGTCGGCCATACGAGTGCGTGCGTCGTCGAAGACCGGTGACTCCGTCGCCATGATGCTCTCCAGAACGCTGGACATCCCCTTGCCCACCGCCGCGTGGTCCACGAGCAGCAGCAGGAAGCACCGCAGCGCCTCCTCCGGGGGGTGTTGGTCCAGCAGGACGCCGGGCGCGGCACACAGGTCGTCGACCTCTTTGCGGTAGACCTCCTCGATCAGCGCTTCGCGGGTCTCGAAGTGGCGGTAGAGCGTTCCGACGGCGACGCCTGCGCTGCGGGCGATGTCCTCCACGTGTGCGTCGGTGTCACCGCCGAGGAACGCCTGGCGGGCCGCGGACAGCAGTGCCTCGCGGTTGCGTCGCGCGTCGGCGCGCAGCGGGCGTGATGCCGGCAAGGGATCCTCCATAAGGTGAGTCCGATTCCGTTTACGTGTACCTTTTCCGGAGTCAGGTTCATCTTACGGAGAAGAGACCCCATGCCCCTCACGGACAACAGCCTCGACGGCCTTCGGGTACTGGTCACCGGCGGCAGCCGGGGCCTGGGCGCGGCGACCGTGCGCCGCTTCGTCGCCGCGGGCGCGACCGTGCTGACAGCCTCCCGCAGCCGGCCCGAGGAGGACAGTGGGGCCACGTTCCTCGCGGCGGACCTCTCCACGCAGGAGGGTGTGGCCGAACTCGGCCGCCGTGTCGTCGAGCAGGTGGGCGGCGTGGACGTGCTCGTGAACAACGCGGGCGCGGCGAGCGCCCCGGCGCCGACCCTGAGCCGGCCGGACGAATCCTGGCAGGCGGACCTGGAGATAAATCTCCTCAGCGCCGTGCGCCTGGACCGGGCCCTGGTGCCGGGAATGGTCGAGCGGGGCTCCGGCGTCGTCGTGCACGTCTCCTCGATCGCCAGCCAGCTGCCCCAGCGTACCGAGGCGTCCTACGCCGCCGCCAAGGCCGCGCTCAACACCTACAGCCGCGAACTGGCCACCGAGGTCGGCGAGCACGGGGTGCGCGTGGTCTGCGTCCTGCCCGGCTTCGTCGTCACCGACGGTGCCACCGCCCACCTGGAGCACATGGCCGAGAAGCAGGGCATCACCACCGAAGAGGCCACGCAGCAGATCGTGGACCACCTGAAGGTCCCCATGGGCCGCCCCGGAGATCCCGAGGACGTCGCGGAGATGATCGCCTTCCTCTCCTCCGGACGCGCGAAATGGCTCACCGGAGCACAGTTCCGCGTCGACGGCGGCATCATCCCGACCGTCTGAGCAACCACCGACAGCACGAACAGGACAAGCCCATGCCCATCACCCTGACCTCCGTGATCATCGACGCCGCCGACATCGAGAAGGAGAGCTCCTTCTGGCACCGGCTGCTCGGCGGCTCCCTCACCCCCACGCCGACCCACCACTTCGTTCACGCCCCCGGGCTCCCGGTGATCGTCGTCCAGTCCGCCCCCGGACACACCACCCCGAACTGGCCGGACGGTACCTCCCAGCAGATGCACCTCGACTTCGGCGTCGACGACCTCGCCACCGCCGACCGCACGGCCACCGAAGCCGGTGCCGCCCGACTGCGGCCCACCGACGAGATCCCCCCGGGGACCCGCACCGGTAGCCGCGTCTACGCCAGCCCGGCCGGACACCCGTTCTGCCTGCGCTCGAACTGAGCCGGTCGCCGTCCACCGAGCCGCGCCTGTTCTCATGCGGGGAGGTCGCCTCCAACCGGCGCGACGAGTCGTCGCCGCAGCTCCGGCTGCCGGCGGTGTGCCTCGGCCGACCCGGGCGTCCCTGCCGCGGGCGGGTGGCGGCACCGGCCCCGCCCAGCTATGTGGCATCCGTTTCGCGAGCAGCGTTCGCGGCGTAGTCGGTGGGGGTCCGGCCGTAGTACTTGCGGAAGGCGCGGGCGAAGTGGCCGCTGTCGGCGAACTGCCAGCGGGCGGCTATCTCCGTGACGGTCATGCGCCGGTGCGATGCGACGAGCGCGCGGCACGCCTCCTCAAGGCGGCGGCGCCGGATGTAGGTGCTCAGCGGTCGGCCCTCCCTGGCGAAGGCCCGTTGGAGGGTGCGCGGGGAGACGTTCAGCTCCCGGGCGAGAGCCGAGGGGGACAGAGCGGGGTCGGTGAGCCGGCGGTCGGCCAGGTCCCGCGCGGCTTGGGCCAGGGCCGGCGACAACAGGGGTTCCACGTCGTCCAGGCCGCCCCCTGCGGCGGCACGGGCCAACTCGGCCAGGGTGCCGCGGGCGGCGTCGACCCCGGCCGGCCCGAGACGGTCCAGCATCCGGCCCACCATGGCGGCGTGCGCCGTCAGCAGCCGCACCTCGGCGGTGTCGGCCGGACCGGAGGCCGGCCCGCCCCGTCCGGGCCGCACCTCCGCGGCGGGCAGGACGAGTACCCGCACGACGGTGTGTGGCGCCGCGGAGAAGTGGGACAACCTTCCCGTCTGTACCAGCAGGCGGCCGGCCGGTGCCGTGTGCTCGGCTCCTCCCGGTTCCTCGAACCGCCAGGCCCCCCGGTGGACGATCCACAGGCGTGAGTGATCGTCGGCTCCGACCCGTCGGCCCGCCGTCCGCAGGGCGGCCGCGGTCTCGAAGCGGTTGAACATCATGTCCCGCACCCGGAACCCTCGGGACCGCGCCGAGAAGCCGGACACGGTCGTCCGGCGGAAGGGCGCCAGCGCGAAGGTCTCGCCCATCCGGCTCCGCCATTCGTGTGCGAAGTCGCCGAAGGCGTTCGCGCCGCTCACGTCTGCCGAGAAAGTGCCACTCATCGTTGTCGCGAATCTCCCGTTCGGGCTGACGCGCCGGTCCGAGGCGCCGGGACCACACGCTTCCTACGGTTGTTCCGGCATGCATCGAAGATCCGACATCCGCAGGCCGGAATGTCGATACGAGGGTAACGAGGTGGCGAATTGAGCACGCTCGCGATCGTGGGCGCAGGTCCGCAACTGGGGCGATCGATCGGCCGGCGGTTCGCCGCCGAGGGGGTCGACGTGGCGCTGATCGCCCGCAGCCGTACGACCCTGCAGGCGGTGGCCGACGACCTGTCCGACACGGGTGTGCGGGCCGAGGCGTTCCCCGCCGACGTGACCGACCGTCCCGCTCTGCACGCGGCGCTCACCGCAGCCGAGGAGCGGCTGGGACCGATCGACATACTCGAGTACTCGCCCGCGCCGTCCCCGGCCGACCTGCGCCGGGCGCCGCTGGTCGAGGCCACGAAGGTCACCGTCGACTCGGTTCTGGCCCAGCTGGACCTCTATCTGCTCGGGGGCGTGGCGGCGGTGCAGCACGTCCTGCCCGGCATGCTGGAGCGCGGCACGGGGACGATCCTGGTCAGCAGCGGGGCGGGGTCGGGGCCGGTGATCGCCCCGCATGTGGCGAACGTCCAGATCGCCACCGGCGGGATGCGCAACTGGATCCTCAACCTGCACGCGGCGCTCTCCGGCACCGGCGTCTACGCCGCGCACGTGGCGATCGCCGCCTTCATCGGCCAGGGGGGCCACGACTCCCAGCCGCAGACGATCGCCGACGCCTACTGGCGGCTGCACACCGGGCGCACAGAACCCGAGCTCGTCATCCAGGATCTGCCGGACGACTACCTGGAACGGGGTTTGGCGGACAAGTTCGTCGAGCCCTGAGCCGCCGGCAGCCGCACGGCCGGGCCAGGGGCGCAGCAGTTGGACCCCGAAGCGCTACAGCCTCGACAACGGCAACGACTTGGTCCGGTTCATCGCTCTGGTGGTGAAGCGGCCCGTCGTCGTCACGGGCGATTCCCGGCGACAAGGGCTACGACTCCGGCCCCAACCGCACCGACTCCGCAATCGCCGGATCCTGCCTGTCATCTCCCTCGAAGGCGCCCCGAACATCCAGGGCATGGGCAAGCTCCGCTACGTCGTCGCGCAGACCTTCGCCCTGCCCCACCACTGCGAACGACTCGTTGTCCGATGGGAACGCCGCACCGAACTCCACGACGCCTTCGTCTCCCCCGGCATGCAGCCTGATCTGCCGGCGACGCCTCAAGAAGGCACCTTCACGACCGTGTTGCGACTCGTAGCGGCGGCGCTCAAAGGCTCTTCAGCGCAGCGGCGCTGGGGCTGCCGGCTTCTGCCGTGTACATCAACAACGAGAAGCCGGAGCCGGGCAGGCTGAGGGTGTGCCGGTCGACCTCCAGCTCGCCCAGCGTGGGGTGATGCAGGTTTTTTCGCATGCTGGGCATGGGGCGCACCGCGTGGTTGCACCAACTGCGCGCGAAATCCGGATCGCGGGTCGCGAACTCATTGATCAGCTCTGCGAGCACGTTGTCTGTGGGATACCGAACGCTGGCTGCGCGCAATTGAGCGGCTGCCTGCTGAGAGAAATCGGACTCCGAACCGGGTGCGCCGGTGCAGAGAGTGTCACGGAATCTCGTCGAGATGCGCGTGATGTTGCGCTCGTCAGGTGTGAGACGAGAGAAGTCTGTAATCAGAGCTGCGGCTGCTGCGTTCCAGGCGACGATGTCTTGCCGGTGGTTGACGATGTAGGCAGGGATGCCGTCAAGTCTGCCGAGCAGCTGTTGGGCATCCTTGGGTACGTGCTCCGGCGCGCCGTCGTTCTCTGCCGGCAGCACCTGTCCGGCCAGACGGGCCAGATGGTCACGCTCTGCTCCAGTGAGCTGAAGAGCCGTCGCCAGTGCAGACAGCACCTGCGGTGAGGGCCTGGGTGCCCGTGCCTGTTCCAGTCGTTCGTAGTAGCTCACCGACACCTGCGCCAGGGCGGCTACCTCTTCGCGGCGCAGTCCGGGTGTGCGACGCGCGCGCTGGCCCGGAAGCGTCGCTTCGGCCGGCACATCTTCTGGTCGCAGGTCCTCGCGGCGGCGGCGGAGAAAGTCTGCGAGTTCCTGGCTGCTCACTCCTCCATGCTGTCACAGAAGGAACAGCTGAGCCTCGCACTGTCGGTCCGGGGCTTAGCTGTCCGTTCCACGCCCACACATCTGCTGTGCACAGTGGCCTGGTCGGTTTGTTGACCAGGAGGAGAAATGGTGTCCAGTACGCCTGGGGAAATTTTTCACCGCATGATCGACCTGATACTGGCCAAAGACATGAATGCCGTGGCAGATCTGTGGGCGCCTGACGGAATTGCGGAATTCCCTTTCGCAGCCGGGAGCCTCCCTCGCGTTCTCCGCGGACGTGAGGAGGTACGCGCCTACCTCGCTCACTATCCGGAGCTGATGGACATGAAGGAGGTGGCCACGCTTACCGTGCGGCCCACCGATCAAACGGACACCGTCGTGGTGGAGTGGACGGCCACCGGCCGCACCGTGGCCACCTCCCAGCCCTACCGCCTGGACTACATCGTGGTTCTCACGGTCCGCGACGGGCTGATCGCTCTGTTTCGGGATTACTGGAGCCCGCTGTCGGCGGCCGCCGCTGCCGGGGGTCTCGCCGGGCTGATCGACTCGCTTGAAAGGAAGGACGCCTGATGTCCGGGGTGCTCGTGACCGGAGGGACCGGCAAGACCGGCAAGGCGCTGGTGCGAGTGCTCCGCGGCGCTGGTGTGCAGGCTCGGGTCGCCGGCCGGAACCCGGCCGCAGCCGATCCTGAGGCGATCCGCTTCGACTGGAACGACCCGACCACATATGGACCCGCGCTCGACGGGATGGACCGGGTCTTCCTGCTTCCGCCGGTGGAGAGTGTGGACCCGCTGCCGCTGGTCGAGCCCTTCCTGCGCCAAGCGCAGCGGGTTGGTATCCGGCGCCTCGTGATGCTCGGCTCGGCCATTGTGCTGCCGAACGCGCCCAGCGCTGTGGAGATGGCCGCTCAGGTTCAGGCTCAGCCCGGAGGTGTCGTACTCCGCGCGTCTGGCTTCATGCAGAACTTCCTGCGCCCGCACCCACTGGCCGAGCGTATCCATCGACTCGGTGAGATCCGCACCGCAGCCGGTGACGGCGAGCTGGGGTGGGTCGATGCGCGGGACATCGCGGCCAGCGCTGCCGCGCTGTTGGCTGACCTGGAGGTGGACGCTCGAAGCGACTACCTGATCACCGGGCCGCACGGGATGAGCTATCCACAGGCCGCGCAGATCATCACCGCGCAGACCGGCAGGCGAGTTCGGGTGGAGCGTATTACGGAGGAGGAACAGGCTGCCGCCTACCGTGCCTCCGGAATGCCGACGGAGTTCGCTGACGCCCTGGCCGCCGTCGAGCGCGGAATCAAGGAGGGACGCGAAGACCAGGTCAGCACTGCGGTGCTCGAACTGACCGGCCGTCCGCCGCGCACCTTTGCCGACTTCGTCTCTGATCACGCGTACGAGTGGACGCGGTAGTGCCTGAACGGTAGCGATGTGCGGTCGAGTAGGAACCACGCAGGGAGTGCAGTTCGGCGTTGCATGATGTGACGCTCCATCGGATTGGATGCGGCCCGCCTGCGCCTGCCGCAGTAATGCCGGATTTACTGCGGCAGAGCCCTCCGTCGGCGCACCACTGCGCCCCGGCGCGCTGCTCCTGTCCTGTCAGTGACGAAGCCGCTCACCCGAAACCGGCCGGCCCGCACAGCCGCGGCCACGTCCATGGCGGGCAGCAGGTTTGGCCTGGTCGAGGTCGGTTGCTGCCGGACTGCCTCGGCGACGCGGGCGCTGCACGCCTTCCTCGGCCTCATCCCGCACCACATCCGGCGCGACCGCGTGTTGTGGGCAGACGTACGCGACCACGTACGGATCACTGCCCGGGAAACGCCGGACTCGCGCGGGCAAACCGTGGCGGGGTCATCTGGATTCGAGGTGGCCCAGCGGGTGGCCGCACGCGAGGACCGTTTCGGCGTTGTTCCAGTCGGTGTGGTCGGTTCCGGTGATGTGGCGCAGGTAGGCGAGGGTGACCTGCTGGACGAGGGCGACACGGTCGGGGTTCTCGTCGGTGGTCTCCGCTGCCTGGTACCCGGAGATGCCGCCGAGGAAGTGCTCTCCGCCGTGGACAGTCAGGAGGCTCTTGTCGCCGTGGCTGAGGCTGTAGGGGTCGGTTGTCCAGGCCGGGCCCCGAGTGGAGAGCGGGAGGTCGTCCTTGTCTCCGGCGACGACGAGGCCGGGGGCGGTGATGCGGGAGAAGTCCTGGTCGCGCAGCCAGGGGAGGTTGTCGTGGGCGAAGGGGGTCAGTTCGTCGCCGCCCTTGCCGGCGGTGGCCAGCTGGATGCTGGCCATGACCCGGGCGTCGGTGAGATCCTCGGCGGCGCCGGTGTGCGGGTCGGTGACGCGCAGGCCCACCAGGAGGCCGGCGGTCTGGCCGCCGAAGGAGTGCCCGGCCGCGACGATGCGGCCGGGGTCCATGCGGCCTGACAGGCCCGGCACGGCCGCCTCCAGGGTGGTGAGCTCGTCGAGGATGCGCCGCATGTCCTGTACCCGGTAGCGCCACATGTGGGGCCGACGGGGGTCATCGGCGGCCAGGGCGAGCCGCTTGGAGTCCAGGTGGGTGGCCTGGATGACGACGAAGCCGCCGGATGCCCAGTGGTCGGCCAAGGGCGCGTAGCCGTCCAGGTCGGAGCCGAAGCCGTGGGCGAAGAGCACGACGGGCAGGCTGGTACCGGTGGCGGGGGCGGTGACGCGGACGTGCAGGTCCTCACCGCGCTGCGGGGCGCTCAGCACGAGCGGCTTGACGGACACGGTGGTGGTGAGGGCAGGGCCGGCGAGGCCGGTCGTGGGATACGTGGTCATGCGTGTGTCTGCCTTTCAGCGGAGGCGGTTCGGGGGAAAGGCCGGGGGGCCGGGCGCCGTTCGTCGTTCAACTCGTCCCGAGACGGGAGCCGATCCGACCCTGCGCCCCCTGGGCGGCACATGAGCTACCGTAAAACTTGACGTTGACGTCAAAGGCAAGTGTGTGTGAGCCACACCGCATGAAGGAAAGGGGCGGGGATGCGGATCGGCGAACTCGCCCGCCGCACGGGGGTCACCACCCGGGCCCTGCGGTATTACGAGGAACAGAACCTGCTCACCCCCGAGCGCAGCGACAGCGGCCAGCGCCATTACACGGAGAGCGCCGTCGACCGGATCCAGCTCATCCGGCAGCTGTACGCCGCCGGACTGAGCAGCAGGACCATCGCCGAACTGACACCCTGCGTCATCGACGGCAAGGCCACCCCCGAGCTCCTCCAGCGCCTGGCGGCGGAACGCGAGCACCTCGACCGGCGCATCGCAGATCTCGCCCACGCCCGTGGCCGGCTCAGCTCCGTCATCGACGGTGCCTCGGCCAACATGCGCACCGGTGCTCCCTGCAGGCGGGACGCGTAGGCACAGAGCCGCGTCGGAGGCACCGGACACGTCCTCGACGTCCTCCACCGCAACCGTCTCGCCCTGCGTATCCACGACGGCGGGTCCTCCGCCATGGACCTCACCGCCCGCCACCGCGTGTCCCCCGTGGGGGCTACGCCGGACTGTCCACCGAGGGGTGATTCGGGAACGTCGCCGCCTGCGTAGCGTTCTCGGCAGGTCGCTGGAAGAGACGCGGCCGATGCCATACGGAGGTCTCATGAGTACGACTCACACCGCGTCGCCCCAGCCCACACGCCGGGAAGGGGGACGCTTCTTCCGGTCTCCCCTCGTCTGGATGCTGACCGGGATCGTCGGAGTGGGTGCGGCGTCCGGGCTGGCCTCGGCGGGCGGGGTGGTCGCCGTCGTGGGCGCGGTCGTGGCGGTCGCCGTCTACTGGGCGGTCATGCGCTTCGTCGCCCGGCGGAGCACGCCGGAGATCGCCAGGCCGGGAGCCGTGACACAGGCGTTGTCCGGCGCCGCGATCGGCTTCGGGTTCATCACCGTGTCGATGCTCATGCTCCTCACCGAGTTCTCGTTCACCGAACGGCCCGGTAACGCCCTGCCGATCGTGGCGGGCATGGCCGCGATGTCGCTCGGCGCCGCCGTGACCGAGGAACTGCTCTTCCGCGGCCTCGCCCTCCAGGCGCTGGAGAAGCTGTGGGGCAGCTGGGCGGCTCTGGCGATCACCGCAGCGCTGTTCGGCGGACTGCACCTGGCCAACCCGGACGCCACGCTGTGGAGTTCGACCGCGATCGCCATCGAGGCCGGAGTCCTCCTCGGTGCCGCGTTCCTGTGGACGCGCAACATCTGGTTCGTCGTGGGCCTGCACTTCGCCTGGAACACCACCCTGGGCCTGATCGGCATCCCGGTCTCCGGCCACGCCTCGGAGGGCCTGATGACCACCGACCCGACCGGCCCCGACCTGCTGACCGGCGGGGAGTTCGGCCTGGAGGCGTCGATCGTGCCCGTCATCATCAGCCTGCTGATCGCGATCCCCATGCTCATGGCCGCCCACCGGCGCGGCAACCTGGTGCCCATGCGTCGCGGGCACCGCTGACACCGGTCGCCCTGCGAGCGACCGGGCCGATGATGTGGCCTTCCCGAGCGCGCCCGTCCGCTCGGCGGGCGTGACGCTTCCGTCGGCAGGCGCACCCGGCCGCCGGACGACGACGGGCAGTCTGCTGCACCACGGTGTGCAGCCGCTACTCAGCCGCGCCTCGCCGAGAGCGCCGCGATGGACGAGGACGAGACCGGCTGGGAGTGCGTCGGGGCTCCGTCGCTCCCCGCGTCCTCACAGGCCCGTCGCCCGGTCGCTCAGAGGAGGGCGCCGCCGGAGACCTCGATGCGCTGGGCGGTGACCCAGCGCAGGCCATCGGAGGCCAGCGTGGCGATGGCGTCGCCGATCTCCTCGGGTTCGCCGACGCGGCCGAGCGCGGTCTGTCCGGCCAGAGCCTGGCGCATCTCGGCGTCGTCCCGCATCGCTCCACCGTTGAAATCGGTGGCGGCCGGCCCCGGAGCGATGGAGTTGACCCGGATGCCGCGTGGTCCGAGTTCCGCGGCGAGGGTGCGGCTCAAGGCTTCGACGGCGGCCTTCGAGGCGGAGTAGACCGAGGTGGCGGGGCTGGTATGGCGGGTCAGTGACGTCGAGACGTTGATGACGCGGCCGCCCTGGGCCAGCAGCGGCACAAGTGACTGGATGAGGAAGAACGTGCCCCGGACGTTGGTGCCGATCACCGTGTCGAAGTCGTCGATCGTGACGGCCTCCAGCGGTCCGAAGATCCCCACTCCCGCGTTGTTGACCAAGATGTCGAGCCGCGAAGCACCCCAGCGCTCCAACCGCTCGCTCAGATCGGAGGTGAAGGACGGGAAAGAGGAGACGTCGCTGATGTCGAGCCGGAGGGCGGCGGCAGTCCCGCCCACCGCCTGCACCTGTTCCACCGTCTTCTCGGCCCCGGCCGCATCACCGCGGTGGGTGACCACGACCCGCACCCCGCGTCCGGCCAGAGCGATGGCCGCAGCCCGCCCGAGTCCGCGATTCGCACCGGTCACCAAAGCGATCTTGTCGGTCGTCATGAACTGTTCCTCCACCGCGCGGCTACCGGAACGCTCCCGGGCGCCGCAGATAGGATGCGAGTCACTCGACTCGCCTTGCCTCTCGTACCGTAAGCAGGACCACCGAGACGAGTCAAGTGACTCGCCTCGGGTCTGCGGCATACTGTCCGCATGGCAGCAGAACTCTCCGCACACCACCGCAGGCTCGCCCGGCAGAAACGCGAGGCGATCACCACCGCGGCCACAGAACTGTTCCTGGACCGTGGCTACGACGGCACCTCGCTGGCCCGGATCGCCGAAGCGGCCGGGGTCTCGAAGTCCACGCTGTTCAAGCAGTTCCCCACCAAGGCGGCCCTCTTCGAGGCCATCGTCACCGAGTCCTGGCAGCGTGACGCCGCCGACGCCGACGCCGCCGCGCAGCCACAGACCGGAGATCTGCGCTCCGGGCTGACAACCGTCGGCCACCGCTATGCCGACCTGGTCGGCCGGCCCGGCATGACAGCCCTCTTCCGGATCGTCATCGCCGAACTGCCTCGTTTCCCCGAACTGGGGAGGATGCAGTTCCAGCTCGGCAAACTGCCCTACTTCACCTCCGTTCAGCACTACCTGGAATCCGAGCACGAGGCGGGCAACGCTGATGTCCCGGACGCGGCGAGCGCCGCGAACCAGTTCCTGGGCATGATCGCCAACTACGTGCTGTGGCCCCGCATGCTGCTGACCGACTGGAACCCCACAGCCTCAGACATCCGCGACGCCGTCGAACAGGCCGTCGAGACCATGCTCGCCAGATACGCCCTGACCCACCGGCCTGACCCGAAGCCGGAGGGTTGACACCGGCGCACGACGCTCGACATCCGCGCCGCCTCTGCCGACAGGCGCGGCTCGGTGGACGGCGACCGGCTCAGTTCGAGCGCAGGCAGAAGGGGTGTCCGGCCGGGCCGGCGTAGACGCGGCTACCGGTGCGGGTCCCCGGGGTGGTCTCGTCGGTGGGCCGCAGTCGGGTGGCGCCGGCTTCGGTGGCCGTGCGGTCGGCGGTTGCGAGGTCGTCGACGCCGAAGTCGAGGTGCATCTGCTGGGGGCCGCCTTCCGGCCAGTTCTCGTCCACCCGCTCCAGCGCGCGGGCGAACGCCGTACCCGGCGGCGGCCATCGCAGCCGCTCCGGCTCCGAGAAGCGAGTCCGCCCTCGCCCACGGCCGTCCCGATGCGCCTCAACGCCTGGCCCGGCTCGACACGGCCCGGCTGTCTCATCAGTCCAGATCGGACATGTCGAGCACGAAGCGGTAGCGGACGTCGTTTCGCCGGAGGCGGTCGAGTGCCGTGTCCACCTGTGACGACGGGAGTACTTCGACGTCGGCGGCGATGCCGTTGTCGGCGCAGAACTGAAGCATCTCGGCTGTCGCCGGGCGGCCTCCGCTGCCGGCGGAGCTGAGCTTCTTGCGGCCGGTGAGCAGGTCCATGGCCTCGACGGTGACGGGACCCAGGTACCCGAGGAGGCTGAGGGTGCCGTCCATCGCCACCAGCTTCAGATACGGGGCGAGGTCGTGAGCGGTGGAGATGGTGTCGACGACGACGTCGAAGGTGTCCCGTGCCGTGGCCATCTGCTGGGCGTCGGTGGAGACGATGAGGTCGTCAGCGCCGAGCTCACGGGCGTCGTCGCGCTTGTCCTGGGTGCGGCTGATGACGGTCGTGGTGGCGCCGAGTGCCACGGCCATCTTGACCGCGAGGTGGCCCAGGCCGCCGAGGCCGGCCACGGCGACGCGGCTGCCGGGGCCCACGCCCAGGGAGCGCAGGGGTTCCCAGACGGTGACGCCGGCGCACATCAAGGGGGCGGCTGCGGCCGGGTCGAGGCCGGAGGGGAGCGGATAGGCGAAGGCGTCGCGCACGACGTACTCGCGGGAGTAGCCGCCCAGGGTGGTCGACCCGTCCTGCCGGTCGGTGCCGCCGTAGGTCAGAGTCGGGAACGAGTGGCAGAAATTCTCCTGCCCGGCCTCGCACATGGCGCACACGCCGCAGGAGTCGACGATGTTGCCCACCGCGACGCGGTCGCCGGCCGAGAAGGCCGTCACCCCGGGGCCGGTCCCGGTCACCACGCCTGTGAATTCATGACCGGGCACCAGGGGCACGTTCGTGTGCCGGTCGTAGGCGTGCAGGGCGTGCAGGTCGGTGTGGCACACGCCGCAGTAGTCGACCCGCACCGCGATGTCGTCCGGGCGCAGGTCGCGGCGCTCCAGCGGCGCGCGCCGCAGTGCCGTCGGGCCGGCGGCCTGCCATCCGGTGGTCGTTCGCATAGTGACTCCTTAAACAGACTGTTCTGTCTGTCACAGCCTAGGCACGACCGCACCCCAAGGCAAACCAACTGTTCTGTTTGGTAGAGTGCGGGTATGCCGGAACAACCCCAGACCTCGCGAGGCGCCGCGACCTACCAGCGCATCCTGGACGCCGCCACCGAAGAGTTCGCCCAGCACGGCATCGCCGGGGCGCGCATCGAACGCATCGTGACGGCAGCGCGCACCAACAAGGCACAGCTCTACGCCTACTTCGGCGACAAGGAGCGACTTTTCGACGCGATCTTCCTCAGCTCGCTGGAGCGCATCACCACCGTCGTTCCCATCGACGCCGACGACCTCGCGGAGTGGGCTGTCCGCCTCTACGACGAATACCTGCGGCGCCCCGACCTGATCCGGCTGGCGACCTGGACACGACTGGAGCGCCGGCCTGCCGGACACCTCGTCGAGACCCACGAGCACTACGACGACCGCAAGCTCACGGCCATCGCGGAGGCCCAGGCCGCCGGGCGGGTCCGCGCAGGTGACCCCTTCGACATCATGGCCGTGGTCATCGCCATGTCCATGGCCTGGTCACCGGTCAGCAACGTGTACGCGGCCGGCAGCCAAGAACCCGATGACGTACACGACCGGCGCCGCACCCTGCTCCGCGAGTGCGTCCGGAGCGCCACCGCGGCCGGCAGAGGCGACGCTTCCCCCTGACGCCCTGCGGTCTCGGCGGCCTGAGCTTCACCGCCGGCGTCCCGGCCGCCGGCGCCCTGCGCCCGCCGCGCGAATCGGACTCGATGCGGCGAAAAAAGATTTCCAAGAAAGTTGTCGTCGGATGTCGAGGACCCGTTTCCCGCTCCGACTGAGGGGTGACAGCGCGCCGACGGGGCGTGCGAAACGAGGAGGACACCCGAGATGAAGTACGTCGCGATGATCTACGGCAACCAGGCCAAGTGGGACTCCTTCCCGGCCGAGGCGTGGCCGGAGGCGATCGCCAGGCAGGAGGCGTTCAACAAGAAGTACCGCGAGAGCGGTGAACTCCTCGGCGCCTACGGCCTGGCGGACGCGGCCAACGCCCAGCTCGTGCGCCGCGAGGACGGTGTCCCGGCGGTCACCGACGGCCCGTACCTGGAGACCAAGGAGTACATCGCCAGTTTCTACCTGCTGGACTGCGACAGTCCGGAGCGGGCGCAGGCGATCGCCGCGGACATGCCGTTCGCCGACGTGGAGCCGGTCGAGCTGTGGCCGGTGCTCCACGAGTCCGCGGCGGACGTGTGACCGACGAGCGCCGCGCCGCCGAGGACCTGCTGCGCGAGCTGGCGCCGCAGGTCCTCGGCGCGCTCGTACGCCGCTACGGCGTCTTCGACGCGTGCGAGGACGCGGTCCAGGAAGCCCTGCTGGCGGCCGCCCTGCAGTGGCCCGGGGCCGGCGTCCCGGACAACCCCCGGGGCTGGCTGGTCACGGTTGCCTCCCGCAAGCTGGTCGACCAGATCCGCAGCGACAGCGCCCGCCGGGGCCGCGAGGACAGCCTCGCCCTGGCTCCCCCGCAGGCCGAACTGCTCGGCCACGCCGCCGACACCATGCCTGACGCGGACCGGGACGACTCGCTGGCCCTGCTGTTTCTGTGCTGCCACCCCGCGCTGTCGCCGGCCAGCCGGATCGGGCTGACCCTGCGCGCGGTCGGCGGCCTGACCACCGCGCAGATCGCCGCGGCCTTTCTGGTGCCCGAGGCGACCATGGCTCAGCGGGTCAGCCGGGCCAAGCAGACCGTCAAGGCGTCCGCCATCCCTCTGGCCGTGCCTGAGGGTGCCGATCTCACCGAGCGCCTGGCCGAGGTGCGGCACGTGCTCTACCTGGTCTTCAACGAGGGATACACCACCACCGGCGGTACCGACGATTCCGGCCTGACCGCGCCGGAACTGTCCGCCGAAGCGATCCGGCTCACCCGGATGCTGCACCGCCTGGTGCCCGACGACACCGAGACCGCAGGCCTCCTCGCGCTGATGCTGCTCACCGACGCGCGCCGTCCCGCCCGCACCGGCCCCTCCGGCGAGGTGGTGCCGCTGGCGGAACAGGACCGCGCCCGGTGGGACCGCCGTGCCATCGCCGAGGGAGTCGGCCTGATCAGCCGGACTCTGCCTCGCGGCCGGGTCGGCCCGTACCAACTGCAGGCGGCCATCGCGGCCGTGCACGACGAGGCCAAGGACACCGAGGCCACCGACTGGCCTCAAATCCTCGCTCTGTACGAAATCCTGGAACAGTTCGGGCCGAACCCGATGGTCTCCCTCAACCGCGCGGTCGCCGTCGCCATGGTCCACGGCCCGGCTGCGGGACTCGACCTGGTCAGGGCACTGGAGGCCGACAACCGCATGGCCCGCCACCACCGGCTGCTCGCCACCCGTGCCCACCTCCTCGAACTCCTCGGCGAACACGAGGCCGCGGCGGCCTCCTACCGCGAAGCCGCCCGCCGCACCACCAGTGCCCCCGAGCGCCGCCACCTCGGCGTCCGCGCCCACCGCCTGGAGACCCGCGCGTAACGCCGTTGCGACGGAGGATCGGGCGCGGGCGCTGCCCCTCTTGAGGTCGTCCGCACCTGTCGTCAAACGATCGTTCGGCGACAGGTGGGCGACGCGTCCGATGACCCCGTGCAATCTCCGGCCCAGCTCACCGGGTGGGTTTCGTCCGGTCAGCCCACGAGCGCGCCGCCGACCGAAGCGGCAGGCACGGCCAGCGCGCCCTCCGGAGGTGACGCCGCGGTGACGGCCTTGCCCAAATCGGTCAGGTTCATCGTCGAAGACACCTTCGTACTACCGAGATCGCAGACCAGAATGATGCGGGTTATCAGTCCGTCCTCGGTGACCCACACGTCGGCGGTTGCCGGAAGCCTGTCGCCGATCTTCACCATCGGCTCCTCCACCTTCTCGCGACGCTCCTTCACCATCCGCAGCAGCAGGGGTTCGTGGTTCAGCTTCCCGGTGTAATGCCGGGCCGGAACTCCGTTCGCCTTCTCCTCGCCGACCGCAGTGAAGCTGTGCGCCATGCTCACCTGGCGCAGCACGAACTCCGGGTCGTTGAGAGGCGCGCGCAACACCGCGTGGACTTCGGCCTCGTCCCGGGAAGTGGAGCGCCAGCCGGTGTCGCCGTTCGTTTCCTCGGGCATCCGGAAATAGACGGTGCTCCCGTGGAAGATCTCGTCCAGGGGCACCGCAGCATCGGAGGAAGTTCCGGTCTGCACCAGTGAGACCTTCAGGCGCCCCCGGTCGGCCTTCATGTCGAAGGCGCCCTTCACCGTCGTGGTGAAGTCCTGGCCCATACCGGCCACCCTGATCCGGTCGTCGATCCGGGCCGTGCTCTGCTTCGTGGTGTCGACAGCGGCCTGCACTTCCCGGCCCGCGTCGACGGCCGGTGCCGGAGACGAAGCTGCGGACGTGGCCTGTTCCCTGTCCCCGGCCGCCTGGTCCGTGGAGCCCGACGAGCAGCCGGACGCGAGTACGGCTATGGCACTGATGCTGATGAGAGTGGCTGAACGCCGCATGTGATCCCCGTAGGTACTGATGGGACAAGGCGGAGTCCCCTTGTACAGAACGGCAGTCTATTGCTTCGGGTCGCGGTCGAACTGCGCCGTCGACCAGCGGTAGCCGATCGCGGTCAGGCCGACGCACCAGGCGACGGCGATCCAGCCGTTGTTGCCGATCCCGGTGCCGAGGAGGAGGCCGCGGAGGGTCTCGATGGCCGGGGTGAACGGCTGGTACTCGGCGATCGGCCGGAACCAGCCCGGCATCGTACTGGCCGGGATGAACGCGCTGGAGATGAGCGGCAGGAGGATCAGCGGCATGGCCATATTGCCTGCCGCCTCGGGGTTCGGGCTGGCCGCGCCCATCCCGACCGCGATCCAGGTGAGTGCCAGGGCGAACAGTGTGATCAGCCCGAACGCCGCGATCCATTCCATCGCCGTGGCGTCCGTGGACCGGAATCCCATCGCCACCCCGATGGCGCCGACGAGGACGACACTCATCACACACTGCAGCACGCCGCCGACGACATGCCCGACGAGCAGGGAGCCCCGGTAGATCGCCATCGTGCGGAAGCGGGCGGTGAGGCCCTCGGTCATGTCCGAGCAGACGGAGACCGCGGCACCGATCACGGTGCTGCCGACGGTCATCACCAGCAGGCCGGGGACGATGTAGGCGATGTAGTCGGAGCGGTCCGCGCCCCCGATGCCGGCGCTCATCACGTCACCGAAGATGTAGACGAAGAGCAGCAGCATCATCACGGGGGTGAGCAGCAGGGTCAGTGTCCCGGACGGGTAGCGCCATGCGTGCAGGAGGTTGCGGCGCAGCATGGTGGAGGAGTCGCGTACGGCGAGGGAGAGGGTGCTCATCGGGCGTTCTCCTTGGTCTGGTGGGGGATG
>NZ_JBVHKB010000027.1:0-19541 GCF_055559735.1 Streptomyces sp. NPDC023573
CGTTCGGACCGAGCAGCGCGAACACGGACCCGGCCGGGACGACCAGGTCGATGCCGTCGAGGACGGTCTTGTCGCCGTAGGACTTGCGCAGCCCGACGGCGGAGACCGCGAGGGACGACGGGTCACCGCCGGCCATTTTGGATGTGGGCATGACAGATCGAGGCATGATGTGTTCCTTTCGAAGGCTGGACTCAGGAAGGCGGACCGCCCGGGGGGGGTGTCGACCGCCCTCCCCCGAAGAGTTGCTCGCCAGGGCTGCGACAGGCCTCGCCGGCCGTCATGAACGGCTCGGCGGCCATGGCTTGCGGGGGCTTCCGGCGGGCGCTCGGCCCGCGCCTGCTCGCGCTGTCCGGGGCGGGCGAACCGCTTCGTGCCGGTGGGTCACGCCCACGGCACGAGGTGACAGGTGCTACTTCCCGGCCGTGCCGGGTTTGCCGCTGACGGACTCCTGATAGATGTCCGCATAGGTGCGTGAGTCCTTGACCAGGTCGTCACAGAACGCGGCGACGTCCGTACCGATGAGTTCCAGGACCCCCTTGCCCGCGGCGACCCCCTCCTCGAAGAAGTCGACGATCCCGGGGAGCAGAGGTCCGTCGGGCAGGTCGACCGGTCCCACCTTGAACAGGTACTTCTGCATCTCCTTGTAGACGATCCGGTAGTCCGGCGGGAGCGCCCTGACCCGAGCCGTGTGCGCCCGCCACTGCTTCTTGCCCTCGACGATGTCCTGGATGCCCACGTCAGCCTCCCAGCCGGTTCAGTTTCCTTGCGACGTTCCTGTTCAACTGCTCGCGCCACCGGTCGCGATAGGTGCGAGCCCCCTCTCCGCCGGCCAGCGCCGCGCAGAAGCCGGGGATGTCGTCGCCGAGCACCTCGTGGACGCTTTGCCCCTCCGCCGCTGTCTCCTCGAGCAGCCCCAGGGCGGCGTCGAGGATCGGCATCAGGTTCCGGCCGGTGAAGTCCCCATGGGGAAGGAGGTGGACCTTGATCTGGTCCCACGCCCCCCGGTAGTCGTCCGGCAGGGCCTCGGCCCTGGCCTCGAACGCCTTCCAGTCCCTGGTGAGATCGCTGCCTGTGACGGTCTCCCAGAAGTTCATCTCCCGCCCTCCTTGAGCTTGTCGATGCGTGATGAGACGTACTGCCACTTCGTCCAGAACTTCGCGAGTTCCTCGCGTCCCGCGTCGTTGAGCGCGTAGAACTTGCGCGGCGGACCGACTCCGGACGGCCGCTTCGTCACCTGGACGAGCTTGTTCCTCTCCAGCCGCAGCAGGATGGTGTACACCGTCCCCTCGACGACGTCGGCGAAGCCGAGTTCGTTCAGCTGCCGGGTGATGGCGTACCCGTAGGTCTCCTCGCCGTCGATGATCTCGAGCACGCACCCTTCGAGCGTGCCCTTCAGCATCTCCGTCAGGTCGTCCATCGCAAGACCTCCTCGACCCTGGCGGTACTGCGTAGTACCGAGTACCACTACACAGTATCACCGAGTAGCGGGTGCTGCCAGGGGGTGGCCCGAGCACGGAGACCAGGGCGCTCGTGGCCTCCCGCCTGGATCAACACGAGCGAGTTGGCTCTGGAGGCCGGGTTAACGCTGTCGCTGAGGAGCGGGAGGCTGCGTAGATTCACCCGGTGACCTACGACATCGTGCTTGTGCGGGTGCAGCCGGGCCTGACGCTTCAGGAAACGCTCGACCGCCTCAACGCCGGCTTTGATCCCGATGCCGACCTGCCGCTGCTCCGACTTGCCGACGCGCAACGGGACGAGTGGGACCGGATTCTTGGCCGAGTCTCGCGGGACATCGGACCTGTCGAGTCCGAGGAGTACCTGTATAGCCTCACCCTTGAGACGGTTGGTCCGCCGGGACGCGTGCAGCTCGACTACTGCGGGGACACAGCCCACATCGAGATCGCTTACCGCCACTGGGGTCCGGCGGCGTTGGAAGTGATGGAGCTGGCCTATCGCATCGCGCACATCGTCGAGGACGAAAGCGGCCTGACCGGCCACGACTTCGAGGTGGGCCAACCCACCCGAACCGGAGACCCCGGCAAAGCCGCCGCCCGACTGAGCGGCGTCTCCGACTGGGCACAACATCACTTGAGATAGCGGATCACGGGGCGGACCACAGGAAGATGCCGGCGATGTGGAGCCCGGCCAGACTGACGGTCGCGCGGTCTTCCCGCAGCGGGTGGCAATGCCACGCCACTGCTTGAGGCGGCTGATGCGTCAGCCAACGGCACACTCGTCCAACGACGAGTGATCCGAACGAACCGCCTAGGCTATTCCGCCGCGTCGCGCACCAGCAGGGCGATCTGCACTCTGTTCTCGACCGCCAGCTTGGCGAACAGGCTGCTGGTGTGCGCCTTCACGGTGGCGACACTGATGTGCAGGCGCCCGGCGATCTCCGGGTTGCCCAGGCCGTCCGCGATGGCGCGGGCGGTGTCGAGTTCGCGTTCGGTCAGTGCGGCCAGGCGCCTTCGCGCTGCTTCGCGGGACGCGGTGCGGGCGTCGGATCCGGAGGAGTGCGGCCCGGTGGCCGCGGCGATCACGCGCGCGGTGGCCGAGGGGGAGAGCACGGGGTTGCCGCCGGCAACCGTCCGAACGGCGTCGACGATCCGCGCGGGCGGGGTGTCCTTGAACACGAAGCCGAGGGCCCCGGAGCGCAGCGCGCCGAGCACCAGGTCGTCGGAGTCGAAGGTCGTGAGCATGAGCACACGCGGCGGAGCGGGCCGACCGAGCAGTTCCCGGGTGGCGCTGAGGCCGTCGCGGCCGGGCATTCGCACGTCCATCAGAACGACGTCCGGCCGGTGTTCGTCCACTATGCCGATCGCGGCGTCCCCGTCCGTCGCCTCCGCGACGACCGTCAGATCCGGTTCGCCGTCGATGATCAGGCGCAGCGCCATCCGTACCAACTGGTCGTCGTCGACGACGACCACCCGCACCGGCTCTCGCTCGCTGTCCACGACTCTCATCTCTCCCGGGACTGGTGCGGCCAGGGTAGCCGCGCGGTGAGGACGTATCCGCCGTCGGGCGCCGGGCCGTGGTCGAGCATCCCGTCGGCGAGGGTGACGCGTTCGCCGAGGCCGGGCAGACCGAAACCGGAGGACAGCGAACGGACCGTACGAACGCCGGCACGGGAGTTGCGAACCGTGACCCGCATTTCGCCGCCGGCCGCTCCCTCCAGGGTGACGCTCACGCCCGCGCCCGGGGCGTGCTTGGCCACGTTGGTCAGGCCCTCCTGGACGACCCGGTAGCAGGTCCGCCCGAGGGCGTCGGACGGCGTTCCCGCCACCGTGCTGGTGAGCGTCGCGTCCAGCCCCGACGTACGGGCGTCGTCGACCAGTTCAGGGACGCGGTCGAAGGAGGGCTGCGGCGGTTCCGGACGGTCCGGGCCCGCCCGCAGCACCCCGAGTACGTCGCGCAGTTCCTCCAGTGCCTGCTGGGAACCGTCGGCGATACCGCGGAGCAGCGTGCTGCTCTCCTCGGGCGTGAGGTCGGAGCGGTGGCCGAGGACCCCGGCCTGCATGGCGACCAGGGAGATACGGTGCGCCAGCACGTCGTGCATCTCCCGCGCGATCCGGTTCCGTTCCAGGGCGCGCGCCTGCGCCGCCCGTGCCGCCTGTTCCCGCTCCGCGCTCTCAGCGCGTTCGCGCAGCGACCGTACCTCCACGCGCCGCGCCCCGACCGCGGTACCGAGGGCGACCGCGATGCCCGCGGTCAGCGCGGGGACGACGGCCCGCCCCAGCCAGGTCGCACCGTCGCCGGCCTCGACGGGATAGAGCCCGACGGCGAGCAAGGACGCGAGCACGTACACCAGGACGACAGCCCCGATCTCCACCGGGCGGCGGCGCGTGGAGAGCGAAGCCAGTGCCAGGAGCGCCGCGCCGGTGGCCAGCATCGACACGGTCGAGGCGATCACGACCGTCATGGCGACGGCGAGCGGGAACCGCCGCCGCCACAGCAGCAGCGTCAGGCAGCCGAGCGCCACCAGTGGATCACCGGTGACGAACCAGCGGCCCGTCTCCGCCGCCTGCCCGTCAGCCAGCAGCACGCCGGCCGCAAGCCACACCGGAACGCCCGCCGTCGCGGCTGCCCCCAGGCGCCAGGCCTGCTGCCACCCGCCGAGCCGGGGCTTCACGTCCGTGTTCTCCATGTCCATGGCCGTCATTGTCGCCAGGCGTAGGGGCCCCGCGCAGCGGACCGGGAGCCACCTCACCCCCGACTGTGGTCGCACCACCCCCTCGACCAGGGTCGGGGACGGTTCGAGACGCCGGTCCGATGTGTTCGCGACGCCCGCTGAACAGACTCGTACCCGTACCGGATCGACCGGACGCGAAACGGAGTCCGTGATGGGGCGGAGGAGACCGGGTGCCGCCGGGTGATGCACCGCCGCAGAGCCGGACCGGCAGTGGGACTGCGCCGGAAACACCGGTGCAGCGGGACAGCGGAAGGACCTCGTATGCAGCGCAAAGCACTCTCCGTAACCCTGGGCACCGTCGCTGGACTGGCGATCGCCGCCGCCGGGACGTTCGCGGCGTGGCCGGACGAGAATGGGAACCGTCCCATCACGGCGGCGGAGCAGCGCGCGCGAAAGGCACAGGAGGCACAGAAGGAGAAACAGCGGGAGAAGGCGGGGCTGAAGTGGGGCAACTGCCCGAAGGAACTCGCGGCCCCCCGCCTGCAGTGCGGCAGTCTGGAGGTCCCGCTGGACTATGACGACCCGGACGGCCGGACCATCCGTATCGCTCTCACCCGCATGGCGAGCAGCGACCCGGACCGCCGACGCGGGGTGCTCCTGACCAACCCGGGCGGCCCCGGAATGCCGGGCCTCGGCCACCCGGCATTGCTGGCGCAGGCGAAACTGCCCGAGGCCGTGCAGGCCAGGTACGACATCATCGGCATGGACCCACGCGGAGTCGGCGCCAGCGCCCCGGTGACCTGCGACATGACGCAGGAACAGCTGGCCCGCGGCAACCTCCCTGCCTTCGCCACGAACGCGGCGGACGTGACCCGCGAGGCCACATATGCGAAGACCCTCGCCGCGCAGTGCGGGAAGTCCGCGACCAGCGACATGCTGCCGCACCTGTCCACCGCGAACACCGCGCGCGATATTGATCGGGTGCGCGTCGCCCTCGGCGAGGAAAAGGTCTCCTACTTCGGCCAGTCGTACGGCAGCTACCTCGGGGGCGTGTACGCGACTCTCTTCCCCGACCGCGGTGACCGCATCGTCCTCGACAGCAACCTGGGCCCGCAGGGGTACGACGCGACCGCCTTCCGGCTACTGGCCCGCGGCATGAAGGACCGTTTTCCGGACTTCGCCGCCTTCGTCGCCGGCAAGCCGGAGTACGGGCTGGGCCGCACTCCCGAGGAGGTGACCGCGAAGTACCACGAACTGGCCGAGCGACTGACGAAGAAGCCGGTGGAGGGCGTCGACGGAACGCTGTTCCGCGGTGTCAGCTTCGAGTACCTCTTCTCCGATGCGCGCATGCCGGAGCTGGCGAAGCTCTGGCAGGCCTTCGACAAGGGCACACCGCTGCCTACCGAGCCCCCGGAAGCCGCCTCCGACAACATCGCAGCAAGCCGACTGCACGTACTGTGCAACGACTCGCGCTGGCCGCGGGACATCGCGGCGTACCGGCGCAGCGTCGCCGACGACCGCAAGGCGTACCCGATGATGGGCGGTTCGACGGGCAACATCACGCCCTGCGCCTTCTGGCCCGAGCCGCGGGAGAAGCCCGTGCGGATCGGCGGGGAGGGACCGTCGAACGTCCTCATGGTGCAGAACGAGCAGGATCCGGGAACACCGCTCGTCGGGGCCCGTGAGCTGCGCGAGGCGCTGGGCGACCGGGCCAGGATGGTGACGGCCGATCAGGGAGGCCACGGGGTCTACCCGTTCGGAACCAACACCTGCGCCAACAACGCGGTGACGGCGTTCCTGGTGGACGCAGAGCGCCCGCACGAGGACCTCGCCTGCCCGGCGCAGCCGTCGGCGGACTGAACTCCCGGACGGGTCACGGTGCCCCGGACGGCCGGGCCCCAGCCACCCCGGCCGACCGCCGGTCATCATTCGGACGCCGGTATCTCCACCCCACCCGGTGACGCACGAAGGATCCTCGAATCCGCCAGGGGGCGGGGCCGCGTTCCCTCCGGCGCGTGCTCAGGACGTGAGATCCAGGACCCGGACCGGTTCACCGGCCCACCGGCCCGGTGCGGTCGTCGCGATGATCGCCCCGTCCGGGCGGTCCGGGGTCGGCTGCGCCGCGTACTGACTGTGGGCGGCCGCCCAGGTCTCGTGCCGCGCCACCGCCAGCGCCGCGGCGAGGTCCAGGTCCAGGACGGTGATGCCGGGCAGTGAAGCCAGGTGCTCCGCCGTACCGGGCCGCGCACGATCGGCCTCGACGAGCGCGCACGCCGGAACGTAAAGGAACCAGCCCGGCTCCGCGTGAGCGCGGTGGATGAGCCGTGAAGCCAGAACGTTCCCCTGTCCCGCCGCGGCCATCGCCGTGTCGTCCAGGACGATGTGCATGGCGTCGCTCACAGGGCGGTCACCTGCGCCAGACGACGATCCAGCTCAAGATCCAGGTCATCCTGTTCCGAGGGGGTCGGGGAGTATCCGCTCCACTCCTTCAGCGCCACCAGGGCCCTCTCCGCACGCTCGGCACGCTCCGCCGGCGTCAGCAGCGTCTCCGCCAGACGTGCCAGATAGGCGCGCAGCGACAGACCCTCGGCAGCCGCGATCTCGGCGAGTCGGTCCTTGGCCTCTTCGGGGATCCGGACGTTGGCATCAGACATCATCGTGCTCCTTCCCATCCCGTCAGTGTATGGGTACGTACCCGTACCCGTACCCCCACTCCCAGGCCCGCGCTCAGGTGGTACGTGCCCTGATGTGCGCGCGTTCGCCCTGCCGGCCGAAGAGGATCAGCAGCTCGACCGCTCTTCCGTCGGCGCTGCCCAGGAAGTGCGGTAGTCCGGTGTCGAACTCCGCGGCCTCGCCGGGCGGCAGCACGAGGTCCTGATCACCGAGGACCAGCCGCAGCCGTCCGTTGAGGACGTACAGCCACTCGAACCCCCCGTGGGTCTGCGGCGTCGGTTCGGCCGGGGCGCCCCGGCCGGGGATGAGCATCTTGAACGCCTGCATCCCGCCCGGTCTGCGGGACAGCGGAATGAACGTCATGCCGTGCCGGTGGAGCGGCTTGAGGTGGACCCGGGGATCGCCGGTGGGCGGGGCACCCACGAGGTCGTCCAGCGGGACGTCGTAGACGCGGGCCAGCGGGAGGAGCAGTTCCAGGTTGGCGCGGCGCAGGCCGCCCTCCAGCCGGGACAGCGTGCTCTCCGAGATCCCCGTGGCCGTGGCCAGTTCGGCCAGGGTGATCCGGCGCTGCCGACGCAGCGCGCGCAGCCGCGGGCCGACGGCGTCGAGCACGCCCTCCAGGTCGTTCGGGTCGTTCGGGTCGCTCCGGTCGTCGTCCATGGCCGGCATCATGCCGATACGGCAAGTTCTCGTGCAATTCCGGCCGGTGCTCGGGCAGTCTCGTCCCACCACGTCCGATGAGGAGCACCGTCCATGACCGAAAAGACCACCCCCGAGGCGCACTCCGATGCGGGCCGCTTCTGGGAGGAGCACTACAGCTCCCGTGATGCGGCCACCGGGCGCCGGGTGAATCCCCTGCTGGTGGAGATCGCCTCCGGTCTCGCGCCGGGGACCGCACTCGACCTGGGCTGCGGCACCGGTGGTGACACTCTCTGGCTGGCCGGTGCGGGCTGGCGGGTGACCGCCGTCGACGTTTCCGGCACGGCCACGGCACAGGTCGCCGGCGCGGCTCGCGAACGCGGGCTCGGTGACCTCGTCCGTGCCGAGCGGCACGACCTGGCCGTCGGCTTTCCCGAGGGCCGCTTCGACCTGGTGACCGCCCTGTATCTGCAGTCGCCGTTCGACCTGCCGCGCACGCAGGTGCTGCGGACCGCGGCGCGGGCGCTGGCACCGGGCGGACGGCTGCTGATCGTCGACCACGGATCGATCGCCCCGTGGTCGTGGAACCAGGACCACGACGCTTCGCACCCCACACCGCACGAGATCGCCGCCGACCTCGCCCTGGACCCGGACGGCTGGTCGGTCGAGAGGGCGGCCTCGCCACGACGGATCGCCTCCGGGCCGGACGGTCGGACCGCCGAGGTCGTCGACCACGTCCTGCTGATCCGCCGGACCACCGGCTGAGCAGCGTCCCGGCCCATCCCATCCGCCTGCTCGACCGTTCGCACAGAAGGGCACTCCCATGAGGTCCGACCGCCGCCGTGACCTGCCGCCGCCGAGCACCGGCACCTCGGAGAAGGACGTACTGCTCGGCTTCCTCGACTACGTGCGCGCCTGCATGGCGGCCAAGGTCGAGGGCGTCCCGGAGCCGCAGGTCCGCACGCCCGGTGTCCCGTCGGGCACCAACCTGCTGGGTCTGGTCAACCACCTCGCCCACGTGGAGCGTGCCCTGTTCCTCGGCGAGCAGGTCGCCGACTGGCAGGCCACCTTCGCCGCGGATCCCGGCGACACGGTCGACGACGTCCTGGCCGCCTACCGCGACGCGGCCGCCCGGTCGAACGGGGTCGTCCGCGCCGCCTCCGACCTGACCGCCACCGTCGCCCGCCCGGCGTCCCGGCCGGAAGGACCGTCCCTGCGGTGGGCGCTCACGCACATGATCGAGGAGACGGGACGTCATGCCGGCCACGCCGACATCCTGCGTGAACTCCTCGACGGAACCACGGGCCGCTGAACCGTCCGGAACCGAACCGGCCCGAACGCCCTGGACGCTCCTCTGACCTCGGCACGCACGGGGCGAGCGACGGCAGCGACCAGGACGGTCGCCTCGTCGCGGACCGGAGGACATCCCGGCCGGGGCCCGCTGGGGAGCGGCCTTGAGTCTCCAGTTACTGGAGACAGCAGAGTGGGGGCCATGGACGCTACGACCCTCTACTCGATCGGGGAGCTTTCCCGGCGGACCGGCCTGGCCGTGAGGACCATCCGGTTCTACTCCGATTCGGGGGTGGTGGCGCCGACCACCCGAAGTCCCGCCGGCTATCGGCTCTACGACCACGACGCACTGCTTCGTCTGGAACTCGTCCGCACACTGCGCGAGCTGGGCATGGACCTGCCCACGATTCAACGGGTACTGGACCGCGAGCTCTCGGTGGCGGAAGTCGCCGCGGCGCACGCCGACGCCATGGACGTCCAGATCCGCATGCTGCGACTGCGCCGGAGCGTTCTGCGAGTCGTGGCCGGCCGCGGGGCCAGTCCCGAGGAGACCAAGCTCATGCACAGGCTCACACAGTTGACCGGCGAGGAACGCCGACGTCTGATCGACGACTTCATGGACGGCACCTTCGGCACAGCGGATGCCGACCCGGGCACGGTGGCCATGATGCGCACGGCGACTCCCGATCTCCCCGATGACCCGACCGGCGAGCAGGTCGCCGCGTGGGTGGAACTCGCCGAGCTGGCCGGCGACGAGGACTTCCGTGCCCGGATGCGCCGGGCGGCCGTACGCCAGGCCGCCGGGCGCCCGCTCGGCATCGAGCGCGATGCCGGCGAGGAGCTGATGGGGTTCACCCGTCAGAGGGTGGCTGAGGCCCTGGAGTCGGGCATCGACCCGCTCGGCGACAGAGCCGCACCCGTCGTCGACGACCTCGTGCACCGCTTCGCCGAGGTGTTCGCGCGCATCCCTGACACGGAGTTCCGGGGCTGGCTGGCGCAGCAGTTCGAAGAGGCGCACGATCCCAGGGTGGACCGGTACTGGCAGCTGGTATGGATCGTCAACGGCTGGCAGGTGGTACCGAACCTGGTCCCGGTGTACCCCTGGCTCGCCCAGGCCCTGCGAGACGACCGCGCCGCATAGTCACCGCAGTGGGCACCGCCCCGGATCCCTGGACAAGTCCATGGGACCACCCGCCCTCACCCGCCTCGGACCAGTCGGAAAGGGGCGGCGACGACCGATGCTCTCAGCGGGTGGGGACGGTTCGGGCGCGCACTGCGGCAGCGCCGGGTGCGATGTCCTGGCCGGGGACCTTCCGAAGGCGGCTGCGGAGGGTGGCGGCGAAGTCTTCCGCGCGGGTCAGCTGGGTGCGCAGGTCCTCGATCTTCCGGGCCGCGGCCTGCTCGTAGGTCCCCATGCGCTGCAGAAGCGCTTCGCGTTCGGTGCTGTCGGCCGGCGGGGCGGCGTCGAGGCGGTCGGTGATGTCGAGGAGGTCGCGCATCTCGTCCAGGGTGAAGCCGAGGGGCTTCATGCGGCGGATGACCATGAGCCGGGTGACGTCGGTCTCGGTGTAGAGGCGGAATCCGCCCTGGGAGCGGGCGGAGGGGATGACGAGCCCGACTTCCTCGTAGTGGCGGATGGTGCGCAGGGACAGTTCGGTCCGTGCGGCGACTTCGCCGATCTGCATGTGCGCGTCGTCCACGCTGTGGCCCTGGCCCTTCTCGTCGTGGCGGCCGCATACCGTACGTCCCACCCATCTCCACTCTAACGTTAGGGTAGAGTTGCTGGTGCGGGAGCGGCCGGACCGTTCCGCTGCTGCCGTTCCCGGGGGTCGAGGACGCCCTCGGCGAAGACCCCGATTCTTGCAGGAGAGAGCGTGCGCGAGTCCATGACGCCGATCGCCGCCGCCTGCCCGCCGTGACGCCTCGCACCCCGATGTGAGCTGTCGGCCGCACACTCGCGCCAGGCTCCGTCCCCTTCGACTTCCGGCCCGCTCGCGGGCCGTCCGCAGGGTTCCGCTTCGGCCCTGCGCGTCCTTCCCGCACGCCCCGGCCTGCCGGCGGGTTGTGCCCGAGCACGACAGGTGCCTGCTTCCTTGTCCACTTCCGTACTGACACCCGCCGGGCGGCTGCGCGGCCTGCGCCCCGACTGGCTGAACAACCCGAAGGTCTGGCGCACCGAGATCCTGGCCGGCCTGGTCGTCGCCCTCGCGCTGATCCCGGAGGCGATCTCGTTCTCGATCATCGCCGGGGTCGATCCGGCGATCGGTCTGTTCGCGTCGTTCACCATGGCCGTCACCATTTCCGTCGTCGGCGGACGTCGCGCGATGATCTCGGCGGCCACCGGTGCGGTCGCACTCGTCATCGCTCCCCTGAACCGCGAGCACGGCCTGGGCTATCTGATCGCCGCCGTCATTCTGGCCGGCGTCATCCAGATCGCCCTCGGCGCGCTGGGCGTCGCGAAGCTGATGCGGTTCGTCCCGCGCTCGGTGATGGTCGGCTTCGTCAACGCACTGGCGATCCTGATCTTCATGGCCCAGGTGCCCGAGATGCATGACGTGCCCTGGGCCGTCTATCCGCTGATCATCGGCGGACTCGCGTTGATGGTGTTCTTCCCGAAGGTCACCAAGGTGATCCCGGCCCCGCTGGTCTCCATCGTCATCCTGACCGCCATCACCCTCGCGGCCGGCATCGCCGTTCCGACCGTGGGCGACAAGGGGGAGCTGCCCTCGTCCCTGCCGGTGCCCGGCCTGCCGGACGTCCCGTTCACGGTGGACACCCTGACGACGATCGCCCCGTACGCACTGGCGATGGCACTGGTCGGGCTGATGGAGTCGCTGATGACCGCGAAGCTGGTCGACGACATCACCGACACCCACTCCTCCAAGACCCGTGAATCCATCGGGCAGGGCATCGCCAACATCGTCACCGGCTTCTTCGGCGGCATGGGCGGCTGCGCCATGATCGGCCAGACGATGATCAACGTGAAGGTCTCAGGTGCCCGCACCCGCCTGTCGACGTTCCTGGCGGGATCGTTCCTGATGGTGCTGTGCATCGTCTTCGGCCCGGTCGTCTCCGACATTCCGATGGCCGCCCTGGTGGCGGTGATGGTGATGGTGTCATTCGCGACGTTCGACTGGCACTCCATCGCCCCGAAGACCCTGAAGCGGATGCCCACCGGTGAGATCGCCGTCATGGTCATCACCGTGGCGGTGGTGGTGGCCACCGACAACCTCGCCATCGGCGTCGTCGTCGGCTCCGTCACCGCCATGGTCATCTTCGCCAAGCGCGTCGCCCACCTCGCCCGCGTCACCGCCGTCACCGACCCGGACAACACCACCGTGGTGTACTCCGTGACCGGTGAGCTCTTCTTCGCCTCCTCCAACGACCTCGTCGGCCAGTTCAACTACGCCGACGACCCCGACCGGGTCGTCATCGACCTGTCGGCCGCCCACATCTGGGACGCCTCCTCGGTCGCCGCCCTGGACGCCGTCGAGACCAAGTACGAGCAGCGGGGCAAGACGGTGGAGATCATCGGCCTGAACGACCCGAGCGCCGACCTCCACGGCAAGCTCACCGGCGAACTCACCAGCCACTGACCTCCGCCCGCGGCCTCACGGCCGAAGGTCCACACCTCGGGGCCGGGATGCCGAGAGCCGGGTTCCTGCGGAGTCCGGGGCGGGCCGGTGCGCTACCGGGAGACCGCGTGGCGGATGCCGTACGCGGCTGCGCCGATGAGGAGGACGCCCGCTCCGGTGATCACGGAGGGCAGCGGGAGGGCGAACGCCAGGACGAGGCAGCCGACGAGGCCGGCGACGGGGATGATCCGGTGTCTGCGGCCTTCGGCCGAGCGCACGGTCCATGCGGAGGCGTTGGCGATGGCGTAGTAGGCCAGGACGCCGAAGGAGGAGAATCCGATCGCTCCGCGGACGTCCGTGGTCCCGGCGGCTACCGCGACGATGGCACCGACGAGGAGTTCCGCCCGGTGGGGGACCCTGAATCGTGGGTGCACGGCGGCCAGCGCGTGGGGAAGCGCGCGGTCCCGGGCCATGGCCAGGGTGGTGCGGGAGACGCCGAGGATGAGGGCGAGCAGGGAGCCGAGGGCCGCGACGGCGGCGCCGACGCGTACGACGGGGACGAGCCAGTCGGCGCCGGCTGCCCGCGCCGCCTCGGAGAGCGGTGCTTCGGCTGCGGCGAGTTCACCGGGGCCGAGGACCAGAAGGACGGACACGGCGACGAGGGCGTAGACGGCGAGGGTGATACCGAGAGCGATCGGGACGGCGCGGGGGATGGTGCGGGCCGGATCGCGGACCTCTTCGCCGAGCGTGGCGACGCGGGCGTAACCGGCGAACGCGAAGAACAGCAGTCCGGCTGCCTGGAGCACGCCGCCGGCCGTGGCGTCCGTCCCGATGTTCAGGCGGGCCGGGTCCACGGCGCCGGAGGTGAGGGAGGCGGCCACGAAGGCGACGAGCACGGCAAGGACGACCGCCACGGTGACGCGGGTGAGCAGGACGGACTTCTGGACGCCCGTGTAGTTGACTGCGGTGAGGGCTACCACGGCGGCGACCGCGACCGCGTGGGCCTGGCCCGGCCAGATGTAGAAGCCGACGGTCAGCGCCATCGCCGCGCAGGAGGCGGTCTTGCCCACGACGAACGCCCAGCCGGCCAGGTAGCCCCAGAAGTCGCCCAGCCGCTCACGTCCATAGACGTACGTGCCGCCGGAGGCCGGGTAGAGGGCCGCGAGCCGGGCGGAGGACGTGGCGTTGCAGTAAGCGACGACCGCAGCCAGGGCGAGACCGAGCAGCAGGCCGGAGCCGGCCGCCCGGGCGGCCGGAGCCAGGGAGGCGAAGATCCCGGCGCCGATCATCGATCCCAGACCGATCATCACCGCGTCCGGCACACCCAGGCGCCGCTGGAGTTCGTCCCGGCTTCCGACTGCTCGCTGAGGCGTGCTGCTCAATTTCTTCTCTCCTTGCGGGACGCGACGGCAGGCGTGTTCCGCGGTCCGCCCGCACGATAGGCGATCCGTCTGAACATCTCATGACGCGTCCCGAGCAGGGCCGGGCAACGGTGCTCGGGTGATACGCCTGGCATCGAGGTCGCCCTGGCCGGCCGTGGAGCGGAGGAACATGAGCAAGGAAGAGATCGGTCCCCGCGTTGTGGGCGGCAAGCTGATGTACAACCGCGCTGTCCGGATCGATGAACCGCGCAGCTGGCTCTACGTCGCCGGCCACGAAGCTCGCGACGACGACGGGAGTATCGCGCACAAAGGTGACATGGCCGGACAGATCAGGCTGACGCTGCGCCGGCTCGGGGAGACCGTCGCCGAGGGTGGCATGACGATGGCGGACGTGGTGCACATCCGCGTGGTCACCACTGACATCTCGGCTTGCAAGGCTGAGTACGGGGTGCTCATGGACGAGCTCGAGGCGCTTCGGTGCCGGCCGGCCAGTCTCCTGGCGGAAGTCAGCGCCCTGTCCGACCCCGACATGCTCATCGAGATCGAAGCCGTCGCGGCGCGCTGACCTCAGCTCATGTCAGCGGCCCTTGAGATGCCCAGGTGAGTGGCCGTCGGGTGTACAGGCTGGCGCGCGGGTCAAAGCCCGGCCTGTTCAGATGCGGATCACGATCTTCCCCCGGGTATGTCCGCGCTCGGCGTGCGCGTGGGCGTCGGCGATCCGCTCCAGGGATGCCACCCGACTCGACGAGGCAGGCGGGCCCGGCCCGTACGACCTGTTCTTCGGCCTGAGCTGCTACTGCGGGATTCCACCGCACCGCCGCGACACCTACGCCGCCGGCCTCACCGAGCGTGCCGCCGCCGGCGCACGATCGCTGATGTCCGGATACGGGCCCGGAGCGTTCGACAACTCGTGGTCCGGCGTCACCGCCGACGAACTCAGCGCCGGGTTCGCCGGGTGGGAGCCGGCCGGCGTGACGCTGCGTCCCGACCGGGCATAGCGACGTGTGCCGCCAGTCGTGACTCGCCGGGTGGGACGGGGCCGACCGGATTCGAACCGGCGTCCTCCCACATGCGGTGAAGGCGCGACAACCGCTGCGCTACGAGCCCCGTCCCGTTCGCGATCGTACGAGCTGCTTCCACCGTGCTGGTCGTGCATGGTCTGCTGTCCGTTCTGATGAAAAGAGCCGTCCTTCAGACGCTTGGGCGTGGACCCGTACGTTTCTGCCCCTGCGTGGCGACACGGGCGCTACGGGCCCCCTGGAGCGTCCGGAGACCGGCGCGGGCGCTTCACTTCGGACTCGTGGAGCCCGGGGTGCTGTTCAGCGATCCGCGCTCGCAAAGCCTTCTCGGTCCGTGCTCCATCGGTGACGGCCCGGTGCCTGGCCGCGTTGTCACGGGCCTTGGCTGCCTGGCCGTGGGCACGGGAGACGCGCTTCGCATCGCCCGTGTCGATCTGCTGGACACGGGCGGGGATCCGGGTCTCGCGCATCTCGGTGAGCCGGGCCGCGAGAGTGTCGACGTCCGGGGTCTGACGCTCGGTGGCACCCAGCACGGCGGCGTACGGGCTGCTGCGCACGATCTCCCACGCGGCCTCGGCGGCACGGGAGGCCGCGGCCCGCGCGTCGGCGGCCTCCCGCCGTCCGGCCGCGCGTTCCTCGGTGGCCTGCTGGGTGAGCTGCCGGTGTTCCTTGCGGGACGTGCCCGCAAGGCGCAACGCGATCCGGCCCTTGTCCTCGGCGGCCGCCAGGACACGGAGGCGTTCATCGGCCTTGGCCGCCACCTTTGCTGCGGCGGTCCCGCGGGCCTGCTCGGCACGTGCGACGGCCAGCCGCTCGGCGGCGAGACCGAGCAGCGGGTAGACGGGCGCGACCTCCCGCCGGCCCCGGGTCTCCCCGCGGGACTTGTCGGCCGCGATCTGCTCCAGCAGCGCCCGCTCGGTCTCCTCGGCTTCCGCGGCCACCCTGTCCTCACGCCTGGCGTCGAGGGGGCCTGTGGCGATCAGCCGGGTCAGCTCCTGGTCGGTCCGGTCGCCGTACGGACGGCGGTTCCAGGCCCGGACCCCGGCGAGCTCCCCTTCCTCCCCCATGCCGGTCAGGTGCCGCTCCTGCGGTCGCACCTCGCGTCGGCGCTGGTCGTGGAGTGTGGCCGACCGTGTGTGGGTTCCGCCGGCGACGCCGACGAGCGTGTCGATGCCGTGCCCGCCACTCGGCAGCCGGGTCGCCGCCGCGCGCTGCTCGTCTGACAGCTCGAAGCCCACCGCGCCCTGGAAGATGTCGACGGCTGCTGCCGTCCGGTCCTCGGTCAGCGCGGTTCGGCCTTCTCCCCGCCGGGCGAGCGCCTGCTCCCTGACGTACTCCTCCGCGTCGATGATGTCCTGGGTGGTGTAGCGGGCGGTCGACGTCATGACCGTGGAGCCGAAGTCCGGCACGCGCACCGCGTACCCGGCCACGTCGAGGACGTCGTCGGCGAGCGAGTCCAGGCGCCCGGGGGCCTCGTCCAGGCCGTACTCCAGCGCATTACCGACCGCGGCGAGCAGCTGCGCGCGGGTGAACGTCCTCTCGCTCCGGGTGAGGCCGGTCCCGGGGTGGAACACGAACGCGGCGAGGTCGGCGGGCGGCGGAATCCGCGGGCCACCGGGCCCGTCGGCGATGGGGCCGTCGCCCGGACCGGGCGGCCCGGGGGCGACGGCCGCCACCATCGCGTCGACCTCGACCCCGGCCTGCTGGGCGCGCTGCCGCCAGCTCTCGCGCATCGCGGACGCGTTCCCGCGGTGCTTGGCCCGCAGCGTCCCGGCTGCGGCACCCTCGCGCTCCTGGCGGCCGGCATCGCCCCCGGCCAGGTCCGCGATCCTGCCGTGCCGCCGGGAGAACAGATCACGGACCGGCTCCGGGATCCCGTCGACCTCCCACGCCCCGGTCCGCTCGGCCTGCTGCCGGCGCACGCCGAACCGCTGATGCGTGAGCGAGCGGACGCGGGCCTTGAAGAAGGCGTCGGCAGCGGCCGCGTGCCGGTGCAGGTCCTGGCCGGAGTTGCCGATGGAGCGCCACTCGCCGTCCTCGCACAGGCCCATGTTGGCGATCGTCACGTGCAGGTGGAGGTGCGGGTCGCCGGGCAGCCCCTCCCCCATCGGCCGGGCCGCCTGGTGCTCGACCGACCAGGCGAGCAGTCCACCGGTCGCGATTCGGACCGGCCGGCCGTCCTCGGAGCCGACCGCGTACCCGACCCAGCGCTCGAACTCCCGGATCGTGTCGCGCGTCGCCCGGTGCACCAGGCCGCGGTACTCCCGCTCGTCCGAGCCGCACATGAGCCCCGGCAGGACACTGTCGCTCTTGGGAAGGTCCAGCGTCAGGTCCCAGCCCCGGACCCGGTCGTCGACCCGCTGTTCCGCGTGCGCCCGCGCCTCGGCCAGCTCGGTCTCCCCGTAGACGTGGTCCAGGGAAAGGCCGGCGGCGCGGGCGAGCTTGTGCAGGGTGGTCACCTGCATCCGGTGCCGGTCGCCCAGGCGGTGGACCATTCGCTGCTGCTGCGCCAGGACCCTTTGCTGCTTCGGCTTGCCGCCCAGCAGGCCGACGGGCGTCACACCCTTCTCCCGCGCCGCGTCCTCGATCGCCTCGACCAGGCGGGCGGTCGCCAGCTTCGCCTTCTCGTGCGCGCGGACGGACGTCTGCGTACGGATCAGCCGGGCGCCCGTCTCCGGGTGGCAGCCGATCATCAACCGCCGGGCCGCCTCCTTGCCTTCCATATCGAGCACCGCGCCCTGGGACAGGCCGACGCCCCGGAGGCCGCTGCCCATCCACATGAGAGCGGCGTCATCCTCCTCCCGGAGCCGCTGCTCCGACGCGATGTCGGCGGGTTCCTGGATCACCGCGTCGGACACCACGACCGAGCACCCGGCCTGCCCCCGCAGCCGGTACTCGACCTGCTCGTCGTCGCGGATCGCTGTCACCCAGGCCATCGGCCGCCCCCCTTCGTGCTGCCCGGCCGGCGGGCCTTGCGCGTGCTCCCGGCGTGTGAGCGTCCCCGACAGGGGAACCCCCTTTGTGGACCTGATTCGATCATGAACTGCGACAGTCGAAGCCGCAGCTGCTTTGATCAGCCCTGGAACGGTCTACCGCGCGAGCTACGCCACTCTGCCCGCGCTCGCCGAGAAGGCGCGCCAGTTGACGGCCACAGACCGAACCATGCCCTTGCTCCTGGCCGCTTCCATCGTCACCAGCACCGAGCGGCCCCACGGGACGCTTGATCCAAGAGATGCCTACGCTGCCGAGATCGCTGAGCTGATCGAGCTGGTGGAGCGGGCACTGCACCATCCGTCGCTGACCGGCGAGCCAGATCGCTGCGTGGAACTGCTGGAAGCCCTTGCTGGTCTTCGAGGGAGTCGAGGTGCGGGGGAGGAACTGCACGGTCTCAGCGGTGAGGAGTTCGAAGTTCCCTGCCCTGTGTGTGAGGCCGAGAACTTCGTGGTGTTCGGCGAGTACGGCTACTGCTCGACGACCGACGGCTTCTGCATGGACGAGGCCGCCGGGCACCATAGGGAGTTGCAGCCCACAGCCCTCTTCTCCTTGGAAGGGCTGGCCAACCGGCTTCGCGCGCGTGCTGTCGCCGATGGGCAGCACGACGTCGCGAGCAAGCTGACCTACGTCTTCGGCAGCGCGTGCTGCGCGGAGTGCGACGCCCTCTTCCGCGTCGGTCACACCATCGTGGCCCGTTGGAGCAGTTGACCTGCGACGCGCCACTGACGAAATCATGCGCCGCACCGACACCTGCTCTGCGCCCGGCATCAGGGCGCGCTAGCGAGGGAGGAGGGCGGTGACGGTCTTGCCGCCGGACGGGCCCGACGTGACCGCGGTGGCGCGGGCGAGGTGGTTGACCATGGGCCAGCCGAAGCCTCCGGTACCGGCGTTCAGGTCGGGGGTGCGCATGCGTGGTGCCTGCGAACTGCGGTCGCGCACAGCCACCTCGATCCCGTACGGATGAGCGGTCAGCTCCAGGCTGCAGGGGGCGCCGCCGTGGCGCAGGGCGTTGGTGACGAGCTCCGAGACGACCAGGACCACGGTGTCGGCGGCCTCGGCCGCGGTCGGGATCACGAGGCCTTCGAGGAAGGCCCTGGCGCTCCCGCGAACGACGGCGACGAATGACATGGAGCGGGCGGGTGTGACGTCGACGCTCATCGTGTCCATCAGTCCACCCCGGTCTTCGGATCGTCCATCGGCTGGTTCTGTCTGCGGGGTGCTTGTGCCCGGCTTGTGGCCCCTCAACCTTGTCGTGTCGCCGATCGAGTCCGAATGTCTCATCGCCGAACACACCGAAATCTATGTCGGGGAGGGTAGACATTGAGTTGTGGTGTGGTTATGGTTTCTCTCGTGACCGAGGAAGTCAGCAGAGCCTGGCAGAGACGAACTGCCAGGCAGAGGTACCAGTAGTTGAAGTTGGCAGGACGGTGCGGTGGCGGAGTTCCGAAGCCAGGGTTGTTGCAGGACGGCGACGGGACTGGTGACCGGACCGGGTGGCCCGTAGTGATCAGGGGCCGCCATGAGCAGTGCCGCAGTATCCCTAGGTGCCGTTCGCGGTGCCCAGCAGTGAAGTAAGTGAGCAGCACCTCGGTGAAGGCGTCGGCTGCGGGCGCGCGCACCGGGAGGTTCGGCAGTGGGGTTCCAAGCCAGAGCGGATGCAGGACAGGCGACGGGGCTGGCTGCCGAAGGTGGCGCTGCCACAGGCCACCGAGCAGTTCGCAGTACCGGATATGCAGTTGATCAACGAGGAAGAACGGAGGAACCAGGCGCCATCAGGATCGCCCGGGCGGAATGACTGGGCCCGGGTACCGCAGGACATCGATAGTGAGGTGGTCTCCGG
>NZ_JBVHKB010000028.1:0-16147 GCF_055559735.1 Streptomyces sp. NPDC023573
CGGGGGTGTGGGGGTCGGTGGGGGGGGGGGGCGGCGGGGGGTGGGGGGGGGGCCCCCCGGTGCCCCCCCCCGGGGGGGCCGGGCGGGGCCCCCCGGGGGGGGGGGCCCCCCACGGCAGGCCCCACGGGAGACGAAAGCCTTTCAGGCCAGTGAAAGGAACAACTTCTCCAGCCGGGCCCGCATCTGCGCGGAGTCCCGCACCTCGGGATCCTCACTGGTCATGCACTGCTGCAGACCCGTCGCGATGATCGAGAACCCGGCCCGGTCCAGCGCCTTGGAGACCGCCGACAACTGCGTGACGACGTCCTCGCAGTCCCGGCCCTCCTCGATCATCTTGATCACTCCCGCGAGCTGACCCTGCGCCCGCCGCAGCCGGTTCAGCGCCGACTTCAGCTCCTCGGCACTCATGTCGAGTTGCACACCAACCTCCTCACATACCCCCACGGGTATCCTACCGTGGGGAACCCCTCAGATAGGCGAACCATTCCATGACCACCTCCACCGCGATCGCCGCCGCCCAGGCCGCCGCCCGACTCGGCGAGTTCACCGTGATCGACGTCCGCACCCCCGGCGAGTACGCAGGCGGCCACCTGCCCGGCGCCCACAACATCCCCCTGGACCGCCTGGACGAAGCCACCGGCGCCCTGAAGAAGGCCGCCCAGCGCACGCCGCTGCTCATCGTCTGCGCCTCCGGAGCCCGCTCCGCCAAGGGCTGCGAGAAGCTGGCCGCCCAGGGCATCGACGCCGCCACCCTCGAAGGCGGCACCACAGCCTGGACCGCCGCGGGCCACGACGTCGAGCGCCCGGCGGGGGCCCGCGCGACCTGGCCCATGGACCGCCAGGTCCGCCTCGCCGCCGGCACCCTGGTCCTCGCCGGCTTCCTCGGCGGTCTCGCCCGGACGCCCGCGCACTGGCTGTCCGGGGCCATCGGCGCCGGACTCGTCTTCTCCGGCGTGACCAACACCTGCGGCATGGCCGCAGCCCTGGCCAAGCTCCCCCACAACCGGCCCCCCAAGAGCGCGGTCTCCTTCCGGGAGACCCTGCTGCGCGTGGCCGGCTGAGGCCCCCGGCACCCCGGGGCGCCACAGCAGGAGGAGTCCGGGCGCTGCTGAGCTGAGCTGGTGTGTTCCGCCCGCCGAGTACGACGACCGCAGCACGGTGCGGAGGCGGGCCTTGTAGCGGGCCCCGTTCGCCGCGGCCTCCACCATGAGCGCCTTGAGCGTCTTCTCCCCGCCGACCACCGGGAAGATCACCCCCGCACCGTGCCGGACGGCTCCGGCAGCGCCGCCTCCGCGACCCGCAGCAGCATCGCCTCCGCGGCGGCTGGCACCTCCCGGGCCGCCATAGCTATACGAGAACAGAGCCGCCGAAGGTGTTTCGGGTGGCCACCGGGCGGTCCGCAAGAGGACCCCGGGGATGGTGCGTCAGCCCGTGGCGCCGCTGCGCCGGGCGTAGGCGCGGGCGGCACGGACACGGTCGCCGCAGCGTGTGGAGCACCAGTGGCGTCGGCCGTGGGTGCGCAGGAGGAACCGGTCACAGGGGGCGGAGCCGCAGGCGGCGAGAATGTCGGCGTCGGGACCGGTGAGCAGGTCGGCCGCGTCGGCGGCAAGGGTGGCCAGGGCGTGGTTGACGGCCTGATCGGTGGGGTGCGCCTGAACGCGGCGCAGCCCCTGGGTCCCGTCCCAGGCTAGGAGGGGGGCGGTGGGCACGGCCGTAAGGGCCTCGTTCACCGCGTGCAGGGATTCCTCGGGCGGGGGCGCGCCGTCCACGCGCGCGGTAAATAGGGCCCGGACGTGTCCGCGCAGGGTGCGCATCCGCTGGGCGCAGAACTCGTACAGCTGCACCTCCGGGGCGGTCAGGTCGTGCGCGGCGAGCCAGCGCATGGCCGACTCGGGCACGGCGAGCAGGTCGTAGCCCTGACCGGCGGGCAGGGTGGCGGCGGTGTCGGCGAAGTCCAGAGAGCGGTACCGGTCTGCCCCCGGCGCCGGGGGCAGAGCGGTCGGCGCCACGTCGGCGGCCAGGGTGACGTCCATGCCTCTCATGGTATCGCTTGCATTTTCCCGTGACACCCACCTAGCCTGGCATCACGTTAACCGCAGATTTTTTTCGTGAGAAACGGAGACATGATGTCCCAGCTCAACGCGAACCAGTTCCCGGTCCGCACGTTCGGCGGCCCGACCGCCCTGTTCGAGTACGGTGGCCTGCGCTTCCTGACCGACCCCACCTTCGACGGCCCCGGCGACTACCCCGCGCCCGGTGGCCCGACCCTGGTCAAGACGGCGCCCTCCACCGCCACGCCCGCCGATGTCGGCCCCGCCGACGTGGTCCTGCTCTCCCACGACGAGCACGCCGACAACCTCGACACCTCCGGCCGCGCCCTGCTCGCCGACGTGCCCCTGACCCTCACCACCCCCGGCGGCGGCAAGCGCCTCGGGGAGAAGGCCAAGGGCCTGGCCGACTGGGAGACGGTCGAGCTGCAGCGTCCGGGCGGCGGCACCGTCACGGTGACCGGAGTCCCCGCCATCCACGGCCCCGGCGCGCGTGAGGAGATCGAGCCTTTCACCGGCCAGGTCGTCGGCTTCGTCCTGACGGGCGAGGACCTGCCGTCGGTCTACGTCAGCGGTGACAACGCCTCGCTCGACGCGGTCGGGGAGATCGCCGAACGCTTCGCCCCGATCGACACCGCCCTCCTGTTCGCCGGAGCACCCCGCTTCCCCATGCTCTTCGACGGCCGACCGGTCGTCCTGGACAGTGCGCAGGCGGCCGAGGCCACCCGGATTCTTGACGCCCGCCGCGTCGTCCCGGTCCACCACGACAGCTGGGCCCACTTCACCGAGGGCCGCGACGAGCTGGAGGCGGCCTTCGCCGCCGCGGGCCTGACCGACCGCCTGGACCAGGACTGGGCGCAGCGCGCCTGAGCCCGGACCGCCACTCAAGGAACCGGGACCTCGTTCACGGCCTCCCCTGCACCGTGCCGGAACGGCGGAGAAGGACCCCATCACATGTCCACCGGGCCCAACGCCGACCTCCTCGTACACCGCTTCTACCAGGCCCTTCAGCAGGGCGACTGCGACACGCTCACCGGCATGTTCACCCGGACTGCCAGGGAATGGATCACCGGGTGGAGGCCATGTGGCCGCAACAGTTGACCCTGACGCAGGGGCAACCTCTCAGCATGGGCGGCATGACGAGAAGAACCAGTGCGATCGAGGTCGCCGGGCCGCGCAAGTCGTACGGCGACCACGAGGTGGTCGCGGGAGTCGACCTGTCCGTCCCGGTACGGCGCCGACGCCGTGGTCGAGTAGGTCAAGATCCGGACCCTCGCCGAGGCCGGGACCCCTCTGGCGCGCGTGCGGGAGCTGCTGCAGGCCGAGGAGGAGGAGTTCGCCGCGGCAGTCGCAGGAATCGACGAGCGGCTGCGGGCAGAGATTCGGGAGCGGCAGCGACACCGCGAGCGGCTTGCCCGCCTGGCCGCCTGGCCGCCTGGGACAGCCTGAGGCTGGACCGGCTGGACCAGACTTGAGCGCGTGAACCCAGCACTGGGTGCGGCCGGAACACGGTAGTTCAGCGGTCTGAGCCCTCAAGGCCGTGCCGTCCATACGTCAGGAACATGGAGTGCCTGTGAAGAGGGCATACCGATCTTCCTTCGGCCCGCCCGATGATCTCGGCGTAACCGCCTAGGTCAGCTCGTCGGAGCGGCCGGCTTCGATGCGGGACCACTGGGCGATGGGGCGCCCGTTCGTACGCCACTCCTCCGGGTTCTCGGCGGAGTACCAGGGCTGGGGCCAGCCGCGAGGGGAGTCCTCCCACGCCTCCTGGCGTCCGTGGACGGTCATGTCCAGCAGCCCGTGGGTGGGCGCCATGATCTCGACGCCGCGACCGCCTGTGTAGTACGTCTCGAACACCCGCTTGTCGTCGCGGATGTAGAAGACAAGGTGATGACGCTGCCAGTCACGGCCCTCCAGGAGTTGCGGCGCCGTCTTCTCGACCGAGTACCACGGCATCTCCAGGCCCAGGAAGTCGCGGTAGCGGACGCTCTCTCGGTACGGGCCCTTGCAGAGCGTGGCGTATGTGGCGTCGCGGGAGTGGATGTAGGACAGCTCACGGACCTGACAGTTGAAGAACGTGCACCCCTCGCACTGCCCGGCGGCGGGACGTCCGGGCCACCAGGCGTGGAAGTAGGCGATGAGCTGCTTGCGGCCTTCGAAGACGTCGAGGACCGTGATCGGCCCGTCGGGGCCGATCACCTCGATGGTGGCGTCGATCTCCACCATCGGCAGCCGCCGCCGCGCCGCCGCGATCGCGTCTCCTTCACGGGTGTGCGCCTTCTCCCGTGTGAGCAGAGCTTCCCGCGCCTCCTGATAGGTCGTTCTGTCGACCACGGGCGGGAGGGCCGGGTTCGGTGATTGATCGTTCACGCGTCTCCATCCGCTTCTGGGGAGGCTGCCAAAAGGTCACCTGGAACCACACAATGCCCGCCAGGCCGCGCCGCACGCCCGGGCGCCACGCAGTAGCCCTGCGGCGGCTCGCTCATTCGGTCGGCCAGCCGGGCTCCGACGACGTGCACGCCTTCAGAAGAGGCCGGCGCGTATGTGGTGCGTGAGGTTCTCAAGGATCTCGCGCAGCCACTGGGTACGGACGGCAGGCAACCGGGCCAGGGTCTGCTGGAAGGTTCCCGAGTCGGCCCGGAACAGGCAGTGGGGACGCGGTGCGGGCGGGTCGTCGCGGAGTACTCCGTCGGGCATCACTCCCGAGATGGGCACGTATGGCTGCGGTTCGGGGAAAGCCATCCACACCCACACCCCGAACGGCAGCGGCACCGGGTGTGCCGCTGCCGCCGGGCCGAGCGGGCTCCAAGGATCCCCCGTCTGCGGGTGGGTCGGCACAAGGAGGATGTCGGCGTTCGTGTCGGGGGCGGCCAGGCCCGGTCCGGCCAGGACGACATGCCGAGCCGGCCCGACCGCGGGCAACAGGGCCTCCAGGGCGCGCTGGAACACTTCCGCGACCAGGCCCTGCGGTACGGCCACCGGTCGGCCGTCCGAAGCAGCCAGCAGGTGGGCCAGGGCCCGGCCGGCTGCCGCCTCCCACTGCGGGCTCCATCTCCAGCCGTGGCCCAGCCCGCGCAACGAACCCCAACTGGTGATCGGCTCGACCGGGGGCGTGCCTCTTCCCTCCTCCAGCAGTTCCGCCCAGGAGAGCGTCGCGGCGCCGGTGCCGCCGACGGGCAGGCGGTGCACGGCGTCCGGCGCGAGCCAGACCGCCTGCCAGAGGGAGCAGTCGTCGATCCTGCTCGCCACAGGCAGGCCGCACGCCTCGCAGGCCATGTTGGGGCCGTCACCCCCGTCGACGCCGCAGCAGTAGCCGCCGCCCTCCTCGGGAACGAGCACGGTGCCGCGGGTGTCCCCCGGTGCGACGACGACGCTACCGGGAACGCCGTCGGACACGGCGGGGAGCGGCGCGTAGATGCCGCGGGCCGTCGCCTCGTCCGGATCGGTCTCCTCCCACGTTCGCCACGGCGCCCCCCAGGGCTCCGGTTCCACGGCGAACGTGCCCGCCTCCATGAGCACCGGGAGCTGGGTACCGTTCCCGTACCTCTGATGGGCGTGGACCGGCAGCTCGACCTGAGACAGCGGGACGGTCAGCCTGGCGCCGCATCCGGCACACACGAAAACGAACAAGCGCCCTCCGCGAGAGAAACGAAGGGAATCCTCGCAGCTCCGCGGCGGACCAGCCACTGTCTTTTCGTCCGCTGCCCACAAGGACGGCGGCCTGCCCGCTGCCGGGTCAGCCCGTGCCTGACGGGCCGGCGTCCGAGCGGAGAGGGACCGCGTCAGGAAGGCACTATCTCGTTCCTGCGCTTCCCCTGCGAACGCGGGGTCTTCTCCCCCACCCTCCGCGGCTCGATCGTCCGCGGGTCGACCGCCTCACCGGGAGCGCCCTCCTTGTAGAGGCCCTCCGGGTCGTTCGGCCTGTCGTGAGGCAGCAGGAAGAAGGTACGGCGCTGGTAGAGGCCGCTGTCGGGGTTGGCCTCGGCGTCCTTGTCGAGCTCCGCGTAACCGACCATGCGTCCGTCACGGGCGTAGCGGGGCTTCCCACCACGGCGGGCACTCTTGTCGAGCGCCTGGCGGACGTAGTCGAGTTCGTCGAAGTCCTCCAGCCACACCACGTTCGCTTCGTGTGCGAGCTGGCTTTCATGCAGCAGCGAGCTCATGGACGCAGCTCCTTGTCGGTGATGTGGTGGTGCCGGTGGCTACTCGGTACGGAACGGGCTGTGCGGTGATCGGAGACGCTCCCATGGTAAGACGATGCCCAGATCCATGGCAGAAAGCCTTGGGGCGTCATGGGCGTCCCCCTGCCGGTCCGTCGGAATGGACGTTGTCGTCCTTCAGCAGCCCCAGGGCCGGGTAGTACTTCTTGCCGCTGGACTTCAGCATCTCGGCGGGGGACGCGAGTCCGATCTCCTGCCGGATGCGGCCCGCGAAGGCCCGGGCGGTATCGGCCCGGATGCCCTCCGAGCTGCACCAGCCGGTGTAGGTCGCGTACAGAAGACCCTGTTCGACGCGCAGGTCCCCGGTGTCCGGCCCCTGGCGCAGGCAGCATTCGCCCAGGAAGCGCCCGATGTGGTCCTCGGTGGTCTCGTACGCGGCGGTGGCCAGGCGCACGGACGACGGGCCGCTCAGCGGGTCTCGGCTGGTGAGGTAGCGGATCGCGCCCTGGATCAGCCAGTGCAGGATGCCCGGGCCTTCTTCCTGGACGAGTTCGCCGGCCAGGTTGTCGATCTTCCGGTCAGCCGCGACCACGCGTTCGAAGGGGATGAGCCGGATACGGCGCCAGAACGCGTGCCCACCGGTCCCGACCTCTGGCTGGTGGTTGCCCAGCAGCCAGAGCTTGTGGGTCGGGGTGAAGCTGAAGTAGTCCTGCCGCATGCGGCGGGCCTTGATCTTGTCTCCGCCGGTGAGGAGCTTGACCCGGGCCTCGTCGAACTTGTCGTTGGGCTTGAGTTCGCTGCAGACGAAGATGCGGCGGCCGTGCAGCTCCGTCAGTTCCGTGGAGTGCTCGGCGAAGTTGCCCTTGTCCATCAGGAAGCCGGGCGGGGCCGCGTCGGCGTAGTCCCCCATGACCTGGATCATGACGTCCAGGAGGACCGACTTCCCGTTGGCGCCCTTGCCCCAGAGGAAGGGCAGCACCTGCGCGCCGACGTCGCCGGTGATGGAGTACCCGAGCAGCAGATGCAGGAAGTCGATCATCTCCTGGCCCTTGGCGTCGGCGCCGAAGGTGTCGTCCAGGAAGGCGTGCCAGCGCGGGGTCGGCATCGCCTGGGGAGCTACATGCGTGGCACGCGAGTGGAGGTCCCGCATCGGATCGGGCTTGTGCAGGCGGCCGTTGCGCAGATCGACGACTCCTGCGGGAGTGCACAGGGAGTAGGCGTCGCCGTCGAGGACGTCGGGGTCGAGACTGAGCGCGGGTGCGGCCTTCGCCTGGTGGAGCAGCGCCTTCATGCCGCTCGTGGACATGGTCCGCCGACGGTGCTGGGCGATCTCACGGTCGCTGAAGACCCCGCGGGGGTCGGTGGGCGACATCTGCTCGGCCATGTCGCCCGCGGCCCACAGAGCGGCCTTCTCGCCGCCCACACGCTTCCACCGGAACTGGTCCCAGCAGTACCAGCCGAGACCTTCGACGTGACGGAACTGGTCGCTGTAGAGCTGGGCGAAGAGCTTCGCGTTGCCGCGGTCGGTGAGCATGGGCGGCAGCAGAACCGGTGCCTCGACCGAGGCGGGCGCCTGTACCTGCTGGGGAGGGACCCATGCGGGAGCGGCGCCCTCGAGGTCGAACATCTGCTGAGCGGCGGCAGCCGCGTCGAAGCGGCTGCTCTCTGCGCTACTCATGCGAGTCCTTTGGGATGGAACGGGCGACTGGCGCCTGCGGAAAGGGCTGCGTCGATGATCGTCTCATTACGGCGGTTCTGGTGTGGACGAGCATAGTGAGCGGCTTCTGCCAGCTCTTGGCGGGCTTCGGCCTGGTTCAGATGCCCTGCTCCGGCCAGCCCTCCTGCCGTGAAAGCGGCCCGGTTGAGCTTCTCCGTGAACCCGGTTCCCTCGGCGTGGACGGCACATTCGCGAACGGTCTCGATGAGCGGCTGCAAGAGCGCCTGAGCGGCACCGGCCCGAGGGGGTCCGGCAGGGGCCTGCGGCCGCGGGCGGGGAACCGGGGACGGGCCTACGACGTGGCCCGTACGCGCCAGTTCGGCGGCCAGCCAGGCGGGGAGGGGGGCCGGGTCCCGTACGGCCCCCAGGGGCGCGTAGACGCCCGCTGAGGTACGGGTGGTAGGCGCCACGATGTATCCGCCGTGAGCCCGTACGTCGACCTGCCACGCGAGCGCGGTCCTGGGGCTCGACCCGGTGGAGGAGCGATAGCGGACCGCGGGTTCGGAGTTGACGTACCAGATGTGCAGCCCCCCTGACGGGGTGCGGACCCGCAGGGTGTTCTCGTCCTCGGCAGGGTTCGGCTTCTGACGGTAGGCGGCGAGAAGGGCCAGCGTGTCGAAGCCCGAGGCGAGGCCTGCGAGATCGACCTGGTCCGGGATCGGGATTCCCGGCAGGAGGCGGTTGCGGTCCGGGACCTGCGCGGTGTGGGCGTCGACGTCCAGGACCACGAGGTTCGCCGGACCGCACGACACAGCGACGCCTGCGCGGGGCTCCCGGCTCCACCAGGCGTCGATGCGCGCGAGGTCGGTGGTCGCGCTGTGGAAGCCGTGGCACCAGCGGCCTTCTTCATGGCAGGGACAGCGCGAGGGCTCGTGACTGCGGGCACGGCACTGCTCGCAGTTGGCGGCCGGCGTCTTGCGCCCCGGGGCGAGCGGGTGGACCGGCCACTGACGGCCTGCGAGCCACCGGGCGACGTCAACGGGTCCCGGCTGCTGCGCGACTCCGGACGAGGCGGTGTCGGCGGGGCGCTGCACTGTTCGTCGGTCCGTTCCTCTTGTGTGGCCAGGGTTGGGTTCCTCAGCGGCGTCCCGAGTGTTTTACCTGGTCAGGGAGACCGCCCCGAGGGACTGAGGGACCGAAGGGACTGACTTTCCCTTATAGCGGGCAGAGCCTAGCGCACCTGCCCGCCGCGCCGTGGGAGCCATGAGCACTTATTGCGGAATCAGTCCCTTCGGTCCCTCTGGCCGGAAATCCTGCCGGGGCGGGGGGTGCCCCTGGCCGGAGTTTGTTCCGCAGGCTGACAAACGAGGGACTGAAGGCCTGACAGGGGGGAGGGACTCAACGGTCCCCTTTCAGTCCCGGTGGTGTTTCCGCAGGTCAGAGCACATGCGCCCCTGAGGGGAGGGACTGAAGGGACTCATTTCTCTAGTTATCAGCGCACCAGAGATATGTAAGGGTCAGTCTTACGTACGCGCGCATACACGCGCCTGCACGCAGCTGGAACAGGGAGTTTCGGTCCCTTCAGTCCCTTCGGTCCCGAGCGAATCGCTCTGACCTGGGGTTTTGCAGAGGGACTGAACAGAGGAGGGACTGAAGAAGTCCGGTCCCTCCTCTTCCAGCGGTTCCCCCAGGGCCGACTGCTGCCCCGCCACCCACCGGCCCGCTCCTTGTGCAGATGCCTCTGCCGCCGCTCCCCTCAGGCATGTCTTTGAGCGTGGGACTTCTCCTCCTGGTTCCTGACCACTGCCCTGACACGGGAGGCAAGAGCACGTGGAAGTTCCGGCAGGAGGCCGAACACGGGTGAAGGCGGTGCCCCCACGGAACTTCCGTGGGGGCACCGCCTTCACGGCTGGGTACGAGGTTGCGCGTCAGACGCCTTCCTCCACGAGGGCCTTGGGCCGTGCAGCGGTGCTCGGCGTCCGGCCCGTCGATGTGCGTACGACCTTCTCGGTCCTTGTCGGGGTCCTGCGGGGCCGCAGGAGGACGAAGGCGAGCACGGCAGCCAGGAAGGTCAGGGTGGCCGAGACGCCGAGGCACAGGCGCATCCCTTCGAGGAAGGCATCGCCCACGGCGCTCTGGACCTGACCGGCCTTCGAACCGAGCGGTATCGCGCCGATCGCGCCGAGGCCCCCGTCACGGGTCGCGTCGGCCAGCCGGTCTGCGAGGGGGCCGTCGACGCCGGCGTCGGAGAGGCGCCCCGGCAGGGAGGAGACCGCTCGACTGGTGAGGAGGGCGCCGAGCACGGCGGGGCCGAGCGCGCCGCCGACCTGCCGGAACGCGTTGTTGCCCGCGGCGGCCATTCCGGCGAGCGGGTGGGGTACGGAGGCCACGGCGACGGCGGTCATCGGCGTCGTGACAAGCCCCATGCCGAGCCCCAGCAGGACCAGGCGCCAGGAGAGCGAAGCGAAGGACGTGCCCGCGTCGGCGCCGAGCAGTGTGAGCATCGCGGCGGTCACCATGAGCAGTCCTGTGGTGATCATGAGGCGCGGCGAGATCTTGTGCATGATGCGCCCGGCGACTCCGCTGACGAGCAGTGCGGCACCGGTGATCAGGAGCATGCGCCAGGCGATGTCGAGTGTGTCGAGGTGCTGGACCATGCCGAAGTAGAGGCTCAGTACGAAGAAGAAGCCGATCATGCCGAGGAACATGACCATGGCCACGAGTGTGGTGGCGGTGAATCCGGGGCTGCGGAAGAGCGAGAGGTCGAGCATCGGATGCGAGGAGCGCCGCTCGGCGATGACGAAGGCGATTGCGCTGATGACCGCGACGGAGAGCGCGACGACGACCTGGGCTTCACCGAAGGAGCCCGCCCCGCCCTGGATGACTCCGTAGACGAGTGCGGTGATGGCGAGCGCGGCCGTGATCTGTCCCGGCCAGTCCAGTCGTCCGGTGCGGGGTGCGCGGGATTCCGGCAGCAGCCGCAGCGAGAAGCCGAAGGCGAACAGCGCCACGGGTATCGGCACGAGGAAGATCCACCGCCAGCTCGCGTGCCCGAGGATCGTCCCGGCCACCACACCGCCGATGGCGAGCGCCCCGAGCAGGCACATGGCCCAGAAGCCGATGAACTTTCCGCGCTCGCGGTGGTCGGGTACGGCGTGGCTGATGAGGGCGAGCGTCGTCGGCAGCAGTGCGGCCGCACCGACCCCGGAAAGCGCCTGGCCGGCCCAGAGCTGGCCGATCGAGTGCGCGGTGAGCGAGGTCGCCGCGCCGGCGGCGGAGAGCAGCAGCCCGGCGAGGTAGACCTTCTTGCGGCCGTGCACGTCGCCGACGACTCCGGCGGTGAGGATGAAGGCGGCCATCGGCAGCACGAAGGCGTCCGAGACCCATGACAGTTCCAGGGTGCTTGTGGAGAGAGCCGACTGGATGGCGGTCAGGCTCACCGAGACGCTGGTCACCGGCAGGTAGGCGACGAAGACTCCGAGGCAGGCCATGAGGAGCGTCATCCCGCGATGGGGCTCGGCAGCGGGTGGTGACTGGGACAAGAGGACTCCTTCGGAGCGTCGGAACTCCGGCGCGACGGACGGGTGGGGGATGCGTGAGCGGCCCGGCGGATCCGGTGGGGCCGTGCCGGGGCGGGCGGACGGGCCGCGCTCACTGCTGCCGGACGGCCACGGTGCAGCCCGGAGTCGAGGGGCCTTTCGAGGCCCGTACGCGTATGGAGCCGCCGTAAGCGTCTGGCACCCACCGCGGTGGGTGCAGCAGGGGTTCAGCGGCTCGGCGTGACCTCGCCCGCACATCCTCCAGAAGTTTCCGCCACACCTGACGGTTTCCCCAAGCCCGTGCGGATCACCTAGGGGGAACTGCTACCAGTACGCACTTCATGCGAAGATTCCGCCATGCTTGACGCTCTGGACAGCCTTATCCTCCATGCGCTGCACGTGGTGCCACGCGCCCCGTTCCGCGTGATCGGTGAGGCGGTGGGGGCGTCGGAACAAACTGTGGCGCGACGCTACCGGGCGATGCAGCGGACAGGCACCATGCGGGTGGTGGGGCTGGTCAACCCGGCGGTGCACGATCTCACGGCGAGCATCGTGCGGATCACGCTCCGTCCGGACCGGATCGACGCGCTTGCCGAGGCAGTGACCCGGCTGCCGGAGATCTCCTTCGCGAACATCTCGTTCGGCGGCTCGGAGATCGTCTGTTCGATGGAAGCGCCCCACGACGGCCGGGTACCGGACGTGCTGCGCCAGCTTGCCCGCTATCCGGGAGTGGTGGAGCTCAACACCCGTATGGTGCTGCACGCTTACTCCCCGCCCGGCGCCGACTGGGCGCGGCTCGGCCCCTCGCTCCCGGAGGAGGCGGTGGAGCTTCTCCTCGTACGTCACCCCCGTGAGAGGCCGCAGGGCCCGCCGGTCGAGTTGCGCGAGGACGACGGCGCGCTGCTGGCCGTCCTCGCCGAGGACGGCCGTGCGAGCCAGGCCGCACTGGCCAAGGGAACCGGCTGGACCACCGGCCGGATCGCACGCCGCATGGAGGCCCTGGAGCGCTCGGGCACGCTCCTCTACGACGTGGACCTGGTTCCTGAGCGGCTGGGTTACCCGTTCGGCGCGGCTCTGTGGCTGCAGACCTCCCCCGAGCGGCTCCACGAGGTGGGCACGGCCGTTGCCAGGCTCCCCCGCGTCGTCTTCGCCGCGGCCACGACGGGCGAACAGAACCTCATGGCGATCGTGATGTGCACGGACGCCGCCGACTTCTACGACTTCCTCAGCCGTGGCCTCGCCACGGTCCCCGGTATCACCGGCTACACGGTGAGCGTCCGCCTGCGCCCCCTCAAACAGGCTGCGTCGCTCGTCCACCGGGGACGGCTGATCCCCTCGCCTCCGCGACGGTGAGGAGTACTCGCACTCCGTGCCGACCTACTCGGCATCGCGCCTACGGCGGCTCCGGTCCCGCTCTCCCGGTCGCCTGCCCCCGCCAGGCAGGCAGCGGGTGGCGGGCCTCCGTGACGATGAAGTGCGCCATGTCGACCAGCATGCGTGCGTCGAACAACTGAGATGCCCGTGCGCGGTGCGGCGACAGCACGGCTGCACTGGCTGCGAGCCGGCCCAGTCGTACCGGTTCTCCAACCACTCCCCCAGCAGCGGTCCGTGTTGTCCGCGGACAACACGCTCAGAGGGGGGCGCAGTGCTTGCTGTAGATGCCCGCAACAGGGATCGAAAGCCCAGGAGCTCCCGCAGCCGACGAACGGGAGTGCGCCGGGGTCGGGTGACCACCGGCGCACTCAGTAACGGCGCTCTCTCACACGTACGCGTGGAGCTCCTCGATGAGCTGTGTCAGCTGCTCGGGGGGAAGCCCGGACGCGAGAGTGCGCGCCTGTTCTTCGACGGACGCGCCGAGCTGGCGCACCAGAAGCAGGCTGCGCTCGTCCACCGACTCAGCCGTCTCGTTCCCCCGGTGGTCCACCTCGGCCGGGGCCATGGCGGCGGCGGTCCTGTTGTCCGCGGACAACAGGGGAGCGGGGACGGATACGCCCGTGGCGGTCGACTGCGACCCCATGCCGCCATCCGTGTTGTCCGCGGACAACACGCGCCCTTCAGCGGGAGCGGGATGGGCAGGAGACGGTGTCCGGGCCGGAGCCGACTCAGCGGCCTCCGTCTCGCGCGGTTTGTTGTCCGCGGACAACACGGGACCGGTGTTGTCCGCGGACAACACGGAGCCCGGCGCGGGGGAGTGGTCCACCGTCTCGCCGGCCGGGACAGAGGCCTGGGTGGCAGCGATCTGCCTGGCCCGCTGCACGAGAAGCTTCTCCTCCTCGCGCGAGCGGGCCTCCTGCTCCCGGGTCTCCTTCAGGTGGGCCAGCAGCCCCGCCCCGTCGAGTCCCGGCTCCTCCTTGAGGCGCCGGGCGAGCAGACGGCCGTCACGCTCGGGGAGAGAGCCTGAGCTGAGCATCGTCTGCAACTCAGCCGGAAGCTCCAGGAGCGCGAGCTGGTTGGTGACCCAGGAGCGGTCACGACCGAGCCGCTTGGCGGCCCGGGTGCGGGCGCCCTTCTCCGACTCCTCGCTGCACACCCGTACGAGCTCGAGGACGCCGCGCGCACGCTCCACGACATCGAAGTCCTCCCGCTCGAGGTTCTCCTTGAGCAGGTGATCGACGAACTCCTCGCGGGAGGAGGCCAGATCGTCCCGTACGACGAAGTCCAAGGCCTCCAGAGCCACGTGCACCGCGCTGCGGAATCGCCGCTCGCCATTGACCAGTACGTAAGCGGAGTCGCCGATCTGCGCCTCGTGCTCGGGCCACAGCCTCAGATACGCGGGACGGGACACGGCGACACACGCTGCGAGCTGGGCAACGCGCAGCTCCTCACCGAAGCGGGTGAGGTCCTCCTCCGAACCGAAGTTGCGACGGGGGTTGAGCGGAGTCGGGGCGACGTCCTCCAGTGGCAGGCGCCGCAGTTCGTACGCCGGAACATCGCCTTGCACTATGGCCTTCGCCCGGCCACGGGCGCTTCGGCCGCGCGGCACGCCCCCGAAGGACGAGCCCGTGCCGAGCCGGTCGGCGACACTCATGAGATGACCTTCCGGGCGATGGCGCGCATGATCTCGGCCTGCTCGCATTCCGGGGCGTAGGACAGCAAGGGCTGCTTGAGACGCACGGACTCGCGCTGCTCCTTGAGCTCAGGCATGACACCGACGACCGGCGGATCGCCGATCTCCTTCCAGCTGTGGAGCGAGGAGGTGGCGATGTAACCCTTGCGACTGTCATACATGTTGACGATGAACCCGAGCATCGAGATCTCGACCTCCATGTCTGCGCACAGATCCTGGATCTGGTCGTAGAGCATGTCGTACGCGTCGGCAGACGAGTCCTCGGCGAGCACGGGGATGAAGATGCCGGACAGGCCCGGCGTCTCGTCTTCTCGCGTGCGGCAGTAGTAGAGGGCCGTGTCCATGGTGTACCCGAGGCTGGGCGGGCAGTCGACCACGATGTAGTCGAACTCCCGCTCCAGCGGCTCCAGAGCCTTCTCGAGCGCGGTCTCCTTGATGCGGACGAAGCGGCTGGTGGCGAGCTTGGCGTCGAGCAGGAACGCGTCCTTGCAGGCCGGCAGCATGAACAGACGCCCGCTGAAGGCGCTCTCCTCTATCGGGACGAGCAGTTCGCGGAGCTCTCCCTTCGCCTCGCCCAGCATGTGCTTGGCCAGGCTGGGGGCTTCGATGTCGAACAGTTCGTACCCGAGCTGCTTGGTGAGGTGGCCCTGGGGGTCGAAGTCGATGAGCAGGACGCGGTTGCCTGCCTCGGCGAGGGCCTGTGCGACACCGGAGGACGTGGCGGTCTTCCCGACCCCGCCCTTCTGGTTGCCGAAGATGAGCCGGCGGGCCCAGCTGGGCCGGGTTGCCGGCCGGCGGGGGGAGGGGTGGGCGTCGAGCCACAGGCGGATCGCCTGAGCGATGCCCTGGTTGAAGGGGATGCCGCGCCGTTTGCAGTCGTCCTTGAACTCCCCGTACAACCCGGCGGGGAGATAGGTGGAGAACGAACTGCCCCCTGTGGTGTCCACGGGGGCGCGCTCGGCGTCATCTGCACGCCAAGCCTGCACGCCTTCAGTCACGGCGTCCTTGATGTCTACGCCGAACTCGGCTGCCCTGACCTTGAGTTCTTGTCGCAAGGCGGCTGGCAGCTTGGCGACTACCTTTTCCCTGTCATCGGGGGAGTATGGGACGGTCATGCGGTTACCTTACTCACCTGTACGGGAACTTTGGCGCAGGCGGGGTCGAGAATCTGTGGCGTGTCACTCTGCTGGGGGCAAGGTGCTCGGGGCGAGCAGTTCCTCAGGGGTGGGCGGATCGGGCGGCCGGGATGGGGAATGTCGGCTGCGGTGAAAGTGCATCAGGACTGGTCAGGCCGCCGACGAAGCAGCAAGTCAGCGAGTCTGTTCCCCGCACGCGCGGGGATCGAGTGCTCGGCCAGTGGCGGAGCGCGTGTTGTCCGCGGACAACACGGAGCGCATGTTGTCCGCGGACAACACGCGTACAGGGCCGGCCGCTCTAGGTCCAGGCATTGCCGAGGACCGTGTTGCCCGGAACGCTCTGAGTTCCGGGCAACACTCCGAGCGGTGGCAGCGAAACTGTGGGGACGCCCTGGCCGTCTCAGGCTGGGTGCGGCGGGTTCACCGATTCCTCGGCGCGGCGGTGTTCGGCGTTGATGCGCTGGGCTTCCTCGAGTTGGTCCTCGAGGATGACGATGCGGCAGGCGGCCTCGATCGGGGTGCCGTTGTCGACGAGTTCCC
>NZ_JBVHKB010000029.1:0-14588 GCF_055559735.1 Streptomyces sp. NPDC023573
CGACGCCCTCGAACGGCTCGCACTCCTGCCGAACCCCGGCTGACCAGCAACTTTGCCGCCCCTACGACAGCAACCCGAAACCGGAGCAGTGGAACCCGGCGCCACCCCGAGACGACACTCGGGCCCCCGGCCTGCCCACCCTCAGCCCACCACACGAAAACGGCCCACCAACTCCATCGGCGGACCGTCATGAAACTTCGAGGCTAAAGGCTGTTGTAAAACTGGATGAATGCCGAATATGCGCCATGATCCGAGTCCCCAACGGTGTCAACTTGCCCGGTTTCGGGAGTGCTCGTGACGCGGGCTGTGAAGTGCTCCGCGATCTTCAACCCCCTTCTGCAACAACCTTTAGGCCCTGTGTCGAAAGTGGATCTTGGACTGTGGATGATCACGGTTCATGGGTCGGGGAAATTTCATGGCGAGCAGTGGGCGGTGCTGGAGCCGCTGCTACCGAAGGGCACGAAGGCGGGGCGGCCGCCTGTCTGGCCTCGGCGGCAGTTGATCGACGGCATACGGTTCCGGGTCCGGACCGGCGTTCCGTGGCGGGACGTCCCCGTCGCGTACGGGCCGTGGGGCCAGGTCTATGACCTCTCCCGCCGATGGCAGCGGAATGGCACCTGGCACCGGATCCTCAGCCGACTCCAGGCGCTGGCGGAGACGAAGGGGGTGATTACGTGGGACCTGAATGTCGGCTCCACGGTCTGCCGCGCCCACCAGCATGCGGCTGGGGCCCGCATCCACGGTGACCGGCAGAAGGAACCACCGGGCGGCGTCTTCACCGAGCCCCACGATCACGGACTGAGGCGCTCGCGCGGCGGGTTCACCACCAAGCTGCACTTGGCCGTCGAGCAGGGCGAGAAGCCCATGGCGATCGTAATCACGGCAGAACAGCGCGGGGACTCGCCGTAGTTTCGAACCCGTGCTGGAGAAGGTCCGCGTGCCCGGCATCGGACCGGGCCGGCCACGCGTCCGCCCCGACCGTGTGCGGGCCGACAAGGCGTACGCCTCCCGCAGAAACCGTGCCTACCTGCGCCGCCGCGGGATCCGCTGCACCATCCCGGACAAGGCCGACCAGGCCCGCAACCGTCGGAAGCTCGGCTCTCGCGGCGGCCGGCCGCCGCGCTTCGACTTGATCGACTACCGCGAACGTCACGCGGTCGAGTGCGGGATCAACCGGCTCAAGAGGCACCGCGCCGTCGCCACGCGGTACGAGAAGCTCGCAGTCCGCTACGAAGCGACTGTCCTCGTCGCTGCCATCAACGAGTGGCTGTGACCCCCGACCGTCATACGGCGGGATCCACGTTCCACGCCTCCGGCAGACCGCTGCCGCAGAAGACGCAGACGAAGTCGTGCTCGCGCACGATGTTGTGCTCCTGGCAGTCGGGGCAGCGCCGGAACGCCACCTCGTGGGTGAAGCCGGAGGGCCTCCCAAGTTCTACGTCGTCCAGAGCATGAGCGACTGCCGACCAGGAGGTGATGTCCGGGCAGTATCCGGTGGACTGATTGCTGACCTCGCCCACGGTCCATCGGTCTGCCTCGCGCATGAAGCTGATCTCGCCGGCACTGAGGACCATGTCCCCGCCAGCGCAGGCCACGTGCTCGCTTCGCCGCGGCGCCAGCCGAAGCACACCATCCGTGCCGACCACGAAGGTGAACGGCTCGGTCAGCTCTGCTGCCGATCGCCCAGCGATCCAGCCGTCGAAGTCAGTTGCCGAGCTGATCGGGCACCCGCCAATGCCGGGGCGGACCGCAGCCTTCAGCTCAACCGGTCCGACATATCTGTACCTCTGCCCCCGCACGCTCACGTCAGCCAATCTAAAGCACTTCCGACACACGCCCTAGATCGACCAGGCCAGACTCCTCGGTCGACAACGGAGCCAAATGGGGGGGGCCATGCCGGCGGACTTCCCGCCGTGGGAGCGGGACTACGCCTTCTTGCGACGCCGCTGCGGGTGACCGTTGAGTTCCATGACCGGCTGCCTTGTGAAGCGTTCACAGCAGCGACTCCCGTGAAGCAGCCGACCGGGTCGGCGAGAAGGGGTGGGCCTTCCCGTCGATCACGCCACGGACATGACAGGCGCCGCGTTCGGGCGCGTGCTGCCGCGGCCGGTCCTTCGTCAACGGTTCACGGCAGGCTCCCCTTCCTGGTGATGGTCCTTGCGACGGGGTGCGCGGGTCTCGTCGGGGGCCGCTGCCGGGATCGGCGGAATGTGGCGCAGGAGCGTCATCACCAGTGCCGCGGTCACCAGGGCGAAGGCCGCGCTCACCGTAGCCGCGGTCTGAAGCCCCGCCGTGAACGCCTCGCGGGCGACGGTGACCAGTTCCGAACCGTTCGGTAGGCGTTCGGCCGCTGCCAGTGCCGCGCCGAGCGTGTCGCGGGCCTCCGGCGGGGCGTCCGCGGGAATGCCCCTGCGGTAGACCGCGACAGCCACACTCCCGGTGACCGCGATGCCCAGCGCCAGACCCAGGTCGTAGGCCGTCTGACCGGTGGCTGCTGCTGCGCCTGCCCTTTCCGGCGGGGCGGATCCGACCGCGAGGACCGTCCCGAGAACACTGATCGGGGCGACACCGAACATGATCACCGCGAGCGCGGTCGACGTAGGCACGACACCGGTGGCCACGATCATCGTCGCGTAACCGGTGAGGGAGACCGCCAGGCCACCGGAGAGTACGTACGCCGGGCGGACGCGCCGCGCCAGTACCGGCGTCAGTTGCGAACCGGCCACCAGACCCGCGGCGCCCGGCAGGAGCCAGAGGCCCGCCTCCAGCGGTGACTGCCCCGCCACCGCCTGAAGGTACTGCGGGACCAGGTACTCGACACCGTTCAGCGCTGTCATCCCGAGGAGCAACGTGAGCAGGGCGCCGGTGAAGGCCCTGCTGCGGAACAGGCGCAGATCGAGAAAGGGCTGCTCCAGCCGGTTCTGCCGACGGACGAAGAGAATGACGAAGGCCAGCCCGGTGGCGGAGGCCGCCGCCACCGAGACGCCCGGGCCGTGCTCGGCCATGTCCTTGATGCCGTACACCAGAGGAAGCACCGCCAGCAGAAAGAACAGGGCGCTCGCCAGGTCGAGTCTGCCGGCCGAGGGGTCGCGGTACTCGGGCAGCAGCGCCGGGGCTACGGCGAGGACCGGAACCATGATAGGTACGCCGATGAGGAACGCCGAGCCCCACCACCAGCTGTCCAGCAGGACGCCGCCGACGATCGGTCCCACGGCCAGGCCCACCGAGAGGGCGCTCACCCACATGGCGATCGCCGTGGCCCGCTGGCGCGGATCGGTGAACATATGGCTGATCAGTGCGAGTGTGGACGGCAGGACAGCTGCCCCCGCGACGCCGAGCAGGGCGCGGGCGGTGATCAGGGTCTCGGGGTTGGGCGCGTATGCGGCGACGAGCGAGACCGCCACGAAGCCGGCCGATCCGGCCATCAGCAGCCTGCGGCGGCCGATGCGGTCACCGAGCGTGCCCATGATGACGAGCAGGCCGGCGGTCAGGAACCCGTAGATGTCGGTGATCCACAGCACTTCGGCGCTGCTGGGCCGCAGGTCGGCGGTCAGATAGGGGGTGGCCAGCCACAGCACCCCGAGATCGGCGGTCATCAAGGCGACGGGGAGCAGGAGCAGGGCGAGGCCGAGCCACTGACGGGCCCCCGCGCGGGGAGAGGCCGGGGAAGGAGGGGAAGTTGGCGAAGTCATGGGATGACCTTCCGGTGCGGTGCTTCGGGTTCGGCTCGGACGGTGTTGCGGTGCCGTTCGGGCGGCGGCGCTCGACACGTCGCGACGGCGCGCCGGAGCGGCGGCAGTCGGCGGAGCTTCGGGCAGCGGAGGAGAGGCGAGCCGGTGAGTGGAAACGGCCGTGGCCACCCGGCGGGGCGGGCCCGTCGGGTGGCCACGGTGCCGTTCCCACTCAGTTGCGTGCGTTCAGGGCCGCCTCCGCGGCTGACAGGATTTCCCGCACCCGGCCGGGACGGGACCCCTCGGGGACGCCGGAGAGCTCGGTGTCGTGCAGCAGGTGGACCCTCGCGTCGGTGATGCCGCAGAACTCCGATATTCCGACACGTAGTTGGGTGTCCATCGCTCTGTCGAGCGCCGCCTGGCCGTAATCCGACGCGGAACCGCCCGCCAGGCCCAGCCACACCATCCGCTTGCCGGCGAGGCGCGGCCTGCTCCGTCCGTACGCGAAGCCGTAGCTCCATGTCCGGTCGATCCAGCCCTTGACGATGGCCGGGAGCCCGAACCACCACACCGGGAAGACGACGACGATGTCGTCGGCGGCCGCGATGCGCTCCCTATGGGCGTGGACCTCGGGCGAGTACCGCTTCTCACGGTCCGTCCAGTCCGGTTCGTCGACCGGGGTCAGGCGCGGGTCGAACTTCTCGGCGTACAGGTCCAGTACATCGACGGTGCCGCCGCTGTCCTTGATGCGGGCGTGCAGGTGGGCGGATATCCGGGCGGTGAGCGAGTCGGGGCGCGGGTGGCCGACGACGAGAAGGGTGTGGGGCATGGCGCAGCCGTCCTTCCGTGAGTCCGGGGTGGGCACGTGATCAGATCCCGAGGCCGGATCCGCCGCTGGCGTCGATGTTCTGGCCGGTGACCCAGCCGCTGTCGTCGGAGGCGAGGAAGGCGACGACGCCGGCGACGTCGTCCGGCTGGCCGACCCGGTCGAAGACGGAGAACCGGGCTGCGTGTGCCTTGGCTTCGGAGTCCGCCATCCACGGGTGGATGTCGGTCTCGATGGTGCCGGGGGAGACGGCGTTGACCGTGATACCGCGTGAGCCGAGTGTCTGGGCGAGGGTGAGCGTCAGCACCTCCACCGCGCCCTTTGCCGCGGCGTAGGAGGTCATCCCGGGGAAAGCGACCTTGGTGACACCGGAGGAGATGTTGACGATACGCCCGCCGTCCCGCAGCCGGTCCAGACCCTTCTGGATGACGAAGAAAGGCGCCTTGGCATTGACCGCGAAGACCTTGTCGTAGTCCTCCTCCGACACTTCGTGAATCAGCCCCGGTCCCGCGATACCCGCGTTGTTCACCAGGATGTCGACGCCGTCGGCGTGCTCATCGAACGCGTTCCACAGGGTATCGGCGTCACCGGGAACTCCGAGCTCGGTACGGATGGAGAAGGCGCTGCCACCCGCGGCCCCGATGGCGGCCACCGTCTCCTTGGCCGCCGTCTCGTTTGAGGCGTAGTGCACTGCGACGCGGGCACCGTCCCCGGCCAGTCGCAACGCGATGGCCCGGCCAATGCCGCGGCTGCCGCCCGTGACCAGTGCCGTCTTGCCGGTGAGTCGTCCCATGATGGTTTCTCCTTGGGTTGTGTCCCGCGTGGTGAGTCCTGGACTTCGCGGTCCGCGGGCTGCGTTCCGTGGCTCCGGACTTCCGTTGGTAGGAACTGTGCGCTTCTGCGCATCGGGTCCGGCTCGGGCGCCGTCACGGTTTTGTTCGGGTGTGTTCGGGGCGTCCGGGATACCGTGGGCGGCATGCGATTCGGGATTCTGGGGGAGACGGCCGTCTGGACGGATGACGGGCGGCCCATTCGAGTCCCGGAACTCAAGGTGCGCGCCCTGCTCGCCTCCCTGCTCGTCGATCCGAGCCGGCCCGTCGCCGTTCACCGGCTGATCGACGACCTGTGGGGCGACGAGCCACCCGGGAATCCGACACGCGCTCTCCAGGCCAAGGTCTCCCAGCTGCGGCGCATCCTCGACGACGCCGAACCCGGCGCGCGCCGGCTCGTCGCGTCACACGCGCCCGGATACCAACTCCTCGTCAGCCCCGCGGCGTTGGATGCCCATCGCTTCGCCGACCTTGCGGCGCGGGCCAGAACGGCACCGCACGCACGTACGCGGGCCGGGCTCCTTGCCGAAGCGCTGGCTCTGTGGCGGGGCCCCGCGTTCGCCGACTTCGAGGACAAGGCATTCGCACGGGCGGTCGTGAACAGACTGGAGGAAGACCGGCTCGCCGTGGTGGAGGAGCACGCCGAGGCCCGGCTGGAGGCAGGCGAACACGCTCACCTCGTGGGCGAGTTGGCCGGACTCGTGGAACGGCATCCGCTACGGGAACGGCTGCGCGCCGTACAGCTGCGGGCGCTCTACCGGGCTGGGCGGCAGAGTGAGGCGCTAGCCCGGTACGAGGACCTGCGGGCCCGGCTTGCCGACGAACTCGGCCTCGACCCGAGTCCGGACCTCGTGCAACTACACGGCGAGCTGCTACGGCAGGAGGCCGGGCCGAGCGTCCCCGCCGCGCGTCCCCGCGGCAACGTCCTCGCACCGATCAGTGAGCTCGTCGGCCGGGACGACGCCGTCAACCACGTCAGTGAACTGATCTCCGGCCGCAGGCTCGTCACGCTGACCGGGCCCGGTGGCGTCGGTAAGACCCGACTCGCCCTGGCCGTCACTGGGCGGCTGAAGGACACCTTCCCTGAGGGTGAGTGGCTCGTAGAACTCGCCGGTGCCGGCCCGGGCACCGATCTGGCCGAGGTCGTCGCCGTCACGATGGGACTGCGCGACGACGGGGTCTGGGGCGTGCGACCCGAGAACGGGGTGCCCCGGAGTGCTGCCGAGCGGCTCGCCGACGTGTTGAGTGCTCGGCAGATGCTGCTCGTCCTCGACAATTGCGAGCACGTCGTGGACGAAGCCGCCACGCTCGTCGAACTGCTGCTGCGCAGCGCGCCCGGCCTCGTCGTCCTGACCACAAGCCAGGAGAGGCTCGCTCTCGCCGGGGAGACCCTGTGGGCCGTGCCGCCGCTGAACACCGAGGGCGCGGTCGAGCTGTTCACGGCGCGTGCGGCCTCCGCCGCGCCCGGCTTCGTGCTCGACGATGGCAACCGCGGCGTGGTGGCGGCGGTCTGCCGTCGGCTGGACGGGATCCCCTTGGCTCTGGAACTGGCGGCCACACGCGTGCGGGCGCTTGGTGTGCATCGGCTCCTCGACCGGCTCGACGACAGGTTCCGTGTCCTCGGCGCCGGGCAGCGCGGCGGCCCTGCACGGCAGCAAACTCTCCGCGCGATGATCGACTGGAGCTGGGAGCTGCTGACCGGGCCCGAGAGGGTGGTGCTGCGGCGGCTCGCAGTGCATGCCGAGGGCTGCACGCCGGAGGCCGCCGAGGAGGTGTGCGGAGGTGACGGGCTCGACGGGAGCGACGTACTCGATCTCCTGGTACGCCTTGTCGACAGGTCGCTGGTCGTGGTCGCGGACGACAGGTACCGGCTCCTGGAGTCCGTGGGGGCGTACTGCGTCGCACGTTTGCGGGAGGCCGGTGAGCTCGAAACCGTACGGCATCGGCATGCCGCTCACTACACGAAACTCGCCGAGACCGCGAAGCCGTTCCTGCGCGGGCACGGGCAGCGCGGGTGGCTGGCCAAGCTGGACGCCGAGCAAGCGAACCTTCGCTGGGCACTCGAGGGAGCGCTCGAACGGGCAGACGCGGCGCAGGCGCTGCGGCTGGTGGACGCCCTCGCTTGGTACTGGATCGCACGTGGGCGCCTTGGCGAGGCGCGCCGCTGGGTGACGTCGGTGCTGGAACTGGCCGGCGGGGCGAGCGAGCTGCGCGCCCGGCTTCGGGTATGGCAGGTGGGCCTCACCATTCTGGTCGGTGACGGCGAGGCCCGGGCGTCGCGTATCGAGGTGGCGCTGAAGGAGTACGAGGAGATCGCCGACAGCGCAGGGCTGACGTGGGCGCGGTGGTTCCTCGCGCACACCTTGTGCGGTACAGGTGGTCTCTCCGAAGGCGAGGCACTCACGGGACGGGCCCTGGCGGGGTACCGCGAACTCGGTGACCCGTGGGGCGAGGCAGCGGCCCTCTCCGACCGGTCGGTGCAACGGCTGCTGGCCGGGGACCTGGCGGGGGCGCAGATGGACGCGACGCGGAGCGCGGAGCTGTTCGACGCGGTCGGCGACGCGTACGGGCAGTTGTGGTCGGTATACCCGAGGGCGGCGGTCGCCGAGATCCACGGCGACTACGCCCGATCGGCCGCTCTGCAGCATCGCGCACTGGAGACCGTTCGGGAGCTAGGACTCGCCACCCATGAGGCCGACCTTCTGTCCGGACTAGGACGGAACGCACTGTTGACCGGCGACTTCGACACAGCTCGTGAGTACCACGAGCGCGCCCGGCACTCCGCGGCCCGGACCGGATTCCGCGCGGGTGAGATCAACGCCGTGCTCGGTCTCGGGCTCGGCGCTCGGCGAGAGGGCCTGCTGAGCGAAGCGGATACGCATCTGCGGGCCGTCCTGGACTGGCACCGGGACGTCGGCCTTGACGGTGCCAACGCGCTGATCCTGGCCGAGCTCGGGTTCATAGCCGAAAGCCGGGGAGACGCGGACGCGGCCTGGGCGCTGCACCAGGAGGGGTACACCACGGCCCGCTCGACGGGCGACCCGCGAGCCGTGGCCCTGGCTCTTGAGGGACTGGCCGCAGCCCTTGCCCTCTCAGGCGCGGGGGAGCCGGCGGCGGTGCTGCTGGGCACCGCCGCCTCCGTCCGCACCGCTACCGGCGCCCCGCTGCCCCCGGCGGAACGCGGCGACGTGGACCGCGCGACGGCACGGGCACGGGAGCTAGTCGAGGATGGGGCATTCGAGAACGCGTACCGCCTTGGCGAAGGGCTGAGCCCGCGAGAGGCAGTGGCTTACGGCGGCGCCGAACCGCACCTGAGCCACGAGCCTGACCGCACAGGCGCACCGACTTCCTGACCTCACAGGCGCACCGGCTCGGAGCCTCCTACGCCCCCGCGCAGCCCCCAGGCGGTGGCCCAGACAACGCCAGGCGGTTGTGGGTTCAACTGGTTGTGGGTGCGGAGGGGACAGTGTCCCCGGGCCTCACCTGTAGCCCATGGAGCCCTCCGCCGAGAGGCGACCGCCCTCCGCACCCACACCCCCTATCGGCCCCGGCCGGCCTCCCCGACGAGGCCGGGGCTTTCCTGTGCCCGCGCCGCGTTGCCCGTCGGCGAGGCCGCCTCCTGTGCCCGTTGCTCAGAGGCCCAGGCGGTCGGTGACGGACGTCGCCGACGGCACCCGTGACACCCGCGGCCTCTGCTCTGCTCGGTCGCGCGGTCCGCGAGAGGCGTGGGCAGCTGGGAGCACCGCCCACACGACGGTGAAGGTCGTCAGCGCCGCGACATGGCCGCTGTTCGTCACCGCCTCGCACAGCTGAAGCGGTGAGAACGCGCCCTCTTGATCGGGCCATACGCTGATGCGATCGACGCCTGTGCTGCCCCGAGGACGAAAATGGCTCTGAACTGGTATGACACGAACGGTGGCCCGTTCGTCGCCGTTGTCTCGACCGCACTGCCGCAGTGGAGTGGCACTGAGGGCGAAGACTACGACCGGGCCTGTGAGGTCGTCGACGGCGTCGCTGTCCTGATGCTGGCGGGCGGCGGCCAAGCCCTCGTGTTCGGGGACGAACCGATGTCCACGGCTGTTCTGCCCGAGCACGCAGTCATCGCACGATGGTGCTACGCGGAAACCGAGGAGGGCGTAGGCGACTTGATCGCAGAGTCGCTGGCCGCGGCGGAGTGGATCGATGGGCCGGAGTTGAGGACCACCGGGCCTCTCGTCATCTTCGACTCCGCCTACCTGGGCACCGAGGTGGGCACCCTCACGGAGGGCATCACGCTCGATCTTGACGCGGGTCGCTACAGAGTCGAGTCCACCGTTATCGAACCGGGCAGCAAGACCCGGTTTCTCCTGGACCGATTCGTTCCACTCGCCTGACAGTCCCGCGATCCTGCGGGCGAGGGGCACTCGTGGTCCGCTTCGAGGCGACCGCTCTCATTACCGCGGTCAAGAATGGCTGTGACCTGAGGGGAGTATCAGCTCCGCGTGTCATTCTGGCCGCGATCAGGCCATCAGGTGGAGGGAGACAGGGCGGATGGGAGTCGCGTACTGCCGGGCCGAGAGTGAGAGCGGCGGCCACATCGAGGACCCGTCCGAGGACGCACTGGTCATGATGATTGACAACCTCAATGGTTCGGACAACACCTTCGTCGTCATCCAGCCCGACGCCGACGACCCGGCCTGGTTCACCTCCGTCGCGGTCCTGGACGAAGGCGGCTACGAGGTCGTCCGCCGCGACACCACCCGCCGCGAACACGACGTCGTCACCGAGGCCAGCATCGATCGGATCGCCCGCGACCTCACCATGTGGATGGCCGCCCGCGACTTCCCCGTCGGGCCCGAGCCACTGGGTGCCGAGGCGGCCCTTCTGGTCGACGGGCAGGAAGGCTAGCCCCGCGGGGAGTCCAGCGGCGTCCTTCCAGGCCAGCCAGCAGCGGACCGGGCAGGTGCCGGGGTTCTCCCCGTAGGCGACCGCGACGTCTCGGGCGGGCGCTGGAGGAACTGTTCGCCTACCACCGGCTCGGGCCGCCGTGGACGCTGTGCCCGTCGACCACGGATCCGGCGATCGCGGACGAGTGGCTGCACGAGTGGACCGATGTCCCCGGCGTGGAAGGTGTGTTGCAGCCAGGGTTTGGCATTGACCGATTGACCGCTATGTTGCTGTGTCGACGGTCAGTCATTTCTCCCCTGTCAAACGTCGGACAATTCCCCACCGTCTCACGCCCAGCCGCTGTCCGTTCAGGTCGACCGACGGGGTTCGGAGTGACTCAGTCGAGACGAGCGTCGAGCTCAGGTCGATGTGGTGCGCGCGCGAATGCGGTGCGCGGTCCGTAGTCCCTGTTTGGCGGCGGTTGCCACGAGGCCGCCGAGGATGGTTCTGGCGAGGTCGTGGGCGGCGAGGCGTTCCAGTGCTGGCAGGGCCCGGTCGTCGGCGGTGGAGCCGAGAGCGCGGCAAGCCAGTGCGCGGAGGTCCGGGTCGGGATCCGTGGTCAGGGCGATCAGGGCGTCCACCACCGGCGGGCCGAAGGCAGCGATGGCTGAGGCGAGATGACTGGCCTTCGGGTTCCGGCGTTCGATCATGGCCTGCCAGAGCGCAGCGAGTGCCCGGTCGCCGCCGATGTGGCTGAGCGCCAGGGCGGCTCTGCTGCGTACCCAGTTGGTCTCGTCGTTCAGCCGGGCTGTCAGGGCGGGTATGGCGGCCGGTTCCTCAAGGAGGCCGAGCGCCTCGCAGGCGCCCTCGCGGACCATCGGATCGGGATGCTCCAGCAGGGCGGTGATCAGCGGAACGGCCCGGCGGAAGCCGAGTTCGGCACAGGCGAGCGCCGACCACCGCACCCCGCGGTGCCCGGTGTCGGCGAGCGCGCGCAGTAGGCCCGGTTCGACGCTCGCGTCGCCGAACAGAGCGATCCGGTTGAGTGCCTTGGTCCAGACGGTGACATCCTGCGTCCGGTGGTCGGAGGCGGCCTCGGACAGGGCCGCCCGGGCCTGCGGATGGCCGAGCTCGGCCCACTCCAGCAGGGCGTCGATCGCCCGCAACCGGATCGTGCGGTTCCTGCTCAATTCGGCGGCGTGGACGGTGACGAGGGATGTCGGCCCGTCCGGCGGGTGGCCGAGTGCGTCCCCGATCGGGCCGGCGAGCGGTGGTTCGAGCTCGCCCAGCCACAGGGCCAGGGGGCCGATTCGGGTGCCGACGTCCGCGTCGTAGCGGCCGTCACCCCGCAGGTTCGCGGCCAGCTTGGCGACCGAACGGAACAGCAGCCATGCGCGGCCCGACGGGGAATCAGTGAGGGCGTCGAGTCTGCCGGACATCGCCGCGCTGACAGCGACCGGTGGCCTCCAGCACCGCCTCCGCCCAGGCGAGTGGCTCGCCCTGACGCTCGTAGAGCTGGCGACCCCACAGGCGGAGGACGGCGTCACGGTGGTCGGTCATTCCAGGATCGTTCCAGCAGGGAACACCGGCGGCCAAAGGGTTTTCCTCGCGGTCGGTCGGATACCAGATCATCTCGGCATAGCTCCGGCAGCTTCTGTTACGAGCACCGTCAACGCTTGGCGTCCCCCTGGAGAATCGTGACCGCCAGGGTGGGGAGGTACCGGCTCTGGCGCTGATCTTGTGACGGCCGCAGCCGGTAGACATTAGGGATGCCCAGTGGTGGTCGACGATGATGTGGGGATGACTGATCAGGGCTCCGCCGCAATTCCGGCGCGGGTGTTCGATGAGGAGCGCATATCCGTGCTCCTCGGTGGCTCAGCGATCGCCGGACCGTTGTTGGTGGGGGGCGCCAGCATCGCTGTAGGCCAGGCGGGGACGGTGATCACCCTGGAAGCGAGAGACGCACCCGCCAGGAGCGGTGTGTGGAGCGCTGAGGAGATACGTCTGATCGGACCCGCACCGGCCCCGGTCACAGAGCGACTGATGGGGTCGCCCTGGGACAGGGCAGGAAGCTCGTTGCCGATTTACATCGCGGTCCGTCTCGGAGAAGAGGTCTTGGACCTCGGCACTGCCAAGGTGAGCCAGGCCAGCACATCCGACGGCGTTCTCACCCACTGCGAACTGCGTTTTAAAGCACCCTTGAGTCGACAACTCCTCAGCCGGGTACGCCCACCACGTTCCCCGGTGGACCTGCCGGGCCTGGAGTGGCTCAGGAATGTGAACGGCGACCGTGCGGCAGCGCTGGAACAGTTCGTCACCGGCTGGTACCCCGCCGCTGGCGCCACCGCGCCACTTGCAGCCTGTTCTCCGTCACGCCTGCCTGCTGGACTGAAGCACCTGCACCAGCTCGCGAAGCACCGGCCGGGTGCCCTCGGAACCCAGAACAGCATCCTGCCCGAGCCAGACCTGCACACCGATCACCTGGGGGAGATGCTCGTCTTCGGCGCCGAGAACCAAGGAGGCTTCTTCTGGTCACTGCTGTGGACGCTCGACGGGCCTGAGGCCGATCCGACTGTCTGGTTCCGCGAATTCGACGAGGAACCGATCGCCGAGCAGGAACCGCTCAGCGGCTTCCTGATCCAGTTCTCCCTCTTCGAGGCTGCCATGGGGGCCGACTACCTGGCCCTGCCGCGCAGACTCACGGCTGCACAAGTCGCTCAGCTCACCCAAGCACTGCATCTTGTCCCCCTGCGTCCCTTCTGGCCCTGGGCACCCACGCACTTCTACGTGGCCCCCGGACTCGTCGTGCATGTCAGCAGCGAGGACGGCGAAGAATTCGATGTCTGGGCCGGCGCCACCCACCGAAGCGCCCTGGAACCGCTGGCCGACCTCCCCGTCGACTGGACCCGTTTCGACGGATGACATCACAAGATCAGCGACAGGCCGGGAGGAATTTCAGGAGTAGCAGGATCGATCGCTCGGACCCTCTCAGTGATACCCCTTGGTCGCAGCACTAGCATCCGGCCCATGCACCCTGAAGCCCGATCGAGTCTTGATGGCCTGCTCCCGCCCGGTCGGATGGTCACATCCGATGAAGGCGGCGGAGATCGACAGCCTTTGTGGCTCAGTGACGGGCCAGCCGCGCCTGAGCTGTGGACGCGGATGTACACCGAACACGCACGTTCCGGCTTGTGGCCGCTGCTCCTCGAGGCGCTGGACCCGAACGATGGCGAGTTCCGTCCTTGGGGATCAGGGGAGGTCTTCCCTGAGCAGATGTCCTCCCCGGCAAGCCATGATCCTGCCAGCCTCCTCGCACAGTGGTGGGCGGCCTACACGTCCGCCGATGAAGACGACGACATGCTCGACGTCAAAAAGCGCCTCGCTGTCACGGCCCCCTTCGGACAGGTATGGCCCGGCCTTGCGGCTGGCCGGGGGACGGTAACGAACCCTGAGCAACTGGCATCAGAGTTCGCGGAGGCGTTCCTCACCGACTGCCCGCGGACACGTCTGGGACTGGTTGCCGCTCCATCCGGTGCCGAAGCGCTGACAGCCGTGGGCTGGCCTGGCCCCTGCAACTACGAAAACGACACCGCGAAATTCTCTGCGGTCGTCCGGGATTGGGAAAACCGATTCGGAGCCCGTGTCGTCGCGGTCGGGTTCTCCACGCTGCACCTCAGCGTCGCCGCGCCACCGGTGAGCGAGCATGAGGCTCTGCTGGTTGCGGCCGAGCACTTTGCGTTCTGCCCTGACAACATCTGGCAGAGCAGCAGACCGTACACGCTGGCCGCGTATGCCGAGCGGATCACTGGTGCCAACCGCTGGGATTTCTGGTGGGACTGATCCGGCACTCGCTGTATGACAGCTCGCTGGCGCACCTGATTGGTGGCGGCGGAGTCGGTCATCGGCGGCGGGGCAGCGGGGTGACAGCGCGGGCATCGTGAAGGGCGGCGCGCAGGAGGCCGTTGTCGATGCTCAGGCGCTGGATGGCGGCCATGGCGAGTTCGAGCTGTTCGGCGAGGTCGCGGTTGTCCCGCCGCAGCCGGGCGTTGTTGGCCTGGACTTTGCTGTAAACGTCGGCTGCGGTCGTGCCGCTTGGCGTACGCGCGATGGCGGCGAGCTCGGCACAGATGTCTGGGTAGTTGCGGCGGAAGGTGGTGTTGGCGAGGCCGAGGCGGGTGGCGAGGGCCAGCACGCTCGGTCGTCGGCCGGTCTCGGAGGTCAGGCTGTCGATGACGGCGTGGACGTCGGTGCGGCTCGGCAGGGTGGCGGTGGGCGGTCACTGGGTGGTCCCGTTAGCGGTCGTCCGTGCCCGGGACTACGACGGTCTGTTCGTCCAGCGCGGTGAAGATCTCTTCGACCAGCCGCTCGGCCATCCTGGGCGCCTTCGGACGTATC
>NZ_JBVHKB010000030.1:0-14016 GCF_055559735.1 Streptomyces sp. NPDC023573
GAAGGGCGTGAGCGGCCGGGCAGGACGTTGACGCCTGCCGGACCGCCGGCTGTCGGCCCGGAGCTCCGCAACGGGCCGGAGAAGAAGGCCAGCGCAGCGCCCTCGCTTCGCGCCACCGAGACCACCGAGCACGAGGCGGGCGGACGGCCTGGTGGCCGGAGTAGGACCCACCAGCACCGCCTCCTGGTCGTCGGTCTCGTTGCCGGTCCGGAGCCCCGGCGACGGGCCGGGAGAACGGGCCAGCGTAGCGCCCCCGATTCCCCGAGACCACGCCCGCCACCACACCACCCCCACAGCAGGGCAAGCCAGGTAGAAGAGGGAAAGTCTGAGCACTCACCACGGGAAACCGGGGATTGACCTGCGGTCATACAGAGGCTGGCTCCGGTGAGGTGTCGGTCATGGTGTCGGCATTTGTGTCGGTCATGGTGTCGGGATTGCCGTCGGACCCCCACGCAGGCTCCGCATCGCCCTCGCTGCGCCCCCTGCGGCCGACGGACCCCCACCGGCCAGCGCGCTGCGCAGCCGACCGCACCGGACTGCATGCTGCGGCCTCGAGGACCAGGAGGAGCCGCAGCTCGGCAGCCGCCGCAGTTGTCCGTGTGCCAGAGTGTCCGGGCCCGGAGCGGGAGGCCGGTGTCTGGCACCGGCGACCGAGCTCCCTCTCCGGGCACCCGGCCGGCCCATCCCCGCGTGCGCGGGGAGTAGCCTGTGTGGCCTGGAACTTTACCGCGCCCTCCGGTTCCTGACACGGTTTCACCGAGACGGGCCGCGGGTTCGTACGCGAAGACGTCGACAGCTGGGTCGTCCTGGAGGAATCCCGGGCGGCATCGCTATGGCGTGGACGCCATCGGGTCAGCTGAGTGCATAGTCTCTGGCTCGCCCTGACCTGGTTGTTGTCGACACAGCCGTTCGGCCTGGCGCTTCTTGTCCGCGATATGGCGCAGGCTTTCTTGGAGGTTGACGACCTCGCCGAGCCATTACAGCCGTCGGGCTTCGTCCAGTCGCTCGTATTGCGTTCGATCACCCGCAGCCGAGGAATCTGACTCCTTCCGCGTACTGGCGGCCCCACGATGAGGCACGTGGTTCTGCGGGGTGACCCCGCGCACGCCTCTGCCCGGTCCCGTTCCCCGGCACTGAACGCTTTTCTCGACGTCATCCGCAGCAACTGCCCCGATGTCGGTGCCGCGCTCGACCACCGGCTCGGCCCACTCGGACCACAAGAGGAAGGCGGCTGCCACGCTTGACGCTCCCCGCCGCAGGACGACGTAGGTGGTGCTACAGCGTCTGCACCAGACTGAGGAAGATGACCGACCAACCCAGGAGTTCTGCGTGATCGAGACCGACCACCTCAAGCAGGTCGCCCGCGAAGAGCGGGGTTGCCTGTGGGGCGCCCCGCACGAGGCCCGCCCGAGTACTGTCCGGGAGCAGCAGTCCATCCGGTGCGACCCCGTCGATGAGCGCGTTCAGGCGCTCTCCCCGCTCGTTGCGCCGACCCCATGGGATGAGATCGAGACCCGGCACGGCATCCACCAGCGAATGCCCGCCGGCCTCAGCATCAAGGTCACCGTCGCCAACGCCTCAAGGAGCTCCGTATGACCGCCGACCTGGTGGCTTTCCTCCGGGCTCGTTTCGAAGAAGAGCTGGAGAAGGCCCGCTTCGCCGGCAACGTGGTAGGCACGCAGCCCGAACGCTTCGGCGTAGAACCCCAGGACGCGGCCAAGCACGCCCGCTTCACTGTCGCATCCGCTGAAGCGCGCCTCGCGTTGCTTGACGACACCGTGGTGCCCTACCTGGGAACCACGGGGCCGGGCGGCCGGAACGCCGAATTCCAGCTCCGGTTGCTCGCCGCCCCCTACGTCGAGCACCGGGACTACCCGCACGACGAGGGATCCGCCGACCAGCCCGGGAGCTCTGCGTGACCCGTCGGCTCGGTTACCTTCTTCCAAGCCCGTCCCGACGAGCGGGAGGCAACCCCTCGGGCCGACCGGCGCCGTGAGGTGACCCCTTCGGCCCTCCTCCTGGCGGTGCCGGCTCTACGCGCCGTGCCGGGTGAGGAGTGGTGCGGCTTCGCCGTCAGGGCCGGTCGAGGGCGTTGGTCACGAGTTCGCGCGCGTACCTGGCGTCCAGTCGGCCAGGCCGGAAGAGGATGCGGTACATCATCGGCGCCACGACCCGGTCGATCACTCGTTCCGTGTCGGGCACGGCCTCGCCGCGCCGGGCCGCACGGTTCAGGACGGCGTCGATCTGCTCTGCCGCGTAGGCGGAGCACTGGCCGGCGTTGGTGCCGTCCGGATCGCCGAGGAGCGCGTCCCTGATGTACGCACGTCCGGGCGGGGAGGCCATCTCGTCGAGGAACTGTTCCGCCCATGCGTCGAGGTCGGCGCGCAGGCTGCCGAGATCGACGGGGTCGGTCTCCGGCCGCAGCCGTTCGACCGCGACGTCGGACAGCAGTTCCTGCAGGTCGCCCCAGCGGCGGTAGATCGTGGAAGGGGTCACGCCGGCCCGGGTCGCCACCAGTGGAACGGTCAGTGCTTCGCGACCCGTCTCGCCGACGAGTTCGCGGACCGCGGCGTGTACGGACTCCTGCACGCGGGCGCTGCGTCCGCCGGGGCGCGTCATGGGCTTGGGACTCATGCGTTCCACCTTAATGCGAATAAGTTGCTTCTAGCAGCTCCGCCTCAGGCCGCCACCGGGGCGATGCGCCCCACGTCGGCCGCCGCCTCCTCGTACACCCGCCCGACGCGCAGCACTGTCGCGTCCCCGAAGGGGCGCGCCATCAGCTGCATGCCTATCGGCAGTCCGGCGTGGTCGTACCCGACCGGGAGGGTGAGGGCCGGAACGCCGGTGATGTTGGCCGGGGCGGAGAGGCGGACATAGCTGTCGGACACCGCTTCCACGGTTCCGTCGGCCCATTCGACCGTGTCCTGGCCGGACTTCGCGGCCGTCATCGGCACTGTCGGGGCGGCGAGGACGTCGATCCCGTCGAACATCCGGGCCCAGCCGTCGCGCATCATGGTGCGGGCCCGCTGGGCGCGGAGGTAGTCGCCGGCCGATGTGAGTTCGCCTGCCTCGAGCAGGATGCGTACGTCCGGGCTGTACAGGTCGGGGACGGCCCGCAACGACTGCTCGTGGTAGGCCGTGGCCTCGGGAACCATCAGCCCCCACTGGACGGCCTGGATGTACCGCGCCATCGGGATCTCCACGTCGACGAGTTCCGCGCCGAGCTCCGCCAGCCGCTCGATCGCCCGGCGCACCGCCTCCTCGACCTCGGGCGAGACTCTGTCGAAGTAGTGGTTACGGGGGACGCCGACCCTGAGACCCTTCAGATCACCACCGCCGGTGAGGTCCACCGGGGGGCCGGACACACTCGCCGGGTCGCGCGGGTCGTACCCGGCTGTCGCGGCAAGCACCAGAGCCGCGTCCCGTGCGCTGCGGGTGAGGGGGCCGACGTGGTCCAGGGACCAGGACAGCGAGGTCACGCCGGAACGGGATACGAGGCCGTAGGTCGGCTTGAGGCCCACCACGCCGTTGAGTGCGGCGGGGACCCTGATGGAGCCCCCCGTGTCGGTGCCGAGGGCGAACGTCGCCCCGCCCGCGGCGACCGCCACCGCCGAGCCGCCGCTCGATCCTCCGGCGACGCGGGTCCGGTCCCAGGCGTTGCTGGTCTGGGGTGTGGTCAGGCCGTAGGCGAACTCATGGGTGTGCGTCTTGCCCAGGAGAACGGCCCCGGCAGCCTTCAGTCGGGCTGTCACCGCGCTGTCGTGGTCCGCGATGTGCCCGGCCCGGACGTCCGAGCTCGCCGTGGTGGGCAGGCCGGCGGCGTCGATCAGGTCCTTGATCCCCATCGGGATCCCGTGCAGCGGGCCGCGCGGTCCGGTGTCGGAGATCTCCCGCTCTGCACGAGCCGCCGCGGCCAGAGCGGCGTCCGCCGCGACGGTGACGTAGGCGCGGAGCTGTCCGTCGACCGCGCCGATGCGGGCCAGTACGGATTCGGTGAGCTCGACCGGGGAGAGTTCCCGTGCGCGTACCGCGCGGGCCGCCTCGGTGAGGGACAGCTCAAAGGGCTGCATCGGCGTTCTCCTGTCCGGCCCTGTACGCGATCGCGGGGGGCGTGTCGGCGAAGTCGAGTTCCCGCAGCGTGGTGATGACGGAGTGGATGTGGTTGGCGGTTGCGGCCACCCCTTCGTGACGGTCGCCCCGGAGGTGGAGGCCCGCCCGCAGCGCGCTTCGAGCTGCTTCCTGGGGAGTGAGTTCGCTGGTCATGAGGGTCCTTCCAGCTCTGTACGGTGCATCGGTCCGGGAACTGTCCACGGCCCGCGACACCTAAAAGCGAATCGTTTGCCTTAGGTGAAGGTAGGACCTACGGTGACTTAAAGCAAACCAGTTGCTTTTAGTCGACGTAAGGGAAGATCACCATGCCCGCGACCTCTCAGCCCAGCGCCCCCGCCGCAGTACGGGCCCCCTCGTGGTCCGTGGGCGGCCACACCGTGCGACGTATCGACGAGACAACCCTTCCCGCCGCGACCGGCCCATGGCTGCTGCCCGGGGCGACCCCGGATGTCGTCACCCGGACCCCGTGGCTGCGCCCCGACTTCGCCGACGAGGCCGGAGTCCTCCGGCTGGCAAGCCACAGCTTCGCGGTCGAGGCCGGCGGGCTGCGGATACTGGTCGACACCGGCATCGGAAACGGGAAGCAGCGCGCCAACCCCGCCTGGCACAACCTGAACAGCGACTACGTCGCGCGTCTGACAGCGGCGGGCTTCGCACCGGAGACCGTGGACCTGGTCATCCTGACCCACCTTCACACCGACCACGTGGGCTGGAACACCCGCTCGGAAAGCGAGAGTTGGGTACCCACCTTCCCCAACGCGCGCTATCTCACCTCGCAGACCGAATGGAACTACTGGGCCGGTGTCGAGATGGAGGAAGCACGGCGGCAGATGTTCCAGGACTCGGTGCACCCCGTCCGCGACGCGGGCCTCTTCGACCTCGTCGACGTCGCGGACGAGGGTACGGGCATCGCGCCGGGCGTCCGCCTGCTTCCCAGCCCCGGCCACACCCCGGGCCAGGTGACGGTGGAGCTGAGCAGCCAGGGTGAGCGCGCGCTCGTCAGCGGCGACAGCATCCACCACCCGGTACAGATGGGGCATCCGGAGCTCTGCAGCTGCGTGGACATCGCACCCGAAGTCGCCGCCAGGACCCGGCGTCGGATGCTCGACTCGCTGGCCGGCACCTCCACCCTGTTGCTCGGCAGCCACTTCCCGCCTCCCACCGCCGGTCGCGTGCGGCGCGAGGGCAACGCGTACCGGCTGGCGCCGACCGCGCCCGAGGGCGCCACGGTCCGCGGATGAGCGGAGGACCGGCATCGTGTCTGCCTGAGATGCGGGCTGCAAGATCCCGGCAGCCCAAGTCCCGCGTCGTCCGAGGTCCCGGGTCTTCGGCGTAGGGGCGCAGCGCGGCGATCACATCGGAGGCGTCGATGGACTGTGGCATGGACAAGGGGGCGGTTTCCCCTCAAGGTGCCGGATCAAGAAGGGACAGCCGCCGCTCCCGTCGATATGAAAGCTGATGACCAGTTCCGAGGTCCTGGCCTCGTGCAGTCGGTAGAGGGCACGGGACTGATTCAACGTCACCGAAGCTCCGCCCAGGTAGCGGCACTCGCCCAGGGACACGCCGGTGTCCGTCCGGTACTCGCACAACACCAGCTCGGAGACCAGGCGGTCCTCGCGGTGCGACCTTCCGGTCGGCGGGCATGCGTGAGTCGACGAGCCCGGCGTCAGTCATGATCAGGTGAGGGCCCGGGCCCTCGGCCCTCGGCCCTCGTACGGCTGTGCTGTGCTGGTGAAGTCGGTGGGATACCTGCCTCGCCCGGAGGCGGAGGACGAGGACGCAGGGCAGGGGTCGTCAGGCAGATCCGGCGGGTCGGCTTCGAAGGCCCGGCCGTCCACCAGCAGAACGACCATGGTTGCTGCCGGGATGATGACCAGTGGAGCAAGGATCGTCGGCCGTATTCTGAACATCCGAAGCCTTCCTGCAACTCACTTCCCTCCCTGGGGGCTGCCCGGCGACCGCACCGCGCATCGCTGCCCAGGTCTCCGTACGGATCGACCACGACTGGACCTGACATCCTCGCCGCAGTGGGGTCGCCCTGCTGCCGGCCGGCTCACGGGCGGCCCGCAAAATCCGGACGGGCGCCCGAGGACGCCCGTCCGGGAGTGTCAGAGCTGACGGAAGTACACGGTGAGGGGGAGAGGCGTGCATCCGAGTGCCTCGTAGAGCGCTCGGGCCGGGGCGTGGAACCGGTCTCCCCCGGTACCGATCTCGACGACCTCGGCACCGAGGGCCCGCATCTCCTCGAAGGCGTGCTCGCAGAGTGCGGTGCCCACATGGTGACGTCGGTACCGGGCCGAGACGGCGAGGATCGTGATCTCGCCCTTCTTGCGGTCCGGGGCGACGCTCCACGCCACGAAGCCCGCGATGGTGCCTTCGGCTTCGGCGACGGCTACGTACGTGTGCCGTGCGGGAGCGTGGAGTCCGGCGACCTGTTCGCGGTAGTCGTCGCGCCAGTTGCCGTGCTGGACGGTGAAGACGGCCTCGCCCATCAACGGGCGGAAGGACTCCTCGTAGAACGGCCGGAACGTGTCGACGGTCAGCTCGGTGAGTGGTGCCAGGTCCTGCTGGGTGAACGCTCGAATGAGCATAGGAGTGTGCCTCTCAGGCTGAGGGCTCGGTATCCGGGCGGCGCAAGGGCATCGGGCGGCCCGCTCGCGACCACGGTCGGCGCTGAGCCGGGCCTTCAGTGACGCGTCCGCCAGGCGGGAAAACACTCCATGGCCCGCATCGTAGTGCCCGGCACGCATGCCGCATGCCTTGCGACCGGTGCCGCCGGGGGCATCAGCTCCGGCCGTCAGGCGAGCCGTTCGTAGCGCAGCAGGTGGTGCCGCGCTCGTGGTCCTGTGACACGCCGTCGCCCGTCTCCGCGACGAGGACGGGGCGACGAACAACACGGCTCACCCCGCGAGTTCCGCGCGCGCCTTCTGCAGCTGCTCCACGCTCACCGTGCCTGTGTCAGGGAGCCCCGCGCTCCCCCACGCCTCCTGGGCACGCGCCACGACGCCGGCGGCGTCGTCGTCGTCCAGGAGGACCTTCTTCGCCATGCGTGCACCGAGACCGCGCCGTCGCCCAGGTCGACGACGTGGGCGAGGCGGACGACGTGGGCAAGCATGCGCACGTTGTGCTGCCGGTTTCCGGCCTTCTCCTCGTTGTTGTACCGGCAGACCAGCACCCACCGGCCGACCAGAAAGCGGGCACGCTCGATCAGCTGGCGGCCGCTGTCGGTCTCCTCCTGCTCGGTTCGGACGGTCTCCGCGTCGCCGGACGGCGGCCGCAGCGTGAGCAGGCCACGGCGGCTGGTCTCCTCCGTCTCGACCTTCTCCAGGAAGGCGACGAACGTCTTGGCGCCCTCCAACCGGTCGACGTCCTGCGCCGCCTGCTTGGCGATCATGTGCAGGTCGACGGTGAGCGTCTGCACGCGACGGCCGCAGGAGGCTTCCTCGCCGGGCGGGCAGGGCCCGGCGGCCTGGGCGGCGGCGATCACGAGGCTGTAGTCCACGCCTCCGTCATCGCTCGCGGCGCTGACATCGTGACCGTCGTATCCCTCTTCGGACGCCGAGGGTGCTGGTGCTGGTGGTGCCGTCAGTGATCGGCGGGCCGGTCCGGGGTGACGAGACGGCGTACGGCGTCAGTGATCGCTGTGCGCTGCTGTGCGCGTGGCACCAGGGAGTTGACGTCCTCGGTGTGGTGCTGCCACATGTTCGCGAGAGTCAGGACAAGCGCCAGGATCTCCGCGGCCGGCTTGTCCCGGCGGACGCTGCCGCGCTGCTGGGCGGCCTCGATAGCGGCGATCTTGTCCTGCATCGAGCGGGCCACGACGCCGGGTGCCGGCCGTTCGGTGCTTTGCAGTGCGTACCAGGTGAGAAAGCGCATGACCTGGGGGTGCTCCTGCCCGGCGTCGTGCAGGCGGCCGGCGTATTCGGGCAGGTCGTCCGCGTCGATGGGGGCCGCGTTCACGGTCTGCTCGGCGATCGCCTCGTAAACGGCCTCGAACAGTCCCTCCTTACCGGCGGCGAAGGAGTACACCAGGCCAGGGCTGATACCCGCACGTCTGGCGAGCCGGTCCACGCGGGCTCCGGCCGCACCGAACTCGGCGAACTCGGCGAGGGCTGCTTCCATCAGCTGCCGGCGCTTTCGGTCCGGGTCACGTGTTGCCATGGCCCCACCCTCCCTTGATGAACGTTCATTTGACAAGTCGGACCGGCCTCCACAGAATGAAATAAATGAACATTCATTTAAGGAGTGGCATGGTGGATTCGCACTGGTCCCCGGCCGGCGTCCCCGGACTCGTGGGCCGGACGGCACTGATCACCGGCGCCAACAGCGGCATCGGCTACCGCACCGCCCAGGTGCTGGCGGAGCGCGGTGCCCGCGTCCTGCTCGCGGGGCGGCGCCCCGACTCCCTGGCAGAGGCCGCCCGCCGCGTGCGTGCGGAGGTGCCCGGTGCCCGACTGAAGACAGTGGAACTCGACCTCGGCAGCCTTGACGCGATCCGCGAGGCGGCCGCCCCGCTCGCCGCAGACGAGACCCTCGACCTCCTCATCAACAACGCCGGTGTGATGGACGTCCCGGAACGACGGCTGACCCGCGACGGACTGGAACTCACGGTGGGCACCAACCACCTCGGCCACTTCGCGCTGACCGCGCACCTGATGCCCGCCCTGCGGCGCTCCGCGGCTGCCCGGGTCGTCACGGTCAGCGCCCTCGCCGCCGCCTGGCGCTCCGGTGATCTCGCAGACCTGATGAGCGAGCGCGGCTACCGCCCGATGAGCGCGTACGCGAAGTCCAAGCGCGCCAACGTCGTCTTCACCCAGGAACTCGCCCGTCGCCTTGCCGGCAGTCCGCACCGCGCTGTGGCCGTCCATCCGGGCTCGGCCGTCACCAACCTGCAGCGTCACACCTCCACCAGCCGGACGGGGCGCCTGATCCTGGCCCTCGCCTCCCGCACGCTGATGGGCTCCCCCGACGGCGCGGCCTGGCCGTCCCTTTACGCGGCGACCAACCCCGCGGCCGTCAACGGGGCCTACCTCGGCCCGGCCGGCCGCGACCAGACCTCCGGCACGCCCAAGCCGGTCCGGCTGCCCGCCGGAGCCGACGACGCCGAGTTGGGGACCTGGCTGTGGCACGAGAGCGAGCGGCTGACCGGCGTCACCTTCCCGGTCCTGCAGAACTGATCTCGCGCTCGGCCTGCCCGGGCGTGCAGCCGGTGCTGTCCGCCTTCTCCGGCCGGCAGGCCCGAGGCGGAAGTTCAGTCCGCGAACGCGGCCACGTACGAGGCCACGCACGGTTCCGGGGTGGCCGGTGAGGTGACGACGTGGCCGTCGACGGTCACCGGCGGGTCGAGCGGCATGTGGACCAGCCGCTCGGAGCGGGACACGTCGAGCTGCTCGGCCGGCATCAGCGTCCAGCCCTCGGTGTCCCGGCCCACCTCGAACAGCACGTTGAGCATGTCCCCGGCAGGACGCCGCAGCGGTGCCATGGGCAGGGTGGCGAGTATCGCGTCATACATCGGCGGGTCACTGTCCCGGGCGGGAAGCCGCAGACCGTACGGGTCCAGATCGTGCAGGCTGACCACCGGTTTCCGGGCGGCGGGGTGTTCACGCGCGAGCACCGCGTGCAGTGGCTCGGACCAGGCGCGCACCACCGTCACCGCGGAGGAGGTGAGCGCGCCCCGCACCAGGGCCAGGTCCAGCTCTCCGTCGCGGACGGCGTCGAGTCGCGCGACCACCGGCAGGTCGACCAATCTCGGCTCGGCGGGGCGTTCGCCGTCGCTCAGGCGGCCCACCGCCCGGTCGAGCCGGCGGGTGGCGCAGGACGCCACCCCGATGCGCAGAACGGCCGCCGGCTCTCCGGCAACCACCCGCACCCGGGCCGCCGCGGCGAGGGTTCTGCGAGCCGCGGCGAGCACGCGTTCGCCGGCCGGGGTGAGCCGTACCCGGCGCGAGGTGCGGTCGAGCAGGCGTACGCCGAGCTCACGTTCGAGCCGGGCGATCTGCTGGCTGACCGCCGGCTGCACTATGCCCAGCCGTTGCGCCGCGCGCCCGAAGTGCAGCTCCTCGGCCACGGCCACGAAGTACTGCAGCGCTCTCAGTTCCATGCGCCTGATCTATCACATGATGTGATCGCTGCCGGGCGTTTCTGGTCATTGTTCGCGCAGGTCACTCCAGCTGTGATGGGTACGAGCCCGCCGGGGCGGCCCGCCCGCCGGATGCCGCGACGCGGGGACTTGCGAACGGAGAAACAGAGTGAGCACAACAACCCTCGGAGTCATCGGCACCGGCATGGTCGGCCTCGGGGCCGCCCGCCGCGCCGTCGACGCCGGCCTGAACGTCGTCCTGAGCAACTCACGCGGCCCCGAAACGCTGGCCGGTCTCGTCGCGGAGCTCGGCGAGCGGGCCCGCGCGGCCACCCCGGCCGAAGCAGCAAGAGCCGGCAATCCCGTCATCGCGGCCGTGCCACTGGCCGCCTACGAGCGGTTGCCCCGGGCGGAGCTTGCCGGCAAGACCGTGATCGACCCGATGAACTACGCGCCACACAGCGCATTCGGGATACCGGAACTCGACAGCGACGAGCTGACCTCCAGCCAACTGGTGCAGCGCCACCTCGCAGATGCCCAGGTGGTGAAGGCATTGCACAACATCGGCCCCAAGCAGTTGTTGGAGCTGTTCCGCCCGGCGGGAGCCCCCGACCGCACCGCGCTGCCACTTTCCGGCGACGACCCGGACGCCAGGAAGGAGGTGGCCGGCCTGCTGAATGTCCTCGGCTTCGACGCGGTGGACCTCGGCCCACTGGCCGACAGCTGGCGCAGCGAACCGAACACCCCTCTGTACGCCATCCCGTACGTGGGGCAGCCGCCGTCCGGCCTCACCATCACGGAATTCGTCGCCTGGGTCCAGCAGGCACCCGGTGTGCCCGCACCCGTCGCCCGGATCAAGGAACTCGCCGCCGCCGCGGTGCGGGGGCCCGCGGGATTCCGGATGTAACAGCGGGCGATCAACAGCCGCCCGGCCGGGACACCTGGTCAGGCGGCTGTCCAGGGGCTCTGACCGAGACACTGGGGAGGACCGAGGTTCTCGGTGTCGGCAATAGTGGCCCACCGGTGTGTGAGGCGGCGGCATGTCACCCGGGCGCTGCTGTGGCGGTCGTCGCACGCCTCCCTCAATACCCCCCCAGGTATCTCTGTTACGGTGGATTCAGATACCCCGGGGGGTAATCGTGCTGTGAGGAGAGTGTGCCGTGTTCTTTGCCGACATCCTTGAAACCGAAGGGCTGGGCAACCGCAGCTATCTGGCCGGAGGGGCCCGCACGGCGGTGGTCGTGGATCCGCCGCGGGACATCGACCGGGTGATCGCGGCAGCTGCGCGGCGCGGGGTCCGGATTGCGGCCGTCGCGGAGACGCATGTGCACAACGACTACGTCACCGGCGGTCTGGAGCTGGCCCGGCTGACCGGCGCCCGTTATTTGGTGCCCGCCGGTGCGTCCGTTGCGTACGCCCGGGTCGCGGTGGCCGACGGTGATGTCGAAAGGATCGATGAGGGTCTGGTGCTGCGGGCAGTGGCCACACCTGGCCACACGCCGCACCACACCTCCTATGTGCTGGAGGACGGCGGGCGGGCGGTCGCCGCGTTCACCGGCGGCTCGCTGCTGATCGGCAGTGTGGGCCGCCCCGATCTGGTGGAGCCGCGGCTCACCGAGCAGCTGGCCCGCGCCCAGCACGCCTCCGCGCACCGGCTCGCCGCCGAGCTGGCCGACGACGTGGCGGTGATGCCGACGCACGGGTTCGGCAGCTTCTGCTCCGCCGGCCGGAGTGGCGGCGACTACAGCACCATCGGGACGGAGAAGGCGGCCAACCCGGCGCTGCTGAGGGACGTGGAGACGTTCGTCAAGGAGCTGCTGGCCGGGCTGGACGACGTTCCGGCCTACTACGCGCACATGGGCCCGGCCAACGCCGCGGGCCCCGCCCCGGTGGACCTGACCGCCCCGGAGCGCGCTGACGCCGGGGAGATCGCCCGCCGTCTGGCGGCCGGGGAGTGGGTGGTGGACCTGCGCAGCCGTGTGGCGTTCTCCCAGGGCCATGTGGCGGGCTCGTTCAACTTCGAGGTCGAGGGCCAGCTGGCCACTTACCTGGCATGGATGATGCCGTGGGGCAAGCCGGTGACCCTGCTCGCGGAGCGCGCCGAGGACATCGCCCGTGCCCAGCGTGAGCTGGCCCGGGTGGGCATCGACCGCCCCGCCGCTGAGGCCGTCGGCTCCCCGGCCGACTGGACCAACGGTGGGGCGCCGATCGCCTCGTTCCCACGGGCGACGTTCGCCGACCTGGCTGCCGCGCGCGAGCGGGGCGAGGAGCCGGTGGTGCTGGACGTGCGCCGCGACGGCGAACGCGCCGGTGGCTGGATCGAGGGCAGCGTGCACATCCCGGTCCACCAGGTCCACCAGCGCCTTGCCGAGGTGCCCGCCGGGACGGTGTGGGTGCACTGCGCGGGGGGTATGCGCGCGGCGATCGCCGCCTCCGTCCTGGACGCCTCGGGACGTGACGTCGTCGCCGTAGACGACGGGTACGCCGCGGCCGCCGACGCCGGGCTCCCGCTCGTGACACCCGTCCAGCACTGACCGCACCACCCGACCCCCGCCGGGCCACCTGAGCCGGCCGGGTCACAGGCACCAGAGGAAGCACCATGCTCTTGCCCGAATGCGGCGCCGGCCGCGTCACACCGGCACAGGCCCACCGCGCCGTCGAGGACGGCTCCGCGCTGCTCGCCGATGTCCGGGAGGAGGACGAGTACCAGGCCGGTCACGCTCCTGCGGCCTTCTTCTCGCCGCTGTCGCGGCTGGCCGGGGGCGCCGACCTGCCCGGTTGGACGGACGGCCGTGACCTGGTGCTGATCTGCCGCTCCGGGCACCGCTCCCAGCAGGCCGCGCGCCTGCTCGCCGGGCGCGGTGTCACGGCGGTCGACGTCGTCGGCGGGATGCGTGCCTGGGCCGCCGCGTGCCTGCCCGTGCAGGATGCGCACGGTGCGGCGGGCACCGTCATATGACCGCGCTCGTTCTCGCTCTGCTCGCCGGGGCGCTGGTCGGCCTCGCTCTGGGCTCGCTGGGGGCGGGCGGCAGCATCCTGACCGTCCCCGCCTTGATCTACCTGCTCGGGTTCAGTCCGGCCGAGGCCACCACCGCCAGCCTGATCATCGTGATCGTCACCTCGCTCACCGCGCTGCTGGCCCACGCCCGGGTCGGAACGGTGCGCTGGCGGGCCGGCCTGCTGTTCGCCGCGGCCGGGCTGCTGCCCGCCGCAGCGGCCGGCCTGCTGTCCGCGCACATCCCCGCAGCCGTGCTGACGCCGGCCTTCGCCGCCCTCGCGGTCCTCGCCGGGCTGCGCATGCTGCGCCGCCGGCCACGGTCCGAAGACGTGACGGCGTCCGCATCCGTGCCCCGCGCAACGGGGGCGGGAGCCGCCCTTGGCGCGGTGACCGGGTTCCTCGGGGTCGGCGGCGGCTTCCTCGCCGTCCCCGCCCTGGTGGCAGCACTGGCGGTGCCGATGAGCGCGGCGGTCGGTACGAGCCTGCTGGTCATCCTCGCCAACGCGCTGGTCGCTCTCGTGGCCCGCGCGACGACCGAGGTAAGCCTGGACTGGGCCCTGATCATGCCGTTCATCGCGACGGCGGTCCTGGGCGCCTGGGACGGCAAGCGGCTGGCCGCGAAGGTCAGGCCCGCCACCTTGCAGCGGGTCTTCGGCACGTTGCTGCTGGCGGTCGCCGCGGTGATGGCGACGGGCACCCTGCTGTGACACCCCCGTGGGGGCGGGCCGGGGGGGGCCCCCGGGGGGGGGGGGCGCCCCCGCCCCCCCCCCCGCGACAAAAAAATAATTGGGCCGATAAGAAAAACAAAAAAAAAACGCCCCCCCGACAC
>NZ_JBVHKB010000031.1:0-1853 GCF_055559735.1 Streptomyces sp. NPDC023573
AACACAGTGGACGCGAGCAACTGAGGACAAGCCCTCGGCCTATTAGTACCAGTCAGCTCCACCCGTTACCGGGCTTCCACATCTGGCCTATCAACCCAGTCGTCTACTGGGAGCCTTAACCACTCAAGGTGGTGGGAATACTCATCTCGAAGCAGGCTTCCCGCTTAGATGCTTTCAGCGGTTATCCTTTCCGAACGTAGCCAACCAGCCATGCCCTTGGCAGGACAACTGGCACACCAGAGGTTCGTCCGTCCCGGTCCTCTCGTACTAGGGACAGCCCTTCTCAATATTCCTACGCGCACAGCGGATAGGGACCGAACTGTCTCACGACGTTCTAAACCCAGCTCGCGTACCGCTTTAATGGGCGAACAGCCCAACCCTTGGGACCGACTCCAGCCCCAGGATGCGACGAGCCGACATCGAGGTGCCAAACCATCCCGTCGATATGGACTCTTGGGGAAGATCAGCCTGTTATCCCCGGGGTACCTTTTATCCGTTGAGCGACAGCGCTTCCACAAGCCACTGCCGGATCACTAGTCCCGACTTTCGTCCCTGCTCGACCCGTCGGTCTCACAGTCAAGCTCCCTTGTGCACTTACACTCAACACCTGATTGCCAACCAGGCTGAGGGAACCTTTGGGCGCCTCCGTTACTCTTTAGGAGGCAACCGCCCCAGTTAAACTACCCATCAGACACTGTCCCTGATCCGGATCACGGACCCAGGTTAGACATCCAGCACGACCAGAGTGGTATTTCAACGACGACTCCACAACCACTGGCGTGGCCGCTTCAAAGTCTCCCACCTATCCTACACAAGCCGAACCGAACACCAATATCAAACTATAGTAAAGGTCCCGGGGTCTTTCCGTCCTGCTGCGCGAAACGAGCATCTTTACTCGTAGTGCAATTTCACCGGGCCTATGGTTGAGACAGTCGAGAAGTCGTTACGCCATTCGTGCAGGTCGGAACTTACCCGACAAGGAATTTCGCTACCTTAGGATGGTTATAGTTACCACCGCCGTTTACTGGCGCTTAAGTTCTCAGCTTCGCACACCCGAAAGTGCACTAACCGGTCCCCTTAACGTTCCAGCACCGGGCAGGCGTCAGTCCGTATACATCGCCTTACGGCTTCGCACGGACCTGTGTTTTTAGTAAACAGTCGCTTCTCGCTGGTCTCTGCGGCCACCCCCAGCTCACCGAGTAAATCGGATCACCAGTGATGGCCCCCCTTCTCCCGAAGTTACGGGGGCATTTTGCCGAGTTCCTTAACCATAGTTCACCCGAACGCCTCGGTATTCTCTACCTGACTACCTGAGTCGGTTTAGGGTACGGGCCGCCATGAAACTCGCTAGAGGCTTTTCTCGACAGCATAGGATCATCCACTTCACCACAATCGGCTCGGCATCAGGTCTCAGCCTTAACGTGTGACGGATTTACCTACCACACGGCCTACACCCTTACCCCGGGACAACCACCGCCCGGGCTGGACTACCTTCCTGCGTCACCCCATCGCTTACCTAGTACAAGTCTGGTTCGTCGGCTCCACCACTACCCTCAACTCCGAAGAGATCGGGCCGGCTTCACGGACTTAGCATCGCCTGATTCAGTATTGGGCGTTTCAAAGCGGGTACCGGAATATCAACCGGTTGTCCATCGACTACGCCTGTCGGCCTCGCCTTAGGTCCCGACTTACCCTGGGCAGATCAGCTTGACCCAGGAACCCTTAGTCAATCGGCGCACACGTTTCTCACGTGTGTATCGCTACTCATGCCTGCATTCTCACTCGTGAACCGTCCACAACTCGCTTCCGCGGCTGCTTCACCCGGCACACGACGCTCCCCTACCCATCCACTA
>NZ_JBVHKB010000031.1:1946-5341 GCF_055559735.1 Streptomyces sp. NPDC023573
GTATGAATGACACGACTTCGGCGGTACGCTTGAGCCCCGCTACATTGTCGGCGCGGAATCACTTGACCAGTGAGCTATTACGCACTCTTTCAAGGGTGGCTGCTTCTAAGCCAACCTCCTGGTTGTCTCTGCGACTCCACATCCTTTCCCACTTAGCGTACGCTTAGGGGCCTTAGTCGATGCTCTGGGCTGTTTCCCTCTCGACCATGGAGCTTATCCCCCACAGTCTCACTGCCGTGCTCTCACTTACCGGCATTCGGAGTTTGGCTAAGGTCAGTAACCCGGTAGGGCCCATCGCCTATCCAGTGCTCTACCTCCGGCAAGAAACACACGACGCTGCACCTAAATGCATTTCGGGGAGAACCAGCTATCACGGAGTTTGATTGGCCTTTCACCCCTAACCACAGGTCATCCCCCAGGTTTTCAACCCTGGTGGGTTCGGTCCTCCACGAAGTCTTACCTCCGCTTCAACCTGCCCATGGCTAGATCACTCCGCTTCGGGTCTAGAGCGTGCAACTCAATCGCCCTGTTCGGACTCGCTTTCGCTACGGCTTCCCCACACGGGTTAACCTCGCTACACACCGCTAACTCGCAGGCTCATTCTTCAAAAGGCACGCAGTCACGACTGCATGTGCAAGCACATACAGCGACGCTCCCACGGCTTGTAGGCACACGGTTTCAGGTACTATTTCACTCCGCTCCCGCGGTACTTTTCACCATTCCCTCACGGTACTATCCGCTATCGGTCACCAGGGAATATTTAGGCTTAGCGGGTGGTCCCGCCAGATTCACACGGGATTTCTCGGGCCCCGTGCTACTTGGGTGTCTCTCAAACGAGCCGTTGATGTTTCAGCTACGGGGGTCTTACCCTCTACGCCGGACCTTTCGCATGTCCTTCGCCTACATCAACGGTTTCTGACTCGCCTCACAGCCGGCAGACTGTGAAAGAGAGATCCCACAACCCCGTATACGCAACCCCTGCCGGGTATCACACGCATACGGTTTGGCCTGATCCAGTTTCGCTCGCCACTACTCCCGGAATCACGGTTGTTTTCTCTTCCTGAGGGTACTGAGATGTTTCACTTCCCCTCGTTCCCTCCACACTGCCTATGTGTTCAGCAGCGGGTGACAGCCCATGACGACTGCCGGGTTTCCCCATTCGGAAACCCCCGGATCAAAGCTTGGTTGACAGCTCCCCGGGGACTATCGTGGCCTCCCACGTCCTTCATCGGTTCCTGGTGCCAAGGCATCCACCGTGCGCCCTTAAAAACTTGGCCACAGATGCTCGCGTCCACTGTGCAGTTCTCAAACAACGACCAGCCACCCATCACCCCGTCTTCCGACGAGTTCACTGGGGCCGGCAACCAAAGGGACAGACTCAAACGAGCCCGTACCTTCAGATACCCAACAGCGTGCCCGACCCGACCGATCCCTCTCACTTTCCACGCCGAAGCAGTACTAGCGAAAACAACCTGTCGTGCCGAATAGTCAACGTTCCACCCATGAGCAACCAGCACCGAACATTCGCCGGTGTACTGGCCTCTGACCAAGCGAACTTGGTAAGAAGTGCTCCTTAGAAAGGAGGTGATCCAGCCGCACCTTCCGGTACGGCTACCTTGTTACGACTTCGTCCCAATCGCCAGTCCCACCTTCGACAGCTCCCTCCCACAAGGGGTTGGGCCACCGGCTTCGGGTGTTACCGACTTTCGTGACGTGACGGGCGGTGTGTACAAGGCCCGGGAACGTATTCACCGCAGCAATGCTGATCTGCGATTACTAGCAACTCCGACTTCATGGGGTCGAGTTGCAGACCCCAATCCGAACTGAGACCGGCTTTTTGAGATTCGCTCCGCCTCGCGGCATCGCAGCTCATTGTACCGGCCATTGTAGCACGTGTGCAGCCCAAGACATAAGGGGCATGATGACTTGACGTCGTCCCCACCTTCCTCCGAGTTGACCCCGGCAGTCTCCTGTGAGTCCCCATCACCCCGAAGGGCATGCTGGCAACACAGAACAAGGGTTGCGCTCGTTGCGGGACTTAACCCAACATCTCACGACACGAGCTGACGACAGCCATGCACCACCTGTATACCGACCACAAGGGGGGCACCATCTCTGATGCTTTCCGGTATATGTCAAGCCTTGGTAAGGTTCTTCGCGTTGCGTCGAATTAAGCCACATGCTCCGCTGCTTGTGCGGGCCCCCGTCAATTCCTTTGAGTTTTAGCCTTGCGGCCGTACTCCCCAGGCGGGGAACTTAATGCGTTAGCTGCGGCACCGACGACGTGGAATGTCGCCAACACCTAGTTCCCAACGTTTACGGCGTGGACTACCAGGGTATCTAATCCTGTTCGCTCCCCACGCTTTCGCTCCTCAGCGTCAGTAATGGCCCAGAGATCCGCCTTCGCCACCGGTGTTCCTCCTGATATCTGCGCATTTCACCGCTACACCAGGAATTCCGATCTCCCCTACCACACTCTAGCTAGCCCGTATCGAATGCAGACCCGGGGTTAAGCCCCGGGCTTTCACATCCGACGTGACAAGCCGCCTACGAGCTCTTTACGCCCAATAATTCCGGACAACGCTTGCGCCCTACGTATTACCGCGGCTGCTGGCACGTAGTTAGCCGGCGCTTCTTCTGCAGGTACCGTCACTTTCGCTTCTTCCCTGCTGAAAGAGGTTTACAACCCGAAGGCCGTCATCCCTCACGCGGCGTCGCTGCATCAGGCTTTCGCCCATTGTGCAATATTCCCCACTGCTGCCTCCCGTAGGAGTCTGGGCCGTGTCTCAGTCCCAGTGTGGCCGGTCGCCCTCTCAGGCCGGCTACCCGTCGTCGCCTTGGTAGGCCATCACCCCACCAACAAGCTGATAGGCCGCGGGCTCATCCTTCACCGCCGGAGCTTTTAACCCCGTCCCATGCGGGACAGAGTGTTATCCGGTATTAGACCCCGTTTCCAGGGCTTGTCCCAGAGTGAAGGGCAGATTGCCCACGTGTTACTCACCCGTTCGCCACTAATCCACCCCGAAAGGCTTCATCGTTCGACTTGCATGTGTTAAGCACGCCGCCAGCGTTCGTCCTGAGCCAGGATCAAACTCTCCGTGAATGTTTTCCCGTAATCGGGATCACAACACGAGAGCGGAACGACCAGGTCGGAATAAGACCGGTCGTTCACAGCGTCCTCGCTGTTGTTGCCCACCGAACCCGAAGGACCGGTAGGACTTTTCAAAGGAACCACCAACCTGCCGAAGCAGGCCGGGGTATCAACATATCTGGCGTTGACTTTTGGCACGCTGTTGAGTTCTCAAGGAACGGACGCTTCCTTCGGTCCCGTTTCACCGGGGCCCTCCGGGCGCTTCCCTTCTGTTCTTGCGTTTCCGACTCTATCAGACTCTTTC
>NZ_JBVHKB010000032.1:0-5061 GCF_055559735.1 Streptomyces sp. NPDC023573
CACCGCATCGCCCGCAAGGGAGTCGAGTCCTCGCAACGGCTGGGCCGCCATCGCTGGACCGTGGAACGCACCATGGCCTGGCTCGCCGGCTGCCGGCGCCTTTACCGACGCTACGAACGCAAAGCCGACCACTTCCTCGCGTTCACCAGCATCGCCTGCACCCTCATCTGCTACCGCAGGCTCGAAGGACGGAAGATTCTTCCCGGCGACCCGGACCAGACGTCCATGGGGCCTATGGCTATCCAGGTCCGTCGTGCGGCTGAGGTCCTTGGTTACGACCCAGGCAATCTCACCGACATGCAACGCAGCGTGGTCGTAGATTCGATCAAGGATCCCGCCAAGAACATCTTCATCGCTGCGGAGTACCTCGCCCAGCTCAAGGCAGAGAGCGGCTTCGCCGACATCCCTCCGGAACAGATGACCCGGGCGCAAATGCAGGAACTGGCCGCCCGCTACAACGGCGGTCCCTACTACGAGGACCCGGCCGCCCAGGCATATGGTCGAGGCTTCGACCGGAAACTGGACGACGCGACGGAGGCGCTGAAGTGAACCAAGACGCTGGTGCATCCACCAGAACGTACGAGGAGCGCTCTCGGGCCGCTGGGCGACTGGGGACCGGTGTATGCGCCACTGTTCTGACCGTGGTGACCCTGGTAACCGGCTACGTCGTGCTCACCGCCTACCTGGTCGAACCCGATGGTCCTTGGGACCATCAAGCCGTCACCAACTCCAAGGTCGCCGGGACCATCGGACTGGTCTCCTCCGCCTGCATGGCGCTACTCACGATGGTCTTCGTCAAGGCCGGATGGCTCCGGAAATGGTGGCATGCCATCCCTGCCGCCCTCGCCATCGCAGCTCTCATGCGTCTAACCCTGCTCGCAGCGGAACTCTGACCATTCAAGATGCTGGTACGCACCGCCGCGGCGACTCCTGCCGCCATGGCAGGCAGCAGACCCCGGCTCGGGTACGAAAGCCGACACGTATGCGCCTCCACGGCACCGGCCACTTCGCCTGCCCCGGGTGCCCCGCTCCTGGTACAAGCGGCGTCGAGCGCAGAACGGTCGCCAAGGTAAACACGAAACGGGCAGGCCCTCGTTCCCCCGGGAAGGCACCGCTACAAGGCGCAGTTGCAGGAGACCATGCTCGCCCGGCAGAGGACTCCCAGCGAATACCTTCAGTGCCTCAAGCTCAGCGGCGTCCGCGGTCAGCTGCCACCGCAGAGTGGTGCACGCTCACTTCCCCACATACCGGCGATGCACCCTCCGATGTCGATGGCAGCTACTCGGCCGACCGGTCGGACTTCTGACGGTTCGTACGAGCGCCGCCACGACCAGCGGCGTCGCCGCAGCTGGATCATTCGTGTGGGCCCCATGCCGAGCAGCCGCCCAGGCCGAGGCGCCGGAGCTCCCGGCTACGGCGAGCGGGACCATGTGGTCGAGGTTTAGGGCACCGTGATCTGGACCCTGCTGACCGTCGCAGTACGACAGCCACACTCCCCCATTCACTCGATCATGCAGCGATGTCGGCCCCTCACACACGGCCGCTCAGAGATACGGGACAGGGCTGCGATTCTTCGGCGGACGGGGGGCAGGACATGTGGCAGCGGGGAATATGGGCGGTCGTGCTCGGCGCGGCCCTGGTGGTCCTCGCCGGCTGCGGTTCCGAGACCGCCGAAACCGATGAGGAGTCGACAGGCGCGGCCACGGCCTCCGCCTGCTCACTCGGCCAGGCGTGGAACCTGCTGAGCTGACTGCTTGTGTGGATGTCAGTGGCAGTAACGTGCAGCGGGAGCAGTCTGACCAGACGTTGACCAGGGACGACAGCGTGGATCAGGGTTCTTCAGTCGGTGTCCGTCGCGGCCAGCACCGCCACTTGGCGACGCCCCGGGGCAATGACTGCGAGGCCGATGTCCCAGGCCACTCGCTCACGGGTGTACGTACACGGCGGCTTCGAGGACCCGGACGGCCCGCCCGAAACTCCGGCAGGCGCGGCCTGGGCACCGTTGCCACCCGCACCGGGTGCGCTGCCAGCGTCCGAGGCGCAGACCGTGATGGTCAGCGCCGCGCCGTCGCAGATCGGCGCATGGCGATGCTCACCGCAGTGATGCGTCACCTTGAGGCCAAGGCGATCGATGAGGCACTGGACCTGTTCTCGGTGCTGATGGCGACGAGGCTGATCAGCACGGCGAAGCGGGCGACGGACAAGGAGCGGCTTTCGATGCTGCCGCAGCTGAAGAAGGCGTCGCGGACCCTGGTGCGGGCGGCGAAGGTGCTGTTCGGAGAACTGGAGCTGGTCGAGAGTCACGACGCGGATCTGGACGCGGCCGCGCTGTGGCGGGCGGGGAGGAGGTCGCCCCGGGGGCGGTGGTGATGAGCGTGGCGGCGCTGGTGGTCTCGCTGGTGCCGCAGGACGAGGACTCGGCAGTGGTCGCCGTGCGGGCGGCGCTGGCCACTCGGTACAACACGGTGCGGCCGTTCCTGTCGCTGCTCGGCGAGTCGAAGGCGCTGGTTGCGGCGGGAAGCGGGTGCGGGCCGGGGTGAAGCGGCTGCCCGCCACCCACCACGGCCGACCGGGCAGCTGCCAGACGACTCTCCCAGCAGCGGCGTGCGCACCCTCACCGCCCAGCTCGCCGAGCTCAAGCAGCGGCACCGCGACGAGGTCCAGGCCCTGCGGCAAGCTCTCGAAGCAGGGGCGAGAACCTCGAACTGCGGCGCCGCCTCGGCACCCGGCACACGGCAGGTCCGGAGACCGCCTGACGCCCGATCTCACACGTGGGTCTTCAGCGCGGCGGCAGAGCCGCAGCGCTCAGGGTCCGCTCGATTTCGGAGGCCGGAAATGGCGTCCGCTTGCTCTCCGTGAGAAGGCGGCGGTGAAACCCGTCCAGGACGATGGCAGCCCGAGCGTGCCGTTCGATGATCGTGGTGATCTCTGGTGTGACGCCATCAGGCTTTCGGCCCGTGATCCATGCACGCAGGAACGCTTCGTGTTCCGTGTTGACGCGTATACCGTCTGGCAAGTGGTGACGGAGTAGGTGGCTCGGGGTGTAGCAGCGGTCGTAGGCGAGATGCTGGGAGAGAAACTCAACCTCAGCCGCTGCGAGTTGGAAGCCAGAGCTCAGGGCAAGTCCGAAGTCCGCGAAGTAGAGCAGTCGTCCGTCGGTCAGGATGTTGCGGAAGTGAGCGTCGAAGTGGACGAGCCCGTGAGAGCTCATGCTTCCGGGCCGTTGCCACCCGTTTCGATAAGCGTGCCTACGTCTTCCACGGAACGGTGACCGTTGCCCCGCTCCGCCTGTGGCTCCGCTCGTGACGCGTCAGCAGCCCTGTTAGGGAGTTTCCTGGCCGATCGCCCGGATCACGTCGGCGAGCCACACCAAGTGATAACCCACGGCCCGATCCTCGTGAGCAAGCAGATCCTCAACGTGCTGCCACGACTCCGAAAGCTGCCCAATCGTGAGGACCTGGGGTTCGGCGCCAACGCTGTACAGCTCGTCGGCTGAGACAGACCAGAAGAGGTCTTCCCTGAGTGTCAAGGTGGGTCCGGCTGACGCTTCAATGTGCCGAAGAGCCACGTCCAAAGCACGACGAAGCTGATCGATAGGGATCTGCACGGGTTCCGTGGCCATGGGCGCCATCTTTACTCACGCCGACCACGACCCATCGGACAGGCCCTAGGCACTGTTTCTCGGATCATGTTCGGAGCCAGATAGCGAGGGCTGCGAGTGTGACGGTGCCGAGGTAGATGTAGGCGCGTTTCTCGTAGCGGGTGGCGACGGCGCGGAAGCCTTTGAGGCGGTTGATGGTGCGTTCGACGGTGTTGCGTTTCTTGTAGCGTTCGCTGTCGAATCCGGTGGGCCGGCCGCCTCGGGAGCCTCGATTCTTGCGGTGTTTCTGCTGGTCGAGACGTTCGGGGATGGTGTGCCGGATCCCGCGTCGTCGCAGGTAGCGGCGGTTCTGGCGGGACGTGTATGCCTTGTCTGCCAGGACATGGTCGGGCCTGGTGCGGGGCCGGCCGACTCGGGTGCGGGGTACGGAGACCTGCTCGAGTACCCGCTCGAACTGGGGTCCGTCACCGTAGTGTCCGGGTGTCAGGACGAAGGCGAGGGGGGGCGGCATCGTCCGTCGGCGGCGAGGTGGATCTTGGTGGTGAATCCGCCGCGGAAACGTCCCAGGCATTCGCCGATCTGACCACCTCCTCCAGACGGAGGGCCAGTTTCTGCAGTACCGGATCGACCTGGTTCGTCCCCCCGGCGGTCCCCTTTTGAGGCATCGCGGCAGGCGGCGCTTTCCTCGCGCTGGCAGCGTGCTGGTGGGCCCGCACCGCTGTCGAGTCCACCGACACGTCCCAGTCAATCCCGCCCTCGGCGTCCTCGGCCGCCTGGATGCGAGACAGCAGCATCTTCCAGGTTCCATCAGCTGACCAGCGGCGATGCCGTTTATAGACCGTCTCCCACGGCCCGAACCGCTCCGGCAGGTCCCGCCACTGCACACCAGTCCGCACCCTGTAGAGGACCCCGTTGATCACCCGGCGGTGATCGCTCCACCGACCTCCACGCGCACCACCAGGAGGCAAGAACGACACCAGCCGATCCCACTCCGCATTCGTCAGATCCCCACGGCCCATGAAGCCAGCCTGCCCCCAACACCCCACTCAGGTCAGGAGATCCGAGAAACAGTGCCTAGGGGAACCAACCGATCCGGAAGGGGCCGGGGTCTCCGCCCGCCAGAGCATTGACACTTCACAGCGAGCCATATGATCAAACCATGATTCGCCCGCTCTCGGGACCTCCCACATGGAGACACCCCGCTGCCGCACTGACACTTGTCCTGCTGACGGCCGGCGGCTGGTATGCCATGCAGCCGATCTACCCAGACTGCTTCTACATGGGAAAAATTTCACACAGCCAAGCTGTAGATGCCGGATTCTGCGAACCATCACAGATGCGGTGGAAAACCTGGATGGAATAAGACTAAGAGGGCATCTGATCTATGTAGTTGGTAGTTCGGGATGATTTTGTGACTGCCGGGGTTGGTGGTCGTTGGACGAGGGGTGAACGCTCGTCGC
>NZ_JBVHKB010000033.1:0-2748 GCF_055559735.1 Streptomyces sp. NPDC023573
GAGTGCAGGACGCCAGCCCTGTCTCCTCGAGGGCCTTCGCCAACCGCGTACGCGAAGCGGTCGGCCTCGCCAGCCACCGCGTGATGATCCTCTCGAACCAGCGGAAGCACTACCCCGGCATCGGCATCCCCTCCGAAGCGGGCGGCTCCGCCCCGAACCGTGAAGCCGAAGCCCTGCGATGAGCGCGCTCATCCAGCCCGGACAGCTCGTCCGTCCACAAGGACCAGCTCGTCCAGACGCAGGACCTCCTCACCCTCGACCACAGACGCCAGGGCCTCGGCCGGCCGCCCACCCGCCGGCCGTTCTCCTTCACCCTGCCGCGTGACGGCGGCTCGTGCGGCCCCGGCAGAAACGGCCACGCCGGCGCCTTCGCCGCGCATCGTCCCTGCCGAACGCGCTGCGGCTCATCGCCCCGGGCACCTACGGTTGCGGCGCCCGGCCAGGAAACCGGTGACCCTCGTGGCTGCGGCGCCGGCCAGTAGGGCGGCCAAAGGGCCGAAGACGCCGGCCCACGGATCACTGATCGGCCGGTACACCGCGGTGCCGTTCCTGATCTCGATGAAACCGAGCGGCCTGGCCGCAGCACCGCCGCCTCCTCCTCCGCCGTCCCCGGTCGTCGCCGCAGCGGTCTCCCGCCCGGCACCGCCACCGAAGCCGACCACCACCTTGCCCACCGGTACGACGGTGACCCCTTCGCAGACGATGGGTTCGCCGAAGACGGCCTTCGCCGACGCAACTCCGCCCAGCCGGCCGGCCAGCCGTTCAAGCAGCCTGTTCGCCTCCGCCGCAGAGCCGGTTGCCGCCTCGACGGCGGTGGGTGCCGTGTCCGACTGCGTGCTCACCGCTGTCCTTCCATCCATATCCTCGGTCCGACGTAGCACCGGTGCCGAAGCCGGCCGGTTCACGGCTCCGGCACCGGCCGATCCAGATTCTCCTCGCGCCGCTCACGCCGCCCACGGAGCGATCGGATACCAGGGAATGATCTCGCGGCGCGCCAGCAGCCTGACGTCCCAGTACAGGAAAGTGAAGACACCCGCGATGATCAGCGTCACCGCAGTGACGGCGGCCATACGGCCGGGCTTCGCCGTCATCCACGCGGACAGGCGTCCCCCGGCGACGTACGCGGTAAGGAACAGGATCACCGCGATGATCAGCACATTTCCGACCGACTGCAGTACGAAGGCCGCCGCCCCGTAGAGAGGGTTGCCGCTCTCGGCCGCATCGCGGAAAAGCTGCCGGAAAAGAGGGTACGGCCGGCCGACAAGGAAGCCACCGACCAGGGCGCCCATGAACACGGTCTGAGCGTGGGGAAAGCGGCGGGACAGCCGCGTGAACGGATCGCGGACGAAGCCCAGCGCACCGAGCCCCATGTAAAGCATCGCCAGACCGATGACTCCGAAAACGATCATCGACTGGATGGAACGCCCCGACAGTTCACCCGGCACCGACTGCGCCTCGGAGAACTGCGGCATGGAGGGTCCCACCAGACCGACCAGGGCCCCGTATGCGGCGGAGACTGCGGCCATGCCGAGGAACAGCCACCCCAGCGGCTTGAGCGCCTGGACGGCCCGGCTCTTGCGGCTGGTCATCGTGCCCATCATCGGCGCGACCGTGCCGAACACAGCGATGTTGCAGGCAGTGAACGTACCTGCGAGACCGGAGGCGAAAGCGAAGAGGATGCCGGCCGCAGCCGAGGTGAGCGGGGCCGTCTCCGGGTCGTGCCCGAGAACCGACTCGGCTATGTTGCCGCCGATGGTCTTGTCGACGAACTCTGCTGACCAGATCACTGTCAGAATGAATCCGGCAAGAATGCTCAGGATCAACAGGAGCCCTCGCCGGCGTCCTGCGCCTTCTCCCGATGGATCTCCTGCCGGAAGAGATATCCGTTCCCGTGCACGTTCGCGAACCGGTAATTCATCGATACGTGACACAACAGGCTCCTTTACGAATGTCGGATCAGACACAGAGTAAAGGGGCAGCAGAACGTGTTCTTCTTCGATAATGCCGACTCGGTCCGGCAACGGGTGGTGGCCCGGCGGAACTCCGGGCATGGGCCGCCACCCCGGCACCTGGCCCGTCAGGGGGCTGTGCCGGTGAGGTACGCATCCGTCGCGGCCGCCATGGCGGAGAACCGTCGGAGCGCCGGCGTTCTGCCGTGACGGCCGCAGCGGCTTCGAGGCGCACCGGGGAGGCCGGAATCAGTACGGAAGCGTGATGCCGAGTTCCCGCATCGCGCTGGAGGGCGGACCGCCTTCGGAGCGCTCGGTCTTGTGGCCCTTGGTCCCGGCCGCCAGTGTCCGGGGATCAACCGACTCGGAGGGGGCGCCGGTGGCGTACAGACCTTGGGGGTCGGTGTCGCGGTCGTGCGGGAGCAGCCAGAACACCCGCCTTCGGAACGTCCCCGATGCACGGGAGGAACGGGCCTCCGGGCCCAGCATGGCGTAGCCGACCATGCGCCCGCCCCGGTGGTAGGCGGGTTTTCCCCGGCGGGTGGGCAGCCGGTCCAGGCTCTGCCGCACGTAGTCCAGCAGGAATACGTCCTCCAGCCAGACCAGCCCTATCTCGTCACTGATCTCGTCGTCGCCGATCAGAGCGCTCACCGGGTCTCCTCCTCGCCTTGCAGCCCCACACCCGGGTAGTACTTCCGCTGGTTCGACAGGATCATCTCCTTCGGTGAGGAAACCCCTGCCACCTCACGGACCCGTGCGGCGAAAGCCCGGGACGATACAGCCGGCACTCCGTCATTCT